>JADFAE010000030.1 GCA_015665415.1 Roseobacter sp.
AATTGGGCCCAGGAGGTGATTTCACCGGTAAAGATCCCGCGCAGGTCCTGTTGCGAGATCTCCTCAACAGAGTTTTCTGCATGGACTAGGGCAGCGATGCCATCGCGCGCAATAACATGGGCCATCAGATCCGCCTCACTGAGTTTCAGCGGGCGCGACACCATGGCGATATTGCTCAACCCCTTGCGTAGATCCGCAATCCCCTTGCTGCTGCCTCCGGTCTCGATAAAAACGCGCGGCTTGTCGCCATTCTGTTCAAACCGCTTTGAGATTTCCAGCATCACCGGTGCGATGGTGCTGGACCCGGTGAGACGAATGTCCGTGTCCGCGGCCAATTGAGCTGGGGTCAGCCCGGCCAGAAAACTGCTGACAATTGCCATAAGAAATACGGCGCGGCGCGAGTGAAACATTGTGTTCTCCAAGTCGGTCTTCCGGCGGGTGTACCGGAGCTGTAAATGTGTTGATCCAGCGGGTAGATCCAGATCGGAAAGTTACGTTTGTTTTGCTAGGCCGATAGTCTTTCGCTGAGGCCACGCATGAAGGCCGTGCAGTGATCCAATTGGTCAAGACTGATGAATTCATCCGGTTGATGGGCCTGTTCCATCGACCCCGGCCCGCAGATGGTGGTGGAAAAACCAGCCTCCTGAAACAAGCCCGCCTCGCTGCCAAACCCAGCTTGCCTGCTGATGTGATCCCCGGTCAGTTGTTTGACCAATGCCTCCGCCGGGCCATCCACTTCGGCGGTGAGACCCGCGACCCGGGCGTTGATTGCCACGGAAATACTGGCCTCTGGGCGCACTTTGCGCAGCTTGGCCTGCATCTGAGAGACATGATCCAAATAGAGCTGCAGCCACTGATCCATGTCTTCACCCGGCATCACCCGGATATCGACCGGAAAGCTGCAATAACCGGCAGTGATATTGCCTGAGCTCCCGCCCTTGATGCGCCCGACATGCAGGGTGGTATAGGGCGGCGCAAACCCTGATGCGGGGCCCACTGGCAAGGCATTTTTTGCATTTTCCAACATCCTGTCTTCGAGCCAGGTTACCAGACGCGCCGCAGCCATCACCGCCGAAACTCCGGTATGGCAAATGGAGGAATGCACCTCATAGCCAGTGACCCGGGTGACCAGCGACCAGGTGCCCTTATGCGCATTGAGAACTGTCATTTCAGAGGGTTCTCCGACAATGACCGCTTCGGGGTGCGGCAGGGTTTTGGTCAGATAATCAATCAAGGGCTGAACCCCGAAACAGCCGATTTCTTCGTCGTAGCTGATGGCAATATGGATGGGACGCTTTAAACCAGCGGCCTGAAACTGGGGCACCATGGCAAGGGCTGCGGCGCAGAACCCCTTCATGTCGCAGGCTCCGCGCCCAAACAAACGCCCATCGCGCGCGCGCAGCCTCCAGGGGTCGCTGCTCCAGTCTTGGCCTTCGACAGGCACAACATCGGAGTGCCCGGACAGCACCACACCACCGGGTCCAACCGGGCCAAGTGTCGCCAGCAATGCCGCTTTGTCACCTTTTCCATTTGGCAAAACGGTGACCGGAACACCATGGCCTTGCAGGTAGTCTTGTACGAAATCAATGAGATCCCGGTTGCTGCTTTTGGAGACCGTGGGAAAGGCCACCAACCGTTCGAGCATTTCATGCGCTGAAAAAATCTGGCTCACGGGCTATACCAGAACCAGCTGCGGCGGCACGATTTGTGTCACAAGCTGTTGTAGGGACGCGGTGTCGTCAAACGAAATATCGGCACATATCAAACGGTCAGCGCAGTCATAGAGTTGTGCGTAGGCCTGTTCGAATGCAGTGGCGACCGCTGCACGCGGACCGTCAAAGGCCGGATCTGCAACCCCCCAATGCGCAGTCACCGGGTTTCCGGGCCAGATTGGACATCCCGCCTCGGCAGCATTGCCGCAAACAGTGATCACCAGCCCCATTTGCACTGCCCCGGCCTGGCCAAACTCATCCCAGCTTTTGGAGCGCAGACCTTTGGTTGCATGACCTTTGCGATTGAGCAGCGCCAGAGCTTCGGGGTGGACCCGGCCTGCCGGATGCGACCCAGCAGAATGGGTTGTTATTCTGCCCCTGCTTCGGTCCCGCAAGATCGCTTCGAGAAGGATTGAACGGGCCGAATTACCCGTGCAAAGAACCAATGCGTTCAACATGAATATATCCTTATGAATGAAAGAGATCAGCAGCCACAGTCTTCTCCGGCGCAGGCGGAATCGGGCGGTGGTGCAGCCGCCACGACACGTCCCTTGGTTTCCGCCACGGGACGGCGTACATCGCGGCTGCAGTCGAACACTGCTGCCTTATCCAGGGGCGGGCGGTCATAGGCTTGGATAATTTCGAAACTGCCGGCATAGGGCGGGCGTTGCAAAACTGCGGCGGTCTTGGCACAGACGGCCATTCGAATACCGCGTGGATAGCTGTGGCCGTCGTCATCCTGCACCTCTGCCCAGGGGCCCAGATAGATAGCCGCATCGCCCTGTTCGAGACAGACCCCTTTGGTGCCGGTATGGGCCCGCAGAGCAAAGGCACGCAATTCAACCCCGTTCACGATCATGTAAGGCCGCTCCAGCAGCGGGCGCAAAGAGATGCCGTGAAAGCCAGCCGCCAGGAGAATACCTGCAAGATCGCTTTCTTGTGGGAAGGCGCTGCAACTGTGGCCCTGACAAGTAATCTGCGCCTCGCTCAAGGGCTCATCCGTCGCCAGAACCAGGGTTTCAACGCTGCCGCCCCTAATCAGAACCCGGCTCATTTCGGCCAGCGCCATTTCTCGCGCCGGACCCTGCATCGTGTTCAACAGAAACGGTGCCACCACAGTTTGAAGACTGTCATCGGCAATCCAGGGCTCTGCATCTGCGGGTGCGATCAAGGCCTGTTGCAAGGCCAGAACCGAGGTCGCGGATCTGATCCGTTGCAGCAGATCCACGTCCCGGTTTTGCAGATCGCTCGCTACCCGTAGCGACACGCGCCAGGCCTCAGGCTGGTCTGCCGCATCGGGCAGGGGGCGCTGGGTGTAAATCACATTGGTGTCGCCTTGGCCCTCTGGGCGCAGCTGCAAGCCCTGATCTGAAACATCGATCAACAGGCACGATCCATCCAGTGGGATGTTTTCCTCGTACCAGTTGGAAACCGCCTGCGACAAAGCGCGACTGTTCCAGTCCAGGATCTCGCCTGCATTGGGGTTTTGCGCCACCAATTTGGCCGCTGTGGCAATCATGTCGTTGAGTTTATTCATCGTATGCCTCGACAAGGTTCAAAAAGGGCCCAATGGCGCGGATCAGCATTTCAAACAGCAGCGCTTGAATTGACCTTCCTCCACCGGCGTGACCGAGGCACGAAACAGCTCATCAACCCGCTCATCGGGGTGGAACCAATCGTAGTGGAACTCCTGTTCTTCCAGGCGCAACGCCTGAATGGTCTCGTTGCGCATCAAAGGCGAACCTTTGTAGAGGTGCAGGCGTGTCTCGAATTGCACCGGGTCCACCGAGTTCTCCATGTTGGTTTCCACCAGGAAGTCATGAAACCTGGGGAAATCCTCCAATGTTACCCATGGGTTGAACATGATGAAGGTCGGATTGAGTGTGATGCCCGCGTCCTGTACCAGGCGCACGGATTCCTTGAGATTCTCCACATCCACCTCTTTGCAGACTTGCTGCAAAACTTCGTTTTTGGGGAATTCCAAGGCAGAGGTGATCACCCGCACCCCCTGTTCGCGCAGCTCACCCAGCCGGTCGCGGTTTTCCAGGATATGATCCACCCGGGTGGTGAAATCGAAGGTCAATTTGGGGTGACGCTGGTGAATACGCGCCAGCGCGTCAAAGCTGCGCCGCGTGGCATTGAAGAACTCGGCATCAATGAAGGTCATATGTTCCATGCCTTGCTCAACCAGCGCATCGATATCTTCGACCACTTGATCCACATCCCCCAAAAGCACCTTGCCGTCATAGGCCGAAAAGACCGAGCAATAGGTGCATTTGTGGTGGCATCCACGGGTCAGCTCCAACCCGCCCACGATCTTTTCCTCCCCCATCAGAGTGGTCAGATGCGGCTGTGGATATTTCGACAGATTGGGGGCGATATGACGCATCGGCTTGGCCATGGTGCCGCGCAGTTTCAACATCTGCATGGTCTGCTCTGGCGTGGCTGATCCGTGGCTGTAGACATTGACGACAGGGTCTTTTGCCCCCGCCTTGCGGTTCATCAGCGAGACCAGAGGCACCTCCCATTCACCGCTGACAACGTGATCGGCGTAACGACCACTGAGATAGGAAGCATTGATGGTGGCATATTGCCCGAACATCACCTTTTCAGCCGTGCAGCCGGCGGCGTCCAGTTCTTTGGTCAGCTGAATCGCCGAATTCAGACTGTCAAACAACGGCACCGGCAAAATGATCGTGTCATATGTTTTCAGCTTTTCAATGTCATAGCCTTCGACATAGGCATCCAGGAAATCAGTGTCATGTCCGGCATTGCGCAAAGCAGCCAACCCGGTGAGAGCATTAAGAGGCTGATAGCCGCCTTCGAAAATTGAAACGAGGATAGAAGAAGCCATGGCTGGGGTGTCCTTGGGTCAGAGCATCAGAAACGAGAAAGAGTGAAGATTGTGATCAGCCGCAGCAGCCGCTGTCGGTGTTTGCGGGCTGATCCTCCAGAAAATGCACATGCTGCGCATAGGCCGAGTGCCGCAGCTGGTCGGCGGTGTCCGCATCCAAAGTGGTCACCTCGCCGCGCCGCAACTGGGTGCCAGCCTCATCCGTAACCGAAGTCCAAGGGCCCTTGTACAGCACCCGCTCGGCGGCCGTTGATCGACCCGCCTCGCGCGGTTTGGTTGCAGTCACCGTCACCGATTGAAACGTCACCTCACCAATGGTTTTTTCTGGAACCCCCGCGCGTTCTTCGACGTTGAGGCCAACAAAGCCGACATCGCGCAAGGCCCGGTAGAACTCCTGCTCCTGGTAGACACCGGAGTAACATCCGACCCACAGTTCCGGGTCATTTTTCAAGCTCTCGGGGACAGGGACATTGGAGACATTGTCTGACAAGGCGATCCGACCGCCGGGGCGCAAAACCCGAAATATTTCCTGTAAAACAAGGCCCTTGCTATCGGTGTCGACCAGATTGATCACACAGTTGGAGACCACCAAATCGACCGAATTATCCGCGATCATTGGCTGGTTTTTGCGCAGATCCTGCAAATGGTCCTGCAGGGCGGAATACTCTTCGATCGAGCCAATCTGCCGCCCGGAAACCGTAGCCTCGACCGCGTCAAGATCGCTGCCCAGATCATCGATTGACCCCCAGACGAAGCGCAGGTTGTCGTAGCCGACCTGTTGCGAAAACGCGGCCTGATGGGCACGCGACAGGGTCATCATGTCCCGGTTCATGTCGACGCCGATCACCTGCCCCGAAGCGCCAACAATCTGCGCCAGGATATAACAGATCTTGCCACTGCCGCTGCCCAGATCCAGCACCACATCACCGGGTTGGGCATATTTCGACGGGTTGCCACAGCCATAATCCCGCTCGATGATGTCCTGCGGCACCCGGCGCAGCAGCTCCGGGTCATAACTATTCATGCGGCAGACCTGTGCGGCCTCTGTACCCATGGCGCCATCCGCCTGGGTAATGCGGTCAGTATAGCCTTGTAGAACGGCGTTTTTCATGGTCACGGGGCAATCACTTTCCTGGTTTTGGATATGTGGCGTTTGAGGGATGCATCCCCTGGTCTGAGATGTCGGTTCACCCTGGGTCAGCTCAGGATGAACAGGTGGAACCCAAGCAGGACCGACAGGCCAACCAGGGCCTGCAGCACCGCTCCCGTGCTCAGGATCATGGTTGCATTGAATTCGCTCTCGTCGGCCAGGGCACTGCGCCGAACCAGCCAATAGAAACTGTCATTTGGCAGGATCGCAACAAAGGAGCCGAGACAGATTGCGATCACCGCCGCAACCGGTGACACCTCAGAGGCGGCAACGATGGGCACAGCTACGGGCCCGGCGGCAGCAAAGGTCGACATGCTGGAGCCCTGGAGCAATTTGAACACTGCCGTCATGCAAAACAGGGACACCAAAGCCACCGCGCCATTTTGTGGCGTAAAGATCTGCTCTACCGGGATCACGGCCGTGACAAAGGCGCTAAAGGCGCTGGCGGCTCCGATGATCAGCAGCAAAGACCCGGTGCGCCGGATGCCGCCATCGATACAGTTGCGCCGCTCAGCTCGTGGTACCATGGACAGAGCCGCTGCAGCCGTGATCATCAAGGCCCCTTTGGGATTGGTGGCAAAATCTATCAAGGGGTTAAACGACAGGTCAAACACTGCGCCCCCGGCCAATAGCGCCGCAAGCAGCGCAAAGGGAGCCAGCATGGCAATGGAAGCGCCGATCTGCAGTCCTTCGCGGTTTTGGGTTTTGGGAGCCAGTCTGGACTCGATGATCCAGCTGTAGGCCAGTCCAGCCACCCAGACCGGGACAAATATCAACAGGCAATACGCCAGAAGCCCCGCATCGGCCACGCCCAGACTGGTGGCAATGATGAGCGGTCCCGCCGGAAACAGCAGCTTGAACCCGGCATAGGCCCCAAAGGCGAGAGAGAGTTTCTTCTCGCGCACCATCGGGGACAACGCTGCATAGGCGGTATCCGGACAGATCATGCCGGCTCCTACCACAGGTGCCAGACCAACCGATACAGTCTGGGGGACTTCGACCCTTTGCTGATCGATGGCTGCTGCAAGAACAAAGGACGGGAGCAGGATCAGCGCAAACTCCCCGGCGGCATATCCCCAACCGGTGTTGAATGTCGAAATAATCTCACCGGAACTGAAACCCGCGAAAACTCCGATCCCCAAAGTGATCAGGATCATCCAGATGAGGATTGGCCAGTCCGGCCAGAATTTAGTCGTTGCAACCTCACGCTCAACGGTTGGATCACTCATCTTATACGTGTCCTTTCTAGCCGTATTTCCGATTCACGCTCTGCAAAATAGCGCTTCGTCCTCAGCAAATTCCTCAAGATGTCCGGACCTTCCTGTACTCTACGGTTTAAAGGTGGACCTTTCAGCGCGACAGCGCGGGCCAATGAATTCTGCTTAAAGGGGTATTACTATTTCTCAAAATTTGATTTATTCATCTGGGTATGAAAAAAAGTAATTTGACACTCCCCACGACGAAATCCCTCTGCGCCCTCGAAGCGACAGTGCGGTTGGGGACCGCGACCTTGGCGGCTTCGGAACTGCATGTCACGCAGGCTGCCGTGAGCCACCGCCTGCGCGATCTGGAAGATCAGTTGGGTGAATCGCTCTTTATCCGCCATGGTCGCCGGTTGGAGCCAACCAGCGCCGCCCTGCAATTGGCCGAGGCGGTGCGCAACAGCTCCTCTATTCTTGAAAATGTCTGGGGTGGCATCCAAAGTAGGGCCAGTACCGATGAGCTGACAATCAGCATGCTGCCAGCTCTAGCCAGCAAATGGCTTGCTCCGCGCCTCGCAGAGATGGTGACCGAGGTACAAGGCGCCAATCTGAGGATCACGGCCTCGCGCGAGCTTGTCGATTTCGACAAAGAGCAGGTCAGCGCGGCCATTCGCTACGGCACCGGCAATTGGCCCCAGGTCCGCGCCCGCCCGATGGCCGATGAAACTGTCGCACCCGTTATGGCGCCAAGCCTGGCACGGCAATTGAATCTGGCCTCACACCGCGCACTCAGTGAGGTGACACTGTTGCGATGCGACAACCCGGACAGTTGGGAAGACTGGTTTGCTGCCACAGGCCTGAAACAACCCAGCCAGCCAAACGAGATCTTCTTTGATGAAGACGCAACGATGATCGAGGCAGCGATTGGCGGGCACGGGATTGCTTTGGGACGGTTTGCGCTGGTGGCGCGGGATCTACGGGCTGGCCGCCTGGTGGCCCCGTTTCAATATCGCATGACCTCCAAATTCGGGTATTGGTTTATTCAGGGCATGAACAGTAGCGAAACAAAGCCAGTGATGGATTTTTTCCAGTGGGCCCGTGGCCATCTGCTGCGGGACACCCAACTGTTGGACTTGGATTGAACGCACCGTCCGGCTTCCCGGCTCCCGCCTCGGTCATGCGTGATTTTCGCATACATCTTGCAATTTGACTGATACTTCCGCGCAATTCCTTCAAAATGTGCGAAAACTGCGGATCTTCCGCGCGGCTTATCTGTTAAATCTATGCGACCAGATCGAAACGTGAGTAACGCAGATGAACAACCAGATTTACGCCTACCAATCTATCGCCCGCGCAACCCATGAGCACGGAGTGGATCTGATGTTCGGGTTGATGGGAGACGCAAATCTGTTCATGGTCGACAGCTTTGTGCGGGATTTTGGCGGCCGCTTCATCCCCGCAGCACATGAGGCCAGCTCTGTCTTGATGGCTTTGGCCCATGCCCATGTGTCTGGCAAAGTCAGCGTTGCCACCGTAACCCATGGGCCCGCACTCACCAATTGCACAACAGCCCTCACCGAAGCGGCACGAGGAAACCTGCCTTTGGTTATTCTTGCCGGCGATACCCCCGTTGACAATCCCCGCCACCTGCAAAGCATCGATCAACGCGAATTGGTCAAGGTGACCGGTGCCGGCTTTGAGCAGCTGCGTTCCGCCAAGACCATCAGCGAAGACGTGGCGCGTGCCTTTTATCGTGCCCAGGTCGAACGGCGCCCAATCGTGCTGAACATGCCGGCCGATTTCATGTGGCAAGAGGTGACGCATCAGACACAGGTGTTCGATCTCCATGCCTCGCCCAGAGGCGTGGCTCCTGGTGACAATCTGGACAATGCGATCGGCATGATCGCTTCCGCGCGCCGCCCTCTGATCCTGGCCGGTGCAGGTGCCGTTGCTGCGCGCGAGCAGATAATCCAACTGGCTGACCGACTGGAAGCACCACTTGCCACCACGCTCAAGGCCAAGGGGCTGTTCAATTCCCATCCCTATAACATTGATATCTTTGGGACCCTGTCGACCCCTGCGGCCTATGATCTGATAGCCCAGTCTGATTGCATCGTCTGTTTTGGAACTGCGCTGCATGATTTCACCACCGATCGTGGCAAGCTGATGAAGAACAAACGTGTCGTTCAGATCGATGTTGAGCCGGTGGCAATTGGTGGCGGCTTGCACCCGGATGCCGCGCTTGTCGCCGATGCCGGGCTCACGGCGGAAACCATCCTCTATTGGCTGGAGGAAGCGGAAGTTGCCCCAAGCGGTTTTACCAAAGAGCTGGACATCGCCACCCTCACCAAACATCCCAAGCCAACGGAGACAGAAACCGAAGGTTTCATAGGTTTTGTCACCGCGCTGGACCGGCTGGAAGCGGCGCTGCCGCAGGACCGGGTTCTGGTCACCGATGGCGGGCGTTTCATGACGGAAGTCTGGTGCCGCATGTCTGCACCTGATCCGCAAAGCTTTGTTGCCACCGTGAATTTCGGCTCTATCGGGCTGGGTTTGCAAGAAGCCATAGGGGCGGGCCTTGCGGCCCAGGATCGCCCGGTGGTTATGTTTACCGGCGACGGCGGCTTCATGATGGGCGGCATCAATGAATTCAACACCGCAGTGCGCCTGGGCCTTGATCTGATTGTCATTGTCGCCAATGATTCTGCCTACGGGGCCGAACACATCCAATTTATCGACCGGAAAATGGACCCCAGCCTGACCGAATTCCACTGGCCGTCCTTTGCAAAGACCGCCAAGGCACTGGGTGGCGAAGGGGTCGAGGTTCGCTCAAAATCAGAGCTGGAGATCGCAATTTCTGCCCTTGAAAACCGCAAAGGCCCCTTGCTCATAGAACTCCGCCTGGATCCGCATGACGTGCCCCGGATGCGCATCTGAGCCGACAGCGCGGGGCCGTGCTGTCTTCAGAGGCGGCGACGGGAACAAGACTTGGCAACGCTTAGCCTCCCCAAATTTCGAAGGGCTGATACGCCTTGCGAGGATCACAGGCAGAAATCTCTGACAGCGCAGCCTAGGCCCAACGCGAAGATTTGCTGACTGGCGTTCTGTGCAGAGTGTGAGCGATTATTGAAGCGCAGAATATGATGACGTGCCTCGCTGGGTTGCCCTCAGATTTGGTCAAAATTTCCAACAGAAATTTAGCCTAGGGCCGGAAGGCCTCAGGATGCACATCAATTCCAAAAGCAGCTGTCCTCTTTCGATCAGAAACCTTCGCAGCAATTGGATTGAGTTGAACTGGCGCAGAACCCGCGAAGAGTGCATCGCGGCACCCATGTGCTTTGAGTTTAAAATTTTCTTGCTTAAAGTTAATATTGGTGCTCATACTGATGTTCGATAGAATAGCCATCGTGTCTGGTGCCATTGCGAAGGCCCTTCGATGGTCCGAAGTGATGGAGTGCGATAGCGGCGCAATGGTCCCAAACCAAAGTGACACATTCCGGCCTTCTGAAAACGGGAGGCTCGCACGCCCAGAGACCACAGCTTGTCTCGAAAGGAGCGGTTTAAACCAGTGATTGAGGCCACTTTTGGGCCCAGGAAAATTCAACAACCAAAACCAAGATCAACGGGAGTGACAACAATGAAACTTAGCGCCCTTATCCTGGCGGCGACCACCGCAGCGACAGCCGCTATCACCGCACAGGCTGAACCGGTCAAGGTCGGCATGATCACAACGCTTTCGGGCGGCGGTGCCAGCCTCGGCCTGGCAATACGTGATGGTTTCATGCTGGCCGTAAAACAGGCCGGAAATCCCGACCTCGAGATTATCATCGAAGACGACCAGCGCAAACCCGATCTGGCTGTACAACTGGCCGACAAGATGATCCAGTCGGCAAAGGTTGATGTCCTGACCGGTATTGTCTGGTCCAACCTCGCGATGGCTGTGGTGCCTTCGGCGACGGCACAGGGCAAATTCTATCTGTCACCAAATGCTGGTCCCTCGCTGCTGGCGGGTAAGGGCTGCCATGAGAACTATTTCAACGTCGCCTGGCAGAACGACAACCTGCACGAGGCCGCAGGCGCCTATGCCAACACGGCGGGGTTCTCCAACACCTTCATTTTGGCGCCCAACTACCCGGCAGGCCACGATGCGCTGGCGGGGTTCAAACGGACGCACGAGGGTGAGGTCGCGGGCGAGCTGTTCACCAAGCTCGGACAAACCGACTACGCCTCGGAACTGGCGCAGATCCGGGCCTCTGGCGCGGACAGCGTTTTCTTTTTCCTTCCCGGGGGAATGGGCATTTCCTTCCTGAAACAATTTGCCGACAGCGGTATCGAAACGCCTTTGGTCGGGCCGGCCTTCAGCTTTGATCAAGACATCCTGCAAGCGGTTGGCGACGCCGCCATGGGCGTGCACAATACCAGCCAGTGGAACAAGGACCTGGACAACCCCGCAAACATGGCCTTTGTCGAGGCGTTCCAGGCCGAGTATGGCCGCCTGCCTTCGTTGATCGCCAGCCAGGGGTACGACACCGCCAATCTTCTGCTGAGCGCGATGGACAAGGCCGATGTCAAGGACGCCGACAGCTTCCGCGAGGCGCTGCGGGCGGCTGATTTCACCTCGGTGCGCGGCGATTTTGCCTTTGGCGCTAACCAGCACCCAGTTCAGGACATTTACGTCCGCGAGGTGATCAAGGAAGGTGATGTCTATACCAACAAGACCGTCGGCGTCGCCCTGACGGATCACGCCGACGCCTATGTCGGTGAGTGCAAGATGTGATCTTCGGTTCGGGCGCGGCTCCGTGCTGCGCCCGTTCACGAGTTGGGGATACCGATGTCTTTACTTCTTTTTGTCGAACAGCTCCTGAACGGGCTGCAATTCGGGATGACGCTGTTCTTGACGGCGGCCGGGCTAACGCTGGTCTTCGGGGTCATGGGACTGATCAATCTCGCACATGGCTCGTTGTTCATGGTCGGCGCCTTTGCGGCGGCGGCGGTGTCAGCCGCGACCGGGTCGTTCCTGCTGGCCATGGCGGCCAGCATCGCCGCCGCAGCGGCGGCAGGGGCATTGGTCGAAGTGGTCGTTATCCGGCGACTTTACCGTCGCGACCATCTGGATCAGGTGCTGGCGACCTTTGCCCTGATCATGATTTTCTCGGAAGCGACACGTTGGCTGTTCGGGTCATTCCCCCTGTATCTGAACATCCCGACCTATTTGTCCGGACCGGTCACCCTGCCCGGCGGAATCGAATATCCGCTTTACCGCCTGACCATCATTGCGGTCGGGCTTCTGATCGCCATCGGCCTGTTCCTGCTAATTAGCCGCACCCGGCTTGGGATCCAGATTCGCGCCGGTGAAAGCGACCGCGAGATGATCGCCGCATTGGGGATTGATATCTCGAAACTCTATACCATCGTATTTGCGCTTGGCGCGGCGCTGGCCGGACTTGCGGGGGCCATGATCGGCGCGATCCAATCCGTCCAGGTCGGCATGGGCGAACCGGTTCTGATCCTCGCCTTCGTGGTGATCGTGATCGGCGGTATCGGGTCGATCAAGGGCGTGCTGATCGGATCAATCCTGGTGGGCATGACAAATACCATGGGGGGCGTCCTGCTGCCCGCATTCCTGCGCCTGTTCATGGAAAATTCGGCGGCCACCGCCGCTGGTTCAGCTCTGGCAACGATGTTGATCTACATCCTGATGGCCCTGGTACTGATCGTGAAACCAACCGGATTGTATGGAGCTCGCACATGACCCGTGAAACCGTGATCAACGGTCTTCTGGCGCTGTTGCTGCTAGGAGTTCCGCTTTGGGCCTATTTAGCCGATGAGCCTTTCCTCATCACTCTGGCCACCAAAGTTGCCATTCTGGCCCTGGCTGGTGTCGGCCTGAACATCGCTTTGGGGCAGGGCGGCCTGGTCAGCCTTGGACACGCGGCGTTTTTTGGCATCGGCGGCTATGCCATGGGCATTCTGGCGAGTCACGCGCAGAGTTATACCCCGCTGGCCGAATGGCCATGGACGATCGAAGGCAGCAACTCCATGCCGGTCATCTGGATCACGGCGGTCGTCACCTCGGCGCTGGCGGCCCTTGTCATCGGGGCCCTGTCGCTGCGCACCAGCGGCGTTTACTTCATCATGATCACCTTGGCGTTTGGTCAGATGTTGTATTACTTCGCCATAAGCTGGCCGGCCTATGGCGGCGAAGACGGGCTGTCGATCTATGTCCGCAACGGGTTTCCTGGGTTGAACACCCTTGATCCGATCCAATTCTTTGCAATCACCTATGTGATCCTGATCGCAACTCTGTTCTTTGCGGCACGGCTGACCCGGTCGCCCTTTGGCCTGGCCCTCAACGCAGCGCGCCAGACCTCCGAACGAGTGGAAACCGTTGGCATTGTGCCCTACCAACTGCGGCTGACGGTCTTTGTCATCTCGGGGGCGATAACGGGACTGGCGGGGGCGCTGTTCGCGGATCTCAACCGCTTTGTCAGCCCCTCTATGCTCAGCTGGCACACATCCGGTGAACTGATGATCTTTATCATTCTGGGCGGCACCGCCCGCCTGTTCGGCCCGCTAGCGGGTGCCGCTGCCTTTATCGTGCTTGAACAGATGTTAGGCGGGTTGTCGGATTACTGGCACATCCATCTGGGCCTGCTGTTGCTGGTCGTGGTGCTTTTCGCGCGCGGCGGCATTATCGGCACCCTGGCCGGAGAGGAGGTCCGCCATGACTGATCCGATCCTGTCCGTTCACAACATCAACAAATCCTTCGGCGCGCTCAAGGCATCGCAGGATGTGTCGCTGGACCTGAGGCCGGGTGAGATTCACGCGCTGATCGGGCCAAACGGTGCCGGGAAATCGACGCTGATCAAGCAGATAGCGGGCGGGCTGCGGCCTGACAGCGGCATGGTTCGGTTTCTCAATCAGGACGTGACCCATCTGAACACGGTGAAACGCGCCCGCATGGGGTTGGGGCGCACCTTTCAGATTTCATCGCTGGCGATGGAAGATACGGTGCTGCAAAACGTGATGCTTGGCGCGCTTGGAGCACATGGCCGGACCTTCCGCTTCTGGCGGCCCGTGCTGCGCGACAAGGCACTGCGCGAAATCGCAGAAGCCGCCCTGGCCCGGGTCAACCTGTCGGACCGGGCAAGTTTCCGGACCTCGGATCTGAGCCATGGACAACGCCGCCAGCTTGAGGTCGCGGTGGCTTTGACACTCAGCCCCCGCGTTTTCATCATGGATGAACCGATGGCCGGACTTGGTGCCAGCGGGTCGGTCAGCCTGACCGCGTTTTTGGACGAGTTGCGCCACGAGGCCCCTATTCTGCTTGTTGAACATGACATGGATGCGGTGTTTGCGCTGGCCGACCGCATCTCGGTTCTGGTCTATGGCCAGGTCATCGCCACGGGCACGGTCGATGAGATCCGCGCCAACCCCGAAGTTCGCCGCGCCTATCTGGGAGACGAAACGTGAGCCTGTTATCCTTGACCAACGTTTCCGCATTTTATGATGCGTCGCAGGCCCTGTTCAAAGTGAACCTGCACATCGATGAGGGAAAGGTTGTGGCCCTGATGGGGCGCAACGGCATGGGTAAGACAACCACAATCAAAGCGCTGTGTCGCATGCTGCCCACTGCCGGGGGTGAGATCGTGTTTGACGGCCAAGACCTTCGCAGACTTCCATCGCACAAGGCTGCCCGGCTGGGTCTGGGGCTGGTGCCCGAAGGTCGGCGATGCTTTCCCAATTTGACAGTCGAGGAAAATCTGATCGTCGCAGCGCGGCCCGGCCATTGGGACTTTGCCCGCGTCAGTCGGCTTTTTCCCCGGCTGGAGGAACGCAAAAGCCAATCCGCGGCCTCACTTTCGGGGGGCGAACAACAAATGCTGGCCATTGGTCGCGCGCTGATGACAAATCCGCGACTTCTGATCCTCGACGAAGCAACCGAAGGGTTGGCGCCTCTGGTGCGCCAGGAAATTTGGGCCGTGATTGCCACTCTGAAAAAGGAAACGGGTCTTTCTATTCTCGTGGTCGACAAGTCTCTGAAAGAACTATCCGGGATTGCAGATGACGCGGTTGTTCTGAATCGCGGCGAAACAGTCTGGCAGGGTGCCATGGATGCGCTGTCGGCAGACATTACCGATCGCTATCTCGGAGTATAACAGATGCCGGGTGAAGGGAGTTTCCGCGGCTGTTGATCTAGTTCGCAGCGCGACCCATACGTGCGAAACACTCACAGACTCTGACCGACGAACCCCACGGCGCTGCGATCAGCCGCAGACCAAATGAACAATCAGGCGCTTCGGCGAATGGGGCGCGGGGCACGGCTGCGCTCCAGCGACAGTCCAACTGAGTTGTGCTGCAGCTTCTTCAACGTGTTCAGAAAGTTGCCGATTTCGGTTTGGCTGAGGCCGCCAAAAAGCTGCTCACGCGCCGCGCCCACATCCGCGTCGCAGGCTTCAAGCTTTTTACGCCCTGCTTGCCGTAAAGACACCTGCGAGAACCGCCGGTCGTCGGGCATCTGCTTTTTGGCAACAAACCCCTTCTCGACCATGCGATCCACCAGCCGACTGGTGGCCGTGCGTTCGATGACTGCCAACACAGACAAATCACAGACCGACAGCCCCCGCTGATCCGCCAGACATTGCAGCAGGCGCCATTCGACCAATTTCAAGCCATGCGGACGCAGGACGGCATTCATCATCTCGCGAATCTGCTGGTTCAGCATCGTCAGATGGTATTCGGGCGGATCTCTGTCTTCGATATGCATGATGATACTCTTTCTGCCCTAACTTCCTATGCGTATCAACGGTAGCAAAAACTTTATGCTTAAACAATTTCAAACTATGTGCTATTGCACACATAATACACATGCTTGCCAGGAGAGAGACAATGAAGATCACAGTGATTGGTGGTGGCCCCGGCGGGCTGTATTCGGCACTTTTGACCAAAAAAGCGCGCCCAGATTGGGAAGTTGAGGTTTTCGAGCGCAACCAGGCAGATGATACCTTTGGGTTTGGCGTCGTGTTTTCGGATGAAACGCTGGACCAATTCCTGAGCCGCGACAAACCGGTCTTTGACCGCATTAAAGATGAATTCGCCTATTGGGACGACGTGGCGGTTCACTTCAAGGGCCAAGAAATGCGCTGCGCAGGCAACGGCTTCTGCGGCACCTCACGCCAGACACTGCTGACCATTCTGCAGGACCGCTGCATCGAACTGGGCGTCAAGATGGAATTCGGGGTCGATATCAAGCCCGAGGACCTGAAGACACGGTTTGCCGATTCAGACGTGATCATCGCCGGCGATGGCATCAACTCGGCCATTCGCGAACATTACAAGGAGGGGTTCCAGCCCTCGACCACCTGGAAGTCGAACCGGTTCTGCTGGATGGGCTCGACCCGCCAGATGGGAGAGTTCAACTATTTCTTCCGCGAAACCGAACATGGCCAGGTGGTGGCGCATTGCTACCAGTACGAAAAGGAGCACTCGACCTGGGTGTTCGAAATGGACGAAGCCACATGGCAGGGTCACGGTTTCGAAGAGTTTGACGAAGAGGGGTCGAAGGCCAAGCTGGAAGAGATCTTTGCCGAGGACCTGCAAGACCACCCGCTGCTGCTGAACCGCTCGAACTGGCGCAACTTTCCGCGGGTGTTCTGCGAGAACTGGTATGTCGACAACATCGTTATTCTGGGAGACGCCAAGGCAAGCGCGCATTTCTCGATCGGGTCGGGCACCAAGCTGGCGATGGAATGTGCGATCGCCCTGTCGGATGCCCTTTTGGAACATGCCGAAAGCGACGTTCAAACCGCGTTCAAAGCCTATGACGATGCCCGCCGCACGCCGTGCCAGATCATCCAGCACAATGCCGATGTCTCGCTGTCGTGGTTTGAACACATGAACCGGTCATGGGATATGGACCCCTATCAGTTCGCGATGGTCGTGATGTGCCGCGCCAAATCGATCACCTATGACAATCTGATTGTCCGCGACCCGGAATTCGTACGCAAAGCCGATGATGAATGGTATGCCCGCCATCTGAGTGAAACCGGCGAAGACCTGACCCAAACGCGTCCGACACCGATGTTCTCGCGCTTCAAACTGCGGGATATGGAGGTGATGAACCGCGTGGTGATGTCACCCATGGCACAATATAGCTGCGACAAGGACGGCAATCCGACGGATTGGCTGAAGGTCCATTACTGCAGCCACGCCACCGGCGGAATGGGGCTGATTTACACCGAAATGACCTGCCCCAGCGCCGATGCCCGCATCACCGAAGGCTGCCCGGGCATGTGGACGGATGAACACGAAAATCGCTGGAAGGATATCGTCGGCTTCATCCATGAAAACTCGGGGGCCAAGGTGGCGATGCAGATCGGCCACGCCGGGCGCAAGGGCTCGACCCAGCTGGGCTGGGAAAAGATGGATCACCCCATCGAAGACGCCAATGCGAACTGGCCGCTGGTCTCGGCATCTCCGATCCCGTGGTTCGAGGGTGAAAGCCAGGTCCCGCAGGAACTGGACCGGGCGGGCATGGATCGGATCCGGGAAGATTTCGTGCAGGCCACCAAACGCGCCGCGCGCGCGGGTTTCGACATGATCGAGTTGCATTGCGCCCATGGCTATTTGCTGGGCTCATTCCTGTCGCCGCTCACCAATTTGCGCAGCGACGACTATGGCGGAAGTCTGGAGAACCGCCTGCGCTACCCGCTTGAGGTCTTCTCGGCGATGCGCGCCGTCTGGCCGACCGCACGTCCGATGGCGGTGCGCGTGTCCGGCACCGACTGGAAAGAGGGCGGCCTGACCGAGGCGGAGCTGATCGGCATCTCCGAGGCCTTCCGTGACGCGGGCTGCGACCTGATCGACGTGTCCGCTGGGCAGACCATCCCGGATCAGGAGCCGGTCTATGGCCGCATGTTCCAGGCCCATCTGGCCGAGGCGGTGCGCAACGTGCCCAAAATCGCTTCGATGGCCGTGGGTGCCATCACCGAAGCAGCGCAGGTCAACACCATCCTGCACACGCGCCGGGCCGATCTGGTCGCCATTGGCCGCCCGCATATGTGGAATCCCTTTTTCACGCATCAGGCGGCGGCCTGGTACGGTGCCGTGAACAAGCGGGCCTGGGCCAAGCAGTACGAAAGCGGCGCCATGCAGGCCTTCCGCGAGGCAGAGAAGAACCGTGAAAAAATGTTGGACCTGCAACGCAAGGCGGCCCCGGGGCGTCACATCCGCACCAGCTGAACCACCTGCAGCAAGGGAGGAATTCGCATGGAACCACAACCGGATCAAACGCTGAGCCACTGGCTCAGCGGACACGCCCAAACCCGCCCGGACGCCCCTGCGCTGGTAGATACCGATGGCACGCTCAGCTATAGCGATCTGGCAAACGCGGTCAGCAAGCTCAGTTCGGGGCTGGCGGGACTTGGCATAGGCGAGGGGGACACCGTCGGTGTCCAGTTGCCGAACCTTCGTAGCTTTGTGATCGCGTTCCTCGCGATCACCGCGCGGGGCGGGATATTTCAGACCCTTCACATGCCTTATCGCAGCAAAGAATTGCAGGGGCTTTTGTCTGATTCCGGTGCAAAGGCTGTGATCGTGACAAATGCCGACAAGGATAGCCGGACACAGGATGTTCTGTCGGTCCGGTCATCGTTGCCCGCACTGGACCACGTGATCGTGGCTGGCAGCGCGCCTGACGGTTGCGCAAGCCTGTCGGGGCTGATGGAGACCACTGCCAACTCGGACGATATGGTGGCGATGGAAACCGGCGCACCTTACCTGTTGCTTTATACGTCTGGTACAACGGCGGCTCCCAAAGGAGTTCCGCATGTCTATCGCAGCTTTTTGAACAATGCGCTGCTGTCGGCTCAGGAAATGCAGATCGGGCCGGACAGCCGCATTCTTTCTCTGGCTCCGATGTCGCATCTCTACGGTCTGTTTACCTTTCACCTCGCGCTGGCAAGCGGTGCGGCAACTGTTCTGGTCCCTACGTTCAATCCCAAAACCCTGCTCCCTGATCTGCAAGCCGCGCGTGCAACGCATGTCTATGCGGCTCCGGCACATTTCGCTCCTCTGGTCGCGCAAAACGTGCTGAACCCCGAACATCTGGCAGGTATCCAACTGTTGTGCCTGTCCGGGGCAGCCGTGCCGCGCAGCCTGGCCGTAGCCGTGGACGCAAATATGGAAAACGGAGGCGTCATCCAACTATGGGGAATGAGCGAGTTGCAGGCCGGAACGTTCGGGCGGCCGGGCGATCCTGCGGAAAAACGCTTCTCCACCGCCGGAGCCGCCGCCCCAAAAACGGAACTGCGCGTTCTTGGTGATAACGGCACTGACCTGCCCCCTGGGCAGGAAGGCGCCTTGCAGGTTCGGGGACCGTCCGTCTTTGCTGGATACCTCAACCGCCCGGACGAAAACAAACAGGCCTTTGACGGTGGCGGCTGGTTTGCCACCGGTGATCTGGCGGTGATCGATGCCGAGGGCTATCTGACGATCACCGGCAGAACCAAGGAAATCATCAACCGAGGCGGAGTCAAATTCAATCCGGTCGAAGTCGAAGAACTGCTGACATCCCTGTCCCAGATCCAGCAATGCGCCATCGTGCCAGTCCCAGACCCCGATCTGGGCGAACGCGGATGTCTCTGCGTAGAGCTGACCCCCGATGCGACTCTGACACTGGAGCAGGCGACAGAGGTTCTCGCCGACGCGGGCATGGCCAAATACAAATGGCCCGAGCGCCTCGTTATCCTCGATAGTTTGCCCCTCACACCAACGCGCAAAATCATGCGCGGTGAGCTTTCCAAACTCATGCAACACCACAAGGACTGAAAATGAGCACTGAACTCTTTACCCCCGAAAACGCCCCGGAAGAGTCCCGCGAATTGCTGGAAACTGTCCAGAAAAAGATGGGGGGCTTCCTGCCCAATCTCTATCGCCAAATGGCGGCGTCGCCGAAAGTGCTGGACACCTATCTGACCCTGTCAGACCTGATTGCCAAAACCAGCTTTTCCCCCGCTGAACAGCAGCTGATCCTGCTGACGGCCAGCGCCCGCAACGGCTGTAAATACTGTGTCGCGGCCCATTCCTCGGGCGCACGCATGACCAAGTTGGATAAAGCTGCCATCGAAGCCGTCCGCGCCGGATCAGAGGCCGAAGACGCAAAACTCCAGGTACTACGCGGCTTTGTCGAGCAGGTGCTGGACACACGCGGCAAAGTTGGCAAAGACGCTCTGAATGCGTTCATTGCCGCTGGTTACACCCAGACCCAGGCCATGGAGGTGCTGATCGGTGTGTCAATGAAAGCTCTGTCCAACAGCTTCTCGCGCATGTTCGAAACGCCCCTGGACGACGTGCTGAAAGGCATGGAATGGGACGGCAACGATCGGGTCTGATCGTCATGGCATCTGTTCGCAAACCCATGGAATTCCCGTGGGTTTGCTCTTTTACATATCGCGGCCGCTGCAATCGGCACCCAGCGCGGCGTCGGCGGCAAGGCCCGGCGCGTTCTGCACGGCTTGAACCGAAACCGCCGGAGCCGTGAGACCTTAGGCCTTGTGATGACGCTTCTTGTGCTGGCCACCTCAATGGCGCTGACTTCATTCACGCGGGTTCGACATTTTCAAACTCGAACACGTCGAGTTTCCCGGTCAAACTTCCGTTCTTTGCTCCTTTTACAAGTTGAGCATTAAAATTTTCAAGCTTGAAGTATTTTCGCTTAGATGTATCTTAGACAACCAAAGGGCTGATCCGCCCCCGCCGTTAATTGGAGAGCAGTATGGATTTGCACGGCAAGCATATTATCGTCACCGGCGGCGGAACGGGTGTTGGCGCTGAAACGGCACATACACTGGCCAAAGCCGGAGCGACGGTGACAATCATGGGTCGCAACGCCGAAACGCTGATAGCGCAGGGGTTGCCCTATCAGACCTGTGACGTGACGGATGCCTCAGCCGTAAAGCGGGCATTTGATGCGGCCCGTGATCAGAGCGGAGCGATTGTCGGCGTTGTCGCCAATGCTGGGGCCGCCGAAACTGCACCGTTTGCGCGCATGACGCCCGAGGCCCTGCAGGCGATGCTGTCGGTCAACCTGATCGGTGTTGCAAATGTCTGGCAAGCTGCCTTGCCCGACATGAAATCCACTGGCTGGGGCCGGATGATCGCGATTGCGTCAACTGCCGGCCTCAAGGGATACGCCTATGTCTCGGCCTATTGCGCGGCCAAACATGGCGTAGTCGGCCTGACCCGGGCACTGGCGATCGAAATGGGCACGACCGGCATCACTGTCAACGCGATCTGCCCCGGCTTCATCGAAACCCCGATGCTGGAACATTCGGTTGCCAACATCGTGGAAAAGACCGGGAAAACCACCGAACAGGCCCGCGAGTCGCTGCTGACAGGAAATCCGCAAAAGCGTTTCATTCAACCGGCCGAGGTAGCAGGCACCGCCTTGTGGCTGTGCTCTGACGCCGCCGACTCTGTCAACGGGCATACGCTTGCCCTGTCAGGAGGTGAAGTATGAGCTCCGAAACAAATCTTGATCAAACCGCCGAACCGCTCTCGAAATCCCGCCTGCGCATGTGGCTGGGCCTGTTGAAAGCCAGCAGCCTGATCGAGGACGAAATCCGCCGACGGCTGCGCAGCGAGCTTGACTGGACCCTGCCGCGTTTCGATGTGATGTCGGCCTTGGCGCGCCGTCCCGAAGGTCTGAAGATGAGCGAAATCTCCAAAATGCTGCGGGTTTCGAACGGCAACATCACCGGGATCGTTGACCGTCTGACCCAAGAGGGGCTTGCCCTGCGGGTTGCGCTTCCGCAAGACCGCCGCGCCAATATGGTGCAGCTGACGCCCAAGGGCGAAGAGGTCTTTGCCGAACATGCCGCAACCCACGAAGCCTGGATCGACGAGATTCTGGGCGAACTGAATGCGGGCGACATCGAGAGCATGACCGCTCAACTCGATCATCTGGCGAAATTTCTTGAAAATCAGGACTGAACAATGCGCACGAACGTCACTCATTTCAACTGCTCTGTCAGCGATGGCATCGCCGAGGTCTCTCTGTCGCGCCCCGAGCGGAAGAACCCGCTGACCTTCGACAGCTATGCCGAACTGCGCGACTGGTTCCGTGACCTGCAGTATGACGACACGGTCAAGGCAGTGGTCTTCGGCCCCAGCGGGGGCAATTTCAGCTCGGGCGGGGACGTGCACGATATCATCGGTCCGCTGACCAAAATGAACATGAAGGAACTGCTGGCCTTTACCCGCATGACCGGTGATCTGGTCAAGGCCATGGTCAATTGCGGCAAACCCGTCATCGCCGCAGTGGACGGTGTCTGCGCAGGGGCGGGGGCGATCATTTCCATGGCCTCGGACCTGCGCATAGCGACGCCCGAGGCCAAAACGGCCTTTCTGTTCAATCGCGTCGGGCTGGCAGGATGCGACATGGGCGCCTGCGCGATCCTGCCGCGCATCATCGGGCAGGGGCGCGCGGCCGAATTGTTGTATCTGGGCCGCTCGATGAGCGCCGAAGAGGGTCATGCTTGGGGATACTTCAACCGCGTAGTCGCTGCGGATGACCTGCTGACCAATGCCCGCGATCTGGCAAGGCGAATCGCGGACGGGCCGGGATTTGCCAACATGATGACCAAGACGATGCTGGCGCAGGAATGGTCGATGTCGATCGAACAGGCCATCGAGGCCGAGGCCCAGGCCCAGGCCATCTGCATGCAGGGGCAGGATTTTCACCGGGCCTATCACGCCTTCATCGCCAAGGAGCGGCCGGTATTCGAGGGAGACTGAGGATGCGCAGAATAGAATTCTCGACGAAAAATTCCGGGGGATACAATGGCTGACCGCAGTTTTCTGAACTGGCCGTTTTTCGAAGATCGGCACCGGGAGCTGGCTGGTGCACTCGAAAGCTGGGCCGCGAACAATCTGCACAGCATCGATCATTCGGATACCGATACGGCCTGCCGTAAATTGGTGACGATGCTGGGCGAGGACGGGTTTCTGACCCATTCCGCAAGCGAGGACGGGCGGCTGGATGTCCGCAGTCTCTGCCTGATCCGGGAAACGCTGGCGCGGCATGACGGTTTGGCCGACTTTGCATTTGCGATGCAGGGGCTTGGCACCGGGGCGATCTCACTGTTCGGCACGCCGGAGCAAAAGGCCGCTTGGCTGTCCAAAACCCGAACCGGGCAGGCCATCTCGGCTTTTGCCCTGACCGAACCGCAATCGGGTTCGGATGTGGCCAACTCGACCATGACCGCAGTACGGGACGGCGACGACTTCGTTCTGAACGGCGAAAAGACTTGGATTTCGAACGGCGGCATCGCGGATGTCTATTCGCTGTTTGCCCGCACCGGCGAGGCTCCGGGAGCCAAGGGGTTGAGTGCATTCATCGTCACCCCGGATTTGCCGGGGTTTGAGGTCGTCGAACGACTGGACACCATCGCGCCGCACCCGCTGGCAACCCTGCGCTTCAACGATGTCCGCGTGCCTGCGACGTCGATGCTGGGCCAGCCCGGTCAAGGATTCAAGATCGCCATGTCGGTTCTGGACGTGTTCCGCTCGACTGTGGCGGCGGCTGCATTGGGGTTTGCCCGTCGCGCGCTGGACGAGGCGCTGACGCGCGTGACCGAACGACATGTACAGGGTGCGCCGCTGTTCGAGTTGCAAATGGTGCAGGGCCATATCGCCGACATGGCGCTGGATATCGACGCTGCAGCCCTGCTGGTCTACCGCGCCGCCTGGACCAAGGATTCCGGTGCCCCCCGCGTGACCCGCGAGGCGGCAATGGCCAAGCTCTTTGCCACCGATCAGGCGCAACAGATCATCGACAAGGCCGTCCAACTGCACGGCGGTGACGGTGTGAAATCAGGAGAAACCGTCGAAAAACTCTATCGCGAGATCCGGGCTCTGCGCATTTACGAGGGCGCCTCGGACGTCCAGCGCGTGATCATCGCCCGTCAGACGCTTGCGAACCAACAGGGGGGCTGAAACCATGCTGAAGCCATCAGCGCATACCGACACCTTCGCGCGCGACAACTTGCCTCCGGCCGAAAGCTGGCCGGACCTGCTGTTGGACGGGTTCGATTATCCCGATCAGTTGAACGCCGCGGTGGAGCTGACGGACAAGATGGTGGCGGCGGGTTTCGGGGATCGCACCGCCCTGATCGGAAACGGCCGACGACGCACCTACAAGGAACTGACCGACTGGACCAACCGGCTGGCCCATGCGCTGGTCGAGGATCTGGGCGTCAGGCCTGGCAACCGCGTCATGATCCGCTCGGCCAACAACCCGGCTATGGTGGCCTGCTGGCTGGCAGCGACCAAGGTGGGCGCGGTGGTGATCAACACCATGCCGATGCTGCGTGCGGGCGAATTGAAGAAATACGTCGAAAAAGCCGAGATCACTCACGCCCTCTGCGACACGCGCCTGATGGACGAAATGATTGCCTGCGCGAAAGACAGCCCACAACTCAGGACTGTTGCGGGCTTTGACGGCACCTCGAACCACGATGCTGAACTTGACCGGCTGGCGTTGGAAAAACCAGTTGGATTCGATGCGGTAAAGACCTCGCAGGACGATGTCGCACTGATCGGGTTCACCTCGGGTTCGACCGGCAATCCCAAAGCAACGATGCATTTTCACCGCGATCTGCTGATCATTGCCGATGGCTATGCCAAAGAAGTTCTGAAGGTAACGCCCGAGGACGTGTTCATCGGCTCACCGCCCCTGGCCTTTACCTTCGGGCTTGGCGGGCTGGCTATCTTTCCGCTGCGGTTCGGCGCGGCGGCAACCCTGCTCGAAAACGCCTCGCCGCCCAATATGATCGAAATCATCGAGAAATATAAGGCAACGGTATGCTTCACCGCACCCACGGCCTATCGCGCCATGATGCGTGCGATGGACGAGGGCGCCGATCTGTCATCCCTGCACGCCGCCGTGTCTGCGGGCGAGACCTTGCCCGGCCCGGTCTATGACGAATGGATGGAAAAAACCGGCAAACCGATGCTGGACGGCATTGGCGCAACCGAGATGCTGCATATCTTTCTGAGCAACCGGTTCGAAGACCATAAACCGGCCTGCACCGGCAAGCCCGTCGCGGGCTACGAGGCCCGGATCATTGGGCCCGACGGTCAAGAGCTTCCGCCCGGCAACATCGGCCGCCTTGCGATGCGGGGGCCAACCGGCTGCCGGTATCTGCGCGGCGAACGTCAGGAGGAATATGTCCAGAACGGCTGGAACATCTCAGGCGATACCTTTGTCAAAGACGAGGACGGCTATTTCCACTTTGCCGCGCGCAATGACGATATCATCGTCTCGTCGGGTTACAACATTGCCGGACCCGAGGTCGAAGCCGCCTTATTGGCGCATGAAGCCGTCGCGGAATGCGCCGTCATTGGCGTCCCAGACGAGGAACGCGGATCAATTGTTCAGGCGCATGTGGTCCTCTCGGTGGGCGAAACCCCCGGCGACGCGCTGACGCAGCAGTTGCAGAACCACGTGAAGGCGTCGATCGCGCCCTACAAATACCCCCGCTCAATCGTCTTCACCACCTCCCTGCCCAAAACTGAAAGCGGTAAAATCCAGCGTTTCAGACTGAAGAAAGCGCAATAAGCACTGCACCGGTGTGAGCGATATTTGAACCGCGACTCTTGTTGGCCTCAGGGTAGGGTGGTCATCTCAATTCTTCCAACATCATTTCACAGAACATTTCCGCTTGCGTGTTCCAGCCAAGACCTTTTCGGGGCATGTTGTTGAGACGGTCGCAGATCATTTTTATGTTGCGATCAGTCATTGATCTGATGTCTCGCTTCCGTGGCACCCATCCCATGTCCGCTCGTCCTTATTGATTTTTGAGGGCAGAGTGACATTCCTGAATTGCTTATGGGTGACATTTTAGCTTTGCGGCTACACAAAGACTTAGCGCATAATCAATGTTATGGTAAATATTTGCTGAATCAACCGCCCCCAATCCAATACAGAACCCCATTTTTGAGACAAGGATCTTGCTCGGGCTGATATGACAGTCCACACCCAAACGGCATCGGCCGCCGATCCTCTAATCTGCTCATCCTGATTGCAGGGCAGAAAAAAGAACCGGCGGCCGAGAACCATTGCAGATTACAGTGGCGTTAGAAATGCGCCGAACGCGCACCTGCGGGTTTGTCCAGTGGTGGCGCAAACTTGGTCAGGTCGATGCCTTCAACCGCAGCCTTGTATTCCTCTAGCGTAGGCGTGCGCCCCAGAACCGCCGAGAGAACAACAACCGGAGTGGAGGCCAGCAGAGACTCGCCTTTCTTCTCCGTGCTGTCCTCTACGACGCGGCCCTGGAACAGCCGGGTCGAGGTGGCCAGAACCGTATCGCCCTTGGCAGCCTTTTCCTGATTGCCCATGCACAGGTTACAACCGGGACGCTCGAGGTAGAGAATATTCTCATACTCGGTGCGGGCCTTGCTTTTGGGCATGAAGTCGTCGAATTCAAAGCCAGAGTAGCGCTGCAGAATTTCCCAATCGCCTTCGGCCTTCATCTCATCGATGATGTTATAGGTCGGAGCGGCAACAACCAGTGGCGCCTTAAAGGTCACTTCGCCGCCGGTCTTCTCCAGGTTCTTGAGCATCTGAGCAACGATCTTCATGTCACCCTTATGCACCATGCAGGAGCCGACAAAGCCCAGATCCACCTTCTTATCCGCCTGATAGTAAGAAATCGGGCGGATGGTATCGTGGGTGTAACGCTTGGAGACATCGGCGTTGTTGACATCTGGATCAGCGATCATTGGCTCGACGATTTCGTCCAGATCCACAACCACTTCAGCGTAGTACTTGGCACTGTCATCCGGGGTCAGAGCCGGGTTTTCACCCGAGCGGATTTCGGCAATGCGCTTGTCCGCCTTGTCGATCAGCCCCTGCAGTACCTGGCCCGCGTTGTCCATGCCCTTGTCGATCATGATCTGGATGCGGCCCTTGGCCAGCTCCAAAGAGCCGATCAGGGTTTCGTCTTCGGAGATGCAGATGGAGGCCTTCGCCTTCATCTCAGCGGTCCAATCGGTGAAGGTGAAGGCCTGGTCGGCCAAAAGCGTACCGATGTGCACTTCGATGATGCGGCCCTGAAAGACGTTGTCGCCGTGCTGTTTGAGCATCTGCGCCTGGGTCGCGTGCACCACGTCGCGGAAATCCATGTGATCCGCCATGGTGCCCTTGAAGGTCACCTTGACCGATTCAGGGATCGGCATCGAAGCCTCACCGGTGGCCAGCGCCAGCGCAACGGTGCCGGAGTCTGCGCCAAAGGCCACGCCTTTGGACATGCGGGTGTGACTGTCGCCGCCAATGGTGATGTCCCAGTCATCCACGGTGATATCGTTCAGCACCTTGTGAATCACGTCGGTCATGGCGTGATATTCGCCCTTGGGGTCCCGCGCGGTGATCAAGCCGAATTTGTTCATGAATGACATCAGCTTGGGGATATTGGCCTGGGCCTTGAGGTCCCAAACAGACGCCGTGTGACAGCCAGACTGATAGGCGCCATCCACCGAAGGCGAAATGACGGTGGCCGCCATGGCTTCCAGCTCCTGGCTCGTCATCAGGCCAGTGGTGTCTTGCGAGCCAACGATATTGACCTTGACGCGCACGTCAGAGCCCGCATGCAGGGTCTTGCCCGGGGTGGTGCCGCGCGCATTCTTGTTAAAGATTTTCTCAACCGCTGTCAGGCCCTGGCCCTCGTGGCTGACTTCTTTGGCCGCAGCAAAGGCCGATTTCAGCTCAACCCCCAAAGCCTCGCAGGCAAATGTCTGCAGCTTTTTGCCAAAGACGATGGCGTAAGAGCCGCCGGCCTTCATGAACTCCAGCTTTTGCGGGGTAAAGGCACCGGCGACATCGACCAGCTCCTCAGAGCCGTCTTCGCTGTAGAGCTTTTTGGTTTTGCTGTTGATGGTCAGAACGGTGCCGGTCTCAACCGAGTATTTTTGCTCAAGGACGGGGTTGCCATCGTTGTTGAGGATAGGATTGCCATCCTCGTCGACCTTTTTGACCCAGTTTTTCAGGTCCAGACCAATGCCGCCGGTCACGCCAACGGTGGTCAAAAAGATGGGCGAGATGCCATTGGTGCCGGCCACGATCGGCGCATAGTTCACGAAGGGCACATAGGGTGATGCCTGCTTGCCGGTCCAGAGGGCGACGTTGTTCACACCGGACATGCGGGACGAGCCCACACCCATGGTGCCTTTTTCGGCGATCAACATCACACGCTTGTCCGGGTGCTGCAGTTTCAGCGCCTCGATCTCTGCCTGTGCTTTTTCGGACATCATGCATTTGCCGTGCAATTCACGGTCCGCCCGCGAATGCGCCTGATTGCCAGGCGACAACAGGTCGGTGGAGATATCGCCTTCGCCAGCGATATAGGTCACCACTTTGATATCTTCGTCGATCTCGGGCAGCTTGGTGAAAAACTCTGCCTTGGCATAGCTTTCCAGGATGCCCTTTGCCACCGGATTTCCGGCTTTGTAGGCCTCATCCAGACGGTCGGTATCAGCTTCATAGAGGAAGACCTGGGACTTCAGAACTTCGGCGGCCTGCTGCGCAATCGCCGCATCATCGCCAAGGGCCAGATCCAACAGCACTTCCACCGACGGGCCACCTTTCATGTGCGACAGCATCTCAAAGGCAAATTCAGCAGAGATTTCCGCGACGGTTGCTTGGCCTAGAATGATCTCTTTGAGAAAGGCAGCCTTGGCCCCCGCAGCGCTGGTTGTACCAGGTAAGGTGTTGTAAATGAAGAATTTCAGCGAGTCTTCGCGATGCGCGTTCCCAAGGTCTTTGATCTGCGAGACAAGCTCGAGAACGAGACCATCACTTTCGATGGGCTTGGGGTTCAGACCTTCGGCTTTGCGAGTTTCAATCTCAGTTAGATAGTCAGAGTACAAGCTCATGATGATCCCGACGCGTTAGAGTTATATGTCTCATACCCCGGTCTTCAGACGTCACTGGCGAATCCGGGATAAGCTGGCTGTATACCGCTGTATACCAATGTGGTTTTGCATGCAAGACGCACCACAGCAGCAAGATGCGCCTTTGTCGCCAAGGTCGGACAAATCCGACCTTGTGGCGCTCCAGGGTTATATCTCGAAGGGGTTTAACCAATGTTTGCGCAATTTGAAACTGCCTCCAGGCGAGACGAATGCGCGCAGAGAGATGCGATCAACCCGCCTCTCCTTCAAGCCACCCGACAGGCCACAGCCCTAAGGTCATGCGACCTAATCAATCCGCAACCGCGACAATCGGTGTCGTGATCAAAGACGGTGTGATCTGGCTGATCGTGCGTCCCCATTTGGTTACCGGGTTCTCGGCGACAAAAATGATATCGTCAGGGCGCAGCTCGAACCGTGTTGCGAGGGTCAAATTGGCTGCATTGCGTGCATCCAGATGCCAAGCAGTGACCGCGCCGAATTCGGATGGATTTGCCGAAGCGCGCAAGACATAGACCTCAGAGGCGTCCCCGGTCTCCTTGGCAATGCCGCTGCCGCTGTCATACAGGGCATCGGCCAGTGAGGCCTTTTGCTCAAAAGGCAGCGCGAACCGGGCCTGTTGGTCCACTTCACCGGTCAGATAGGCATAGTCCCGGTCAATGGCCCCATAGGTCACCTTGCGATCAAAATTTTCCCGACGTTCCTCATTGTCACCGCGCCGCAGGCTGACAGCCGCCTCCAGTTCCTCCAGCGCTTGGGTACGGCCTGCCAAACTGGTCTGCGTCAGCTGGATCTGCTGGGCAAAGAAACGCTCTGCCCGTTCCAATTTGTAGTCGCTGTCAATAAACAGGGCATCCCCGTCGACCAAAACAATGCGCTGCAGGCTGCTGTCGGAATAGAGCTCCGTCAGCGGGATCTGATAGAGCTCACCATCCCGATACAGGCGTACCGAACTGACGTCGATGTCCGCCACCGAAATACTGCCAGCCGCTGCCAGCGCTTCTTCCAGAAACAATGGCGTCAGGGTGATCGGCTGGATGCCAGGCTGACCAACCGCCCCCCCCACGGAGATCCGGCGCGAATTGAATTCGGCGATTTCCAGGCTGAAGGTGGGATCAAACTGGTTTTGCACCAGATGTTGAAACAGCAGCGCTTCGGCGGCGTCCACAGTCAACCCGGACAGGCGCACCCGCCCGACATCTGGGATATTGATCGACCCATCGTCCTGAACCGTATAGCCATTGCGGCTGTTCTGCGCGGCCAAAAGCCCGCTGAGCTCTTGCACAGTGTTCTGTGTCGCCGGTGTCGACAGCAACACCACATCCCCCACCCCAATGGTGTAAGGGCCATGGGTCTGCGCGGGCGGCACCCGCAGCGTCAATTTCTGCTCTCGCACGGCATCCTGGCTGGAGGGCGCATCGGGCAGTCGGCCAATCCCCCGTCCGGAGACCCCAGCACCCGTCCCGGCCGAAGCAGAAAAGACAGCTGGCAGCGTTTTGGGGGCATAGGTTGAGCGATTGGCCTGCAGCACCGTTTCTGCAGTCATTGCCACCACTCGAACCTTGGTCGCGCCATTCACCCCGGCAACGACATCCGGGCTGCGGTAAATGGTGGAACATCCGTTCAGGAACACAAAGCTGAAAACGCAGATACTCTGGAAAATCAGGCGCAAAACAATTGGTCCCCTATCAATCTGGCAATAATCGCCAAATGCCGCAATCAAGTCTTCAACACGCAGTGGGATTATCCAACCAAAAAGGACGTCACCTCACAGCGCAGAATTGTGACTAGACACTGTATCAAATTAAAAAGTCAGGAAAAATCTTAGCGCGCGCCTTCACCGGGCACAAGTTTTCCGGTGCAATTTCTGAAAATACTTTCTGGAAAGTTCTGCAAATTTACCCAATCAAAAAATCACCATAATATTCAACATCCCCCTATTGCCTTTGCGCCCCGCATCCTGACCCTAGCAAGACAACACTGAAATTATTTCCGCCTCCAAAGCGACCCCTGGTAGACTTTGGACAGAAGCAAAACCTTATTACAACCCAAGAGATATTTCACCTCTTCGCGTCGCCGCGTCAGAACGAAGCACAGAAAGTCCAAACGATGGCCTCCAACCGCATTACAATCGTCTACAATTCCTCTGTGCACGTGGTGAAATCCCGTTTGAAACTGATCGCCGCACTACAGGCGCAGGGCTATCACGTGACCGTCCTCAGCCCCGTCGACGAAGCAACTCCCAAACTGCAGGAGGCCGGAATTGCGCATATTCCAATCTCGATGAACCAGTATGGCATGAACCCCCTGGCCGAACTCAGGTCCATGCGGCAGATCACTGATATTTTGAGAACCATCAAACCCCTGGTGTCGTTGCATTACACAATCAAGCCCAATCTGTTTGGCACGCTTGCAGCCAAACGGGCCGGGGTTCCTGTCATCAACAACATCGCAGGCGCAGGCCGGTTGTTTTCCGACACCTCCGCCTTCATCGCCAAGCCGATCTTTTTACTGTTGAAACGGGCCTTTCAGCACTCAACCAGGGTCCTTTTTCAGAACGACGATGACAAACGCGAATTCCTCGAACTCGGGCTGGTAGAGGAGGCCAAGACACTCCGCATTCCAGGCAGTGGCGTCGACCTGCAGGATTTTCCCCAGACGCCGGTCCCGACAGGGCGGCTTGAGTTCCTGTTTGCAGGCCGTTTGCTTCGGGCCAAAGGTGTAGAGGAGTTCATAAAGGCCGCAAAAGAAATCTCTCGAATACATCCCGAGGCCCAGTTTCGCATCCTCGGCGAACACGACCCCTCTGATGCCTCTTATGTGGATATTTCAGACCTCGAAGCCTTTGGCAGGGGTCCAAACAACCACTTCTCGGGGGCAGTTCAGCCAACGGAAGTTGCGGGCTTCCTTGAGCGCTGCACAGCCTTTGTTCTGCCCTCCTACTACCGGGAGGGCGTGCCCCGAGTTCTGCTGGAAGCCATTGCATCAGGTCGCCCGATCATCACAACCGACAATGTTGGCTGCAGAGAGGTTGTCGACGATGGCGTCAATGGCTTCCGGGTGCCAGTTCGCGACCCCTCTGCCCTAGCCCAAGCGCTGGACAGATTTGCACGTCTGCCCGCCGAGGCCAGACAAGACATGGCCGACGCCGCCCGCGCCAAGGCAGAGCATGTCTTTGATGAAAGCATCGTGATCCATCGCTACCTGGATGCCATCTCGATGATTTGGGAGCAAAACGCCCGCGATATGGCAGGTTGAGCGACGCCGCGAAGGCATTCCAACCCGCGCGGATACGCGGCACATGAGGCCCCCGGTGTCTTGGCCACTGTTCGAAAATCTAATGTTCTGAAACTCTTGATCAACAAGGAGTAGTAAAACATGAACAACTCCTTGGCGCAGTCCTGGATCACAGGTCTCTTCCTGTTTTTTGGGATCGCAACTCTGCCCCTGTATTTGCTGCCCTCCGGCGGGATTCAGATTTCGCATCTTCTGCTTGTGATCTTTGCCGGCCTGACCTTCACTGACGTCAAGATTTCCTGGACCACCGCGCACAAGATACTTGCCCTCATGGCCGGCTTGGCGCTGATGCGTGAGAGCATCGCCGGCCTCACCGGAGAAGGTCACCTCAGCGGGCTGCTCCAGGCTGTGATGATCCTGTTCAATCTGCTGATCCTGCTGGCCCTGTATCACGCCGCGCGGGAAGGTCGGTTTACCAAGGTCATCACCTTTGCGATTTTGGGTGCAGCCCTCATTGCTATCGTTCCCATTGCGCAATCCGGGTTCGACTTTCGTGGCAGCGCGATCCAGGAGCGTGAAATCGGAACCTTCAACAATCCCAACCAATTGGCCTATTTCTCCGCCTGCCTCTTCAGCATCGCAGGCCTGGGGTTTGCGACCAAGCGTATCCCCTTGGCCTATTGCCTGGCTGTACTGGCGATCAGCCTGGTTTTGACAATTGTGTCCCTGTCCAAAGCCGCCCTGTTTGGCTGTGGCGCCGCACTCATCATGCTTGGCTTTGTTTTCTTCCGCAGTTTCACGGCACGTATATTGGCGACCTCAATGGTGTTAGTCGCTGCGGTTTACTTTATGTTCCAGATCGACTTTTCCGGCGGTGAAAACTACAAATTCGTGCTGCGCCTGATGGATGTCGGTTCAGACCATGACGACAACCTGCGCAACCGTGGATATTTTGTGCTCTATGATGGGGCCGATACGATCCTGGAAATGTTCTTTGGCCTAGGGTTCAAAAAGGTCCTGACCGTCCTGGGCCATGAGGTGCATTCCACCCTCGCTGTCAATTTCATGAATTATGGGCTCGTCGGCGGAACAATTTATCTGGCCTTCATAGGGAGCTGGATGTCGCGCATGCTTGATCGCTGCGGCGCCTCGGTCGCGGCGGCGATCCTGCTGCCGCCGATGCTCTATGGGGTCGCCCATAATGGCACCCGGTTTACGATTTTCTACGTCTTGATTGCATTGACCTTGTGCTGGACCTCAGGCCCTGAGGCCCCCCAATCAAATAGAACGGAGAGTTTTTAAAGCTCATGTTTTTACTGACAGGTCTTGGCTTGCTGGCCAGATCAGGAACCCAGATTTTAGTCATCATTTTGTCCTCGCGCTACTTCTCCCCTGAAGACGCCGGTGCCGCTGCCTTTTTGTTTGGCACCTATCACCTGCTCTGGAGCTGGCTCGAGGTCTCGATCACCCAGACCTATTATCAAATTGAACAGGGGCAGACGCAGGTCTTTGAGACCCTGAAACTGTTCACCATTGCGTCTGGCCTACTTGTCTGCACCGTGTTCATTTGCCTGTCCCCCTTTTTCGAGTCCTGGCTGCCAGGCCAGGGCGCAACTGCCGCCGGCATTTGCGCGGCAGCCGTTTTTGCCCGTGCCCTTGGGGTCCTCAACAATGCACGCCTGATGCAGGCTCTGCGTATGAAACTGCAAGTCCCTATCGAACAGGTCACCTATGTGGTCGGGTTCTTCTCAGCGCTCTGGTACTGCGTTCAGTTCGACAAGGGCCCGTATTTCATGATCCTGGGCATGATGTTCGCAAGCATCCTGTCAACGGCACTGCTGTTTCTGGCCTCACTTGGGACGGCGAAGGTCCGGGTACGATACCAAAAGGAAGCGGCGCAGAAACTGGCCCCGGTGTTGTCTGGCTATTTTGTCGGCTCTGGTCTCAACTTCTTTGTTCGCGAATCCAACATATTGATAATAAGTACTTTCGTGACCACATCTGCCGCTGGATTTTATAGCCGTGCCGCGATGATCTACATGCTTGGATCTTATACTCTCGGGCAGCTGTTTGATAGTTTGCTCACGCCCATGATGCGCCGCAACATCGTCAAGGGCGGAGACAACCGCCTTTTGTTTGAGGTTTCCACTTTGTTTCTGACCATGATCTTTGTGCCGATGTCGATCGTGTTATTTCTGAACGCTGAGCTGATCATTGTCACCTTGCTGGGGCAGGAATGGCAGCCCTCAACCCCGATCCTGCAGGTGCTCTCCCTGGCCTTTGCCGTACGGGTGCTGCTCAAGGTGAATGAGGCAACCCTGCGCGCCTATGGCAAAGCCTGGCTCAGGGTTCGGTACTTTCTAATCTGGGCCGCAATCCTTCTTCTCGGTGCCTACCCGGCCAGCCAGTTTCACCTGGCTGGGTTTGCCGCAGCCGAAGCCATCGGGGCGATGGTTTTTTACAGTCTCAGCCTGGCCACCGCTATGCGCTGCGTCGGCGCGCGGGCACTGCAGCAATTCAAATGGATGGCAGTGGCGCTTATTCCAACGGGTTTTGCTTTCCTATCACAGGGCTTATTACACCATTTTTCCAGCGCAACAGCCGGTCTGTTTGTTTCTGTGACGCTTGTTTCAATTGCAATTTCCCTCACCTTTTTGCTGTCCTTGCGCCTTCGCTATGGCTCGTTGGCGATTGTCAGAATTTTAAAATAAGGTATTCGATGCAATGACTTACGGAATTCTCTACATTGCAGGATATGGCCGGTCCGGCTCTACCATCCTGGATTTGTCCTTGGCGCGGCACCCACAGGCTGTCTCCGGTGGAGAGATTTATCGCGCGGCAGAGATCTTCTCTGATCCAGAGGCGCTTTGTACATGTGGCAACCGTCTTGCCGACTGTCCGGTTTGGGGACCGGTTCGCCCCATCTATGAAGAAAGTGCCAGAGGCTTTGGTGGCCTAACAGGTCTTCAGGAAGCGTTTTCCACCTACGAAGGCATCAAGGGTTTGCGCGCGATCCGGCGGGGCGGGCCAGACAGATCAAGTGAAATTGGTCTGGTCTGGGAGAAATTGAATACCCTGTCCTTTTCTGCTCTGGCGCGTAGCGCTGAAAACGCAACCTGGGTAGTCGATTCCTCCAAAACCGCCAGAGGTGCTGCAGCCCGGCCCGTGTTGCTGTCACAGCTTACTGGCAATCAACTTATGCTCCTGCCCATGCAGCGCTCATTGCCGGGCGTTTTGGCCTCAGCCCGTAAAGGTTCCAATCGGGCAATGGAAAAGGGCCAGGCCAGCGGTGGATCCCTTTTTGTCGCCCGCAGCCTGATGGGATGGATTTTGGCCAATGCCTCCTCCCGGCGCAGCGCGACACTGGTGCCGCCAGAGAACGTCATGGCGCCTCTTTGGTACGAGGCCCTGCGCCGCGCGCCCAAGACAGAGCTTGAAACCATCCTGACGCATATCGGGTTGAATGCAGCCGAATGGACTCGTCCGCGAAGCACAGAAAAGATCCATATGATAGGCGGGAACCGCACGCGGTTTACCAGTTCTGACGTGATCCAAGCCGATCTACCCAGTGGCGATCTGCTCACCCGGACAGCAATCCGTGCCGTCAACGCCATCAATCGTTTGGGCGTTGTCTAAAAGGCACAGAACCCGGCGGCAAAGCAGCGCTAAATAGCAGCCGTGTAAAGCGCTAGTTTGTATAGTATTTTTGGCCATATTTGGAATAGGCACCATATTGACCGCCATAACCGTAACGCTTCATCCCTTTGATGTTGATCTGGCTCAGAACCAGCCCGGAGGGATGAATGTTGATGCTCTCCAGCATGTGCAGCCCCTCGCGCACTTGGCTCCGATCGGTGCTGTCCCAATGCACCGCAAACAAAAGCGCGTCGACATGTTGGGCAATAGTGCGCGCATCCGGGACGACCAGGACCGGCGGGGTATCAACGATGACTATGTCATATGTCGCACGGGCTTCGACCATCAATGCAGCAAATCTTTCCGAAGAAAACAGATCCGCAACATTGGCTTGAGTTGTCCCCCCCAACAGAACATCTGCCCCGATCATTTCAGCCCTCTGCGCTGCAGCCAGCAAGGGGCTCTCTCCCGTCAAGACTGACATCAAACCGGTGCTTTGATCCGTGGCATTGAAATATTCACGAAAGATAAGCCGCCGCATGTCCCCCTCAATCAGCAAGACCTTCTTGCCAAGACCAGAGAAGCTCTGAGTCAACGCGAGCGACAGCAAGGTCTTTCCCTCACCTGGAATGGCCGAGGTCAGCATGATCACTTGAGGCGGGCGATCAGGGTTCGACAACATGACCGAGGTTCGAAGGTTTCGCACGGCTTCCGCCCCTGCCGAAGCCGGCTTGTCCTTGAGATATTGGATGACAGTCTTTCGCTTGCGGCCCGGGAACTTTGGAATCTGGCCCAGCACTGTATATCCGGTACTTGCGGCCAAATGCTGCGCGGTTCGAAAGCGCTTGCTGAGAAACTCTTTCAGCACAAGACCGCCCGCCCCCACCAGCAGGCCAAGAACCCCTGCCAAGGCAAGAATACCCACCTTGTGAGGCGCAGAAGGGATCTCCGGCAGAATTGCATGCGATAGGAGCCGGCTGTCGGCCTGTTGGATCCCCTGCTGCACCGAGGTTTCCTTGAGACGGCCCAAAAAATACTCATAGATAGACCGGGCGGCCTCTGCTTCACGTGACAATTGCTGCAGCGTCACCAGATCCTTGGACTGACGCGCGATTTGCCCCTCAGTTGTGGCCAGGGACTGTGAAAGAGCCGCCTTTCGGGTTTGCATCCGGGCCAGGCCAAGCGTTTCAGTTTGCATGAACGCCGCGAATTTGGCGTCAAATTCATCGGTCTTCGCTTGGCTCAGCGCGGGATTATCAGCCAATCTCAGCAGTTCGGCGCGATCACCTTTGACTGCGGCCTCATCCAACAACAACAGGCGAGTGGCCAACAGCTCCGCCCGCTCGGTGGCCGCTTTCAAACGCTCTCGGGTGTCCTTGGCCTGGCGGTTCAACCCTTCCAAAGCTTCCGGACTAATCAGTTCGGTCCCTGCATTAAAATCTTTGACCGCAGCTTCTGCCCTTTCCAGGTCGGTCTGCAGATCGGCAACACGTTCCGTCAGCCAAAGCGTCGCGCGCTGTGTCGCCTCAAATTTCACCTCCAGCTGGTTCAGAACATACAGTTCCGCCAAGGTGTTGGCCATCTGCTTGGATTTTTCCGGATCCTCGGTGGTTGTCTTGACGTTGAACACATAGGTGTTGCGAATATTGGATATCGCAATGGCGGCCTGCACCGCAGTGGTGACAGTATCAAGCGTCTTCTCTGCCGTCGGCGCGGGCACCACCTGCGGCGCGCCCAGAACCAGTGTTTTGACAAAACCGACGCCGCTGCTGAACGACAAGCCCGTGTCATCGAGCAGCGCCACATTGAATTCCGGATCACTCACAAGATCCAGTTTGAGAACCAGTTTCTTGATCAATTCCCGCGAGCGCAAAATCTCGACCTCGGTGTTGATGCTGGTCTGGTCACCGCCCAGCCCGGAAACAACGCTTTCAAAATCAACCACCTGCTCTTGTCGGTTCTCCAGAGTGACAACTGCGGTTGTGGTATATTTTGGAACCGCCAGGGCATAGGCATAGTAGCCGCCAAAACCCAGGGCGATAGAGATCCAAAGGGCAACCCACCACTTGCCGCACCACAAGGTGCGGAACAACTGGCCCAGGTCGATCATATCCGTGTCGTCTGACTGTCCAGCGCTGACTTGCTGTCGTACGATCTGAGGCCCGAGGCCCTGACTGGAAATTTGTTTGACTTTATTCACATTCACATCCGCCTCAAAACACAACCCCAAGCGGTACTAAACCTCTAACGCCACACCTTTCTTTTCACAACCTATTGCGACCAATCGGCGGCTGGAACACGCAAAAAAATCTTACGAACATAGCTGTTTAAAAACCTTCCCTTATCGCGGCTTCATTCAGCAGGGACAACCTTTGGTACAGTCAGCTTCTTTCCCGGACGGAGCACTCGGGAGCGCGCAGAGATTAGCCCCAGACGATAGCTCAGCACAAAGAGCAGTCCGAAAAACACCAGGGCAAGAAAGGCCGCTGCTGAATTGTCCCACAGGAAGACCCCGGTAATGACGGGCATCGAGATCAGGGGCAGCAACACACTTGTCGCCAAAGGGTTCGCCGTGCGGCGCATATTGCGCCCCAAAAAGAAGATCTCCAGCCCCCGCAGGACCAGTTGATGGAAATGCAGCCGATCTGCTGTATCGAGACGGACCCCGTTGCTCAGACGGCGAAAAATCGCAAAAAGCGTATCTGCCAAAGGCCAGAAGAACAGCAAGAACAAAGCCCAGGTCGATGTGGCAGGCTCAAAATGCAGGATCACCAACCCGGTCCAGGTCAGCATATAGCCAATGATATAGGCGCCGCCGTCACCAAGAAAAACCAGACCAAAGGGGAAATTGAAGACAAAGAACCCGGCGATGGAAACCGCAGTGATTACGCTCATGGTGACAACTTGGGGTTGCCCCGATTGGACCGCAATGCCGGCCAGGCCCGCCGCGATCAAAATACCGGTGCCAGAGGCCAACCCGTTCAACCCATCAATCAGATTGAAGGCATGGCAATAGCTGGCGACAACAAAGAGAGTGATCAACACGGCAAAGGGCGTAAAGGCAAAGGCCCATTCCAACCCGTAGGAATCTGCAGTGGTGATCCAGATCCCGGTGATCCAGACGGCAATCCCTGCCGACAAAACAGTCGCAAGGTAGCGGATCCTGGTCGAAATACGGCGCGAAAGATCTTCCGCCAGCCCGGTGAGGAACATCGGCAGTCCCGTCAACAGAAGGACAAGATACATCGGCTCCCCCCGAAACCATGCCAGCCCCCCTCCCATTGCCATCCCCGCCAGGACAGCAACGCCGCCTATCCGTGGAGTAGGCACCGTGTGGGAGGCCTGAACCGCAAGAGTATCAACATCCGCACCGGTGAATTTCAAATGCCGATGCTTAGTAATAATCAAAATTGCACAGACAACAATTGACGCAAAAAGCGAAATCCAAAAAATAGACATACCCAAAACTTACAAAAGACTATCCAGGACATCATTGGTACATGGGTCGCCATTCCTCCCGTAGTAAATATATTGAAAAATCGTCAGAAAAACCGAACACAAAGGCAGATAAGGGCCTCCCCTTGGAAAAATGGCGCAACATTTTGAAAACAAACGAACTTAATGCATAAGAATCACCCTAAAGCGCCACTCAAAAGAAATTCGCCAAAAATAACGAACGCATAATTTCACGCATATTTATTACCCCATTCCTGAAGTCAACCATCCCAGTCGCATAAATCCAACCAGAATGAAAAGAGAAAGCCTCGCGTCCTTTTGTTATCGATTCTGCGCTCGCTCAAAAAAAATACATCCAGGGCTGACTAGCACAGATCCTAAAACGCATCCTGAGGTATATCCCGCAGGTTGACGGACCCCAGAAAATCACCCAGCCATTGCCGCGATTGAATGATCTGCCCCCTTTCCGCGCCGACCCAATAGGAATTGACAAAGGTCTGATCCAGGCTGCGGCAGGTCTCCGACATCTGGCGTGCGGGTGTCAGGGCCCCCAAAAGAGTGGCAGGCCTGTCGCCGAGGTCCTTGATCTCGCATTTGTAACTGCGGGTCCGGGTTTCGTCGTTTCCAGTAAGGAAGCTATGGAACCGCACCACCTGGCCCGCCTGCCCCGCGTGAACTGCGGCCAGGGATTGTGTGACATCAGAGGTCATCATACCGCCACCAAACCCCCGGGTTCCCACAACCATACCGCCCTGCAGAATCAGGGTTCCGCCATCCACCGACAGCCAGGTTTCAATCCCGCCACGGGCGGATTCCAAAGCCACCACACCCACCAGATCGGTTTTCTCAAAGCTCACCTGCATGCGCGGCGCACGCCCATCGATCAAGGCCTGAACCCTTGGGTCGGGCGCAACCGAACCCGGCCGCAACACTTGGCGCAGCTGCTGCAAATTGTCGGTGTCATTGCTACAGCCCGAAATCAGAGAGGCCCCCATCAGGACAAATGCCGCCAGCTTCATCGGTAAAACCGCCCCCATTGCCCAAAAATCCGATCTGCGCGCGCCTCGCGGGTATAATTGTACAGGCGGTTCGGCACGCTCAGTCGGGCCCCACCATCGCGCAGAATCGGCCGGATCACCTGGCGCAGCCGGGTCTTGCTCGACTTGCCGGTAATCCAGGAGAGCGGCACCTCAAAACGGATGCCTTTGTCAAAAGAACCCTCGCCAAAATCCGTGGCAGAGACATTAGTGAGAGTCGCAAAGGCCCCCACTTTGAAACCATTGTTGAACTCTCGATCCAGACCAAAGGTGACCCCAATATCACCCGCCAGATAGCGGCCCGCATCAATCTGCAGATGATAGTCCCCGGGCATGTTGTAATACATTGAGGCATGGCCGGTGACGACGTCGTAGTCTTGAAACCCAAATAACATGTCAAAATCACGTTGCTTGACGTAATTGATCTCCGCCCCAACGGCAAAACGACTGTCTGTCGGATACCAAAGCAGCTCAGCTGAAACACCGCCAAACATCTCTTCAAGATAGCCCGCCGAAACCCGGGCAAACAGATCCTTGCCGGGACGCCACAGGTATTGCGCGGTCAAGGTGTTAAGCTGCACATCGGAGTGCCGCGCATATTCCGCCCAGTCCGAGCGCACATGCGGCAAGACCGAATCCGAGACCCGCGTTGTATCGGAGAGCGTACTGGACAAAGGGTGTCGGATCATCCCCAGAAAGGTCAGCCCGGGACGGGCCACATAGCTGGCGCTCGCCCCGACGCCGAGCTCATAGCGCAGGGGGTTGTCAGGATCAAAAAAGGACAAGCGCCCATAGGGCCCCAGGTGGTAGGTCAGATGCGGATAGGCCTCTTGCATCGCGCCCTGCGGCAAGGCACGGACCTCGTCCAGAAGCTGGGATCGGGCCAGCGTGCGCCAGGCCCCGTCCAATTCGGTTTCGAGTTCATACAGATCCGCGCGGCGAATTTTGACGGTGGTGATGGGCAATCCCTGACGGCGCAGGGTAATCGAAAAAACCTCAACCGACAGCGGCAGGGTATTGGCCAATGCGCGTGCAATCCGCCCGATGGCCTGTGCCGTAGCATTGAACCTGTTGTTTTCCACGTCGACTCTGGCCTGAATGCCTTGGATTTGGAACCCCACCAGCCGCTGCCCCTGTTGTTCCAACCGGTGGCGCAGCACCTCCTGGGCAGCGGCCTCTGCTGCCACCTGATCCGGCAGATTCCAGCTGGCAGCTGCAACATGCTGCGCCGCCGTCAACGCCGGGGCTGCCGCATCCTGCCCCCCAGGTGCTCGGGCCTTTCTCGGATCAAGCATATAGCTGACCTGCAGACCAAGGGTCGCGCCGTACATATAGTAACCGGTTAGCGACAGACCGTTGTTGAAACGGTAGCGCGCGCCCAGATTGATCGGGCTGCCGGCATCAAAGCCAATCGTCGTTGTTTCGCGCGGATAGGTGTCAGAGGAGTACTCAGCCATCAGCGACAGACGGTTGTTTGCATTATATTGCAGCCCCGCGAACACGGCCGCCGGACCGCGAAACCACTGGTTCGCGCTGAATTGCCCGCCCGGCCCCAAAGTCCCGGTGGGACGCGTGTCAAAGCGGCTGTCCAGCAGGCCAAGAGGGTTTGAAAAACTGTTGCGCTGTCCCAGACGCCCCCAGCCCATACCAGCGGTAATTTTCAAACGGTCTGCAAAGGTCTTGGTCGCAACCAGATACTCCCCACTGTACAGCCCGGTGCCGCCGAAATCGCGCAAACCAATTGCCCAGGCCGGACCCCGCCTGCTCTCGTGGCGGATCTGGTAGTGGATATCAAAACTGCGGTCATAGCGGCTTTCGGCGCCGCCGGCGTTGAAATCCTTGATGTAGGAATACCGAAAACTTCCATAAACACGCGGCAACATCTGGAATGTGATGGTATTGCGATTGGTATCCTGCATCACAAAACCCGTGACGGCCAGATTGCCATCCGGCATCACTTCGGCCGTCGGCATGTCGATCAAACCCGGGGTCCCATAGGTCGACAAGCTTTGCGCCCGAACCGTTCCGGGGACCGTTAACAAAAGGCCTATAAAAATAAAACTTGCGATAAATCGCATAAGTCACCCAAGAATCTTTACAGAAAAAATCTAGCAAAATATTGAACTGGATTAACAACCCAAACGATAATAAACAACCACCACCCATGACCTGCGCCTGAAATAACACATTTATCCCCTCGCATAGGAGCCACCCCCATGAGGCGTTCTTGGATTTCCAATTTGCGGCGCAAATCAACCGCGTTTGCGCCGATTGCACCGGACCACCCATTCTACGTTATTGGTGACATTCATGGTCGCGCTGATCTTTTGGCCAGGGCATTGGACCAATTGCCCCCCGGCGTCCCGATCATTTGCGTTGGAGACTATATTGATCGCGGTGAAAACAGCGCCCAGGTTTTGCAGATGTTACAGGGTCGTTCGGATATTCAATGCCTCAAAGGCAATCACGAAGAGATGCTGCTCAGATTTCTCGATGACCCGCAAAGCCAAGGGCCACACTGGCTGCGCCATGGCGGACTGCAAACACTTGCAAGCTATGGCATTACCGGGGTGACCGAGACCAGTGAAGACGCGGCCCTGATCTGGTCTCAGGAGGCTCTGGCAACAGCCATGGGGGCACAACTGATTTCCTGGATCCGGACACTGAAGCTCTTCTATAGCTGCGGAAATGTGGCGGTTACCCACGCCGGTGCCGCGCCCAATGTGGCGCTGGAGGACCAGCAACAACGCCACTTGCTTTGGGGGCATCCGAACTTTGTCGGCTCCCCACGAAAGGATGGCACCTGGATTGTCCATGGCCATACAATTGTCAATGCGCCCACAGCTAGGCAGGGGCGTATTTCGATTGATACCGGTGCCTATGCCACCGGCAAACTAACCGTTGCCAGCCTCCATGCCGGGGGGGTTGAGTTCCTGGAATTCTGACCCCTCAAAGGCAGTCTGCTAGAACTCGGACCAGTCCCAAATTCAGGCGTGCTTAAATCACAGGCCCATGATGCCAGATCAATTGGTGCCTGTCGTACTGGTTGTTCCAGTCGTGCCCGTGGTTGATCCCCCAGCGCCCGCTGCCACCGCAGCCCCAAGAACACCAGCTACCGGGGCAATCAGCGGCGCAAAGTTGGTTACGCCGAGCCCCGCAGCCGGAACACCGCCATTTGCCAACCAGGTAACGCAAATGTCTTTTTGCGCAGCCGTCAGGTTTTCAATATTGCTGTCACGACAAAGACATTGCTCTTGGTTCGCGTTTTCAGGTTTTTCACAGGACAGTTGTTCAACAGCGGAGAAGGCAGGGCCTCCCAGAGATGCGATTGATATCGCGACGATCAAATTTTTCCGGACCATTTTAAAACAACCTCTATCACCCAAATTGCAGATATCCATCCTGCCTCAAAACACTATAGGCCGATATATTGAGGCAAGTCGTCAGGCATGTCAGCCCCTCCCTTTTAGGCAGAACGCCGCCAATTCTCAATTTTCACGGCATGATACAGAAACACATCTGCGCTGAAACAATATCTTGTCAAAACGCGCATGCTGACAAGTCACACCCCGCGATTTCCGCCATACTTTTGCGGACATTTTGTGAAATTTAAACCATTTGACGGCAAGCTGATATTCCTTCCGGCCTTGCCGAGTTGATTTTTGTGAGAAATCCACTATTACGCCACAAGAATTCATCACAGCTTGCGTTGTATTGCACCCGTTTGAACAAGTATCTGCCTGGAGCCTGGCGATGACCTCACAAGACCAAGGATGGCGCAATCAAAGTGGCGCTGATGAGTTGCTTGTACTCTCCAGTTCCACCGGCCTCAAATTCATGCAGTTATTTGTGGATACTCTGGCCGATTGCTTTGAAGCCGATCTTGTCACCATCGGCGAGCTCATGGTCAACAAGGTGGAACGGATCAACGTTTTGGCCGGTGTTTTTGACGGCAAGCCGCTGCAGGGGTTTGACTACGAAGCCTGCGTTACCCCCTGCGTAGATGTCATAAAGACCTCAGAACGAAAGGTTTTTTTATGCCGGGTCCAGGAGGGCTATCCACAGGATGAGATGTTCGTTGAAGAAGGCATCAACAGCTATATTGGCTTTCCGCTAAAGAACAACCAGGGCGAAGCAATAGGGTTAATTCAGGCCTCTTGGCGCCGGGAGATCGAGCAGGAGGAAGCGGATCATGTCATGGAAACAATTGGCCTGTTCGTAAATCGCTTGAGCACCGAACTGACAACGGTCCACGACATGCGCATCTTGGCCGCTCTTGCCGAAGGCTCCAGCAATACCGGAAACCTGGACGCCCTTCGCCTGCTCTGCATCCAGATACAGGCAGCGCTGAAAATCCGCGTGGCCTTTATCGCCGAATGTATGGACGGGGATGACAACCAGTTTCGCATTCTCACCTTTTGCCAAGACGGGAAGATCGCCACACAGGCTGAAGGCAAGGTTTACCCCTATCAGGGAACGCCCTGTATCCACTTGAAAGAGAGGGATACGTTCTTGATTGCAAACAACCTGGCAGAGGCATTTCCTCAGCAAGAACAGTTCAAGACAGAAGGTTTGACATCCTACCTTGGCGTCAACATTCACGATGACAGCGGTGCCGTGATTGGTCATTTCGCGCTTCAAAACGATCGCGAAGTGCTTGAGACCACCCTCAAATCGGATCTATTTAAACTGCTCAGCCATCGCGCCGGTTTAGAGCTGCGCCAATTCAAAGCAGAGCAACGGCGCCAGTCACAGGCCGCAGAAACGCCCTCGATCGCCTGCGAGATCCATCAACGGCTAGCGACAATACAGCAAAGCGCCACAGAGCTTGAAGGGCACATCAACACCCCGCACAGGCAGGGTGCTGCTGCAACCAATCTGAAGACGTTGCAACATCAGATCGCTGATGCCTTGGGCCTCCTGCGCCAGCTCGAAGACAGCTCAAAGGACACCTAGTCCTTTAGTCTGACCCAGGCCGGGGTAAAATCCCGCCTCACGGTATTTCATCCCCAGCCTGGGCGGCAGCCAAATCAGCTGCCTGAGATCTGCCGCGCCTTTTCCACCAGAACTTCAGCCTGACGGATCGACGCATAGTCGATCAGCCGCCCGTCCAGCGACACCGCGCCTTTGCCCGCAGCCTCAGCCTCGGCCATGGCGGTCAGAATGCGATGCGCCTTGGTGACCTCGGCGTCAGAGGGGCTCATGACTTCGTTGGCCAGAGCGATCTGGCTGGGGTGGATCGCCCATTTGCCTTCACAGCCCAGAACCGCTGCACGTTTTGCCGCCGCCTTGTAGCCCTCGGGGTCCTGGAAATCACCAAAGGGCCCATCGATGGGGCGCAGCCCATTGGCGCGGGCCGCAACCACCATACGGGCCAGCGCATAGTGCCACATGTCGCCCCAGTGGCTTTCACGGCTGCCCGCCGCATCGGGATCGGTCAGCACCGCATAATCGGGGTTAACACCGCCAATGATGGTGGTGCGTGCACGGGTCGAGGCAGCATAATCGGCAACGCCAAAGTGCAGGCTCTCATTGCGCTTGGACGCACCTGCGATTTCAGTCACGTTCTGCATGCCCAAGGCGGTCTCGATGATATGCTCAAAACCGATGCGTTTGTTCAGCCCCGTGGCGTCTTCGATCTGGGTCACCATCATGTCGATGGCATAGACATCGGCGGCGGTGCCCACTTTGGGGATCATGATCAGATCCAGCCGCTGACCGGCCTGTTCCACCACATCGACCACATCGCGATACATGTAATGGGTGTCCAACCCGTTGATGCGCACCGACATTGTCTTGGTGCCCCAGTCGATATCATTCAGCGCCTGAATGATGTTTTTGCGCGCCTGCTCTTTCTCATCTGGCGCAACCGCGTCTTCCAGATCCAGAAAAATCACATCTACATCCGATTGCGCCGCTTTTTCAAACATGCCGGGTTGGCTGCCGGGCACGGCCAGCTCGCTACGGTTCAGACGTGCGGGGGCCTGTTCGATGGGAAAAAAGCTCATGTCTCAAACTCCTGTTGAGAGGGAAAGTCGCGATGCCCATGCGAGCAGGCATCAATGTAGCGCCCCTTTGCCGCGTCACGGCACAGGGTGAATTCAGTCTCTAACTTGGGTGATATTGTTAGATGACGCGGTCGCGCGGGTCGCGCCCGGCAAAGAAATCTTCGAGATTGTCCAACACCCGAAAGCCCATCGCCTCGCGCGCTTCGCGGGTGGCACTGCCCAGATGCGGCAACATCACCAGATTGTCGCATTGCACCAGCGTTGGATTGATCCGGGGCTCGCCGTCAAAGACATCCAGCGCTGCGCCACCAATCATGTCGAACATCAAGGACTGCGCCAGCGCGAACTCATCGATGACTTCACCGCGCGCGGTATTGATCAGAAACGCATCCTGTTTCATCAGATCCAGTCGGCGCGAGTTGATCAGATGCCGGTTGTCCGCACCTCCGGGGCAATGCAGAGAGACAAAATCGCATTTGGGCAGCAAATCCTCAAGACTATCGACCTGACGCGCATTGCATTGCGCCAGCACCTCTGGCGCGATCCTGCTGCGGTTCTGCACCAGGATCTCCATGCCAAAGCCATGATGGGCGCGGCGCGCCATTTCCTGACCGATGCGGCCATAACCCACGATGCCCAGCGTTTTGCCACTGACCTTGGTGCCCACCAGATGGGTCGGACGCCAGCCGGTCCAGCGGCCTTCGCGGGCCTCACGCTCTCCCTCTCCGGCGCGGCGCGCCACCATGAGCAACAGCGTCATCGCCAGATCGGCGGTGCATTCCGACAGCACATCCGGCGTATTGGTCACCGTCATGTCCAGATTGCGCGCTGAAGCCTCGCAGATATGGCTGTAGCCGACGCCATAATTGGCCAGAATGCGCGCCTTGGAGGCGCCAACATCCAGGGCTTCGGCGGTCAGCTTGTCGGTCACCGTTGGCAGCACCGCATCATGGGTTTTCAACGCTGCCCGGATCTCAGCCGGGGTCATCGGCTGATCGCCAATGTTGAGCGCCACATTGTAGCGCTCCTGCAACTGTGCTTCGACCGCAGCGGGCCATCGCCGGGTGACCAGAACGGAGGGTTTCGCAGTCATCACGCCGCCCTCTTCATCACGCGGGCAATGGTCTCTCCGATGACGGCTGGATTTTCCGCCACGGTCACGCCGGCCGCCGAAAGGATCTCGACCTTCTCGCTCGCACTTTCGCCAAAGGCAGAGATGATCGCCCCGGCATGGCCCATGGTGCGGCCTTTGGGTGCGGTCAGACCAGCGACATAGGCAATCACCGGCTTGGTGATATGATCGCGGATATACTCCGCCGCCTCAGCCTCTTGCGGGCCACCGATTTCACCAATCATCGCAATGATATGGGTCTCATCGTCCTGCTCAAATCGTTCCAGAATATCGCGGAAGGACGAGCCATTGATCGGATCACCGCCAATGCCAACCGAAGTCGACACGCCAATGCCGCGCTCCTTGAGCTGGGCAGCGGCCTCATAGCCAAGCGTACCAGAGCGGCCAATGATGCCAACGTGCCCAGGCAGATAGATATGGCCGGGCATGATCCCCAGCAGGGCCTTGCCGGGCGAGATGGTGCCCGCACAGTTGGGGCCGGTCAGGATCATCCGCTCTTCGCGCTTGTAGCGCATCATGTAGCGTTTCACCCGGATCATGTCCTGTGCCGGGATACCATCGGTGATGCAGACGCAGTATTTGATGCCCGCATCCGCCGCTTCCATGATGCTGTCGGCAGCAAAGGGCGGCGGCACAAAGACCAGGCTTGCATCTGCGCCGGTGGCGGCAACCGCCTCTTTCACGGTGTTGAAAACCGGCACGCCATCCACCATTTCGCCGCCTTTTCCGGGGACAACGCCGCCGACAACATTGGTGCCATAGTCCAGCATGTCCTTGGTGTGGAACCGGGCCATGCGGCCGGTGATGCCTTGAACGATAACGCGCGAGGCGCGATCCAGAAGAATGCTCATTTTACTGCCCTCACTTTGGTCGCTTGTGTGAGATCGTTTTGCCAAGCGCCTACGGCGCGTTCGGCGGCTTCCATCAGGGTGGTGGCGCGGATGATCGGCAGGCCGGATTTGGCCAGGATCCTTTGCCCCTCTTCAACATTGGTACCCGCAAGCCGCACCACGACCGGGATGTCGATGTCCAGTTCACGCAATGCCTGCACCACACCCTCGGCCACCCAGTCGCAACGGTTGATGCCGGCAAAGATGTTGACCAAGATCGCCTGCACATTGCTGTCGGACAGCACCAGTCGGAACGCCTTGGTCACCCGTTCGGGCGAGGCCCCACCGCCAATGTCGAGGAAGTTTGCGGGCTCACCGCCCGCCAGCTTGATGGTGTCCATAGTGGCCATGGCCAGACCGGCGCCATTCACAATACAGCCGATATTTCCATCAAGACCGACATAGGACAGGCCGCGATCAGCAGCGCGGCTTTCGCGCGGATCTTCCTGGCTCTTGTCGCGCAACTCAGAAATCTGTGGGTGCCGGAACAAGGCGTTGTCATCAAAGCTCATCTTGGCGTCCAGCGCCAACACCCGGTTGTCACCGGTGATCACCAGCGGGTTGATCTCAACCATGGTGGCGTCGGATTCCCAGAACGCCGTGTAGCAGCCCTGCAGAGTGCGTACCATCTGCTGGATCAAGCCAGCCTCGAACCCCAGCTTGAACGCAATTTCACGCGCCTGGAATTCCTGTAGCCCAACCGCAGGTTCGACCACGGAGCGCACGATGCTATCAGGTTTCTCCGCCGAGATTTCCTCAATCTCCATACCGCCCTCAGAGGAGGCCACGATCATCACCCGCTGGCTGGAACGATCCAGCACAAAGCCAAGGTATATTTCACGGTCGATCGGCACTGCGCTTTCGACATAGACCCGGTAGATACCTTTGCCCTCGGGACCAGTCTGATGTGTCACCAGCTTGCGGCCAAACATTTCGTCGCAGGCCTCATAGATTTCGCTTTCACTGCTGCACAGCTTGACGCCGCCCGCTTTCCCGCGCCCACCAGCATGCACCTGCGCCTTGACGATCCATTTGTCGCCGCCCAGCTCACGCGCGCGGTAGGCCGCCTGTTCCGGGCTGTAGGCCAGGGCCCCCGAAGGCACTGCCACACCGAAATTCGCCAGAATTTCCTTGGCCTGATATTCATGAATATCCATGGTTTCCTCCCTTGGATGGTCTTATTCAGCGGCCAGCGCTGTGTCATAGTGAGTGTCGAGTCCGGTCAGGATCTCCTCCAGATCCAATCCCGCGCCGAGATCATTCATCGCTTTGCCATATCGGGTGACGATGTCGGTGATGGCCGCGCGGTTGATCTGGTTCAGAATGCCGATGCGCACCTGGACCGGTTCCGACAATGTGGGCCAGATGCCAAAGCCAACGGCGCGGCAATTGCCGACCAGCTCTTTTTCGCGCCCCGCCAGATCACCGGGCAGGTTCAACACCACCAGGCTGGTCATGTTTGAAGTTACCTCGCAGCCCATGGCGGTCACCGCATCGCGCAGGGCCTTTTCATGGAAGGCATAATCGCGGGCCTTTTCGGCGCGGCCATGCTGCAAGGTCAGGCGCAGAGCTTCATGAAAGGCGGCGACCGCATAGCCGGAGTGGGTGCGATGATAGGCGCCAGCGGCGACATCTTTACCGTCCATGATGCCCCAGTGACGGGCCTCCAGGATAGGGTGATGCACATATGAGGCACAACCATTGACCTGTACCGTTTCGATGTAGCGATCGGTGAAGGACACAGGTGCGTAGGTCAGCGGCAGGCACAGCACGCCCTTTTGCGGGCAAGAGGCCCAGCCAACCACACCGGGGTAGTCATCAATCGAGAAATCCTCGATCCCCAGCGACGATACAGCATCGATCAAGCCCATGACGCCGTGACGTTCGCAAGCTTGCGAGAATCCCTGCAGATCGTTGATCCGGCCCGACCCGGTTTCCCAATGCGCCATGAAGGCCCATTTCGGCTTTTTCTCTGCCAGCACGCTTTCGACCATCTCGCCGGTGACCGAGGTGCCATGCGGCACATCCACTACGGTGACAGACGCCGCCTGCGGGCTCATCGCATCCGCTGCCAATTCTGCACGGGTGGCGGCCTTCATGCGGATGGTCAGCGCATCAACACCAGAGAAGGTGCCGTTCTGAAAGGCCACGACACTGTCACCGGGCAGGATGGCGTTGAACATGCAGTCCAGCGCGGAAAAGCCCGTGCCCCCTACCCCGTAGGTATAGGTGTTCTGGGTGCCCCAAAGTTGGCGCAACATCTCTTTGCATTCGACCATGCCACGCAGCACATCCGCTTGCATGTGATCGGCAACGCCCGCCCCGGCAAAGGCCTGCAGGACCCGCTGATCGGTGTTGCCGGGACCAGGGCCCGCCGCAAGCGTCTCGGGGATTTCGAGGCTGGAGAAAATTTGAAAAGTCATCGGCTGACCCTTGGGCTGGGGGAGGCACAGTCGCATCCGGTGTTCTGTTCCTCCTAGAAAGCCCAAGCTTGCGAAGTCGCACAACGTAAGTTACTACTGCTTTTGGGCATCTAAATGGATAGGGAACTACCTACCCATAGGTGTAAGAGTACAGCGGTATACCAGAAATTTACCCACCCAAATGGGTAGTTTTCCTCCATTTCGGGACAAAAATCAGATGGTTAACCTACCAGTGGCTCCGATCGACATCATGCTCGCAGACAGCAATCCCCTGGTTCTGTCTGCCATGTCCGAGATCTTTGAGAAGGATCCGCGATTCTCTCTGGTGGCCACTTCCGCCACCGCCGAAGGCTTCCTTGGCATTGTGATGCGGGTGCCGGTTCAGATCGGGATCATCGACTGGAATCTGCCGGTGCTGGGGGCGGCCAAGCTGATCGAGGTGCTGCGCGAAAACGAAAATGCCCCACGCCTCGTGGTCTATGGTGAGGCCTCAGGGGATGCGCCACGTCTGGCGATGCAGGCTGGGGCGGCGGGCTTTGCACCGCGGTCGGGGGCGGTCGAAGGGCTGCTGGAAACCTGTTTGGATGTGGCAGCCGGAAAGATGGTCTTTCCCTTTATCGACGTGCGCAAGATGCAGCAGGACCCGATCCAAAGCCTGTCCCGCAAGGAACGCGCCATTCTGGAGTCCCTGGCCACGGGCATGTCCAACCGCGAACTGTCAAAGGCGCTGCAGATTTCCACCAATACTGTGAAGTTTCACCTGTCCAACATCTACGAAAAACTCTCGGTCAAAAATCGGGCCCAGGCGATCGCCTACTACTACTCGTCACAGCTCAAGGGGGTGGCCGGCGACAGCTGACCATACCGGCCGAGGCCAGTCCGACGCGGGCCTCGGCCTAGACCGCTACTGGGGTCAGGACCCTAGTAAGACCACAACGTACCGTTCGCCCGGTAATGCATCGCCTCCAGAACCTCAGCATTGGTGTTCAACGTCACCACAGCCCAAGCTTCACCATTGCTGTAGACCGATGAATAGAGGAACCAAGGCTCCGATCCATTGCTCTAGCTGATCTGCTCCTCAATCAGACGCATGAGGCGCTGTGCAGTCTCGGCATCGACCCCCCTGCCCTTCAATTCGATCCGCAGGCTGTCAGCTGAAAGTTCAGCGCTGAGCGCACCGCCCTGCGGCAAATTCCGTACCGGCAATCGGGTGACCTCTTGCGGGCGTCCACCGCGGGATCTATCGCGTGGCGCAGCGCCGGCCTGCTTCAAGACATCTTGCAACAGCGCCCATTCTGATTTGGCATCCTGTGGGTTCGCCGCGGCCAGCTTGGCCCTCAGCAGGGCCTGATTTCCCTCCCGCAGAGAGCTCGCCAGTGCCATCCCGGCCTTTTCTGTCAGCCCGGTGGGAAAACTCAGCAAATCGCCCAGGGCCTCATGCACCTTGGCAAAGCTGCGCACCTTTGACCGTTTTGCCTTGGAGGCGGCCGCAAAAAGCGCATCTACGGCAGCCTCCACCGAAGGAAAGACCCCCTGCCCCGCTGCCAGCACCGCAATGCGCCCCCGTTCATAATGGCTGAGATTGGCGCGCACCTCGTTTTCTTCGACCATGGAAACATAGGCCGCCTGCCCTGCCCCTGCTTCGCGCAGAAACGCCGGGATCAGGGCAAATCTCTCATCGGTCTCTGCCAGGGTGCGATAGGCTTGCAGGCGACGAAACCCGGAGATCAGACCGAAACCTTCAGCGGTCTCGGCAACCTCGATTGGTGCGCGCAGCCCATGGGCCAAGATCGAGGCCTCCAATTCGGCCATTGCCTCGTTGTCTTCGATCAGACGGTCGCGACGGATGTAATCCTGATTGATAGCCCCTATGGCCAGCATCTGCACCACCAGCCCGTCCCGCTCGGCCTCCCGCCAGCGCTCTGCATCGCCCTGATCCCGGACCAGTGCCACCCGATCCGTGACCGTCGCCATAGAGTTGAGACTGGCGGCTTCGGCGGCCACATGTGCAATCGGCGGCACCGCGGATTTGGTCTCAAACGGATTGGCAGAGGGTTTCGCGGCGAAACCGTCCTCCAGCTCCTGCAATTCGCTGGCATCCGGAGCGATCAATCTTCTGCGTTTAGCCATCCTGTTCATCTCCCATCTGGGCATCGCGCCACCAACAACCAATCAAGAGCTCCTTGAATTCGGCGTAGGTACGGTCAAAAGTCTCACGACCGCGCACATAGGTATCGCGGTTGAAGTCACGGTAGTCGGCCTCGTAGATCCCGTTCACCTGCTCCCCAGCCTGCCCCACCAAAGCGGTGTAGTCCTGCCGGTAGGCATTCATGAAATCGCCAAAATAGGCCTGGATCACATTGGCCATATCGGTTTGTTGGCTGGCGTCAAAACGGGTGACAATGGCGCGTACAACATCCCATTCGAATTTGATTTCTGGCAAACCCGCCGCACGTTGGGCTGTGTTCTCTCCATCCTCAATAGAGGCAAACGTGGTGTAGAGCATGTCAAAGAACCGCCCGGTGCTGTCGAACTCCAGATAAGACGCACCAAGGGGAACCAGCAGAATATCCGCCGCCGCCAGGGCATTGATGGTCAGATACCCAAGTGCCGGAGGCGTATCGAGAAAGACAACATCATATTGGTCAAGGATGCTCTCATCCTCTAGAAAATTGGTCAGACCATCCCACAGCGGCCAGCTGCGCAACCCCATACGCCAGACCGGGATCTGGAACTCGGCCCAATAGAGGTTCAGCTGAGCGCCAATCAGATCGATATTGGGCCAATGAGTTTTCTGAATGACATCCTGCGGCGTGGTCTTCAGCGCTTCTTGCAGGGTCTCATCCAGTGGGATTTCGGGCTGTCGTGCAGCGGCGCGGACCTCGTTTTCTGCCGTCACCGCCTTGGCGTAGTCTTTGGCCACCAGCGGGAATACGGTCTGCCATTCATCTGCGACTTTGCCCCCCATGATGGAAGTCATTGACCCCTGGCTATCAAGATCGATCACCAGCACCTTGTAGCCATCCAGTGCCGCCGACATCGCCAGATGGGCGGCGGTGGAGGTCTTGCCAACGCCGCCTTTGAAATTAGCGACCGCAACAACCTTGGCCGGCAGGCCCTCGGGCCGGTAAGGTAGATATTCCTTGGTGCTGACGCCCTCGCTGTTGAAATGCTGACGCAGGGCCAAGACTTCTTCGAGAGTGAACCATTTTGAGCCGCCTTCACCTTCGCCCTGGGGAAGGTCGGGATTTGCCTTCAGAACCCGGCGTAGATGTGCGGGTGCCACCGGGATAAGATATTTGGTGATTTCCCAAGTGGAGAATTTGCGCAAACGCTTTTGTCCGTCTGGCGCATATCCTCGACGCGCAAGATCCTCGCGCCCCTTTCCACAAAACGCAGCAGCTTTTGCAAAGCGGGCGGTGCCAATTGGATCAGGAAGCTTTTTTGCCGCCACCTCCGGATCGAGATTGAGATAGGGGGGCAGGGAGGGTGAGAGGGGTTTGCTCATGGTGTCGCCTCGTAACATGTTCGCCTTTTCGACGTATATCGGTGAAACTAGCGGACATCCTGCAATCAATCCACCATCTATGAGATAATTCTTGTGAAGGATGGGAAAAGATAACAGGTTTCGCGACGAAACCTAAAGAAATCATCAGAATAGGGCACAACATAGGTTTAGTATTTTTAGGGATTTTAGAGTCTTTGCTCCCAGATAGAACATATCTTTCAATCTGTTAGCTAGGTAGTGGCATCTGTAAACAGGATGAAAGGTACCAGTTTGCAGGATCATAGGGACCTAAATACGGTCGAATGGGTGCCCGGACGCGGGGAGACGGGCACCTGTTTTCAGGATGAGTCTCCGGTCGATATCAGGCTCTCTCAAGGTGGTTTAGACCCTAAAGTGACTCTGAGGCTGTCAGATCCCAGTCATCTTCTCTGCCTCCTCCTTTTGGATCCTCCTGCCTCCTTCGGCGTTGGGTGATTCTCTTGGCTCAATAGCAGTCCTGTATCTGGGTACCTTTGCCGAGGGACCTCAGGAACCTGAGCCAGATTGATCATTGGGTACCTTATATGTCATCATATGGAAAAAACAGAGCAGGCAAATACGATGGGCGATTCTCAGATCGACATGGATTCACTGTCCGGTGCATTGCGGCGGGAGACGGTGAAAAAGAATGTGGCCGCGATCCACATCAGTGGCAAGCTGAGTCTGTTGCAGCGCAAGCTGTCCAATGTGCTTTTGCTCAATGCCTATGACGCCTTGACCACTGCCCAAAGCCACACCATCGACGCGCGCACATTGGCGACAATCGTCGGCTACAACTCAAATGATTTTGATACCCTGCGGGCCAGCCTGCGCGCCCTGGCGGAAACGGTGGCGGAATGGGATATGCTGGACGACAAGGGACGACAGGAATGGGGCGTGTCGTCGCTGCTTTCTTTTGCCAAGCTCAAGAATGGTGTCTGTGAATATGCCTATTCTCCGGCATTGGCGCAAAAGCTGCATGATCCCAAGATCTACGCGCTGATCAATGTCCACATTCAGCGCAATTTCAGCTCTGGTCACGGGTTGGCGCTTTATGAAAACTGCTACCGGTTTGTGCGTACGCGCTCCACCGGCTGGTGGAGCCTGGACACCTTCCGCAAGCTCATGGGGGTGGATGGATCCAGCTATTATGAGAGCTTCAAACACCTGAATGCCAAGATCATCAAACCGGCGGTGGCAGAGGTCAACAAGAGCTCTGACATCATCATTGAGCCTGAATTTCAAAAGAAGGGCAGGGCGGTGACCGAGATCCGGTTTCTGATCAAGGCCAATCCTCAGATGGCGATGTTTCAGATCGACGACAGTGACGGTATGCGCAACCTGGCAACCTACAAGGCGTTGCGGAGGCAGGGGGTCTCGGATCGGCTGGCGCGGCAGTGGATCACCGAACATGGCGAAAGCTATGTGCAGCAAAAACTGTCGCTCATGCAGGAGCAGGACCGGGTAAAAAGCTCTGTTGGATATCTTTCGGCCGCGCTGCGCGATGATTATCAACCCAAACAGCCACCCGCCAGACCGGAACCCAGTGCAGAGGCGCAAGAGGCCGCGCGGCTGCGTGCACAGGAGGCTGCAGAAGAAGCGGCTGGTTTTTCTGCCCGACAGGCAGAACGGGCAGAGCGGGCCCGGCGGTTGGATCTGGTCGAAGAGTTGGTTTCGCGGCGAAACCCCACTCAGCGGGATGCGGACAGGCAGCTGTTCATGGCTGGACTTGAAGATGACCTGGAGCGCGAAAGCTTTCGCAGCCACGGATGGCGGTCGGCGTTGAACGCTTCGGCGATCATTGCGTTCTGGCAGGATATGGAGCCGGACAGCTTTGAGGATCTGCCGTAACAGGGCGCACAAGGGTCACAGCAGGGCCACTCATCGCAACATCGCCGAGTTTAGGGCGGCACTGGGAAAACAGGTGGATGCTGAGCCTTGCTGCTGCTGCCAACGGCCAATTGCGCGCCGGGTCTTGAACCCCACCAGCCCATCTGCGCCGCCGACATCATGGCCCAGCCCCTCCAGATGGCGCTGGATGGCGGCAATATCGGACCGATACAGTCGGTCCAATGGTTGCCAACGGGCGGAGAAATCTCCGACGCCAAACTGGATCCGGTCCCCGACATGGCCAACAAACAGCGCGTAGAGATCGCTTTTGTTGTAGTCTTTCAGCAAATAAAAGTTCGGCGTCACCAGAAAGGCGGGGCCCAATCGCCCGGCGGGCATCATCAAATAGCCCTCTCCGGCGCGCTCTGCTGCGGGAAAGGCGCGGCCAGAGATGCGCTTGACGCCCAGATCCTCCCAGGCGGCGATGCTGCGCCCTTGGTCTGGTCCCGCCTCGGTGCACGACAGCCCATCCGGAACGGTGACTTCAAAGCCCCAATCACGGCCGCTTTGCCAGCCATGTTGGGCCAGAAAATGCCCGATCGACATCAGGGTATCGGCCTCAGAACGCCAGATGTCGGCCCGCTGGTCGCCATCTCCATCGCGGGAATATTCCAGGAAATTTCTGGGCATGAATTGGGGCTGCCCCAGGGCCCCGGCCCAGCTGCTTTTCATGCGAGAGGCCGGGACATGGCCCGCCTCGGCAATCTGCAAGGCGGCGATAAGTTCCGCGCTGAAATAGGGTGCGCGGGTGCTCATAAAGGCCTTGGTGCCCAGAACGCGAAACACATTATGGGGGATCTTGGCCCGCCCATAGGCGCTTTCGCGGCCCCAGATCGCCAGGATGATCCGTCCGGGAACGCCTGTCACCTGTTCAACACGGGCGAGGGTGCTGGCATGCTGACGCGCCATTTGCCGCCCAACCGAAGTGGCCCCATCCAAGCCACCCCGGCTGAAGTATTTGGCAGGCGCACCAAATTCAGCCTGGCGTTGCTCTTTGGGCACCCGTGGTTTGCTGCCCGGCGGGACCAGATCGGGCAGGTCCCAATTGAGGGTGACGCCGGAAAAGGCCGTTTTGAAAACCCTGCGCGAGACCCCTGCCGCCTGGGCCTGGGGCCAGATCTCCTGTTGCAGCCAGGTCTGAAACTGCCGTTCCACCTTGGCGCGGTTCAAGGCAGAGGCGGGCTGCGCCAATAGGCAAAGGGCAGAAACAAGAACAAGAAAGCGCAGGATCATTGAAGGGCTCCGGCAAGGCAAGGGGCTGATCCCCAACCTAGCCCTGCGGAGGATGAAAATTCCAGTTCCGATTGCGGGCCGGTGTCAAAGGGCAAACCGGACAAGAAAGGAAGCCCCCTGGCTGCTGGGCTGAAGGGTGATCTGTGCACCGTGCACCCCCAGCATATTGCGCAGGATCGCCAGCCCCATACCGGTGCCGCCCTTGCCGCGTTTGGTGGTGAAAAACGGATCAAAGATCTGTCTGGCATTGCCGGCAGAGATGCCGCTGCCATCGTCGGAAATTTCCAATGTCACCTCTGTCGGCTGTTGCACCACGGTGAGGGTCACAGATTTGGCCCCATGTTCCCGGGCGTTGCTCTGCAGGTGGGTCAGCAGAATCCTCAACCCCGCATCGGCGAGCGGGATCGGATGATCCTCTCCCGTAAGCATGATGTCGAGATCGGGGAAGGTTTCCTTCAGCCAGGGCCTCTGCGAACCAAGGGTGCTTTTGCCGTGATGGCGGATCTCGCGGGCGCGGGCAACGTCGCGCAGGGCCGCCAATTGCGTCTCGATCTGCTGGGTTGCCCCCAGGATCTGTTGCAGCAATTGTTGGTCCTGAGGGGGAAGACCCTCACCATCTTCGATCAGTTCGGCGGCGGCACGGATCGCCGAAACCGGGGTTTTGATCTCGTGGCTGACATGGTCGGTAAAGCTGCGAATGGTGATCTCTCGATTGCGCAGATGATCCGCCATTTCCACCACACTCCGGGCCATGTGGTGCAACTCCTTGGTTCCGGAATGGTATGGAATATCAGTGTGTTGGCTGGGATCTTCGCGCATTTTTGCCGCATAGGTCTGAAGATTGCGAATGGGTGTGATCAACAGCCGTACCAAAAGCACGCCCAGACAGGCTGTTGCCAGTAGGATCAGCGCCGCCAAAATTGCTGCTGCATTGCGAAAGCCGATCTCCGGTCCAAGGTATCGTAGCGCCACCAAACCGATCAGCGACAGAATAAGGGTGCCAAGCAGACCGCCGCCAAGCACCAGCGCCAGGGTTGGCCGCCATTTTTGAACCAGCCGTGGCCTCATGCGGGCAGGGCCCTGAGGCGGATGCCGACCGCATGCAAGGTCTCGATCGGGTCAGACCCGCCAGCGTCGTGCAGCTTGGCGCGCAGGTTGCGCAGATGGCTGTCGAGGGTGCGATCCGAAACCTGGCTGCCGGCCCCCCAGATCTGGGTAATCAACTCTGCCCGGCTGCGGATGCGGGCCGGGTCCTGCAACAAAAGGGTCAGGATCGATTGTTCCTTGGCGGTGAGGGCGACTTCGCGGCCTGAAACCATGCAGCGATGGCCGCTGGGGTCGAGGCTAAGTAGACCATGAGCAAGCAGCGTTGAAGGGTTGGGCGATTGGGTGCGTTTCAGGATGGCGCGAATGCGGGCGACCAGCTCGCGCGGGCTAAAGGGTTTGGTGACATAGTCATCGGCCCCGAGTTCCAGCCCCAAAATACAGTCTACCTCATCATCGCGGGCGGTGAGAAACAGGATCGGCACCTGCGAGCGTTGCCGAATGCGGCGGCAGACCTCAAACCCGTCCAATTCCGGCAGCCCGATGTCGAGCACGATGAGGTCCGGCGCGTCACGACTGGCGTGAAGTAGCGCCTCTTGTCCGTCGGCGGCGGTGATCACCTGCCAGCCTGCCCGCTCCAGCGCGATGCGGACCAGTTCGCGCAGGCGCGGATCGTCGTCGACCAGTAGAATTCTCATGGGGCTTTGTCCGCTGCCGAGGTGTTGTCCAAATCGTTCCCAGCATAGGAAGTTACCCACCAGGTGCGAAAGCCCCATTCGCGCCAATTTCTTTGATCCTGGGCGATCTGCCAGCAGCTGGTGAAATCCTGTGGTACGGTGGGGTAGGGTTTGGCCAGTTGCGCCTCCTTGATGCCTGATGCCGCCAGCGGGCCGAGAGAGCACAGATAGGGCCAATCGGGTGCGTGCTTGGATGTCATACTGAGATTCTGATGCGCGATCAGGCTGGCAAAATTGACAAAGGAACACAGATAGAGGGTGCCCAGACCCAGTGCTGCGCAGCGTTGCAGCAGCCAGGGGTTCGACCGCGCCTTGAGGATCTGCCACGCGGTGAGCAGCAGGCCCGCGACCACCAGCCCGATCCAGATCATCGCATAGGTGCGCAGATAGGTGAGGCCAAAGCTCTCCACGTAGAGGTCGAGCCGCAATAGCGAAGTCAGGCCAAGCAGCGCATTCTGTCCCAGCCACAGCATCATCAGCGGCTTGAGACTGGAGTGGTTGTTTAGATAGGGGCGTGCAGCAAGGGCAAATGCCCCAGCCAGCATGGCGGTTGCCAGCAAGGGGTAGGCGCCGCGGTGGGCATAACTTGCCAGTGTCATACCCTTGGGCAGTTCCGCGCCGACAAAAAGAATCGAAAGATCCATGGCGCTTTGCGCCATCAGGATCAGATTGAACACCAGAAGGGCGCGCAACACGGACCCGGGGTTAAGACCCAGGGTGAGCTTCCGGCGGCCAGGGGCTTGGTCTGTAGCGGTGGATTTTGAGGGGAGAGGGGCTGGCTCAATCAGAAAGGGCCAGATCAACAGCGCTGTACCGCACCAGAATAGGGCGCGGCGCAACAGAGCCGCCAGATCGAGATCAAAATCGAACAGATCAGCCAGCTGGTGTTCCAGTACTGGGTTTGCCTCGAGCAGCAGCGTCACAAGGATCAACGCGCCACCGGTCGGAAAAGCCCAGTTGCGCATGTGGTGTTTCAGCGTTGAAGTAGTTGGTTTTCTGGGGCCTTGCTGGCGCAGGCTTGCAATCAGGCTCTGCAGGCCGGACAGGGGCAGGGCCCGCAGCAACCGCAGCGCAGCATTGGGCACGGCAGGAAACAAGGCTCCATCGGGCAGATGCAGCCAGGCCACTGCGCAGATCAGACCCAGCAGCTGGAATGCCAGGGACAGCGCCTGGAAATGCTCGATCGCCGGTAGGCTGGTGAGTACCAATATCAGCGCTGCTCCGTTTGGTGTGCGCAGGGGGCGTCTGATCCAGAGGGCCGCCAGAAACAGGGCGCCGGCAAACAGGGGCAGCGACAGGCCGGGCGCATAGGTCCAAAACAGCCAATCCGCGAGGGCAACCAGAATGACCAGGGCCAGCAGGGTAGGGCGGATCTTGCCCGCATGCGCGGTCCAACCGGACTGGGAATGGGGCATATATGTCGTGTTGGGCTCTGCCTCGGGGCTGTCGCCAACCAGCCACCAGCCGTCTTGTTTGAGAGACGCGGGGACGCCGCGGACACTGAATTCACTTGTCATCTTCTGCTCCGGATCTATGGGTTTTCAAGAGCTATGACATGCGGATCGCGCAGAGCTTTCTGAGGAGATGTGCAGGACCTGTGCAGATATGCATCCTGCTTCGGCGAGAAGGAGCCCATCCGAAGGCGGGGCGGATTGCAAGCTGATTGAGATGCGCTAGGGTGAGTGAAAACAGCGGGCAGAGATATGGATTTCAGCAGACGGTACTTTGGATTTGGGCTGGCCGCCTTTGGCCTGACGGCTTGCGGCAATGTCACACAAGCCAACCAGCGCAGCGCGCCGGTGGCCAAGGCTGGCCTGCCTGCAGATCTGCGCCCCACGGCCAATGCGGGCTATGACGCCTGGGTTGAGGGGTTTCAAAAGCGCGCCATCGCACAGGGCATATCTGAGGCGACCCTGCGCGCAGGATTTCGCAACACCGGCTATCTGCCTGGGGTGATCAAGCGGGATCGCAATCAGACAGAGTTTAAACGCACGCTCGAAGATTACCTGTCGATTGCGGTTTCCGATGAGCGCGTCAGCAAGGGGCGCGCGGCCTTTGCCAAGCATCAGGGCACCCTGCAGGCGCTGGAGACCAAATACGGTGTTGATGCCTCGATTATTGCGGCCATCTGGGGGCTTGAGAGCTTTTATGGCGAGCGGCGTGGCGATGTTTCGGTGATCTCGGCGACCTCGACCCTGGCCTATGATGGCCGGCGGGGGGCGTTTTTTGAAAAGCAGCTGATTGCGGCGCTCAAGATCCTGCAGAATGGTGACATCACCGCGTCGCGGATGACAGGCAGCTGGGCGGGGGCCATGGGACATACCCAGTTCATTCCCACCTCCTATCAGGCCTTTGCGGTGGATTTCACTGGCGACGGGCGGCGCGACATCTGGTCCGAAGATCCGACGGATGCGCTGGCCTCGACGGCGGCCTATCTGGCGCGCAATGGCTGGACCCGTGGATCCAATTGGGGCCGCGAGGTCACCAGCGGCACCGGGACCGGCGCGGTCATTCAGCCGCAGGAGGGGGGGCCGCGTTTTGCAGTTACCGGCAATTTCCGTGCCATCAAGCGTTACAATAATTCGGATGCCTATGCCATTGGCGTGGGTCATTTGGCGGATCGCATTGCTGGGGGCCCGCCGTTGCGCGGCACATTCCCGCCGGATGCCAATGGTCTGACCAAGGAGGATCGGGTTGCGCTGCAACTGCGGCTGACAGCCAAGGGTTTTGACACGGGCGGGGCTGATGGCGTTCTGGGTCCCAAAAGCCAGGCCGCGATCCGTGCCTATCAGTCCAGTATTGGACAAGCTGCGACGGGGCTGCCTTCTCCTGAGCTGTTGCGCAGCCTGGGCTGACGATCTTCAAATGCGGATTTGGTCATCGCTTTCCGGCAACTTTCGGGGCTGGTGACCAGTCCTTGCCTCAGCAGGCCACGGATCAGGATATATCGGGCTTGGTCCGCTGAGGGTCGCGCGACGCGGGCTCAAGCCCGGTACGCCTGCAAAACTGTTGGGCTTTCTCCATTTCGAATCATCGGATCACACCTAAGGCAGTCAAGTTTCTTGCCTGCTGGGTCAGATGCGTTCGTGCCTCAAGGTGCCAGTTTTCTGATCCGATCGCAGTGCTGGACCCAGAATTTGGAGAGGTGTTTTATCGCTAATCTGATGAGGTGAAAGAGGTTTCAACCTTTCGGTGATGTGTTGCCGGGTGGGCGGCTCAGCTAACTCCACAAGTTTCACTATGATGATTTCAATTCCACATATTGAAATTTTGCAAAGACTGGACTATCCTCTGTTCCAAGCGCTGACTCGGTGGCGCATCCGACGCTGGGGGGGGATGGTTCCCGGCAAATCTATGAGACGAGGCCCAGATGGATCTGAACTACACCTCAACGCAGGACGCTTTTCGCGCTGAAGTCGCCGCTTTCCTGAGTGAAAACCTACCAGAGCACATCCGTGAGAAGGTGCGGCTGGGCAAACGGATCTCAAAGGCGGATACCGAAGAATGGAACGCGATCCTGAACGCCCAAGGCTGGTTGGCCCCGAATTGGCCGCAGGAATACGGCGGTGCGGAGTGGGATGCGGTGCAGCGTCAGATTTTTGAGGAGGAATGTTGTCTCGCCCATGCGCCGCGTCTGGTGCCTTTTGGGCTGACAATGCTGGCACCGGTGCTGTTGAAGTTCGGCAGCGAGGCGCAACGCCGTCACTTCCTGCCCCGGATACTCAACGGCGAAGATTGGTGGTGTCAGGGCTATTCCGAACCCGGCGCAGGCTCAGATCTGGCGGCGGTCAAGACCCGTGCGGTGCGCGAGGGCGATCACTATGTGGTCAATGGTCAGAAAACCTGGACCACACTTGGTCAGCACGCCAATTGGATCTTTTGTCTGGTGCGCACAAATACCGAGGTGAAAAAGCAGGCGGGCATCTCGTTCCTGCTAATCGATATGAACACACCTGGTGTGACGGTGCGGCCGATTGAATTGATCGATGGAGAGGCAGAGGTAAATGAGGTCTTCTTTGATAACGTTCGCGTACCCGTAGAAAACCTGATTGGCGAAGAGGACATGGGCTGGACCTATGCCAAATACCTGCTGACCCATGAGCGCACCAACATTGCCGGGGTCGGGTTTTCCAATGCGGCGCTGACAACCTTGAAGAAAGTTGCTGCAGGCACCCTGGCAGGCGGGCGACCGCTGGATCAGAACCCGCATTTCGCCGCCCGTATGGCGCAGGTGGAAATTGATCTGATGGCGATGCGCACCACCAACCTGCGGGTGGTCAGCGCTGCGGCTGCCGGTCAGGCACCGGGTGCTGAAAGCTCGATGCTCAAGGTGAAAGGCACGCAGATCCGACAAGAGTTGACGTCTTTGCTGCGCCGCGCTGCGGGACCGGATGCGATGCCCTTTCTGCCGGAATATCTGGAGGGCGGCGACAATCAGGATCCGATGGGGCCTGAACATGCACCCGCTGCCGCCCCGAATTATTTCAACATGCGCAAGCTTTCGATCTTTGGTGGCTCCAATGAGGTGCAACGCAGCATCATCACCAAAGCAATTCTGGAACTCTGAGAGGCGGCATAGATGGATTTCACACTGACTGAAGAGCGCAGCATGTTGCGCGATATGCTGGGCCGCTTTCTGGCTGAGAGCTATGAGCATGAGATGAGGCAAAAACTGCTGGCCTCCGGTCAAAGCCACAGCACTGAGACTTTTGCATCGTTGGCCGAGCTGGGCATTCTGGGCGCTTTGTTCCGCGAAGAGCAGGGTGGTTTTGGCGGCGAAGGCTTTGACATTGCTGTAGTGTTCGAAGAACTAGGACGCGTTGGCTCCATCGAGCCTATTCTTGGTAATGCTGTCCTGGCGGGTCATTTGCTGGCCACTCTTGGCCAGGGCGCTCAGGATGAGATGATCGGCTCAGTTATTTCCGGCGAAACCGTGCTTGCTTTTGCCCATGCTGAAGCGGGATCGCGATTTGATCTGTCCCACGTGCAGGTCAAAGCCGACATTGCGGCCGGCGGGATCACGCTGGACGGTGTGAAGACTCATGTCATCAATGGTGGGGACGCGCAGGTCTTTGTGGTCTCCGCGCGTGAAAGCGGCGAGGCAGGGGATGAAGCGGGGATTTCGCTGTTCTTGGTGCCTGCAAATACGCCCGGGGTTTCGGTTGCGGTCCGTACCAATATCGATGGGACCTCTGGTGCGACAGTGACCCTGTCGGAAGTGCAGCTGCAAGAGGATCAACGCCTGGGCAAAGCAGGGGGCAGTTTTGCCGCGATCGAGGCGGCGACAGCGCAGGCCATCCTTGCCGTCTCTGCCGAGGCGCTTGGGGCCATGGAATCAGCCAAGGCGCTGACGGTGAGTTACCTGAAAGAACGCAAACAGTTTGGCATTCCCATCGGCAAATTTCAGGCCTTGCAGCACCGTATGGCCGATATGCTGATCGAGATTGAGCAGGCGCGCTCAGCTGTGGTCAATCTGGCCTCTGCGCTGGACAAGCCGCGTCCCATCCGTGAGCGCGAGGCGAGTGCCACCAAAAATCTGATTGGCCGCGTTGGTGCACTGGTTGCCGAGGAGTGCATCCAGATGCACGGGGGAATCGGTATGACAGGGGAATACGCTTTGTCGCATTTTGCCCGCCGTCTCACCATGATCGACCATCAGTTTGGCGACGTGGATCACCATTTGGAACGCTTTATCGCACTGAAATCCGCCTGATCTGTGAGGGGACCCCTAGGTGCTTGCCCCTTGGGTGTTCCACCTAAGTAATTCAATTAATTCTACTTCTAACAGGAAAGGGTGCCATATGCAGGCCCGCATTCACGATTATCTAGACGCCGCTGCCGCAGTGAAACCCGAGAGCCTGGCAATGATTGACCATGGCGATACTCAGCACAGCTGGGCAGAGCTACTGGACGCCACCGCAGCGGCCAAGGCTGAGCTTTTGGCGCTGGGGGTCAAGCCTGGAGATCGGGTGGTTGTGGTGTTTGAAAACTGCTTGGCGGTCTGTGCCTTTCTTTATGCCGCGAGCCAGCTCGATGCCATTCTGGTGCCGCTCAATGCGCGATTGACCCATGCCGAATTGGACAGGCTGGTCACGCATAGTGACCCGCGTGTGGTGGTGTTTTGTAGAGATGGTTCTGAGGCGGCCACAACCCATGGCAAGGCCTTTTCGGCGGAATATGTCCGGGGGCGCTTTGGCACCGTTGGTCTGTTTCAGCGCAAAGGCAGCCAGCCCGAGCCCAGCTATGCCGAAGCAGACAAGCAGGTGGCAATCCTGCTTTACACCTCTGGCACCACCGGGGTGCCAAAGGCGGCGATGCTGACCCACCACAATCTGATGTCGGCGGCACAGGCCTCGGCCAAGGTGCGCGGCATGCAGGACGATGACATGACCTTTCTGGCGCTGCCCCTGTCGCATATTTTTGGCCTGGTCACCCTTTTGGCGATATGCGGCGCACAAGGCAGTATGCGGCTGGAAGCGCGGTTCTCGGTTGAACGTCTGTATGACGCCCTGCAGAAAGACGTGACCTTGCTGCCTGCAGTGCCACAGATGCATGCGCATCTGTTTCATTATGCGCGGGCGCAGAACAAACCGCGCTATGACCGCGGGTTGCTGCGTTTTGTGTCCTCAGGTGGCGCGCCTTTGGACCCGGCCTGGAAGCGCGAGGCCGAAGACTTTTACGGGATTCCCCTGCAGAACGGCTATGGGCTGACCGAGGGTTCTGCGGGGGTCTGCGCGACCCAGAGTCCGATCGGGGACCCCGACATCAGCGTCGGTTTTCCGATGGAGGGGAGCGTCTTTCAGCTCGATATGGAGGCGGAAGGGGCCACCCCGGAGCAAGGCATTGGCGAGATTCTGGTGGGTGGTCCACAGATCATGAAGGGCTATTTTCGCGATCCGGAGCAAAGCACCAAGGTTCTGACCGAAGATGGGTTCTTCCGCACCGGAGATCTTGGGCGATTCGATACCCAAGGTCGCTTGCATATCGTGGGACGCTCCAAGGAGTTGATTATTCGCTCAGGCTTTAATGTCTACCCGGTCGAGGTCGAGGCGGCGCTGACGGACCATCCTGAGGTAATCATGGCGGGGGTTGTTGGCAGGCCGGTTGCGGGCAACGAAGAGGTGCTGGCATTTGTCAAAGTCGCCCCGGGTTGCGCCGTAAGTGAGGCGGAACTCTCGGCTTTTGTCGAAAGCAGACTCGCCCCTTACAAACGGCCGACGCGGATCGTTGTGGCACAGGAGCTGCCGACTGCCCCGACTGGAAAGATCCTGAAAGCCCAGCTGATCAGTGCGTTTTCCGATCAGTTATGAAATCCGTTAAACAGCATTAAATTCCACTATGCAGAATGTGCATCTATATGGTAGCGATTGCTAAGCAGATCTCGGGGAGGAGATTGAGACTATGAATCCAGTAAAAACAGCATTGGGAGCCGCGGCCGTAGCCCTGTCCTTTGGCAGCATTGCATCCGCCCAAACCACGATCTTTTATGGCCACAGTGGTCCGGCACGGGGAACTGTTCCTGCGGCATTGAAGTGGTTTGACGCCCGCATTGGTGAATTGTCTGAAGGGGACCTAAAGCTTGACGTGCAATGGGGCGGGGCCTTGTTCAAAGCCTCGGCTTCGGTGCAGTCGATTGGCGATGGTGTGGCAGATGCCGGTTCGATCATCTCTGCATATTTCCAGAAAGAAATGGCGGCCTATTCCCTGGCGGATCTGCCTCTGGGGGGGCCCAATCCATGGGTTGGGTTGCGCGCCACTGACCACCTGATGCGCACCATGCCAGAAATCACTGAAAACCTGGCGCGCCAGAATCTCGTCTATATCGGGACCTTTACCGCCTCTGATGTGAACGTCGCCTGCAAGGGGGCCGAGATCAATTCTATCAAGGACATCGCAGGCATGAAGGTGCGCGGCGCCGGTGTCTATGGCAAAGTCTTTGGAGAGCTGGGCGCCACCATGGTGAACCTTAGCGTCTATGAGGCCTACCAGGGGCTGGATACCGGGTTGATCGACTGTACTCAGGGCTACTCTTACATCATCCCAGCTCTGAAATGGCACGAGGTCATCGACAGCTATACCCTGCTCAATTGGGGGCAGATCGGCGGCTATGGCATGTTCATGAACAAACAAAGTTATGACGCTATGAGTGAGGACCAAAAGGCAGTATTGACCCAGGCTGGAACCGAGTTGGCGGATAAATTTGCTCAGATCGTCATTGGTGCCAATGCCAAGGCACTGACCGCGATGCGGGGCAATGAATACGACCGCCCGGTCAAGGTACTGGAGGTCTCGGCGGAGGAACGTGCCGCGCTGAACGCTGCCACTGAACCCTTTCTGGATGATTGGAAAGAAAACGCTGCGAGCGTTGGTCTGAACCCGGACCAGATGATCGAGGTCTATACTCAGGCTGTGGCGGATTACACCGCAGAGTTCGAAGCCGAGGGTTATCCCTGGGAACGCAACTGAGCCGCGTAAATGAACTGAGGCACCGGGGCTGAGAGGTCTTCCCCGGTGCCTCACAACACAATGCTTGCAGGACAAAGTGACATGCTGAATAGGATCGAAAAACTCTTTGTCGACGTGGCGGCGGCGGCGGTTATCCTACTGGCGTTGATGATCTTTGCCGATGTCCTTGCGCTCAACCTGTTCAAGGCCTCGGTGCCGGATGCTGTGATCATCGTGCGCGAGTTGATGGTGTTGGCGATCATCATGCCGCTGGCAGCAGCCACCACCCAGCGGGCGCATATCGCGGTCGAGTTTCTCACCAATATTCTGCCCAGCCGTGTGGTCGATCTCTTTGTGATATTTGGAACCCTGTTTGGGGTCTTTGCACTTGCGCCGCTGATCTTTTCGGCGGGCAAGGAATTGATGCACCAGATCAACACCGGCAGCGCCTTTTATGGCGATCTCAATTTGCCGCAATGGCCCGGACGTCTGGCCTTTGTCATCGGCATAACTTTGTGCTGGCTGCGTCTGCTGGTCATGGCGATTGGCGATATCATTACGGTCTGGCGTGGTGGCAGTCTGGAGCCTTAAGGCGACGAACACTGACGACTGAGCCAGTGACCTACAGAACCCACTTCAACTTCGGGAATTGACTTCATGGATCCGGCAACGATTGGATTAGCGGCCTTTGGCCTGATGTTGGTGCTGCTGGCGATGCGCGTACCAATTGCCTTTGCATTGATTGGTGTGGCCACCATGGCCGCCTTTACCATCTTTGCCTTCAGAACTGGCACTTTCATGCCGGAGCGGGCAATCCGTGCCACCTCATCGCTGGTGTTTTCCAACTCCTTTGATCTGGTGCATTCCTTTGATCTGTCGATGATCCCGCTGTTTGTGGCGCTTGGCAATATCGCCTATCGTGCGGGTATTACCACTGCGGTCTACAACTCGGCCAAGGTCTGGCTGGTGCGTCAGCGCGGCGGCTTGGCGGTGGCCTCGGTCATGGGCTGTGGCGGATTTTCTGCCATCACCGGATCAAGCCTGGCCTGTGCTTCGACCATGGGCAAGATCTGTACGCCTGAAATGCTGCGACTGGGCTATGATCCGCGCCTCGCCACCGCCAGCGTCGCGGCGGGGGGCACTTTGGGCTCTCTTATCCCGCCAAGCATTCTGTTCATCATCTATGCCATCTTCACCGAGACCTCGGTCAGCAAGCTGTTCTTGGCCGGGGTGCTGCCGGGGCTGCTGACACTGGCGGGTTTTGTTCTGGTGATCTGGGTCTGGATTTTGGTGAATCCCAAACTGGTGCCAGAAAAGGGCGAGGCCGTAAGTTTTGCCAAAAAGATGACGGCGGTGCGCGAAGCCTGGCCTGCGGTATTGATCTTTGTGATCATCGTGGTTGGTATCTATGGCGGCTTTTTCACCGCCACAGCTGCTGCTGCCGTAAGCGTCGTGGTCACCACCTTTATCGGTTTTGCGCAACGGCGGCTGACGCTGCAGGGCCTTTGGGAGGCCGTACGGGAGACCTGTGTGCAAACGGCGGCGATCTTTGTTGTTGCGGCAGGGGCCAAGATCTTTGTGGCAGCGATTGCGCTCACCGGCATGGCGCCCGCTCTGGTGCAATGGGTTGCTGAGGCCCAGCTGACACCGATGGTCCTTCTCATCTGCATTTGCGCGGTCTATCTGATGTTGGGCATGTTCCTGGACCCAATCGGCATCATGGTGCTGACTCTGCCGCTGGTGGTGCCACTGGTCGAAGCCGAAGGCATGAATCTGATCTGGTTTGGTGTTGTCGTGGTCAAGCTGTTGGAGATCGGATTGATTACGCCACCGGTCGGGCTCAATGTCTTTGTGCTGGCCAATGTGGTGGGTAAGTCCGCCCCGATTGGTACTGTCTTTGCCGGAATCTGGCGTTTCTTATGCGTCGATGTGGTTGTTTTGGCGCTGATAGTTGGCTTCCCGTCGATCTCGCTATTCCTGTCGATGACGGCAAAATGACCGGCTTTTGCATGGGCGTAAAATTCTATAGGTTGGAATTTCAAACGACTTAGTAGGTAACAGGCAATGCCAGATCTGAAAGATGACAAACGATTTGCCAATACACTGGCGCGCGGGCTCAACGTGCTGCGCGCCTTTGGCCCCAATGATGATGGGCTGGGCAACCTGGAGATTTCAGAGCGGACGGGTTTACCACGGTCTACGGTGTCGCGCCTGACCTTCACCCTCTGTGCATTGGGATATCTGACCCATGGTCGCCACCACGACAAATATCGGCTTGGGCCTGCGGCGCTGGCGCTTGGCAATATCGCCGGGGCGTCTTTTGGCTTTGTGGAAACGGCGGGGCCGATCATGCAGAAACTGGCAGATGCCAGCAAGACCCTGATCGGTGTGGCCATCCACGATGATGGCAAGATGCTGATCGTCAAGACCTGGCGGCCGCGCAATTCGACCACCACCTGGCTGAATGTCGGTTATCGGATGCCCATGCTGCAGTCGTCCTCGGGCCATGCTTTTTTGGGGGCATTGGGTCGAAGCGAGCTGGCCAAGCAGACCCAGACCCTGACACCAGATGATCAGGTGGTTTATGAGGAGGCCTGGGCGAATGCGCAGTCCAAGCTGCTGAGCGATGGCTATGCATTTGTGCGCGGAGATCAACGGTTCAACGCAACGATCAATGCTATTGCCACCCCTTATCGTCCGTCGGAATTCGGCGAGCCAGTCGCATTTCTCAGCGGTGCACGCACTGTTGATCTGCCTGATCAAAAGATCACCGATGAGGTCGGTCCGGCGTTGGTTTTGGCAGTACAGGAATTGCAGCACATGACCGGGCGGCGCTTCCCGATCCTGTCCGAGGATTGATCGACCCCAGGCGCAAACAAAAAACCCTCCCCCATTGGGGAAGGGGGGGCCGCATGTTAGCCAACAATCATCTGTTTCAGTTGCAGGGCTTCATATTCCAGCTCGTTGAGGCGGTAGTTCACCACGTCGCCGATGGTCAGAATGCCGCAAAGCTGGCCGTCTGCAACCACGGGCATGTGGCGAAACCGGCCTTCGTTCATCCGTTTTAGCACCGAGACCAGCGGCTCCGAGGGGGCGCAGGTTTCAACCTTGCTGGTCATGTTCTCGCCTACGGTCTGGGGCAGGGTCTGGCCTGGGGTTTCGGCCAGTTTGCGCACGATGTCGCGTTCGGACAGAATACCCTGCAGCGCGCCGGTGCCGTCGGCGACCAGCAAAGCGCCGATACGCCGATCTCGCAGCACTTTGACGGCGGTGCTCAACGTGTCTTTTGGCGAAATCGTAAAGACGGTGTCGCCCTTGCGAGAGATGAGCTGCTGCACCGTGGCCGTATCATGAGAGATATTGCTTTCGGCGGATTGGCTGTGGGTGGTCTTCTTGGCCTGATCTCCACGGGTGGGTGCCTGATAAGAGCTTGGCATGTTGAATGCTCCCTGTTGTCTATTTGGCCTATGCTGTGTCATTGAGCTTAGACGAGAAAACACCTTTGGGGGAATACCTTGCTTGCCTCGCAATTTACACTGACGCCATTTATCGCCACGCTTTTGATTGTCGTGGCGGTGCTGGCAGGCAATCGATACCGCCGGGTCTGGAAGGCCGAGGGGCCGCGCTGGCAGCTCTGGGTGTTTGGCTTGCTGGCGGCGATCTCGCTTTTGACCCTTGCCTTTGTACCGATGCAAACGGGCTAAGAGCGCCGTGGCGCAGTCCGGGGCTGGATCAGCCTAAAGCCTCAATGCGTCTTTCAGCTCTGGAAACACAGCCTTTACATCAAAGATCGCGTGCTGTTCGCGCAGCAGCCGCAACAGACCTTCGGTGCCCAGCTGGCGAAAGTCATCATGGGCCACAGCCAGCACCAGCCCGTCATAGCTTTGGGGCTCTGGGGTGGTGACGATGTTGAGGCCATATTCTGCGCGGGCCTCAGCCGGGTCCACCCAAGGATCATGCACATCAACGCTGATACCATATTCGCGCAGCTCTTGGATCACGTCGATGACCCGGGTGTTGCGCAGATCCGGGCAGTTTTCCTTGAACGCCAGCCCCATGACAAGCACGCGGGAGCCGTTGACCTGAATGCGCTTTTGCAACATGGCCTTGACCAGTCGGGTGGCAACATAGGCCCCCATGCTGTCATTGATGCGTCGACCGGCCAGAATGACCTCTGGGCGGTAACCCGTCATCTCTGCCTTGTGGGTCAGGTAATAGGGATCAACGCCGATGCAATGGCCGCCAACCAGACCTGGCCGGAAGGGCAGAAAATTCCACTTGGTTCCCGCCGCAGCCAAGACGGCATTGGTGTCGATGTCCAACCGATCAAAGATTTTCGATAGCTCGTTGACCAGGGCGATATTGAGATCGCGCTGGGTGTTCTCGATCACCTTGGCGGCCTCTGCGACCTTGATGGAGGGGGCCAGATGGGTGCCGGCCTCGATGATGGTCTGGTAAAGCGCATCAATGCGGGATGCGACCTGAGGGGTTGACCCGGATGTCACCTTTTTGATTGTCGAAAGACGATGGGTCTTGTCACCTGGATTGATCCGCTCCGGACTATAGCCGACAAAGAAATCCTGGTTGAAGCGCAGCCCCGACAGGCGTTCGAGGATGGGAACACAGTCTTCTTCGGTGGCGCCGGGGTAGACGGTGGATTCATAGATCACGATGTCCCCGGATTTTAGAGTCGCGCCAACCGTTTCAGAGGCCAGGATCAAAGGCGTTAGGTTTGGCCGTTTGCTGTCGTCGATTGGGGTCGGGACTGTAACGATAAAGACATTGCAGTGGCGCAGATCGTCGAGACTGTGGCCAAAGCTGAGCTGCTGCGCCTCGTGCAACTCGGCCGCGCTGACCTCCAGCGTCGCGTCGTGACCCGCACGCAGGGATTCGATGCGATTGGCATCAATGTCATAGCCCACAACCGGTCGGTGCTTGCCGAACTCTACAGCCAGCGGCAGCCCCACATAGCCCAGCCCGATCACCGCAAGCCGGATTTCGTCCAGGGCGGGCAGTCTGGCTGTCGTCGTCATTGTGTCACTTCCCATGGTAGTCGCGGAACCATTCGACAAATTTTGCAATCCCGTCACGGGTCTTGGTTTCGGGGCGATAGCCCGTCAGTGTTTTCAACAGCTCAGCATTGGCCCAGGTTGCCGGCACGTCGCCCATTTGCATCGGCATATAGTTGCGGATCGCCTTTTGTCCCAGACAATCTTCGATGGCCTCGATAAAGTCCATCAGCCGAACCTTTTCGGAATTTCCTATATTCACAACCCGATATGGCGCAACAGGCGAGAGGCTGTCGCCGGTCGGAACCTGGCCATCTGCCGGGCGCTCGGGGATGGCGTCCATCAGCAGCCGAATGCCGCGCACCAGATCCTCTACATAGGTAAAGTCGCGATACATGTTGCCCTGATTGTAAATGTCGATCGGGCGGCCGTCGATGATAGCATCAACAAATTTGAACAGCGCCATGTCGGGCCGTCCCCAGGGACCATAGACCGTAAAGAAGCGAAACATTGTCGTTGGCAGATCCCAAAGATGGGCATAGGCATGGCCCATGCTTTCACCCGCTTTTTTGGTGGCCGCATATATGGTCAGCTGCGTGTCGGCTTTCTCGGTTTCGTCAAAGGGCATGTCTTCGTTGGCACCATAGACGGAAGAGGTGGAGGCCATCATCAGGTGTTTGACCTGCAGACGCCGGGCGACCTCCATCACGTTGAATGTACCGATGACATTGCTGTCGAGATAGGCGCGAGGATTTTCCAAACTGTAGCGGACACCTGCCTGTGCCGCGAGGTGGATGATCACATCGGGGGCAAATTCATCGGCCATCTTGTCGAACAGTTGCTGATCTTCCAGCATGCCTTCGGTGGTGGAAAACCCGGGGTGCTGCAGCAGCATCTGATGTCGGCGCTGTTTCAGGGCGACGTCATAGTAATCCGTCATCCCGTCAAAGCCGTGAACGCGAAACCCTTCGGCAAGCAGGAGTTTGGCCAGGTGAAAGCCGATAAAACCAGCCGTGCCGGTGATCAGGATTTTTTGCATCTGTGCCTCTCTTGGATCAATTTCACCATGGATCTCGACGCGCAAACTTGTGATGTCTCAGGGAGATATGGGGCAGGGGCGCTGCTTTTGCCAGTGTCATCTGCTGCCAATGTCATCTTTTGCACTGGCGTTACGGGAACGCCAATCTGCAGGGTGGTATCAGCGGGGCTTGATCGTCGTTGGCTTAGTCGCTTGCAGGGCACAGACAGGTCGCGAAACAGCAGCCGTCTTAGCGCTCAGCGCGCATATCTGTTTCCATCTGCTCGACCATTTTGCGCGCGCGTTTGCACTGCAGCTTGTCGCGCAGGGGGCTGTCGGGATCGATGTCCTTGCTGCAGACGACACATTTGTCGGTGCCGGCAATGGCATTGAGCCCGCCACAGCTGCCCTTGATGGTCTTGCCCATCAGCAACACGCCCAGGGACATGCCCAGCATCACAAGCGTCAAAAGCCCGAAGGCGAGGATGAAAGTCGACATAGGCTCTGCCTCTATTGGCTGGCTTGCAGCTTGGAGAACTGCGAACTGACCGTGGTTTCAAACCCTATTTGGCCCGAATCCGAATTGCGTTCAATGAACAAAACCGCGAGCCCCTCGGCTTCGGCAAGCTTGAGCCCAGGTTCCCGGCCCATGGCCAGCAAGGCGGTGGCCCAGCCATCGGCCATCATCGCATCGGGGGCCAAAACGGTCACCGAGGCGGTGCCATGGGTGATGGGACGGCCGGTATTGGCGTCGATGATATGGGAGTAGCGAATGCCGTTCTGCTCAAAGTAATTGCGATAGTCGCCAGAGGTCGCCATGCCGAGCCCGGACACATTGACCACGTCTTCGACGGTTTGGCTGCCGGCATCGGGGCGTTCGATGCCGATACGCCAGGGCTCTCCTTTGGGGTTGAGACCAGAGGTGACCAGATCACCGCCGATTTCGACCATATAGTCGTCCAGACCGGCCTCTTTCAGCACTGCCGCAACTTGGTCGACGCCATAGCCCTTGGCGATGGCCGCAAGATAGACCGAAGTGCCAGGCAAGGATTTGCGCAGGGTCAGCGGGTCCGAGGTCAGAGAGAGTATTTTGCTTTGACCGGTGATTTTCTGAGCCGCGGCAATTGCCTCATCCGAGGGCACCGGGCTTTCCGCGGTGCGGGCCCCAAAGCCCCAGATCTCGATCAGGGGGCCCAAAGTCACATCAAACAGGCCGCCGCTTTTGGCGTGAATTTCATTTGCAGCGGCGATGACTTTGGCCAGCTCGGGCGAAATCGCGACGGCTTCGGTGGTTTCGGCGCTGTTGAAGCGAGAAATTTCCGATCTCGGATCCCAGTTCGACATCTGGCCGTTGACCACCGCCAGCTCAGCCGCGATCGCGTCTTCTATCGCATCCGGTGACAGTGCTGCCGTTTTGTCGACCGCAATGACATTATAGGTTGTGCCCATGGTGTCACCGCTAAACTTTAGCGTGACGGGATCCGTTTTGCACGCCGCAAGTAAAAACGTGAGAACAACAAGAAAGAGCCGTGCCATTTATCCACCTACCCTTGAATCGCCCTTCTATTGTACGCTATTCGCAGCCCTGTCAATCAAGGCCGGGAATGACACGTTTGAGAAACGTTTGGATTTTTCCGGTGGGAACTTGGTCCAGATCAGACTATTTGCAGGCCGAATCCGAACATTGGCCATGACATGTTGGTTCTGACCGACAGCAGAAAAGAAGAGAAGCAGTTGCGGCATTACAAGCTACGAAAAGGACTCGAGCTTCCGGTTGAGGGTGCGCCCGCTCAGGAGGTTCATGAAGGTCCGGCAGTCAGGACCGTTGCCGTGCTGGGCAGCGACTACCTGGGTCTGAAACCCCGTCTTTCGGTGCAGGAGGGTGACAGTGTTGCCGCCGGCACCCCGATCTTTGCCAACAAGGATACGCCTGATGTGCAGGTGGTGTCTCCTGTGGCAGGGCGTATCAAGGCGGTCAATCGCGGTGCCCGCCGGGTGCTGGTCAGTGTTGAGATCGAAGTGGATGCCACTGCGGCAGATCCCGTCGATTTTTCTGACGTGGGTGATGCTGCCACCGCCGAAGGTCTGGCAGAACGCCTTTGTGCTGCGGGTCTGTGGACCGCGTTCCGCACCCGTCCCTATTCCAAGGTGCCCGATCCTGCGAGCCGCCCGGCTGCGCTCTATGTCACAGCGATGGAATCCGAGCCGCTGGCGGCAGATGCGGCCCTGATCATCAATCAGGCTGCGGATGATTTTGCCACCGGCCTCAAGGCCATCGCAGGCTTGAGCGAAGGCAAGACCTATCTGTGCCAATCCACAGACGCATCCATCCCTAGCGTCGATGGGGTTGAGGTTGCCGGTTTTGACGGGCCGCACCCCGCAGGCCTCGCCGGCACCCATATGCATTTCCTCGAGCCCCCCACCGGCACCAAGACAGTCTGGAGCATTGGCTATCAGGATGTGATTGCCATTGGTCGTCTGCTGTCCACCGGCCATATCAATCCTGAGCGCATCATTGCCCTGACCGGCCCGCTGGTCACTCAGCCGCGTCTGGTTCGCACCGTCGAGGGGGCCTCGATGGCAGATCTGACCGCAGGCGGGATCGACACGTCGGTTCCGGCGCGGGTGATTTCCGGCTCGATCCTTTCGGGGCGTGCCGGTGAGGGTGCCGATGGCTACCTGGGTCGCTACGCGCGTCAGATCACCGTGATCGAAGAAGACAGCAAGCAGATCCCGCTGGGCTGGATCCGCCCCATGGCCAGCAAATACGCCGTGCAACCGGTGCTGGGCTCGCTGTTCTCCAAAAAGCTATATGCGCTGACGTCCAACCTCAACGGCGGTCGCCGCGCCATGGTGCCAACCGGCACCTTTGAGCAGCTGATGCCGCAGGACTTTCTGCCAACGCAGCTGATGCGCGCGCTGTTGGTGATGGATACCGACCAGGCGCAGGCGCTGGGTGCACTTGAACTCGACGAAGAGGATCTGGGTTTGATCGGCTTCGCCTGTCCCGCAAAATACGAATATGGTCTCGCTCTTCGCGACAGCCTGACGAAGATCGAGAAGGAGGGATAGTCTCTTGGGTCTCCGTAATTTTTTCGACCGCATTGAGCCGCACTTTGTAAAGGGCGGCAAGTGGGAGAAACTGTTCCCCGTCTACGAGATGGTGGAAAGCTTCCTCTACACGCCAAAGACGGTCACCACCGCCGCGCCCCATGCGCGCTCTTATGTCGATATGAAGCGGATCATGACCTATGTGGTCATCGCGACGATCCCTTGTATCCTGTTTGGCCTGTATAATACCGGCCTGCAGGTCAATACCGCCATTGGCACCTATGGGGCCTCGGGCTGGCGCGCCGCGCTGATCGAGTTTTTTGGCATTGGTTTTGATCCCAACAACCCCATGGGCAATATGCTGCATGGTCTGCTGTATTTCCTGCCGATCTATATCACCACGCTGGTGGTTGGCGGCATTTGGGAAGTGCTCTTTGCCACCGTGCGCGGCCATGAGGTCAACGAAGGCTTTCTGGTTACTTCGATGCTCTATGCGTTGATTGTGCCTGTTAGCATCCCATTGTGGCAGGTGGCTCTGGGGATTTCCTTTGGCGTGGTCGTCGGCAAGGAAGTCTTTGGCGGCACCGGCAAGAACTTCCTCAATCCGGCGCTGACCGGTCGGGCCTTCCTGTATTTCGCCTATCCCGCCTATATGTCAGGCGACACCATCTGGACTCCGGTTGATGGGTTTTCCGGCGCCACCGCGCTGTCGGTTTCGGCCTCGGCGGGCTTTGACCAGTTGGCCGCCAATGGCGTCACCTGGATGAACGCCTTTATCGGCACCATTCAAGGCTCCTTTGGCGAGACCTCGACACTGGCCTGCATGATTGGTCTGGCCTTCCTGCTGATCACCAAGATTGCCAACTGGCGTCTGATCGCGGGCTGCATGGCGGGCATGGTCGGCTTTTCGCTGCTGCTGAATGTCATCGGCTCTGACAGCAACCCGATGTTTGCCATGCCCTGGTACTGGCATCTGGTCACCGGTGGTTTTGCCTTTGGTCTGGTCTTTATGGTCACCGAGCCGGTCTCTGCCAGCCATACCAATCTGGGTCGCTACATCTATGGCGCGCTGATTGGCTTCATGGTGGTGATGATCCGGGTGATCAATCCGGCCTTCCCCGAAGGCATGATGCTGGCCATCCTGTTCGGTAACGTCTTTGCGCCGCTGATCGACTACTTCGTCGTCCAGGCCAATATCAAACGGAGAGCGAAGCGCCATGTCTGATACAGAAAACAAGGGGCCCCTGCGCCGCTTCCTCGAAGCCTCGCCAGACTCCACCGGCAAGACCCTGTTTGTGGCTGTTGCCCTCTGCCTCTTTGCCTCGATGATCGTATCGGCGGCGGCAGTGGCCCTGCGCCCGACGCAGGAAGCCAACAAGCTGAAGGACAAGCAGATCAACATTCTGCAGGTTGCAGGTCTTTATGAGCCCGGCGTTGACATCACCGAAGCCTTTAGCGCCTCGTTTGAGCCCAAGGTTCTGGAACTGGCCACCGGCCGTTTTACCGATGAATTCGATGTCGCCAGTTTTGATGATCGCGCCGCAGCGGATGATCCTGCTACTTCGATCGCTCTGGCGGATGACCCGGCCTCGATTGGTCGCCAGTCGAAATACATGACAGTCTATCTGTTGAAGGACGCAGCGGGTGAGATCGACAAGGTGATCCTGCCGATCCATGGCTATGGTCTGTGGTCGACGCTTTATGGTTTTATTGCCGTGGAAGAAAACGCCAATGACATCTTTGGTCTGCAGTTCTACAGCCATGCCGAGACCCCCGGTCTGGGTGCGGAAGTCGACAACCCCCGCTGGAAAGCCCTGTGGAGTGGCAAGCGTCTGGCGGATGACGCGGGCGAGCTGCAAATCACCGTGGCCAAAACCGCGCCTGCGGCAGGTGCCGATTTCCATGTGGATGCGCTGTCCGGTGCGACGCTGACCACGGTGGGTGTCGATAACCTGGTGCGCTTCTGGATGGGCGAAACCGGCTATGCCCCCTTCCTTGCCAATCTCAAAGCAGGAGATATCTGATGGCCCAGACACGTAGGGAAATGCTGCTCGACCCATTGGTCGACAACAACCCGATCACCCTGCAGGTGCTTGGCATCTGTTCCGCCCTGGCGGTGACCTCCTCGCTGAAAGTAGCGCTGGTGATGACCATCGCGGTGACCCTGGTGACGGCGTTTTCATCGATGTTCATTTCGATCCTGCGCAACCAGATCCCCAGCTCGATCCGGATCATTGTGCAGATGGTGATCATCGCCTCGCTGGTGATCCTGGTGGATCAGGTGCTCAAGGCCTATGCCTTTGAGATCTCGAAAACCCTGTCGGTCTTTGTTGGCCTGATCATCACCAACTGTATCGTCATGGGCCGCGCCGAAGCCTTTGCCATGAAGAACCCGCCAATAGCCTCCTTCATCGACGGCATCGGCAATGGCCTGGGCTATGGTCTGATCCTGATGCTGGTGGGCTTTGTGCGCGAACTCTTCGGCTCGGGCTCGCTCTTTGGCGTGACCATTCTGGAAACCGTGAACAACGGTGGCTGGTATGTGCCAAATGGTCTGCTGCTGCTGCCGCCCTCTGCCTTCTTTGTCATTGGTCTTTTGATCTGGGGTTTCCGCAGCTGGAAACCGGAACAGGTCGAAGAGCGCGAATATAAAATCCAAGTCGTGGAGGCGCACTGATGGAAGAGCTGATCTCCCTCGCGGTCAAGGCGATCTTTGTTGAAAACCTGGCCCTCTCTTTTTTCCTCGGCATGTGTACCTTCATCGCGGTTTCGAAAAAGATCTCGACCGCGATTGGTCTGGGGATCTCGGTGATGATCGTGCAGGCCATCACCGTGCCTGCCAACAATCTGATCCTGACCTATCTGCTGGCGCCCGGTGCACTGGCCTGGGCCGGGTTTCCCGAGGTCGACCTGACCTTCCTGGGCCTGATCTCCTACATCGGAGTAATCGCCGCGCTGGTGCAGATCCTTGAGATGGTTTTGGATAAATACTTCCCACCTTTGTACAATGCGCTGGGGATCTTCCTGCCGCTGATCACCGTGAACTGCGCCATCCTGGGTGGGTCCTTGTTCATGGTAGAGCGTGACTATGGCTTTGCCGAAGCGGCGACCTATGGTCTGTCCTCCGGCTTTGGTTGGGCGCTGGCGATCACCGCCATGGCCGGTGTGCGCGAAAAGCTGAAATACTCTGACATTCCTGACGGATTGCAGGGTCTTGGTATCACCTTCATCACTGCGGGACTTATGGCTATGGCCTTTATGTCTTTCAGTGGCGTCAAACTGTAAGAGGGGCCTCTATCCATGGCGACTTTTGGACTAGGCATTGTCCTCTTTACCCTGATTGTTCTGGCGCTGGTCACGATCATCATCGCGGCCCGTTCCAAGCTGGTGTCCACCGGAAATGTGAACATCACCATCAATGGCGAAAAAACCATCTCGGTGCCCGCCGGTGGCAAGCTGCTGCAAACCCTGGCGGCGGAGAAGCTCTTTGTGCCCTCCGCCTGCGGCGGCGGCGGCACCTGTGCCCAGTGCCGTGTGCGGGTGCATTCCGGTGGTGGCTCGATCCTGCCCACCGAAGAAGGCCATATCACCAAGCGTGAGGCCGGTTGCGGCGACCGTCTGTCCTGTCAGGTGGCGGTCAAGCAGGACATGGAAGTGGAAGTGCCCGAAGAGGTCTTTGGCGTGAAGAAGTGGGAATGCACCGTGCGTTCCAACGAAAACGTCGCGACCTTCATCAAGGCGCTGGTGTTGGATCTGCCTGAAGGCGAGGACGTGAATTTCCGTGCTGGTGGCTATATTCAGATCGAAGCGCCAGCGCATGATCTGAAATACACCGACTTTGACATCGAAGAAGAATATCGCGAAGACTGGGACCGCTTTAACCTGTGGCAGTATTCCTCGACGGTTACAGAGCCGGTGGAACGCGCTTACTCCATGGCCAACTACCCGGATGAAAAGGGCATGATCATGCTCAACGTCCGCGTGGCCTCGCCGCCCCCCGGGTCCGAAGGTATCCCTGCTGGTCAGATGTCGAGCTATATCTTCAACCTCAAGCCCGGTGACAAGGTGACCATCTCTGGTCCCTTTGGCGAGTTCTTTGCCCGCGACACCCAAAAAGAGATGGTCTTTATCGGTGGTGGTGCCGGTATGGCGCCAATGCGCAGCCATATCTTTGACCAGCTCAAACGCCTGGAAAACCGCGATCGCAAGATCTCCTTCTGGTACGGTGCGCGCTCCAAGAAAGAGATGTTCTTTGTCGAGGATTTCGACACGCTGGCAGCAGAGTTCGACAATTTCGACTGGCATGTCGCCCTGTCCGACGCGATGCCCGAGGATGATTGGAGCGGCTACACCGGCTTTATCCATAACGTGTTGTTTGAGGAATATCTCAAGAACCACCCGGCTCCCGAAGATTGCGAATTCTACATGTGTGGCCCGCCGATCATGAACCAGTCGGTGATCAACATGTTGCTTGAACTTGGCGTCGACCGCGAAGATATCATGCTGGATGACTTTGGCGGCTGATATCGGTCGATAGCGTTTTTTGAACGGCGATCTCTGTTTCAGGGGTCGCCGTTTTTTGTATAACTTGTTTGGTTAGATAGGAAAATCCGGCTGGCTTAGGCAAAAGCTTGGCAAGGATAAGATACAGTTTTCTTTCATCATTTACCCGCTTCATGGGAATGTCCCCGGGAACAGATTGGACCGCTGAGGTCCAGACGCAAAGGGGTACAAGATGGCGGTTGAGAAGACAGATGTCGTAGTCGTTGGCGGTGGTCAGGCCGGGATCGCTATGAGCGAACACCTGAGCAGCAATGGTATTTCGCATGTGGTTCTGGAGAAAAACCGGGTCGCCGAGGCTTGGCGCACGGGACGCTGGGACTCCCTGGTGGCGAATGGGCCAGCCTGGCATGACCGGTTTCCCAATCTTGAATTCTCGACATGTGGTCCGGATGCCTTTCCTGACAAGGAAAGCGTGGCTGACTATCTGGGTGAATATGCTGAGATGATCAAGGCGCCGGTGCGCACTGGGGTCGAAGTCACCAAGGCGGAACGAACCGCAGATGGCGCGGCCTTTTTGGTGGAAACCAGCGCCGGCACTATTGAGGCGCAAAATATCGTTGCCGCGACCGGGGCCTTTCAAAGCCCGGTGATCCCGCCGATCGTACCTGCCGAGGCACCGGTGGATCAGGTGCATTCCTTCAATTACCGCAATCCGCAGCAGCTGCGGGATGGCGCTGTGCTGGTGGTTGGTGCGGGGTCGTCCGGGGCGCAGATCGCGGATGAGCTGAACCGGGCCGGTCGCAAGACCTATCTGTCGGTTGGGCCACATGACCGCCCGCCACGCGCCTATCGGGACCGCGATTTTGTCTGGTGGCTGGGCGTGCTGGGGCTTTGGGATGTGGCGGCGCAGAAACCCGGCACCGAACATGTGACGATTTCGGTCAGCGGGGCCTATGGCGGCCAGACCATGGATTTTCGTCGCCTAGCGGGCGAAGGTGTCACATTGATGGGGCTGACTGAGGGCTACGAGGAGGGCGTGTTGACCTTCCGCGATGACCTGCAGGGGAATGTTGCGGCCGGGGATGCCAATTACCTCGAGATGCTGGACCTTGCGGATGCCTATGTTGCGCGCACCGGCATTGATCTGCCGGAAGAACCCGAAGCACGGCAACAATTTGCGGATCCCGAATGCCTGCGCAACCCGTTGCGGGCGCTGGATTTGGCCAAGGAAGGCATCACCACGATCATCTGGGCCACCGGATTTCGTCAGGATTTTGACTGGATGAAGTTTGACACCTTCGACGAAAAGGGTGCGCCCCGGCATCAGCGTGGCGTGTCCAAAGAGCCAGGCGTCTATTTCCTGGGCCTGCCCTGGCAATCGCGCCGAGGCTCGACCTTTATCTGGGGAGTCTGGCATGATGCCAAACATGTGGCCGACCAGATTGCCATCCAGAAGAGCTATTTGCGGTATCGGCCCCCCACGGAGGTCTGAGCCGTATCAAATGTGACCTGGGATACCCGGAACGGACAGAGCTACGCTGTGACGTATCGGCCCACAACTGATCAGGAGAGGCGCATGGCGCATACCCGCATTCGCAAATTCAACACTGCAGACACTTATCCGGAACAGAAATTGGACAATGACCTGTGCCAGGCGGTGGTGACCCGCGGTGGGTCGACCGTCTATCTGCGCGGTCAATGCCCGCAGAATCTGGATGATGCCAAGAACATTGAAAGCCATGACCCGGTGGAGCAGACCCATAAGGTGATGCAGAATATCAAGCAGTTGATCGAGGAAGCCGGCGGGTCGATGGAGCATCTGGTCAAGGTGGTGGTCTATATCACCGATGTGCGCCACCGCGAGGCGGTCTATCGCACCATGGGGGAATATATCAAAGGCGTGCATCCGGTCTCGACCGGGTTGGTGGTTCAGGCCCTGGCGCGACCCGACTGGTTGGTGGAAATTGACGGCACTGCAGTCATTCCCGACTGACTGCGTGGCAGGGGGCGAGGGGGCTGTCTGCCCCCTCGCGCTCCCCCGAGGATATTTTTGGCCAAATGAAAAATGAAAAGGAGAGGGAATGACGTTTTCCTTGGTGGCGCGCTGCGCCGAGACCGGCATGTTTGGATTGGCGATTGCCTCCTCTTCGCCAGCGGTGGCGGCGCGCTGTTCTTATGCGCGGGCTGGAGTCGGGGCAGTGGCCAGTCAGAATGTCACGGATCCCAGGCTTGGTCCCTTGGCGCTGGATCTGATGCAGCAGGGTAAATCCGCAAAGGCGGCTGTGGAAGAGGTCAGGCGGCAGGGCGCGTTCATTGAATTTCGCCAAGTTCTGGCGGTGGATGTCACGGGGGAGACAGCGATTTACTCTGGTCCCAATTCTCTTGGGATCTGGACCCAGGCCATGGGGCCAAATGTTGCCTCTGGCGGCAATCTATTGGCCAATGAGGCAGTGCCACAAGCGATTGTGGATGGGTTTGCGGGATCACAGGGACATCTGGGGGATCGTTTGATTGCGGCGATGCGGGCCGGGCTGGCTGCCGGAGGGGAAGCAGGACCGGTGCATTCGGCGGGGATGAAGCTGGTGGATCAGGTCAGCTGGCCCGTAGCGGATCTGCGTTGTGACTGGAGCGAGGACTGTCCGATCGAGAATATCGCCCAGGCCTGGGAGGTGTATAAGCCGCAGCTGGAGGCCTATGTGCAGCGAGCGCTGGACCCGCGTGCGGCGCCTTCATATGGGGTGCCAGGGGATGATTGAACAGTGCTCACGCGGCTCTTGTCAGCGCCTATGTCGCAGTAGATAGTTCTGTCATGACGCTGCGCTATACACTTCGCCAATTGGAATATTTTGTTGCCGTAGGAACCTATGGCAGCATCGCGGCGGCCAGTGACCGGGTGAATGTCTCATCGCCTTCGATTTCTGCTGCGGTGGCGCAATTGGAAGAAGAGTTTGGTCTTTCGCTTTTTGTGCGCAAACACGCCCAGGGACTGTCACTGACCCAGGCCGGGGCGCGGATGATGGAGCAGTCGCAGAAGATTCTGCGCGAGGCGGATCTGCTCAACAGTATGGCGGGTGAGATTTCGGGCAATGTGCAGGGGCCGATGTCGATTGGTTGTCTGGCTACATTTGCGCAGTTTGTGGTGCCCAAGGTACGGCGCGCCTTTGAAGAGGCCTACCCGGAGGTGCGGATCCGGCAGTTCGAGATGAACCAGACCGAAATTTTCAGCCATATTCGTAGGGCGGGGCTGGATATTGCGCTGACCTATGATCTCGACATTCCGGCCGATCTTGATTTTGTCCCGCTGGTGGATCTGCCGCCCTATGTGCTGACCAGCGCAGAGCACCCGCTGGCCGGGCAGGCGGAACTGACCGTAGAGCAGCTGCGGGACCACGACATGGTGCTGCTGGACCTGCCGATGAGCGGGGCCTATTTCCTGTCCTTTTTCACCGCGCTGGGGATCAAGCCGAAGATTGCAGAGCGTACCCGGGACATGGCGGTGATGCGCAGCTTGGTGGCCAATGGCTATGGCTATTCGATTGCCAATGTGCGGCCGCTTACCGATTTGTCTCCGGATGGCGAAAAGCTGTGTTTCATCCCATTGACGGGGGCGCTGCGGCCCATGCGGATGGGGTTGGTCATGGCGCGGGGCGCCGATAGCACCAGCACGGTAAAGGCCTTTATTGCCCATTGCCGCGAGAAGATCACCAAAGGCAGCGTGCCTGGAATTCACACCGACAATGCGCCGCAGACCGTGAGCAATAAAGACGACTGAGAGGCGTTTGAAATGCAGCAAACCCTGAATATTCTGGAGCGCCTGATCGGCTTTGATACGGTCAGCGCCAAGAGCAACCTCGGTCTCATCGCCTATATCGAGGATTTCCTTGAGGCGCGTGGTTTTGAGATCCACCGGATCAGCGATGACAGTGGCGAGAAGGCCGGGCTTTTTGCCACTTTGGGTCCCAGGGGCCCTGGGGGGGTTCTGCTATCCGGGCATACCGATGTGGTGCCGGTTGAAGGTCAAGTCTGGACCCGGGAACCCTTCAAGCTGACCCAAGAGGGGGAGCGGTTTTTTGGCCGCGGCACCACCGATATGAAAGGGTATTTGGCCAGCATGCTTTCGCTGGCGGACCGAGCGGCACATATGCCCCTGAAAGACCCGCTGAAGCTGGCATTTTCTTATGATGAGGAAATTGGCGTTGTCGGGATCAAGCAGATGATCGGGGCCTTGGAGACCAGCATCGGTCTGCCGCGGGTCTGTTTCGTTGGCGAGCCGACTGGCATGCAGGTGGCGATTGGTCACAAGGGCAAGGCCGCACTACGGGCCATTTGTCAGGGGCAAAATGGGCATTCGGCCCTGGCCCCCAGATTTGTCAACGCCTTGCATCTGGCTGTCGATTTTGTGCAAGAGCTGCGTGCGCTACAGAAAGATCTGATCGAGACGGGCGCGCGGGATGCAGGTTATGACATTCCTTACACCACCTTCCATGTGGGCAAAATGCAGGGGGGGATCGCCCTCAATATTGTTCCGGATCAGGCGGTTGTGGAATTTGAATATCGCCATCTGGCTGTCGATCCAGCGGCGGAGATTTTACAGAGAATAGAACAGGCGGCGACAGGCATCGCCTCCCGGTATCAGTCTGATTTTCCCGGCGCGCGGATCGATGTGGATCAATATAACGCCTACCCCGGTCTGGCCGTGGAGGCCGATAGCGACGTGGTTTCACTGGCGCAGCAACTGGCGCAGAGCAACAGGGTGACCAAAGTGCCCTATGGGACCGAGGCGGGTTATTTCGCAGGGCTTGGCATAGCGACGGTTGTCTGCGGCCCGGGCTCGATGGAAGGGCAGGGCCACAAGCCGGATGAATATCTGGAGCTGAGTGAGCTGGTGGCCTGCGACGCCATGATGGATCGGATTTTGGCCCAGTTGGTGGGATGAGGCCGACGCTCGGCTGGCTGTTGTCTAGTCGGCGCCAGAGAGGTCGCGGGTGAAGATCTTGCCTTTTGCATCGCTGATTTCATCGGTGACCCGGTTGGCAACAATGACATCCGAGACCTGTTTGAAGGCTTCAAGGTCGCGTATCACCGCTGATCCAAAGAACTCGGCCTCGTCCAAGACAGGTTCATAGACCACAACCTTGATGCCCTTGGCCTTGATCCGTTTCATGATGCCCTGGATCGACGAGCGGCGAAAATTGTCAGAGCCGGCCTTCATCACCAAGCGATAAACGCCAACAACTTTGGGGGCTTTGGCGATGATTTGATCGGCCAGAAAATCCTTGCGGGTATGGTTGGCATCGACAATGGCGCGGATCAGGTTCTGTGGCACTTCGGAATAATTGGCCAAAAGCTGTTTGGTGTCCTTGGGCAGGCAATAGCCGCCATAGCCAAAGGAGGGGTTGTTGTAATGCGTGCCGATGCGGGGATCATGGCCGATGCCCTCGATGATCTGTCGCGCGTCCATGCCTCCGGCCATGGCATAGCTGTCGAGTTCGTTAAAAAAGGCTACGCGCATGGCAAGATAGGTATTGGCGAAGAGCTTGATCGCCTCGGCCTCGCTGGCATCGGTGAAAAGAACCGGAACATCCTTGCTTGCGGCGCCTTCGACCAGCAGGTCGGCAAAGGCCCGCGCAGCTTTGGTCTGGGCACCGACGATGATGCGCGAGGGGTGCAGATTGTCATGCAGCGCCTGGCCTTCACGCAGGAACTCTGGCGAGAAGATCAGGTTCTTGGTGCCCAATTCGCTGCGCATCCTGTTTACGAAACCAACCGGAATTGTTGATTTGATCACGATGGTAGCGACAGGGTTGACCTCGAGCACCTGACGGATCACGGCTTCGACGCTTGAAGTGTCAAAATAGTTGGACTCGGTGTCATAATCTGTTGGCGTGGCAACAATGACAAACTCTGCATCCTTATAGGCGGCCTGCCCGTCCATGGTTGCCCTGAGGCTCAGAGGTTTGGTGGCAAGAAAAGCTTCCAGTTCGGCATCTACGATCGGGCTCTGACGAGCGTTGAGCATATCAACCCGGGCTTTGGTTACGTCAACGGCCGTCACCTCGTGGTGCTGGGCCAACAAGACCGCGTTCGACAATCCAACATAGCCAATTCCCGCAACTGCAATCTTCATTTTACGTCCTCAAAACAAGAGCAATTCAGCTCTAATATCTATTCGAAACTGATGGCTAAGCCAAATGGCAAAGCGCCGTGGTCCTCTTTGCCGGGGCTATAGGTGGAAACTGCGTCACAGTTGGGGTCATCGCGCGGCAAAGGTCTGACGCGAGCGGTCCTGCCAGAACGGATGGGGGTCTTGGCGGCTTGCATATTGGCCGGGAATGCGCTGATGCGTGTGCTGACCGGTGCGTTCGGCCAAGAGGCAATAGATGGCGATATTGTCCGGGGATCCTTGGCAGGCATCCGCCGCAGCATTTCCCGCCAGAAAGCCCCCCGAGAGCGCGTTGAAACAGCCCTGCGACGCGATTGGATCAAAGGCCATGGCGGCATCCCCAACTGCCAGCCAGCCGGGACCGGCCAAAGGTGACAGACGCCTGTTTCGGGCGTCGACCAGGGGCGCAGTGGCTGCCGTAGCTGCGCCCTGTCGTTGATGGGTTTCAGCCTGCGCCAGCCAGCCGATCGAGGTGCCGCCTGCAGGATGCGGCAAGCTGTAGCGCCAGCCTGCGGCCTGGGCCTCGACCTCAAGAAAGGGGGGGGCGGCACCAGGATCGGTCCAGACCCGGGCCAACAGGGGTGGACCTTGTTGCGTTTTGGCCCCCAACCGCCGGGCCAGTGCCGCAGCCCGACCAGTTGCATCGATCAAAAAACGCGCTGTCAGCTTTGACCCGTCAGACAGGTGAACGTTCCATTGCCCGGGCGCACCGGAGATACGGCGCAGTCTGCCCTGGACAGATGTGACACCCAGGGCAGCAGCGCGGTCCTGCAAAGCGGAGTGCAGGGCGCGACGGTCCAGGCTCCAGCCGACCGGGAGCGCGGCAGCGGGCAGAGCTTCGTGGAGTTCCAGATGGCTGCCTTTCCAGTTTTGCCGCAGGCCCTGCAGGGTCACGCTTTGGGTCAGAATGTCGCCCACACCCAGGCGCTGCAGAATGGCCCTGGCAGCACCCGGTAGCATTTCGGCCCGTGACAGCGCCGGGATGGGTGTCGCCGGGGCCAGCGTCAGGACTTCTATCCCACGTTCGGCCAGGGCAATGGCCGCCGCCAACCCGGCGGGGCCGCGCCCCGCGATCAGAACATGTGTTGCCTGATTGGCCTGAACGAGGGCCATTACACCTCGCCGCGCCCAAAGGTCTTATAGGCGCGTTTCTGTTCTGGCTTTGCTTCAGTCCTGGCGCGGGCAACCCGTTTTATGGTGGTCTCGGTTCCGTGGCTCTCCAGGGCCAGAACGGATGTCAGCAGCTCAATCGTTGGATCCGACGCGGCGGGAGAGATGCGCCCGGTTTCAACAAAACTCGGGTCTGGCAAGCTGGATCCTGGGGGCGGCGTTTCGGCAGCAACCAGCCCGAGCTTCCACCATCGGCTGACCATGGCCTTGATCCGCTCGTCATAGCCCCGGCCATTGATATCGCGCAGCCAGAGATGGCGGTTGGCAAATTGACGATCGGCCTCCTGGGCGGACATATGACCAGAGATGGCCAGGGCAAAGGCCTCTTGCGACAAGACTTGATTGGGCACCCGCGCGCCCCAAAAGCTGGGACTGGAGAGAAACAGTTCCGGGCTGTAGATCAAGCCTGAGTTGCAGGAGGCCTCGTCGGTTTGCCAGGGCACCCCCATCCAGCGGGTGAGAGAGCCGGCCCCCGAGGCCCCATGTGGGCCATCTGGGGATAGCGCCGTCTCGACTGAAAGGGTTTTGCCATAGTCCTGCTGCACAGTGGTGCCTTCGGGAAGGCTGCGCAGTCGGTAGGGGGCGTCCCACATGATCGCCAGCCGGAAAGGCCAGGTGACTTCGATGCCGGGGTGAAAGGGGCCGCCTAGGCATTCGTACATGCTCGCGCGGTCCAGTTCCTGGGTCTGTTCTTTGGCGCTGAGCGCATCAAATTGCGGCAGCTCCGGAATGCCTTGCCAATCGGGGTCAAAATCCCCCTGGGCCCAGTTGTTCAGATGGGCATATTGCAGATCTGTCAGCAAGAGTTCCTGGCGCGTCGGATCCAGCAGTCCGCCGCTGGCATCGCGATCGCCAAAGGCATCGCCATAGAAAGGGGGCAAGGCATCGGGGCGGTCCTCGCCGGGCAATCTGAACAGGGCGTTGACTTGCTGTCGATACTCTCCATTGGCGGCGGAGGCATCGCCCAGTCTGCCAATGACTTCGGGATTGCGTGCATCCAGCGGGGCACCGGATCCAACCAGGGGCAAGAAGCCTTCATTGACCCATTGATGGCCGCTCATCCGGTCGAAGATCGGCCAAACGTCGCGGCTAAAGCTGGTCTTGCCGGGCGGCGCTATCATGCCTTCGCGCAGGTAAAGATCCTGCAGCAGGTCATCCATGGTCACCACGCCGAACAGCCCGGGACCAAAGTTCGGGGGCGTGACCACAACATGGGCCGGGGTGGCCTCGAAGGTCTGACCCTCGATCTGCACCGTTGCCCGGACCGGACCATCGCAAATGTCGTCGTGCCAATTGGTGTTATTGGCAAATGTGGTGGGGGCTGTCCCCGGAACCAAGGGGGCGCTGTCGCCGCGGCCGCCCAGAAACAGCAGACGGCCTTTGTCGTCGGTGCGCATCTCACCAAGGTAGACTTCTTTGCCAAAGAAGGTGCCATCGTCAAAATGATGCGAGAGGCCAGAGATATCGCGTCCCGAAATCGCCCTGGCGGTTGGCCGAATGTCGAGCAGATCGCGGTCCGCCTCGCCATATTGAGCATTTCGTCGTGGTGGTGGTTGGACACCGGCTACAGGCAGATCGAGCGCGTAGTGAAATTCATACCAGCCGGATTTTAGGTTGGCGACTTCAACCCGCCATTCGATGTCTGCCTCGTCCAGGGTCAGCTCGCGCACTTCGCCGGATGCATGCGTGGCATAGATCCGAAAGCGCGCTGCCTGACGTTTGATCCGCCCCTCGGCGTCGCGGTAACCATCGGGATCCTCAGGCGTGCCGCCGCGAATGTCGGAGGCGAGGAACCAACCCTCTGGGGAATTGCCCACTCTGGCGATGCCAATCGCGGGATGAATGGAAACGGAAACAATCGGAGAATGGGTCATGAGAATTCCTTTGTTCTGGCCGGTCTTGATGACCTGTGTTCAAATGCCTGCGTTCAAATTCCTGTTGCGCAAAACGGGAAGAATAAGAGCGCCTCGAGGAAGCACCAAATTGTGCCATCCCATGTCTGCAGCGCTGAGGTGGTCAACCAAACACATACAAAAGCCCGTCAAGGTTGTGTTCGAGGCTATCAACAACTCTTTTGCCTGTCGACCGTTCTGAACAGATGGCGGCAGTGCGATTTGGAGTTCTATTGGATTTCCAGATGATGCCGTGGCTTTGATCTGCCTGATAGGTCACTGATCAAATGGATATTTCTGGAAATATCTATGTCAATGCCCGGTGGCCAAAAGCACGGTGGCCACTAGGATGCAAAAGGCGAGTGTGTTCAGTTTCAGGCGTTCGATGCGCAACATTTTGATCCCTCATCTTTGGTTGGGTGTCGGAATGATGCGGATCAGGCTGATCTGGAGATCTTACAGGGCCTCTGCAGCAACTATACAAATTTGTAAGGTTTCGTCCTTTGGGCCCCTGGCCGGGAGGAGCGGCCAAATTGCTTGTCGTTCAGGCGGTTTCGCCGAAGGATCTCGGATATAGAGAAGGATCTTGAACATAGAACTGGGCGCCCCCACGTTTTGCCTGCAGTGGAACCTGCAGCTAGCGGGGCGGCATGGGGGGCCATCCAGAATGGTCCCCGCATGGGGCTAGGCGGTGGCCGCCTGCACCTGGGCGACGGGCAGGGCCTCTGGCCAGACGAGGAATTCCTGGACTGTCGCTGCGGCCCCCGTGGGAAAAATTTCCCAAGGCACACCCAGCAGGTCTGGAAGGGCCGAAATGCTGGTCTGCCCGGTTGCGGCACCGTTATAAAACCCTTCAACCAGGCCCCCGCCTATCACCATGGCAAGAGAAAAACTGTGTTCAACGCCAATATCATAGGCGTCATTTGCGCCAGAGACTTCACTTTTGGTGCCGCCGCTATTGATCCTGAAATAGGGCCTGCCGGTATGCGTGTCATAGGTGGAAATGATCAGGTCGATATAGTCGTCACTCGACAGCCTCCATTTGATTGGAACCGTATTGGCATAGCTCACCGGGTCTTTGGATCTGCTCATCGTGCCCTTGATCACAAGAGTGAGCTCCGCTGGCATACCGCCGCCTGCTGCGGCAAGGGTTTCGGACAGGGCAGCAGGTTTGAACGACAGCGATTCACCTGCGATTGAAACGGCGTCACTTTCTGTCGGAACATGGGACAGTGGCACCGCACCCGCGACCAATTGCAGGTCCTCAACCAAAAATCCCGAAATCCCGTCTCCCAAATATGACTGCTGACCTGCGTCATCTGCCAGACACAGCTCATAGGTCCAATCCGTTCCGGTTGAAAGCAGCCCGGAAACGGCAACAAAATACGCCCCTGCGTCGCGCGCCTCGATATAGGGGATCCCGATGATATCTGTGCCGTTAGTCACGGAAATGCTGCCTGCTGTGAGGTTGATTTCAATATCGATCCCACCTTGTATAGCTTCGCGTAGACACAGGGTTGAACGCCCTGCGGGGGTGAAAACACCCTGCATTGTATAGACCTCGCCACTGACCAGCCCATGTGTTGTCTGGTTCAGGCGGTGATATCCATCTGAGCTATCCTCTTGCAGGTGAGTGGCGGTCAAGGCCGTGGTGCCTGAAGTCACCCAAGCGCTGCCTTGCGTGAGATCCTCACTGTATCCCAGCAGGTTGGAATGCTGGCTGGGTTCCAGCAAAATGCCTGCAGGAAGCAGTTGTCCATCCTTCCAGATATGATGCCCAGTGCGCGGGCTTGCGCTGGTCACCGGACCCCAGTTTCCCAAGCCGTCTCGTCGCCAGCTGGTATTGGTAGGGGAAAAATCATGCAGGTCAGAAAAGGCGCAGCCCTGGCCATTGAGGGCATAGGCGCCGCTGGCATAATCCGCGAGGATTGCCGGGGCTTTGCCACCAAGGCTGTATCGCGCCAGATGGGCGTGTGGCGCCATGCCAATGGCCAGCCCCAAACCCAGCATCAGACCCACCCCACAAGAGTGGCGGTTGTGCCGGTGGCCTCCACCCCCACCGCAGAGAATTGCAACGTTTCACCGGCAATGACAGGATAGATGATGACCATGTTTTCCGTATCGCGCAGGGCGATGTCACCTGAGGTCAGAACCCGCAATACACGTGGGCGCAGGGGCAGATCGATACCATCTGCGGGAGTGATCGCAAAATGCTGGGTGGCCGGGCTGGTCAGGCTTCGGCTATGCGTGGCAAAGGGATCAGATTGGGGCATGGGCTCACCTTGTATTTGGGTGTGAATGTTGCAGTCCGGTTGTGGGGTGGCAGGTTCAGAGCAGAAGCCATTGTGGCCGTCCTGCCGGTGGCGCAGGATTTCCGCCGCCGTTTGACACTCTGGATCTCCAATCCCTGCCATCCGTCAAAAAGGTGGGGCACATTAGGCCGGGCTGGATTGCAAAGACCCAACAGAGGCGTACGGTAAATGCGCAACGCAACCTGTCAGCGGTGACATTCTGATCCGTGGTGACGGAGGAAAGGTCCGGATTGTGACGCTGGTTAGGGCCAGGACCCATGACTATTTTGAATAATTTGAAGCTGCATTCTGATTTTCAGGAAAGGCGGAACCCCGTTTGAGAATGACCTCGTAAGGAGGAGTGCTGTAAAGACGGGGCAGATTCTAGATGTGCACTATGGTATGCCGAGATGTGATCCGCATACTGACGCCCGGCCAAATGTAGGAAATTACCATGGATAAGCCCAACAACCAGAACCACGTCGTGACACGGGAAACGCTCTCGGTTGATGCGACGCTTGCCCGTTTTGTCGAAGAGACCGTCTTGCCGGGGATCGAGGTTTCCGCCCAGCAGTTTTGGGCTGGTCTCTCGTCACTTGTCGAGACCTTCACCCCGCGCAATCGCGCATTGCTGCAAAAACGCGAAGAGATCCAGACCAAGATCGACAGCTGGCACAAGGCCGGACGTGGCAAGCCGCATGACCCTGAGGCCTACAAGGCTTTTCTGGAAGAGATCGGTTATCTGGTTCCCGAGGGTGGTGCTTTCAGCATCGAAACCGCCAATGTCGACCCCGAAATTGCCAGCCTGCCTGGCCCGCAATTGGTGGTTCCTTCGACCAATGCGCGCTTTGTGCTGAATGCGGCCAATGCCCGTTGGGGCAGTCTCTATGATGGGCTATATGGCACCGATGCGATGGGCTCTTTGCCCCCCTCTGGAGGGTTCGACGATGGGCGGGGGGCGCGTGTGGTTGCACGGGCCGCCGTCTTCCTGGATGAAGTGTTCCCGCTGCTGGCAAAAAGCCATGACACTGCCACAGCCTATCGCATTGTCGATGGACAGCTTGATGTCGATGGCACCGCGCTGACGGATCCCGCTGGTTTTGTCGGCTATACCGGCGCGCCCGATCAGCCGAGCTCGGTCCTGTTGCGCAACAATGGTTTGCACGTCGAGCTGGTGTTTGACCGCAGCCATGCCATCGGCAAGAACAGCCCTTCGGGTCTGGCGGATGTCCGGCTCGAGTCTGCAATTTCCGCGATCATCGATTGCGAAGATTCGGTGGCCTGTGTCGATGCCGAGGACAAGATACTGGCCTATGGCAATTGGCTGGGGCTGATGAAAGGCGATCTGAGCGAGACCTTCACCAAGGGCGGCAAGGAAATGACTCGCAGCCTGAACCGCGATCGTGATTTCACCGCCGCCAATGGTACACCGATGACGCTCAAGGGACGGGCCCTGCTTTTGGTGCGCAACGTGGGTCATCTGATGACCAACCCGGCGATCCATGATCGCGACGGAAACGAGATCTTTGAAGGCCTGATGGACGCCATGGTGACCAGCGCGATTGCCATGCATGATCTGCAAAAGACCGATGGTGCACGCAATTCGCTCGAAGGGTCGGTTTATGTGGTCAAACCCAAGATGCACGGGCCAGAAGAAGTGGCCTTTGCCGAAGAGGTGTTCAGCCATGTCGAACAGGCTCTGGGCCTGCCGCAATATACTGTCAAGCTTGGCATTATGGATGAGGAACGTCGCACCAGTGCCAACCTGAAGGAATGCATCCGGGCAGCCAAGAGCCGCGTTTGCTTTATCAACACCGGTTTCCTGGACCGGACCGGCGACGAGATCCATACTTCGATGGAGGCTGGCCCTTTTAGCCGCAAGGATTTCATCAAGCGCAAAAGCTGGATCACGGCCTATGAGAACCAGAACGTTGATATCGGACTGGAATGCGGCTTTTCCGGCAAGGCCCAGATCGGTAAGGGCATGTGGGCGGTGCCAGACAAGATGGCGGGCCTGCTGGAAGAAAAGATTGGCCATCCGCGTTCGGGTGCCAACTGCGCTTGGGTGCCCAGCCCGACGGCCGCGACGCTCCACGCCACCCATTACCACAAAGTTGACGTGATGGTATTGCAGGCACAGATGGCCAAGGGCGAGCGCCGCGCCTATGTGGATGCCTTGCTCGATATTCCGCTGGCGGCCTATCGCAAATGGACCAAGGCGCAGATCCGCCGCGAAGTGGAAAACAACGCGCAGGGTATCCTGGGTTATGTGGTGCGCTGGATCGATCAGGGTGTGGGCTGCTCCAAGGTTTTGGACATTAATGATGTAGGCCTGATGGAAGATCGCGCCACCTGCCGGATCTCTGCCCAGCATATCGCCAACTGGCTGCATCATGAGATCGTCTCCAAGGCGGAGGTTCTGGAAATCATGCAGAAAATGGCCCAGGTGGTGGATCGCCAGAATGCGGATGACCCCAGCTATCGCCCGATGGCACCAGGATTTGATGGTGTTGCTTACCAAGCGGCCTGTGATCTGGTGTTTGAGGGGCGCGTACAGCCCTCAGGCTATACCGAGCCGGTCCTGCATCGCCGCCGGTTGGAACTGAAGGCGCAGGGCTGACAGCACCCACTGAGACAACGAGCGGAATATTCGGTGCCCAATAAGAAGTACTGAAAACAGCAAAGCGGCGGGCCTTGGTCCGCCGCTTTCCTTTTGGTCTTTGATAAAGTCCAGGCGAATTGTCAAAAATTCCCAATAGGAGCTGTCGGGGATTTATGGGTGGAGGCTTTTTCCCCTGGGGAACATACTGGCCAAAACGCTGCCTTAGGACCGCTCATGACATCCAAATATTATGCCCCGCACGGTGGTCACCCCGACCAGACCCAACTTCTGACGGATCGCGCTGTATTCACCGAAGCCTATGCCGTGCTGCCCAAAGGCACCATGCGGGATATCGTGACATCCTTTCTGCCGTTTTGGAATGCGTCGCGGTTTTGGGTGATTGCACGCCCGATGAGCGGCTTTGCCGAGACGTTCTCGCACTACATCGCCGAAGTCTCCCCCGGGGGCGGTAGCGAGCGACCCGAGCTGGACCAGCAGGCCGAGGCCGTGCTTTTTGTTGTGGAGGGCTCCGTTCATGTGACCATCGAGGGGGTGGGTCACGACATGGAAGAGGGCGGCTATGCCTATCTGCCTGCCGGGTGCAACTGGACCCTGAAGAACAGCGGCACTTCAGCGTCGCGCTTTCACTGGATCCGCAAAGCCTATGACGCCGTCGATGGGTTGGATGCCCCCGAGGCCTTTGTGACCAATGAGCGCGATATCGAGCCGACCTGGATGCCCGGCACCAACGAACACTGGGGCACCACGCGATTTGTGCAGCCGGACGACCTGCGTCACGACATGCATGTCACGATTGTCACCTTCAAACCCGGCGGCGTCATTCCTTTTCTCGAGACCCATGTGATGGAACACGGGCTCTATGTATTGGAGGGCAAGGCAGCCTATCGTCTGAACAAGGATTGGGTGGAAGTCGAGGCGGGGGATTACATGTGGCTGCGGGCCTTCTGCCCCCAGGCCTGCTATTCCGGCGGTCCCGGCAATTTCCGCTACCTGCTTTACAAGGACGTCAACCGCCACATGCCGTTGAAGCCCTTGAAATAAGCCGTAAAGCCGACGCTTAGGACCGCGGGGGGACACCTCCGACAGCCAGGGTCAGATCCCGTGCTGCCTCCATGACTGCGAGGCTCAGATGTTCTATCTGGGCCTCACCAACCCGGCTGGTTGGGCCGGATACGGAAAGTCCCGCGACGGCCTCGCCATTGACGTCAAAAACCGGGGCCGCGATACAGCGCATGCCCAGGTTCTTTTCCTCATCATCCACGGAATAGCCGCGGTTGCGGATCACCAGCAGATCCGCGCGCAGCGCGTTCAGGTCTGTGATTGTTTTATTGGTAAAGGCCTCAAGGTTGGCCCCGTTCAACAGGCGGTCCAACCGGTCTTCTGACATCTGTGACAGCAGCGTCTTGCCGATGCCGGAGGAATGCATCGGTGACAATGTGCCCGGCGGAAAGAAAGCACGGATACTGGCATAGGTTTCGACCTGGCTGAGGAACAGCACGGCGCCTTCCTTTTCCACCCCCAGATTGGCGGTCTCGCCGGTGTCTTCCATCAGTCTGCGCAGAATGGGGCGGGCCCGGTCGACGAGGCTGGTGCGTCGCAGGAACCGCGCCCCGATCACAAAGGCCTGTGGCCCGATGTGCCACAATTGCTCTTCCTTGTTCAGTTCCACCAACCCGCGCCCCTCCAGGGTGACGAGGATGCGGTAGACCGTGGCGGGCGCTTGTTCTGTCTCAGAGGCAATCGACGACAAAGACCGCCCTTGGGTCTCGCTGAGGAATTCAAAGACCCGCATCGCCCGATCCAGCGATTTTATGGTGTTCTGGCTGGTTTTGTCGTCCCAGTCCCGCGGCCGTCCACGCGCTTTTCTGGGGGCTCCACCGGCATTATCTTGAAAACCCATAAAAACCCACCGCTTTTTTGTGAAAGACAAAATCACTATATGAAAAAAGCAAGCAATTGACAAGTAACAATAATTTCTGAAAACCAAAAAGTGAAATGCGATTTCAAAAAAATTTATCCCAGGAAATGAATGATCTACCTTCTTGGTAACACGGAAGGAGACATCCATGAGCTTTCAAAATCCCGTTTTCATTCCGGGCCCAACCAATATCCCTGAGGCCCTGCGCAAAGCCTGCGACATGCCGACCATCGATCACCGGTCGCCGCTGTTTGGACAGATTTTGCACCCCGCCCGTGAGGGGGTCCGCAAGGTCCTGAAAAGCGAAAACGCTGAGGTTTTCATTTTCCCCTCGACCGGGACCGGTGGCTGGGAAACGGCGCTGAGCAATTGCCTGTCTGCAGGCGATCAAATCCTGGCGGCCCGCAACGGCATGTTCAGCCACCGCTGGATTGACATGTGTCAACGGCACGGTCTTGAGGTGCAGATCGTCGAAACCCCCTGGGGGGACGGCCTGCCTGCGGATCGCTACGCAGAGATCCTGGCGGCGGACACCCAGCACCAGATCAAGGCGGTTCTGGCCACCCACAACGAGACCGCAACCGGGGTCAAATCCGATATCGCGGCCGTGCGTCGCGCGCTGGACGCCGCCGGTCACCCGGCGCTGCTGTTTGTGGATGGGGTCAGCTCGATCGCGTCGATGGATTTTCGTATGGATGAATGGGGCGTAGACGTCGCGGTCACCGGTTCGCAAAAGGGCTTTATGCTGACTGCTGGCCTGGCCATTGTCGGCTTTAGTGCCAAGGCGATGGAAGCGACCCAGGCCGCCACCCTGCCGCGCACCTTTTTTGACGTGCATGACATGGCCAAGGGCTATGCCGCCAATGCCTATCCCTACACCCCGGCTGTCGGCTTGCTGAACGGGCTGAACGAGGCCTGCAAACTGCTGCTGGACGAAGGTCTGGACAATGTCTTTGCCCGTCACACCCGCATCGCCGAGGGTGTTCGGGAGGCGGTTGGCGCCTGGGGGCTGGAGCTCTGCGCCACATCCCCTGAGGTCTATTCCGACACTGTTAGCGCCATTCGCACCCCCGAAGGGTTCAACGCGACAGATATCGTGACCCATGCTGCCGACAAATACGGCGTCGCCTTTGGCGTTGGTCTGGGTGAGGTCGCGGGCAAGGTCTTCCGCATCGGCCACCTGGGCAGCCTGACCGACGTGATGGCGCTCTCGGGAATTGCTACCGCTGAGATGTGCATGGTGGATCTTGGCCTCGACATCAAGTTGGGCTCTGGCGTTGCAGCGGCGCAGGAACATTATCGCAGCACTGCGCGCACTTAAGGGGAGGGAGGCACATGTATATCCCAACCTATGAGGACATGCTGGCCGCGCATGAGCGCATCACGCCGCATATCCGCCGCACGCCGATCCGCACCTCTGCCTTTCTCAATGAGCTGACGGGCGCAGAGCTGTTCTTCAAATGCGAAAACTTCCAGGAACCGGGGGCCTTCAAGGTCCGCGGTGCCAGCAATGCGGTATTTGGCCTCGATGAGGATCAGGCCCGCAAGGGGGTTGCCACGCATTCGTCGGGCAACCATGCCTCCTGCCTTTCCTATGCGGCGATGAAGCGCGGCATTCCCTGTAATGTGGTGATGCCACGTACGGCGCCGCAGGCCAAAAAAGACACTGTGCGCCGCTATGGCGGGCAGATCACCGAATGTGAGCCCTCGACCTCTTCGCGGGAAGAGACCTTTGCCAAGGTGCAGGCGCAGACCGGTGGTGACTTTGTGCATCCCTACAATGACCCGCGCGTCATTGCCGGGCAGGGCACCTGCGCCAAAGAGTTCGTGGAACAGACCGACGGGTTGGATATGGTTGTTGCGCCAATTGGCGGCGGAGGTATGATTTCAGGCACCTGCCTGACGCTGTCGACACTGGCCCCCGAAACCCAGATCATCGCCGCCGAGCCCGAGCAGGCCGACGACGCCTATCGCAGCTTCAAGGCCGGCCACATCATTGCCGACGATGCGCCCAAAACCATCGCGGATGGGCTCTTGGTGCCGCTCAAGGATCTGACCTGGCATTTTGTGTCCAACCATGTGTCCGACATCTTCACCGCGTCGGATCCAGAGATCATCGAGGCGATGAAGATCACCTGGAAACACCTGCGTGTGGTCATGGAGCCTTCGTCGGCGGTGCCCTTGGCGACCATCCTGAAAAACCCTGACACGTTCAAAGGCAAGCGTGTCGGCATCATCATCACTGGCGGCAATGTCGATCTCGACAAGCTGCCTTGGACCCAATGAGGGAGACAGAACAATGAACGCACAAGTGAACTTTGACAAACTCGAAGTGGGTTATGACATTCCAGCCGTTCCAGGTATGGATGAGGCCGATATCCAGACCCCTTGTCTGGTGCTGGACCTCGACGCGCTGGAGCGCAACATCAAGAAGATGGGCGACTACGCCAAGGCCCACGGCATGCGCCACCGGGTGCATGGCAAGATGCATAAATCGGTCGACGTGGCCAAGCTGCAGGAATCCCTGGGCGGTGCCGTTGGGGTCTGCTGCCAGAAGGTCTCTGAGGCTGAGGTCTTTGTCCGCGGCGGCATCAAGGATGTGCTGGTCTCCAATCAGGTGCGCGACGCCCGTAAGATCGACCGCCTGGCGCAGCTGCCGAAGCTGGGCAGCCGTATCCTTGTCTGCGTTGATGATCTGGCCAATGTCGCCGATCTGTCTGCCGCCGCGCAAAAGCACGGTAGCGAGCTGGAAGTCCTGATTGAAATCGACTGTGGTGCCGGTCGTTGTGGCGTGACCACAACCCCCGCCGTTGTTGAAATCGCCCAGGCTGTTGCGGCGGCGCAGAACCTCAAGTTCACCGGCATTCAGGCCTATCAGGGCGCGATGCAGCACCTCGACAGCTATGAGGCCCGTCAGGAAAAGCTCGATATCGCCATTGCCATGGTGAAAGACGCCGTAGAGGGCCTCAAGGCCGAAGGTATCGGTTGCGAACTGGTCTCCGGTGGTGGCACCGGCTCTTACTATTTCGAGTCCAACTCGGGTGTTTATAACGAACTTCAGTGTGGATCCTACGCCTTTATGGATGCCGATTACGGCCGCATCCTCGACAAGGAAGGTAAGCGCATTGACCAGGGCGAATGGGAAAACGCGTTTTTCATCCTGACCCAGGTGATGAGCCACGCCAAAGCGGACAAAGCGATCTGTGACGCGGGCCTCAAGGCGCAATCCATGGACTCCGGTCTGCCTTTCATCTTTGGGCGCGACGATGTGGAATATGTCAAATGCTCGGATGAGCACGGGGTGATTTCCGATCCAAACGGCGTGCTTGCAGTCAGTGAAAAGCTGCGTCTGGTGCCGGGACACTGCGACCCGACTGCCAATGTTCACGACTGGTATGTCGGCGTGCGGGGCGGCAAAGTCGAAACCGTCTGGCCGGTCTCGGCACGCGGCAAGGCCTACTGAGTTTTCACCGGCTACACAGAACCTCTCCGGGCCACGTCACGTGGCTGGTTCCTTGGGGGTCGGATCTGCCGACCCCCGTTTTTTAGGAAAGTAACAACATGCTGATAGTCCCTGAAAAAGAAATTGCCAACCTGATGACACGCGAAGCTGCCTTTGACGCTGTCGAGCAGGTCTTTGCGGCCATGGCATCGGGGGATGCCTATAACTTCCCGGTGGTCCGCGAGGCCATTGGCCATGAAGATGCGCTTTATGGTTTCAAGGGTGGATTTGACCGCGCCGGGCTGACACTGGGCCTGAAGGCGGGCGGATACTGGCCCAACAATCTGGAAAAACGCGGGCTGATCAATCACCAGTCGACGATTTTTTTGTTTGACCCTGACACTGGCAAGACCAAGGCCATGGTGGGCGGCAATCTGCTGACCGCGCTGCGCACGGCAGCAGCCTCCTCTGTCTCGATCAAGCATCTGGCTCGCAAGGACGCCAAGGTCATCGGCATGATCGGCGCAGGCCATCAGGCCAAGTTCCAGCTGCGCGCTGCGCTTGAGCAGCGTGAGTTTGAAAAGGTCATCGGCTGGAACCTGCACCCCGAGATGCTGCCCAACCTCGAAGAAGTGGCACGCGAAGCCGGGCTGCCCTTTGAGGCGGTTGAGCTGGACGGCATGAAAGAGGCAGATGTAATCATCTCCATCACCTCTTCCTTTGATGCCATCCTCAAGGCGGATCAGGTTGCCCCCGGCACCCATATCGCCTGCATGGGCACGGACACCAAAGGCAAGCAAGAGGTTGATCCGCAGCTTCTGGTCAAGGCGGATGTCTTCACCGACGAGGTGGCGCAGTCGATTTCCATTGGCGAGGCCCAGCACGCGGTGGCGCAGGGGCTGATTTCTGAGGCCGAAGTGGCGCAGGTTGGGGCCGTAATCAACGGCACCAATCCAGGCCGGACGTCGGACCAGCAGATCACTCTGTTTGACGGCACCGGTGTTGGCCTGCAGGATTTGGCAGTTGCTGCCTCTGTTGTTGATCTTGCGGTCGACCAAGGCATCGCAATTGAAGTGGATTTCTGATTTTTCAGAACCTTGTCAATATCTTATGAACTCAAGAGGCGGACTGCACAGGTGGGCCGCCTTTTGTCTGTTACCGCAGGTCTCATCCAGTTGGGTCGATCAACTGTTCCATCAGGTCCAGGCCTCGGCTGGCGACGAAATCCACCAGCAATCTGATCTTGGGGTCCTGCAGTTTCTTGTGCGGATAGAGACATCCGAACATGGAGGGCATTGGCCTTGCCTCGGGCAGAACCTCAACCAATTGGCCGGACCGCAGATGTTCGGAGACCTCGAACAGCGGCTTGTTGATGATGCCACGATCATCCAGCGCCCAGTTCAACAGCACATTACTGTCGTCGGCATCGTATTTCCCCGACACTTCGAATTTTCTAAAGCCTGTGTCGGTCTCCAGAGTCCAGAAATACTCGGGTGAGCGGGGGAACCGCAGCAACAGGCAATTGTGCCCCTTCAATAGATCTTCGGGCGTCTTGGGCGTGCCGCAGCGCTGCAAATAGGCGGCAGAGGCGCAGAGCACACGCGGACAATCGGCAATCTTGCGCAGTTTCAGACTGGAATCATGTGGGGTCCCGACAAAAAAGCCCAGATCGAGCCCATCTGCCATGATATCGACCTTGCGGTCCGACATGCGCATATGGACTTCGATGTCGGGATGGTGATCCACGAAATCGGGGATCAGGGGGGCGATCAAGCGATGGCCCGCAGCCAGGGGGGCCGTCAGCCGAATGGTTCCCCGCGGTGCTTCGGAGAACTGCGCAACCGCGGCTTCGCCTTCCTCGACAGCCTCGAGAATATGCTGGGCTTCGCTATAGAATCTCTTGCCAACTTCGGTGGGGGTCAGCGATCGCGTGGTGCGATTGAACAGCCGCACACCGAGGTGTTTTTCCAGCTCCTTGATGCGTTTGCTGGCCACCGCAGGAGTTAGCCGCAGGTCCCGGCCGCCGGATGTGATGCTTCCCAGTTCAACCACGCGGCAGAATACACGCAGACTTTCGATGTAGGCCATTGGATTTCCCCAATTCTTTTTGTGCGCATGTGGATCTGGGCGCAGCTTATCTATTTTCAACGTTTCATTGAAAGTATTTCGTGAAGCCTGACATTTTAACCGGCAGTCACAAAGAGTAAACTCTTTGCCAAAGCAACCGAGCAGATCGGGCTAGTGGAGGATACATGGCTTATCAGAACGACATTCGCTTTCTTCTGAACGGGGAGGAAAAGACGGTCACGGATGTGCATGCAACGCAGACCCTGCTGGACTATCTGAGGATTGAACAGCGTTTGACCGGCACCAAGGAAGGTTGCGCCGAAGGCGATTGCGGTGCTTGTACCGTGCTGGTTGGACGGCTGCGGGATGGCCGCTTGCACTATGAAACCGTGAATGCCTGCATTCGCTTCCTGGCCTCGCTGAATGGCTGCCACATCGTCACCATCGAAGACCTTTCGGGTCCCAAAGGGCGGCTGCATCCGGTGCAGGAGGCGATGGTTGAGTATCACGGCAGCCAATGCGGATTTTGCACCCCCGGTTTTGTCATGTCCCTTTACGCGCTGTGGATGGAAAACCCGCAGCCGATCGAGGTTGAGGTCGAAACCGCCGTGCAGGGCAACCTGTGCCGCTGCACCGGCTACGCCCCTATCGTCAAGGCGGCGCTGGCGGTCAATCAATACGGCAATCCGGCCCATGATCATCTGACCACAGAACGCAATGCCGTCACCACCCGGCTTCAGGCGCTGGCGACCAAGACCCGGATCGTGTCCGGACCCGCGGATGATCGCGCGATCCTGCCTGCCGATCTGGCCGATCTGGCCCAGGTCCTGGCGGAGAACCCCAAGGCCACCATCGTGGCCGGCTCAACGGATGTGGGGCTCTGGGTGACAAAATTCATGCGCCCGATTTCTCCGGTTGTGTTCATTTTGCACCTGGAAGAGCTGAAGCGTATCGAGCTCAGCGATGAGGCCCTGACCATCGGCGCGGGCGTCACCTATAGCGAAAGCCAGACTGCGATCCGCGCGGGCTTCCCACATCTGGGAGAGTACTGGGATCGCATCGCCGGCTGGCAGGTGCGCAACATGGGCACCATTGGCGGCAATATCGCCAATGGTTCTCCCATCGGGGACACGCCGCCCGTGCTGATCGCGCTTGGCGCTGAGGTGACCTTGGCCAAGGCGGGATCAACCCGCAGCCTGGCGCTGGAAGACTTTTTCATCGATTACGGCAAGCAGGACCGAGAAGCGGGAGATTTTGTCTCTTCTATCCGTATCCCACGCCCCAAGCCGGGCCAGATCGATGCCGCCTACAAGATCTCCAAGCGCCGCGACGAGGATATTTCTTCGGTTGCAGCCGGGTTCAGCGTCACCGTTGGCTCAGATGTGATCACCGAAGCCAGGCTCGCCTTCGGCGGCATGGCCGCCACACCAAAGCGGGCGGCACAGGCCGAGGCCGCACTGGTTGGCCAACCCTGGGGCGCCGCTGCATTCGAGGCGGCAGCACAGGCGCTGGCGCAGGATTTTGCACCACTCACGGACTGGCGTGCGTCAGCAGAATATCGGCAGATCGTTGCCGCCAATCTGCTGCGCCGCTTCCATCTTGAACATGATAGCGCAAATGACACCGAGGCCGCACCGGTCCGTTTGGCCATTGCATAAGGGGGAGCACGAGATGAAAGACCTTCAGACCATCAAAGGTGCCGTCCACCAGGATCTCAAGCACGACAGCGCCATCAAGCAGGTGCAGGGCCGGGCTGATTATACGGATGATATTGCCGAGCCAATCGGCACCTTGCATGCCTATCTGGGTGTGTCGACCGTGACCCATGCCAATATCCGTGGGATGGATCTGTCCCGTGTACGCGCCGCTCCCGGTGTTGTCGCCGTTCTGACCGCCGAGGATGTCCCCGGTGTCAATGACGTCAGCCCTACCGGTAAACATGATGAACCCGTTTTTCCAACCGAAAAGGTTGAATTCCACGGCCAACCGATGTTTGCGGTGATCGCCGAAACCCGTGATGCCGCCCGCCGGGCCGCAGAACTGGCGGATGTGGACTATGACGTCCTGCCCCACGCGCTGGATCCGATTGCGGCTGAGGATGCGGGCATGCCGCTGGTCACCGATCCGCTCAAGCTGGAGCGCGGCGATGTCGAAGCCGGCTTTGCCGCTGCCGCCAACCGCATCAGCGGTCGGATGGTGGTTGGGGGCCAGGACCATATGTACCTCGAGGGTCATATCGCCTTTGCCATCCCCGGCGAGGATGACGATGTGGTGGTGCATTGTTCCACCCAGCACCCCAGCGAAGCGCAGCATATGGTCGCCCATGTCCTGGGTGTGCCCTCAAACGCCGTGGTGGTGAATGTACGCCGCATGGGTGGCGGGTTTGGCGGCAAGGAAAGCCAGATGAACCTGTTCTGCGCCGTGGCCGCCATTGGGGCCAAAAAGTTGAACCGCCCGGTCAAGATCCGCCCGGATCGCGATCAGGATATGACCGCCACCGGCAAGCGCCATGATTTTGTCATCGATTATGATCTGGGCTTTGACCATGAAGGCCGTATCCAGGCGGTCGAGAGTCAGTTTGCCGCCCGTTGTGGCTATTCTTCCGATCTCTCCGGCCCGGTCACCGATCGGGCGCTGTTTCATGCGGATAACGCCTATTTCTATCCCAATGTGCGGCTGAAATCGCGCCCGCAAAAGACCAACACCGTCTCCAACACCGCCTTTCGCGGCTTTGGCGGACCACAGGGGGTGGTCGCCGCCGAGCGGATGATCGAAGAGGTGGCCTATGCCCTGGGCAAGGACCCCTTGGAGGTGCGAAAGGCGAATTTCTATGGCGATGCCGAGGACGGGCGCAATGTCACGCCTTATCACCAAACGGTTGAGGACAATGTGATTGGCCGCGTGGTGGAGGAGTTGGAGCAAAGCGCCGACTACCAGGCCCGCCGCAAGGCGATCATCGAAGAGAATGCCAAAGGCGGCATCATCCGCCGCGGTCTTGCCCTGACACCGGTCAAGTTTGGCATCTCCTTTACTGCGACCTGGTACAATCAGGCCGGTGCGCTGATCCATGTCTACAATGATGGCTCGATCCACCTCAATCACGGTGGCACCGAGATGGGGCAGGGACTGAACACCAAGGTGGCTCAGGTCGTGGCCGAGGCGTTCCAGGTGGATTTTGATCGCATCAAGATCACCAAGACCACCACCGAGAAGGTGCCGAATACCTCTGCGACGGCAGCGTCTTCTGGTTCCGATCTCAACGGTATGGCAGCGCTGGACGCAGCAGAGCAGATCAAGGCCCGGCTGGTCAAATTCGCCGCCGAAAGCCGGGGTGTCAGCGAAGAGGCCGTGAGCTTTGTGCCCAATCACCTGCGTATTGGCGATGAGGTTGTGCCTTTCGACAGCTTTATCAAAGAGGCCTATATGGCGCGGGTGCAGCTGTCGTCCGCTGGGTTCTACAAGACGCCAAAAATCCATTGGGATCGTGCGGCAGGCAAGGGGCGTCCCTTCTATTACTACGCCTATGGGGCTTCTTGCTCCGAGGTTTCCGTCGATACGCTGACCGGCGAATATCGGGTGGAACGCACCGATATTCTGCATGACGTGGGACGTTCGCTGAATCCGATTCTCGACATTGGCCAGGTTGAAGGCGCCTTTATCCAGGGCATGGGCTGGCTCACCACCGAAGAGCTGTGGTGGGACGAGGCCGGACGTCTGCGCACCCATGCGCCGTCGACCTACAAGATCCCGCTGGCCAGCGATCGGCCGCGCATCTTCAACGTTGAGCTGGCGGACTGGTCAGAGAACCGCGAAATGACCATCAAGCGGTCCAAGGCCGTAGGCGAGCCACCTTTCATGCTTGGGATCTCGGTGTTCGAAGCCCTGTCGATGGCGGTGGCCAGCGTCGCCGATTATCGTCAGTGCCCACGTCTGGACGCCCCTGCCACGCCGGAATGCGTGCTAATGGCGGTGGAACGCCTGAAAGCAGGGGCCTGATCCGATGACGGCCGTGCACAAGCTCAATCTGTTTCTCAGTGAACCGGGAGCGGTCGCAAGCCTGCGGCTGATCCGGGTGCGTGGCTCTTCGCCGCGCAGCACCGGGACAGAGATGTATGTGCGCGAAACGGGCCTATGGGGAACCATTGGCGGTGGCCAGCTGGAACATCTGGCCATCGACGCGGCCCGCAAGATGCTGCGCGAGGGCAATCTTGTGCAGCATTTGGATGTGCCGCTGGGACCAGAGATTGGTCAATGCTGTGGTGGCCGGGTTGAGATTGCAATCACCAGCATGGAGGCCTCGGACAAGGAACTCGCGCTGGCTGCGCTTCAGTCCGCTGAGGCGCAACAGCCTGCAACCTATATCCTGGGAGCGGGCCATGTGGGCCGCGCCCTGGCCGATCTGCTGCAACATCTGCCGGTCCGCACCGTGCTGGTTGACCAGCGCCAGGATGAGTTGGCGCTGAGTGCGGCGAATGTCGAAAAACGCCTGAGCGCAATTCCGGAAATCGAGGTGATGAATGCACCGGCCGGCAGCGCCTTTGTTGTTTTGACCCATGACCATGGGTTGGATTTCCTGCTGGCCTCTGCCGCCTTGCAAAGAGGTGATGCCGCCTATGTCGGTCTGATCGGGTCCGCCACCAAGCGGGCCAAATTTGCCAGTTGGGCAAAGAAACACTGCGATGGCTTGTCCATCGCGCCCTTGATCTGCCCCATCGGGGCAGGCGGTAGCCGCGACAAGCGGCCAGCCGTGATCGCGGCCCTTGTGGCTGCAGAAGTGATCACGGCGCAGACCTCTGAACCTGCCGCAGTTTCCCCTGAATGGGGCACAGCTCTGCATATCGCAGCGCAGTGAGGCACCGCGGGCTTTTGGTGGGTCGAGGAGAATTCGCCACCAGCCCGGTTTGAAAAAGGAGGTCCCGATGAGGGATGGGAGTTATACATACAAGCTGTTTCACCGCAGCGACTTCAGCGCGTTCTGGGCGCTGTTCACCGACAATCTGATCAATCTGATGGTTCTGGCCGGGATCTGCCAGTTCGTCTTTCAGATGCCCGCAGAGATCGTCTATGGGCGGATTGTACCCGGTGCCGCCATCGCCATCCTGGCTGGTATTGTTGTCTATGTCGGCCTGGCCAAACGGGCGGCAGCGCAGCATGGCCGGGATGTGACCGCGATGCCCTATGGCATTTCGACCCCGGTGATGTTCGTCTATCTCTTTGGTGTCATCGGCCCGATTTTCTGGGCGACCAATGATCCGGTTCTGGCCTGGCAGGTTGGTATTGGTGCAGGCTTTATGGGTGGTATCGTAGCGGCCATGGGCGCGATCCTTGGCCCCTGGCTCAAGCGGGTAACACCACGCGCCGGGATGCTGGGTACCCTGTGTGGTATCGCGCTGGTCTTCATCGGCACCGTGCCACTGGCCACGGTCTTTGAGAATCCCTTCATCGGCTTTGCCTCGATGATCATCATCCTGTGGGGTCTGGTTGGCCGCTTCCGTCTGCCGTTCAACATTCCGGCGGGCCTGTTGGCGCTGATCATCGGCACCGTGGTTGCGCTTGCAATTGGTGAAGCCAAGTTCAGTGCCGAGGGTGTCGGCTTCTATCCGCCTCTGCCCTATTTTGGCGACCTGATGGCAGGTATCCAATACCTCTTTGCCAATCCTGAACTGTTCCTGGTGTTGGTGCCGGTGCAGATCTACAACTTCATTGAAACCATGAACAACGTGGAAAGCGCCGAGGCGGCAGGGGATCACTACCCGGTTGCAACCTGTCAGATCACCGATGGCCTGGGCACCATGGTGGGCGCGGTGTTTGGCTCGCCCTTCCCAACCACCGCCTATATCGGCCACCCGGCCTATAAGCGCATGGGGGCGCATTCCGGCTATATCATCGGTGTTGGCCTGGTGATCCCGCTGGCGGCCTTCTTTGGTCTGCTGGCCTTCCTCAACAACCTGATCCCCGTGGCGGCTGCCGCGCCGGTTCTGGTCTTTGTGGCCCTGAGCCTGATCACCAATACCGCCCATTCCGTCAAAACCGATCACATGGCGGCCGTCACCTTTGCAATGATGCCGCATGTCTCGGCCTTCCTCATGGTCAAATGGGGCGCTCTGATGGGCGCGCTGGGTGCCGTGGGTGTTGCGGCGCTACCGCAACTGGGCGATGACGCCTTGACCGCTGCATTGTTGCAGCAAGGCGCGCATTTCGAAGGCCACCTGGCTCTGTCGCAGGGCGCAATCTTGACCGGTTTGATCTGGGGCGCCATCGTCGCCAGCGTCATCGACGGCAATTTCCGCAACGCCGGTGGCTTTGCTCTGGCGGCGGCGGGCATGTCTGCCTTTGGCGTCATCCACGGGGCCAGCCTGCATTGGCCTGCCATTGATGGTGTGACTGCGGGCTACCTGATTACCGCAGCGTTCCTTCTCATCTATCCCTTGTTTCACAAGGAAGATGAGCTGGTGAATGAAAACGCCGTCGTCGACGAGGCGCCTTCAGCCCCGGCTGAATAAACCTTTCTGTCCGCCTGCCGGACACCTAAAGCGGGCCATGTTTCTTCCCTTTTGCATGGCCCGTTACCTATTCATTCCTCCAAAAACGACCGGATCCGATCATGACACAGTCAACAGGCAAAACGCTGTTGCGCGGACGCATTCTGGACTTCAGCCAGGCCCCGCAGGATGAAACCGACACCGAGGCCTACCGCTATATAGAAGATGGTGCGATCCTGATTTCGCAAGGCCAGATCGAGGCCAGCGGTGCCTATTCTACGGTTGCGGCCCAGGCCCAAGAGGCAGAGGTGATCGACCATCGCCCGCATCTGCTGATGCCGGGGTTTATCGACACCCATATCCATTTCCCGCAGGTGCAGGTGGTGGCCTCCTGGGGGTCGCAGCTGCTGGATTGGCTGAACAACTACACCTTCCCGGAAGAAACCCGTTTTGCCGATCCCGCCCATAGCAGCGAGATGGCCGGGCATTTCTATGATCTGCTGACCAGCCATGGCACCACCACCGCAGTGGCCTATTGTTCGGTGCATAGCGCGTCGGCCGAGGCCTATTTTGAAGAGGCCCAACGGCGCAACATGTGCATGATCGGCGGCAAGGTGATGATGGATCGCAACGCACCGGACGGGCTGCGCGACACCCCGCAATCGGGCTATGACGACAGCAAGGCCTTGATCGAGAAATGGCACGGGACCGGTCGGGCCCATTATGCGATCACGCCGCGCTTTGCCATCACGTCGACGCCTGAACAGATGGAAATGGCCGGAGCATTGGTGGCAGAGCATCCGGATTGTTTTGTGCAAACACACCTGAGCGAAAATCACGACGAAATTGCTTTTACCCGTGAGCTTTATCCGGATGCGCCTGACTATCTGGGCGTCTATGAAAAATACGATCTTCTGACGCCTAAGATGTTGTTGGGACATTCGATCCACTTGCAGCCCCGCGAAATCGAAGTGCTGGCAGAGACCCAAGCCAAGCCGGTTTTCTGCCCCACATCCAACCTGTTTCTGGGCAGCGGATTGTTTGACGACGCTGGCCTGCGCGAGCGTGGCATTACCAATGCGATTGCCACCGATATCGGAGCGGGCACCAGCTATTCCATGCTGCAAACGCTGAACGAAGGCTACAAGGTTCTGCAGCTGCAGAACCAGAAACTGCACCCGCTGCGCGCCTTTGACTGGATTACCCGCGGCAATGCCGAAGCATTGGGAATGGTGGACAAGATTGGCACCCTGGCGGCAGGCACGGATGCGGATATCGTGGTGCTGAATGCACATGCGACTCCGGCAATGGATCTGCGCATGAAACGCGCCGAGTCTCTCTCGGAAGAGCTGTTCATCTTGCAGATCCTCGGCGATGACCGCGCAATTGACGCGGTTTATGTGGCTGGCGCGGCGCAGAAATAGCCGTGATGGGGCGCTGCCCCAAGTGAGATCAGCTGTCCAAAGCCAAGACCCCGAGGACAGGGGGTGGTCCTGAAACAAAAAAGCGGCGCCGTTAGGGCGCCGCTTACTCGTTAACCGCTCTGAACTGTAAGGATCAGACGTGATCGTCCTGTGGCAGTGATCCTTGACCATGGCCGGCCATACCGCCAGAGACTTCCTCTGTGGCTTCATCCGCCAGTTCTTCGGGCAAAATCAGGTTCAACACGATGGCAATCAGGGCTGCAGGCAGGATGCCTGAGGCTGCCAGAATACGCAGGGTGTCGGGCAGATATTGCAGCGCGTTTGGCGATCCAGGCTTGAGGTTCATCACCTCCAGCTGCAGGCCAAAGCCGATCGACAGGGCAATCGCAAAGATCACCATGTTGCGGCGGTTCCAATTTACATCCGACAGCATCGAAACGCCGGCTGAAACCACCATGCCAAACATCACGATCACGCCGCCGCCCAGCACTTCAATTGGAATGGTGCGGATCACTGCGCCAACCTTTGGGATCAAACCGCAGACGATCAGAAAGATTGCACCAATGGTCACCACATGGCGGCTCATCACGCCGGTCATGGCAATCAGGCCCACATTCTGGCTGAAGGAAGTATTGGGCAGCCCGCCGAACAGACCGGCAATCGCGGTGCCAACACCGTCGGCATAGGTCGCGCCCTGGATCTCTTTGTCGGTGGCTTCACGGCCTGCGCCGCCTTTGGTGATGCCGCTGACGTCACCTACGGTTTCAACCGCGCTGACAAAGGACATCAGGCAAAAGCCGATGACCGCAGCCATGGTGATCTCGATGCCGTATTTGAAGGGGTTTGGCAGGCCAAAGGCCGCGGCGCGGTCCCAGCTCTGGCCGATACCTTCGAAGGTCACAAGACCAAAGAACATCGAATAGACATAGCCAATCAGGATGCCGATCAAGACTGCCGAAACCGAGAGCATGCCCCGGGCGAAGAATTTAAGCCCCAGAGTGGAGAAGATCACCACCAGCGCCACCGACCAGTTCAGCAGGCTGCCGTATTCCTCTTTGCCAAAGATCTTGGCTGGCACGCCACCAGCGGCGTATTCGATGCCGACACGTACAAGGTACAAGCCAATCATCATCACTACCAACCCAGTCACCAGCGGCGGCAGGGCAAAGCGGATGCGCCCGATGATGGTTCCCAATGCGGCATGGAACAGGCCGCCAACCAGCACGCCACCAAAGATCACCGGCAGCGCTTCGGGGCCCTTGCCAGCAACCAGCGGGATCATGATCGGGATAAAGGCAAAACTGGTGCCCTGCACAATTGGTAGGCGGGCTCCAACCGGTCCCATTCCGATGGACTGGAACAGAGTCGCAATGCCGGCAAACAGCATCGACATCTGGATCAGATAGCTCATGTCCGGGAAGCCCTGCGCCCCTGCATCGGAGCCAAAGCCAAAGCCCGCAGCCCCGGAAATGATGATGGCAGGGGTAATGTTTGAAACAAACATCGCCAGTACATGCTGGATGCCAAGCGGAATCGCCAGGCCCAGCGGGGGGGTGTAATTTGGGTCGCGCAGCTGCGCTGGCGTCCCGATTGAAGTGTCAGCCATGAGGGGTCTCCTGTCGGTCATGGGGATCTCGCCGCTTCTTTTTGTTATCTGAGCGGCTTTGAGTTTTTGTGGTCTAGTCTGTGACCACTGTGAAAGGGTCTTGGAACCAGTGTTCCTCCAGATTTGCGCCTTCGCCGATGCGGTCGACTACGGCAAACAATCCGGGATGCGAAAGCGGGGTCAGCACGCCGTGCCACACCCCACGATGATAGTTCACGCCCTGTCCGGGCTGGGTCACAAAGGCCAGCGGCTGACCGGGTTTGCCACCTGCGTCCGGTGCGACGATGACCAGAAAGGGCTCCTGGCTCATCGGCAAAAACGCCTGGCTGCCGTCGGGATGGCGTTCCATCATATCGAGCGTCAATGGCAGGCTGCGCGGCTGAGCGTTGAACAGGCTGATGCCGGCGCGGCCTTCGTTGAAATCAAGTTGAGCGCGGTTGTGGTAGCGCCCGCACATGCCCTGATTGATGATCTTGTCCGGCGCGCCAGAGACATCCAACACATCACCAAACGGCGCAAAAGCTTCGGCTGTGATTGGCTGGATCTGGATGATCTCGCTCATGCGCCCAGTTTCTCCTGCAGGCGCAGTTCGGCGATGCGTTCAACCTGACGGCAGGCCTCGGCAAATTCGGTGTCGCGATCATTGCCGATGCGGCGTTCAAAGGCCTCCATGATCGAGGCCTTGGTGTTGTCGCGCACCGCAATGATGAAGGGAAAGCCATGTTTGGTGGTATAGGATTCGTTCAGAGCGGTGAAGCCTTCACGCTCTTCGTCGGTCAGCATATCGAGCCCGGCCCCGGCCTGCTCTGACGTACTTTCAGCGGTCAACCGCCCGGCTGCGGCCAGTTTGCCGGCCAGATCAGGGTGCGCTGTGAGAACGCCAAGGCGCTGCTCTTCGCTGGCCGAGCGGAAGACACGGGCCAGCGCGCTGTGCACCCCTGTTGCGGTGTCATGGGTCGGGCCCAGTTCCAGATCAAAGGCGCCTTCTGCAATCCAGGCGCTGTGCTCGAAAATGCCGCCGAATTCGGCAACAAAAGTGTCCTTGTTCATTTCGGATGGTGCGACGCCCTGCATCGGTGGGTGCTCCTTGGCCCAGTGGTCGGCAATCTCTTCGCGGGTGGCGAACCAGACGCCTTCATGCTTGCTGAAATGTTCCAAAGCGCGTTTGAAGGCGGCAGCGCGGCCCGGTCGGCCGATCAGGCGGCAATGCAATCCAATTGACAGGATCTTGGGCGCGCCCTCCTGACCCTCAGCGTAGAGCATATCAAAGCTGTCCTTGAGGTAGCTCTCGAATTGCTCGCCATTGGTGTAACCGGCCTGAATTGCAAAACGCATGTCGTTGCAATCCATCGTGTAGGGAACAATCAGCTGATCCTTGCCACCGGCCTTGACCCAATAGGGCAGGTCATCTGCATAACTATCGGCGACATAGGCAAAGTCACCTTCCGCAGCAGCCAGGTCCACAGTGTTCATCGAACAGCGGCCTGTGTACCAGCCACGCGGCGGTGTGCCCACAACTTCGGTATGCAGTCGGATGGCTTCGCGGATTTGGGACCGTTCTTCGTCGGGCGACATATCCTTGTGCTCAACCCATTTGAGCCCATGCGAGGCGATTTCCCAGCCCGCGCCTTTCATCGCCGCAACATGTTCGGGTGCGCGCGACAGGGCTGTGGCCACGCCGTAAACCGTGATTGGAATGTCCTTGAGCAGGCGATGTACCCGCCAGAACCCGGCACGCGATCCATATTCGTAGATGGATTCCATATTCCAGTGCCTTTGCCCAACCCAGGGCGCTGCACCGGTGATTTCCGACAAAAAGGCCTCTGAGGCTGCATCGCCATGCAGGATGTTGTTTTCGCCACCTTCTTCGTAGTTCAAAACGATCTGAACGGCAATTTTGGCGCCATTCGGCCAATTGGCAGCCGGTGGGGTCGCACCATAGCCTGTCATATCTCGCGGGTAGCGTGTCACGGTCTTATCCTCTACTTTGTTACTTGATAACTGAAAAAATCATAATTGTTTTTCAAAAAAACCCGAAAGGAGCCTTCGCGCAGACGCCCTGTGTTCTCGCGCCTCAGAGCAGAGTAGACAGGCGTAAACATGTAGGAGAACTTGCTGTGACTGGATATCTGACAACCCATGTTCTTGACACCGCGCGCGGATGCCCGGCGGAAGGCCTGAAGATCGAGCTTTACAAGCTCAGCGGAGATGACCGGGTTTTGTTGAAAACCCTGACGACCAATGACGATGGCCGCACCGACGAACAAATCCTGCCTGCCGCAGAATTTGAGACCGGCACCTACGAGCTGTTGTTCTATGCCGGTGCCTACCTGGATGCCTGCGGCGTGCCACCGGAAGAGCCACGTTTTCTCGACGTGATACCAATCCGCTTCGGCATGTCAGAGCCAAGCCATTATCACGTGCCGCTGCTGCTGTCGCCGTTCAGCTACAGCACCTACCGTGGCAGCTGATCCCCAGGGATGACCCCGCCCCGCTGATGACCCCGACTGTCAGGCCTGTTTCCTGCAAGCCTGACCTTCTGTCGCCGCTAACCCGTATCCCGGATGGTTGCGCCAATCCTGTCGATCATGAACTCCATGAACAGGCGCGTCTTGGGGTCCTGCCTGCGGCGGTGAGTGAAAAGACAGGCCATCTGAATGGGCTCAGGTGGCGTTTCGGTGGCAACCGTGACCAGGGCCCCGGTTTTTAGATGCTCTGAGACCTCAAACACCGGCTTGAGTGCCACCCCATGGCCCGCCAGTGCCCAATCCGTCAGCACATCCCCATCGTCGCTTTCATAGCGCCCGGAGACGGCAAATCGCTTGGGGCCTTCGGGTGTTGTCAGCAGCCACTGAAATTCGGTTGCACCGGGAAAACGCAGGTTCAGGCATTCATGGCGCTGCGAGACCAGCTCTGCGCCGTTTGCGGGCATGCCATGTTTTTCAACGTATGAGGGGGCGGCGCAAAGCACCCGCTCGACATCGGCGATCTTGCGAATGCGCAGATTGCTATCCTCTGGCTGGCCCAGGAAAAACGCCAGATCCAGGCCCTCGGTGGTCAGATCAACTTTTCGGTCGGTCAAACGCAGTCGCAGGCTGACCTCTGGATATTCTTTCAAAAACTCGGGCACCTGGGGCGCAATCAATCGTCGCCCCACGCCCAAGGGGGCCGCAACATACAGAGATCCCTTGAGATTTTCGGTGATACTGACGATCTGGGCTTCGGCACGTTCCAGCGCTTCCAGGATATCAATTGCGCCTCTGTAAAAGGATTTTCCCTGTTCGGTCGGCGTCAGGCTGCGGGTGGTCCGCTGGAACAGCCTGACCCCAAGATGCTCTTCCAGTTGTGAAATGCGCGACGAGGTGACGGCCGGAGAAATACGCAGATCACGCCCGGCGGCTGACATGCTGCCCAGTTCGTAGACCCTTACAAAGGTGCGGATGTTGTCGAGATAAGACATTTTTCTGTTTTTTTTGATGCTGCTTGGCGTTTTGTAGCAATAGCAGAATAAAACTGCTTCGACTAGGGTGAGCGGGACTAAGAATTTTGGGAGAGCGGCCATGTATGATCTGGCTATTTTGTGGGATTGGATCGCGTTCAGTGTGCGCTGGCTGCATGTGATCACGGCGATGGCCTGGATTGGTGCATCTTTCTACTTTGTTGCGCTTGATTTGATGCTGAAACCTAACGCCGACCTGCCCAAAGGGGCCTTTGGCGAGGAATGGGAAGTGCACGGCGGTGGCTTTTATCACACTGTCAAATACCTGGTGGCTCCGGCACGGATGCCCGAGCATCTGACCTGGCACAAATGGCAGAGCTACAGCACCTGGCTGTCTGGTGCTGCGCTGCTGATGATCATCTATTGGGTTGGCGGTGAATTGTTCCTGCTGGATCCATCCAAGGTCGAGCTGGAGCTGTGGCAGGGCATTCTGATCTCCGGCGGCTCGCTGACCATTGGCTGGTTGCTCTATGATCAGATGTGCAAATCCAAATTGGGCGAAAACCCAACCCTGCTGATGCTGATCCTCTTTGCAATCCTGGTGGTGATGGCCTGGGGCTATAATCAGATCTTCACTGGCCGTGCCGCGCTGCTGCATCTGGGTGCCTTTACCGCAACGATCATGACCGCCAATGTGTTCTTCCAGATCATGCCGAACCAGCGCATCGTGGTGGCAGATCTACAGGCGGGCCGCACGCCGGATGCCAAATACGGCAAAATCGCCAAGCTGCGTTCGACCCATAACAACTACCTGACTCTGCCGGTGGTTTTCCTGATGCTGTCAAACCACTATCCGCTGGCTTTTGGCACCGAATATGCCTGGATCATCTCTTGCCTGATCTTCCTGACCGGCGTCACCATCCGGCATTACTTCAACACCATGCACAAGACCGGCAAGGGCCCGCATTGGACTTGGGGTGTCACCGTGCTGATCATGATGGTGATTGCCTGGTTGTCGACCGTCCCGGGTGGGGAGAGCTATGAAGAGTCCGAGGCCCGCGCGCTGACCCCTTATGAGCAGAAGTTTGCGTCCAACGATAATTTTGAGGAGGCCTACTACGCCGTCGTTGGCAGCTGTTCGATGTGCCATGCGCGCGAACCCTCCTGGGAGGGGATGCATTGGGCCCCCAAAGACGTGGTTCTAGAAACCGAGGCCGATGTGGCCCGTCATGCGACACAGGTCTACATGCAGGCAGGGGTGAGCCATGCCATGCCGCCCCCAAATGCCATTCAAATGGACCAGGATGCGCGCAACGCCATCGTGGCCTGGTACCGCTCTGTGACCTCCGGCTAGACAGGCTGCGCTTTGAAGGCACAACCGCCCCAGGGGCAGCGGTTGCGCCTGAACCGCTGCCGCGGCACCATGACCGCCCTATTCTGCGATGGCTTGCGATGCGATAGGCACCAGTTGCTTTTGCATCAGCACCAGATCCAGCCGTCGGCCCCATTTGCGTCCGGTTCCCGGCATATGCCCAACCTCGTCATAGCCAAGCGCGCGATGGAACCCGACTGCGCGGGGGTTGGCCCCGCTGATACCCGCCACCAAGACCTCAACCCCATCGTCGCGCGCGATCTGCTCGAGCCTGGCCATCAAGGCCCGCCCCAACCCTTGTCGCTGCGCAGATTGTGACAGGTGGATCGAATGTTCCTGGGTGTAGCGATAGCCGGTGCCGTTGCGAAAGCTGTCGTAGGTGGCATAGCCAACCACGCCGTCTGCACCCTCCGCAACCAGGAACCGATGCCCCAATCGCCGGATCATGGCTTTAAAATCAGCCGCCGTCTTTTCCTCGCTTGAAAAGGTGACCAAGGTGTCCCGGATCATGGCATTGGCAATATTCGCCACCGCCTGAGCATCCTCGCAGGTGGCCTGTCGAATGGGCTGGGTCATCGTATATCTCCATGCCAGAAAAGCGGTTTCAACAAAACTCACCGTTGATATAGGCCCGGGTGATCTCATGGTTGGGCGCAGTCATGATCCGATCCGTTGGTCCGGTTTCTATCACCTCTCCGCTGCCGTCACGAAGCCAGAACATGGCACACCGGTCAGAGACACGGCGCGCCTGAGCCAGATTATGCGTGACGATGATCACCGAACACCGTTGCTTGAGGTCTTGGATCAGGGTTTCGATGGCGGTACAGGAGACCGGATCCAAGGCACTGCAGGGCTCATCAAACAGGATCACATCCGGGTCACTGAGCAGTGCGCGCGCAATACAGAGCCGTTGCTGCTCCCCTCCGGACAGACGGGTGGCGACATCATTCATCCGGTCCTTCAGCCTGTCCCATAGGTTCACCGAGCGCAACGCCTGTTCAATCTTGTCGGCATAGCCGGGCCGATAGCGGTCGCCATTTGCCTTCAAGGCAAATTCCATGTTCATCCGGATCGAAAACGGGAAGGGGTTCGGGCGCTGAAAGACCATTGCGACCTTGCAACGCAAATCGGCGGCACTGGCGGAAGAAGGGAAGACCAAACCCCCATTCAGCCAGATTTCCCCCTCTACCTTTGCTGTCGGCAAAGTGTGGTGGATCATCCGGTTCAAGGTCGAAACAAAGGTGGATTTTCCGCAACCCGACGGGCCGATAATGGCCAGGATTTCGTTGGGCTGCAGCGACAGGTTCACATCCCGTATGATGTCTCGCCCTGCAAGCCCGACACGGATCGCGCGGGCCTCCAGCACAGGTGGCCCAGCAGGGCAGGGGACGACCTGCGCAGTGTGTCCAGCCGCCGCGGGTTTCGGCTCAGAAAGCCTTGATATTATATTCATTTCTTTGCCCCTTTCACGGATGTGCTTTCTTGGAAAAATACAGGCCAACCGAGCTGATCAGCAGAAACAACCCTATCAGCAGTACTGCCGAGGCCGCGGCCATGCGGTCGCCTCCTGGGATGCTCATCGCCAGATCATAGATATGAATGGACAGAACCCGGCCGGGGTCCAGCAGGCTTTCAGGCATGCGATCCGAATAGCCGCTGGTGAACAACAGCGCTGCCGTTTCTGCCAAAGCCCGCCCCGTGCCCAACAAGACAACGGTGATAATTTCAGCCGTGCAGGTCGGGATCATCACGCAAAGGATGAACCGGGCCTTGCCCGCGCCAAGAGCATAAGCGCCGGTGCGATACCCGGTGGGCAGCAGGCGAAACACCTCTACAAAGGCAAAGGCGCAAATTGGGATAATCATTACCGCCAGGGTCAACCCACCTGTCAGAAGAGATGTCCCAAGCCCCAGAAACTGGGCGAAAAAACTACTGCCAAACAGGCCAAAGGCAATCGAGGGCACGCTGGCCAGGATCAGCATGCTAGATCTGAACAAGCTTGAAAGCGCAGATCCTTGGGCGAGGTATTCGGTGACATATAACGCAATTGCGAGGCTGGTCGGCAGTGCCACCGCAACCGCGATCGCCAGCACCAGAACGGTCGAGACCAGAATGGGAAATACCCCACCGGCGCGCCCGGACTGCCGCGGCGCATCGGTCAGGTAGGACAAATTGATTTGGCCGATCCCCTGCGAAGCAATGTCAAAAATTACCTTGCCATAGGTCAGGAACACCAGTGACACCACCATCAGAAAACAGAGGTATATCAACCGGTCTGCCCGACCCATCCGATCCGATCCGGCGCGGCGGTGGTGGCGGTTCAAATGGCGTCGCTCAGACATCGACACTCACCCCTCCGGTGCGATCAAGCGCATGGACCAAGAGCGCAAGGCCGGTAGCAATAACAAACAGAACCAAGATGCTGAGGAAGAGCGTTGCCCCATGCAAGGGATCCGCATAGCCCATTTCCAAAGTCACATTGGCCGTCAGGGTGCGGATCGGATCAAACAGGCTCAGCGGCAACTCGGCCCTGTTGCCCGTGACCATGACCACCACGATTGTCTCTCCCAGGGCGCGGCCCAGCCCCAGCAGGGCTGCAGAAAGCACGGCCCGACGCAGAATAGGCAGCGCCATGCCAAAGCAGGTCAACTTACGCGTCGCCCCCAGCGCAAAAGCACCGTGAATCAGGGGTTTGGGCAATTTGGCAAAAGCCGCATCCATGAGCAAAGTCGTGGTTGGGATGATCATCAACGCAAGGATCAGAATGCCGCTGAGCAAGGACAGACCAGGGGCCTGCAGCTTGCCGATCAAGGGAACAACCTGCGTCAGCCCCCAGAAACCAAAAATCACCGTGGGCATGGCCGCCATCACAAACAGCAATCGCCGCAGCAGGGAGGCCGTCAGCCCGGACATGAAGAAATTCAGCGACGCGGCGATGATCAGGCTGACCGGAGTGGCAAGCCCAACCGCCCCGACAGAGGTCAAGAGACTGCCGACCAGCATTGGTTTCAGATCATACAGCCCGCTGGTCGGATGCCAGTCACTGTCGCTGAGGAACTGCAACACCGGGATTCGACCAAAAACCGGCAAAGCCCCGGTCAGGATCACAAATCCCACCACCAGCACAACGGCACATCCGATAGCAAAGGTTGCCGCCAGAACATAGTGAAACAGGGCCTCGAGCGACAGCGCGGTCCTTGCCACAGACCGATCACGCGGCCCCGCTGCCCCCGGGAAAGGACCTGAGAACTCCCGGTTCACTTGGTCACCGGCGTATAGGACAGGTCCCTGATGATATCGCCGACAAGTGCCGATTTGCTAAAGCCGATCAGCTCGTCGATACTTGGCATGATGTCCTTGGTGGTCACCAGATTCAGCGGTCGTGTGGCCAGGTAACTGCCGTCGGCAACGTTCTCCAGGGTTGCCGGCACTTGCCCCAAAGCCACCAGCTTGACCGGCACCCCGTATCCGATATCCACAGTTGCCGCTCCGATAGAGACATATCCAATGCTGTCAGGAGTGAGCGAAACCGTCTTGATCATCTGCGCGTTTTCTGCCGCCACCAGATCACCTTTGACCTGATCGGCAGTGATGTCGAGAAAGCGGTTCAATACCACCGAAGTGGCGCTGCCTTCGCCTTTTGAAACCACCACAATATCTCGATCAGCGCCGCCCAATTGGGCCCAGGAGGTGATTTCACCGGTAAAGATCCCGCGCAGGTCCTGTTGCGAGATCTCCTCAACAGAGTTTTCTGCATGGATCAGGGCAGCGATGCCATCGCGTGCAATCACATGGGCCATCAGATCCGCCTCACTGAGTTTCAGCGGGCGCGACACCATGGCGATATTGCTCAACCCCTTGCGTAGATCCGCAATCCCCTTGCTGCTGCCTCCGGTCTCGATAAAAACGCGCGGCT
>JADFAE010000006.1 GCA_015665415.1 Roseobacter sp.
CTCAGCCCTTCGCGGCTGACGCCGGACAACAACAGCACCTTGCCACCTACGGCAGCCTCAAGCGCAGCATGGGCCTCGGCGCGTTCATCTTCGTCCAAGGCGTCAACCTTGTTGAGCGCAGTGACACGCGGCTTATGCGCCAGCGCGCCGCCATAGGCCTCCAGCTCACCGATGATGGTCTGATAATCTCCCACCACATCCTCAGAGGTGCCATCAACCAGATGCAACAGCACCGCACAGCGTTCCACATGGCCCAAGAACCGATCCCCGATCCCCTTGCCCTCATGGGCGCCAGCGATCAGGCCCGGAATATCGGCCATGACAAATTCAGTGTTATCAATACCTACCACGCCCAGGTTCGGGTGCAGCGTGGTAAAGGGGTAGTCGGCGATCTTGGGGCGCGCATTGGAGCTGGCGGCCAAAAAGGTCGATTTCCCGGCATTGGGCAGCCCCAACAGGCCAGAGTCCGCAATCAGCTTGAGCCGCAGCCATATGGTACGATCAACGCCCTCCTGACCGGGGTTGGCGCGCCGTGGAGCCTGGTTGGTGGAGGATTTGAAATGCAGGTTGCCAAAGCCGCCATTGCCGCCCTTGGCCAGGAGCACCCGCTGACCGATCTCGGTCATATCCGCCAGCACGGTCTCTTCGTCTTCGTCCAGAATTTCAGTGCCAACCGGCACCCGCAGGATGATCTCGTCGCCATCTTTGCCTGTGCGCTGACGCCCCATGCCGGACTGGCCATTCTGGGCAAAGAAATGCTGCTGATAGCGAAAATCAATCAGCGTGTTCAGCCCATCCACGGCTTCGGCCCAGACGGATCCGCCCTTGCCACCATCACCGCCATCCGGACCACCGTATTCGATGTATTTCTCGCGGCGAAAGCTCACGCAGCCGTTGCCGCCGCCACCGGAGCGGATATAGACCTTTGCCAGATCGAGGAATTTCATGGCGGCTCCTTACTGCGCGCCCCGGAGCGGGTGTCGCGCGGAAATACAAATGGGTCAACGCGGACCAAGAGCCCCCGTTCTGGTGTCTGCGGATTGCCTTACCCGAAAGCGCGCGGCAGGCCAATCACAGTTTTCGGGTATAGGTCCAGGTTGGAACATTGGCATTGCGGCTGACAGAGAAGGTCTCGGCATCGCCCAGATATTCAAAGCCGCAATGGATCAGCACCCGCGCCGAGGCCGGATTATCCTGAAAAACGGAGGCAAACATCGCCGCATTCTTCAACGGGTTGGCCGTAACCAGGGCTTCCAGCGCTTCCGAGGCCAGTCCGGTGTTCCAAAACAGAGGTGCAATCCAGAAGTGGACTTCGGACTGATTGCGGTCCATCCGCTTGAGACTGATGATCCCTTTCAGCTCTTCGCCCCCATCGGGCGTTCCATCGATGGCCCAGACATCTTCGTCGCGCGCCTCTGCCATGGTACGCGCAACATAGGCCTCGATGGCGCCCGGCGGCATCGGATGTGGGATGGAGCTGGTCATCCGTGCCACGCGCTCATCACTGGTATAATGCGAAATCAAACCACTGTCAGAGTCGCGCAATGGGCGCAGCACAAATCGGCTGGCTTCAATAACCGGCTGATTGTTCACAAGATCCAGACTCATATCTCTGCTCCTTCTCGCAAAGAGATCGAAGAATTGGGCTCACACGATATAAAGGCACGAAAACCTGACTTTTGAAGGGCACCCGGCAAAGGCAGGGGTCACATTCCAAAGAGCGCCCAACCAAGGGCCGCAGAAACTTCGTAGCAAGAAATCTTTAAGAACCAAGTATAGCGGCGCAAAAGCACCACAAAAAGAAAAGGGGACCGGCTATTGCCGATCCCCTCGTTGTTCATAACCTTGTGGGGTCGGTTTACTCAGCGGCCTCCGCCACTGGGAGAACCGATACAAAGGTGCGGCCTTTCAGGCCTTTGTGGAACTTCACAGCACCATCCGCAGTTGCAAAGATGGTGTGATCTTTGCCCAGGCCTACGCCCTCGCCCGGCCAAAATTTGGTCCCGCGCTGACGAATGATGATGTTGCCTGCGATGGCCGCTTGGCCACCATAGAGTTTCACGCCGAGGCGGCGACCCGCTGAGTCGCGGCCGTTACGGGAGGAACCACCAGCTTTTTTATGTGCCATTCTGTCTCTCCTTAGCCTTTAGCCAGATCTTTGGCCTGTTCAACCCATTCGGGCTTCACTTTGACCGCTTCGATACCAGCAATGTCGTCTTCCGACAAGGCTGCGATCTGGGCAAAGCTGGTCAGGCCAGCTTCGTTCAGCTTTTTGGCGGCGGCAGGGCCTACACCAGTCAGCTGGGTCAGATCGTCAGAACCCGCAGCGGCAGCCGGTGCGGCTTTGGCGGCGGCTTTCGGCGCTGCTTTGGTAGCACCCGAAGCCAGGATCTCGGTGATCTTGATCAAGGTCAGTTTCTGACGGTGACCTTTGGTGCGCTTGGAGGAGTGCTTACGACGACGCTTCACAAAGTGGATCAGCTTTTCGCCTTTGATCTGGTCGATCACTTCTGCTTTAACAGCAGCGCCATCTACCAGAGGAGCACCAACCACGGGGGCGTCGCCACCGAGCATCAGGACTTCGTCGAACTGGATTGTTTCGCCAGCATCTGCAGCCAATTTTTCAATGCGGAGGATATCACCCGCCTGAACTTTGTACTGCTTGCCGCCAGTCTTGAGGACCGCAAACATATGCGTGTTTCCTTTATCAACCGCGTCCTTTGGTCCCCGATCTCGGGCGTTTTGGCCAAGGGCCACCTCGAACAGCGCGCCCCGGATAGGGCGTATTACAAAATGAACCCGGCTCAGAGAATCCGGGCCGGGATGGCGCATTTGCCCCAACCGACCAGCATCTGTCAAGGCCAGAGTTGCTTTGTCCTGCTGCCTTTGGGCCAGGCCCAATATTCCTGAAGGGCATTGCCCCCTTGTTTCAGCCAGACCCATATAGCCACGCCCCGCAATGGCTTTTCAGTTAAAGCTTGATCGAACGACCCTTCACCTCAATTATAAGCTGAATGCGATCACGATTACCCTTCACCTTCTTTTGCTTCCGGTCATGACATTCAAAGCCAACCTGCATAACCTTTCCAAATCCCCTCTGTGGGCGGATTGCGCCACGCCAATACATGGCCGTGATCTTATTGGCAGCCTCTATCAATCCCTTTTGCTGGCACCCCAACAATTGCGGGTAAAGCGGTTTGAAGCAATGTCAGAGAGAGAGCTTTCAGAGCTGGCCCGCATGGCCGGGGAAGGGCTGCAGGCGCAGGGCATTCAATCCTTGCTGCACCCAAGCAAAGAATACCTGTTTGAAACCGCCGTTGGCTTGTTGCGCTACTTGGACGAGACCGTAAATGACAGCCCGGAAGTCCTGAATGCCGATGCGCTGCAGAGGCTAAAGTACGATGATTATTGGGTTGTTCCCTGCCGTCACCGGAACCACTCCAAACGCGGCCAGATGTTTCGACGGCGCGCTTTAAGGTATCACCATGTCATTCCCAGCCACCTGGACGGATTTGAGTGTGTATTGAATATTCATACCGACCTTGCCAGCAGCACCGCGCCAGACCGGCACATGCTCGGCGGTGGGATCTTTCCGGAATTCAATCTCGCCTCAGAAATACTGGCGGACGGGAAATTCATCGCAACTGGCGCAGAATGTGAAAACCAATGCACTCTCATCGACCACCAATTGGACAGCGCCAGACAGGCAGACTGCTCTTTGGTGATTTGGCCCGAGTTGACCATGCCGCCCGAAGCGCTGAGTGCGGTCAGCGAATCGCTGGGCAACAATCACCTCAGAAGCGGGTTGCCTGCGGTAGTTGTTGCGGGGTCCTGGCACAGTGACCAGGATGGGAAGCGCTTCAATCGATGCTCGATCATGGATCGGCGCGGCAGCCCTCTCTTCATCCAAGACAAGGGACTTTCCTTTTTCGAGCGCAAAGAAACCTCTCCTGAGGAAGCCATAGACGACACCAAAACCATCAACCTGCTCGTCACCGAACGCGATGTCATCGGGATCTTCATTTGTCTCGATTACTGTCATTCGGAACGTCTTGAATTCCTGAAAGGTCTTGGCCTTTCGCTTGCCATCGTTCCCTCAATGGGCGGCAATTCCACCATGTTCGCCCACCAACAGAACGCCAAGGAGTTGGCCAGAGCCACGGATTTGGAGACAATTGTCGTGCAGCAGGTCCTGGCAAGCGAATGCGACAAGGTTGGCGGCAGCGGTTTCGTCTGGGCACATTCCTCCCGCGCCCGGGAACATGAACCCGCCCCAACAACAGAACAATTTACAACATTTCAGCTATAAACCGGATTCGACATGGAAACTAAACTGTTGTAAATCGTTTTCGCGCTATATAGCTTGGTACAAAACATCGGAGCACACCGTGGCTGACCTTCTACATTCACTGGCGAGCGGAGACCTCACTGCCTCCGACGCGCAGGGAGTCCTTGATAAATTCCATCAAGATGGCGGCAATCCCGGGCTTGCATACAATGCATTTGCCTCCTGGATCTGGCAGACCCTGAACGCGCGCCGGTCGGATGACGATCTGCGAGACTGGCATGGGCTGATGCTGGATGTCGCCTTTCGCGCAGAACGGTCCGGCAATGGCAAAATCGCAGAGCGCATTCGCGCCCTGACAGACGTACTCTCCCTCGCGGTGCGGGCCTCCGATCGTCCAAATGCACAGCAGATCCTGCAGCGAGCGCATGTTCCCGCAATCCTGCGTGTTTTGGCTGACAATGACGGCGCGCCGCTGCAACGCTCCGCCCTGTTGACGCAGACCGGTTTGCAATCTGCCAACCTGTCCCGCCTGTTGTCCCTGCTAATTTCCTCTGGGCTGATTAGTCGGTCTCAATCCGGGAAAGAGGCGCTGCTTTCCCTGACTGAAGAAGGTAGAAAAGCCACCCGTTCCCTGCCCTCTGCCCCCAAGAAAGCCCCCGCACGAAAGGAAAAGGGCGCAACGGTACAGATGAAGGTGCTGCGCGGGTGGCGAAAACCCAGCGAAGCCTCGGGCAAAGTTGCCTTGCCCCCCATCACGGTGCAGGTCACGCAATTTAGCGCGGCAGCTGCCAAGGCCAATGCGCCGGATGAAGTGGTTTACTCGGAAACCCCAAACGCGCCCAAGATTCTGTGTTCAGTAAAGGGCGTTGTAGGCAAATCACCCACCACACAGGGCGTGAACCAGACACAATACCACTATCAGCAGCCGATCGCGGAATACCCCCTTCTGGTTCAGAAACTTGAAGACAAATGGAGCACCCTTGATGAGTGATGATCAAAGCATCAGTTTTTCTCTGAATGGCGTCATCGGGTCCGAATTGCGCGTTGTCGAACTGTCCACACTGCAGCTCGCGACAACAATTGCGCATGACAATGACGGCAACTCCTTTGTTGTCCCCCTAGCGGATTGGCAAATGGTCGGGCGCTCCATCAAATCCACAGAAGACAGCGCCGACGTCAACTTCGAGGGTCTGTTGCCGCTGGACAATATCGCCTATCTTATCAACGATATGTGCGAAGAGTTTGAGAACCTTTTGCAGCAATTCGAGCATTATGCTGTGCCCTCGGCACTGAATGCCCAACAGGTGGCAGAGTGGATGAAACAGGCGGCGCTAAATGCGCAAGCCGCTGCAAAAATCGCAGAGCGGCTCAGCAGTAGTACAGCCAAATAAACGGCGGCCGCACAGGCCCTGTGTCAGATATCCTCGCCCTGCCCCAGTTCCTGCAGCCTGTAGGCTAGCTCTTCGAAGCGGTTGGCAGTGATTTCATATTGCACCGCGTTCAACAACTCATAAACCCGCTGCATCAGGGGTGTCTCCAGGGCTTCGACATAAGATTTGATCTCGCCGTCGCTAAAGCCTTGGTAAACATAGGCTGAAGCCGCCAGATTGGCCGCCTGCAACGCAAGACGAATCTCCTGCTCCTGATCCTGCTGCATGGCCCGCAGCCCATCCGCATCCAATTGCAATTCGATGATGCCCGCCGCACTGGCGGCCATCAGAAAGCGAAACTGGATCTGCTGCACCGATTTCACCCCGGTGCCCGCCGCATCGATCGCCCGCCCCATCCGGTTAAACAGCGCAATGCGGTCACTGCCGGACTTGACCAGATCAGCGATGATGCGCTGGCCCGCAATCTGTTTGACCTCGTCTTCCTCGATCAGATGGGCTGCATTTTCGGCCACCACCAGCCGCTGCCCCAGCTCACTGGCATAAAAGTCGGCGGCATGGCCCAAGGCATCCTCCTCCAGTGTCTCGGTCAGAATATCCAAGGCCAGATCCCGCATCTTGGTCTTGTCAAAAACGCTCTCCGACAGCCGGGACCATTCAGCGCCAAAATCGCTGGCAGACAGGCCCAGCATACTTGGCGCATCGCTTGCAGACAGCGCAATACTGTCAAGCGCGACATCAAACCCGGTCACCTCAAGAAAGGCTTCCACCTTGCTGCGCTCGGCCGCCTCTGCCTGCGAGAAGGATGACAGCGTCAGGAATGCCAGGACCAGCAAGAGCTGTGACAGGTGGTATAAGCGGGTAAAATTCTGTCTCATGAATGAAATCTAGGGGAAATCCGCGACCACACAATGAAAAAATGCTTTTCTCAAAAGAAGTTGAAAATGCCCCTTGCACCCTGCCTGTTTCCCCCTTAAATGCAGCCCCACCAGACCCCCGCGGAGAGGTGCCGGAGTGGTCGAACGGGGCGGTCTCGAAAACCGTTGTCCCTTCACGGGGACCCAGGGTTCGAATCCCTGTCTCTCCGCCACTACCCCCCCGACCACGAGCCACCTGAAAAGCGAGAAACTGAGGCAGTCACCTTCGGGTGTTCTTTCCGTTGAACAACAGATGGGTCTGCTCCCAGATAGAGCAAAATGTTTTTTTCGTTTTTCGAGCAATTCGGCTGGGGTCCATTCTCGCTTTAGAAACAGTCCCTTTCGACCATTAGCTGACGTTTGATTGGTGTCAAATAGTTGCCTCCATAGGAAAATGTGAGGAACAACGTGAGCATGGAGAAATGAGACAAGCCAACTGAACGTGCTCCTTGTTCACACCTATAAATTCTCCCATATCCTCCACCCCACTGGCCCCAAATGCTGACCGGCACGCTTGGTCAAGCAGATCGGCAGGGACAATTCACCAAGGGTCGGCAGGCTTAGAAGGGCTCCGCGAGAAATATCTTTCTCAACCATGTGATCTGGAAGACGCCCCCAGCCCAATCCAGCCAGGATCAGGTTTTTCTTGGTCGACATGTCAGTGACAAACCACTTCGGCGCCTCTCCCAGCAGCCCTGTGTCCGGCGCCTTTTCATCGCTGGATTTAACGACCACCTGAGGGTGGCGTCCGAGCTCGGTCTTGCTGACCTGTTCGGGATTCGAACCAAACAGTTCCGGCGACGCCACCAATGGAAAGCTCATCTGAGAGATTTGGCGGTAGTCGATAAAAGGGCTGCGTGCCGGGGCTGCGAAGATGGCGATGTCGACCTTTTCAGCCATCAATTGACGTTCACCCGAGGCCGTTTCGATCTCCAGGTGCAAGGTGGTCGAGGGAAAATCGCGCTTCAGCTCCTTCAGCAATCTGGCCAGACGCGGAATGGGGAAGTTGCTGCTAACGCCAATACGCAGCTCGGTCTCCACCTCTCCTTTCAGGTCCCGCACGAAATCTTCGAATTGCTGCGCCTGGCCCAGCAAATGACGGACCTGCACAAGCAACGCCTTGCCCTCACGTGTCAGCGTCGGGCGATAGGTCGAACGGTCAAAGATTTGGACCTGGTAGAAATCCTCGACCTGCTTGACCGAATAGGACACGGCAGATCGCGCCTTGTTGAGCTTTTCGCTGGCCAGTTGGAAACTGCCAGTGTCGCAGATCGTGGCAACAACATTGAGATGGTCGAGATTTGTCATGGTCTAATTTTATGACGGAGTTGTTCGGAAAGCTATGCTTTTTCCTGACGTTCTGCGGGCGTATTTCGATGTCAGACGACTGAAACACGGACATCCGACATGACCAACGCAACCATCTCTGCCGACTACCCTTTCCCCTCGCGGTTTGTCGAGGTGATGGGCAGCCAGATCCACTATGTGGAAGACGGCGCCGGCGATCCCATACTCTTCATCCATGGCAACCCAGCCTCTTCTTATATCTGGCGCAACATCATTCCCCATGTCACGCCGCATGCCCGTGCCATTGCAGTGGACCTGATCGGGTTCGGCAAGTCCGACAAGCCCGACATTTCTTACGGCTTCGATGACAGTTACGCCTATCTCGAAGGGTTCATCGAGGCTTTGGGTCTGACCAATATCACCCTTGTGGTGCAGGATTAGGGCTATGGCCTGGGGTTTCACTACGCCAATCAGCACCGTGACAAGATCAAGGGCATCGTCTTCATGGAGGCGATGCATCGCGAGATCGACTTTGCCGCCATGGCTTGCAGCGACAAGATGCTGATGCGTATGATCCGAGCGCCCTTTGCCAGCTGGCTGATGCTTGGCGTCATGAACAGTTTCGTGAAGCGAATGCTGCCCGATTGGATCAAGCGCGATCTGAGCCAACAGGAAATGGCCGCCTACCTCGCACCGTTTCCCACGGTCAAAAACCGCAAGCCGGTTTACGTTTTCCCGCGCGACGTGCCGGTGATGGGTAAGCCCGAGCATATCTCTCGCGCGGTGGCGGATTATTCCAAATGGCTCACGGAAACCCCCATTCCGAAGCTGTTTTTCCACGCCGATCCCGGCGTATTGATCCGCCAGAAAGATGTGGTCTGGATCAAAGAGAACTTTCCAAACCTGACCAGTGTCGATCTGGGGGAAGGCCTGCACTTTCTGCAAGAGGATTACCCACATGAGATCGGACGCGCCCTGGCCGATTGGTATCGGCCCCTGGAAATCACCCAATTCAAAGGAGAACGTCATGCCGTATGACTTCCCCCCCACCACGCCGCACGGTGAGATCACCGAGATATTCCCTGACATCTTTCATGTGACCGGCAGCGTCGACATGGTGCCGGGTATGCGGATCAGCCGCGCGATGGCCATTCTGCGCGACCGGGACGCATTGACGCTGATCAGCCCGATCTGCCTGTCCGAAGAGGGCCTAACCGCGCTGGAGGCGCTTGGGCAGGTCACGCATATCGTCAAGCTGGGCGGCTATCACCTGGGCGCACAGAACGGGTTGGACGATCCCTTCTACGTGCACCGCTACGGCGCCAAGCTCTGGGCGCTTGAGGGTATGGAGCACAAGGGCGGACTGTCGCCTGATCACATCCTGCGGGTGGGAGGAGAAGTGCCTGTCCCCGGCCTGTCACTCTTCACCTACGAGTCATCGAACCTGCCGGAGGGCATGTTTCTGCTGGATCGCGAAGGCGGCATTCTGGTCACGGCTGATAGCCTGCAGAACTGGGCGAAGCCAGACGCGTTTTTCAGCGAGATCGCGGCGGAGCGCATGGGTCAGGCTGGGTTCTTCAAACCCGCAAATATCGGTCCCGAATGGCTGCGCTTCTGCGCGCCGGACCCGCGCGAATTCGACCGGGTCGCCACGCTGAACTTCCAACACCTGCTGCCCTCACACGGCACACCGCTTTTGCACCGCGCCAAAGAGGCGTTGTGCGAAACCTTCTCAACAACTTTCGGGCACTAAACGCCCTACCTTTGGAGTAATCCCATGAAAATTCTGCTTATTGGAGCGTCCGGCGTGATCGGGCGCGCGGTGATGCACGCCCTGTCCTTTGATCATGAGGTCCTCGCCGCCTCACGGAAATCAGGCGATCTCCAGGTCGATATGTCCGACCCGGACAGCCTTCGGTCGCTATTTGCGAAAACCGGCCCGCTCGATGCGATACTCAGCGTTGCGGGCGACGGGGTGATGGCGCCGCTTGCAACAATGAGCGATGACGATTTCAACCGCACCTTGGACACGCAGATGAAAGGCCAGCTGAATGTGCTGCGCCTGGGCCTGGATGTGATCACGCCGGGTGGCTCGATCACCCTGACCTCCGGAGTAGCCGCTCAGAACCCCATGCCATCCACTAGCACTATTGCGGCGTCTTGCGCAGCGATCGAAGCCTTCACCCGCACCGCCGCCACCGAAGTAGAAACCGTGCGGCTGAACGTCGTCTCGCCGATCTTCGTCAAGGAAAGCATGGAACTGTTCGGCCTGCCCACCGAAGGCGGCCTGTCTGCGGCCGACACGGCCAAGAGTTATCTCGCCGCCGTGACCGGCGACATGCATGGCCAGATCCTGTCCACACCCGATTTTGCCTGATCCCAAAAAGGAAACCCAGTATGAAACTCTCAATCCTCAAACCCATCGCAACCGCCCTTGCGCTGATGACCGCAACCGCGAGCCATGCGGCTGACACCGCGAAACCTGTGATAGACCAACTGGTTGGCACCTGGTTTGTCGAAGTGACAGGCGTGCTGCCCGATGGCGGCGCCTATCAGAACATCATGAATGTGGATGCGGGCGGCACCGCCGACATCGTGGGCGGTTGGATGTTCGGCGCCGGTGGCGTGAAGTTCACCGACAGCCCAGCCAGCGTCACCAAAATTGACGGCAATAGCTTTGAAATTCAGATGTTCGCCTTTCTGGCGGATGCCGTGACCGGCGCACCAAAAGGCATGAATATCACCGTCTATCGAGGTAAGATGCAGGATGGCGCAGAAGCGTTCAAAGCCGAAGCGGATCTCTACTACCTACCTTGTTCTGTCGAGCATTGCCCGACCCCCGATACCGACGCGCTTGGTGCACCAGCGACGGTTGCACAGGTGGTTGGCACGAGGCTTGCGTCCCCGATACCGACGAACCGCTGACCCGCGAAAACACACAACAAGCCCGGCAAAATATACCAGTTTTGCCGGGCGACCCCGGCCAGCCTTGCCCGACAAGTGTCGCGAACTCACACGTTGAGGGCTTTGCTGTTGCACATCGCAATGGATGGAAAACCTCTCGTCTCAGAGCAAATGGAACGAGTTTAGGGCATTGATCTGGGTCCAAACATTTCGTTGGTTTCCATCTGAGTTTTCCAATGCTGGAATTGAACTAAAACGGGTGGAGTATATCCACCCGTTGTCGCCAGAAAGCTATCACACACGATGCAAAGGCCGTTTTTTGCACGTCACATGAAGCTGTCTGTCTAAGCCAATCTCACGCTGCAAGATCAACCCGCGTTGCGGTGCCTTGCCTCTCATGCACCTTTCTCACGGCCGGGTCCGACGCCAGTTTTCGCAGGACGCGGTCGATGTTGGGATAGGCATTGGTTGGCTTGTCCAGATCATAGCCCCAGCTTGCCATCGGGTAGAGGAAAGCATCTGCCACCGACTTGCGATCCCCCACCATCCAGTTGCGCCCCTCAAGATGCTGGTCGATCTGCGTCAGCGCCTTGTCGATCAGAATATGGCTGGCGGCCTGCACTGCCGCTTGTCCCTCTGGATCGGAGGTAAAGCGCATTGGCGTAAAATGCAGCCAGAAATAAGGGTGCAATGTTCCGGTCAGGTAGGCCAGCCAGCGATGCAAGTCTTTGCGTTCGGCGCTATCGAGCGCCGGGCCGATCTTTGCATCGGAGTGCTGATCAACAAGATACAGCAGGATTGCCATCCCTTCCGGCAAGGCCATGTCGCCGTCCACCAAAGTCGGCACCACGCCCGACGGGTTCAGTTCAAGGTAACCCGGCGCCTTCTTTGCCACATGGTCGAGATGTTCGACCTCATAGGGTTTGCCGATCCATTCAAGGGCAATGTGCATGGCAGTGGAGCAGGTGCCGGGGGCGGAGTAGAGTTTCATTTTTGGTGTCCTTTCTGGAATTGGGTGTTGCTGATCACGCCTGCACTTGCAGCTTGTGGGTCTTCAGACGCCAACCTTGCGCAGTCTTCACCAGCGTTTCGAAATAGCGCCCAACCACGAAGTGCTTGATCTCTCCGTCGTGGTTCTGGATCGCCTGGCTGATGCAGCGCAGTTCAGCGGTGTCGCCATTGACATCAATCACAAAGTTGCTTTGCACATGGATCAGGCCCGGAGGGAAGGCCGCAGCGTTTTCGGTGATCCATTCTACGATAGTGTCGAGCCCTTCCAGATGGATGCCCATCTCTTCAACGATGAACTGCGCATCATCGACAAACAGATCACGCATGGCCTCGGGGCCATTTACGTCAACCGCCAGCGCAAAGCGCCCCATCAGGTCCTGGATTTCGATCTTGTCTTCGGTGGTAAGTGCCATGGTTTGCTCCTGTTTCAGTAGGTTATTGGCAAAGGGATGCCGTTCGCCCGAACGGACGTTACGGCTGGATTTCATGTGAAGCCGAATTAGGCAGGCACGCGTTCTTTCCGAAGGTGCAGATTGGCGATGGGCGTTGTGGCATAGGAGATCACCGCCGGGATGCTCGCATCGACCATGGCGCGATCCCGCGACATAGCGCTGTGCAGCACAAAGGGAGGCAAGTAGCGCATTCCAACCATTTTCGCGGTTTGCTCAAACGGGGTGAGGAATTCAGCCATGGTGAAGCTGTTGTAAGAGCCGCTGGCATAGCTCTCCGCGGGGCCGCCTGTGGAAATCACCAGCCCCAATTCCTTGCCAACCAGCTGATCTCCGCCAGGACCATAGGCAAATCCCGGTAACAGCACCTGATCAAGCCAGGCCTTGAGCACCGGTGGCGCCGAATACCAGTAGAACGGAAATTGCATCAGCACCCGATCCGCGCTTCGCAAAACCGCGTGTTCAGCCGTCGGGTCGAACCGCATTTCGGCGCCGCCGACCGCCGTCAGGTCGCGGGTGGTGACCGTTGGTTCCCGCGACAGCGCCTCATACCAGCGGCGATTGACCAACGAGGTGTCCAGATCGGGATGGGCAGTCAAAACAAGCGTTTTCATGTCAGGCCTCAGATGTTTTCCATCCGATGTCAGATGGGGTCGTTTCAGTGTTGCCTGACCCTATGCCCAGCTGATATCTACAACAATTGACCAAATTTCAAACACTATGGTGCAGGATATACACCAATGAGACTGCCGCTTTCGACCCTTGAAGTGTTCAATGCCATTGCCCGCGAGGGCAGCATGAGCGCCGCTGCGCAGGCGCTTGGCATCAAGCGATCCACCGTGAGCCACCAGTTGAAAAATCTGGAAGATCAATTGGGGACAGCCCTGTTTGTGCGCACCACGCGTGCGATCAACCTGACCGAAGCCGGGCGCGCCTTGATGCGCGCGTCTGGGCCAGCGTTCGAGCAGCTGGCCGATGGGCTGGAAACTGCGCGCTCTGCCGGTCATTCGGCACGTGGGGAGCTGAAACTGGCAGCGCCTGAATTTGCCTATCAGCTGTTGCTCAGGGGTAAGCTTATATCTTTCCAAGAAAAATATCCCGAGATCAGCTTGGAATTGTCCCTGACCGATGCGCTCTCAGACATTCTTCACGAAGGGCTGCACGCAGGGTTTCGGCTTGGCGGACTGGTTGCGCAGAACATGATTGCCAAACCGCTCACCCCTGCGCTGAACTCAGCCGTGGTGGCCAGCCCTGCCTATCTTGAGAGACATGGCGCCCCAGAGCATCCTAAAGACCTTCTGAACCACAATTGCCTTGGCTATCGCTTTCAAAGCTCAGGTCAATTGGCGCCCTGGGCTTTTACCGGCCCTGATGGGGACTACGCGGTCAGCGCCCCCGGAAGCCTTGTCGCAAACTCGCTCCCGGTTACGATTGAGATGGCTAGGCAGGGGTTGGGCATCGCCTATACGTTCTGCGAAATCTGTGAAGACAGTCTTGGACGCGGCGACCTTGTGGAAATCCTGACCGAGCATCGTGCCGCAATGCCCGGTATCAACATTTACTTCCCGCAGGAATACCGTTCCTTCATCCCGCTCCGCTTGCTCATAGAGCACCTGCAAACGGACGAAACAGCAAGATAAAGAGAATAGGTCGCTGAGAAATCCTCTCTGGCATGGACCGCATTCATGACATCTGGTCGGCTCCGGAGCGCTGCGCGCCTACGTGGCAGTGAACGTTTGTTAGACACAGCCCGGAGGTCCTCCGGCCTTATCTCAGCGAATAACAATTCACACCCGTATCACGACCACATGCCTTTCTTGCGAACGACTGTTCAAGATGGACATTCAATTCTACTTTCTATGACACTTTTCTATGACACCCCTGCCCGCCTTCTGTGCCGAATTTGCCTAATCCGTCGTTAGAATGTCCTTATTTTGTTGGCTTGAACCTTTCGGGCACAACCTCAAAAACGGTCTCGAAAACCGTTGTCCCTTCACAGGGACCCAGGGTTCGAATCCCTGTCTCTTCGCCATTATCCCCCTAAAATCTAGAGACAATCAGATCAGTTTAGGGCCTAGTGTGCCTTGTCTCATTGTCTGTTTTTTTTGGCCTCGGCTGTCATTCCATGTCCCCTTTGGGGCCTTCCGGCTGACCACGTCCGGCATATCCCGCTCGATTGCTTCACCCGCCAGGGCGCGACGGAGTTCTGCATCCGCTCCGAAATCGGCGGCTACCGCGGCGCGAAAGCGGTGCCTGCCGCATCATGACCCGCAATGACAGGCAGGAGAAGATACCGCAGATTGAAGGAAGAAGCCTCGCGATCTACAGACTGGGAGATCAAACCTGTCACTCACGGGCTTTCAAACCCACAAGCAGGGCATAGACCAGAGACTGCGGATCAGCAGGATTGTCTCCATCAGCCCCGAGCAAAGTCACCAGAAGATCATCGCCCGTATCGGAGCACCGCCGCCTCAGGGTCGGAAAGACCGAGGGCCAGATGGGCCGGTATTTGGTCACATCATTTAACCCATCCCTCACCGGAAAATCGGTGCCAAAACCGGGCAAGTCGTTAAGCATTCAACCATCAAGATGTGTTGGAGCTACAAAAAATTCCACCGGCTGGATTTTTTTCAATTCCGCTTCCTCCCCTTAGATATTCCTGTTAAGATATTGTAAATAAGCAAAAATGAGAGTGCGACCCCGCTGCATCCCGGAAATGTCCTGCAGATTTTGAGGTGAAAATTCGCAAAACACCCCCTGCAAAAATGCAAGGCGCAACTTGGGTAGGTGCTTGATACTGGCCGAAGCGATTTCTTGACATGCAATCCTGCAAAATAACATGGCGAAAACGGTGCTTTTTGCCAGACTGCAAAACCGCTACAGGCAGGCATTTTTACAGGCCTCGCTCCGATTTTCATGCAGGACCTTTGCTCGCGGATTAACTCTTTAGTCCTTAAAATTCTCCCTCCAGATATTGAACATTTCACATAGGTCCAGGTTTTTAAGGCCAGATCTCACGGTAGAGATTCAATCCCCCAAGGGCCCACAAGCGCCAGCCTTAAGGGTTTTGGATCCCAAAGACGACATCGCCATCAGCCACTCTCCCCAACCCCCTTTGCACAACTGTGTGAATAGGAGGCCACTCGACCAGAGCTGCGATTTTGCACGCCGAAAGTTCAAAAACGCAAAGCAAGGCGTGAAAAAATGGCGCGAGGTGAAATCCACCTCGCGCCATTTCGTGGTTTTCAACGGTAGGCCTGGGGCCGACCGGCCTTAGAAAAACGCCTGCAAACCGGTTTGAGCGCGCCCCAGGATCAAGGCGTGCACGTCGTGGGTGCCCTCGTAGGTGTTAACGGTTTCAAGGTTGACCATGTGACGGATCACATTGAATTCCAGGCTGATCCCGTTGCCACCATGCATGTCGCGGGCATTGCGCGCGATCTCCAGCGCCTTGCCACAGTTGTTGCGCTTTACGATCGAGATCATCTCAGGTGCGGCATTGGCCTCATCCATCAGGCGACCAACCCGCAGGCTGGCCTGCAGGCCCAGGGTAATCTCGGTCTGCATATTGGCCAGTTTCACCTGGAACAACTGAGTGTTGGCCAGCGGGCGACCAAACTGGATGCGATCCAGCCCATATTGACGCGCCGCATGCCAGCAGGCCTCTGCGGCCCCCATCGCCCCCCAGCTGATCCCGTAACGGGCCCGGTTCAAACAGCCAAAGGGACCTTTGAGCCCCTGAACATGGGGCAGCAGGGCCTCTTCAGAAACCTCGACGCCATCCATGACGATTTCGCCAGTGATCGAGGCGCGCAGGGAGGCTTTGTTCTGGATCTTGGGTGCCGACAGCCCCTTCATACCTTTTTCCAGCACAAAACCACGGATCTTGCCGCCATGTTCCTCTGATTTGGCCCAAACAACAAAGACATCTGCAATCGGGGCGTTGGAAATCCACATCTTCGATCCGGTCAGCTTGTAGCCCGTTGCGGTTTTTTCCGCCCGGGTCTTCATGCTGCCGGGATCAGAGCCCGCATCCGGTTCGGTCAGCCCAAAACAGCCAATCCATTCACCCGAAGCCAGTTTCGGCAGGTATTTCTGACGCTGCGCTTCGCTGCCATAGGCGTAGATCGGATACATCACCAGGGAACTTTGCACCGACATCATCGAGCGATAGCCACTGTCGACGCGCTCTACCTCGCGGGCCACCAAGCCATAAGAGACATAGCCGCCGCCCAACCCGCCATATTCTTCCGGGATGGTGGTTCCCAACAGGCCCATCTCGCCCATTTCACGAAAGATCGCCGGATCGGTCTCTTCATTTTCATAGGCGGCGGTCACCCGCGGCTGCAGTTTTTCCTGCGCATAGGCCCGCGCCGAAGCGGTGATCATGCGTTCATCTTCGCTTAGCTGGTCATCCATACGCAGCGGATCTTCCCAGGTGAAACGCCCCAGATCAGGCGCATCCTTGGCCCGCAGTTTTGGTGTATCGGTCATCGATCAGCCCTCGGTCATAATTTGATGTTGAGTGTTACCTGAGGTTTAACAAGGCAAGGGCGCAAAAAACAGCGAGACTTTGGCAAGCAAACATGAGTAAAACTCATACATGCAAACGCCACGTCGATTCCTTCCCTCCATTTCCGCCCTGCGCGCCCTGGAAGCGCTGGATCGACTGGGCAGCGCCTCTGCGGCGGCCGAGGAGCTTTGCCTGACCCAGGGGGCTGTAAGCCGACAATTGCAAGCTCTTGAAAAACAACTGGGAATAACACTGGCCAAGCGAGATCGGAAAAAGCTGCATTTGACGCCAGAGGCAGAAATCTACGCCGGAGAGATCCGGCAAGCCCTAGATCAAATCACGCGCTCCTCCCTGCGAGTGCAATCAGCACCCCTGGCCGGCAGCCTCAACCTCGCGATCCTGCCCGCCTTTGGCATGCGCTGGTTGATGCCGCGACTGCCCGAATTTTCGAGACTGCACCCAGAAGTCACCATCAATATGACCACAAGGCTACAACCCTTCAGCTTTGGCAGTGAACCCTTTGATGCAGCGATACATTTTGGAGGTGCAGACTGGCCCGGAACACGGGCCTTGCTGCTCAAACATGAACAATTGATACCAGTCTGCAGCCCAGATCTGGTTCCCGCTGCGCCGCTCAAGAGCTGCAAGGAGATCCTGAAGCTGCCGCTTTTGCACATTCAAACCCGCCCCAAGGCCTGGGGCGATTGGTTCAAAGCCCAGGGGATTGCCGTCTCCCCCCAAGATCTGGGCGGCACCATGTATGATCAATTCTCAACAATAATACAGGCCGCCCAACATGGGCTTGGGGTGGCGCTGATGCCCGATTATCTGGTGGAGCAGGATCTGGCGACCAAGCGGTTGATCGCCCTGCAGCCCCAGGCCAGCGAGGCCAAGGGCGCCTATTATCTGGTCTGGCCCGAGAACCGGTCACGAGATCCGGCGCTCAGCAAGTTTCGCCAATGGCTGGAGGGTCAAGCACAGCCTGAGGACAGCCTGCCTCGCTAACAAGTGTGCAAATTCAATTGCTCACGCACAGTTTCTATCCCAGGGCATAGCCCGCACCACGGACCGTTCGGACCGGATCGGCACCGCCAAACTGGGTCAGCGCCTTGCGCAAGCGCCCGATGTGAACATCCACCGTCCGGGTATCGACATAGATGTCACGTCCCCATACCCGATCCAAAAGCTGTTCACGGCTCCAAACACGCCCTGGCTTTTCCATAAAGGTTGAGAGCAGGCGAAATTCGGTTGGCCCCAGTTTGAGCGGCTGCTCTGCACGGCTGACCCGGTGGGTTTCCGCATCCAATACGATGTCATCGAACTCAAGCCGCACGCCGACGGTCGACGGCCGAACCCGCCGCAATTGGGTCCGCACCCGCGCCATCAACTCGATGACCGAATAGGGTTTGACCACATAGTCATCGGCCCCGGTCTCCAACCCGCGCACTTTGTCCACCTCTTCTGAGCGGGCCGACAGCATGATGATGGGGATATTACGCGTCTCTGGCCTGGTTTTCAGACGTCGACAGACCTCAATACCGCTGAGATTGGGCATCATCCAGTCCAGCACAATGATGTCCGGCATGTCTTCCTGCACCACCAACAGCCCGTCTTCGCCATTTTCAGCCTTCAGAACCCGAAACCCATCGGCCTCCAGATTATAGGCGAGGACTTCGCGCTGCGCCAATTCGTCCTCGATGATCAGTACCGTTGGCTGATCCGCAGTCATGGGTCAGATCTCCTGAGGGATGCTGGAAGTGGTGTCGGCCTTGGGGCGGTCCTCTTCTGGACGGGTCCCGGTGACCAGGTAGATCAGCTCTTCCGAGATTGAGGTCACATGATCACCCATCCGTTCAATATTCTTGGCGATGAAATGAAGATGCATGCAGGGCGTGATATTGCGCGGATCTTCCATCATATGGGTCAGGAATTCGCGGAACAACGCATTGTACATCTGGTCAACATCGCGGTCGCGTGCGATCACATCCGCAGCCAGTTCGATGTCACGCTGGATATAGGAATCCAGGGCATCTTTGAGCATCAGCTCCACTTCGCGCGCCATGCGGCGCAGGGCAGCGGCACTTTCCGATGAATCCTGCCCCTGGATCAGCACACCTGTGCGTTTGGCGATGTTTTTGGCATAATCCCCAATGCGTTCAAGGTTACCAGCAATCTTCATCACCGACAGGACAAGCCGCAGATCAATCGCCGCAGGTGCGCGGAGGGCAATGACCCGGGCGGCTTCTTCGTTGATCATTTCCTCAAGGCCGTCGATTGCCTTGTCGCGTTCACGCACCTGTTTCGCCAACTCCTCATCGCGGGTTTCGAGCGCCCGGGCAGAATCGATGATGGCGGCTTCGACCAGACCACCCATTTTCATGATCTGCGCCTGGATGGTTTCCAGATCCCGATCAAATGCGGATGCAATGTGTTGTTCTACCATGATAATTTCCTTTTTCCGACCTACCCGATGCGGCCAGTGATATAGCTTTCGGTACGGGGATCTTCGGGATTGGTGAAGATCTGACCGGTTGACCCAAACTCAACCAGATTGCCCAAATGGAAAAAGGCGGTCTTTTGGCTGACCCGTGCGGCCTGCTGCATCGAATGGGTAACGATCACCACCGAATACCTACCGCGCAGCTCATCAATCAGCTCTTCGACCTGGGCGGTGGCGATGGGGTCCAACGCTGAACAGGGCTCATCCATCAACAGAACTTCGGGTTCGGTGGCGATGGCACGGGCAATGCACAGGCGTTGCTGCTGACCGCCGGACAGGCCAGTGCCGGGCGCATCCAGCCGGTCTTTAACCTCGTTCCAAATCGCCGCACGACGCAGGGATTTTTCAACGATCTCATCCATTTCCGCCTTGTTGCGCGCCAATCCGTGGATCTTTGGACCATAGGACACATTGTCATAGATCGACTTGGGGAAGGGATTGGGCTTTTGAAACACCATCCCCACCTTGGCCCGCAATTGTACCGGGTCAACGCGCTTGTCGTAGATGTCTTCGCCGTCCAGCAGAATGTCACCACTGACGCGGCACACATCAATTGTATCGTTCATCCGGTTGATGCAGCGCAGAAATGTCGATTTGCCACAGCCCGATGGTCCGATAAAGGCTGTGACTGTATTGGCCTCGATCTCGACATTCACATCTTTGATCGCATGGGTGTCGCCGTAGTAGACGTTGACGTCCTTTGCAGTGATCTTGGTTGCATTTGTATTCAAGGTTCTATCCATAATAGTCATGGTGTTCATAGCCTCGCCTCCAATTACCAGCGGCGTTCAAAGCGGCGGCGCAAGAGTACGGCCACTGTATTCATGGTCACAAGAAAGACCAAAAGGATGATGATGCCACCCCAGGCACGCTCGTAAAAGGCAGGGTCGGCACGTTTGGCCCATTCGTAGATCTGGGCCGGCATGGCAGAGTTTGGCGACAGCAGCCCCTCTGCGATGGTTTCGGGCGCATTGGAGGCGATAAAGCCCACCATACCAATCAGCAGCAGCGGCGCGGTCTCGCCCAGGGCCTGGGCCAGGCCGATGATGGTGCCGGTCAGGATACCAGGGGCGGCCAGGGGCAGCACATGGTGGAACACGGATTGCATCTTGGAGGCACCAACCCCCAGGGCTGCGTCGCGGATCGATGGCGGCACCGCCTTGAGGGCAGCCCGGGTCGAGATGATGATGGTCGGCAATGTCATCAATGTCAGCACCAGCCCGCCCACCAGCGGAGCGGAGGTCGGCAGGTGCATGTAGTTGATGAAAACGGCCAGGCCCAGAATACCAAACACGATGGAAGGAACCGCAGCGAGGTTGGAGATATTCACCTCGATTATGTCGGTAATCCAGTTCTTTGGCGCAAATTCTTCAAGGTAGATCGAGGCCGCAACACCAATCGGCAAGGCCAGCGCCAGGACCACCAGCATCATGAACAGCGACCCCAGCATCGAGACCCCAATTCCGGCGGCCTCGGGGCGTTGGTCCGAGGCGTCAGCGCCAAGGATAAAGCCGAGGTTGAAGGTCTTCTCGACCACGCCCGCCTCAATTAGCGTGTCCACCAGATCCAGCTGCGCCGCCGAGATGTTCTTGTCGTTTGCGATACTGTCGCGGCTTACGCGGCCTTTCAGGTAACCATCTACCCGGCTTTGCGCGAGGAAACGGAATTCCACCGTTTCGCCAATCTGATGCGGGTTTTCCAGAACATAGGCCCGTAGTTGGGCAACAGCGTTTTTGGACAGCAGACCGGCCATTTGCTTGGCCTTCAGGCTGGTTTCAATGCCCAGCCCCTCGACGGTTGTCTGCATCGCCGTCTTGACCAGGGGCGCATAGCCAAAGGTGGTAACCCGCTTGATATCTTCGATATTGCGCTCCCCATTCTTGTCGAGTTTGCTTTCCAGCAGCTCTACATTCAGGGTGATAAAGGTCTGCTGAAACGCGCCGCTGCCGCGGGAAACAATGGTTGTGACCAACACCAGAAGCATGGCCAGCCCAAGCGCAATGGCTGTCGCACCATAGGCTTTGAACCGTTTCTCAGCTGCGTTGCGCCTTTTGGTTCTCTCAGACTGCGTCAGCAAAGAGCTATGGGAGGCCGTGGGGTGGGCGGGGGTTTGGCTGAGATCGCTCATTAGTCATACTGCTCCCGATATGTGCGCACGATATAAAGTGCCAGGACATTCAGCCCCAAGGTCAGGACAAAAAGAGAAAGGCCCAGGGCAAAGGCCACCAGTGTCTCGGGGCTGGCAAAATCAGTATCCCCGGTCAGCTGGCTGACCACGCGGGTGGTGATAGTGGTCATGGATTCAAGAGGATTGGCCGAAAACTTGGCGATAGCCCCTGCCCCCATGACCACGATCATGGTTTCGCCGATGGCCCGCGACGCGGCCAGCAATACGGCACCAACGATGCCCGGCAGTGCGGCCGGCAACACAACCTGACGGACGGTCTCGGATTTGGTCGCCCCCAGCCCAAGGGAGCCGTCGCGCAGCGATTGCGGCACCGCAGTGATGATATCATCGGACAAGGACGACACAAATGGGATCAACATGATGCCCATGACAACACCCGCAGTCAGAACCGATGTTGCCCCCGACATCCACGACAGCCCCAACAGCCCGTTTTCGCCCTGACCAAAGACCTTGAGCAGCAAGGGACCAACAGTCAGCAATGCAAAGAGACCATAAACGATTGTAGGAATACCGGCGAGGATCTCCAGCAGCGGTTTGGCAAAGGCGCGCACGGCTGATCCGGCATATTCCGACAGGTAGATCGCCGCAAACAGGCCCACAGGCACCGCGACCAAAAGCGCAATCGCCGAGATGTAGAAGGTCCCCCACAGCAGCGGCAGGATCGACAATTCGCTGTCGCCTCGGAAGTTTGGCGCCCAGGTGCTGCCAAAGAAAAAATCTTTCCAGGCATGCAGGCCAAAGAAGTTCACCGTCTCAAACAGCATCGACAGGACAATGCCAACCGTGGTGAGGATGGCCAGCGAGGCCGCCAAGATCAACAGCGCAAGAACACCACGTTCAACCACGTTGCGGGCGCGAAAATCCTTGTGGGATTTTCTGAAGCTCAGCGTCAGACCGCCAAGCGCCAGCATCAAGGTCGCCAGGATCATCAAGTCCTTGCCGTTTGAGGCAAGGCGGCGAAATGCCTGTGCCGCCTGCAAGACTTCGGGCCGAACCTCGGATCCAAGCGCAACGCCAATGCCCCCCAGCTGGGCGCGGATGTCACTTGTTTCACTCTCCAGCGCAAGCGTCTGGGCCTGTGTCATCGCGCCTGTCTCAACCGCCAGATCCAACCCCTCGGCCAGGCGGCGCACATCGCTCATTACCAGGCCCAGGCTGGCATTTTCCGGGATCAGGTTCTGCGGGATCATGCCTGCGACGCGGTTCTCGATGAACAGCGGCTGCGCCAATACCCAGATCACCAGAGCACCAAACGCAGGCACAGCGGTGGTCATGGCGACATTGGCACCATAGTAGATTGGCAAAGAGTGCAGATCGCCTGGGTTTCCGTCGGCCGTGGCAAGCGCGCGGCGGCGGCCAGCAACATAGCCAAGCGCGGAAAGCGCGAGCAGGAGAAGAACAAGCCAGAAAGTCGGCATCAATAACTCCGGTGTGTCTGTGGCAGATGGGGATAGCCGCGACAGGGCGTCAAAGGTAAAGCTGGGGCGAAAGATCCGCCCCAACCTGGATCAAAACTTGGGGCGCAGCTTAGGAGTTGCCGCCCATGGTGGCCTCAGCGGCAACCGCATCCTGGGTCTCGACCAGTTCCGGATCGGCAACCAGGCCATATTCGGACAGCGGGCCATCGGGGCCGGCAACCTCATCAGCGACAAAGAACTCTGCATATTCTTTCAGGCCGGGGATCACACCGATATGCGCCTGTTTGACGTAGAAATACAGCGGACGCGACACAGGGTATTCGCCGGTTGCGATGCTCTCAGTCGAGGGCACGACGCCGGACATGGTGGCAACCTGCAGCTTGTCGGTGTTGTTTTCATAGAAAGCCAGGCCAAAGACGCCGATGCCGTCCTTGTTGCTTTCGATGCGGGCCAGGGTCTCAGTGTAATCGCCGTCGATGTCGACCGACACCCCATCCGTGCGCAGGGCAATACAGGCCTTCTCTGCGGCCTTGTGGCGGGCTTTGTCACTGTCACCTTCGGCGGTGGCCAGCAGAACGTCGAATGCGCCGGTGGCTTCGCAGCCGGCCAGGATCACTTTGTCTTCAAAGACTTCACGGGTGCCATGCTTGGTGCCCGGGATAAAGGCCTGCAGGGCCTGTGCCGGGAAGGCCGGGTTCACGTCAGCCCAGGTCTTGTGCGGGTTGGCAACCATCTTGCCATCCATCAGGATCTTATCAGAGAGCGCCAGGAACCAATCGGTGGGAGTATATTCAAAACCGTTGCCGTTGATGTCGGAGGCAAAGACGATGCCGTCATAGCCGATGCGCACTTCGATGATGTCGGTGACACCGTTTTCGGCGCAGGCCTTGATTTCTTTTTCCTTGATCGCGCGCGAGGCATTGGCCACGTCGATGGTGTGTTCGCCAACACCTTCGCAGAATCGCTTGAGACCGGCAGAGGAGCCGCCCGATTCAACAACCGGCGTGGGGAAGTCGAAGTTTTCGCCAAAGGCCTCAGCCACAATGGAGGCATAGGGCAGAACTGTCGAGGAGCCCGCGACCTGAACCTGGTCACGTGCGATGGCAGCGGTCGCAGAAACCGCGGCAAGGGTCAGGGCAGAAGCGGTCAGTTTCACAAAGGACATGGGTGTCTCCATGAGTGATTAAGATGTCTGACCATCGTCGTGATGATCATGCATTCCTTCTAGAAGGCCGGCATGTGGCTTTTGTGACGCCCATGTAACAGCTGTATGACAAAATCCGGCGCGGCAGAAGAAATGTCACAAAAATCGATTTCGACTGCATCTTTAAGCCCAGGCGCAGCAGGTCGCAGCACACGCCGTGCCACGGCCCAAGGTGGCTCCTCACCTAAGCCGCAAAAGACGCAGGGATATGTTTTTGGGTTAGTGGGTCAGCGGCAGCGAAATAGTGAAACAGGCCCCCTGGCCCAGGTCGCTTTCCACCCGCAATCTGCCCCGGTGACGGTTGACGATATGTTTGACGATTGCCAGGCCCAGACCCGTGCCGCCCAGCTCGCGGGAGCGATGACTGTCAGCGCGATAAAACCGCTCTGTCAGTCGCGGCAGATGGATGGGGGCAATTCCGGGACCATTGTCGACAACACTCACCCGCGCCGCAGGGCCACGCAGTGCGGGATCACGCTCCAGCAAATCCAGCGTCAGCTCTACCCGGTCACCGCCGTATTTGATCGCGTTCTCCACCAGATTCAGGAAGACCTGCAACAGCTGGTCCGCATCTGCGATCACCATAACCGGCTCAGGGGGCACGATGAAATTCAGCACCACCCCACCCGCATCTGCCAGGGGCTGCATCGTCTTCAAGGTCGAGACAAGATGCGCGGTCAGATCAATTTGCTCCTTGGGGCGAATGCGCTCCTTGCTCTCGACCCGGTTGAGCGACAGAAGATCCCCGACCAGACGGTTCATCCGGCTCGCCTCGCCCTCCATGATCGACAGAAACCGATCACGCGCCGCCGCATCGTCCCGCGCCGCGCCGCGCAGGGTTTCGATGAACCCCATCAGCGCAGTCAGCGGCGTTCGTAACTCATGGCTGACATTGGCAACAAAATCGCGCCGCATCTGGCTGGCCTGCTCGCGCTCTGATACATCCGAGAAACACAGCAGAACCGCGCCGCCCTCAACCGCGCCAACCCCCGGCACATAGCGCAGTGTGACCTCATAAGTAGTGTCCTGCGACCCTTCGTTGGAAAAATGGCGAACATTGCGAGATCCACGATCCTCAAGGCAGCCTTCGATGGCGGCTGCCACATTGGGTTGCCGCAAAATGGTGGCGAAATGACGCCCCATGATCTGCCCCCCAAGCAACCCAAGGGCCGGCGCATTGACGCCGATGAAACGTTCGGTCTGATCCACCAGTACCGCGGGCTGCGGCATGGCCTCAAGAAACCCCGCGATCACCTCTTGCTTCATTGCGCCCTCCCTATGCTGTTCACAGTCCCTAGCAGGGAAATGTAAACGCGACGTGGCAATCTGGCGTCCCTCTGTCAGGACAAGACCAAGGAACGGCCCAAAAGCCCGCCCCTTGCTGATGCGGCTCAGACCGGGCGCATCTCGTCGCGAAAGCGGCGCATGTTCTGCTGATAATGCAGCGCACTAAGGGTGAGCTTTTGCGCCTGAGCCTCAGAGACCTCACGCACCACCTTGCCCGGCGCGCCCATCACCAGAGAATTATCCGGAATGACCTTGTTTTCTGTGATCAGCGCCCCTGCCCCGATCAGGCAGTTCTTGCCGATCTTGGCACCGTTCAGAACCGTGGCCCCCATTCCAACAAGGCTGTTTTCACCGATGGTGCAGCCGTGCAGCATCACCTTGTGGCCAATGGTGCAGTTCTTGCCCACGGTCAGCGGAAAACCCGCATCAATATGCATGACCACGTTTTCCTGCACATTGGCCCCTTCGCAAATGCGGATCTCCTCGTGGTCGGCGCGGATGGTGCAGCCAAACCAGACCGAGGCCCCCGCCTCCAGCACCACCTGTCCGATCAGATTGGCATCCGGAGCCACCCAGGTGTCTTCGTGCAGTTGTGGTTGGTGCTCTCCCAGGGCGTATAGGGTCATGACATTTCCTCAAATTCGCTTTGCAGCACGCGGACGTGATCTACCAGCTGCGGCTGTTGAATGCGGCGCAGGCGGGTGGCAGTGATGATGGTTTTCAAGGCCTCTTCGGTGGCGTCCAGATCATCATTGATCAAGACATGGTCATAACTGCCCCAATGGCTGATCTCATCCCAACTTTTCTCCATCCGCCGCTTGATGGTCTCGGCGTCATCCTGACCGCGGCTTTCCAGACGGCGGCGCAACTCGGTGATCGAAGGTGGCAGCAAAAAGATCGACAGGGTGTGCTGGCCCAGCTCCGAGTTGCGGATCTGCTGTGCGCCCTGCCAGTCGATATCAAACAGCACGTCCTGGCCATCCTCTATCGCCTCGCGCACCGGTCCTTTGGGCGAGCCATAGAAATTGCCAAAGACATGGGCATGTTCCAGCATCTCATTTTCGGTGACTGCGGATTTGAAGTCATCCACAGAAACAAAATGATAATCCTGGCCGTCCACCTCACCAGGGCGCGGATCGCGGGTGGTGGCAGAGACCGAAAACCGGATACTGTCATCCCAGGCGCGCAAACGCTTTGCCAGAGTGGATTTGCCCGCGCCGGATGGCGAGGACAGGATGATCAAGAGGCCGCGCCGATCTGCCATCATGTTTTCTCCTTTGGAGTTATTCAATATTCTGGACCTGCTCACGCATCTGGTCGATCACTGCTTTCAACGCTAGCCCGGTCGAGGTCAAGTCACTGTTAAGCGCTTTTGAGCACAGGGTATTGGCCTCACGGTTGAACTCCTGCATCAGGAAATCCATCTTTCGACCCACCGCCCCACCTTTGGCCAGCAATTCTTCGGCCGCCGCCACATGGGCGCCAAGGCGGTCAATTTCTTCGGTCACGTCGGATTTCACCGCCAACATTGCCAGTTCTGTTGCCACCCGATCCGGATCAGCACCCTCGGTGTTTTCCATCACCTTGGCGAGATTTGCCTTGAGCGCCGCCGCCACCAGCGGTTTGCGCGCCTCAGCCCGCTCTGCCGCCTCTTGGGTCAAGCGGCGCACCTCGGCCAGTTGATCCTGCAGAACCTGATCCAATGCAGCCCCTTCGCGTTCACGCATTTGAACGAATTCGGACAAAATGGTTTCGAATTCCTCTTTCAAGGCCGCCACGATCGGCGCGGGATCATCCTCGCTGGTGCTCTGCTCCAAAACACCGCGAATAGACAACAGATCCGCCCCTGAGGTCACCGAAAGATCAATGCCCGCCGCCTGGGCGCAGGCTTCGGTCTCGGCCAGGGCCGCCAGCACCGACTGCAACAGCGGCTTGTTCAAACTAAGGGTTCCAGCCCCGTCTTCACCACGACTGATGCGCAGACCCAGGGAAACATTGCCACGCGCCAGGGCCTTGCCCAGTGTCTTGCGCAGATCAGCCTCGAGCCCGTCCAGCCAGTCCGGTACCCTCAATCGCAGATCAAGCCCCTTGGCATTGACCGAGCGCATTTCCCAACTCCAGCTGTGAGGGCCCAGATTGCCCTGCCCCGAGGCAAAGCCCGTCATGCTTCGAATTTTCATCAATGTGGCCCTTTCCGCAAGCCTGGGTGGAAAACAACGTTCAAGTGGCTGGCGCAAGGGGCAAACAGGTGCAAAAGGAAGGTACCGCGCCCAAGCCGTTAACCATTGATTTAAGTTTTGGTCCAAATTTGAATAATATTATGGCATGTTAACTGCAAGGTAACCATCCAAGCGGTACAAATAAGGCAGTCGACAGACTGTGTTGCGTACCTGGGCCAAGGGTCCGCAGCAACGTAGGGGAAAGCACATGTTTTTTGGTGGCAGCAAAAACTCAGGGCAAGACAAGGGTCACAGCAAGGTGGTTCCCATGACCAGTTTCCGCAATTCCGTTCCAGTGTCACCGCTACGTCAGGCCGAAGCCTATTGGACAGCACTGCGACGCGGCGACGACGTTCCAAACCGCTCACAGATTGATCCACGCGGGCTTGAGAACATTCTGTCCCAGACCTTCATTCTTGAACGTGTCGCCCCTGGCATTGCCCGGTTTCGCCTGGCTGGCCAAAAAGTCAATGAAATGGCCGGAATGGAAGTGCGCGGCATGCCAATCACCGCGTTCTTTACGCCGGATGCCCGCAAGCAGATGAGCGCCGCGCTTGAGCATATGTTCGAAGCCCCAGCTATTGTCGAAATCGAAATGCAGACCGAAGCCTCCCGGATGCGCGGTCGCCGCGAAGCCCGGATGCTGCTCCTGCCCCTGCGCAGCGATCTTGGCGATGTCAGCCGCGCACTTGGGGTCTTTGTGTCTGAAGGCAATCCCTCCAAAACGTCACAGCGTTTTACCGTTTCCTCGATTGAGATGCGCGCCGTCGGCAAAGCCTCCGATGACACCGCATTCAAGGCCAAGCCACGCCATGGCGACGACGTCAACGCGCCAAACCCGGAATTCGCGACCCTGCAATCCCGCATCGCGGATGAGCCCTCCATTCTGCAGGAAGCCCGTGATCTGGCTGAGCGTAAAACCGCAAAACCTGCCCGTGACACCGCCCGCGCGGACGCCAAGAGCAAGACAAAGGCCTCACATCTGCGCCTGGTCTCGAGCCGCGATTAGCAGCTCCGGTCGTGAAAATTTTAGTCTGTTTCTAGTCTATTTGGTCATAGCCTAGTAACCAGCGCCCCGCGGAAGAACTCCCGGGGCGTTTCCTTTTGTCGACCCGCCCTGCGCCCACAAAAAAGGCCCGCACCAGATCTCTGGAGCGGGCTTCTGTTTTGGATGGGCCGGTGCCTTGGCCTTGGCGCTCAGCTGGCTTCGGAGTTGCGTGCCAGACGCTGATTGCGCAGCACCGACAGCTCTTCGGCAACCAGAAAGGCCAGCTCAAGCGACTGGCTGGCATTGAGACGCGGATCACAGGCAGTGTGATAGCGGTCGCTGAGATTTTCATCCGTCACAGCGCGCACGCCCCCGGTGCATTCGGTGACGTCCTGGCCGGTCATCTCAAAATGTACGCCACCCGGAATGGTGCCTTCGGCGGCATGGACCGCAAAGAAATCCTGCACTTCGCGCAACACGCTTTCAAAGGGTCGGGTCTTGTAGCCGGAAGAAGATTTGATGGTATTGCCGTGCATCGGATCGCAGACCCAGGTCACCTTGGCGCCCTCTTCCTCGACAGCCTTGACCAGGCGCGGCAGATGCTCTGCCACCTTGCCGGCCCCAAAGCGCGCGATCAGGGTCAATCGACCTTCTTCGTTCTCCGGGTTCAGCTTTTGCATCAGGACCTTCAGGTCTTCGGCGCTGGTGGTGGGGCCACATTTCAAACCAATTGGGTTCAGAACCCCCCGGCAGAATTCGACATGTGCACCGTCGGGCTGACGGGTGCGGTCCCCGATCCACAGCATGTGACCGGACCCGGCCAGCCATTTTCCAGAGGTGGAATCCAGGCGCGTCAAAGCCTCTTCGTATTCCAGCAGCAAGCCTTCGTGACTGGTATAGAATTCAACCGTCTGCAAGGCGTGGGAGGCGTCATTGTTGACCCCTGCGGCGCGCATGAAGTCCAGCGTATCGGTGATCCGGTTGGCCATCTCGCGGTATTTCTGCGCTTTTTCGCCCTCGGTAAAGCCCAGGGTCCAGGCATGTACCTGGTTCACATCGGCATAACCACCGGTCGAAAAGGCCCGCAACAGGTTCACTGTGGCGGCGGCCTGCGTATAGGCTTGCAACATGCGTGCCGGGTCAGGCACCCGCGAGGCAGAGGTGAAATCCAGATCATTGATGATGTCACCGCGATAGCTGGGCAGTTCCACCCCATCCAGGGTCTCGGTCGGGGCGCTGCGCGGCTTGGCGAACTGCCCGGCCATGCGCCCTACTTTGACAACCGGCACCTTGGCCCCAAATGTCAGGACCATCGCCATCTGCAACATCACCTTGAAGGTGTCGCGAATGGCATCGGCGCTGAACTGTTCAAAGCTCTCGGCGCAATCCCCCCCCTGAAGCAGGAAGGCCTCACCGCGTCCGGCAGCCGCCAGATGCTGTTTCAGACGCCGCGCTTCACCGGCAAAGACCAGCGGCGGATAGTTTGAAAGCTGCGCCTCTACGGCCCCGAGGGCCGAGGCATCGGTATAGTCAGGCATCTGCACGCGTGGTTTGTTGCGCCAGGTCGACTTTTGCCACTCACTCATAGCTTTTCTCCGCTGAAGAGGTCTTAATTGTAGAACGGATGCCACCTATACAAAACAGTATCGCGACTGACCAGTTTAGTTTTTCACCCTCTTGACCCGGACGCTCAGCTGTGAGCACGGTTTTTCTAGACCTCACGCGGGGTGACTTCACGTAAGTTTCTCCCGGTGCATTCAAATTTTGCCAAGGATGTGCCCAATGCAAGCGCAAAGCAAGCCGACCGAAACCCGCAACACGACCGAACAGCCCAAACGATATGTATTTGTTTTGCTGGACAGATTTTCGATGCTTTCCTTTGCGTCAGCCGTCGAATGCCTGCGTATTGCCAACCGTATGACCGGACGCCAGGCCTATACCTGGACGCTGCTGGGTGAAGGCGGCGAGAATGTCACCTGTTCTGCTGGCACAACCTTTGCGGTTGATGGCGACCTTGGTGACCTGCAAAGAGATGATACGATTCTGGTCTGTTCGGGGGTTGATGTTCAAAGCGCCACTTCCAAAAAGCTATTGGCCTGGCTGCGCCGTGAGGCCCGCAAGGGCTTGATGGTTGGCGGGTTGTGCACCGCCTCCTATGTCCTGGCCAAGGCCGGGCTGCTGGACGGCAAACGCGCAACCATTCACTGGGAGAACATTGACAGTTTCGCAGAAGAATTCGAAGAAGTCACACTGACAAAATCCGTTTTTGTCATTGATAACAACAGGCTTTCTACCGCTGGCGGCACCTCCTCTATCGATCTGATGCTGAAGCTCCTGGCCAATGATCATGGAGAGGATCTGGCAAACTCGGTTGCCGATCAGTTGATTTACTCTTCGATCCGCACCGATCAGGACACCCAACGCCTGTCGATTCCTACCCGAATTGGCGTACGTCATCCCAAACTGTCGATGGTGATCCAGATGATGGAAGCCAATATCGAAGAACCCATCAGCCCGTCGATGCTGGCGCAGGATGTTGGCATGTCGACCCGGCAGCTGGAACGCCTGTTCCGCCGCTATCTCAATCGGAGCCCCAAACGTTATTACATGGAGCTTCGGCTTCAAAAGGCCCGCAACCTGCTGATGCAGACCGGCATGAGCGTGATCAATGTCGCGCTGGCCTGCGGCTTTGCCTCGCCGTCGCATTTTTCCAAATGCTACCGGGCCCATTATGACACCACCCCTTACCGGGAACGCGGCAGCAAGTCCGGCACCGCCTGAAGTCGCCTCCTTACCTGTCCGCCTGCAGCAGAATCCCCCAATCACGGCCTTGATCCTGACGCAGGCGACAGGCCAAGTCTGGCCACGATTAAACCACCAGATTCGAGAATCACTTCACCAGAAAATTTCTCATTTTCGTCGCGCTAGAGCGTGTTGAGCCGTTTTTTTCATATGTCGAAAATATATTTTTCCACCACGGTTTTCGAAGCGTTACCAAGACCCCCACCTGCAAGATGGCAAGAAACTATTTTAGGCTTCAAGGACTTACTTTGCGCTCTATCCGCACAGCCCAAGGATCCGCCAGGTTTCGAACCTGCCGGATCCACCGCAAATAGAGAGGCTGAAAATCCAAGCGCGGAAAAAAACCATTGAGTTCTTTGTCCATTTTACTGAATCATGTAAAGCATCCGCCTCATCAGGTCAGTCCCTATGGCTGACCCAAGAAAACAAGAGAAAATGTAAGCAAGGACCTTACCTATTGGCGATCAGGACTTTTCATTACGAATGGCCTTGCCTAGGGTTCAAAGCGAACATTTTGTTCCAAAAAACTGGGAGATATCAGATGAAAAATTTGTTGATGGCCACCGCGGCTATTGCTTTGACTGCGGGAACCGCCTTTGCAGGTGGCCACGCCAAAGAAGTAAAGCTCGGCATTCTGTTCGGCTTTACCGGACCCATTGAATCCCTGGCCCCAGCCATGGCACAGGGTGCTGAGCTGGCGATGGAAGAAGTGACCAAATCCGGCAAGCTGCTTGACAGTGCCACTGTCACCCCCGTGCGCGCCGACACCGGCTGCATCGACAACGGCCTGGCTGTTGCAAACGGTGAAAAGCTGATTGCCGAAGGCGTGAATGGCATCGTTGGCGGTGACTGTTCCGGCGTGACCGGTGCCATCCTGCAAAACGTTGCAATTCCAAACGGCATGGTGATGATTTCGCCTTCCGCCACATCGCCCGGTCTGTCCACGATGGAAGACAACGGCCTGTTCTTCCGCACCTCGCCTTCCGATGCGCGTGAAGGTCAGGTCATGGCTGAGATCCTGACTGAACATGACGTCAAATCGATCGCTCTGACTTATACCAACAATGACTTTGGCAAGGGTCTGGCCGATGCGATCCAGACCTCCTTTGAGGCCCTGGGTGGGGAAGTGACCATCGTTGCGGCCCACGAAGATGGCAAAGGTGACTATTCCGCAGAAGTGGCTTCGCTGGCCTCTGCTGGTGGCGATATTCTGGTGGTGGCCGGATATCTCGACCAGGGCGGTTTGGGCATCATCCAATCCTCGCTCGACTCTGGTGCCTTTGATACCTTTGGCCTGCCTGGTGGCATGATCGGTGACAGCCTGCCCCAGAACGTCGGCCCCGATCTTGACGGCTCCTATGGTCAGATTGCCGGTTCCGACAGCGAAGGTGCAGCGATCTATGCGGCCCAGGCCAAAGACATCGGCTTTGACGGCACCTCTGCCTATTCTTCGGAATCCTACGACGCCGCGGCTTTGATCATGCTGGCGATGCAGGCCGCGAACTCCTCTGACCCTGCAGAATATGGCGCCAAGATCATGGATGTTGCCAATGCACCGGGTGAAGAAATCAACCCTGGCGAGCTGGGCAAGGCCCTGGAAATTCTCGCCGCTGGCGGTGAGGTCAACTATCAGGGTGCCACCGGCGTTGAGCTGATCGGCCCCGGTGAAAGCGCCGGTTCCTACCGTGAAATCGAAGTGCAGGACGGCAAAAACGTCACCGTGCGTTTCCGCTGATCCTTTCCATTTGGATCACACTATCAAAGATCAGCCCGGCAATGCCGGGCTGTTCCAAATTTAAGAGCCGCAAAAATATGTGGCGGGGGATGAAATGACATGATCGTCGTCGAGGACTTGCACAAGCACTTCGGCGGGTTCCACGCGGTTGACGGCGCTTCGCTGGAAATCGCAAAGGGGTCCATAACCGGTTTGATCGGGCCAAATGGCGCTGGAAAAACCACTCTTTTCAATGTGATTGCGGGTGTTTTGCCGCCGACTTCGGGTCGCGTCACCATGGATGGCGAGGATATCACCGGCCTGCCGCCGCATGAGCTGTTTCACAAGGGGCTGTTGCGTACCTTTCAGATCGCGCATGAGTTTTCGTCCATGACCTGCCGCGAAAACCTGATGATGGTGCCCGGCGCGCAATCGGGTGAAAGCCTGTGGAACACCTGGTTTGGCCGCAAGCGCATCGCCGATGAGGAACGCGCGCTGCGGGCCAAGGCCGATGAGGTGCTGGAGTTCCTGACCATCAGCCATATTGCCGACCTGCGGGCCGGTGAAGTGTCTGGCGGACAGAAGAAATTGCTGGAGCTGGGGCGCACCATGATGGTGGATGCCAAGATCGTCTTTCTCGACGAGGTTGGCGCCGGGGTCAACCGCACCCTGCTCTATACTATTGCCGATGCAATCAAGCGCCTGAACGAGGAGCGCGGCTATACCTTTGTCGTCATCGAACACGATATGGAGTTCATTGGTCGCTTATGTGATCCGGTGATCTGCATGGCAGAGGGCAAAAAGCTGGCCGAGGGCACACTGGGCGAGATCAAGGCCAATGAGCAGGTGATCGAGGCCTATCTTGGCACGGGTTTGAAAAACAAAGACAAACTGGAGAAGACCTGATGGGGAATCTCAGCAATACCCGGGGCTCTGCCCCCGCCGCTGTGCGGCTCCCCCGAGGTATTTTTTGCAAAATGAATAAGGGAGGCGCGCATGTCTGAACCCTTTTTGATTGGTGACAGCATGACAGGGGGATACGGCAAAGGGCCTGATATCCTGCATGACTGTACCATTGCGGTGAACCCCGGCGAGATTGCCGTCATCGTCGGTCCCAACGGGGCTGGCAAATCTACCGCCATGAAGGCGGTGTTTGGAATGCTGAATGTACGCTCTGGTGCCGTGCGGCTGGGCGGTGAAGATATCACCTCCCTCAGCCCGCAGGACCGGGTGATCAAGGGCATGGGCTTTGTGCCTCAGACCAGCAATATCTTCACTTCTATGACGGTGGAAGAGAACCTGGAGATGGGCGCCTTTATTCGCACCGATGATATCAGCGGCACCATGGAGCAGGTCTATGACCTGTTTCCGATCCTGCGCGACAAGCGCAACCAGCCCGCGGGCGAGCTGTCGGGCGGTCAGCGTCAGCAGGTGGCCGTGGGCCGCGCGCTGATGACCCAGCCTAAGGTTTTGATGCTGGATGAGCCCACTGCTGGAGTCTCCCCCATCGTCATGGATGAGCTGTTCGACCGCATCATCGAGGTGGCCCGCACCGGTCTGCCGATCCTGATGGTGGAACAGAACGCCAAGCAAGCGCTTGAGATCGCTGACAAAGGCTATGTGCTGGTGCAGGGTCGCAATGCCTATACCGGCACCGGCCAAGAGCTGTTGGCCGATCCCGAAGTGCGCAAGTCGTTTTTGGGGGGCTGAAGTTGACTATAAACACTTCGGCTTTTGCCGCACTCACACTCGTTCTGGGCTTCTCAGCCGCATCACTGATTTCATCAGCACATGCCGAGAGCATATCTCCAAAAGGCTTTATAGCAGAGGAACAAGCCCGCGTTCTCGAAGAAGGTGGGTTTGTCTTCAGTTGCCAACTGGAGTTTCAATGCGAAAATCAGGAATGCTCACAGAAAACCTCTACTACCGTTCTGATCGTCGAGCCAGTTTTAGCTTCAGAGGATCTGCCCCCAGTCTCTCCTTTGGCCATTTATGGGAATTGGTATGGTTCGACAGAAAAGAGCGATTTTCAAGGCGTTGTTATGGATGACATCTTGACATTGATACCTCTCCCTTTCGGAGAAACAGTTGGTGTCGCGTCGCTCGACATGAAGAATGGAAGAATTGTGCTTTCAGAACATCGAACCACGGAGTTCGGCAACATTGTTCGCTATGGTACTTGTGAGGAGATAGAGTAATGGATTTCCTCAACGCCCTTGTGGCGCTTACCAATTTCGTGATGATCCCCGCCGTCGCCTATGGCAGCCAGCTGGCGCTTGGCGCGCTCGGGGTGACGCTGATCTACAGCATCCTTCGGTTCTCCAATTTTGCCCATGGGGACACCATGGCCTTTGGCACCATGATGACCATTCTGGTCACCTGGCTGCTGCAGTCCTGGGGGGTGAGCTTTGGGCCACTGCCCACGGCGCTTTTGGCGCTGCCCTTTGGCATTCTGGCCACCATGGCACTGGTGCTGGTGACGGACCGGACCGTCTATCGCTTTTACCGCGATCAAAAAGCCAAACCGGTGGTCTTTGTCATGGTCTCGCTGGGTGTGATGTTCATGATGAACGGGTTGGTACGTTTCATCATCGGCCCGGGCGATCAGCGCTTTGCCGATGGCGAACGTTTCATCATCAAGGCTCGTGCTTTCAAAGAGATGACCGGCCTGCGCGAAGGTCTGGCGATCAAGACCACCCAAGGCATTACCGTCGTGACCGCCGTGGTGGTGGTGGCGCTGCTGTTCTGGTTCCTCAACCGAACTCGTACCGGTAAATCCATGCGCGCCTATTCCGACAACGAGGATCTGGCTCTGCTCTCGGGCATCAACCCGGAACGCGTAGTGATGTATACGTGGTTGATCGTGGCCACCCTCGCGACCATAGCCGGTGTGCTTTATGGGCTCGACAAGAGCTTTAAGCCCTTCACCTATTTCCAATTGCTGCTGCCAATCTTTGCCGCTGCCATCGTGGGCGGATTGGGCAGCCCGCAAGGCGCCATTGCCGGTGGCTTTATCATCGCTTTTTCCGAGGTGACCATCACTTATGCCTGGAAAAAGGTCATTCGCTACATCATGCCGGACAATCTGGACCCGGACGGTTTGGTGCAGCTGCTCAGTACGGACTATAAATTCGCGGTGTCCTTTGCGATCCTGATCATTGTCCTTCTGTTCAAGCCCACGGGCCTCTTCAAAGGGAAATCGGTATGACTGACACCATGAAACACAGCTTGATGTTTGTCGCTGTCGGGGCCCTCATCCTGCTCGAGGGCCTGACGGACTGGAGCTTTTTCTCAGGCTCCTGGAACTCTTCCCTTGTGATCCTCAACATGGGGCTGATTTCGGCCATCATGGCGCTGGGGGTAAACCTGCAGTGGGGCTTTGCCGGATTGTTCAACGTCGGCATCATGGGCTTTACCGCCCTTGGTGGCCTCGCTGTTGTGCTGACGGCAACGCCCCCCACCCCCGGTGCCTGGAGCGCGGGCGGACCCGGTGTGTTGATGGCCATGGTCATGGGGGCGCTTACAGTGGTCTCTGCTGTGGCGGTGATCAGAGTGATGCCAAAGGGCAGCCTGCGCAGCCTGGTGGTGGTCTCCATTCTGGTGGTGGGATTCTTCATCTACCGCGCCCTGTTCGACCCATCCATCGGCGCGATCGAGGATATTTCTCCTGCAATTTCCGGCAACCTGGGCGGCTTGGGTTGGCCGGTGATCCTATCCTGGCCGGTTGGCGGTCTGTTGGCGGCCGGCGCGGCCTGGCTGATTGGCAAAACCGCCCTGGGCCTGCGCTCAGACTATCTGGCGATTGCCACGCTTGGGATCGCCGAGATCATCATCGCCATCCTCAAGAATGAAGACTGGCTGTCGCGCGGCGTGAAAAACGTTGTTGGCCTGCCCCGACCCGTGCCCTACGAGGTCGATCTGCAAAATGATCCGGCCTATGTGGAGTGGTTCGCCAGCTTTGGGCTGGATCCTGTCCTGGGCTCCACCCTTTATGTAAAGCTGGGCTATGCTTTGCTTTTCACCGTGGTGCTGGTGGTGCTTTTGTGGATGGCGCAGATGGCACTCAAAAGCCCCTGGGGCCGGATGATGCGTGCCATTCGCGACAATGAGGTGGCGGCGGAAGCCATGGGCAAGCATGTCACCAAGAGGCACCTGCAGATCTTTGTTCTGGGCTCTGCCATCTGCGGCATTGCCGGGGCGATGATGACCACTTTGGATGGGCAGCTGACACCGGGCACCTACAATCCGCTGCGGTTCACCTTCCTGATCTGGGTGATGGTGATCGTTGGCGGCTCTGGCAACAACTTTGGCTCGGTGCTGGGCGGTTTCCTGATTTGGTTCCTTTGGATCAAGGTGGAACCGATGAGCCTGGAGTTGATCACGCTGCTGACCTCCTGGATGAGCGAAGACAGCATCCTGCGCACTCACCTGATGGAAAACGCGGCCCATATGCGGCTCTTCACCATGGGGCTTATCCTGCTCCTGGTGCTCAGGTTCAGCCCGCGCGGGCTCATTCCTGAAAAATAAAACAAGGGCCGCCCCAAACCAGTGGCGGCCCTTTCTTATTGGACCAGATTTCATTTGGCCCCAAATATCCCCCGCCGGGAGGCACAGGCGCTGGTGCAAACCAGCGCCTGTCTCGTCTTATCTGCCCTTGAACAACCCACCCAGGATTCCACGCACGATGCGCCGCCCGGTGGTGCCTTTCAGCTCCTTGATCACCGCCTGTGACATGGCCGAAGCAAAGGTATCTTTGGGGCGATAGCTGCGGGAGGAAGAGCGCGGGACCCGCGACCCGGAATAGCGACGGGCTGCATTGAATTCGCGCGCCATGGGGTCCGGTGCCTCCTCCGCAGAAGTTTGCGCAACCTCAGCCTCCTGCGCCGCTTTGGCCGTGCGCTGAGCCAGGATTTCATAAGCCGAATGGCGATCCAGGGGGGTGTCGTATTTGCCGGCCATATCAGAGGTCTTTAGAAAATCTGCGCGCTCGGCAGCACTGATGGGTCCCAATTGGCTGCTGGGCGGGCGGATCAGCGTGCGTTCGACCACGCCGGGGATGCCCTTTTTCTGCAACATCGAGGTCACCGCCTCGCCAACGCCCACCTCGCGGATGGCCGCTTCGGTGGCAAAGCGGGGGTTCTCGCGATAGGTCTCCGCCGCCAGTCTCAGGTTCTTGCGATCCCGGGCGGTAAAGGCCCGCAAGGCATGTTGAATACGGTTGCCCAATTGGCCCAGGATATCCTCGGGCACATCTGCCGGGTTCTGGGTGATGAAATAGATCCCCACCCCCTTGGAGCGGATCAGACGGGCCACCTGCTCCACCTTGTCGACCAAGGCCTTGGGCGCATCTTCAAACAGCAGATGGGCCTCATCAAAGAAAAAGACCAATTTGGGCTTCTCCGGGTCGCCCACTTCCGGCAGCTCCTCAAACAGCTCGCTCAGCAACCAAAGCAGGAAGGTCGCATAGAGCTTGGGTGCCGCCATCAACTTGTCCGAGGCCAGGATATTGATCATTCCACTCCCGGCGCTGTCCTGGCGCATCAGATCCGCCAACTCCAGCGCCGGTTCCCCGAAGAGATCCGCTCCGCCCTGGTTTTCCAACACCAGAAGGCGTCGCTGAATGGCCCCAACCGAGGCCGGGGAGACATTGCCGTAGCGCAGCGACAGCGTGCTGCGGTTCTCGCCAATCCAGACCAGAAGCGCCTGCAGATCCTTCAGGTCCAGCAACGGCAGCGCCTGTTCATCGGCGAGACGGAAGGCGATGTTCAAAATGCCCTCTTGGGCCTCGCTCAGCTCCAGCAATTGCGCCAGCAGCAAGGGGCCCATCTCTGCCACGGTTGTGCGCACCGGATGGCCCTGCTGACCAAACAGGTCCCAAAAGGTGACCGGGCAACTGTGGTAGTGATAATCGTCAAAGCCAATCGTTTTGGCCCGCCCCATAAAGGCGTCGTGCAGTTTGTGATCCGCAGTTCCGGATTTGGCCAGGCCCGAAAGATCCCCCTTAACATCCGCCAGGATCACCGGCACCCCGGCCTGCGAGAAACTCTCGGCCAAGATCTGTAGCGTGACAGTTTTTCCGGTACCGGTGGCCCCTGCGATCAGCCCGTGACGATTGGCATATTTGAAACTCATCTCCTGCGGCACACCGTACCCTTCGCCACCGCCGCCTATGAAAATCTTATTGGTCATAATCATCCTTTTCCCGCATTGGAGCCCAGGTGCCACCCGTCTCGAAATGAACACTGATCCTTAACTTTTATATGCGATCAATATCAGGCCCGTCCTCTCCTAATCGAGCCATGGATGGGCATTTCCTCCCTGTCAGACTGGCCGTGCTCATAGCACGGCCCTTTTTTTGCCCGTATTTCGCGCAAATCTGGGTAAAGCAGGCTGCTGGCGTATTTTTTAAAGATTGCATGTTGACCAATGCCCAACCCTCTCGTACCTTCCTACGCAATAACTAAGTCGGCCAGTCCGACGGGGAGAGACTACACAGAAAAGGAAGCCGGAGAGCTTCCTTTTTTGCTTTTGTACCAAGGATTTCGCCACTGCGTCACAGGCTGGACAATTCCCCGCCGATCTGAGGATTTGTGACCTGACACCCCCCGTGCAACATGATACAGCCTGTTCAAACGACCTGTGAGAAACGAGGCATTCATGATCAAGTCCCTAACGCCGATCACCCTGGCCGCCCTGATGGCTTTGACCAGCCCGCTGGCCGCTCAAGAGACCGCCACAGATACTGCTGATTCGACCACGCAGGCAGATACCGCTACCGCCGATCAGATATTGGACCTCGGTCAGCCCGTCGATGATGGCACGCCGCAGCTAGGCGATCGCTATGCAAAAGAGACCCATGGCGACTGGGATCTGGCCTGCGTCAAGACCGAGGCCGAAACTGACCCCTGTTCGTTGCTGCAAATCCTGACCGATCCCAACGGCAACCCGATGGCCGAGGTCTCCCTGTTCCGGATCAATCAGGCCGGCGGCCAGGCCGTGGCTGGGGCCACCATCATCGTGCCACTGGAAACTCTGCTGACTGCAGCCCTGACCATTTCGGTCGATGGCGCCCCCGGCAAGAGATACAATTATTCCTTCTGTAACCCGCTAGGTTGTGTGGCTCAGATCGGGTTGACCCAGGCGGATATCGACGCCTTCAAACAGGGTAGCGAAGCGGTCCTGTCCTTGCGCCCCGCGCCCGCCCCTGATCAACTGGTGGAAATGAAGATGTCCCTCAAAGGCTTTACGGCCGGCTACAACGTTGTAGATGTGGTCACGCAATAACCCTGTTCCACAGTGAAAATCAGAGACCGGCCGAGCCCTGCTCGTGCCGGTCTTTTTGTTGAATCATCGCCGGTGAAGGAAATTCAGACCCGCCCCAGTGCCAGAACAGCGTTCAGGCCGCCAAAGGCAAAGGCATTGGACAGTGCCACCTCAACCCTGGCGTCGCGGGCCTCATTGGGCACCACATCCAAGGCGCATTCCGGGTCTGCTTCCTCATAGCCGATGGTTGGGGCAATCACCCCATCCTTTAGCGCCATGATGCAGGCCAAGAGCTCAACCGCACCGGTACCGCCGATCAGATGGCCATGCATGGATTTTGTCGAAGAGATCATCAACTGATCCGCATGTGGTCCAAAGACATCCGCCACAGCGGCACATTCGGTTTTGTCATTAGCCACAGTGCCGGTGCCATGGGCGTTGATATAACCCACGCGATCCGGATCAATCCGTGCATCCTGTAACGCCCCAGCGATGGCCCGTGCCGCCCCCTGTTTGCTGGGCATCACGATGTCAGCGGCATCAGAGGACATGGCAAATCCCAGAACCTCACACAGGATCTCTGCGCCGCGGGCCCGCGCATGATCGTAGTCTTCAAAGACAAAGATGCCGGCACCTTCGCCCTGGACCATGCCGTTGCGATTGGCACTGAACGGCCGGCAGGCCTCCTTGGACATGACCCGCAGACCTTCCCAGGCCTTGACCCCACCAAAACAGAGCATCGATTCAGACCCACCGGTCACCATTGCCGGGCTCATGCCTGACCGCACCATCTGAAAGGCCTGCGCCATGGCGTGATTGGACGAAGAACAGGCGGTAGAGACAGTGAAACTGGGGCCCTTGAGATTGAACTCCATCGAGACATGGCTGGCGGCGGCGTTGTTCATCAGCTTTGGCACCACAAAGGGATGCACCCGATTTTTTCCGTCCTCATAGACAGAGCGGTAATTGTCATCCCAGGTCGAGACACCGCCCCCCGCCGTGCCCAGAACCACGCCCGATTTTGCCGCCAGTTCACCGTGAAACTCCAGGCCGGATTGCGCGATGGCCTCTTTCGCCGCGGTCAAGGTAAACTGGGTAAAGCGGTCATAAAGTGCCATTTGCTGGCGGTTGAACCGCCCCTCGGCCTCGAACCCATGCACCTGGCCGCCAATCTTGATGGCAAGCCGCTCCACATCGCGGAATTCCAGTGCACCAATTCCACAGTGACCCTCGCGCATGGCCTCATAGGTAGCCGCCACGCTATGGCCCAGGGCATTGATAGTTCCGGCTCCGGTGACAACAACGCGCTTCATGTCAAATTCCCCAAGAATTCAAGCGCTGATATCACGCCTTTTGTGACAGCAGTTTGTCAATCCCAGCAATAATGGCCGTAACATTCGAGATGTCAAAATCACTGGCTTCGGGGGTATTGGCATTGAAGGGTATGGAAATGTCGAATTCTTCTTCGATTGCAAAGATGCATTCCACCAGCCCCATACTGTCGATCCCGAGATCCTCCAGAGTGCTGGCAAGGGTTACATCTGATGGCTCCAACAGCGCCTGTTCAGCGATAATGGCTATGACCTGGTCCTGAGTGCTCATGACGCCCCCGATCTGTGGTGTTGTGGCAGATGTACCGGCTAATAGGCTATTTGAAAACAGCCTTTTTCAGCGCCTCGACGTCACGCAGTATGCGCGGCAACCGGCGCTGCGCCTTGTACATATCGGTATGCGTATCCATCTTTACCGCCGGATATCCCATCATCACCCGGCCCGCCGGAGCATTCGACAGGATTTTGGTGCCACCCGCTGCGATCACGCCATCGCCGATAAATATATTGTCCGCCACACCGCACTGACCGCCCAGCACCACATTGTTGCCGATGTCAACGGAGCCAGACACGCCGGTTTGACCACAGAGCAGGCAATCCCGGCCGACACGGGTGTTGTGACCCAGGTGCACTTGGTTGTCCAATTTGCTGCCATCCCCGATCACGGTATCTCGAATGGTGCCGTTGTCGATGGTGCAATTGGCGCCCATTTCCACATCATTTCCAACGGTTACCGCACCGAGCGAATGAATGCGAAGCCAGCTTTGCGCCTCGGCGTCGCCCTGGTCCCCCATGGTTTTGCGCGCGGTTTCCACTGTAGAGACCTCAGGCGTAACAAAGGAGAACCCATCGCCACCAATGCGCACGCCCGGCTGGGCGCGAAACCGCTCACCGATCTTGGCCCGGGCCCCAATCGACACCATTTCGCGCAGCTGCGCCTGCGCCCCGATCTCCACATCGGCCCCGATATAGCAATGCGGCCCGATCACGGATCCCTTGCCGATCTTGGCCCCCGCCGCAATGATGCTCAGCGGTCCGACACTGACCCCTTCGGCCAATACTGCGCTGGGGTCGATGACAGCTGAGGGATGGATCCCAGCCTCAAATCCCTGCCCCTGATCCAGCATCCTTGTCACGCCAGACAGGGCCATGCGGGGCCGCGGTGCAAAGATTGCAGCCTTGAGACCAAGTTGCTGCCAATCCGCCCCCTCCCAGAGCAGCGCCACCTGCGCGCCGCCTTTGGGCAGGCCTTCGGCATATTTGGCGGCGGTGGCCATTGCCAGATCCTGTGGCCCTGCCTCCTGAGGCTCAGCCGCCCGCAGAATAACAAGCTCCAGGTCTCCCTGTGCCACAAGCCCAAGGGAGTCAGCGATCTGGCGAACGGTGTACATATGTGGGGCCCTTTCCTGGCAACACGCAGCGCAATGCGGGCCCCTGAATTACCCCTGGAGGTCAGGAAGCGCCACCCCAGCCCGCTCCAGTGCGGCCCAGACCTTGGCATCGCGCCCATAGACATCCCGGCGGAACTCGGCCCGGCCTTTGTTGGACACATAGGCGGTTCGGTAGATAATGTGAACAGGCACCTTCTGGTCCAACTCCACCTTGGTCTCCTTGCCGGAGTTCAGGATACGGTGAAAGAAGTCCTTGGGGTTTTCGGTCTGACGCGCCAGCAGAGCATATGCAAATTCAAAAGGTTGCGCCAATCTGATACAGCCATGCGAAAAGGCGCGAACCTCGCGTTTGAACAGGCTTTTTTGTGGCGTGTCGTGCAGATAGATATTGTACTTGTTGGGGAACATGAACTTGACCAGACCCAGCGCATTGCTACGGCTGGGCGGCTGCCTCATTGCATAGGGAAAGCTACGGGCGGTAAACTGCGAGAAATCGACCGAGCCACGGTTGACCACGCGGCCCCGGCTGTCGGTGATCTGGATATGGCCCACCGCATTTGGGTTGTTGCGCAGTTTGGGCAGATATTCCTTGGTGATGATCGAGCGCGGCACATACCAACTTGGATTGATCACCATGTGTTCCATGACATCAGAGAACTCGGGTGAGCGGCGATCCGACTGGTTCTTGCCGATGACCGAGCGGGTCTCAAAGGTTACATCACCATTGTCGACGATCTTGGCGGTGAAATCGGTCTGGTTGACCAGAATGTGACGTTCGCCGCGCTCGGGCGTCAGCCAACGCTCGCGCTCCATGGCGATAATCACAGATTTCAACCGATCGCGAACCGGGCGGTTGATTTCCTTCAACGTGCCACCACCAGCGACACCGTCCACTTCGAGACCATGATCCGACTGGAACCGCTCCACCGCCTGTTCCATCTCGCGATCATAAAGCGCGGTGGCGCTGCGCGTCATATATCCCAGGGCCACCAGCCGGTTGCGCAGAGCGACCACCTGGCTGCCCTGATCTCCTGGCTGCAGCTTTTTGCCCGGTACCGTCGGGCCCCATCCGCCCGCAGCCATCAGCTGCTCCAGACGCAGTTTTTCGCGCATCAAGGCACGGTACTGCGGCGACGCCGGGATCAAGTTGCGCAAATAGGCAAAGGGTTGATTGTCGCGCATTCCCACAAGAAGGGCGGCACCATCGCTGTCCCGCCGCTTGCGGACCATGCCATCATCAATCGAGGACGGCTTCAGCAGGCCGGTTTGCAGCATTGCGGCATAGTTAACAAAGGCGGTACTAAGAGCGGCCTCCACCTGACCAAAATCGCGGGCGGTACGGGCCGCGCGCATCTGCTCCACCAACGCTGCGGCCTTGCCGGATTGATCCGGCAGACCATGGGCAGAGGCCTCTTCCAGGGCCCGCAGCAAGGCGGCCCGACGCAACGATGCGGCCTCATCACCGGCGGTCCAGAGAGCAGCATAGGTGTTTTCACGATAGAACTGCGCCACCGCATCGTTAACCGAAGCCTGTTCCGCTACCGCCTGACGAAAGGCGGTGGATTGTGCCGATGCCATCGGGGCCAAACCAAGGCTCCCTACTCCGCTCAGTGCCAAGGCAAAAAGTCCGCACTTGAGACGTGACGCTCGGCTTGGGAACAGGGTTTTGGTCATATTATTAAGTCCTCAACAGCAATGCGCAGCAATTATGACGGCAGCTACATGAAATTTTGGTGAAAGGCAGGCCCAAATGTCCATTCACGTTTTAGAAACCAGTTTATGACAGTCTCTTAATGGTGCGTTGCAGTCGCATAAACAGGTTAATCTTCGTCACGCTTAGGGGAAAAATTAACCACTCGTCCCCTTTTGCGCAAAATTTTGCCGAAAACCTTCGCGAGACGGACGTCAAAGGAAACGATCCTTGGTTATTGATTCTCTCTGTGGCATACAGCCTCCAGACTGAAAAGCGCATTAGGCCCGTAACATCGGGCATAGGCAGGACTAAACTCGTTCGGGATGGCGTAGTTAAGACATGGCAGAGACAGCAAAGACGGGCATGACCCGGCGGGCACTTCTTGGTGCATTCGCAGCGACAACCATCGTCGCGGCACCAACCTTCTCCAAGGCAGCAGGGTTTCTTCGTGGTGGCGGCGATATTCGTCGTATCCGGATGTTTTCGGGTCGTACCGGCGAACGTATCGATATGGTCTATTGGATTGACGGCGATTACATCAAAGACGCTGTGCGCGAAGTGAACCACTTCATGCGTGACTGGCGGACCGATGACGTCAAAGCCATCGATCTGCGCACCATCGACATCATGGCCGCCTCCCATAACCTTTTGGATGTCAACGAACCCTACATGATGCTGTCGGGCTATCGCAGCCCAAAGACCAACGCGATGCTGCGCAGCCGCTCGCGTGGTGTGGCGAAGAACTCGCTGCACATGCGGGGTCAGGCCGCTGATTTGCGCCTGGCGTCCCGATCGGTCAGCCAAATGGCCAATGCCGCAAAGGCCTGCCGCGCCGGTGGGGTTGGCAAGTACCGGGGCTCGAATTTCGTCCATATGGATTGCGGCATTGTCCGCAGCTGGAACGGCTGAACCCGTTACACCCCCATTGCGACCGCCGCTGGTAGCCCGCGCACCGGGATCACCGACATCCGGATTAGGTAATCGAAGGCACGCGCATCGGGTTGTGCGGTGGTTCTGAGTGCTCTGTCTCTGTTAGCGCCACCTCCTTGTTCTACAACCATATTGCGACCAACTGACCGCGCCAGCTGGCCAGGCAAGCTCCCAGCGCTACACCTGACTGTTCGGGTCGACAGGCCAGAGATGCAGGCTCGCCACTTCGCCCCCCCCTTTGAATACCTCATGACCTCCGCCAAAGCGAAACACCCTTTTGTTACGTCGTTCGCACCATGCCTCTGTCACTGCCTGTCGGCAAATTGGCCAAACTCTGGGAGCCAAAATCGGCCGGTCAAAAAACAGGTTTTGTTTTTCAGCCGCTTGGCGGTTTTTCCCATTGCGGCGTATTGGCTTGGCCGCTATACAACGCCACATCTAGGCACCTGTAGCTCAGCTGGATAGAGCGCTGCCCTCCGAAGGCAGAGGCCAGAGGTTCGAATCCTCTCAGGTGCGCCATTTTCCCAATGACTTAGCTGATCCAAGTTTTCCTAGTTTCTGTTACACGTAACAGAATCCCATAAGAGAACGAGACAAGCTGCGCATTTCGAGCGTCCAAGCAGGAATCGTTCAGACCCAATCTCAGGACGTGGCCGCCAGCATCACCGCAGCAGGCAGCGCCTCTGGCCAGACGTGCAGCTCGCGAACCGTTGCACCGGCCTCGGCCGGGAAGATCTCTGGCGCGACTGCCAGCAGATCAGGAAGGCCGGGAAAGCTGGAACCCAGGCTGACACGCCATTGTAAAAGCCTTCAACCGTGCCGCCATCGATCACAATGGCGAGCGCGAATTCAACCTCTATCCCCAGCGGATAGGCAGTATCCGGGCCGGAAACCTCGCTTTTGCTGCCGCCAATATTGGTTCTGAAATAGGGCCGCCCCGTGTGGCTGCCATAGGTCGAAATGATCAGATCAAGATAATCATCGCCGGAAAGTTTCCAGCGGAACGGGATTGCATTTGCATAGCTGACAGGATCCTTGCCCCTGGTCATGGTGCCCTTGATCAGGATCGTAAGCGTGCCAGGTATTGCCCCACCCAGAGCACCGGACAGGGCAGCGGGTTTCAGGGACAGGCTTTCACCTGCGATTGAACTTGCGGCAGCCTCTGTCTGGATTTGAGACAGGGGCACCGGCTCCGGAACAAGCTGCAGCTTATATTTCCAATCGGTGCCGGTGGACAGGAGGCCAAAGATAACGTGAGACAAAAGTCTTACAGCCAAGACTTGAAGCATTTAGCTGAACACTACTCATAACCCTCTTTCCAAAAGGCTGATTAGTTGAGCTCATAGTTTGGAATAATTTCAACCAGTTCAAGCTGATCCAGTGTTTCAAGGGTCAATCCTGACAAGCGGAGTCTGGAGGCCCTTTGAAATTTTTCCAATGCTCTTTCTGAAGCTTGTCCGAAGTCCCCGTCGAGGCTACCCTTGTAATACCCTAGCTCTTTCAGCTTCCTCTGAACTTGACGAAACTCGTTCCTTTCGAACAACACCGAAAAATCCGAATATGATAGCGAAATTTTTGCAGTCCGCGACCCAAGGGAACGCGCGATTTTCAACAGTCTTGTACCCTCAATAAAGTCTTGGGGAACTCCCTGACCGTTGATGTGCATTACACCCAAGCTGCTCGTCGCAGCAGGGTAATCAAGTGCAGAAGATTCACGATAATAAGCTATCGCTTCTTTAAAATTTCCAGCGGCATCATGGGATCGACCAAGGTTAAACAAAAGCCGAGGGTGTGAAGGGTCTGATCTGAGAGCTTCTTCGCAAGCCGGGATTGCGTCACGAAAAGCAATTCTCTCAAAATCGACTCCCCTTACTCCGATTGCATTGTAAGGTGCAGCAGCCAAGAAATCGCAGCGTGTCGGCTCCGGAACTCGAAAATAGACTTCATCCGTCAAGCGTACCAAATACTCTGGTCGTTGCTGGCCGTTGGAAGCCATGAGAACCTTGGAAGCCACTTTTCTGAACATCTGCCCGATTTCAAGTCCAGGTTCTTCAAGATACTCCAACAAGGCCGCTGTGTAGGGGCTGTTATTATCTACACCATCCGATGCAGTACGGCCTGGCGCAGCAGCATATGCAATCACCGACCCATATGCTTGTTCTGGTCGAACCCTTTCGAGGGCTAGAGGTTCAGGAAAGGCTGCCAAACCTCGGCCAATCGTCTGCCCTCCCCCTGCTTCGCTGACAATCTTGGTCGCGCTGGTCAAAAATGGATTGTCTCGACAAGCATCAAGTATGACTATTTTGACAGCAGCTTCTTCCTCCATAACTCTGGACAAATCAGAGATCGGCAACAGGAAATTTTCAACATCATCGGGTTTGCGTAACAGAGCATCTGTCGGAATGACAAAATTTTGGTTGTCCACCTGAATTGAATGGCCAGCATAGTACAACACGGCAATATCCGAGTTACGCACCAAATTCTTAAACCTTGCGATGGAATCCAGTAACGCAGCCCTATCGGGATTGAGCGCGACTATTAGCTCAAAACCCAATCGATTTAAGGACTCGCCAACATCACGCGCATCGTTTTCGGGATTGCTCAACGCAGGGACATGGCTGTAGTCACCAACACCGATGATCAAACCAACTTTTCGTTGATGGTCTTGAAAACCGTTGTCCGACAGAGCTTCGGCTGCTCCAAAAACGAAACACAAACCGCAAAGGGCGAGGAAGGAAAAGACACGTGAAGATGACATTGGCCTCCCCCCCTCTAGAAGATATCTAGGTCAGCACAGTAGTTTCCCTGCGGCTGCGAAACTGGCCTTGCAGAAGTTTGTGGTGGGGCCACTTGTTCGGCTACCGTTTCTACATCCAAGCGCTTAGCAGCAGCCAATTGTATCCTGCTTTGGACCGCTCTTGGTGGGGGAGCGGTAATCAGATCAGCTCGAGGGAAGCTCCAACATCCGTCCCAGCTTTCAGGTGTTTTGCAAAATTTCTTCCAATTTCGATTTAGCAAACAAGCCTTGGGTGTATCAATAAGATATTCGCACGTTTCACCCCACTGAGGATCCTCCCAGCAAACCTTCTCCGCGGTTTCCATGAGTTTTTCCTGAAGGACAGGGTCAGGGTATCGAGGGTGAAACTTAGGGTTGCAAGCCGAGTGGATATTCTCTGACTTGTAACAGTCTGGTAGAGACTTTGCGACTTGCGCCGGATTGCGCATGTCGTAACGCGCGCCAGTATGGATATCATACACAAAGGCATCGAGTATGGGATCCCCATATGTCGTACCAAACCGTTGTTCTAATCGGTCAGCCCAAGGACCTTCGCTCGGGCAATCAACTTCATCTCGCTCAATCGCATTGACTAGAAAACCAGCGATTTGGTCACCGCTGAATCCACGCTCTGCCAAGATATCCACCGAACTCACGAGCTGTAGTTGAATTTCCTGACTACAGGTTGATGAACTGGAACCTGAAAAGGATAGAGGAGAACCAAGCCCCTCCTCCAATTGACAACCAGGCAATTGCAAACACAGAATCAGACCTAACGCAACAAAGGACATTTTCAAAACAAGACACCACCCAAACAAGGACCAAAAAATGCACTGGGATAAACATGCAATGATACGCTACAACGGGATAGTGATTTAACCAAATACAAATTTAATCTTCAATCTCGATCTCCGTAACCTCACCTAAAAGGGGTAACTTTTACTCTCTCAGCGAGGGTTAATTATTCACTTCCTTATCCAATGGGCTCAGCTGAAATTCTGGTGCGATATCCACTGCGGTCCAGAGAGTGCACCGCCTGGGTGATCAACCAAGGCTCGTCCACATAGGACCGGAATTTGCGCGGTATCAGACGCGTCTCTGCCTTGGCCTCTGGGTACCCCTTCATGCTGATCGATAGCGTCCGCCCGGCGCGTTTGATCCGGCTCAACTCGGAGCTTGCCACCTGTTGCGCTGCCGCCTTGTTTGGGAAGCGGCGTCTCAGTCGCCGCACCGGGACGCCCTCACCCGCCTGGCATTCCAGTGGCTTACCTTTGCTCAGATCCTGGTAGGTGGCGATCACTGCCCCGGTCTTGGCCCGCAGGCTGTTACTATAGGTCCAAGTGCTCACATCGCTTGGCTTAATATGCAGCTCTGGCATTGGCTTTCCCGATGCGGTGAGGCTCTCGCCACGTTTTGCCATAATCAATCGCCCGTCGCCGGGTTTGGCGATTGCGTCGTGATTTCTGGCGACACGGGAAAGCAGGTTCATATCGCTTTCATCAATCTGGTCGATATGCGGCAGAGCCACCGCCAAGAGGCGTTGTGAGACAGAGGATTGCAGGCCATGCTCGACAGCTACTTTCTTCACCATGTCGCCAATCTTGGTGCCTGCAGGCCAGCTGCGCTTTTTCTGATCTGTCAGCGATGAACAGGCCCATGTATTGCAGTTGCAGGGGGGTAATCCATCCAGATCTTGATTTCAGCCCCCTGGCGCGGCTCCTGCAGACGCCCAAAGAGCCCGGTATCGCTTAGCGTAATTGTCACCTGATCCGACTGAACCCCGGCCCCGTCCGTGACCGTCAGGCTGGACATACGCGGAGCCAGAACCCTGCTGATGTTCTCGCCATCCACCTCGACCCGAAACATGGGCAGAAATACCATCAGTCGCATAAGCTGACGCTCTCTGCTTCTTTGGTTTCTTCGAACACCGGCAGCAAAACGATTGTGCCAACCGGCGGAACCGGCCCCAGATCTGCCAGGCCCCGGTTTGTTTCGAGAACGCGCTCAAAGGCACCGGAAACAGTGTTTCCATAGTGGCGCCAGACGATCTCATCGACCGTATCGCCATCTTTAGAATGGTAGGAGGCTGCGGAGTCCGCCATCGTATTTCCTGACGTTGATTGTGAAGTCTTGCCGCAGCGGTGCGCCACGATCTGCAAAGGTGCGTTGCCCCTCGCTCACCCGCTCGATCACCCAAATGCCCAGCACCTTGCCAGTGCCCGCGATCAGGGGCAGAGGCAGCCCCAGTGAAGCCGTCAAGCGCATCCTGTCGACCTGACCCAGCCCGCCCTTGAAATGGGGGTAAATGACGCCCTGCAGCGTGATCGTATCTCCACCCAGGCCAGTGAACTGCAGCGCGTTTTGTTTGCCGATCTGCTCAATTGCTGCCCATCGGTATTCGGTCGAGCGAAACAGGCGTTGATAGGCCGCGTTTTCGATACTGAACTGATAGAGCCCAAGCTGCATCATTCTGCCTGCCATCATCCGCCCTCGCATTGTCCATAGCCGTGGGGCTCATCAAACAGCGCACCAGATTGCGCGGCCCTGCCCCGGCGCTCGATTTCATCAGCGATCTGGGCCACAGACAAATGCGCCGCCACAATCTGGATATGTTGCACCACCTGGGAGGCTGGCCCGGCAGCCGCAGCTGACTGTTCCTGCCCCGTTGCGCCGGTTTCAAAGCGCGGGCGCTGGATCTGCTCGAGAACTGGCGCGGCTGTAACCTGTGCCCGACCCATGGCCTTGCGTAATCCACCACCCAGAGCCGCCATCATCGGCCCGGCCCTTTCCGCATCCGTGACAGACGTTCCGTCGCGCCTGCATGGGCCACATAGGCGCCCTTCGAGTTCCAGATCGTCTCTGGCCCGTTCTCACCCACACGGCGGAACCCCCGGCCAATCTCACCGCCCAAGAATGAGCCAGGTATGTGCTGGTGGCTTTGCCCTGCCGCTGAACGGGTGAGCCTGGCTAGCGCGGGGCTCAGGCGCAGTATCACCGCCACCAAAGAAGTTGCTCACGCTTGAGCCGATTTTTGACGGCGAGCACGATGCGCGCCAACGGATTGGTACGCAACCCTTCCCCTACGGTTGGTATTCCACCATAGATCAGGCCCGCGCCCAGGTAAGGCGGGTCAAGAGAAACCCGCCCCATTGACGAATGCCGCCCCCTGACGCGCGCGGAACCTTCCGGATCTATCAGAAGAAGGACGGCTGACGCTTTTGCATCATAGCGGCAACAACTTCGGCAAACTCAGGCGATTTCAATTGAGCCACAAAGTGTTCAGCCTCTTTCTGCATCTGCAGCGCGACCTCATCCCTGCGATTGCGGATCAGAGATTTTGACAATCGCACTGCCTCTGGCGCGGATTGTGCAACATGTACTGCTATGGCTGCGACCTCAGAGGTCAAGTCTGCATCAGGAAAGATCCTTGAAATCAATCCATAGTCATGGGCTTCTTGGGCGTTCAAGCTGCGACCCGCCAGCAAGATATCATTGGCAACCGCCATGCCCACCGAGGCAGAGAGCAATAACGAGGAAGCTGCTTCTGGCACCAGGCCCAATTTGACAAAGGGCGCGGTAAAACTCGCGCTTTCGGCCGCATAGACTAGGTCACAATGCAACAGCATCGTCAGCCCCACCCCGATGGCTGGTCCATTCACCGCGGCAATCACCGGTTTTGGACATTGGGAAATGGCGTCGAGAAACCGTGCGACTGGGGGCAGATCGCCATCGTGCGACGCGGTTGAAAAATCCTGCAAGTCATTGCCTGCAGTAAAGTAATCCTCAGCTCCGGTAATCACAAAGGCGCGCGCATCATCAGAGTGGCCATAGGCCTGCAAGGCATCGGCCATGGCGCCATACATGGCCTGTGTAATGGCATTGCGCTTACGAGGGCGGCTGATGGTCAGTGTCGTGACGCGATCTTGTGTGTGGAGGGTAATTGTATCGCTCATTGGTGCAGTCCTGTCGTTGTCATTTTGAATGATTTACATAGATTTCAGCCAGCTAGATCGGGTTGTGAAAGCCAGTCCCAGCACTCCTGCCACAGACGCTCGCGCCCGGGCCGAAACGCACCGTCGTGACCGATACGCTTTACACCGATGTCCGAAGGCGATCTGAGTTGCAGTGATTTGGGCGCGTTGGGGTAGCAGCCCATCAAATCCTGTGCCGATTTCGAGGTGGCAATCGGGTCGTCCTCAAAGATCCAGGACCGAATGGGGGCCGTCACTTCGCCATAGTGCTGCGGCTTCAGCGCGTGGTCAAAATCGGGTCGAAAGTAGCTTCGACGTTGGCTCCAGCGACGCCAGGTGCGAAATACCCGGGGCGGAAGCGCTTCGCCAGACCACCCCCCAATTGCTTTGAGATGCCCCCAGCGCAACAAGGAATAGGTCCCAAGCCCCCACCAGAAATACAGCTCAAGCGGCCGATTGCGCAGATGATGAACGCCAAAATATCCGCTTCCCACCGCAATAAAGGCATGGCGATCAATCCGGTGATGATTCGACATCAGGCCGAGAAAATGTCCGCCAACACTATGGGCGAGATGCGTAATCCGCAGCCCCGGGGCGGATTGAGCCAGGGTCTCGACGGCAGCAACCATGTCGAAACGCCCCCAGTCCGGCAGATCGATCGTGGATTTTGCAAGATCGCCACTACGGGATTCCGCAATGCCGCGGTAGTCATAGGTCAGAACCACAGCACCGCGTTCGGCCAGAAACTCTGCAAGCGGTTGATAAAACTGGCGTGGAAATCCGGTTCCAGCCGAAATCAGAACCGCCAATTGCGGATCTTCACCTCGGATCAGATCCCCTTTCAGGCTCACGCCATCGCAGGTTTCAAAACTGATTTTTTCACGTGTTACCGACGGTGTCATCGAGATCTCCCTGGTCTTCATTAACGTCTTGCGGCGGATTGATGATGCTGTCTGCCTGGTGGATCAGATGGTTCAGGAACTGATGGATAACCTGCTGTTCTGAATCGCTAAATGGATCCAGAAGCGCCGCATTGAAATGCCCGGTTTCCCGTTTGGCCTGGGCCAGAATCTCTTGCCCTGCCGGCTGCAGATGAATATTGATCACCCGCCCGTCCTTGCGCGAGGGACGGCGCTCCACCAGGCTGCGATCCACCATACGATCCACCAGCCCCGTCAGGCCCGACTTCCCCATCGAGAGCTGTTTGGCGATCTCGGAAATGGGCTGGCCATCCATTTGTGACAGCACAAAAAGAACCGCAATCTGGCTTGTACTTAACCCAACCGCCTGGCGCGTGCGCCGATCGGCAGCACGAAACAGCGCAGAATGCGCCACCTGCAACTGATGAAAGACACGTAGATGTTCGGCCATGATCCCATCCGCAATTGAACTGTCCAAGTTTTCACATGCGTTAGTTCGTATGTGGACTACTTTTGCAGAGCAATAGGCTCCCTGACGTCATGACGCAAAGTCAGGCCTTGCGACACTCTGCGGGTAAACTTGAATTACCTTTATTTACAGATGGTTGCATGAAAAATACAAAGTAACTGTAGAAACAGTGCTGGCCTGCGATCACATATCTGGATTCTGACCAGAACCGAGATCTCTCTTACGATAGCGCGTTTTGGGCCCAAAAAATGACCCCCGCCAAGATGGAGGAGGTCAGTTTCATCGCTCAGGATCGTTCTTTCACTGCCCGTGTTTCAAACTGCCTGGTCCTTCACGATGTCCAGAGCAAGCACACTCACTCCCGGTCAAGTCTGGAACTGCGCCTCAAACCGACGGTCGGGATTTCGCCCGAATTTCAGGTGCAATTCAGTTCGAATTCATCAGGTCCAAGAGCCTCCTGTCGCAGACTACGAAGACGCCTTGATATCGACTATGCGTAGCACAATCTTGAGACATCCACAAGATATTGTGGATCACCCCCATCACGCGCGCATATTGACCCGGCACTTTTCCTAATCATGCGGGCGTGTCAAAAACAGGATCGCCGGGTTGGAAATGCCCTCTCGCGCGATTGTCTCCACCAGCGAAGCAGCACAACATCTGGCCAGGACCTGATCCTTTTGCTGCGCGCGTGACACGATGTCGATGCTGACCTTCTGTTCCATTTCAGCGTCACACAGCGCCTGCGCCAGGCTGCCAGCTGACCCCACCCCCATATAGACCGCGATGCGAGTGCCGGGTTGCAAATGAGAGATCCAGTCGGTTTGCCGGGCCAGGGTCTCTGATTGGCCGGTGACAAACACCAGCGTGTTGCAGGTGCCGCGCTCAGTCAGGAACCCGCCAAGAGCTGCAGAGGCGGCGCTGGCTGCGGTGACGCCTGGCACGATTTCATGCACAATGCCAGCGGCGCTCAAGGCGTCGACCTCCTCTGCGCCACGGGCAAATACGCCGGGATCGCCACATTTGAGGCGCACCACCCGCTTTCCCTGACGGGCATAATCCACCAAAACGCCAGAGATTTTCTCCTGTGGCCAATGGTGATGGCCAGGCGCCTTGCCGACATAGATCCGCTCAGCATCGTCGCGCGCATGATCAAGCAATTCGGGGTCAATCAATCGGTCATAAAAGATGACATCCGCCTCTTGCAACCGCCGAAGACCGCGCAACGTGATAAGGTCCTTGGAGCCCGGCCCGGCACCAACCAGCGCCACCGAGCCGAGATCCTGCACCGGCAAAGCCGTGGACTTGATATGGGGTTTGCCCCAGCTATTTCGCGCAGGTTCGCGGCCCCTGAACCGGCGGCGCAGAGTTTCGACCAGGGTATCCAGATCCCCCAAATTGGCGTCCAGGAGCCTGCTCCATCCACGCCACTGTATGAACATGGGAAGGGATTTCATGCGCTCCTCCGGGATCTGTTGTGACGGCTGTGCCATAACTCGGTTGCCAGGTCTGTGGCCTCTGCCAGCCCCGCACCGTGATCCAGTGTCCACAGCGCCAGCGCGGCAGTCCCGATGACGGTCTCGACAGCAAAGGGTTCTTTTTGCCGACCTGACCAAAGCGATACAATATCAATAGGATAATTGGGTTTACGCAAGCGCCGCAAACTGGCCAACCTGGCCAGGGCAATCTCATGCAATTCGGCCTGCTCCCGCAGACCAAAGATGGCGACATCTTTGCCGGGATGGCGTTCGAATTCACCACCCCCGCCCTTGATTACGGTCAGGCTTCGATCTCCGAGCAGCGCCGCTGCCCGCGACTGCAGCCCGCGATAAGACGGATGAAACACCCCCTGAACCGAAGCCCGCGCACCGCAGGGGTTCCACATCCGCAAAACGGTATTGATACAACTGCGCAGCCCCAGCCTGTCGCGCAGGGCCAACAGATCGAAACCGGCAGGGCTGAGCTGCTCTAGCGGGTAATAGGCCAACCCCTCCCCCTCGAGCTGCAGATCCTGCAAGACCTCGCGCAGATCAGCGCCTTCTCTTTGATGCGCGTTCCAGCCATGCAGCGCCACCCGATAGCCCGCCAGAGCCACCAGCTTGGCTGCCAGAACAAACAGCGGAGCCCCGCGTGAGCGCCCCGCCGCATAGCTGGGCCAGTCGAGATCAGCCTTGGGCAGATTTCGCGTGGAGGCACGAAACGCTGCTGTAAACCCGGCAATCTCGGCATCACTCTCCCCGCGCAAACGCAGGACCATGAGCAAAGCGCCAATCGCCTCAGGAGCGGCCCGGCCCGACAGCATGACGGACATGGCACCTTGCGCCTCTTGCTGGGTCAGGGATCGGGCACGCCCTTTGCCCCGGGCCACAATGCGGACATAGGGAGCAAGGGTCATTCTGCAGCCATCGGCAGTTGCGTTTTGCTGAGAAGATCCAAAAGTTCCGGCTTGCAAGACCCGCAACTGGTTCCAGCGCAGGTCTCAACACCCAAGGCCTCGACACTGGAGGCCCCAGCGGCAATCGCGGCCCGCAGGGTATTGACGCCAATATTCATGCAGGCACAGATCGTGGCACCGGGATCCACCTGCTCAGCGCCGCTGCGCCCGGCCAGCGCCTGTAGCGGTGGAGTTTTGGTGCCAAGCAGAGAAAGAGCATGGGCCCGGCTTAGCGCAACCGGATCAGGGCTTGAGAAGAACAATCCAACCAGCTGATCATACTCGTAAAAACCTATGCGAACCACGTTGTTTTCCTGATCCTGCACCACGGCACAGGCGCAGGGGGACAGCTGCAGTATCTGCTGCGCCAGCTCCTGCCAGTTTGACGGTGATGCGTCACCGGCGAATTCTCCCTGCCAGCCGGTCTGTGAACGGGCAATGGCCGCATAGGCCCCGGTCGGCTGCATGGGATGCAAGGAGGCAGCAAACCCGTACCAGGCGGCATCGCGTTTTCTCAGCGCAACAAAACTGTTCTTGGCGGCAGGCTGTCCCGAAACGGGATCCACCGCCGCCCGCACCAGGCTGTTCACCCAACCTGCACTGCTGTTTTGGCGGCTCCAATGTATCGGCGAGAACAGCTGCCCCTCGGCCACACGATCCGTAATCAGCGCCCGGACCACGGCCCAGCCCTGATCGTTGGATAGTTCCACCAAATCAGCGGTCGAAATTGCCAGCCGGTCTGCGTCCTGCGGATGGATCTCCACATAGGGCTCCGCCAGATGGGCCCCCAACCGTGGGGCTTTGCCACTGCGGGTCATGCTGTGCCACTGATCGCGATTGCGTCCCGTGTTCAGTCGAAATCCTGTCTGAACTACAGGTTTTGGCGCGCAAACCGGCAGCATTCGCCCCTTTTCATCCGGGTAGAAGAAGCGGCCATCAGCAAAAAACCGGCTTTCGTTCTGCGGCCATTGGGTCGGCAGCAATGCCGCATAGTCGACATCGGCAAAAAGGCTCAGATCCAGGTCACGACCAAATGCACGCGTTGCAGTGGACAGGGCCACATATTCGGCAAAGATCTCAGCCGCGCTGTCATAGTCGAACTCCTGCGCCCAGCCCATGCGGGCGGCAACTTCGCAAATGATCCGCCAATCGGGGCGCGCAGCCCCCGGCACCGGTAAAAAGGCCCGCTGCCGCGAGATGCGGCGCTCGGAGTTGGTGACCGTGCCGTTTTTTTCGCCCCAGCCTGTGGCCGGAAGTAAAACATCGGCAAGATCTGCGGTATCGGTGTGTTCCATGATGTCTGACACCGCGACAAAGGGAACCGAGGCAATCGCCGCCGCGACGCCGTCGGCATCCGGCAGGCTCATGGCCGGGTTGGTCGACATCACCCACAAAGCCTTGATCTTGCCCGATTTGCAGGCCTCAAACAGATCCACTGCCCTAAGGCCGGCCTGGGTGCAGATGGTTGGGCTTTGCCAGAACTCCTGCACCTGGGCGCGATGCGCCGGATTTTCGATCTCCAGATGATTGGCCAGCATATTGGCCAACCCACCAACTTCGCGCCCGCCCATGGCGTTGGGCTGACCGGTGACAGAAAACGGACCGCATCCCGCTGTGCCAATACGCCCTGTCGCCAAGTGGCAGTTGAGAATTGCATTGACCTTATCCGTGCCGCACTCCGATTGATTGACGCCTTGCGAGTAGACCGTGACGACCTTTTTTGTAGCCGCCCACAGTTGATAGAATGCAGATAGCTCGTCTTCGCTCAGCCCGCTCTCCAGCGGATCATCCAGGCGCGCCTGGGAAATCGTCGGCACAGCGCCCGCAATGTGCTGATCGATATATCCCTGATCCAGATGGTCTTGATCTGCAAGATAGGCCAAAAGCCCGTTGAACAGGGCAATATCCCCGTCAGGACGGATTTGCAGATGCTGGTCCGCCAGTGCCGTTGTCGCCGTCTTGCGTGGATCGATATTGACGACCTGCAGTTCGGGGCGGGCAACCTTGGCGGCTGCAAGCCGCTGATGCAACACCGGATGACACCAGGCCAGGTTCGATCCCACCAGCACAACAAGATCGGCCTCTTCCAGATCCTGATAGCAGCCGGGAACCGTATCACTTCCAAAGGCGCGTTTGTGGCCTGCCACCGAAGAAGACATGCACAGCCTTGAGTTCGTGTCGATATTTGCGGAACCGATAAAGCCCTTCATCAGCTTGTTGGCCACGTAATAGTCTTCGCTCAACAGCTGTCCTGAAACATAAAAGGCAACACTGTCCGGCCCGTGATCGCGGACCGCCGCACTGAAGCGACGGGCCACCAGATCAAGCGCTTCATCCCAATGCGCCGTCCGGTTGGCGATCCGCGGCGTCAAAAGTCGCCCCTCCAGGTCGATGGTCTCTCCCAGTGCCGCCCCCTTGGAGCACAGCCGCCCAAAGTTGGCCGGATGATCCGGATCCCCCTTGATACTGCCATCAGCCCCAGCAAGGAGACCGCACCCAACACCACAATAAGGACAGGTCGTGCGTGTTGGGCTCATGCGACGGACCTCTGCTGCAAGAACTCGACATCCAGTAAGATGCGCCCCTCTGCGACCCGGGCCGGGTAGGTTGCCACCTGCCCCGCATCTGCGCCCTGCGCCAGGCCTGTTTCGAGCGAAATCACCCAGTTGTGCAACGGGCATGTCACCGAGGCGCCATGAATGATCCCATCCGCGAGCGGCCCCTTTTTGTGCGGGCAGGCATTGTCCAGCGCATAGACCGCATCGGTAGCCGTACGAAAGACGGCGACACAGCCATGCACGGTCTTGACCAGACGGGCCCCGCGTTGCGGCACGGCGTCAAGGGCGGCGATATCAATCCAAGCGCTCATTCTGCGGCCTCCAAAGCCAGGTTTGCCAGCGGCATATAGGGCGCGGCCTCTGCCACATGCTCGGCCCAGGGATCTTTGCGGAAAATCGTTTGGGAGAGATCAAAGCGCGCCGCCAGTGCTGCGCGGTTTTCAAGGTCAGCAATCTGATCCTGAATCCATTCCAGACCAACCTTGTCCATCCATTTATAGATGCGATCCAGGTATTTGGCGTTCTCCCGATAGGACTGGGTCACGGCTTTGACCACATCAATCACCTCCGTCTCGCTGGCGACCTGACACAGCAGCCGGGTCTCGCGCACATCCATGCCAGCGGCACCGCCGATGCTGATCTGATAGCCACTGTCGACGCAGACCACGCCGATATCCTTGCAGGTGGCCTCGGCGCAATTGCGTGGACAACCAGAGACGGCGAGCTTGAGCTTATGCGGAGTCCAGGAGCCCCAGAGCGTCTTTTCCAGCTTGATACCAAGCCCGGTGCTGTCCTGGGTGCCAAAGCGGCAGTGATCGGTGCCAACGCAGGTTTTTACCGTGCGCAGCCCTTTGGAATAGGCATGGCCCGAAACCATACCGGCCTTGTTGAGATCATCCCAGATCAATGGCAGGTCCGCGCCCTTGACCCCCAAGAGGTCGATCCGCTGACCGCCTGTGACCTTGACCGTCGGCACTGAAAATTTGTCGGCGGCATCAGCAATGGCACGCAGCTCATCCGGGGTGGTGATGCCACCCCACATGCGCGGCACTACGCTAAAAGTGCCGTCTTTCTGTATGTTTGCGTGCTTTCGTTCATTCACAAAGCGCGATTGCGGATCATCGCGATACTCCAGCGGCCAATCGGCCAACAGATAGAAATTCAGCGCTGGGCGACAGATGTGGCAGCCGCAGGACGTTTTCCAACCGCAGTCCTGCCAGACCGCTGGCATCGACTTCAATTCTCGCGACTTGATCATGCGCCGGATGTCTTCATGGGTCATATCGGTGCACCCGCAGATCGGTTGCGCCGTGGGCAGGACAAAATCCGCCCCCAGGGTCACGGCCAAGACCTGTTCCACCAATCCGGTGCAGGTCCCGCAAGATGCCGAGGCCTTGGTCTCAGCCCGCAAGGCCCCCAGGTCGGTTGCACCACCTGCAATCGCGTCTTCGATCTGTCCTTTGCAAATGCCATTGCAGCCACAGATTTCCGCCTCACGCGGTAAGGCTGCAACGGCTGAGAGCGGGTCCGAGGTGGTTCCTCCCTGATAGGCGGGTCCAAAGATCAGCGTGTCCCGCATCTGCGAGATATCGGTCTTGTCGCGGATCAGGCCAAAGAACCAGGTGCTGTCCGATGTGTCGCCATACATCACCGCACCGATGACGCAGTCCTCTTCAATCACCAGGCGGCGATAGACGCCGCGGGCGGGATCACGGAACACAATATCTTCGCGCCCCGCGCCATCGGCAAAGTCGCCAGCGCTGAAAAGATCACATCCCGTGACCTTAAGCTTGGTCGACAACTCCTTGGGAAAAAATACATCTGGCTGCTCCATCAAGGAACTGGCGACGACCTTTGCCTGATCATACAGCGGTGCCACCAGACCAAAAAGCTGGCTGTCGAACTCGACACATTCGCCTACCGCAAAGATATCTAGATCTGAAGTTTGCATCTGCGCATCGACTTCGACCCCTCGCGCCACGCTGAGGCCGGCATCGGTGGCCAGGCGGGTTTCGGGGCGAATGCCGACGGCCATGACCACCAGATCCGCCTCCAGTCCTTCGTTCCCTTCGAGCAACACGCCTTCGACTTTGGTCTCCCCAAGGATTGCCAGGGTTGAGGCGTGGCATTTTACGGTGATACCGCGTTTTTCCAGATCGCGGCGCAACAAAAAGCCTGCCGCCTCATCCAATTGACGTTCCATCAGATGACCCATCAGATGCAGCACGGTGACATCCATACCACGTTCGGCCAGACCTGCCGCGGCTTCCAGCCCCAATAACCCGCCCCCGATGACCACCGCTTTGCCTCCCGTTTCAGCGGCTGCAATCATGGCGTTGGTGTCATCCAGATCACGGTAACTGACCACCCCTGGCAGGTCCTTGCCCTGCACCGGGATGATGAAAGGCGCAGAGCCCGTCGCAATCAACAGCTTGTCGTAAGCTACTGTTCCGGAATTGCTTGTGACGGTTTTTGCTGTACGGTCGATCGCTGTGACATGGGTGTCGAAATGGCAGGTCACATCATGGCTGTCGTACCAATCCGCATCATGGGTGACGATCTCCTCATAGGCCTTTTCCCCCGACAGAACCGGCGACAACATGATGCGGTTGTAATTGCCGCGCGCCTCGGCGTTGAACAGGGTGACGTCAAAATCAGCCTTCGCTTCAAACAGATGTTCCAACACGCGGCCCGATGCCATGCCTGCGCCGATAACTACGAGTTTCTGGGTCATATCTTACTCCGCCGCGAGGGTTTTAGGTTTTGGTTTCGGCTTGGCGCCATGCTCATATTCCTCTAGAAAATCAATGACTTCGGCGCGATACCTGTAGTATTCGGGGTGTTCGAGCAGCGCCTTGCGACTGCGCGGGCGCGGCAGTTTCACATCCGTGATCTTGCCAATCGTCGCCTGAGGTCCATTGGTCATCATCACCACCCGGTCAGCCAATAGGATCGCCTCGTCGACATCATGGGTGACACAGACGGCGGTGACCTTGGTCCGCGACCAGACCTCCATCAACACTTCCTGCAACTCCCAGCGGGTCAGACTGTCGAGCATGCCAAAGGGCTCATCCAGCAGCAGCAGTTTTGGCGACAGAGCAAAGGCGCGGGCAATGCCCACACGCTGACGCATGCCATTGGACAGGCCCTGGGCCGCTTTATCCATGCTGTCGGCCAGACCAACCCGTTCGAGGTAATATTCCACCACATCCTGGCGCTCGGCTTGCGACGCATTGGGATAGACACGATCGACCCCGATGGAGACGTTTTCCTTGGCCGTCAGCCAGGGAAACAGATTAGGAGATTGAAAAACCACCGCGCGCTCCGGGTTGGCCCCTTCGATGTGTTTGCCATCCAGCCTGATGCCACCCTTGGAGATCGGGTTGAGCCCTGCCGCCATGGTCAAAACCGTGGATTTGCCACAGCCCGAGTGCCCAATCAGGCTGATGAATTCGCCTTTTTTCACCTTCAGATCAAAATCTTCCACCACGGTCAGCGGGCCCTTGGGCGTCGGGTAAATCTTGTGCAGCTGCGAGAACACCAGATATCGGTCCTCCAGCGCGCCTTTCTGCGCCTCTGACAGGGCAATGGGAATGCCGTGGACAGGGGTTGCATCAGGTAAGCTGCGGGTCTCTTCGACCTTGGCAGCGATGCCGACATCCATGAGATATTTGGTAACTTTCGCCCGCAAGGCTTTGAATTGCATGTCATCATTCATCGCGCTGCGATCTCGAGGACGCGGCAGAGTGACAGCGACCGGCTCCCCCAGAGTGCCATCCGGGTTCAGTGGGATGATCCGATCTGCCAGAAAAATCGCCTCATCGACGTCATTGGTGATCAGGATGCAGGTCTTCTTGTCCGCCTCCCAGATCTCAAGAATTTCATCCGCCAGATTTGCCCGCGTCAGCGCATCCAGCGCACTCAGCGGCTCATCCAGCAGCAGCATCTCCGGGTCCATCGCCAGCGCGCGGGCCACCGAGACCCGCTGACGCATCCCACCAGACAACTCCATGGGGCGGCGGTTGATGGCATGGGACAGGCCCACCATGGCAACGTAGTGATCGATCTTGGCCTGACGCGCGCTGCGCGACAGCTTTGGATCGACCGCATTCACAGCCAGCCCGATATTGCCGCCCACGGTCAGCCAGGGCATCAAAGAATAGCTTTGAAAAACCAGCCCGCGCTCAGGGCCTGGACCGGTGATCACCTGCCCCTTGAAGGTCACCTTGCCACTGTCTGGCAGCTCCAGCCCGGCAATCAGGTTCATCAGGGTGGATTTCCCACTTCCGGAAAACCCCAGGATGGCAACGAATTCGCCCTCCTTCACCTGAAAATCGATGTTCTTGAGAACTTCGCTGCGTTCAGCGTCCTGACCGAACCCCTTGGATACATTCTCAAATTTCAAAATACTCATGGCGTTTACCGGTTCTCTGTGAAGGTGAACATGGATTGCAGTGCAAACATCACGCGATCGAGCAGGAAGCCGATGATACCGATGGTAAAGACGGCGACCATGATTTTTGCCAAGCTCTGCGAGGACCCGTTCTGGAACTCATCCCAGACAAATTTGCCCAGCCCCGGATTCTGCGCCAGCATCTCGGCGGCAATCAGCACCATCCAGCCAACCCCCAGCGACAGGCGCAGGCCGGTAAAGATCAGCGGCAGTGCAGAGGGCAGCACCAGCTTGGTGATCTTGGCATAGGTGCTCATCTTCAGCACCTTGGAGACACTGACCAGATCCTTGTCGATGGAGGACACCCCAAGGGCGGTGTTGATCAGCGTTGGCCAAAGCGAACACAGGGTGACGGTGATTGCAGAGACCAGGAAAGATTTGGAAAACAGCCCGTCATTGCTGGCATAAAGTGCCGAAACAACCATGGTGACGATGGGCAACCAGGCCAGCGGGCTGACCGGTTTGAAAATCTGGATGATCGGATTGATAGCGGCATTGGCAGTGGCCGACAGACCCGCCAAGATGCCCAGCGGGATCGCAATCACCGACCCGACCAGAAAGCCAAAGAAAACGGTTTTGATCGAAGTCCAGATCTGCTGGTCGTAGGTTGGCTTGCCGGTAAAGCTGCGGTGGCGCACCTTATCGTCCCTCCCCTGGGCGATCAGCTTGGCGTTGCGGGCCTCTTGGCGTTCATAAAAGGCGGCCTCTTTGGCCCGGATCCGCGCCGCTTCCGCCTTGAGCCCCAGGGCCTGGTCCCAGACCTGCACCGGGCCAGGGATGGCACCCAGGGAGGTCTGTACTTTGGGGGCAAGCAGGCTCCACCCGCCAAGGAACAGGCAGATAGCCAAAAGCGGCACGCCAAGCAGACGCCAAATTTCCGAGACCTGCGCGCGTGGATTGTCCCCAGCAGCGGCCCGCAGAATTGGCGTCAACCAGGCCAACCCCAACACCTGAAACCAGGCGTCAGCTTTGTTGATACGCGTGAACAGGCGGGCGCGGCGGGCCTGTGTGGCAAGAATATCTGGGTCAATGGCGGTCATTGCGGGGCCTTTGATCTGGAGGAAGGAGCAGGAAACTCGCCCGCCACAGCAAAACGCGGCAGGCAGAGTATTTAGTTCAGGGTTTCGGAGCCTGTGACGGTCTCGGCCCCTTTAAGGCCAATTGACAGACTCTCGAGGTAAGCGTTTGGTTTGCGGCCGTCGTAGCCGATACCGTCGATGACATCGCTCGCAGGGGTTGGCGATTTGAAGCCGTCACTGTCCCAGGGGAAATCCGCCTCGCGCGCCTTTTCCTCATCCACCAGCATGCGCGCGGCTTGCAGGTAGATGTCGGGGCGATAGACCGATTTGGCTGTCTCAAAGAACCAGGCATCTGGCTTGGCCTCTGCGATCTGGCCCCAGCGGCGCATCTGGGTCAGATACCAGATCGCGTCAGAGTAGTAGGGATAGGTGGCGTTGTAGCGGAAGAACACGTTGAAATCGGGGAGGTCGCGGATATCGCCTGTTTCGTATTCAAAGGTGCCGGTCATCGAGTTGGCGATGACTTCAGCATCGGCACCGACATATTCGGGCCAGGACAGTATTTCGACGGCCTCTGGGCGGTTGACGTTATCCTCTTCATCGAGCCAGATGGCCGCCCGGATCAGTGCCTTGGTCAGCGCGATGGTGGTATTGGGGTTTGCTTTGGCAAAATCTGCCGAGATGCCAAAGACTTTTTCCGGGTTGTTTTTCCACAGCTCATAATCCGTCACCACCGGCACGCCGATGCCCTTGATGACCGCTTGCTGGTTCCAGGGTTCGCCCACGCAATAGCCAGAGATGGTTCCGGCCTCCATGGTCGAGGGCATCTGCGGCGGCGGGGTCACGCTCAGGAAAACATCCGCGCCGATCTGGCCGCTGACGTCATGCGGCGCGTAATAGCCCGGCTGCAGCCCGCCGGCGGCCAGCCAGTAGCGCAGCTCGTAATTATGGGTCGAGACCGGAAAGACCATGCCCATGTTGAAGGCTTCGCCGCGATCCCTGAACGCCTCGACCACCGGGGCCAGAGCGCTGGCACTGATAGGATGCTGCGGCCTGCCATCCGCTGCGACCGGGATATGCGGCTTCATCTGCTCCCACACGTCGTTGGAGACGGTGATCGCATTGCCATTCAGGTCCATCGAAAAAGGGGTCACGATATGGGCTTTGGTGCCATAGCCGATCGTGGCCGCCAGCGGTTGACCCGCCAACATATGGGCCCCGTCCAGCTGGCCGTCGATAACCCCATCCAGAAGAACCTTCCAGTTGGCCTGCGCTTGCAAGGTGACAAACAGCCCCTCATCTTCAAAGAAGCCCTTTTCATAGGCCACAGCCAGAGGTGCCATGTCGGTCAGCTTGATAAAGCCTAGTGTCAACTCGTCTTTTTCCAATTCCAGCACCTCAGCCGCTGCCGAGCTGGCGCTGAGAACACTCGAAACCAGAAGCCATTTCCATCTGTTCATTGGTTCGCTTCCTCTAAAACAAAAAAACGCCGCACGATTGAGGCATGCGGGAGGAGAGGCATGCACAATCGAGCGGCGTTGCTCTTGAAGTCAGTGGCCGACGTCCTTGCCAACCCAATGGGGCTTCATTGCCCCGTGGTCTGAGTTTGGCGCTGCTGCAGGCCCTGTGCCACCAAAACCCTGGCACAGGTCCGGGATTTTTTCTGCAATGCAGCATTTGCCTGTTTTTCGGGCACCCCCAAGCCCCCAAAGTCGAATTGAGCGCCATTGAGAAACCGAACCCGGCGAGGAATCATCTCCCGACGCCGAAGCCGCTGCAAGCAGACTCGGTGCGGAGCCTGGAATCTTTCGACCTGCACCGCCGAAATCGCCCCCAAACTGGTCCGCTGCGACTACTGGAATGAAGTGTGCATAGCTGGGCGGGAAAATGACAGCTGAATTGCAGCATCGGATCTCCCCGGCATGGCGCACCACGCCTGCCACCGCCTGCCCGGTTATTTCAGCAGCTCAGAAGCGGTGACCAGCGCGCGGGCCACGTCACGCATTTTGCGCCCCTGATCCATCGCCGTCTTGCGCAGAAGTGTATAAGCCTCTTCCTCGGACAGGCGCCGGGCCTGGGCCAGGATCCCTTTGGCGCGGTCGATGGTCTTGCGATCCGCCAGCGCCTGTTTGGCGGCCTCCAGTTCCGATTGCATCTTTGCAACCATCTTGAACCGGGCAATTGCGGTTTCAAGCACCGGCTTGATGCGATCCATTTGCAGACCATTGACCACATAGGCACTGATGCCGGCCGCGATTGCCGCCTGGGTCATCGCCTCGTCGGTATGATCAACAAACATCGCCACCGGGCGACGGCGGGCATCCGAGACCATACTCAGGTGTTCCAGCCTGTCCCGGTCAGGATTGGCCAGATCAATCAGTATGAGATCCGGATCATATTGTTTGACACAGCGCTCCAATGCGGCCGTCGAGGCGATGACAGTGACATCCCGCCACCCGCCATCCTTGAGCGCATCAAGGATCTCTTCGGCCTTTGTCTGGTCGCTTTCGACCACCAGTATGTTCAGGTTTGTTTGCACGTTTGTTTGGTAGCCGCTAACCCAGCGCGCCCTCCATTGCCGCAAGGTCGATCCCCGGCGAAACGCAGGGGCTGCTGCGCATTCGGGCGGCCTGCGCCCGCATTGCCCAAAAAAACAGCGCCCCCGAAATGCCCCAGCAGCCCTTCCATTCAATCGTCGCGCGCAGGGCCCAGAGAGCCACGCTCGACAATATCGGTCTTGATGCAGATCGAACCACCGCTTGATGTGGACTCGACAAGGGCGATCAATTCCTGCGCCGCCTTGCGCCCCAGTTCACGTGCGGCACAAGCAACGTCAGTGATGTAGAGACCGAAATCACGCCCGGCTTTGTTACCGGCCAAAAGGCCATCCCCGTCGATGCGGCAGGGTGCTATTTTCCGGGCGGGCGTTACAGCCATATTGCCAGCGCCATCATGACGGTCACCACAGCCAAAGTGGCAGGTTGCAAACATATCACCGCCTGTTCACCACCACGCCCCGACATCGGTGTCGCCCCGGCGATCATCTATGCCGCACATATCTGTGGCGCCGACAGGATCATGGCCATGGGTGGGGTTCAGGGCGTCGCGGCGATGACCTTTGGCCTGTTTGGCCTGCCCAAGGCCAATATCCTGGTCGGCCCCGGCAACCAATTTGTGGCAGAGGCCAAGCGGATCCTGTTTGGCCGCGTCGGCATCGAAATGATTGCCGGGCTCACCGACAGCCTGATCCTGGCCGACCACACGGCGGATGCCCATAGTGTCGCCACCGATCTGGTCAGCCAGGCTGAGCATGGCTACAATTCGCCGGTCTGGCTGGTGACAGATGATCGCGTTCTGGCTGAAAATGTCATGGCGCGCGTGCCCGACCTGATTGCCGATCTGCCGGATCTGAACCGCGAAAACGCCTTTGCTGCCTGGCGCGACTATGCCGAGGTGATCCTTTGCGCGGACCGCGCCGAGATGGCCGCCACCTCGGATGAATACGCACCAGAGCACCTGACAGTTCAGGCTGCAGATCTGGATTAGTAGCTGCAGACCCTCACCTGTTATCGCTCCTTGTTCCTGGGGGAGGAGACTACGGTATCTTATGGTGACAAGGCCACCGGCACCAACCACGTGCTGCCAACCTCGCGCGCTGCCAGCTATGCTGGCGGGCTGAGCGTGCATAAATACATGAAGATCGTCACCTGGCAGAGGGCCACCCGCGAGGGCTCCAAATCGGTGGCAGAGGCCACGGCGCGGATCTCGCGTCTGGAGGGCATGGAGGGCCACGCCCGCGCCGCAGACCTGCATCGGGCGCAATGGCCGGCTGGAGGATATCGATGGGCCTATTTTGTTTCTGTGCTCGCAGGCGTCTGCCTATGTAACCGGACAGGTCTTGATGGTGGATGGGGACCTTACGGCAAAATGAAAGAACCTTTCTATCAAGGGGTTGAACCCCTAACCTCTTGCGACACCCCACCGGCAGTTCCGCAGGTCGGCGAAGATCTGATCCGCATTGCCGGGGCTACAAATGCCAGCGCCGAAATCGCCAAGGAACACTCCTATCGCACATTCATCGACTCTGCCGCACAGCACGACATAGAGTGCAGTGTCATCGGCACATACCAACCCGCCCCAACGAAAGCCAAAAGACCATGAATATCGACAAGAAGATCGCAGATGATCTGGTCGCCAACGACATCTCTTTTGTCACCACCGTACCCTGCAAGCAGCTGGCCGGAGTGATCGAAGAAGTCGACAGGCGCCCCGACATCTTTCATATTCCCTCCAACAAGGAAGACGAAGGCATGGGGCTCTGTGCCGGGGCCTGGATGGGAGGCAAACGCCCTGCCATCATCATGCAGAACACCGCCATCGGCGTCACCATCAACACATTGGCGACCCTGATCCAGTACTATCGCATGCCCCTACCGATGCTGATCTCCTATCGCGGCGAGCTGCGCGAACCTGTGGCCTGCCAAGTGGAAATGGCCGTCCATACCAAAGCGCTTTTGGCCCAGCTCAACATCCCGACCTTTCACTTTCACCGTCAAAGCGATGTCGCGGAATTCGACAATATTCTGAAATACACTTTCATGTGCAACAAACCCGTGGCGATCCTGACCGATGCCAATTTCTGGGGAGGCTATGGCGACCAATGATCCGTTCTGAAATCCTGCGCGAAATCGCGCCCATCCTGCGCGACCAATTGGTGGTCTGCAACATCGGCATTCCCAGCCAAGAGCTGCACGCAATTGATGATCAACCCAGCAATTTCTACATGCTGGGCACCATGGGGCTGGCCTCTTCGATCGGGCTTGGCCTGGCGCTTGCCCAACCCAAACCGGTGATCGTGATCGATGGCGACGGCTCGGTACTGACCAATCTGGGCACATTGCCAACCATCGGCAACAATGCACCCTCAAACTATATCCTGATGATCATCGACAATGGCTCTTATGGCTCAACCGGCGATCAACCGACCTATACCGGCAAAAAGACCAGCCTGGCTGGTATGGCGCGGGCCGCGGGCTGCGACACTGTGATCGAAGTCCGCGATACCGATACGGGCCTGGCGCTGCAAGAAGCGCTCGACAGCAGGCAAGCCACTGTTCTGGTGGTGAAATGCGACAGTGGCAACGCCAAGATGCCGGTCATCACCATGGATCCTGTGGTGATCCGCGATCGCTTCATGACGGCAGTTGCCAGTTAAGGGGCGCAGATATCAACCACTGAGCAGAAGAGGCCCGCCGTCTGGCCCGACGGCGGCTGCCCTGGATGTCATTCCCCTGCCCCCGCGCATTCTGCGCGACGTCAGCACTCGCTCTCTGGCGACTAAGAAAAAACCAGCACACAAGCCATGAAACTCGTCTCTTGAGGCGCCTTGGGCTTTTGGCAAGCCAGCCAGACCCCCGGAAACCTCGCCTGGACAAGCGAGCCAGAGCCCGTCAATTCGGTCGTGAGGTCGGCAGGGAGCTTGGGCCTGGCTGAAACCAGACAACAACCCAGAGATTTCTTTTCCGCCCAGAAGCACAGACGGTCAGCAGCCTTGTACCCCAAAAAATCGGGCTGCATTCATACTCTTTTGGATAGGACAGGCGCACATTCGAGGCAAATTCATCCTTTGCTCTGTTGCCCTAGCCCTTCTGGCGGCAAACTGGGACCGGGCATATGTTAGCGTAAGACACAACTTAACCCGGTACGTTTTATCATGCGGATAATGCACCAGCCTCCTTCCTCGGATACCGACCGCAAAGTAAATGCGGTTCTGCATCTTGAGACCCCTGCCGGTGAGGTGGTGACAATCGCCAGGTGGTCCTTGGCGGCATTGATTTGGCCGCAAGACGCCCCCCCCTGTCCCAAAACCGGAACCCTCAGCGTGCCATTTCAGGGCGTTGACGTCCGTTTCCCCGTTCGCCTGGAAAGCAATGATGAGACCGATGAGGTCACCCTCAAAGGGCTGAGTGGTCGCCAACGCGAAACACTGGCCCTGTTCTATCGCGCGCTGCTGTCAGGCAAGATGGCCTCCAGTTCAGAGGTCATCACCAGCCTGGACACTCCCGTCGATCTGGTCCCCATGGAAGAGACTGCCTCGGAAGCGAAGTCCACCAAACTGATTGGCAAGTTTCGCCTGCTACGGGTGGTGGTGAATACCGTGACCTATCTGGTGCTCGCGGCCTTTGTGGTGGGCGTGATCGGCAACAATATCCTGACCAATCTGGACCGTATCGATATTCAGCACGGGCGGGTCATGGCCCCGATGGCCGAGCTGCCCGCCTTGCGCAACGGCTATGTCGACAAGATCAATGTAACGGCCGGTCAACGCGTCACCGCAGGCACCCCGCTGATTGAGATCACGGATCCGATCTATGCCGCCGAGCTGCAAAAGGCCGAGGCCGAGCTTGAGGTCGCGCAGGCTTCTTTGGCGGTGGTGAAATTTGCAGAAACTGAGCTCGACAGGCTGGCAGATGAGCCCGATCTTCTGATCCGCCTTGCTGGGGTTGCCCGCATCTACCACGATTTCTCCCAATCCAATGAGTTTGATGACATCCGCCGCCGCTGGATCAATCTGCGCGACCGGGATCCGGAAGCCGCAGTGCGATTTGACCCGTTGCGGATCACCCAACGATTGCTGGACAGTGAGATCAGAAGTGCCGAACTTGCGGTGAACAAACGGCAGGCGGATCTAGAAGGCCGCCAAGCCCTGGTCGCTTCGACTCAGATCGTGGCCCAATATCCCGGTGTCATCCAGGAGGTGCTCGTCCGTGAGGGGCAATATCTGACGTCGAGCGAGTTGGCCCTCACCATGGAACGCCAGGAGGCCCGCCTGACAATGGGCTGGGTTTCGGAACGCTTTGCAGAAACCATCTACATCGGGATGCCCGCCAGTATTGGTTTCAATGAAGGTGGCGACAAAAAGCTGGTGAACGGCACCGTTGTCGATGTCATGGCCGGGGATCACCCGGAACGCCCTGGCGAGTTTGGCATCATCGTCACCGTTCAACCTTCGGGAATGGAGCTCAACGAAGTGCGGGCACGACTGCGCATCGGAGCCCCAGTCAACCTGGAGGCAGACCGCCAGATCTATTCCCGGGTTAAAGCCTGGTTTGCATCCTGGGTGCGCCCCGATGCATGAGCCCGAAAGCGAATATGCCTTTGACAAGGATCTGACCAAGCGCCTGGCCGACATGACCGGGCCTGCGCCGTCTTTCTTCATGAAATGGTCCCTGCCCCATTTCACCCTGTTTCTGCTGATCTTCATGGGGCTGTTGTGGCTGCTGGCCAATGTGCCCAACCGGTTTTTCAATCCGTCGGTGATGCATGTGACCGTGGCCCTCGGAACATTGGGGCTGTGGCGGTTTGGCTGGTGGTTCACCCATGCCCTGCGCGCGCAGATCTTTGCCCGCACCAAATGGCCCGGAATGCGCAAAGATGCCGATGCCCTGTGGGACGCAGGCTGGCGCCCCCGCAAACTGCACATTCAAATGACCACCTATTTCGAGGAACCTTCAATCACCAAACGCGTCATCGGTTCGATCCTGGGCCAGATCCGGCACGAACAGGTCCCCACCACGCTCTATATCGGCACCGGCAGCGCCTATGACGAGATGATCATTCGCGATTTCGTGGAAACCTATGCCCAGGACATCCCCGATGAGCTGGCAACTCTGGTCTTCATTCGCCAGAACCAACCGGGAAAACGCATGGCCATCGGGCTGATCCTACGGGCGATGTGCCGCGCCGACCACCATCCGGACGATCTGGTCATCTTCATGGATGGCGATGCCCTCTTTGGCGGCGATGTCCTGCGCAAGACCCTGCCGATGTTTGGGGCTGACCCGGAATTGCAGGCCCTGACCACCGACGAAGAGGTGATCTGTTATGGGCCGAAATGGATTGCCAATTGGCTCGACATGCGCTTTGCCCAGCGTCGGCTTGCGATGCAAAGCCATGCCCTGTCCGATCGGGTCCTGACCCTCACCGGACGGATGAGTGTCTTTCGCACCAAACACATCCTTAACGAGGGCTTCATCCGCACCATCGAGGCCGACCATCTGCATCATTGGCTGTGGGGCCGGTTTCGGTTCCTATCGGGGGACGACAAATCCAGCTGGTATCGCCTGCTGAGCCTGGGCGCCAAGATGACCTATGTGCCGGATGCCACCGTCTATACCATCGAAGTGATCAAGGAAAACGGCTTTGGTCGCATGGTGCAGAACTTCCGCCGTTGGTCCGGCAATATGCTGCGCAATGGCTCACGCGCCATCTCTCTGGGGCCGCGCGCCATGCCCTTTTTCATCTGGTGGTGCCTGGTCGACCAGCGCATCGCCATGTGGACGATGATGGTCAGCCCGGTGATGGCGGTGCTTGGTTCCTTTATTGCGCCGGGATATTTCTGGAATTGCATTATCTGGGTGCTTTTTTCCCGCGTGGTTCTATGCCTGTTCCTGTTTGGCTACAGCCGCAAGGCCGATATGAGCTGGCCCTTCATTCTCTACCTCAACCAGGTCATCAATGCCTCGGTAAAGATCTTCATGATCTTTCATCTGTCCAAACAGAAATGGTCCAACCGCGGCAATCAAAGTGCCGGTGACAGCGTCGGCGGCCTGGAAACTGTCAAGAATTTTTTCGCAAAATTTCAAATGATTACGGCGATTGGCATTTTTATGATGTTGCTCCTGGCCTATGTCGAATTGATTGAGCTGCCGTTCTTTTGATCGCCTTCTATCCTTTCGAGACATGGCACTGTCCTTACGGCCTCAGGACATCCCCCAGCAACAATGCATACTGGATTTAATCAAATTGAAGGAGATCATTATGCTGTATCCAGTTGTTCTCGCCGGTGGCAGTGGCACCCGTCTTTGGCCGGTTTCGCGCAAGAGTTTTCCCAAGCAATTTACCGCCTTGGTGGACAAGGAAAGCCTGTTCCAGAAAACCCTTTTGCGCCTGTCCGGGCCGGAATATGCCGCGCCACTGGTGGTCAGTGCCGAAGACTACCGTTTTGTCGCCCAAGAGCAGATCGAGGCGCTTGGCATCGAAGATGCCACTCTGATTGTAGAGCCCGTAGCCCGCAATACCGCGCCGGCGGTTCTGACCGCAGCCCTCTCCATGCAGGACACACCCGAAGTTGTCATGGTGATCACCCCCAGCGACCATCTCATTGCAGACCAAGCCGCCTTCACTTCCGCTCTGTACAGCGCCAAATGCAAGGCCGAGCAGGGCGATATCGTGGTACTGGGTGTCACACCGGATCACCCTGCAACCGGCTTTGGCTATTTGCGGGCGACAGAAATCCCCCCCCAGGCCGGTGTCGTTCTTACCATCAGGGAATTTGTCGAAAAGCCGCATGAAGGCAAAGCCATGAGCATGATCGCCAGTGGCAACTACCTGTGGAATGCCGGGATTTTCGTTGCCCGTGTCGATACCATTCTCAAGGCCTTTGAGACCTATGCGCCCCATATGATGGGTCCCTGCAAGGCGGCACTGTCACTGGGCAGCGAAGACCTCAGCTTCCTGCGCTTGCATCACGATGCATTTGAACAATGCCCCAGCATTTCCTTTGACTGTGCGGTGATGGAGAGACTGGACAAATGCACGGCGGTGCATCTGGATTGCGGCTGGTCTGATCTCGGCAGCTGGCAGGCCGTCAAAGATCAAGATGATGGCGATGACCGTGGCAACAGCTTGGTTGGCAATGCCACCGCCATCGACTGTGAAAACAGCCTGCTGAAGTCTGAAAACCCGGACACCGCCATTGTCGGCCTCGGCCTGAAAGACATCATTGCGGTTGCCACCGATGATGGCATTCTGGTCACTGATATGGCGCACAGCGACCAGATTGGCCGCAGCGTCGAGGTGCTGAAGGCGAAAAAAGCCAAACAAGCGGAAGAGTTCCGCCGTTGCCACCGCCCCTGGGGATACTATGAAACCCTGTCGCTGGGCCATCGGTTCCAGGTCAAACGCATCATGGTCAAACCGGGTGGCCAGCTTTCTCTACAAAGCCATGTGCACCGGGCAGAACATTGGGTGGTTGTAGCTGGTTCTGCCAAGGTGACCGTAAAGGACCAGGTCCGGATGATGACCGAAAATGAATCGACCTATATCCCCCTTGGCGCAGTGCACCGGTTGGAAAACCCCGGAAAACTGCCGCTGCATCTGATTGAAGTCCAGTCCGGCAGCTATCTTGGGGAGGATGATATCACCCGCTATGAAGACGTCTACAACCGCACCGAAGACGTCGCCTAATACTTCAGACGGACCGCTCTCTCTGCCCAAAGGGCCCGCAAGAGAAATCTTGCGGGCCCTTGTGCGTTGATCAAAAGAACCCGCTTGTGCGCTTTGGTATAGGGGGCCTCCCATTCGAACACCGAACCTAACCCTCCCCTCAATTTTTAAATTTCTTCAATCAGTTAAACTAAATTTAACGGAAAATTTGAGGGAGATCAGACATGAACCTGGAGAGAATTGACATCTCATACGCGCGCTCCATTTTGCCGCAGTCTGAAACCAAAGCACGGATCAGCATTGTTGGGCTTGGCTATGTCGGTGCGGTCTCCACGGCCTGTCTTTCCTCTCTGGGGCATTCTGTGATTGGCGTCGATATTGACCCGGAAAAGGTCGACAAGATTGGCCGGGGTCTCAGCCCCATTCATGAAAAGGATCTCGGAAGCTATTTGTTTCAGGGCGTCAGCGCGGGGTTGGTGAACACGACCACCGATCTGGTTTCCGCCGTCCGCGAGACCGATGTGACATTCATTTCCGTCGGCACCCCAACTGCTGAGGATGGCGGCTGTGATGACAGCTACATTCGCCAGGCCGCGCGCAAAATGGCGCAGGGACTGCGGCAAAAGAGCGGATTTCACGTCTTTGCCATGCGCTGCTCGATCCCGCCGGGCACCACGCTTGGTGTGCTGACACCGATCATCGAAAGACTGTCCGGCAAGAAGGCGGGGCGCGATTTTGGGATCTGCTTCAACCCGGAATTCCTGCGCGAAGGTGTCGCCATCGACGATTTCCACAAACCGCCCAAAACGGTCATTGGGGCCACCGATCTGCGGACGGCACAGGTGATGGCACGGATCTATGCGCCAGTGGACCCGGACCCGATCATCACCACCATCGAGGCGGCTGAGATGGTCAAATATGTCGACAATGTCTGGCATGCTGCCAAAGTTTGTTTTGCCAATGAAATCGGTCGCTTGTGCAAACCTCTTGGGGTCGACAGTCACGAGGTGATGGATATCTTCACGCAAGATACCAAACTCAACCTCTCTCCCTATTATCTCAAGCCCGGATTTGCCTATGGCGGTTCTTGCCTGCCCAAGGAGGTCCGCGCCGTCACCCATATGGCGCAGAAGGCCGGCATTGATGTGCCAATGATCGCCAACCTGGACCGCTCCAACAAGGCGCAAATCAAACAAGCGCTGAGCATGGTCAAGGCCACCGGTGCCAAGCGGATTGGCATCCTGGGCTTGGCCTTCAAACCCGGCACCGATGATCTGCGAGAAAGCCCGGCGCTGGAGCTGATGGCAGATCTGCAATCCGAAGGCTTGGAGGTTCTGGCCCATGATCAGGCGATTTCCTCCGAAACAGCCATTGGCGGTCAACTGGCCTACGTGCGCCACGGCAGTCCCGGCCTGCGGAACCTGGCCGAGACCCTGCCCGATCTGTTGCGCGATGATCTGGATGACGTCACCCAGCACGCCGAGCTGCTCATCGTTTGTCATGCCGACGCCGATTACCGCGCGGCCACCCGCCAAAGCCGCAAGCCCGTGGTGGATCTGGTGCGCCTGTTTCCCGAAGCCCCCGTGGGGCTGGAGGTTGACGGCATCGGCTGGTGATCCCAGCGCCGGCCCCGCCCTTTCTCTTTTTGACAGACACGACAGGAGTCCCAAATGCCTGATCTTTCGCAAGTAACCCATCTTGGCACCGCCACGTCTGAAACTTTGATCGGAACCGAGAACCAGGATCTGGTGGTTGGACAGGCAGGGGACGACGTGGTCACCGGAGGTGGCGCTGATGATCAGATCTACGGGGATTATACCCAGGCCAACCAATTGGACGGAACCGATGGTGCCAGTTCCTTTGGTGACTACGCAGACACCGGTCATTGGTCGGTGACCGACCTTGACGGCGGGCATCAGGAAATGACCCAATCGGTCAGTACCGAAGCCGGAGGCGTCTATTCGCTGAGCTTTGAAATCGCATCGAATTTTGCCGCCGGGGTGACCTCTACCGGGGTCGAGATCCTGGTCGAGGGCACGGTGATTGCAACCGTCACCTCCGACAGTGGCGTTTTTGGCGATCACACCGTGTCATTCACCGCAGCGGATAGTGAAACAGAGGTGACGATCCGTTCGATCGAGGCAGAGTCAGACGGCCCGGTAATCGACACCAGTGGCCCGGCCTTCCACTACGATCAGGATATCATCCTGGATGGCCAAGTGGTCACGGTTGCAGCCTTTGCCGAGGGTCAGGCCAATCTTTACCAGGTGCTGAACGGCACCCTGCATGTCTTTGACACTGCAACAGAAACCTATGATGTTGCAGGGGCCACCGGCACGGTCAATGTCAATTCCATGGGCTTCAATCAGGAAGACAACCTGCTCTATGCCATTGCGGTGGGCGATGGCGTCGACAGTCTGGGAAATGCGGTTTCCAAATCGGATCTGGTCATGTTTGACGCCGAGGGCAACAGCTATCGCATTGGCGAAACACCCTATCGCTCCTGGACCGGTGACTTTGACGATCAGGGCAACCTGTGGTCATTCAACTCCAGCATGGATCACATTGCGGTCATTGACGTCGACAATCTGGATGCCAGCGGCAATCCAGAAACCACGGTCTTCAAACTCCCCAAAGGACTGATCACCGAACGGTTTTATGATGTGGCCTTTGATGCCGCCACCCAAAGCTTTTCTGGCATGGCGCGCCCCGCGAGTGAGGGGGCCCCCGCAACGCTGTTGACCATCGACATCTCTTCCGGAGAGCCGGTCTTTTCAACCTTTTCGGTAACCCATACCACAATCGACGGGGTCACCCATGATGGCGTTCCCCACCTGACCTTTGGCGCGGCGATCTATGACACCGATGGCAATCTCTATGTCGGCGGCAATTCTGGCGACCACGACATGAACAACAGCACTGCCAATTCTGGCGGCATCTACCGGGTCATCTTTGATGCGACAACCGGCACTGCAACGCTGGAGCTGGTTGCCTCAGCCCCCAAATCCTATTCTAACGATGGCGCCGGAGATCCGCGTGCGCTCAGCCCCTTTGCCGATGTGGACCTCTCCTCCTCTGTCTTGATCCGCGAGCTTCAGCTGGTGGCGACCAATGAGGGCGAGTTAAGTTTTGACGACAGCCTCTATGGCGAAGCCGGGTCGGATATGCTGGATGGCGGCATTGGCGAGGATCTGGGGGTTGGTGGCAGCCTCGGCGATCAAATTGTGGGCGGTGACGGCAATGACACCCTGCATGGCGGCGCGGCACCGGATGCTGGCGCAAGTGGGATCGTCTCAACCTATGACGACAACGGCTTGCGCTACGATCAATATGGCAACCTGCTGCCAGAAGATGACGATGACCTCTCCGGCGGCAGTGGCGATGACACCCTGTCCGGATCTGCGGGCCATGACACCTTGGACGGAGGCACCGGGAATGACCTTCTCACGGGCGGGTCGGGACAGGACGATCTGTCTGGCGGTGAGGGTGACGATCATCTGAGCGGTGGGGCGCAGGCGGATGTGCTGTCTGGAAATGCGGGCCAGGATACGCTGGACGGCGGATCGGGCGACGACCAATTGACCGGGGGCGCTGGCGATGATGCGCTCAGCGGCGGCTCCGGCGATGATGATCTCGCAGGCGGAACCGGTGCAGATTCTCTGGAAGGCGGCAGTGGCAGCGACAGCCTGGATGGCGGCGCGGGCGACGATACGCTCAAAGGTGGCAGTGGCGATGATGATCTCAGCGGCGGTGACGGCGATGACAGTGTTTCGGCAGGCTCGGGCAATGACACGGCCTCAGCTGGCGCAGGGGCCGACAGCCTGGACGGCGGCGCAGGCAATGATGTCCTGAACGGCGATGACGGCAATGACAGGATCAAGGGGGGATCGGGCAATGACGTGCTCGCAGGGGGGGATGGCAAGGACCATCTGAATGGCGGCGCGGGCGATGATCAGCTTTCCGGGGGGGATGGGCGCGACAAGATCTATCTTGGCGCGGGCAGTGACACAGCCACCGGCGGCGGGGATGCCGATCGGTTTGTCTTTCGCAGTGAAGATTTGGACGGTGCTACTGACATGATCACAGATTTCTCCCTCTCAGAGGGAGACCGGCTTGATCTGCGCGCCTTGGATCTGGACCTGGGCGGCGGAACCACTGACGATTGGCTGGAGGCCAATCTGAGCCAGGATGGATCGGGGGATGTCACACTAACCATAGACAGCAACTCCGTCCTGCTGGAAGGCATGAATATCACCAGTGAGGCCGGCCTGTTGGATCTATACGACGTGATCCTGATCTAAGGTTTTCCGAGGCCCCCGGCGGCGGTCACCGCCGGATTGCATCTGTCGTGACTGGCACGAGACGCAGGCAAAAAAACACCGTGATGGTGCAGGTTTTCTGCATCACCACGGCATCAGTAGATTGGGTCACATTTTTGTTTTTGCTCGACGGACCCTTGCCTATCCCATTGTCACCAAATCAAGAGCACCCGGAGGTGGAGCCGCAGGTGTTGCACTTCATGCAGGTGCCGTTGCGGACCAATGTATAGTTGCCGCATTCGCCACAGGCTTCGCCCTCATAGCCCTGCATCTTGGCCTTGGCCCGGGCATCAAGCCCGGTGACCGGCGCTGCAGAGGCTTCGGGGACCAGCGATTTCAGGTCTGCGACCGGATCCGCGGCCAGCATGGCGCTTTCGCCCGTCTCTCCCGCAGCGGATTGGCCGCCCTGCAAGACCACCAGATCCTGTGGCAGGCGTTTGCGCAGATAGCCGGTCGAGGAAATCTGTTTCAGCACCTCCAAAGAGCGCGTGGCCGCGCTTTCGCTCAGCTCCGAGAGGTTGGAAACCCCCTCTTCTTCGCCACGCCCGATGTCATCAAAGGTTGCACCTTCAGGTTTGACATGGGCCAGGTCGGTGCGGTCCAGATAGCTAACCGCCAATTCCCGGAACACATAGTCGAGGATCGAGGTCGCGTTCTTGATGGAATCATTGCCCTGCACCATGCCTGCGGGCTCAAATTTGGTGAAGGTAAAGGCATCAACAAACTCTTCCAGCGGCACGCCATATTGCAGGCCAACAGAGACCGCGATGGCAAAGTTGTTCATCATCGCCCGGAAACCCGCACCTTCCTTATGCATGTCGATGAAGATCTCGCCGAGAGCGCCGCCTTCATATTCGCCGGTGCGCAGATAGACCTTGTGACCGCCAACAACCGCCTTTTGGGTATAGCCCTTGCGTCGCTGTGGCATTTTGGTGCGCAGAGATTTTGCCACCTCTTTGATCACCACTTTCTCGACGATCTTTTCTGCCAGCACGATGGCCTTTTCCTGCGGCGCACCGCTTTCCAGGATCTCTGCGGCGTCATCGTCATCCTCGACCAAGGCCGCTGCCAGCGGCTGGCTCAACTTGGAGCCATCACGGTACAGCGCATTGGCTTTGACCCCCAGTGACCAACTCAGCTCATAGGCCTTTTGGCAATCATCGATGGTGGCGTCATTGGGCATGTTGATAGTCTTGGAGATGGCCCCGGAGATAAAGCTCTGGGCGGCAGCCATCATCCGGATATGGCTTTCAACCCCAAGATAACGCTTGCCTTTTTTTCCACAAGGATTGGCACAATCAAAGATATGATAGTGCTCTTCCTTCAAGTGCGGTGCACCCTCCAGGGTCATGGTTCCACAGACATGGTCATTGGCGGCATCTATATCGGCCTTGCTGAAGCCAAGATGGCGCAGCAAATCAAAGGTCGGATCATTGAGCTTGCGGGCCGGGATGCCCAGAACACCGGTGCAGAAATCCTCTCCCAGGGTCCATTGATTGAAGACAAAACGGATATCAAAAGCGGCCTCAAGGGCGCTATCGATCTTGCTCAGCTCACTGGTGCCAAAACCATGCCCCGTCAGCGAGGTGTGATTGATCCCCGGTGCGTTGCCGATGGTGCCATGCCCCACTGCATATGAGACGATTTCTTCAATCTGAGCAGAGCTGTAGCCCAGCCCCTCCAGTGCAGAGGGCACCGAACGGTTGATGATCTTGAAATAGCCGCCACCGGCCAGTTTCTTGAACTTTACCAGAGCGAAATCAGGCTCGATCCCCGTGGTGTCGCAATCCATCACCAAACCGATGGTGCCAGTTGGGGCAATCACCGTGGTCTGGGCATTGCGGAACCCGTGTTTTTCGCCCAGATCCAGTGCTTCGTCCCAGGCACACATGGCCAGATCGGTCAGTCGCGCATCAGGACAACCCGCGATGTCCAGCGGCACCGGCGAAACCGACAGCCCCTCATAGCCTGTCTCCTTGCCCATGGCGGCAGTGCGGTGGTTGCGGATCACCTTGAGCATCGCCCCAGCGTTTTTCTCATAGCCGGCAAAGGCACCAAGTTCAGCCGCCATCTCGGCGGAGGTGGCAAAGGCAACCCCGGTCATCAGCGCGGTGAGCGTGCCGCAGAGCGCACGGCCCTCTGTGCTGTCATAGCCATGTCCCATATTCATCAAGAGACCGCCGATATTGGCATAGCCCAGACCCAGCGTGCGGAAATCATAGGACCGCTGGGCAATTTCCTTGGACGGGAACTGCGCCATGGTGACAGAGATTTCCAGTGTGACGGTCCACAACCGGCAGGCATGCATGAAGTCTTCCGCCTGAAACTGCCCGTTCTTGTAGAAAGTCAGCAGGTTCAACGACGCCAGATTACAGGCGGTGTCATCCAGGAACATATATTCAGAACAAGGGTTTGAGCCACGAATCTCACCGTCGTTCGGGCAGGTGTGCCACTCATTCACAGTGTCATGGAACTGAATGCCCGGATCGGCACAGGCCCAGGCCGCATGCCCGACCTTCTCCCACAGATCCCGCGCCTTGACGGTTTTGGAAACTTTGCCATCGGTGCGGTTGATCAGCTGCCAATCTGCATCCTTTTCCACCGCATGCAAAAAGGCGTTGGTGACCCGGATCGAATTGTTGGAGTTCTGCCCGGACACAGAGCTATAGGCCTCGGAGTCCCAGTCGGTGTCATAGGTGGGGAATTCGATGCTGTCGTAGCCCTGTTTGGCGTAGTCCAGTACCCGTTTGATATAGGTCTCGGGCACCGCGACTTTTTTGGCTTCGCGGACTGCCTGTTTCAGGCTTGGATTGCTGGCGGGCTCATAGGCATCATCAGCGGCCCCGTCCCAGCTGCGAATGGCTGCAAAAATGCCGTTCAGCATTTTCTCGTGCATCTTGGAGCCGGCCACAATGGAGGCAACCTTCTGCTCTTCGATCACCTTCCATTGAATGAAGTCTTCGATATCGGGATGGTCGGCGTCAACGATGACCATCTTGGCCGCACGCCGCGTGGTGCCACCGGATTTGATCGCGCCCGCAGCCCGGTCACCAATCTTGAGAAAGCCCATCAGGCCAGAAGACTTACCGCCCCCCGACAGTGCCTCGCCTTCGCCGCGCAGGTGGCTAAAGTTGGTGCCGGTACCAGAGCCGTATTTGAACAGGCGCGCCTCACGCACCCAAAGATCCATGATGCCGCCTTCGTTGACCAAATCATCGGAAACCGACTGGATAAAGCAGGCATGGGGCTGCGGGTGCTCGTAAGAGCTTTTGGATTTGGTCAGCTTGCCGGTCTTGTAGTCGACATAGTGGTGACCCTGCGCCGGTCCGTCGATGCCATAGGCCCAGTGCAGGCCGGTGTTGAACCACTGCGGGCTATTGGGAGCCGCGCGCTGGGTCGCCAGCATATGACGCATTTCATCAAAATAAGCGCGCGCGTCTTCCTCTGTGGAGAAGTAACCGCCCTTCCAGCCCCAATACGCCCAAGCTCCGGCCAGGCGATCAAACACCTGCTTTGAGGAGGTCTCGCCGCCAGTGGCAACATCCTTGCCATCTGCAACGGAGCGCCACAGGAATTCGGGAACACCCTTTTCAGCAACCTTCTTCAGTCGCTGCGGCACGCCAGCCTTGCGGAAATATTTCTGAGCGATCACATCGCTGGCCACTTGGCTCCATTTGGTGGGAACCTCGATGTTCTCCAGCCGAAAAACGATGGTGCCATCGGGGTTGCGGATCTCGGAAGTGGCCGAAGTGAAATCCAGATTAGAATATGCGTCCTGCCCGGCCTTGGTAAACTTCCGCTCGATCTTCATGCTTTGCCCCTTGTGTTTGGCACCCACCTGTCTGGCGCCGTCTGTTCGGCACCCTGGTGCCCATTTCATCCATGCTGCCCCCAGTGCAGCGCCTGCCGGTCAAAAGGCACAAGACATCCGGCACGTCTCATGATAGACATGCTAATTCAGACCTTCGCCGGCCGTTTCGCGAAATGTGCTTGTGTATTCACCTTGTAGCTCAGCCGCGAACATCTACCATATATTGTGGCCTCACTTCAGACTTCCACAATTTGACGTATTCCTACCCAGAGGGTCAACGGAAATTTTACCACTTCGAAACCATCTTTGCTGTTGACGGCTAGACCGGTCAAAACCCGATGACGACAGTTGGTGATTCATCCACAATCGCCTCCCTTGTCCCACAGCAGGGCCTGCAAAAATACGATGTCGAAAATTCCCGGTAACGGCAAAGACTTGCTCTTGAATGCTAAAGAACTGCCAAGCAAAGTTTCCACCGCGCCGCCAGTTTATTGAGCATTAATTTTCATCGGCCAGACTAAAGAGGTGCCAGAAAGACGCTGTTGCAGGAAAACACAGACCTGCTTGTGCCCCCGTGCACAGCTCGCCCCTGGGCCAACCCATTTGCCGCGCCTTGGCGTCACTTGGTTAACAAAGTCTTAAGGCATCTCCAGAGATACCAGCAACATCACCTCCGGCCAAAGAGTGATTCCTCTGGGCCCCGCCCTGCCTCCCCATTGCGCAAAAACCAGCATCAAAGCGGGTCAACACGACGCGTCCGGCGTGCCACGAAATGGATCTGACACGCGCCAGATGCGCAGAAGATTTTGGAGCAGTAAACGCCGTCTCGAAACACGGCAGCTCAATTCGCCCAGGATAGGCAAGCCAGGCCAGCGCTGGTGTTTGGTACGGCCACAGCAACGCTTACTGTTCAGATGGTTCTGTTATATTTCAGAGGTTTACAAGCCACTCTGGCGGAGGGCAGGAAGCCTGCCCTCTCGCGAGAGGATCAAAGAACTTGTTGGGATTTCTTTGAAAGTGGTCGGGGCGGCGAGATTCGAACTCACGACCCCCTGTACCCAAAACAGGTGCGCTACCAGACTGCGCCACGCCCCGAACCGTGCGCTGTTCCTAACCCCAGCCAACTGATTTGAAAACCCCTAACATGGCCAAATCGGTGCAGTTTTTGAAAAAACTTTGTGCTGCATCTCAGAGCCGGTCGAAATCCCATATCGGGCTGCCAAACCGCCATTGATTTCCAGCACCGCAAAGACCGTATCACCGCCTGAAAGGGGTGTCAGATCCCCGGGAACAGCCTGCGCATGAATGCGCGTGACCACACCCCGTTCATCAAGAAAAAGGATATCCAGAGGAATCAGGGTATTTTTCATCCAGAAAGCGGCCGGTTGCGGTTTGGGATACACAAAAAGCATGCCAGCGCCCTGTGCCAGGTGTTCGCGAAACATCAGCCCCTTAGAGCGCTCAGCCTCATCATCCGCAATTTCGACTAAAAAGGAGGCCTGCCCCCAATCGCCACGCAAAGTGACACGATCGGGTTGGCAGGTGCCTCCGAGACCGGGATCACCAAATCCCAGGGCCAGAAACAGGCTCAGGAATGGCGCGCCAAGGGAGATGCCCAGCCGCGCCATAGAGTCAGCTTTCGGTTTCGGTTTCGAGAACGGCCGCTTCCCAGGCCTGGACCTCGGCAGCCATCTGCCCGCGATTGCCATCGATGACCCGCATTGCCAGGGCTTCCCCGGGTTGCAGATCTGACAGGCCAGATTGACGCAGGACCTCGACGTGCAGAAACACATCTTCTTCGCGACCAAAGACATTGGCAAATCCAAAGCCCTTGCCTTTGTTGAACCATTTCACCCGGGCGGGTTCCAGTGGCTGCATACGCAGGTCAGAAAGGTCGAAATCGGCAAAATCGCTCAACACCGGTGTCTCGTCACGTTCCGGCGGCAAGATCGCCAGGACCTCGACAGCCTGCACACCTCTATCTGTTCGGTGGGTGACGATTTCAACGCGGGTACCATCCGCGACCGAACTCTGTCCAAAATTGCGTAACACATTTACGTGCAACAAAATATCAGGGCCGCCCATATCGGACACAACAAAACCATACCCTTTGCTCGGGTCGAACCATTTAACCAGGCCTTGGATTTGCTGCAGGCTGCTCAGATCTTCTGCCACTTTGTCATCCATTGCGTCTTTATTAATTTAGTACTGATGTGATGCGCGATTTTACGCTATAAGTTCAAGCAAAAAACCATCCCATTTGTTAGGAAAGTGCTATTTTTTGCACTAAACCCTTAAGGGCACAGCCGCAAAACCGACCAATTGTCCTGTTCACCCCTACGCCGCCAGACAAATCGGTCATGCAACCGGAAGGCTCCATCGGCCCAAAACTCGATTTCGACGGGTTTGATGCGATAGCCCCCCCAAAACGGTGGCCTTGAGGGATTCGGTCCCTTGGTTGCCGTAACCTTGGCCACTTCGGCCATCAGCGCACCGCGACTTTCCAGCGGCATCGACTGCTGCGAGGCCCAGGCCCCAAGGCGGCTCTTGAGAGACCGAGAGGCGTAATACTCATCCGCCTTCCCCCCCTCTTCGCGGCTGATTTCACCGCGCACCCGAATTTGACGCCGCAGCGATTTCCAATGCATCACAAAGGAGGCCTTGCCAGACTGCTCCAGCTCCGTCGCCTTTGCGCTGCCGTAATTGGTGTAAAAAACAAAGGCATCCTCTTCGATGTCCTTGAGCAGAACCATGCGCACATTGGGTAAACCCTCTGCATCCACGGTCGCCAGGGCAATTGCATTGGGATCGTTGATTTCGCTTTTCTCAGCTTCCGACAGCCAGGCGCGAGCAATCGCAAAGGGATCATCGCCGGCAAATAGTCCTGAACGCTCGCTCATGGGGAACCTCTATTCGTTGTCAGCGCCACACTATGCAGGGCGTAGTGGAACAGCAAGAGGCCCAGGAAACATGCGCAGGAACATGCAAGGTCGCCCCTTGAAGCAGACGCGCCGTCATATTAAACGTCTTTAACTTCACGGATCACAGGCGGAGAACCTGAATGTCTAATCAATTGATGGCCGGCAAACGCGGTCTGATCATGGGCCTAGCCAATGATAAATCGATCGCCTGGGGGATCGCCAAGGCCTGTGCCGATGCCGGTGCCGAGCTGGCATTTTCCTACCAGGGCGATGCGCTGAAAAAACGCGTACTTCCTTTGGCAGAGCAACTGGGTAGCGATATCGTACTGCCCTGCGATGTCTCTGATGAGGCCTCGATGGATGCTCTTTTTGCATCGCTGGAAGAAAAATGGGGCAAACTGGACTTTGTTGTCCACGCCATCGGGTTTTCCGACAAGAACGAGCTGCGTGGCCGTTATGTCGACACCAGCCGCAACAACTTCCAGATGACTATGGATATCTCGGTCTATTCCTTCACCGCCATTGCCAAGCGCGCCGAAAAGATGATGGGCGAAGGCGGCTCCATGCTGACGCTGACCTATTATGGCGCCGAGCAGGTGATGCCCCATTATAATGTCATGGGTGTTGCCAAGGCGGCCCTTGAGGCTTCGGTCAAATATCTGGCCGAAGATCTGGGCAAGGACGGCATTCGCGTCAATGCGATTTCCGCCGGTCCAATCAAGACCCTGGCGGCCTCTGGCATTGGCGATTTCCGCTACATCATGAAGTGGAACGAGTATAATTCACCACTGCGCCGCAATGTGACCACAGACGATGTCGGAAAATCGGCGCTCTATCTGTTGTCCGATCTCGGCTCAGGCGTAACCGGTGAGAACCTGCATGTTGATGCCGGATACCACGTTGTCGGAATGAAGGCCGTCGACGCGCCCGATATCTCCAAAGGCTGACCCGCAAAATGACAATTGCCGCCTTCAGCGCCTGTGTCGCCCTGTGTCTGATGGCGGCAATCAGCCCCGGCCCTGCCGTGTTGATGGCCGCCCGTATTGGCCTGGCCGAAGGCTGGCGGACCGGGCTCGCCCTCTCTGTCGGCATCGGGGCCGGCGCGGTTTTCTGGGCCACCTCGGCCCTGTTTGGGCTGGCGCTTCTGTTTCAATATGCCCCATTCTTGCTGACTGTCCTGCGTATCGGTGGTGCCGCATATCTGATCTGGATGGCCTGGAACATGTGGCGACAGGCCAGCGCGCCGCTGGATCAGGATCAACAGACACCCGCCCTGCCCCGCAGCATCTTCAGCGCCTTTCGCCTTGGCCTGTTTACCCAATTGGCCAACCCCAAACCGGCCGTTTTCTTTGGCGCGGTTTTTCTGGGCACCGTGCCCGAAGGCAGCTCTGGGCAGAGCCTTGTCGCCTTGCTGGCGGTTATTTTTCTGGGCGAGGCCACCTGGAACACGCTGATTGCGCGGCTCTTCTCGCTTGAGAAAACCCGCCGGGGCTATATCAACATGAAACATGTAATCGACCGTGTGTTTGGCGGGCTTCTGGCCGCCCTCGGTCTCAAAATCGCCCTGGTCTGACCAGATCAAAGCGAAACACGAGGAACATCAGACCATGACCGACCGTCTGCCACACGAAAAAGGCTTTCACATTTCCTGGGATCAAATCCATCGCGACAGCCGGGCGCTGGCCTGGCGTCTGGATGGACAGGGGCCTGATGCGGGCGCCTGGCGCGCCGTGGTGGCGATCACCCGAGGTGGCATGGCACCTGCCATGATCGTCAGCCGCGAGCTGGACATCCGAACGGTGGATACCATCTCGGTGAAATCTTACTATTCCGGCGGTGGTGCGCAGGACAAGCAACGCGAAGCGCAGGTGCTGAAGAGCCCGGACGCCGATCTGATGCAGGACGGCGAAGGCATCCTGATCATCGATGACCTTGTCGACTCGGGCAAGACGCTGGAGCTGGTACGCAAACTATACCCCAAAGCGCATTTTGCCACGGTCTATGCCAAACCACAGGGCGAGCCGATGGTTGACACCTTTATCACCGGGGTCAGTCAGGACACCTGGATTTTCTTTCCCTGGGATATGGCGCTGCAATATGTCGAACCCTATCGCGGCACGGATTGAACACTCCAACGCACCGCCCTGCAGAGCAAACAGCGCGCCCGATTTGGGCGCGTTTTTGTTTGAATGCCCCGCGCTTGATACCGCCCCGGGGTGCTTCATCTGAACTTGCATGATTGCCATGCCCTGCCGAAGGACCTACCACTTCGGGAACAGAATTTTTCAAGGCAGGCAAAACCGGAAATGAACAAGACACGCACGGAAGCAACCTTTCTTTCACCCATCGTCGAATCACGCCGCTGGGTTGAAGGTGTCAGCTTTCCGACTGACCGCCCTTTGCTCAATGTCAGCCAGGCCGCCCCGGCAGACCCGCCACCGCTGGGACTGCGTCAGGCCCTGGCCGATGCGGCGCTCCACCAGGACGATGCCCATCTCTATGGCGCGGTGTTGGGGCGCGACGATCTTCGTCAGGCCCTGGCCGAACAGATGTCCCATCACTATCAGGCAAAGCTGCGTGCCGATCAGATCGCCATCACCTCTGGCTGCAACCAGGCCTTTGCCGCCACGATTTCCGCCCTTTGCGGCGAAGGCGACGACGTGATCATTCCGGTGCCTTGGTACTTCAACCACAAGATGTGGCTTGATCTTTGTGGCGTCACCGCCTGCCCACTGGCGGTGGGCGAGGACATGCTGCCTGATCCCAAGGCTGCGGCAGATCTAATCACGGATCGCACCAAGGCCATCGTTCTGGTGACCCCCAACAACCCGACCGGCGTCGAATACCCTGCAGAATTGCTGCGCGCCTTTCTGGATCTGGCGACAGCTCGCGGAATTTCGCTGATCGTAGATGAAACCTACCGCGACTTTGACAGCCGCTCTGGTCCGCCCCATGATTTGTTCCAGGACAGCGATTGGGGTCAGAGCCTGATCCATCTCTATTCCTTTTCCAAAGCATATCGCCTGACTGGTCACCGGGTCGGGGCCATTGCCGCTGCTCCGGAACGATTGTTCGAAATGGAAAAGTTTTTGGATACTGTAACCATTTGCCCCTCGCAGATGGGACAAATAGGTGCCCATTGGGGAATTCTAAATCTTCAAAACTGGCTTGCGGTTGAGCGGACCGAAATCCTGGCCCGCAAACAGGCAATCATCGACGGTTTCCCCACCTTGCAGGCCCGCGGCTGGCGGCTGTTGGGGGTTGGCGCCTATTTCGCCTATGTCGAGCACCCCTTTGCCCAGTCCAGTGAAGAGATCGCCCAGCACCTGGTGCGCGATGCTTCGGTACTGATGCTTCCCGGTACCATGTTCATGCCCAAGGATAGCCCCAGCGCCGAACGTCAATTCCGGATTGCCTTTGCCAATGTGGACGCCAATGGCATAGCAGAACTCTTTGCCCGGCTTTGTCAATTCACCCCCTGACAACACTCGGCCTAACGTCGGGTCACGCATGGAAAGGATGGAAATCCCCGCAGTTGATGCCAGGATTTCCGCCAAAGCGCTCTTATCCCTGTGTCAAAGGGCCGGAGGATCTTGCTCCCCTTGGGGTGGCAGCGTATGCAAGAAGCGAAAATCATCCAGGGATGAGGACCGGGCCCAAGGCCCATATCTCGATCTCTCCGATCCGGCAGAAAGAGGGCAGTATGGCCAAAGGCGCAAATCAACTTTCCAAAACCTTTGTTTGGATCCTCATGGGTCTGCTGATTATCGGACTTGCCGGCTTTGGCGCGGTGAACTTCAGCGGCTCGATGTCTTCGGTGGCCCTGGTCGGTGACGAAGAGGTCACCGTCGACGATTACTTACGCGAATTGCAGCGCGAGCAGCGTGCCATCCAGGCCCAAAGCGGTCAGTCCTTCACCATCGCCCAGATGGCAGCCTTTGGTATGGATCGCGCCGTTCTTGGCCGCCTGATCGCCCTGGCGGCCATCGACAATGAGGTCAACACCCTCGGCATCTCCATCGGCGACGACAATCTGCGCCAGGAATTGCGCGAAATCCCCGCCTTTCAGGATACCCGTGGCAATTTCGACCGTCAGGCCTATAGCTTTGCGCTGCAAAATGCCAACCTGAACGAAAGCGATTTTGAGGCCGACCTGCGCCGCGAATCTGCCCGCACCCTGGTTCAGGGCGCGATCGTCGTTGGCGCCAGCATGCCGGATGTCCTGACGGAGACCCTGACCAGCTATATTGGGGCCCGCCGCAGCTTTTCCTATGTCCAGCTGAGCCCGGATCAGATCGCCCTCATTCAGGTGGTCCCCGACGACGCAACGCTGCAGGCCTTTTATGACGACAACGCCGCCGAGTTCACCCTGCCCGAGACCAAGCGCATCACCTATGCCCGTCTCAGCCCCGAGATGATCATGGACAGCGTTGAGATCGATGCGGATGCCCTCAAGCGACTTTATGAGGAACGCGCCGATCAGTATCAGGTCCCGGAACGCCGCCTGGTCGAACGCCTGGTATTTGCCGATGAGGCAGCAGCCGCAGCCGCAAGAACCCAACTCGAGGCCGGAGACACCAGTTTTGAAGCCCTGGTTGAAGCGCGTGGATTGACCCTGTCGGATGTCGATCTGGGCGATGTGACCCAGGCTGATCTGGAGGGCGCCGCCGCGGGTGTGTTTGCCGCCGAAGTCGGATCTGTTGTCGGCCCATTGCCGTCCTCGCTGGGGGCGGCGCTGTTTCGGGTAAATGGCCGTCTTGAGGCCCGCCTGACAACGCTGGAACAAGCCACACCAGAGCTGCGCGACGAGCTGGCCGCCGACCGGGCCCGCCGTCTGATCGAAACCCAGGCAGAGGAGATCAACGACCTGCTCGCCGGTGGTGCCACGCTAGAGGATCTGGTCAACGAGAGCGACATGCAAGTCGGCACCATCGACTGGACCGGAACTGCAGGGGAAGGCATCAGCGCCTATGAAGATTTCCGGGCTGCCGCCAGCCGCGTCACCCTCGAGGATTTCCCCACCGCTGAATTCCTCGGCGATGGCAGCCTCTTTGCCCTGCGCCTGGACGAGATTCTGCCGGAACGCCCCGAGCCCTTTGAGGCGGCCAAGCAGAAGGTGCTGAACGCCTGGGACGCAGATCGCCTTGCCAAGGCCCTGCAGACCGAAGCCGAAGCCCTGCTGAGCAGCGTCACAGAAACCGGAGATTTTCCCGAAGGCGCAGCGGTCAAGACCGAAACAGGTCTCACCCGTACGGCCTATCTCGACACCACCCCGGCGGATATGATGAACCAGATCTTCACCATGGAGCCCGGTGCCCTCAAAGTCATCTCTGGCGAGGGCAGCACCGTGGTTGTCCGGTTGGACGAGATCCTGGCCGCCGAGGAAAACGAAGAGATGAAGCTTTTGGCTGAAGCCATGGGTACACAGCTGGATCAAGCCGTGTCAGAGGCGCTGTTTGCCGCCTTTGTCAGCGATGCACAGCTGCGTGCCGCCCCGCGTATCGATGAACATGCCCTCAATGCCGTTCAGGCCAACTATTAATAAACGAGACGCAGACCATGGCCCTGACCCCAGATTTTGAAACATTCGCCGCGGCCTATGAGGGCGGCGAAAACCAGGTGGTCTATACCCGGCTTGCCGCGGATCTCGACACGCCTGTCTCTCTGATGCTCAAGCTTACGGGGGCCCAGAAAGACGCCTTTATGCTGGAATCCGTGACCGGGGGTGAGGTGCGCGGACGCTATTCCATCATCGGTATGAAACCCGATCTGGTCTGGCGCAGTCATGGCGCGGCCTCGGCGCTCAACCGCTCGGCCCGTTTCGACGCCGAAGCCTTTGAGGCACAAGAAGGCAACCCGCTCGACAATCTGCGTGCCCTGCTGGCCGAAAGCAAGATCGACCTGCCCGAAGATATGCCACAGGCCGCCGCCGGGCTGTTTGGCTATCTGGGCTATGACATGGTGCGCCATGTAGAGCACCTGCCGGATGTGAACCCTGATCCGCTGGGCCTGCCGGATGCGGTGATGATGCGCCCCTCGGTGATTGCCGTTTTGGACGGGGTCAAAGGTGAGGTCACCGTGGTCTCTCCGGCCTGGGTCAGTGAGGGCCAGACCGCCCGGGCGGCCTATGCCCAGGCCGCAGAACGGGTGATGGATGCGGTGCGTGATCTGGAACGCGCCATGCCCACCGAGACCCGCGATCTCGGCGATGCCCGCGAGGTCGCCCCGCCGGTGTCGAATTTCACCAAAACAGGCTATATGGCTGCGGTGGAAAAGGCCAAGGATTACATTCGGGCCGGCGACATCTTTCAGGTGGTGCCCGCGCAGCGCTGGAGCCAGGAATTCCCGCTGCCGCCCTTTGCGCTCTATCGCAGTCTGCGCCGCACCAACCCGTCCCCCTTCATGTTCTATTTCAACTTTGGTGGCTTTCAGGTCATTGGCGCCAGCCCCGAGATTCTGGTGCGTGTCTTTGGCAATGAGGTGACCATTCGCCCCATTGCCGGCACCCGCCCGCGTGGTGCCACGCCAGAAGAAGACAAGGCCAACGAGTTGGATCTGATGGCCGACAAGAAAGAGCTGGCCGAGCATCTGATGTTGCTGGACCTGGGCCGCAACGACACTGGCCGCGTCGCCAAGATCGGCACCGTGCGCCCCACCGAACAATTCATCATCGAACGCTACAGCCATGTGATGCACATTGTCTCCAACGTGGTTGGCGAATTGCATGAAGACAAGGACGCGCTGGACGCCTTCTTTGCCGGCATGCCCGCCGGCACGGTCTCCGGTGCCCCCAAGGTGCGCGCGATGGAGATCATCGACGAGCTGGAGCCGGAGAAACGCGGCGTCTACGGCGGCGGGGTTGGCTATTTCTCAGCCGGTGGCGACATGGATATGTGCATCGCCCTGCGCACCGCCATCGTCAAGGATCAGACCCTCTATGTGCAGGCAGGCGGCGGCGTCGTCTATGACAGCGACCCCGAGTCAGAGTACATGGAGACGGTGCATAAATCCAACGCCATCCGCCGCGCCGCCGCCGACGCGGCCCGCTTTGTCGGAAAGGGCAACAGTTGAGCCGACTCGGTCAGCCTCCAAGTACAAAAAGGGCCTCTGTTTCAGAGGCCCTTTTTGTTTCTTCAGGCAGCACTATTTTGAAATTGCAGCCGAAAACCGGTCAACCATCGGGGTTGAGATTGGCCTTCAGCCCAGCCGAGATCGGGGCCAGTCCAACCTGGCTGGCCCGATCCTGCAAGCCCCAAAGCAAGAGCGCCGAAATGGTCTCGGGGCGCAGCCGTCCCAGCATGATCACGGCACCTTCCTGACGGGCGCGAAAAGCTGCTTGGTCCAGGAACCGGCGAATGGCGCGCGGGTTTTGTCCCGCACCGTCAAAATCGCGAAACACCACCCCAGAGGGCATACCGTCCCGCAGGGCCAGTTTTTGCACCGTGTTCAAGCCGCTGTTCTGGGTCACCATGCCAAAACCGGCATCTTGCAGGACCGCAACCATCTGGTCGGCCAAAGGCCGGTTGCCTTGGAACCCGGTCTCAACACCTTCCAGGATACCAACAGCCAGCGGCAGACGATCCATCCAGACCGCCATGGTGGTTTCCGCATCCTGCGGGGCCGCTTCGCGGGGCAGATCCGCCAAGATCAGCACCTCAAAACCGGCGTCGCGGCGCGCCTGCATCTTTTCAGCCGCCTTGGGGTCTTTGGGGTCGATGGCAAAGCTCAGTGGATAGGGGAATTCGGCCAGCGCCTCGGCCCCGATCGCTGCCTCATCATCAATCAACACAATCGACATCAAAGGACGATCCTCAAATCCGGCAAAGGCCTGGGCGTTGTCCTCGAACGGCCGCCCTTTTTCCGCCTCAGCCGTGTCAGAGCCTGTGTTTGCGCCTGTATCTGCGTCTGTATCCGCCCCCGCGCCAACCAGGCTGGAGGTGTTGTTGCGTTCAGTCAGCGGCACCACACGCGTGCCGATCTGCGGGCTTTGCGCCCTGCTATCAGTAGCGCCTTCCTCTGTGGTCGGCAGGCTGTTCGTCGAGGGTTGAGGGCTTTCGGAGCTGACTTGTGCGGCAACCTCCCCGCTTGTTCCTGCGCTGTCGGGTTGTTCATTCTGGTTTTCGCCATCACCTGCAAGGACGGGAGCAGCCTCTGCGGCCCCTTCCTCACCCGGAGTTGTCTCTCCCAGGGTCGGCGCATCTGAAACACCCGCAATATTGGGCAAAGCTGTTGCCTCTGGAGCGCTGCCGATCTGCGGCCCTGACGGGGCTGTAGCGGTCGTAGGGACTGTCGCGGGGCGCGTGGCAGGGACCGTTGGTGCGATAGCGGTATCAGTCCTGGTCTCATTTGGCGTCACAACCGCGGTGGCAACATCGGCATCCGGGCTCTCACCAGCGGCTTCGCTGCCCCCATCCATCTGCTCTGCTGTTTGCGGCGTCGCATTTTCTGTAGCGGGCGTCTGTGGCGCGGGTGGCGCGATGGTCTCGGCAGATACAATAACATCCGCTTCTTCTCCTGGCGCATCGGGCGCTGCAGCCCCCACCTGCTCAGCGGTGACAGCCCCGGGCAGCTGCGGCAAGGTCGCAATATCCTCTCCCTGCGAGAGATCGCCCTGGGAGGCACCGGCAGAGCTGGCAATCACCGGCCGTTCTCCGGGGCTCATGTCCAGCGTGGCAAGCGGGCTTGCATCGCTCCCGTCAGAGACCTGCGGCGACGTTGGTGTTGCTTCAACCAGATCCGCATCGCGGCGCTCTTCTGCCTGCGGGGCAGCGCTGCTTTCCTCCTCCGGCTGAAGCGCAGCATCTGGCGTCGTGGTGTCAACCTGCACCCCAGTTGGCAAAGGCGTAGAAAGCGACCACATCGCAGCCCCGGCGACAGCCACCAACGTGCCAATGCTGACACCTCCGAGAAACCCTTTCATGACGGTCTTGCCTCTCATCCCTAGGTCCAACCCTGTGACCGGGCCGGTTGATCCCATATAGGCGCAGTTTGCGGACTTCTGCCCTCACGCACGCCTCATTCCTGCCTGTCAGACCCTGTGACCTGCGTCAATTGAACGTCCTGCTCTTGACGCTGCCCTGCAAGCCTGAACATGTATACGGCGACCACTATACTGCGGCGCGGCCCCCGCCCGCCACCCATAAAAGAGCCCGCCAAGATGCTGCTGCTGATCGACAACTATGACTCCTTTACCTACAATCTGGTGCACTACCTTGGTGAGCTGGGCGCAGAGATAGAAGTCCACCGCAATGATGCCCTAAACGTCCAGGAGGCGATGGCGCTAAAGCCAAAGGGCATTCTGCTGTCTCCGGGCCCCAAAGACCCCGACCAGGCGGGCATCTGCCTGGCCATGGTCGAAGCCGCCGCAGAGACCCGCACGCCCTTGATGGGCGTCTGCCTGGGCCATCAGACCATTGGTCAATCCTATGGCGGCAAGGTGGTCCGGTGCCATGAGATCGTGCACGGCAAGATGGGATTGATGCATCACAAGGACAAAGGCTTGTTTGCCGGGCTGCCGACACCGTTTGAGGCCACCCGCTATCACTCCTTAGTGGTGGACCGCGACACGCTGCCGGATTGTCTTGAAATCACCGCAGAGCTGGAAGATGGCACCATCATGGGGCTGCAGCACCGCGAGCTGCCGATCCACGGGGTGCAATTCCACCCGGAGTCCATTGCCTCCGAGCATGGCCATGCGCTGCTCAAAAACTTTCTCAACGAGATGAAGGTATCCGCATGAGCGACCTGATCAAGCCGCTGATCGGCGCAGCCGCCGACCGTCCCCTGAGCCGTGCCGAGGCCGAACAGGCCTTTACCCTGCTGTTTGAAGGCGAAGCCACCCCCAGCCAGATTGGTGGATTGTTGATGGCCCTGCGCACCCGTGGCGAAACCGTCGATGAATATGCTGCGGCCGCCTCGGTGATGCGGGCCAAATGCAATCCGGTCTCAGCCCCGGCAGGGGCTATCGATATTGTGGGTACCGGCGGCGATGGCAAACATACGCTGAATATCTCCACCGCGACGGCCTTTGTCACGGCCGGCGCGGGTGTGGTGGTGGCCAAACATGGCAACCGCAACCTCTCCTCGCGATCCGGCACCGCTGACGTTCAGGCTCAGATGGGCATCAATGTCATGGTTACCCCGGATGTGGTGCAACGGGCATTGGACAGCTGCGGCATCGCCTTCATGATGGCCCCGATGCATCATCCAGCGGTGGCGCATGTGATGCCGACGCGTCAGGAGCTGGGCACAAGAACGATCTTCAACATCCTGGGACCGCTCACAAATCCGGCAGGCGTCAAGCGCCAGCTGACCGGTGCCTTTAGTCGCGAACTGGTCCGCCCGATGGCGGAAACCCTGGGCCAACTGGGATCGGAACGTGCCTGGTTGGTGCATGGCTCGGACGGCACAGACGAGTTGACCATCACCGGGGTCAGCTGGGTTTCAGCCCTGGAAGAAGACGGCGCCGTACGCGATATCGAGCTGCACCCCGAGGACGCGGGCCTGCCTGTGCATCCCTTTGAGGCCATCGTCGGCGGCAGTCCCGAGGACAATGCCGCAGCCTTTCGCGCCCTTTTGAACGGCGATCACAGCGCCTATCGCGATGCCGTTTTGTTGAACACGGCTGCGGCACTGGTGGTTGCAGATGCTGCAAACTCGCTGAAGGACGGCGTTGAAATCGCACGTGAAAGCATCGATTCCGGCGCTGCAAAATCCAAACTGGAAGCCCTGGCCAAGATCACCACGGCCGCCGCTTGATGGTGACATCTGACGATTTGAGCACGCTTGGGGCCTGGGCCACTCTGGACTTCTTTGTTCAGCACTGGCCCGGCATCCGGGCGCAAATCGCCGCAGAGCAACGCCAGATCCTGCCACCCCAGTGGCAGCGCTTTGCGGCCCTGGAACTGACCCCGCCAGAGCAGACACGGGTGGTGATTCTTGGCCAGGATCCCTATCCGACCCCCGGTCACGCCCATGGGCTGGCCTTCTCGGTCGAGCCCGACGTGACCCCGCTGCCGCGTTCTCTCTCCAATATTTTCAAAGAGATGGACAGCGACCTTGGCGCGCGCCCCGTCACCGGGGATCTGCGTTTCTGGGCCCGCCAGGGTGTACTTTTACTCAACGCCGCGCTCTCGGTTCCCGCCGGAGAGGCCAATGGTCACAAGCATCTCGGCTGGGAGCGCCTGATGCAACAGGTGCTCGCCCACACATCAAAGCGACCAACAGCCTATGTTTTATGGGGAAAACATGCCCAAAGGCTTGAAAAACATATCCATCCGGGCGATCACCTGATCCTGAAGACTGCACATCCCTCGCCCCTCTCGGCCCGACGGGGCTTTTTTGGATCGCGGCCCTTCTCAACACTTAATGCATGGCTTTCCTCACGCGGGGAAACGCCCATCGACTGGACACATTGACGAAAGGCTTTGATATGGCTGAAAACGTGCTGGATAAGATCAAGGCTTACAAGCTGGAAGAGGTTGCTGCCGACAAGGCTGCCAAACCCCTGTCCGAAGTCGAGGCCAAAGCCCAGGACGCCTCTCCCACACGGGGATTTGCGACGGCGCTGACCTCTGCGGCGCGGGAAGGCTATGGGCTGATTGCCGAAGTGAAAAAAGCAAGCCCCTCCAAAGGTTTGATCCGAGAGGATTTTGACCCCGCGAGCCTGGCACAGGCCTACGAACAAGGAGGCGCCGCCTGCCTTTCGGTGCTGACAGATACCCCCAGCTTTCAAGGCGCCAAAGACTTTCTGGTGGCCGCACGGGAGGCAACCTCCCTGCCCGCGCTGCGCAAGGATTTCATGTATGACACCTATCAGGTTGCCGAAGCCCGCGCATTGGGTGCGGATTGCATCCTGATCATCCTGGCGTCGGTCAGTGATGCCCAGGCCGCAGAGCTGGAGGATTGCGCCTTTGGCTGGGGCATGGATGTGCTGCTTGAGGTGCATGACGAAGCAGAGCTGGAACGCGCCTGTCGGCTGAAATCGCCCCTGATGGGGATCAACAACCGCAACCTCAAGACCTTTGAGACTACGCTGGACACCACCCGCCATCTGTCGCGACTAGTTCCTGCCGGGCGCACCATTGTCTGTGAAAGCGGGTTGTCGACGCAGCAGGATCTGGCCGATATGGCCAAATACGGCGCGCGCAGCTTCCTGATTGGTGAATCCCTAATGCGCCAGCAAGATGTTGCCGCAGCAACAACACGGTTGCTGGCCAATCCTCTGATGCCCGGAGCGCTGTGACATGCCCCTGACCCATTTCGACACCAAAGGCGACGCCCATATGGTGGATGTCTCCGACAAGGAGGTCACGGCGCGTGTAGCAGTGGCCGAAGGCCACATCACCATGGCAGCTGAAACCTTTGATATCATTTCACAAGGTAAGGCCAAGAAGGGCGATGTGCTGAGCGTCGCCCGGCTGGCCGGCATCATGGGGGCCAAGAAGACGCCCGAGTTGATCCCGCTGTGTCACCCGTTGCCGATCACCAAGGTCGCGGTTGAATTGAGCCTCGATCCGGATCTTCCCGGGGTTCGCATCCAGGGCACCGTCAAGACAACCGGGCAGACAGGAGTGGAGATGGAGGCCCTGACGGCGGTGTCGACCGCTGCGCTGACCGTCTATGACATGGCCAAGGCCGTGGATAAGGCAATGCAGATCGGCGGTATACGGGTGGTTCTGAAAGACGGCGGAAAATCAGGACGCTACGAGGCCTAAATGATTTCTGTATCCGACGCCCGCGACGCCCTATTGCAGCTCACCCGTGAGATGGAAATCGAACATGTGCCGCTGGCGCAGGCTGCGGGCCGTGTTTTGGCACAAGAGGTCAGCGCGCGCCGCGATCAGCCGCCGTTTTCGGCCTCTGCCATGGATGGCTATGCGGTCAAGGCGGCCGAGGTGGAACTGCACGCCATGTTCCAGGTGATCGGCGAAGCCGCCGCCGGACACAGCTTTGACGGCGAATTGCGTCCCGGCCAGGCCGTTCGAATCTTTACCGGTGCCCCGGTGCCCCGGGGCGCAGATTTTGTGGTTATTCAAGAGGATGTCGACCGGAAAAAGGAACTGATCACCATCCTCAGCGATCCCGGGCCCTCAAGCAACATCCGTCCGCGAGGCGGAGATTTTCATAGCGGAGACAGCCTGGCCGCCCCCCGGATCTTGCGCCCTGCCGATCTGGCGCTCTTGGCTTCGATGAATATTGCCGAGGTTCCGGTCCGGCGTCGGCCCATTGTTGCACTGATCTCCACGGGCGATGAACTGGTGATGCCCGGCGGCATCCCCGGCCCGGATCAGATCATTGCCTCCAATACCTTCGGGCTCAAGGCGATGCTGGAGGATTTTGGTGCCGAGGCCCGGATCCTGCCCATCGCCGCAGACACCGAAGCCGCGCTGCGCATGGCTTTTTCGCTCACCGCGGGGGCGGATCTGGTGGTGACCATTGGTGGGGCCTCTGTCGGAGATCATGATCTGGTGGCCAAAGTTGCCGGTGATCTTGGGATGGACCGCTCGTTTTACAAGGTCGCAATGCGCCCCGGCAAGCCACTGATGGCTGGCCGCCTAGGTGGAACACCCATGGTTGGCCTGCCAGGAAATCCAGTTTCGGCAATGGTTTGCGGCCATGTCTTCTTGTGGCCTATGATCCAAACCATGCTTGGGTTTCGCCAGCCTGCCCCAAAGATCATGACGGCGCGGCTCAGCCATGAAATCAGCGCCAATGGCCCGCGCCAACACTACATGCGTGCCGAGATCTCTGCCGCCGGAGACCTGACAGTTTTCTCCAATCAGGACAGCTCTTTGCTGAGTGTTCTTTCGACAGCAAACGCCCTGGTCATTCGCCCCCCCAACGACCCTGCCCATGCGCCGGGAGATATGCTCAGCTACATCGAGATCTGAAGGCTGAGTGACTTTCTGAGATCAGACAAATGTGACCCGATGCGAAAAAGCCTCGCAAAAGAACGGGTGTGTCTCTTGACCCGTTGACACAAAAGGGGAACATGAATAGAACAAAACCAAGCCAAAGGTTGCGGAGGGACAAACATGCTGACCAAGAAGCAGTTGGATCTATTGGACTTCATTCACCGCCGTCTGCAACAGGACGGTGTTCCCCCCAGTTTTGACGAAATGAAGGTTGCACTTGATCTGCGCTCCAAATCGGGCATTCACCGTCTGATCACCGCCCTTGAGGAACGTGGCTTCATCCGGCGTCTGGCGCATCGGGCCAGGGCCATAGAAATTTTACGCCTTCCGGAAAATCTGGCTGGTGCCAGTGTTCCCCTTACACAAAAGGCTGCAACCGCATCGCCCGCCTCCTTTGGCACCCCTGCGACGCGGGGGCAGCCCGAACCAGACCGGGGCATTTCAGCACCATCCGCTGCGGTTATTGCCGCGATTGAGCTTCCGGTCATGGGCCGGATCGCGGCTGGCGTACCGATTGAAGCGATCAACCAGATCTCCCATCAAATCGCCATTCCGCAGACCATGCTGTCCTCCAGTGGCAAACACTATGCCCTCGAGGTTCGTGGAGATTCGATGATTGAGGCCGGTATCAATGACGGTGATATCGTGGTGATCCGTGAAACGGACACCGCAGATAATGGCGATATCGTTGTGGCCCTGGTTGCCAACGAAGAAGCGACGCTGAAGCGTTTGTTCCGCCGCAATGGCGCAATCGCTCTGGAGGCGGAAAATCCTGCGTATGAGACACGTACCTACCCCGAGGATCAGGTCAAGGTTCAGGGCCGTCTTGTCGGTCTGATCCGCAGCTACTGACCTCTGGGAAATACCTAGGGGAAACATGTGGCCTGCTCAAACAGATCTTGATCCTGCACATCCCATAGGCCTCGCGGCATTCTATCGGCCTGGCTCGCATGCCTAGGGGCGTGACCAGGGTCGGTTGCCTGCTTCACCGGCCGAGGTAATCAAGGCGCCATGCGGTGCAATTTCTATACTTCCAGTGTGCCGCAAAGTTTTTGGCTGCAGCACCAGGCAGGGACCGTCGAACTCCAGCGCCACATTGGATACGATCAGATCCTGCGCTGCGCAGCCCTTGATCAGCTCTGCCTGTCGCTTTCCGATGACATGGAACAGGGTAAAACCCGCCACTTCGATCCTTGGCACCGCATCTGTGGCTCCTGCTGTCTCCCCTGTCCCATGCCAGCGCAGCGCGGCTTGGGCCTGCGAGACCCGCTCGCCATCCGCCGCCAGCCAGGCCTTTGCAGTGAAATTCTGACTGCTGTCACGGGACAAGGCCCGCCCCTCAGGCATCATCACCCCGACCAGACCGCCATTTGAGGAAATCAAGACTTCGGGACGTGTGACCTCACTCCAGAACCCCAATGACAATCCAATCACCGCCAAGCCTGCCCATCGCAACCGCCCCTGCCACAACACGACAAACAGGCCTCCCAACGCCAGACAGGGCAACACCCAGCTCTCTGGAGTGGCGACACCGCTTTGCGCATTTGGCAATGCAGAGACCCAGGCCGCCACAGCCAGTATCCACTGCAGCCCCAGATCCATTACCCAAAACCCAAACGCCTCCAACCCGACTGCAGCCAGAAGGAATGTCAGAACTGCAGAGGGGACAACAATCAGCCCCATGATCGGAACCGCCAGAACATTCGCCAGCAACCCGAATTGCGCCAAGGTATTGAAATGGGCGGCCCCAAATGGGGCCGTCGCAAGTCCAGCCACGGCCGAGGATACCAACACTGTCAAAACAGGGCGCAGCCAGTCAGGCCCCAGAGCCACCCTGTTGTCGCGGATCCAGCCAAAGACGGCCACCAGGGCAGTGGTAGCGGCAAAACTCATCTGAAATCCAGGGCTTAGCAGAGTTTCAGGGCGACGTAACAAGACCAGGATAGCAGCAATAGCCACCGCGCGCAGGGAAAAGGCTCGCCGATCCAACAGCACAGCAACCAACATCACCAGCACCATGATAAAGGCGCGCTCGGTTGCAACATTGCCGCCAGAGAGGCTCAGATATAAGACAGCCGTGAACAAGGCCCCAACAGCTGCGATTTTCTTGACGTTGCAGCGCAGGGCCAGCGGCGGCACCAGACAGAGACCAAAGCGCAAAAGCGCAAAGACGAATCCAGACAAAAGCCCCATATGAAGCCCCGAAATCGCCAGCAGATGCGCCAGATTGCTGCCTCTTAGGGCTTGCAGCACATCCTTGCTCACCCCGCTTCTGTCCCCGGTGATGATCGCCGCTGCAAAACCTCCGGTCCTGGGGCTCATGCGGCCCCGGATGGCGCGCGACAACTTATCCCGAAACCGCTGCAGCACAAGGTCGGTTTGTGCCGGTTGCAGCACCAGAACAGGGTTGCGCGTATAACCATTGGCCCCCAATTGGTGAAACCAGGCATAGCGGCGAAAATCAAAGCCACCTGGCTCGCTGGGACCCTGAGGGGGCATCAGATGTGCAGTGGTGCCTATAACTGCCCCGATAGGCGGCGCGTTCTGATCCGACACCAGGGAAATGCGCAGGCGATCCGGCGTTTCTTTGGGGGCAAGGCGCGCCAGTCGCAGCTGGTCAAGCGTCATCCGCAGGGCGTTGCTGCCGGAACGGTCGAGCGCAATCACGCGCCCCTCGACCGGCCCATAATAGCGAAACCCCAACACCGGAGCCTCAACCAGATGCACGCGCATCAGAGCCGTGGAAAACCCCATGGATATCAGAAGCATGGCCCAAGCAAATTGGGAGCGGCCATCCGCACAGCGCAGCAGGGGCAGCGCCAGGACGCCAACAAGAATGACCAGTGAAAGCGTGAAAACTCCGGGATCCTCGGGCAGCCAAAAGAACAGACCGATCCCTCCCCCTAGGCACACAGGAACCCAGGGCAGAAAATGCCCGCGTTGCGCTTGCAGCGCGCGATCTATCATCAGCAGCGGCAGCATGCTTGCTCCAAGCCCCCCGGCTAGGTAGACAGGCGGAAAATCTACCCCATTCATGGTTTCCAAAAGGTAAATCACCTCATGTCCAAGCCGGTCGTCACCCGTTTCGCCCCCTCTCCTACAGGCTATTTGCATATTGGCGGCGCACGCACCGCGCTATTTAACTGGCTTTTTGCGCGCGGTCGGGGCGGCAAGTTCCTGCTGCGCATCGAGGATACGGATCGGGCGCGATCCACCCCCGAGGCCACCGCCGCCATTTTGCAGGGCATGGCCTGGCTTGGTCTCGATCACGACGGCGACGTGGTGAGCCAGTTTGAAGGTGCCGCGCGTCACGCTGAGGTGGCGCAGCAGCTTCTCGCTGAAGGCAAGGCCTACAAGTGCTTTGCCAGCCAGGATGAGATTGCAGCCTTCCGCGATGCCGCCAAGGCCGCAGGACAATCGACCCTTTATCGCTCCCCCTGGCGCGATGCCGATGCCAGCACCCACCCGGAGGCCCCCTATGTGATCCGGATCAAGGCGCCAATGGACGGCGTCACCGTGATCAAGGACCAGGTGCAGGGCGATGTGACGATCAAAAATGATCAGCTGGACGACATGATCCTGCTGCGCTCGGACGGGACACCGGTCTACATGCTTGCGGTTGTGGTGGATGACCATGACATGGGCGTGACCCATGTGATCCGCGGTGATGATCATCTCAACAATGCCGCCCGGCAAATGATGATCTACACAGCCATGGGCTGGGAGGTGCCGGTCTGGGCGCATATCCCGTTGATTCACGGCCCGGACGGCAAAAAGCTGTCCAAACGCCATGGTGCCCTGGGGGCGCAGGAATACCAGGCCATGGGCTATAGTGCGGCTGGCATGCGCAACTACCTGGCGCGCCTGGGCTGGAGCCACGGAGACGACGAATTCTTCAGTGACGCCCAGGCCCAAGAGTGGTTCGGGCTGGACGGTATCGGCAAAAGCCCTGCGCGCTTTGATACAAAGAAGCTGGAAAACCTTTGCGGTCAACACAATGCAGCCAGTGATGATGCTGCGCTGCGGCAAGAGATTCAGGCCTTTCTGGCCGCGGCTGGGCAGCCACCGCTGGATGACGTGCAGTCAGAAAATCTTGAACGTGCGATGTATTGCCTCAAGGACCGCGCCAAGACTTTCCCGGACCTGATTGAAAAAGCACATTTTATCCTTGCTTCACGCCCGCTTGCACCGGATGAGAAAGCGGCCAAGGCCCTGGCAAATGTATCCGACGGTATACTGAGTGAATTGACGCCGCAGCTGCAAAATGTTAGCTGGACCCGTGACGATCTTGAGGCGCTTCTCAATGCATTTGCAGAGGCCCATGACACCAAGTTCGGCAAACTGGCCGCCCCCCTGCGGGCCGTGTTGGCCGGACGTGCCGCAACACCTTCGGTGTTTGACATGATGCTGATCCTGGGCCGCGACGAAACCCTGGCCCGGCTCGCTGACGCTACAGGCTGATCCTGTCCTTAATTGGTCAGTAAGCCTGTTCCTATAATACCGCACCTGCGCGATCCGCGCGCAGGTTCTGCCTGCACCATGCCCGGGATAAAATTCCGGGTATTCGTGCCTGATGATACAGGAAGGAACATCTATGACCGAGACCAAAAAAACCGCCAAGCTCAGCCTCAATGGTCAAGACTACGAGCTGCCAATTTTCTCGCCCACAGCGGGACCTGATGTTCTGGACATCCGTAAACTCTATGCCGAGGCCGGTGTTTTCACCTATGATCCCGGCTTTACCTCGACCGCAAGCTGCGACAGCACCATCACCTATATCGATGGCGCCAAAGGTGAGCTGCTGCACCGTGGTTATCCAATCGATCAACTGGCGGGTAAGTCCCACTATCTGGAAGTCTGCTACCTGCTGTTTTACGGCGAACTGCCAACCGCCACCCAGCTGGAAGATTTCGAAGCCCGCGTGACCCGTCACACCATGGTGCACGAGCAGATGCACAACTTCTTCCGTGGCTTCCGCCGGGATGCGCATCCGATGGCGACCCTGGTGGGTGTGGTCGGGGCGATGTCTGCCTTCTATCACGATTCCACCGATATCGCCGATCCCTGGCAGCGCGAAGTGGCCTCGATCCGCCTGATTGCCAAGCTGCCCACCATTGCGGCGATGGCTTACAAATACTCGATAGGTCAGCCCTTCGTTTATCCCAAAAACGATCTGGATTACGCAGCCAACTTCCTGCACATGTGTTTCTCGGTTCCGGCCGAAGAATATCACGTGAACCCGATCCTGAGCCGCGCCATGGACCGCATCTTTACGCTGCATGCGGATCACGAGCAGAACGCCTCGACCTCGACCGTGCGTCTGGCCTCCTCTTCCGGCGCCAACCCCTTTGCCTGTATCGCGGCCGGCATTGCCTGTCTCTGGGGTCCTGCCCACGGCGGCGCCAACCAGGCCTGCCTGGAGATGCTTAAGGAAATCGGCAGTGTTGATCGCATCCCTGAGTTCATCGCCCGCGCCAAGGACAAGAGTGACCCCTTCCGTCTGATGGGCTTTGGCCACCGCGTCTACAAGAACACCGACCCGCGTGCGACCGTGTTGAAACAGTCTGCCGACGAAGTTCTGGAACTGCTGGGTGTTGAAAACAACCCGCTGTTGCAGGTTGCCAAGGAGCTGGAGCAAACCGCGCTGAACGACCCCTACTTCAAAGAGAAGAAATTGTTCCCGAATGTCGACTTCTATTCGGGTATCATTCTTGAGGCCATGGGTTTCCCGACCTCGATGTTCACCCCGATCTTTGCCCTCTCGCGCACCGTTGGCTGGATTTCGCAGTGGAAAGAAATGATTGCCGATCCTCAGAACAAGATCGGCCGTCCGCGTCAGCTCTATCTGGGCCAGACCCCACGCGACTATGTAGACATCGAAAACCGCTAAGGTGGCCCCTGTCAAAACCCTCAAAGCCTCGCCCCTGCGGCGGGGCTTTTTTTGATCGATTTTTCATTTTGCGGTGCAGCAATTAGGGGCAGAGATCTGGTTTTTGCACTGGCCCCTGCGGGGCTCCTTAGTCTGCGGATCGAGAACCTAGCCCGGATCAGGGCCCGGGCTCCGGCCAATTCAGGTGTTTGTTTCCAAACGGGAGGCAATCAGGATGATTTCACACAATTGATCCACTGCTTCCGCTTAATTTTGTTCGATTTTCACTCAACTTCACTTGTTCCCTTCCGAGGCAGATTTATGGTTTCCACCATAAGGTTAACGAGATTCTGCGGGGGACTATTTTATGGTGTGGATGGCACTTATTGGGCTCAGCCTGGTGGCTGGGATTGCCTTCATGGTGGACGATGACGACGATACGGCGTCTGAGACCGGGGGCGGTTCTGAAACCGGTGGCGGCAGCAGCACGGGTGACGGCGAAGAGATTTTGGGAACAGCCCAAGCGGATGACCTGATCGGAAGCGATGGCGATGACGAGATTTTTGCCCGCGAGGGCAACGACATTACCGAAGGCCGCAATGGCGATGACCGAATTTTTGCCCATGATGGCGACGATATTCTGATTGGCGGCGAAGGCGACGATTTCATGCGCGGTGGCGACGGTGACGACGTAATTCTGGATCATGAGGGCAGCGATACCATTTACGGCGATGCCGGCAATGACTCCATCATCGCCACCAGCGCCATTGATGGCGAAGAACTGGTGCGCATCTCCCGCGACATCGCCAGCGGTGGTGGCTCCACGCTGGAGGATCTGAATGACCTCTATGCCTTTGACGACGACACTGATGCGCAGGGGGACACCATCTATGGCGGTCTTGGCGATGACGCCATCATTGCCGGGGATGACGATGTGGTCACTCTGGGAGAGGGCAATGATACAATTGGTGTCGGGGATTGGATGCACCCCGGCGCCGAAGCTGTTGTGGTCACCGATTTCGACGTCACCGAAGACACGCTGGTCTATTCCCATGATGGGCAGGGTACGCCGCCCAACCTGTCTCTGGTCTATACCGATCTGGTAGATGGCGACACGTACCTCTATGCGGATGGGCTGCAGGTTGCCCGGATCGAGGGCATTGGCAACAGGATCAGCCTCAGCGATGTGAGCATTGTGGAGCGCTCTGGCGCGCCGCTGCTCAGCTGACCAAGACTTTGAATACAAACGAGCCCTCTCAAACGCGTTTTGCGGGGGCTTATGCATTGGCAAGGCCCCTTGCCGATCCCCGCCAGTGTTTTTCAGGGGATCGGCCACCGAACTCTGGCAGCCTGTGGCCCGCTAAATACAAAGGCTGATCTTCTGACAATTGATCAGACTAAGACCGCGAGCCTTGATCGGTTCCAATTACGAAACAATTTCAACATGAACCATATATTGTTGACGCAAGGTCCTGGAATTCCCAAAACTTCTATTAAAATTTGCTTGTCTGGCGGATTGGTTGCCCATTAGGTTCAACTCAATGGTTTTTTCCAAGGGGTAATTTCATGTTGTGGATGGCGCTTGTTGGCCTTGGGCTGGTGGCTGGGATCGTATTGATTACAGATGACGACGACGAGACTGCTGCCGATACCGGTGGCGGGTCGGATAGCGACGGTGGAACCGACACTGGGGGAGGTAGCAATATCGACCCATTTATCGGCGACAGCAGCAATGACACCATTGCAGGCGACGATGCCGACAATACCATCCTTGGCAAAAACGGTACGGATGATCTGGACGGCAATCTGGGTGATGACCGTATCTTTGGCGACGGCGGCGACGACAGCGTTGACGGTGGCGCAGGCAATGACAGTGTCTATGGTGGGCACGGTGATGATCTTGTCATGGGCGGGGAAGACGATGATCTGAACCGTGGCGGACGCGACAAGGATGTCCTGATCGACGCCACCGGCACCGACACCCTCTATGGCGACGCCGGGGCTGACCTGATAATTGCCAGCGGCACCATGGATGCCGCCGCCCAGACAGCTTTCGAGGCCAACCCAACCCCCGAAAACGGCATCGGCAACCTGCTGGACCAGCTGCAAATCGATTTTTCGGCCGATAGCGACACCGAAGGTGATCGTGTCTATGGCGGCATCGGTGATGATACTGTTGTCTTTGGTGTCAACGACACTGTCAGCGGCGGTGAAGGGGCTGATACCCTGGTAACCGCCTCCTGGCTGGAAGGGCAGGAAGCCGCCACCGTGACAGATTTTGATCCAGCCGAGGATCAGCTGGTCTATGCCTATGATCCCGCCGACGGCGAACCTGTCTTGACCATGGAGCTGGTGGAACAGGAAGATGGCAGCACCAATGCCGTGGTGTCCGCCAATGGCCAAATTGTGCTGCGCCTGCAGGACCAGGATGAGAGTTTTGACCTGGCGGAACATATTCTGTTGGTTAACGGTGTCCGCGCGGCCTGACCAGGGCCCGGAACCGTCAAATACACCGCCTGCGTTGGACCAGACAGTCTGGCGCAGGCGGTTTCTTTTTGGCGCAAGCAATGACTTGAAGCCAAGCTCTGTTGGCGTGCGCCCAGAAAATCGGCCTCAACAAAACCGAGCGGCAGAGATCAGTTGGTTTTCTCAGAAAAGGCCAATCCAAAAGACGGCTCACAGCTCCTTGCTCAATTTTGCCACTACGCAGTCAGGCCGAGGCCTGCATCCGCGCCAGCGCCGACGCAGGTGCTTGTGCCGGACGCATGATAAGTGACAGATCGGCATCATTGGCGCAGGGCACCTCATTGGACAGGATCAAGCTGGACATCGAGCGCTTGGAAATACCGAAAGCCTTGAGCAATTCGGCGTCCTGATGCGGCCGAAACTCCCCCTGAGAGTCGGGGTCAGACAGGTATTTCCCGATCACCGTTGGCACACGGGTGGTTTGCAGGCCAGAATTCTTGAGGATCGACCAGAAGAACGCATCACCCATGGAGCGGATCAGATCCCCATTGTTGAAGTAGGACGGATACCATTTCCCGATGGCATGCGCGCTCCACAGGGTCGAAGGTCCAAAAGTGCCCCTCTCTCCTGTGCCGCTGCCTAGTCGTAGTTGGGTGTCGCGCACCGGCGGCCAGGCCGGTTTGAAATGGGTAAAACTGGGGTCTGCCAAATCAAATGGGTCCGCCATGTCGGCTTCATCAAAGCAGATTTCCCACTCACCACAGACCAGAGCAGAACCGGTTTCCAAAGCCGTGCCAGCCAACAAGCCAACAGCGTCTCGCGCCAGACGATCATCCATATTGAGGTTCATCACATAGGGCGTTGTCGAAAGCGCAACCCCCGCAGACCAGGCCTCATAGATGCTCAGCGGTTCGTCAAAGCTATGCCAGGGCGCATCCAGCCAGCCCGGGGCGGTATCCCCATTGTCAAAAATATAGCATGGGCGCACCGTCAATGTCTGTGATTTCAAATTTTCCCAGTGCGCGCGCAACAGGTCCAGCTTGTTTTTCTGTTGATGCCAGACCGCGCAAAAGACGGTCACGATAGGCTGGTCGGTCTGATCGGAGCCTGGCAGATTATGAGATGTGTATTCCACGACGTGAGATCCCAAAACAAATATGCGCCGGAAGGACATCCTCCCAACGCATAGAATTTTAGAGGATCTTGGCAAATTGCCCGTTAACGGCCTTCGAATTTGGCCGGGCGTTTTTCAAGAAAGGCGGTGACGCCTTCGTGGAAGTCACGGCTTTTGCCGCATTCGCCCTGTAGATGCGCCTCCACCGACAGCTGTTCTGGCAGGCTATTGCCAGAGCTGTGGCGGATAGCCGTCTTGATGGCACCAAAGGCCTTGGTTGGACCATTGGCCAGATAGGTCGCGCGGGCCCGCCATTGGCTGTCGAATTCAGCGTCAGGTACGGCCTCCCAGATCATGCCCCAATCGCTGGCCTGTTTGGCAGTGATCTTGTCGGCAAACAGCGCCGCCCCCATGGCCTTGGCCATGCCCATCTGCCGCGGCAGGAACCAGGTACCACCGGCATCGGGCATCAACCCGATACGGGCAAAGGCCTGCAGAAAATAGGCGCTTTCGGTGGCAATCACCACATCCGCCGCCAAGGCGAGATTGGCACCGGCCCCCGCGACTGGACCATTGACCACAGACAGGGTTGGAACCGGGCAGTTATAGATCGCCTCCAACATCGGCGTATATTCATCGCGCAGCGTACGCTCCATGTCGATATCGGCATTGCCGGAGGCGTCGCTCAGGTCCTGGCCAGAACAAAAGGCATCACCTGCCCCGGTCAGCACCACCGCGCGCGCCTCAGCGGCGGCCCGCTTCATCGCATGGGTGACTTCGGCGCGCATCTGACTGGTCAGCGCATTCATCTTGGAGGGCCGGTTCAAGGTGACAATCGCCAGGCCGTCCTCAAGCGTGTACAGGATTTCGGTATAGTCCATCAAAGCCTCATGTTTCCAACGCGCGGGCCTTCGGGCCCAAGATCACGGATCATCGTGACGTAAAGATGCAGGTCCGAAAAGCCGGACCCGGCGTCACAGCGACACTGTTTTTAGTCGTCGAGTATCTGGTCCAACCGGGACTGTTCTTCGGCGCTGAGGCCCTGGTCCTCATCCTTGCTGGCGCGTCCGCGCGCGCGCATGAAACCTGCGGCCACACCCAGCGCCACTAGCAACATGAAGGGCCCCGCCGCCCAGAGCAGCCAATTGGCCCCCGATGCCGTCGGCCGCAACAGAACATATTCGCCGTAACGTTCAACGACAAAGTCGATCACCTCAGGATTGCTGTCGCCCGCCAGCAACCGTTCGCGCACCAGCAGGCGCAGATCGCGGGCCAGCTCGGCATTGGATTCGTCGATATTTTCATTGCGACAGACCAGACAGCGCAGGTCTTTTGACAAGTCCCGCGCACGCCCCTCCAGTGCGGGATCCGACAAGACCTCATCCGGCTGTACCGCCTGCGCAGGCAGCGGCACCACGCTCAGCACGCCAGCCAGAACCAGCGCCAGACCACAAAGACCATTTTTCAATCTTCTCATTCCGCTGCAACCTTCTGTGCGATCCGGCCTTTGCCCGCACCGGCAGCAACCCGGAACCGACGATCCGTCAGGCTGAGCAAGCCCCCCAGCGCCATCAGCAGACAGCCGCCCCAGATCCAATTGGCCAGAGGCTTGATATAGGTGCGAATGGTCCAGCCCCCGTCTTGCTGCTGATCGCCGATTACCACATAGAGGTCGCGCAGCAGGCGATAGTCGATGGCCGCCTCGGTGGTGGGCATCTTGGCCACAGGATAGTCGCGTTTTTCTGGATACATCACCGCAACCGGCTTACCCGCCTTGGTCACTGTAACCGTGGCAAAGGTGGTAAAGTAATTGGGCCCGCGTGAGCGCTCGACGCCATCGAGGCGCAGCTCATAGGCGCCAACCGTGAAAGGTGCGCCGACCTGGGCGACACGGATGTCTTCCTCTTCCCAGGCGGTGAGGCCTGCAATGGCAAACATGGTGACCCCCAGCCCGGCATGGGCCACTGCCTTGCCCCAATCGGCGCGCGGAAGTCGCAACAGACGTCCCAGACTGCCCGTGCGGCCCCAAAGATCCGCCATTGCACCAAAGACCATCCAGGTGCCAAGGAACAGACCAACAGGCCCCAGCGCAGAGCGTCCCGTCTGCATCGCCCAGGCCAGCGCCCCCAGCGCCAACGCCAAGGCAAAGACATAACGCAGTTTGTGGATGGTTTTGCGCAGATTGCCGCGTTTCCAGGGCATCATGGCCCCAACCGGCAGGATCACCCCCAACAGCACCATGAAAGGCGTAAAGGCGGCATTGAAGAAGGGCGGCCCAACCGAGAGTTTGCGGCCAAAGGCCATCTCGGCCACGATCGGCCAAAGCGTGCCAAACAACACCACAAAACAGCCCACCGCCAGCAGAACATTATTGGCCACCAGCGCGCCTTCACGGCTCACCAACCCAAAGACACCGCGCGCCTGCATCACCTGGGCACGGGCCGCAAAAAGGGTCAGCGCCCCGCCGGTGAAAAAGGCCAGGATCAATAGGATAAAGATCCCGCGCTCGGCATCATTGGCAAAGGCATGCACCGAGGTCAAAAGCCCCGAGCGCACGATGAAGGTGCCGATCAGCGAGAAACCAAAGGCCAGAATTGCCAGCAGAATGGTCCAGCTTTTCAGCGCCTCACGCTTTTCCACCACAATGGCCGAATGCAACAGGGCTGCCGCCAGGATCCAAGGCATGAAGGAGGCATTTTCAACCGGGTCCCAGAACCAGAAACCGCCCCAGCCCAGCTCATAGTAGGCCCACCAGCTGCCAAGGGCGATGCCAATGGTAAGAAAGATCCAGGCCGCCAGGGTCCAGGGCCGTACCCAGCGCGCCCAGGCCGCATCAACCCGGCCCTCGATCAGGGCCGCCACGGCAAAGGAAAAGGCCATCGAAAGCCCGACATACCCGAGATACAGAAACGGAGGATGAAAGGCGAGACCAGGGTCCTGCAACAGCGGGTTCAGATCCTGCCCGTCAAAGGGCGGCACGGCCAGCCGCAAAAACGGGTTGGACGAAAACAGGATGAAGGCAAAAAACGCCACACCGATAGAGGCCTGAACCGCCAGTACCCGCGCCTTGAGCGTTTGCGGCAGCCCGCCGCCAAAGACAGAGGCAAGCGCCCCAAAAAGAGTGACAATCAACACCCAGAGCAGCATCGAGCCTTCGTGATTGCCCCAGGTGCCAGAGATCTTGTAGAGCATCGGTTTGGCGGAATGGCTGTTCAGTGTAACCAGACGCAAAGAGAAATCCGAAGTCACAAAGGCCCAGACCAGCGCGCCAAAGGCAAAGGCGGTGAAAAAGAACTGCGCCTGGGCGGCGGGCTCTGCCACCGCCATCCAGCCGGGCCAGCGTTTGTGGGCTCCAATCAGTGGGATCACCATCTGCACGATGGCGATCATGAAGGCGAGGATGAGGGCAAAATGTCCGAGCTCTGTAATCATACCTTTGTCTATAGGCCGATGTCGCCATGAGGCCAATGGCAAAGCACGCGGCGCGCCGCCGCAGATCGATCACTTTTTGCCCCGCAATCCGCCCCGGCCAAAACAAAAACACTCCGCAGAGGCGGGCTCAGCGGAGTGTCAAACTTCAACGGACAAGAACAGTCAAACCTTGCAGGTCAGCTTTCGGGTTCCTGGTAGACACCCTGCGCCTTGAGCGCGTCCACCACCTCTTTGGGCATGTAGGTCTCATCATGTTTTGCCAGAATTTCAGAGGCCTCAAAGACACCATCCACCAGACGTCCGGTACCGACCATGCCCTGGTTCTCTTCGAAAAGATCTGGCAACACACCAGCATAGGTCACCTGAACCGTGGCGCCACCATCGGTCACCGAAAAGCGCACCGTCTCGCCCTCCCCGCGCACCAGGCTGCCCTCAGAAACCAGGCCCCCAATGCGAAACACCTCACTGGGGGCTGGCGGGGCTTCGGTCACCTGACTGGGCGAGCGGAAGTAGTTGATCCCGTCCTTCATGGCATAGCCGATCAGGACGGTTGCCACCACCAGGGAGACGGCCGCAAGAGCGAGGATCTGAATCCGACGTTGCTTTTTGAGGTTCTTCATCCGACAGGCTTTCAGGTTGCGATCAAGGGAACAGCGGTGCCATCATCAGCCCAGCCGTTTCCTCTTCACCTAACATCAGATTGGCGTTCTGCAAGGCCTGCCCGCTGCTACCTTTTGTCAGGTTATCCAATGCTGCAAATACAATGGCCCGACCTTCAATCCGATCCGCAGCGACCCCGATATGGCAGAAGTTGGACCCGCGCACATGATGGGTGCTGGGGGCCTCGCCAAAGGGCAGAACCTCGAGAAAGGGCTCATCTTTGTAAGCCGTTTCAAAAGCCTGATGGATCGCATCTGCGTCGCCTTTGACATAGACCGTCGCAAGGATCCCCCGGTTGACCGGTAGCAGATGCGGGGTGAACTGCACCTTGACGGGACGCCCGGCAAGGGCAGAGAACTCCTGATCGAATTCGCCCAGATGCCGATGAGTGCTGCCCACCGCATATGGGTGATAGCCTTCGCTCAGCTCTGCATGCAGCAGGTTTTCCTTCAGCGCCCGCCCGGCACCAGAGACCGCACATTTCAGATCCAGGATAATGTCATCCAGATCGATGAGCCCGCCGGTGATCAGGGGCCGCAGGGCAAATTGCCCTGTCGCAGCATTGCAGCCTGTGCCCGCCACCAAACGCGCGGATTTGATGTCTTCGCGATAGAACTCGCTGAGGCCATAGACTGCCTCTTGCTGCTGTTCCAGCGCGGCATGGGGATTGCCGTACCATTTTTCGTATTCCGCCGGATCGCGCAGCCGGAAATCCGCCGACAGATCAACGATTTTGAGTGTCTTGGGCAGCGCCGCGATCACCTCCTGGCTGGTCTTATGCGGCAAGGCGCAAAAGCACAGATCGATCTCAGAGAAGTCAATTTCACCGATCTTGCAAAGGGTTGGAAGATCCATGTGACGCAGATGCGGGAACACCTGAGCCATGGTCATCCCGGCCTTGCGCTCTGCGGACAGGGCCTTGATTTCGATATTGGGGTGCTGTGCGATCAAACGCACCAGCTCTGCGCCGGTATAGCCGCTGGCGCCTAGTATTGCCACTTTATGGGTCATGTCAGACCTCGCATTAAAGGAGTGTGTGTTTTGGTCCCAGCCCCACGGGCGCGAAACCAGAAGAAAATCAGGACAGCCGCCTTTGCCCGGATCAGACAGCCTGCGTCAGCATGGCTGGATCCGCGCGGGCTCAGGCCGCTTGGAAACGCATTTTTCGTCGGAGAAACTGGGTCGCGCGGTCGCTGACGCGGGCCGGATCCCCGGTGGTGAAATAGCCACCGCTGCCCGTGCCTGTCATGTTCGGGTGCCGCTCCAGATAATCAGCCAGACTTTCGGCAACCAGATTGCCCTGGCTGAATACCTTGACCTCTGGCCCCAGTGCCGCCTGAAATTCCCGCTCCATCAAGGGATAATGCGTGCAGCCCAGAATCGCGGCCTGCGGCTCCGGCATCTTTCGTTTCAGCGCGTCCACATGGCTGCGCACCAAAGCTTCGGCCAGGATCATGTCGCCATCCTCGATTGCATCCACGATGCCGCCGCAGGCCTGGGCCTCGACATCCACACCGATGGCGCGAAAGGCCAGCTCCCGTTGGAACGCCCGGCTGGCCACCGTTGCGGGGGTCGCAAACAAGGCCACATGTTTGACTTCCACTTCCCGTGGCGGGCTGTTGTCGCCCCACTGGCGTTCTGTCAACGCTTCGATCAGCGGCACAAAAACGCCAAGAACCCGCTTGCCCGCAGGCAGACCTTCTTCCTGCATCCGACGCAGCGCCGCCGCAGAGGCGGTGTTGCAGGCCAGGATGACCAGATCGCAGCCCTTGGACCACATGTCCTGCACCGCCGCCTTGGTCAGTTGGTAGATATCTTCTGCGTCGCGCACGCCGTAAGGGGCCCGCGCGCTGTCGGCATAATACAGGAACTCCACATCAGGCAGACGGGATTGGG
>JADFAE010000029.1 GCA_015665415.1 Roseobacter sp.
CGAATGCTCATAGATCCGCGCCATGCCCGCCTCGCAGACCCGGATCGTCCAACGCATCATCTCCACCTCTTCAGGGGATTTGATTGATCTGGCGCGTTCGGTCAGCTCTGCGCCTTCGACATAGGTGAACCCACGTTGTTCAAGCGCGTGCAGGCCGGGGCCATCCAATTTGTCAGCGGCAAAGCGGGTGTTGCCGCCGCCGTGCTGGCGCAGCAAATCCGCGATTTCATCGGCCCAGATCTCAACGCCTGCAGGGGCTTTGTCGCCCTTAGACATGAACATCCAGGACACGGCGGTGCGGATCTCATCAATGCCGGGCAGGCCGTCGTTCAAATGTTCGCAGCCTTTGAACTCCCACAGAATTGCCGGCCCTCCAGCGAGGATCATTGCATAGCGAACCGGATTGTGGCCGGTCCAGACCTGCATGTTGGAGCTGTCAAAGGCGTAGCGGATGTTGATCGGATCATAGAGGATCAATCCAGCCACATCCTGCGCCGCGATGATGTCGCGAAAGCGGTTCAAACGGTAGCTGCGCGCCTTGTCTATGACGGTGGCGCTGACCGGGCTGATCAGAGGTTTGTCAGAGCCTTCGCTGTTCAGATAGGTCAGTTTCCGGTCGTCCTTAAAGGCGTTCTGGGCCTGGGTCATTGTGGTGTCCTTTGACGAAAACCTGCTGCACTCCGAAGAGTGCAGCCATGTTATTAGCTATACTACATGTCGCCCGGGGGCTCAGAATGGTTTGTGGCTCAGTTGATCGAGCGGCCGTAAAAGCCGAGCTGTTCCTTGGCGGAGAAGACCACGCCGGGCGTCTCGAAGAAGGAAAAGATGGCAACAACGCGAGCCGTATCACCTTCGACAGGAACCACACGATGCAGGGTATTCACCCCCCGAAACACATTCAGCGCGCCGGGCTCGGGCTTGATCCGTTTGGTTTCTGGATCATCGCCGGACAGAACTGCGGGGATCGCGGCAAAGTTCTGATCATCCGCAGAGCGCAGATCCTTGCGATACTCAAGCTCGCCTCCGACCTTGGAAGCCTGCAGCAGAATCGTGGTGGTAAATTCGGAGCGGTCAAAATGCCAGTTCAGGCCTTCGCCGGCACGGGTGGCCTGGACGTTGACCCGGGCCATCTTGTCTTCCATCTGATACAAGCGTTCCTTGTTCATGACGGCGGCAAGAAAATCGGCAAAGGGGCCCCATTCGTAGAGGTCGATGACCGGGTTTCCCTCCAGCTGGTCCGCACATAATGTGTGGTTGACGGTTTCTGATTTGATCATGGCAGGATGGGAGTCGTCGATGCCCGGCATTTCATCTCTGAAATAGACATTGTGTCTACGTGCATGTCTGAAACTTGACGTGTCCATGGCGGGCTTTGCGGCATCCGCGGCAGCCTGGGCGACGCCGGGCTTGAAAAAACCTGGCAGATTGAACATGCCTTCCGCCGCAAGTTCGGTTTGGCACTGCGCGACCAGAGCGCCGTATTCAGGGCTGTCCGGCTGGTCCAGCGGATATGTTTCAAGGTCCAGTAAATGATTCATTTTGCGTCCTCCTTTTTTACAATTGACCGCAGCAGCTGGACGATCACAACTAGATCAATTATTGGGTACCATAAGAATAAATGAGGGGAAGATGGGCAAACTGCCGTCACTGACCGGAATGCGGGCCTTTGAGGTGGCCGCCAGATGTGGCAGCTTTGTGGTCGCCGGAGAAGAGCTGGGCGTGAGCTCTGCAGCCGTCAGCTTGCAAATCAAAAGCCTCGAAGATCACCTGGGCAAGAAGCTGTTTCTGCGCAAAGGCAACCGGATATCGCTGACGGATGCAGGCGAGGTCATGTACCCCAAACTGGCACATGCCTTTGACGCGCTGTCCGACGCGGCGCAGATGGTCCAGCGCAACAAGCACCGCCGTCAATTGGTCGTCAGCGTCCTGCCCGCGCTGGCAGATCTCTGGTTTCTCCCCAAGGCGCTGGAGTTCAAGGAGAGAATGGGCATACCTTTGGATATTCGGGTGCAAGAGGATCCAATTGATTTTGAGCGGGAATCTGTGGATGTCCGTTTGACATTTGGCTCAACCTTTTATGCGGAGTACCGACAGCGCACCTTGTTTTCCGATGTCGCAATCCCGGTTTGCGCACCGGATTTTTGGGCGCAATATAATGACCCGGACGGGAGCCTCAGCAATGTTCCCGACAACAAACTTATCTACAACAACTGGGGGCCGATCTACGCGAGTGAACCGCTATGGCCAGAATGGCTGCGAGCGGCAGGTCGCGAGGGCGCGGCACTCGCTGGCCCCGGGTTGGTTGTGAGTGATATGTCGACCGCAATTTCGGCAGCCAAGCTTGGGGCCGGGGTGGCGCTGGTGCCGTCTACTCTTGTCAAACCGGGCCTCGAATCCGGGGCTCTTGTTGCACCGTCAAAAATTTCCCTGGCGATGAAGAAGGACTACGTTCTTGTGGTGCCAAATGCGCGGGCAGAGGTGTCGGCTGTTCGGTCCTTTCTGAAGTTTCTGGAACTCGAGTGACGCGGTGCCAGATGTTGCCGGTGCAGACCGCACGATCGGAGGGTAGCGCTGAGATTGCCGCTCTGCTGAATTCATCTCTTCCTCGTAAAATGAACCTACTGGAATGTCGACCGGCATGGACGTCACCAGTGTTCGGAAATGATCACGCGATTTTCGCAGGGCTCTGAGTGAGCGACACTATTTGGTGGTCTGTAGCCTGACGATGTTTCAATGAAAGGGCAATGCAGAGGTCGAAATCGTCTCTGTTAATCCAGCATTTGATCGACCTCTTGATTGGCCCTTTTTCGGGTCCGCCGGCAACCTAGCCCCTGGTGTGCGGCAATAACGTTCAGCGGTTGTGAAGGTTGGCTACCCTGTTGGGAATGGAAATGCTCCTATAGGGCGAAATTTTCCACTAGCAGAGGTGTTGACGTGCATGAAGCGAACCTAATTGATCTTTCTTATTCCTGTTTGCAGCAATTGAAGGAGGACGGGCTGGAGTTGGAGGTTGTTTCCGATCTTCGAATATTTGAACACCGTTTGGCAGAAATCGGCAAACCTCCCAATCATCCGATGATTTCACCAAATTGGCATGATTTCAGCTCCACGGAAGCCTTTGCGATTATATTTCGCAAGGAAAAACAGGATGTTGGCGGGGTGGCGGCCCGTCATCTGGACCTTGGGGAGGACAGTCTTGCGCAGCATTGGGCCTCAAGCTACATGCGCTTGTATCAAGAGGGGGGCAATGTGCCGGTTAGGCAATTCTCGACAGTGGCAAAACGTGAGATCTCCGGCAAGGTGGTCTATCTGGGCGAATTGTTTCTGGGCCGGAGCAGCAGGGATGGCAGCGTGTGTTGGCGTTTGATATTCCACTATCTTTTTGTCTTGTGCTACCTCAAATGGCATCCTGAATGGATCTACGGCTTTGTGCGCCAGCCAGATGTCCTAAGCGGGAAAGCCAGCAGATATGGATTTACCCGCCAGTATATTGGGCCTCAGGAATGGCAGCAGCCCACCGCCAGCCGCAGTACCAATGAATACCTGGTGGCGCTGCCGCGCCAGGATCTTCTGGATGCCGCTTCGTTTTACGCGAGAAACCCAGAGTATCTCATGCCGGAAGTGAAGCTGGCTCAGGCTGGGAAGCAGTAGCTCAAGACAAATTTGTCGCCGCGTGGACTTGCCACTGGAAGTTGCAGTCGAAAATATTCGACTTTTACCGGGGCAGGCAGTTCTGCGAGCGGAATGCTGACCCGGATCGGAGCAGAGAGCGAGGGTTTCCCGGTTGAGGAGACCTCATAATAGCTTTGCACCAGATCCCGTCGCGCGTCGTCATCAAAGGTTTCCACAAGTCGCCTCAGGGCCTCTGTGCTATTGGTGCCAAGCTTGCGGGCGGCAAGACTGTTGTCGCCCACTTCATAGGGTTCGACAATCTTGTCTGACAAGGCTGGGCTACGGATCAGGTCAAAATGTTCCTGCAATTGCTCATGGCCAAGCAACAACCCGTTTTGTTCGTGCCACCAGCGCAGAAGAAGGGGCATAATGCTGTCGTTTGGAGTGCGCTTGAAGAATTCGTCTTCAAAATATAACTTTTGGCGCGCGACCCGCATCACATCCGAAAGCACCCTTGAGGCCTGTCTGTTGACTTCCTTCTGATAGCCAGGGTCAGGTTCCAGGGTTAAGGTATCCTCCCGCCCCATCAGTTTTTCAAAAGAAATTCCCAATTCGCTTGCTAGCTTCATTGAGGTGAAAACACCCGGGTCGCTGGTTCTGCCGCTGAGAACACCGGACAGATAGGAGCGGTCCTTGCCAATCGATTTGGACAGCGGTCCCAGGTCACGTCCGGACGTGGCAATTAGACTGCGCCAATGTTCGATCATCTCAAGAGTCATCATCGCAATACACCGGTGTTTAAATTCATCAGTAGTACCGTCCTAGTTGACCTGACGCGGTGCTGTCAAGAAGGTGAGATCCTATCCACCCACAGCTTCGCTGTGCGGCAGCCTGGGCGTTTTGGGTGGGGGTCGGGACTATTGCGCCGACAATTGGCGCAAAATGAAGTGTGAGTGTAACGGAATGTGTCGGGAACAAGCTATTCTTCGGTTACAGCGGATTGTGCAGGCCTCGGCGGCAGGGGAGAGAGAAGCCCTTTTGCGGACTTTAGCAAAAAGTCCCGTTCTGCCGGGGATAATTGATGCCATAATGCAAGCAACTGTCGATCTTCATCAGAAAGACTTTCCCCGTCTTCCGGGTAAAAGAACTTATAAATAAGCGGCGCCTCACTGGCCTGAACCTGCCGGGTGCCGTTTAGGATTTTGCTGATCTTGTCAGCGGAGATTCCAGTCCTGTGAGCCAGCAGTGCTTGGCTGCCCCGACTGGTGTCAAGATGACGTAGAAGCCAGTTTTTATCGATATGTTCCATAAGGTGCATCATGCGATTTTCGCAATAAACAGGGAAGGGAAAACTTCATCGCAGGTGCGGGTTATGCCATCGATTGTGCAATCGTTTAAGTCTGGGAAGATTCCAGAAGTCAGAAGTGAAGACGTAATTTTCCGGTCCCTGTGTCGATGTTATCTGGAGTTGATATGATAAACGAAAGTGGCGATTTCGGTGCCGCAAAGCGCGTCCCGTTGGTTGATGACCATCTGATCTGGCGGTGCGGGCCAGATCCATCAGTACAGCGTTTGCGGGTCGCCGAAACCTGCGGTGGGCGCTGTCGAAGGATGGTAATTTGTGCGAAATTTCCCTATTGGTGACGATTTTGTTTGCTGGGTGAAGGAAATGTACGGATCCAAGTTTCCAGCCTCACAGTGACCAAATGTGCAAAGATCCTTGCTCAGTGAAGGAAAAGTACGAAGGGTGATTGTTTTGTACGGTGTCGGTGATCGTGTTGTGTGAAATGCGGATTGAAGTGAAGCAGTTGTACGGTGATGCTCCACTTTCATGGGCGAAGATTACCATAACCATATAAGCCGTCGGGTCGTCGACATCTACAAGCTTCAAGTCCCCATGCCTCCGCTTCTGATGGCCGTTGCTGACCGGCACAGTCCAGTTTCCACTGAAGACTGGATCATGCTGCGATCACGTCAACAGCCTGAAAGCAATCTTCACAGTCATCTTCAACACGCGTTTCGGTATGAAGGAAAAAATCTCAGTGTTCTGGACCGCCTTTTTTAGGTTGTCCCTGCAGAAGAGCTCGCCGAGATGGTGCAATAGCATGTAACCGGCACGTTTTCCCGGCGTCTGTGGTTTACCTATGAATGGATGACAGGTTCACAGCTGGATCTGCCTGACCTTGGCAAGGTCAAGTATGTCAGTTTCCTCGATGAGGAACTGCATTATACCGGCAACAATGTAGAGAATTTTCCGCGTCATAAAGTCCATGACAACCTGCCCGGTAAGCCCGCTTTCTGTCCAATTGTCCGCAGGACACCAGAACTGGTTCAGCTGCTTGAAGTTAGGAACCTGATGGATGAAGCTAGGGCTGAGGCTGGCAGGGTTCCCGAAAATCTGATGCGCCGGGCTGCGGCATTCATGCTTCTGGATGACAGCAAGGTATCATTTGCCATTGAGAACGAAAAACCGACCCCTGCCCAGGGCGCGCGATGGGGACAGGCTATCGGAGAATCCGGGCAGCATGAGCTTTCTGTCGATGAACTCAATCGCCTGCAGCAAATCGTGATCGGAGATGCCAGGTTTGTGAGGCTTGGCATCAGGAAGGAAGAGGGGTTCATCGGTTCCCATGATCGAACCACGATGGAGCCAATTCCATCTCATATCAGCGCGAGGTGGGAAGACCTTGATAGCCTGATGAAAGTTCTGATCGATTACGATGAGATATCCTTTGAGCGGCATCAGCATCCAATCCTGACGGCGGCGGTGCTGGCTTTTGGTTTCGTCTTCATTCACCCCTATGACGACGGAAATGGCAGGCTTCACAGGTACCTGTTCCATCACGTGTTGGCCCGCGCCGGCTTCTATCCTCCTGGGGTCGTGTTCCCTATCAGCGCGGTGATCGTGAGAAAAATAGAGGCGTTCAATCGGGCCTCGAGAGCCTATTCAGGTCCGCTTTACCATTCATTGAATGGATAGCTGATCCGAAAGGAAATGTCGAAATCATCGGAGAGACGGCGCTTCACTACCGGTTTTTCGATGCAACGCAACAGGCCACCTTTCTGGCGCACTGTGGCCAGACCACGTTATATGAAGACCTGCCACGAGAAGTCGGTTTTCTCGAAGGATATGACCGGTTTGCCATGGGGCTTGCTCGCATTGTCGAAATACCCAACAAAGAAACCGAGTGCTTCGAAAATTCCTGGCACAGAATGACGGCAAATCTTCCAAAAGAGCACGCAGAGGCGAATTTGAGCCCCTAAGTGATGACGAGGCCGAACAGATCGAACAACTCTATTCTGAGAGCCGGGCTTAAGAACAGTCAAGCAACGCGAGTTATCCCCTGCAATTGATTGAAAGTCCTGAAGCTTTCTGAGATCGGCTAAACCTCCTCCAATTCTACACCCAGGATATCTTCTGCCGCTGACAGCATCCTAATGAGCGCTCTGCGGAGATATGCAAGTTCCAGGGCAATGCAGACTTCGCTTCGGCCACAAAGGGCCAGGACTGTGTCTGTGACCTCATCCGAGTGCCGCATGAGTTCGATCAGGTGCTCACCTGCAGGCCCGTGTGCTCCTGCCAGCCAGTTTTTGGCGGTCCGCTCGGAGGCACCCGTCCAGTTCATGGATGCCTTTATTGCCTGATGTGACCCTCCCAATTCGCGCCTAAGCGCCGCTGCAATTTCCAGTCGGTAGTTTAATCTGTTCATGTGTCATTGTCCTGGTTTGGAAAAATGTTGCCCATCTTCGGAAGCATTTTTCCGAAAGCCGACGTTTATGCTTTGCACACAGGAATCACGGTCATTCCCAACAAACGAAATCAACGAGTGGAGGTGCTTCGCACTTGAGCTGGCGTGACGATCATGATGAGAGCCCGGATGCTCCAAAATCCCATCGGGCTATGCGGGGGGCGCAATACCTGCGCATGTCGACGGAACACCAGCGCTACTCGACCGAAAACCAGTCCGATGCCATTGCTCAGTATGCAGCGCAGCGGGGCATCGACATTGTGCAGACCTACTCAGATGAAGGTAAGAGCGGCCTGCGCATCCAAGGACGCGTTGGTCTGAAACAGCTTATCGACGATATTCAGTCAGGACGTGCAGGCTTCGAAATTGTCCTGGTTTACGACATCAGTCGTTGGGGCCGGTTTCAGGATGCAGACGAGAGTGCCTATTACGAATACATCTGCAAGCGCGCCGGAATTTCGGTGGTCTATTGTGCCGAGCAATTCGAAAACGACGGCAGCCCGGTTTCCACAATTGTCAAAGGCGTCAAGCGCGCCATGGCAGGTGAATACAGTCGAGAGCTGTCCCAAAAGGTGTTCACCGGACAATGTCGCTTGATCGAGCGTGGTTTCAGGCAGGGCGGCCCACCAGGGTTCGGTTTAAGGCGCATGCTTATCGATGAACATGGCCAACCCAAAGGTATTCTTGAGCGTGGGCAACACAAGAGTATTCAGACAGACAGGGTTACGCTGGTACCTGGGCCCGATGAAGAAGTTGCCATTGTCCTGGAAGTATTCAGGTCTTTCGTTGAAGGTCAAAAATCGGAAACGGATATCGCTGAGTACTTGAATTCCCGTGGAATTCTGACCGATCTGGGACGGACCTGGACCCGCGGCGCCGTGCACCAGATTTTGATCAACGAGAAATATATCGGGAACAACGTCTGGAACCGAAGCTCCTTCAAACTGAAGAAAACCCGCGTCCAAAACGATCCGGATATCTGGATCAGGGCGGAGGGGGCTTTTGAAGCAATAGTCGACTCCGAGCTATTTGCAGCGGCCGGCGCCATAATCGGCGCGAGATCGGCACGGCTCACGGATGATGAGATGCTGGCGGCCCTCAGGAACATTCTCCAGGCCCAGGGGTATTTGTCAGGCCTGATCATTGATGAGGCAGATACGCTCCCTTCGAGCGGCTCATACCGCACTCGGTTCGGAAGCCTGCTGCGAGCCTATCAGCTTGTTGGGTTTAAACCGGATCGTGATTACCGCTATGTAGAAATCAACCGCCGTTTGCGGGATCTGCACCCGGACATTGTGTCTCATTCGATCATGGGAATTGAACAAGCTGGCGGGCATGTAGACCGGGATCCCGGTACGGACCTTCTGACAATCAACACGGAGTTTACCGCATCTATCGTCATTGTCCGATGTCATGAAACCGCAGCTGGATCCTTGCGCTGGAATATCCGCTTCGACGCAAGCCTGAAACCCGACATCACGGTTGCGATCCGGATGGATCGGCCCAATCGGAATCTTCTCGATTACTACCTGCTCCCGCGCATCGACATGACGCTGCCGCGTCTCCGGCTTGCCGAAAGCAATGGTTTGTCACTTGATGCATACCGTTTCGACACATTGTCTCCGCTGTTCGAGATGGCCGCCCAGGTCCCAATAACGGAAGCTGCCTGATGACGGAAGAATCTCCCCTGGCCGCGGAAATGATCCCGATTGATCTGATCACGGTCATCAATCCCCGCATTCGGAGCCGCAAGACCTTTAACGCAATGGTCGACAGCATCGCTGAGCTGGGCCTGAAACGTCCAATCACGGTGGCAAAAAGGGAAGGTGACAATGGCCCTCGCTATGACCTGGTTTGCGGCCAGGGGCGGCTCGAGGCCTTTCGGGAACTGGGGCAGAGTGAAATTCCCGCCATCGTGATCTCAGCCAGCATTGAAGACTGTCTCGTGATGAGCCTTGTTGAGAATCTGGCGCGCCGCCAGCACAGAGCCCTGGATCTGCTCCGCGATATCAAGGGATTGAAAGACAGGGGGTATTCTGATGCCGAGACCGCGCGAAAGACCAACCTGTCGATGAAATATGTGCGTGGTGTCCTTCGGCTGCTGGAAAGTGGTGAGCACCGGCTGCTTAGAGCGGTGGAAAGCGGCAAAATTCCGGTGAGCGTTGCTGTTGATATTGCTGATGCCGAAGATACCAAGACCCAGGATGTCCTGCGCCAGGCTTACGAAAACAACCTTCTGAAGGGCGGAAAACTCCTGGCCGCAAAGCGCCTGGTGGAAGCGCGCCAGAAACACGGCAAAGGGCAATTTGGTACAGACAAGCGGCAAAGAAGCTCATTGTCAGTCGAAAGCTTGCTGAGAACCTACCAGAATGACGTTGAAAGGAAGCAGGTATTGCTCCGAAAGGCGACTGCAACCCGCAATGAACTGATGTTTATCACGGAAGCTCTGCGGGTTTTGCTGAACGACGAGAATTTCGTGACGCTGCTGCGGGCGGAAAGCCTCGCTACAATACCGAAGACCCTGACGGACAGGCTTTCATAAAAAGGGGGGAGAGAGACAATGACACGACCAAAACCCGCGAAACAGGTCTGTCTGGCGTTCGAACAAAAGCTCATCTGGGTTGCACTCGATCGCATCTGTCCGCTCTACGCTGTCCAGAAAGATACTAAGGAGACGGTGAAATGCATCCAGATTTCTGCTTCCATCCGGGAAATTGGCCTAGTCGAGCCATTGGTAGTCGCACAGGATAGATCTGAACCTGACAACTACATGCTACTTGATGGACATCTGCGCCACGCAATCCTGCTGGATATGGGGGAGGAATATGCCCTGTGTCAGATCTCCACCGATGACGAGGCCTTCACCTACAACAAGCGCATCAGTCGGCTTGCAACCATCCAAGAACATAAAATGATCTTGATGGCCGTGAGGCGCGGCGTTCCGGAAGAGAGATTGGCGCGCGCCTTGAATATCAACATCAAAACGCTTCAGGAGAAGAGGCGCCTGCTTGACGGGATCTGCCCGGAGGCTGCTGAGTTGCTGAAGGACAAGCAGGTCACGCTGACAAGCTTTCGAATTCTCAGGAAGATGAAACCGCTGCGCCAGATCGAGGCCGCAGAACTGATGGTCACCATGAACAAATACACGGTCAACTATGCGCGTTCACTTCTTGCAGCAACACCCGAAGGCCAGCTGATCAATCCGAATAAACCCAAGGCCTCAAAAGGCGTTTCCCGCCAACAACTGGATCTGATGGAACGCGAGTCTGCAAACCTGGAGCGTGAATTGCGGCTGGTCGAAGACACTTATGGCACCGATCATCTCGATCTGGTTCTGGCACGTGGTTACGTCTCGAAACTTATCAGCAACAGACGGATCGCCCGGTATTTGGAATTGCATCACACAGAGTTCTTGCCTGAGTTTGAAAAGTTAACGGAATCGGAATCTTTGACTTTCTGATCGCGGCGCTCCCAGTCAATTCGGGCTGGAAGGCAATCGGGGACCCGGACCCAAAGAAGCGTGGGGACCACAGGAGAATCCGAACAGTAGGGCGGATCAAGTGCGGCGGTGCGGATGGCGGCGATCCCGCGCGGGGCCCATCAGGACGGGATTATCCATCCGGTAAACCTTGAGTATTGATCACATCGAGGTGGCATGCCGAATTTGGCGTGCCACCTCAAAACCTTAGTGGAAACTCCGATGGCCAATCAGAGGAAGATTAGGCCAGGTCAGCCCAGTCAAGTGGTCCCGGATGTCCTCACAGTTCAAGGGTTGATCGGAGGTGCATCCGGCTTGATCTTCATGCCGCAAATTTGCGATCTCGAAGGTGCCAGTATGCCTCCTTCGGCGTATTTTGCTCATGAGAGGATTTGGGCCGCTCGGTGTTCAAAAGTTGAGAAGTCGAAGTTGTCTAACCACGCAATAATCGGCCTCTCATATCCCAAGGACAATACACAAATTCATTTCTCGCCTTCCGAAGTGAACCCATTTTCCGTTCGCAATCCACAACAAAACGAAAGGAAACTCGATGACACCCCAATCTCCAACCCCAGGCGGCGCGCCGTGTCCCGGATTGGGGACAGGGCGAGCGTGTGATCGCATAGGAAGATGGCATCCCTGAGGAAAGTCCTGGCGATGGCCTCGATTTCCAGTGCAGCTTCGGCTGCCTGCCGCGTGCGCGGTCCCGTCAGGGCGCGCAGGTGATCGAACCCCTCGATCTCAAACCGGGAATACTCCACAAAAATGGATGCCATGAGTTCCGGGTGCACAATAGTCTCCGCGTTGAAGCAGAGCTCGCTGATCGTCGTCAATCGACGGGCAAGCTCTGCGGCCGAGCGGGGGACGTGAGTACGTAGGGGAAAACAGAAAAATGCAGGTATGAATCGGTATGATAGCCGGGCCGGCACGCGCCTGCGCCAGTAGAAACCTGTCTTGCGACGTTCGAGATGGGGTTGAGAATATGCCAAATGGGCCTCCGTCAGTTGGGAGGTGCCGGGCAAAGGGTCGGGAATTCTGTACAAGCTTTTGTGCAAAGCTTTGTGCAACAAAAAATCCCGCCCGATTTCTCGGAGCGGGATTTTTGTTTTCAATCAACGCCTTGCGGTGTGATTGGCTCCGGCGGTAGGGATCGAACCTACGACCAATTGATTAACAGTCAACTGCTCTACCGCTGAGCTACGCCGGAACGGTCCGTGCGATATAGCGAGCACATTGGAGGAGGTCCAGAGGGGAAAAGCCGAAATCTGAAAAAATCTGCTTCAGCTGCAAAGTTCGAAACAGGCGGTCTCGTTTAGTTCGGCCACCGGACGGACTTTGGCCCTGCCGAGCAGATCAACAAGATGCGCCAGCACGTTGCGTTCGGCTGCGGGCAACAGGGCCGGGGGGGTGTCTTTGTAGATGGCACGGGCCAAATCCGCCGGTGTGGCGGCAGCGGTGCCAAGGTGAGAGAGAATCTCGGCCTCGCGCGACAGGCGATGGCCGATCAGCCAGTCGAGCCGCACCCGCGGGTCGAGGATGGCCGCGCCGTGACCGGGGTAGAAGACACGCCAGTCGCGCTGTTGCAGCCGGGCACAGGAGGCCATGAAATCCGTGAGATCGCCATCGGGAGGGGAAACGAGCGAACTTGCCCAGCCCATGACGTGATCGGCGGTGAAACAGGCATCCCCCAGACCCAGGGCGATATGATTGCCCAGGTGGCCAGGGGTGTGAATGACCTCCAACTGCCAATCATCGCCCGCAAGGCGCTCAGCGTCCGCTACGGTGATGTCTGGTCTGAAACCCGTGTCGATGCCTTCGCCGCCGCTGCGCAACCCGCCATCGACCAAAGCCTGCATGGCTTTGCTGCGGCCCGCACGGGCGTCGCCAAACCCATAGGTCGGCGCACCGCAGTGTTGTGACAACCTGCGGGCCAGCGGAGAGTGATCCAGGTGACTGTGGGTCACGATGATATGGCTGATTCTCTGACCGGGCGCGACGGCATCCAGAATCGCATGCAGATGACTGTCCATATCGGGTCCGGGGTCGATCACGGCCAGATCACGGGTGCCGACGAGATAGGTATTGGTGCCGCGGTAGGTCATCGGCGAAGGGTTGGGTGCCAACAGGCGGCGCACGCCGGGTTGCAGCTGCGCTGGCTGACCGGGAATGGGGTCGAAATCGTCTGGAGCCTGCATCTGCAACTGCCTTTTGTGGGTCTGCAGGGCCGGGCCATGGGGCCAGAGGCGCACTGCGAATCTTGGGTCTGAGGGCTCCGGTCGCGGGGCCCCTGCGGGTTGCGCTGGCAGATTTGCACCAGAGCGATAGCTTGGTGCTGGTGGTCTTCACAGTTCCTGTCAGCGCAGGTAGTCTTAGCCCATGTTCTTCCAATGGCTCAAACAATATGTTCCGCGCAGCCTTTATGCCCGCGCGGCATTGATCCTGGTCATGCCCGTTGTTACGCTGCAACTGTTGGTCTCAGTCGTCTTTATCAAACGGGATCTCGAGGATGTTACCTCGCAGATGACCGCTACGGTCCTGCGCGAAATCAGGCTGCTGCAGCAGGTGGCAGGGCCCACTTCGGATCCTGACCTCTTCCTGAGTCGCATTGGACCCTTTTTGGGGCCTTTGACCATGCAGGCACGCATCTTGCCACCCGAGGCCGAACCCCCGGAAAATGAGCTGAGTTGGAACGAATTTTCCGGCCGGGTGGTGCGGGACAATCTGCAAGGCGAGTTGGTGGGATTTGAAGCGGTGAGGTTTCCGGATAACCGCGAATTCCTGCTGTATTTACAGACTGAGGCCGGGATCCTGGAGCTGCGCCTTAACCGGCGACGTCTGACCGCTGCGGCGCCGCATCAGTTGATCGTGACCATGATGTTTTTTGGATTTCTGATGACGGTGATCTCTTTTGTTTACATGCGCAACCAGCTGCGTCCGATCAAACGATTGGCGGATGCAGCACAGGCCTTTGGACGCGGGCGCAACGTGCCCTATTCACCGCGTGGTGCCACAGAGGTGCGGGTCGCGGGCAGTGCCTTTGTCGATATGCGGGCGCGCATTGAGCGACAGATTGAACAGCGCACGCTAATGCTATCCGGGGTGAGCCATGATCTGCGCACGCCATTGACCCGCATGAAGTTGAGCTTGGCCATGCTGGACGAAGAAGACGCCGAGCCGATGCTGCGCGACGTGAGCGAAATGCAGGCGCTGCTGGACGCGTTTCTCGATTTCTCCCGTGGGGCCTCTACGGGCGAGCCGGAGGCGGTGGACCCGCAGCAGCTGACAATCACTGTGGTCGAAGACTGGCGCCGTCAGGGCAAGGATGTGATGCTTGGTGAGCTGAGCGGCACGGGCACGGTTTTGCTACGCGCTCAGGCCATACGCCGGGCGCTGGAGAACCTGATCTCCAATGCGGTGCGCTACGGCAGCCGGGCACGGGTTTCGGCGACCTTGACGGAAAAATCGTTGCGGCTTCGGGTTGAGGACGACGGGCCCGGCATCCCGGCCGCACAGCGCGGCGACGCGGTGCGGCCCTTTCAGCGGCTCGATCCTGCGCGCAACCAGGATCTGGGCTCCGGGGTTGGTCTGGGATTGGCCATTGTCACTGATATCGCCCGCGCCCATGGCGGCACCCTGCGTCTGGGCAAAAGCGCAGCCCTTGGGGGGCTGCAGGCCGATATCGTGATTGCGCGCTGAGTTCGCGGCCCCAGCTGAGCTGCCCCGTTGGGCTGTTTCTGCGGACAAACGCAGCTGGGGGGCTGAGGCTATTTTTGCCCGCGTGCGTGAAATATGAATCCGATGAAGTTGAGCAGGAGCTGGGCTGCCAGAATCTGCGTGCTTTCGCTGGGGTCATAGGCCGGTGCCACCTCGACAAGGTCAATCCCGACCACATCGCCGCGATGGGCAAGGCCCTGCAGGATTTCCAGCACGTCATAGTAGAGAAACCCGCCGTGGCTGGGGGTTCCGGTACCCGCAGCGATTGAAGGGCAGAAGGCGTCAATATCAATGGTCACATAGTAGCGGGCCCCCTGTGGGATTCGCTCCAGAACCGCATCGCAGCCAAGTTTGCGCACCTGACGTACTGACAAAATGTCTGAGCCGCGTGCCCGCGCTTCGTCATAGCCATCCTTGGCGGTGGAGGAGACGTTGCGGATGCCCAGTTGGGTCATTCCAGAGACATAGTCTTTTTCGATGGCCCGTCGCATCGGATTGCCATGACCATGGGTAACCCCATGGCGCTCATCGACAAAATCCAGATGCGCATCGATCTGCACCACATGGATCGGACCCTGTTTGGCGCAGTCTTCGGCAAAGGCGTCGATGCAGGGGATATTGATCGAGTGATCGCCACCGATGGTGACCGGTAGCGCACCGGCATCCAGGATCTTTTTGACACCAAAGGCGATATTGGCGTGGCTTTCTTTGGTCTTGGTATGGATGATATCGGCGTCACCAATATCCACCATCTTCACGTCAGAGCCCAGATAGGTGGCATCGTCTTCGTGATCATAGGCCCCGGCGTGGCCAAAGCTGAACAGCGTGGAGGCGTCGCGCACCGCCCGTGGGCCAAACCGCGCACCGGCGCGCCATTGAGTGCCAAAATCAAAAGGGGCACCCAGAATGGCGACATCTGCCTTGATGGTCTCCCAATCTGCGACATACTCGGATTTTCCAAAGGTTGAGATGCCTACAAATGGCAGGTTCAAGCGACCTGAAACATACCCGTGTTCCGACATTCTACACTCCATCTCCATGTGTGATTCTGACGGGAGAATGGCTTGTTTTTTGATTTGCGCCAAGCAGCAGGACGTCATCAACGGCACAGGGGGGAGGGCAATTGGCGCGGGGATGGGTTTGCCCTTCTCGCCTTAAAGTTGACTTTGTCCTAAAAACAATATTTGGCGACTTCTTTGGTGGGAGAATGCCGGATGTTTGAGTAGCGTTCCAGAACCAAGGTTGCGTAGAGGCGATCGAGCGAACAGGGGACAGCAGGTGACGACAGAAACGAACAAACGAATCCGCGTCACACGCTTGTTTTCTGAGGTTTGGGAACAGCGCAAATTGACAGTCCTGAGCCAAATCTTGTCGCCCTCCCTGAAGGACGACGATAATCTGTTCAACGAGTTGGCGCTGCGGAAGGAGTATCTGCTTCTGGTAGACGTTGTTCACAAGTTGGTCGGGCCCTTGAAGATCGAGGTTCTTCATTTTCTCGAGAGCAATGATTGGGCTTCGGTTCGATTTTCCATCACAGCCCCGGGACCGGACGGGAATACTCCGATCAATGTGAAAGGTTTGCTGATGGTTCGCTTTGAAGAAGGGCTGATCGCCGAATTGATTTCCCAGATCGACAGTTTCAAACTGTTTGAACAGCTGGGGCAATTGCCCGACGAAGCTCTGCTTGCTTGTTTGGCCGGCCAGAAACTGACCTGGGCCTAGGGTCAGGGTTCAGTAATCCTGCGTCACTGGCGCGCGAAGGGCAAAAAAGGCAGGAGTTTTGATTGCGCAGGGACTGGCGGGGGCGGTTCCAAGCTGTCAAAGCGGTTGCTTTGCAGCTGTTCGCGCCTCCAAAGGATTGGTCTGAATTTGCCCCTGAGCGGCGTTACAGCCCCTTGAAATAGAACCACTATTCCAGCGGGACCGTGCCTTGTCCGGAATAAATTCAACCCAACCAGAGATGTAGGGCTAATGGGTCCTGACCCTAGGCTCCAAACCTCGAGAGCAGGATAAGCGGGTGCAGGTGTCGAGGTCTATCCGCGAAACCGTTGTGGCATGAGCGCACTGAGCGAGCGTTTGATCACATGTGCGGCAGGCGACTTTCTGTCCGCTGTGGCAGGGGCAGGTGCGACGATATCGGGATGGTGCAGCTCTTCCGCCGTCAGAATTTTTCTGACCGCTGCCAGAATTTCGGCCTCTGTGGTGTCGATGCTCTCGCCTTTGATGACATTGTCAAAATCTGGCTGGTAAGACTGTCCCATAGTGCAACTCCATCTCGTGTAATTCTGAAAACGACCTGATCTGAAGTCCCGTCGAAGCGCTCCACCTTCAGCCCTGTCTGTGCTGAAGAGAAAGGTAGTTCATTTCGGCCGGTTTGTGCGAATTTTGGCAAAAATTGGTTAAAATTGCTGGGTTTACGGTCATGGGGTGGCAACAATAAGGCAACTTGGGGGAAGTGTTTCCAAAGCGCGGACAATGGGCTCCTGGATCTGTGTTCCAAGACCATGTCGGCTTGGGAGCAGAGTGAGCTTTGGCGCTGCGTTTTAGGGCCTGCGTTTTGCGTTCCGGCTGGGCCATGGATTTTCTGCGACGACAGATGTCGTGCTGAAACCGCCCGGTGGATCTATCTGTGTTGACGCGGAGGGAAATCCACGGGGCTATTCAAGCCGAGGCGGCTTGAAAGGGTGGCGAAATTGGCGAATTTGCGGGAAGGTTTGGTAGGCCCGGCAGGATTTGAACCCGCAACCAAAGCGTTATGAGCGCTCTGCTCTAACCGTTGAGCTACAGGCCCGCTGGGTCGTGGTTAGAAAATGGACGCAGGAAGGTCAAGCCATGATTGCAGTTGCAGGGGGGGTGCGGGCCACTGACGCAAGGTGCATGGCCTCGAGACGCTCTTGCAAGCGCGTGATGACGACCTCGTGACGCCTGTCAAAGCTGTGGCGCGAGGGGTAGATAGCAAAAATCGGTTTGGCTGGAACCTGATAGCTGGGCAAGATCTGTTCAAAACTGCCATCTTCCAGGGCCTCTTGCAGAAACAGGCGCGGCGCACGGGCATAGCCGGTTTCATTTCTCACGGCGCGAATTATCAGATCGGGGTCATCGGCAGTGAACCCCACCCGGACCGGGGCCTGATATTCCGTCCCGTTGCGGGTCAGCGGGAAATAGCCGCCGGTCTGATCCTCGTGATGTTGGATGAATTTCAGCCGTTTCAGGTCTTCCGGTTCCTCGGGTCGTCCGACCCGTTCGAGATATCCGGGGGCGGCAAACAGGATGTTTTCCATCTCCGTAATCTTGCGGGCAGCCCCTTCGGTCTCGCCCAGGGTGCCGGACCGGATCGCCAGATCAATGTTTTCACGCACCACATCCACCAGCCGGTCTTCCAGCTTCATTACGATGTCGAGATCGGCATAGGCCTGGTTGATATCCAGCAGAACCGGTCCCAGCACGATGCGGCCAAAAAACGTGCTGGTGCTGATCCGAAAAGTGCCTGACACACTGCCCTCCAGCGCGCCCAGCTCAGCGCACATGCGATCATATCCCGACAATAGCCCCTGCGCCTGGGCATAGACCAGCTCGCCGGGGCGGGTCGGTTTTACCCCTGTCGAGGTGCGATGCAGCAGCTGTTGCCCCAAGAGCCCTTCGAGCTGTTTGATTTGCAGGCTCATCGCCGGTTGGCTGATGCCGCGCCGCTGGGCCGCGCGGTTCAGGCTGCCTTCATCCAGAGCGATGACAAAACTCTCCAACAGTCCAAGTCGATCCATGATGGCTATAAGTCCTGTTTATAGCAGTGATAGGGGGATCACCCCTACAGCAGAGGGTTTTACCGGCCTATTTCAGCGCTGTGACCAAATATTGGCTCAAATCTTATTGGAGATCTTTATGACGATCAATCGCAGAACATTCCTCGCATCCTTGGCTGCCGCGCCGGGACTTTCGCTGGCCTCGCATCAGGCTGCCGCCAGCGGTGCTGCCACTGACATTTTGCCACCGGTCTTGCATCGCTTTTCTCTGGGCGAGGCGCGGGTGACCGTGTTTCTGGATGGGCATCTGCCACTGGGGTCGCACCTGTTTGCGGATTATGACGCGGCGCTGGCGCAAAAGGCGCTGGCGGGCGGGTTGCACCGGATGACGCCTGAGGGGCTGAACATCCCGGTCAACGGCTATCTGGTTGAACTGGGGAACCGCAAGGTTCTGGTCGATGCCGGGACATCGGACCTCCTGGGGCCGAACCTTGGCGCAATGCCACAGGGGTTGGCGGCCACAGGGGTTGCGCCTGCGGAGATAACCGAGGTCTTGTTGACCCATATGCATCCGGATCATTCCGGCGGGCTGGTGACCGCGACAGGGGCTGCCACCTATGCCAATGCCGAGCTTGTGGTTTCCAGAACCGAATGGGACTTCTGGCATGATGATGCCATCATGGCCTCTGTCCCCGAAAGCAGTCGTGGGTTCTTTCAAATGGCGCGCGCCACGGTTGCCCCCTACGGCGACCGGCTCAGGCTCTTTGACGGCGAGGCTGAAGTTGCCTCGGGCTTTACCTCATTGCCCTTGCCGGGGCATACGCCGGGGCATTCCGGCTTTGTGCTGGATGGCGGGGCAGAGCAGCTGCTGTTTTGGGGCGATGTTGTTCACAGCACCGCCTTGCAATTTTCCTATCCGGATTGGACCATCGCCTTTGACACCGACCCGGCCCAGACCGCATTGACCCGACGCAAGATGTTTGACCGGGCCGTGGCCGACAATCTGTTGCTGACTGGCAGCCATATCGACTTTCCGGGTCTGGGGCGGGTGCTGCGGCAGGGGGAAAGCTATGCCTATCAGGCAGCACCCTGGCAGTTTGGCCTCTGATTTGCTGCCGATTTGAACCTTCTGCCGCGCGACAGGGCACGTGCGGCAGATTCCCTTGTTTCTTTCTGCAGCCCCTTGCGCTAAAGGCTGCGCAACCAGTTTGAAGGAGCCAAGAGATGACCAGCGGCAAGAACGGTTTGACCTATGCAGATGCAGGTGTGGATATTGACGCGGGCAATGCCCTGGTGGACCGCATCAAGCCGGCCGCCAAGCGCACCAACCGCTCTGGCGTGATGAGCGGGCTGGGCGGCTTTGGCGCGCTCTTTGATCTCAAGGATGCAGGCTATAGCGATCCGATCCTGGTTGGGGCGACCGACGGTGTTGGCACTAAGCTGCGCATCGCGATCGACACAGGCGTTGTCGACGGTGTTGGCATCGATCTGGTGGCCATGTGCGTCAATGATCTGGTCTGCCAAGGCGCTGAGCCGCTGTTCTTCCTCGACTATTTTGCCACTGGCAAGCTCGAGACCGAGACTGCCGCGCGTATCATCGAAGGCATCGCCGAGGGCTGCGTGCGCTCTGGCTGCGCGCTGATTGGTGGCGAGACCGCCGAAATGCCGGGCATGTATCCCAAAGGCGATTTCGACCTGGCTGGCTTTGCGGTCGGCGCCATGGAGCGGGGCACCGCCCTGCCTGCTGGTGTGGTTGAAGGCGATGTGCTGCTGGGGCTGGCCTCGGATGGGGTGCATTCCAACGGCTATTCGCTGGTGCGCAAGATTGTTGAGCTCTCTGGTCTGGGCTGGGATGCGGATTGTCCCTTTGCCACCGGCACCCTGGGCGAGGCGCTGCTGACGCCAACGCGTTTGTATGTAAAGCAAAGCTTGGCCGCGGTGCGGGCAGGGGGCGTGCATGCCCTGGCACATATCACCGGTGGCGGGTTGACTGAAAACCTGCCCCGGGTTCTGCCCGAAGATCTGGGCGCGGACATCGATCTGAATGCATGGGAGCTGCCCGGCGTGTTCAAATGGATGGCTGATGTCGGCGGCATTGCCGAGGCCGAGATGCTCAAGACCTTCAACTGCGGCATCGGCATGATCCTGTCGGTTTCCGCCGATCGCGCCGATGAGCTGGTTGCTGTGTTGCAGGACGAGGGCGAGACCGTCAGCCGTCTGGGCACTGTCACCGCGGGGGCAGGCATGCGCTACACAGGCAAGCTGCTGTGAGCGACAAGAAGCAGGTTGCCATTCTGGTCTCCGGCGGCGGCTCCAACATGGTGGCGCTGCTGGAGAGCATGACGGGCGACCATCCGGCCCGTCCCTGTCTGGTGTTGTCAAACGACGCCGAGGCAGGCGGGCTGAAAAAGGCCGCAGCCGCCGGGGTAGCCACCGCAGCGGTGGATCATCGTCCCTTTAAGGGCGACCGCGCAGCCTTTGAGGCGGAATTGGTCAAACCCATTCTGGAGGCCGGGGCCGATATCGTTTGTCTTGCGGGTTTCATGCGGGTGCTGACCGAAGGCTTTGTGGCACCATTTCAGGGTCGCATGCTCAATATTCACCCGTCTTTGCTGCCCAAATACAAGGGGTTGCACACCCATGCACGGGCGCTGGAGGCTGGCGATGCCGAGCACGGTTGCACCGTACATGAGGTGACAGCGGCGCTGGATGACGGCCCGATTCTGGGACAGGCCCGGGTGCCGATCCTGCCCGATGACACGCCAGAAACACTGTCCGCAAGGGTCTTGGTACAGGAGCATCAGCTCTACCCAGAGGTGCTGCGACGTTTTGCAGCCGGTGATCGCAACCCGGTGTTGTTACAGGGCTGATCTGGCAGTTTGCATTGCGGGCGGCAAAGGCGTATCACCATGCCCAGCCCAAATGTATAGAACACCAGAAAAGTCGTGATATATGAAAACTCTGACCACCACCGACGAGCTGCAGGCCTTTTGTGAAGAGGCGGCAAACTACCCCTACGTGACGGTCGATACCGAGTTTCTGCGCGAACGGACCTATTATTCCAAGCTTTGCCTGATCCAGCTGGCGTTTTCCGGCGATGGCGAAAATGACGCCGTGCTGGTGGACCCGCTGTCTGACGGTTTGTCGCTTGAACCTCTCTACACGCTGTTTCGCGATGAGTCGGTGGTCAAGGTGTTCCATGCCGCCCGTCAGGATCTTGAGATCTTCTGGGTGGACGCAAGTGTCTTCCCCAAGCCTTTGTTTGACACCCAGGTTGCTGCCATGGTCTGCGGCTTTGGCGATCAGGTCGGCTATGAAACCCTGGTGCGCAAGATCGTCAAGGAAGGCGTCGACAAGAGCTCTCGCTTTACCGATTGGTCACGTCGCCCGCTGAGTGAGGCGCAAAAGACCTATGCGCTGGCCGATGTGACGCATTTGCGCCGGGTCTACGAATTTCTCGCCTCCGATCTGGAGCGCAGCGGGCGCTCCCATTGGGTGTCCGAAGAGTTGCAGGTGCTGACGGATCCCGCGACCTATAATATCCAGCCACAAGAGGCCTGGCGTCGGGTCAAGACCCGGACCTCATCGGGTAAGTTCCTGGCCGTGGTCCGCGAACTGGCCGCCTTTCGCGAAGACTACGCTCAAACCAACAATGTGCCGCGCAACCGGGTTTTCAAGGATGATGCCCTGGTCGAGCTGGCCTCGACCAAACCGAGCACCGGCTCGGATCTGGGCGGCTCGCGGCTGTTGTTGCGCGAGGCCCGCAAAGGGGCCATCGCCGAAGGCATCCTGAAGGCCGTGGCCAAGGGAGTGAACTGCCCCGCAGATAAACACCCCAAAATGGACCGCAGCCGGGAAAAGATGCAGGTCAATCCGGCGCTTTCTGATCTGCTGCGGGTGCTGTTGAAGGCCAAGACCGAATCTGCCGGTGTTGCGGCCAAGCTGATCGCCCCCAGCGCTGATCTTGATGCCATTGCCGCAGGCGAGCGTGACGTTGCTGCCCTGACCGGCTGGCGTCACGAGGTCTTTGGCGAGGACGCCCTGCGCCTGTGCAACGGCGAAATCGCTTTGGCCGCCAAGGGCCAGTCGGTCAAGGTTGTGGCGCTTTAATCCCAGGCAGACCCGATAGGCACCTATGTTTTGCATGGGTTGAAATTGGTGAGTATTGCCCAGAAGTGATTGACTATAAAAGAAAACGCCCAGAGCTTGTTTGCTCTGGGCGTTTTTGATCTGGATGCACCTGCGAAAAGCGCCGGTAGCTGTGGGTTAGCGGCGACGGGTTTCGCGGGCGTTCTGGCTGCCACTGACACGGATCAAGCGAATGCCTTGCAGCGATTGGTCAGACAGGGTGACCGCTGCCCGCACCGTCCGGCTGTGCTCGCTGCCAACAGGTGTTGGCGCTTCGGGGTAGAGCAGGTGGAAGGTGTATTCCAGAGTGTTGGGGGCGGTATCCGGCACCAGCCGCAGTTCCAGCTCATGTGCGCCCTGGCGTTCAGCGATCGCGGTGGCATAGATGATGGCGCCGGTTGGGGTTGGCTCCACCCGCAATTCACTGATCTGCGCTGCAGGCACGCTGAGATCTTCCTCTTCGGCGCGGGCAAAGATGCTTTTGCCTTCGCGTTCTGGGATCAGCGGGTTCACCTCTTCTGCGGTGGTTGCTTCGACGGGGGTCGATCTGGATTTTCCAAACCAGTTTCCGGGATTGATCCGCGAGTCCCGCCAACCGCCACAGCTTGAAAGCACCAGCGTGGCCGCCAGGAAGAGTGCCAAGGATTTACGCATGTTGTCCCGCCCGTCTTTAAGTCTCGTTGATTGTGGTTACCCGATTGTGCGGCACTTGAAAAGCTGTTGAAAAACATAGGCGGGCAGCATAGGTGCAGGGGGCTGAATTCCGTCAAACACCAGGGGGACGCCCGTCCATGGCCAGCGCCGCATTTGAAGAGATCGTCGAAGACTTCGAATTCCTGGAGGACTGGGAGGATCGCTATCGCCATGTGATCGAACAGGGCAAGGCGATGGAGCCTCTGGCGGAGGCGTTGAAAGTTCCCGCAACCAAGGTCGATGGCTGTGCCAGCCAGGTCTGGCTGCACCCCAGTATCGAGGATGGGCGCTTTCATTTTGATGGCGAAAGCGATGCGCTGATTGTACGCGGGCTGATTGCGGTGCTGCGTTGCCTTTATAATGGCCTCACTCTGGCAGAGGTCATCGCCGTGGATGCCCGTGCAGAGCTGGAGCGCCTGGGGCTCAATGAGCACCTCTCGGCGCAGCGCTCCAATGGGGTGCGGTCCATGATCGAACGCATTCGCGAAACGGCAGCTGCTCAGCTCTGAGCGGCTGTCTCAGGTGGTGTCAGAGGGGCATTTAGGGTCCAGCCTGTCCCTGTCCCTGTCCCTTTTCCTGTCATGTTCCTTTAGCTGGGCGATATGGTCACGCAGCAGCGTCACTCGGCGCGGGCGAAAGCTTTCGCCGGTCTGGGTGTAGCCTTCGATGCGGGTGACATGAAACATGCGAAAATCAGCGCGTTTGCAGCACCAGGCCAGCAGCATCACGGCTCTCTCGTGGTAAGAAAGCGCCAGTGGATAGATCCGCCGTGTGGTCTGGACCTCTTTTAGATCCCGGTAGCCAATATCCAAGGCTTCTTCTGCCCACATCGCCTCGCGGAGCAGGGTCATGTCGATTGCCGGAGCGTGCGGTGAGGTGAAGCGGTGCACCAGATTGACAGCATGGGCCGCCTGGCGTTGTTGGCGTTCGGGCAGGGTGGCGAGGATCTTGACCAGCGCATCATTTGCAGCCTGCGCCAGGTCTGTGTCACCACGTTGATTGACATCAGCCAGCCCCAGGCTCAGTGCTTCTATTTCAATCTGGGTGAAGGTCTGCGGTGGCAAGGCTGGATCTTCGACCATGGTATAGCCCAGCCCGGCTTCCCCCTCGATGCGGGCCCCGGCCGCGCGCAGACTGTCGATGTCGCGGTAGATGGTGCGCTCTGACACCTCCATCGCGGCGGCCAACCGTGCCGCAGTGACCGGCGGTGTCAAACCCCGGATGAGATGCAGCAGACGAAAGAGACGATCGGTTTTGGCCATAACCTAACCTAGGAGAGTGATCCTGACAGAATTTGGCAGGAGGGTAGCGCCATACAGGCCGGACCAACACCCCGAAACCCGAAAGGTTCTCTTGCAATGCCAAAACTCTATCATTCCCCCCAGTCCCGTTCTTCTCGTGTCATTTCACAGCTCATGCTGATGGGAAAACTCGACGCGGTCGACGTTATCTGCGTCGAAATCGTCAAGAACGACGGCTCAGGTCGCCGCGATCCAAAGAATGCCCATCCAGAGGGCAAGGTGCCGTTTCTGATTACCGATGCGGGCGAAGAGATTCGCGAAAGCGCTGCCATCATGATGTATCTGGATGAGTTGTTTGGCCAGCCGCTCAGCCCCAAGGTTGGCGCGGCACAACGTGGTGAATACCTCTCCTGGATGACCTATTACGGTGGCGTGCTGGAGCCCGCGCTGGTGGCGCAGTTTTCCGGGCTGGATCACCCGGCGCTGGTTGGGACCTTTCGCACCATGGTGGAGGTCGCTGCCCAGCTGGAAAGCGGTTTGAAAGACAAGCCCTTCCTGCTGGGCGCTGAGCTGACGGTTGCAGATCTGATCATGGCCTCTGCCTTTCAATGGGCGCCACATCTCACGCCCGACAGCCCTGTGGTCAAAGCCTGGGTAGATCGGGTCTCGGCGGCTCTGGACAGCGGCGCTATGGAGGAGTTCGAAGTCAAGGCACAGCAAATGATCAAGCTGTCGGAACCGGCCTAGACAACAGGGCCCAAAGCCTGAGCGGTTGTACCTGCCCTCAGGCTTTGGGCTTACCCCAATGCAGCATGGCGGTTTGCAACTCGCCATAGCCTGTGTGGCGGTGCTCAAACTCCAGCCCCATGCGGGTGGCGCAGTCGCGGGCCTTGTCGACCAGCGCAGGGTCGCTGATCTGCGATTGATAGACCAGCTTGGTGTAGTTGCCAAAGATCATTTCACGCAGTTCCGGGTTCTTGTCCAACCCCATGGGCCGCCAGATGAAGGCATCGAACTGTTTGACCAGAAAATCAGTGAGGTAAAACGCGGTGATTTCACCGGCCTCGGTCTTTTCAGCAAAGATCTCATTGCCCTCAAAGAAGGAATAGCAATGTGGGCCAGGCACCATCTCCACGCCCAGCTCGGTGCATTTCTGCTCCAGTACGCCACCAGTGCCACAATCGGCGTAGACCACGCAGATCTGGTCATAGGTCTGGCGATGTTTCAGCACCGCGCCTTCGACGGCCTCGGTGATTTGATCGGGGTAAAGATGCAGCTTGGCGGGCAGGCAGGTCAGATCCAGATGATCCAGTCCGTTGATCTCTTTGATAGCCAGGATTTCGCGCGCCAGTGCGCCACAGGCAATCAAAAGGATGCGGCCAGTCTTTTTCTCGGGGGCGGCTAGCCCCTGCTCGGTAAGAGAGCTTTCTTCGAGCGTTCGCCCGGTTGGGGGGCGAAATGCAGCCCGCTCGGTCAAGCGGGCTGCACGTCCTTTACGTGCCAAATCAGGCGCTCATCTGGTTGTGCTTGCGCGCAACAAAATCCTTGGCCATCTCTACAGCCACGGCCGCGTCACGGCAGTAACCGTCGGCACCGATTGCCTTGCCGAACTCTTCGTTCAGCGGCGCGCCGCCAACCAGCACCACATAGTCGTCGCGCTTACCTTGCTCGACCATGGTGTCGATGACGACCTTCATGTAGGGCATGGTTGTGGTCAGCAGAGCGGACATGCCGAGGATGTCGGGCTGGTGCTCATCAAGCGCTTCCAGGTAGTTTTCAACCGGGTTGTTGATGCCCAGATCGACAACTTCAAAGCCCGCGCCTTCCATCATCATGGAGACAAGGTTTTTACCGATGTCGTGGATGTCACCTTTGACGGTGCCGATGACCATGGAGCCCATGCGCGGCGCGCCGGTTGCGGCCAGCAGTGGCTTGAGGATGGCCATGCCACCTTTCATTGCATTTGCCGCCAGCAGAACTTCGGGAACAAACAGGATGCCATCGCGGAAGTCGGCACCAACGATGGTCATGCCGCCCACCAGCGCTTCGGTCAGAACCTTGTAGGGTTCCCAGTCGCGCGACAGAAGGATGTTCACACCTTCTTCGATTTCTTCCTTCAGACCATCATAGAGGTCGTCAAACATCTGCTGGACAAGTTCTTCGTCGTCCAGTTCCGCCAGGATGATATCTTCTTCTTCTGACATGCGCCTATTCCTTGACTGGGCGGGGATTCCCCGGCGTGGCCTGTTTATGCTGAACTATTGGGCCAGAATGCCGCAGCGAAACTGCATTATTTGCGACATTGCCGTTGTCCGAACCGACCTATAGGGACAAAAATTGCAGATTGATAATGAAGAATTCGCAAGGAAATCTTCAATTTCTCGGGTTTGTTCTTCATTTGTTCTAAATTCACTGTCATTGTGGCGAAATGGAACAGATGATTCACACAGAGCCGCTGCGTCGTAAAGCGCGCGCAAGTCTCAGCAATGCGTCAGGTCGTTTTGATCTGGCGCGCGACAGCGTTGACGATGGGTGGCAGCAAGAGCCGCCAAAGGATGTGGTCGAGACTGAAGTCCGGATGGAACAGGCCCGCAGTCTGATCTCCTACAACCGCTCGCCGGATCTGCCTTTCGACCGCTCCATCAATCCTTATCGCGGCTGTGAACACGGCTGCATCTATTGTTTTGCCCGTCCCAGTCACGCCTATCTCGGGTTGTCCCCGGGGCTGGATTTTGAGACCCGGCTGATTGCGCGCCCCAATGCCGCCGAGGTCTTGCGCCAGGAGCTGTCAAAGGCCCGCTACAAGGTCGCGCCTGTGGCTTTGGGCACCAATACGGACCCCTATCAGCCCTGCGAGCGGGACCTCGGCCTCACCCGCGCCTGTCTCGAGGTGCTCCGCGATTTCAACCACCCGATTGCCATCGTCACCAAGGGCAGCCTGATCGAGCGCGATTTGGATATTCTCGCTGAAATGGCATCCCGGGGGCTGGTGCGGGTTGGGATCTCCATCACCACATTGGATCCGGATCTGTCGCGCCGTATGGAACCCCGAGCGCCCACACCGGCCCGCCGTCTGGCGATGATCAACCGCCTGGCTGGGGCAGGGGTGCCCGTCCGTCTGATGACCTCGCCCGTTGTGCCGGGGCTGACGGATCACGAATTGGAGGCGCTGTTGGCTGCGGGTTCCGCTGCCGGAGCCGACGCCGCCAGCTGGATCATGTTGCGATTGCCGCGCGAAGTTTCTCAGCTGTGGCAGGATTGGCTGGCAGAACATGCGCCGGGACGGGCGGCCAAAGTCATGGCCCGCCTGCGGGACATGCACGGCGGGCGCGATTATGATCCGCGCTGGGGCCACCGGATGCGCGGCGAGGGGGAATATGCCGCCATGATCGGTCGGCGCTTTACAGCGGCCTGCAAGCGCCTGGGGCTGGACCTTCGGGCCTCTGATCTGCGCTGTGATCTGTTTCGGGTGCCGCCCCAGGCCGGGGATCAGCTGGCCCTGTTCTGAGCGCGCAAGAGCCGCAGCCTGTGATGTTTGTAGAAGACCTTGGGACAACAAAAAGGGACAGTGCCCCGGCACTGTCCCCTGCTGAAAATGGATTGTTTTACCGGCCCCGTCAGCTGCGACGGCGGCCACGGCGCGAGCGGCGCTCGCTGGCGGCCTGATCTTCATCGCTTGTGCCGTCGCTGGCAGAGGTAAAGGGGCCAAGAACCTCGACGATCTGTTCCAGGCTGGGGCGATCACCACGGGGACGGCTGTCCAGGGCCTCGCGCATGTGGCGCAGATGGTCCGGCATGGTGCCGCAGCAGCCGCCAATGATCTTGGCCCCGGACTCGCGCGCCAGTACCGCATATTCGCCCATCAGCTCCGGGGTGCCATCATAATGGATGTGGCCATCGACATATTTGGGAATGCCGGCATTGCCCTTGGAAATGATCGGGCGTTCGCTGCCCTGGGCAGCAAAGCCCAGAACCGTGCGCAGAATGTCAGAGGCGCCGGTGCCGCAATTGGCACCAAAGGCCAGCGGCGCATTGGGCAGTTCTTCGACCAGCTGCGCAAGATCGGCAGAGGTGACCCCCATCATGGTGCGCCCGGCAGTGTCAAAGCTCATGGTGCCACACCAGGGCATATCGGCCAGGGCAAAGGCCTCAGCGGCGGCGCGGAATTCTTCGGGCGCGGAAATGGTTTCAACCCAGAGCACGTCAACGCCGCCTTCTTTCAGGGCCTCGGCCTGCTCATGGAACATTTCGACGGCCAGTGCGTGGGTCAGCTCACCGATGGGCTGCATGATCTCACCGGTTGGCCCAACAGAGCCCGCAACGGCGATCTTGCGCTCTGCCTTGTCGGCAACCTCGCGACCCAATTCGGCAGCGGCGCGGTTCAGCTCGCGCACCCGCCCCTGGGCGTCGTGCAGTTTCAGACGCGCGGCGGTGCCGCCAAAACTGTTGGTGAGAAACAGATCGCTGCCCGCATCCACCGATCCCTGATACAGCGCCATGATCTTCTTGGGTTCATCGGTGTTCCACAGCTCTGGCGCATCGCCAGACTGCAGCCCCATGTTGAAGAGATTGGTGCCGGTGGCCCCATCGGCCAGCAGCACGTCTTTTTGCGCAAGCAACTCGGCAAAGAATTTGGTCATGGTGTATCCTGACAAAGGAAGGGTGTTTGGTGATCAGTTTCGACTGCCAGCAAATCACCGGTGTGGGTGATACTGGCTGTGTCACGAGTGAGACTTGAGAGCAAATTCATAATCCTCAACTTGATTATGAGGCGCGTGCAGATTCTGGCCCGGCTGAGATCGCCCAATCCGCTGCAATATAGGGAGTGTCTGTGTTGGTGTCGCTGCCAGCGTCGGTGCTGGCAGCGGGGCGCGCCGCGGGTATGACCGGTCCAGGGCGATGGACCAGTCGCAACAGCTCAAGCCCGGCCAGCACCATGGCTGCCCAGCTGGGGCAGGCCATGTAACGGGGCTGCCAGCTGGGGGCAAAGCAGGCCTTGAACCGCCGCAACCCGGGGTCCAGTCGGCTGGCAAAATGGTGGTCCGGCACGGCGGCCAGAGACAGGCGGGGGATCTGCGCCTCGGAGGCGGCAGCAATCGCAGCCCTGACCAGAATATGCCCGGTGCCGTCCGGCGCATCCGGGCAGATCCGGATCAGGTCAAGACACCATTCATTGGCGGCAACATGCAGGCTGACAAATCCGATGATACGCTCCTCTTGCCAGGCCAGAAAGACGCGCTGCGAGGCCAGGTAATTGGCTTCAAACCGGCCCATGGTGCTGCCACGCGCGCCGCCATGGCGGTCCTGCCAGGCCTGATCCAGGGCCGCCATCTGGGCCAGCGGCCGGGAGTCAGGGGCGGGCCGCACCGTGAGCCCCGCCTTTTCGGCGTGACGCAGCTTGCGCCGCAATTGCCGGTGGCGAGATCCGGCCTCGCTGAAGTTTGGCGGGGCGATCACCGCCTCTGAGGCGATGCGCAAAACCACCCAGCCTGCTTGACGCGCGGCCAGGGCGCTGCGGGCAGAGCACTTGTAAAAACATGCCGTTGTGTTGCGTTGTTGCGCATAGTGTTGCAGCGGATCAAAGGTTTCGGCAATCTCCCCGCTGAGCGGATCAAACAGCGCCAGAGACAGTTGAGGACTGTCGAGCATGGCCAATTGGTTGAAACCAAAGGCCTGAACATGACCGCCGTTTTGACGGATGATGCCGGTCTCTGCACAGGGGCGGTGATCCGGCAGGGATGTTGCGCAGGCGCGACGTGCTCCAAGCAGGCTGATATCGGAAATTGGGGCGCGCAGATCCCGCAGGCGGGAGGGCAAGACCATCATGGCGCAGGCCAGTGCAGCAGGCAGGGCGTAATAGACCAGCCGAAACGCCAGAAGGGCCGCCAATAGGCTCGCGCTGTCGTGACCGGGCAGCAATGAGAGCACCGCCAGTTCCAGCGGCCCAGTGCCCCCCGGTGCCGAGGACAAAATGGCCGCCCCCAGGGCGACGCAATAGACCGTAAGCAGGCTGCCCAGCGACAGGTCGATTCCCGCAGGCAGCAGGATCCAAAGCGCGCTGCCGGCGGCGACAACATCGATCAGGGCCCAGAAAGAAAGTGCGACCATCGCCCTCAGCGAGGGCCAGCGCAGGGTGATGCGCCCCCAGGACAGTTCGGGCACCAAAAAACTGATGGCCGCAATCGCCAAAGATGCGGCGACCAGGCCGGCCCCAAGCAGGGCGAAACCGGGAAAGGGCGGAAACAGCAGCATGGCGAGGCCACTGAGCAGGGTCAAAGCGGCAATGAATGTCAGCGCCACCAATCCTGTGAGCTGCGCGGCGAGCATCGCCGTCAGTCCCGGAACCAACCGCCAGCGGGCATAGGCCCCGGTAAAAAGACCAAAGCCGACAAATTGCGAAAAGGCGATGGCGGCCATGCCTGCCTTGCGGGCTTGGGGACCATCAAGGCCGGTTTGCAGGTGTCGATGGGCCACAGAATCATATCGCCCAAGGGCCCAGAAACTGATTGCAGTGGCACCGCAGGCGACAAGCCATTGCCAGGTCTGTATCCCGCCAAGCAAAGCGCCAAGCTCGCCAAAGGAGGGCAGATCAATACGTGTCGACAAAGCCCAAAGACAGAGAACAGCCATCGCAAAAGGCGTGGTCAAACGGACAAGGTGAAGTGTTTGCCCGGCCATTGGGGGTTTGTGGCTCTGCATTCTGATCCTTTTTGCGGCCCGAAAGGGCCAGGGGATCAGGATAACAATTGCAGGTTTTTGTGACGTTAATTGCGGTAGTTTTCCAGCCAACCCAGGGGGAGTCGCCTGTTTTTCCTTCTTTGCAGGGGCCTCGCAAAGCTATGAGGGCAAAGCGTCCCACCCAATCATGGGCGTGGCTGCACGTGACTACTGCACCCCGTCTCATGTCAATTTCACATCAAGGTCCAGAGCATTGCCCGGGCCTTGGTCCGCGCTCAGGTTTCTGCCAGAATCTGTTCCATCGCTTGCGGCAACAATTCGGCCATTTTTTCGCGAATGCCCTCGACGGTGACGCGACCGGTAAGATCCGTTGCGATCTTGCGCACCACATCCTCATGCCCGACCTCTTTCAGGTCGGCAGACACCACGTCCGCTGCATATCTCTCTGCTGCCGCGCCACTATGTCCCAACAGGTCTGCTGCCCAGAGGCCCAGCATCTTGTTGCTGCGGGCCTCGGCGCGAAAGCGCATTTCTTCGTCATGGGCAAACTTTGCCTCAAAAGCCTGCTCACGGTCGTCAAATGTTGTCATCTCATTCCCTCCCTAAAAACAGATGCATAGGTATTGATATGGGGTCGTGTCGGCCTTTGGGCAAGGAAATCAGATGATTTTTTGCCTGCATCGATCCCAGTGTCATCCGGTATCGCATTCATGGGCGCGCAGATCGAGACTGCCCCAATTGGGTTGGATCTTGGTGATGGATTTGCCCGCACAGGCCTGCATTTGGCCCTGAAATGCACGCGAAAAGGGCCTGCATTTTTCCGAAAAAGCCATAGGATTCTGGAGAACCGGGAATTCTCTTGTGCATGAATGAACCGCCATGCTTGCAGCAATTCCCCCCTTGCCCTATGAGAGCGGCAAGAAACCGGGCCGGGATTCCTGGCCTTTGACCCTGAAAGGCTCCTCATGGCACGTCGCAAGAAGATCTACGAAGGCAAAGCCAAAACTCTGTATGAAGGTCCCGAGCCAGGTACCATCGTGCAGTATTTCAAGGATGATGCCACAGCCTTCAACGCTGAAAAGAAGGACGTGATCGAAGGCAAGGGCGTTCTCAACAACCTGCTGAGCGAATATTTCATGCTGGGTTTGGGGCAGATCGGGGTGCCAACGCATTTCCTGAAGCGCCTGAACATGCGTGAACAATTGGTGCGCTCCTGCGAGATTGTGCCGCTGGAAGTGATTGTGCGCAACTATGCCGCGGGCTCCATGTCCAAGCGCCTGGGGATCGACGAGGGCACCCAGTTGCCGCGCCCCATTGTTGAATATTGCTACAAGGACGACAGCCTGGGTGATCCGCTGGTCACCGAAGAGCATATCGCCGCCTTTGGCTGGGCCAGCCAGCAGGACATGGATGATATCCTCAGCCTGGCACTGCGGGTGAATGACTTCCTGTCCGGCATGATGCTGGCGGTTGGCATCCGTCTGGTTGATTTCAAGATCGAGATCGGCCGCGTTTATGACGGCGACTTCCAGCGTCTGGTTGTGGCTGATGAGATCAGCCCCGACAGCTGCCGCCTGTGGGATATCGAAAGCGGGCAAAAGCTGGACAAGGACGTGTTCCGGCGCGATCTTGGCAGCCTGACAGATGCCTACTCGGAAGTGGCGCGGCGCCTGGGTGTGATGCCGAACAATCCGCCAGCCCCCAGCAAACCGACACTGGTGAACTGATTTTCCCCGCCCTCGCGCAGTGTGAGGGCGGGTTTATTTTTACTGCAAGGGCTTGGCACAGGTCAGGCCCAGCCATCGAACCTGAGGAAAGACACGATGAAGGCACGGGTGCATGTAATGCTGAAGAACGGGGTTCTGGATCCGCAGGGCGAGGCGGTCCGGCACGCGCTTGGCGCGCTTGGCTTTGACAAGGTCGAAGGCGTGCGTCAGGGCAAGGTGATCGATCTTGATCTGGCCGAGGGGGCCAGCGAAGCGGATGTCACTGAGATGTGCGAAAAGCTGCTGGCAAACACCGTGATCGAATCCTACAGCATCGAGATGCAGTGATGAAAGCAGCCGTCGTCGTATTTCCCGGATCCAATTGCGATCGCGATCTTGCGGTTGCCTTTGAACAGGCCGGCTTTGATGTCTCCATGGTCTGGCACAAGGACAGCGTGCTGCCTGAGGGCGTTGATATCGTGGGTGTTCCAGGTGGGTTCTCCTATGGGGACTACCTGCGTTGTGGTGCCATTGCGGCGCAATCCCCGATTTGTCAGGCGGTGGTGGAACATGCCAATCGCGGTGGCTATGCCATGGGCGTGTGCAACGGCTTTCAGATCCTGACTGAAACCGGGGTTCTGCCGGGTGCCTTGCTGCGCAATGCCGGGCTGAAATACATCTGCCGTACCGTAGATCTGCAGATCGCAACTGCCGACAGCGTCTTTACCCAAGGCTATGCCAAGGGCGACACCATCGGCATTCCGATCGCGCATCACGATGGCAATTATTTTGCCGATGCAGAGACCATTGCTGCGCTGAAGGATCAGGACCGGATTGCCTTTACCTATGCGCAAAACCCCAATGGTTCGATTGATGATATCGCTGGTATCCTGTCGCAGAACCGTCGGGTGCTGGGCATGATGCCCCATCCCGAACGCGCCGCCGACGAAGGCCATGGTGGCACCGATGGAACGGCAGTGTTTCGCGCATTGGCCGGGATTGTCGCGACGGCGTGACTTGAGCTCTTGCGGTGGCAGGAATAGGATTTCCCTATGACTGCCCCGCTGGATGCCAAAGATACCCTGACCAAACCGTCGCGCTCCGGTGCTGTGCCCTGGCAGGCACGGCTTGCGCTTGTGTTGTTCATGGCCGTGGCAGCGGCAACGGTCTGGGTGACCAATCAGCAATTGACTCATCGCTTTACCGACAGCACCCGCAATCGCGGTGAGCTGCGGCTGGCGCTTTATTCCGGCAACCTGGTGAGTGAACTGCGCCGTCATGCCATCGTGCCGCAGTTGCTGGCGCGCGATCAGGTGCTGATTGCCGCCTTGCAAAGCCAGGATTTTTCGCTGTCGACCCAGCGGCTGATCTCATTTGTGGATGAAATCGGTGCCGCGTCGATCATGTTGATGGCCAGGGACGGGCGCACTGTTGCTGCCACCAATCGCAATCGCCTCGGGGAAAACCACCGTAACGCGCCTTATTTCATCGATGCTGCACGGGCCAAATCCACGGTGTTCTCGGTGATCAAACGTGAAGTGCGCGGCTATCGATTTACCTATTCGCGCCGCATCATTGATACCTCGGGGCTGCTCGGGGTCATCGTCATTGAGGTCGATCTGCACAAGTTTGAGCGCGCCTGGGCCGGGGTGTCTGATGCGGTATTGGTCACCGACAGCAAGGGCAATATCGTGCTGGCCACGGAGACCCGCTGGCGCGGTCTGACCGAAAGCGAAGCGGTCAAGCTGCAAACACCGGAAAGTGCGATCCAGCGCGCCATTCGGGCGACCGCGGATTGGAGCACGCTGCCACCAGATGCCTATCTGCAGGGCGAGGCGGTGATGCGGCTGGAAAACCGGGTGCCGTTTCAGGGCTGGCGGATGGCCTCCTTTACCACCTATGCCTCGATCCGCGAGCGGGTGAATGCGGTTTTGGCCTTGGAGATCATGGGATTCGCCATTCTCCTGGCGCTGGCCTTCTATGGGCTCAGCCGCAGGAGTGCTTTTCGGATGGCACTGTTTCAGCGCGAGTCGGCGGAGCTTCGCGTATTGAACGCCCGGTTGCAGCGGGAAATTGCCGAACGTGAGCGGATGCAAAAGACCCTCGCGGTGGCCGAACAGAGTCTGGCGCAAAGCTCGAAACTGGCGGCGCTTGGGGAGATGTCCGCCGCCGTCAGTCACGAGCTGAACCAGCCACTTGCGGCGATGAAAACCTACCTGGCGGGCGCGCGACTTTTGCTGTCCCGCAACCGGCCAGACGAGGCCATGGCCTCCTTTGGCCGGATCGATGATCTGATTGAGCGCATGGGGGCAATAACGCGCCAGTTGAAATCCTACGCCCGCAAGGGAGGGGACGATTTTAGGCCAGTAAACCTTGGCGATGCGCTGGCCTCGAGCCTGTCGATGATGGAACCGCAGCTGCGCCAGCGGCACGTCAAGATTACGCGGATCTTGCCGGAAACCCCGGTGCATGTGATGGCGGATCGGATGCGGCTTGAACAGGTGATGGTGAACCTCTTGCGCAACGCGCTGGATGCCACCAAATCAGTCGAGGACCCTGAGGTCGAAATCCTCCTGGCAGCTGGCGAGACCGCAACCCTGACAGTGCGTGACAATGGCGTCGGGATTGAGGATTTTGGCAGTCTTTTTGACCCTTTCTACACCACCAAGCAGGCCGGTGACGGGGTTGGGCTGGGGCTTGCCATCTCCTCCGGGATCGTGAACGACCTAGGGGGGAGGCTCGCGGCCCGAAACGGCCAAAGCGGCGGCGCCGTGTTTGAAATGCAATTGCCGATCCTGGTGGACGGCATCGAGGCCGCGCAGTAGCGGTACGGAATTTAGGAAGGGGTGGCGAATGGCACAGGCCATGAAAATCGCGATCGTTGATGATGAACAGGACATGCGTCAATCAATCAGCCAATGGCTGGCGCTGTCGGGCTATGACACGGAAACCTTTGCCAGCGCCGAAGAGGCGCTCAAGGAATTGGGGCCGGATTATCCCGGCATTGTTATTTCAGACATCAAAATGCCCGGCATGGATGGCATGCAGTTTCTGAAAAAGCTGATGGGATCGGACAGTGCTCTGCCAGTGATCATGATCACCGGTCACGGCGATGTGCCGATGGCCGTCGAAGCCATGCGGGTCGGGGCTTTTGATTTCCTTGAAAAACCGTTCAACCCCGACCGGATGTCTGAACTGGCCAAACGGGCCACGGGTGCACGGCGTCTGACACTGGACAACCGGGCCCTGCGACGGGAGCTGTCGGACGGCGGTCAGATCATGAAGAAACTCATCGGCATGAGCCCGGTGATGGATCGGCTGCGGGAGGATATTCTCGATCTTGGCCAGGCCGACGGTCATGTCTTGATCGACGGAGAGACCGGCACCGGCAAGACCCTGGTGGCCCATGCGCTGCATGCTGTGGGCAGCCGGGCGGGCAAGAAATTTGTCCTGGTCTCCTGCGCGGCCCTGGAGGAAGAGGCCCTGTCCAAGAGGCTGTTTGGGCCGATGCTGCCAGACGACAGCCTGTTGCCCGCCCTGGAAGAGGCCCGCGGCGGCACTCTGGTTCTGGAAGGGATCGAGGCGCTGAGCGAGACTTTGCAGGCCAAATTGCTGAGTGCCATCAACGAACAGGGAGTGCCGGGTGAGACCCGGATTATCGCCATCTCCAACCTGCAAGAGGCCGGCAAGACCTGCGAAGACGCCCTGCGCCCGGATCTGTTCTACCGGTTGGCCGCCCTGCGTATCATTGTGCCGCCCCTGCGCCAGCGGGGCGAGGACATCCTGACGCTGTTTACCCGTCTGTGTGAGCAATTTGCCGAAGAATATGGCTGCGAAGCGCCCCAGGTTTCTGCGCAGGAAGCCGCGCAGCTGCTGCAGGCGCCCTGGCCGGGCAACGTGCGCCAGTTGATAAATGTCGCAGAGCGGGCCGTGCTGCAGTCGCGGCGTGGCTCTGGCACCATTGCCTCGCTGTTGATGTCGGATCACGAGGAAATGCAACCGGTGATGACAACCGAAGGCAAGCCACTCAAGGAATATGTCGAAGCCTTTGAACGGATGCTGATCGACAATACCATGCGTCGTCACAAGGGTTCAATCGCCTCGGTGATGGAGGAGCTGTGCCTGCCGCGTCGCACCCTGAACGAGAAAATGGCGAAATATGCCCTGCAACGGTCTGACTATCTGAGCTGATTGCGTCTTGCTCATGGGGCAGGTATGGCCTGTGAGTAAGAATTCTTTTTTGTCTTATTCCAAGGAATTGGCTTGGGGATAGCTCTATATGCCCCCAAGCCCACACAAAAAATTCATCTTTTTGGATTTTACCCCAATTGTTTTTCCATTCGGCCCGGCTCTGATGACGAATGCCCATTGTCATTGCAGCGCAGCTGGCCTTATGGTGTTGACGTAGAGCGGTGTCTGCGTGCAGCCACCCTCACATGTGTATGAGATTCGCTGTCTTGCACTTTTGTCCGGCATGATCCGACAACGGCATGAACCGAGAAAGACAAGACAGACCGATTGGCTCCGAAATCAAACGGAGCAGCTAAGCGCCTCTTTGAAAAATCAAAGAGGGATAACAAGGCAGGCAACGGGCCCTCCCGACCTGTCGGAGAAGAAACGCGATGACGCGCGCGCGAGCGAAGAGCATGCAGGCACGAGGACCGGACGCAAGTTCCAGGGCCATCTCCTGCTGCGCGCCGTCCCAGATCGCCCTGACAAGACACCCCCCTAGACAAGCAAGGCCGCCCGGATTGGGACAGGCCGCGATTGCGCAGGCCGGGTGCATCAAGGAACCATGGCAAAGAAGATGCTTATCGATGCCACCCACGCCGAGGAAACGCGCGTTGTGGTGGTCGACGGAAACAAGGTTGAGGAGTTCGACTTTGAATCTGAAAACAAACGCCAGCTAGCTGGCAATATTTATCTGGCAAAAGTCACCCGGGTCGAGCCTTCGCTACAGGCGGCCTTTGTGGAATATGGCGGCAACCGCCACGGCTTTCTCGCCTTCTCGGAAATCCACCCGGACTATTATCAAATCCCGGTGGCAGACCGCGAAGCGCTGATGGAAGAAGAGCGCGCCTATGCCGAAGCGCAGCGTGCCCGGGACGAAGAAGAAGACAGCAAACCCTCCCGGTCGCGGTCGCGTGGCCGCAAGGGCGGGCGCAGCAAGGCGGCCAAAGTCACCTCCAGTGATGCGGTCGAGACCAAGGATGTCGCACCTGAAGTGACCGCAACCGAGGCCCCCGCGGCTTCGGAAATTTCCGGTATGGAAACCATCGATCTTGTTGACGAGATCGAAAAGGATGAAGCCAAGCTGGCAGAGGTGCCCGAGGGCTCGTCGCCAATGGAACAGGTGGCAGATACGCCGGTTGAAGAACCAACCGTGGCTGCCGAGGCGGGCGCCGTAGTGGCTGAAACTGAAGAAAGCGTCAGCGAGACGGTCACTGAGACGGCTGAGCAGACATCCGCTGAGGCAACGTCCGACGTTGCGGCGGAAACGGCCGCGGAGGCTGTCACCGACGCTGAGGCCAGCACTGAGACCAGTGAAGACGACGCCGACCAATCCGGTGATGGTGAAGCCAAATCTGACGAGGAGGCTGGCGACGAAGGCGACAAGCGCTCCGATGCCATATCAAAAGACGACAGCATCGAATCCGTTGCCGATGAGGATGACAGCGAGGACATCCGTCCGGCGCGCAAACCGCGTCCGCGTCGCTACAAGATCCAGGAAGTCATCAAGGTTCGCCAAATCCTGCTGGTGCAGGTTGTCAAAGAAGAGCGCGGCAATAAGGGTGCCGCTCTGACCACCTATCTGTCGCTGGCCGGGCGCTACTGCGTCTTGATGCCCAACACCGCCCGTGGCGGCGGCATCAGCCGCAAGATCACCAATGCCGCCGACCGCAAGAAACTGAAAGACATCGCCACTGAAATCGACGTGCCATCGGGTGCCGGTCTCATCGTGCGCACCGCCGGTGCAAAACGCACCAAGGCCGAGATCAAGCGCGACTATGAATATCTGCAGCGCCTCTGGGAGCAGATCCGCGAGCTGACGCTGAAAAGCGTAGCCCCCGCGAAGATCTATGAAGAGGGCGACCTGATCAAACGGTCGATCCGTGACCTCTACAATCGTGAGATCGACGAGGTTCTGGTCGAAGGCGAACGCGGCTACCGCATCGCCAAGGACTTCATGAAGATGATCATGCCGTCCCATGCCAAGAACGTGCGCCATTACCACGAGAGCTTGCCGCTTTTTGCCCGGTTCCAGGTCGAAAGCTATCTTGGTGGCATGTTCAATCCAACCGTGCAGCTGAAATCCGGCGGCTATATCGTGATTGACGTGACAGAGGCCCTGGTGGCCGTGGACGTGAACTCGGGTCGGGCGACAAAACAGTCCTCGATCGAAGAGACCGCGCTCAACACCAACCTCGAGGCCGCCGAAGAGGTGGCCCGCCAACTGCGCCTACGTGACCTTGCCGGTCTGATCGTGATCGATTTCATCGACATGGATGAGCGCAAGAACAACGCTGCGGTTGAAAACCGGATGAAGGACAAGCTCAAGACCGATCGCGCCCGTATTCAGGTGGGTCGTATCTCTGGCTTTGGTCTGATGGAAATGTCGCGTCAGCGTCTGCGCCCTGGCATGATCGAGGCGACAACTGCGCCTTGTCCGCATTGCCATGGCACCGGTCTGATCCGGTCCGATGACTCGCTGGCGCTGTCGATCCTGCGTCAGATCGAGGAAGAAGGCACCCGTCGTCGCTCTCGCGAGGTTCTGGTACGCTGCCCGATCAGCATCGCCAACTATCTGATGAACCAAAAGCGCGAGCACATCGCCCAGATCGAAAGCCGCTACGGCATGTCGGTCCGTATCGAAGGCGATGCGCATTTGGTCAGCCCCGATTTCACGCTTGAAAAGCTCAAGACTGCCACACGGGTCATTGGTGCTCCCAGTGCCCCTGCCGTGGTGTCGGTGGATACCTCTCTGATGGATCAGGTTGATGCTGATGAGGCAGAGACCGAAGAGGAAGAGACGGCCGAAGAAAGCCAGGCGGTGTCTTCTGAAAACAGCGAAGAGACCAATGCCGAAGGCGATGAAAAGCCCAAGCGCAAGCGCCGTCGTCGGCGTCGTCGCAAGCCAAGTGCAGGCGCTGAGGGATTCTCTGAAGAGCGCGTTGAGACCGCAGAGGCCAATGTAGAGGCGGCATCTGAAGAGACCGGCGCAGCAGAGACTGGCGAAGAGGGCGATTCTGAAAAGAAGAAACCCCGTCGGACCCGCACACGTGGAGGGCGCTCGCGCTCCAAGAAAAGCGCAGAGACGACGCCGGTCGGTGAAGAGGCGCCTGAAACGGTTGCCGCTGACAGTGAGGCTCCAAAGGCCGAGGAGAAAGCTGCAACAGAGGCGGTTGCATCAGAGGCCGCTGGCTCTGAAGAGCCTGCGACAGCAGAGACATCAACGGAGCAGGCAGTCGCTGACCAAGCCACTGCAGCAGCGCAGGAAGCTCAGGCCCCAGCTGAGCCTGATGTTCAGGTCGATGCTTCGGTCGAGACCGATGATAAGGCTGCAGCTGAGGCCCCAGCCGTGGAAGCGGCCGCAGCCGAGGTGGTCGTCACTGAGGAGGGCTCCGTAGAGACGGCTGACGCTGTGACCCCAGAAGAGGCCCCGGCGCAAGCCGTGTCCGAAGACCCGGCTACACCAGCGGATGAGACTGCGGAACCGGCTGAAGACGCAGCAGTGGACCTGGCCGAAGCGCCCGCAGTCGAAGCCTTGGTCGAACAGCCTGCTGCGCCTGAAGCAGAGCCGGAACCTGCGATGGCGACGGCAGAAGCAGAACCGGCTGCGCCGCCAAAGCCCAAGCGCCGCGGCTGGTGGTCGATCGGGTAACAATCAGGAGGCGGTCCCATGGACCGCCTCTTTTCTTTTACGGCAGGTTTTCTTCATGACCAGAGAGACAGGACCCCATATGAGCACGGTGAAAGACGGGGGCCACAGCCTGCTGACAGAGATCCTGCAGTGTGAACGGCAGGTCTGGCAGGCGCTGATCACGGGGGACGCCGCAGCAGATGAGGCGGCTTTGCATGTGGATTTTCTAGGCGTGTTTCCCAGCGGTTTTTCCAATCGAGCGGATCATTCCGGGCAATTGGCGCAAGGCGCGACCGTGGCCGCTTATGAAATTGGCGAGACCCGTTTGCTCCAGCTTGGGCCGCAGCATGTCTGCCTCAGCTATCTGGCCCGCTATCAACGCCCCGGTCAGGCTGTCTGGGAGGAGATGTATGTCTCGTCAATCTGGCAGCGCCAGGACCCCATTGAAGGGCGGGGCTGGATCAATATCTTCAGTCAGGACACCCCGGCGGATGGTCGGCAATTGGTATGACCCCTCGCAGGTGGTCGACAAAGTTGGTGATCTTTGATTGCGATGGGGTGTTGGTGGAGTCAGAGCCGATTTTCAATCGGGTTCTGCATAGCTATTTGCTCTGCTGCGGTGCCCGGATTTCCCTGGCAGAATGCTGCGCAGAGTTCACTGGCAAAAGCCGTGACGCCGTTGAGGACTACCTGACAGCGCAGTCATTGGAGGTGCCCTCCGGCTGGCCGGGGGATTTTTACGATCAGGCGCTGGCAGCTCTGTCGCAGGAAGTGACCGCAGTCAAAGGGGCGGTTGAGCTGGTGCAGGATTTGCGCGCAAAAGGTATGGACTTCTGTGTCGCGTCCAATGGGTTGCGGGACAAGATGAAGGTGACCCTGGCGCGCGCCGGACTGCTGCCATTTTTTGGCGAGCACATGTTTTCGGCCTATGAGGTCGGGGCCAGCAAACCCGCGCCGGATGTCTTTCTGCATGCGGCGCGCCAATTTGGGGTGTCGCCAGGCGACTGTCTTGTTGTTGAGGATTCAAGTAGCGGGTTTGAAGCGGCGAAACGGGCTGGGATGCCCTGTTTGGCGTTGTTGCCGCCTGCGCTGCTAGACTCACCGCCAGCTGCGCTGCACGGGGCCTATAGGATCACCGCGTTGCAAGAGGTGGTGCAGATGCTGGGGCCAAAGGCGCAAGACTGATACCGACGGCGGCAAGGGCCAGGATCATATGATCGCCGGGTTGCGGCTTTGACGGGAAAGCGGCCTCAGCTGCCCTTGCGCAGCAGATAGATCTGATGACCCTCTGCCTGGCTCTGGCCCAGGAATTCGTGACCGGCTTGCAAGCAGAAATGCGGCACATCGATGACGGCTGCCGGATCATCCGCCAGAATTTGCAGAACTGCACCGGGGGCCAGCGCCTTGAGGCGCTTGCGGGCCTTCAGAACGGGCAGGGGGCACAATAGGCCAATGGCGTCGAGGGTGGCGTCAAAATCACTCATGTTGGTCAGATAATCACCCAATCACGTCCTGTCCACAGGGTTGTGACCATTGCCCCCCGTGACCTTTGCTCAACCGTGAGATATGGCTTTCGCAAGCCCGGTCTTGGGCCCCGTTCTAAGGGAATGACATGTTTGGAATTGAGATCATCGACGCAGGGTTATTGCCTGCAATGTTTGTGGCCCTGCTTGGCGGGGTAGTCAGCTTTTTGTCGCCCTGTGTCCTGCCCATCGTGCCGCCCTATCTGGCCTATATGAGCGGGGTTTCCATCGGTGAAATGCAGGGCACGGCAGCGGCTCGGCGCAAAGTGGTCCTGTCAGCGCTGTTCTTTGTCATGGGGCTGTCGACGGTGTTTTTGCTGCTTGGGTTCACGGCTTCTGCCTTTGGTGCCTTTGTGCTGCAGAACCAAGAGCTGTTTGCCAAGGCATCCGGCGTGGTGGTGATCATATTTGGCCTGCATTTCCTCTCCGTCTTTCGCATCCCCCTGTTGGATCGCGAGGCCCGGGTCGATACCGGTCAGGCCGGCGGTTCGGTTCTGGGGGCCTATGTGCTGGGACTGGCCTTTGCCTTTGGCTGGACGCCCTGCATTGGCCCGCAGTTGGGGGCGATCCTGTCGCTGGCCGCCTCCGAGGCCTCGGTCACTCGCGGTACCCTTTTGTTGGGGATCTATGCGCTTGGGCTTGGGGTGCCGTTCCTGCTGGCGGCGATCTTCCTCAACCGTTCCATGGTGCTGATGAACAAGATGAAGCGTCACATGGCGCTGATCGAAAAGATCATGGGAGGGTTGCTCTTGCTTGTTGGCTTCATGCTGGTCACCGGCCTGTTCACCAGCTTCTCCTGGTGGCTGCTCGAAGCCTTTCCCTTCCTCGCCACCCTGGGCTAAGGTCCGTTCCTCTCCAATACCATCAGACCCAGGCCCCCTGCTGTGCACCGCAGGGGGCTTTTTGCCATTTACCGCCTTGCTTTGCCTTACTCTGGTCGAAAAACCGGTCTAACCTCGGCGCAGCAGCAACGAGGCCATAAATGCGCGGGACAGCAGCGGAAACAGACCAACCCTCAGAGGTTTGCGCACGTCGGGTGTTTTACATTCCCGGCTATGATCCCATTCACCCACGTCGCTACCGCGAATTGTACCGCAAGGAGTCCGCGGCCCAGGCCACGATCAGCGACTATCAGATCAGGCTTTCGGCGCAGCAGGCTACCAAGCCTGATGCGACCGATGACGGGACATCGGCTCCGCGCCCCTATGGCTGGCATGTGACCAGCGAGATCGAGGGGCGACAAACACAGGTCGATTTTAGTGTTCTGGTCTGGTCTGACATCGTGCGCGACAGTATGGACACCTCTATTGCGGGAACCTATCTACAGCTCATCCGCACCGCTTGGATTTATATCGGCTCCGGCACCCTGACGCGATTGATGCGCCTGCGCAAAGGTCCGGTGATTGCGGCGCTCTATCCGGTGGTGATGCTCTTGGTACAGGCCTTGTTGGCCGGGCTGGCGCTTTGGGCCTGTATCGCGGTTTGGGCTGCGCTGCTGATGCAGTTTGGCCTGCTTGGGGCGTGGTATGCCTTGCTGCCCGGTTGGGGCATGGGTGCCGTTGCAGGCCTGGCCTTGCTGCGGTGGTTCAAGCGGATGGATGGCAAGTTCTTTGCCTATTACCTGATGCATGACTATGCCTATTCTGCAGCCTCGCGCGGTGAAAACCCGCCGGAGCTGGAAGCGCGCATCACAGATTTCAAGGCGGAAATTCGGGCGGCTCTCAATGCAAAAGATGTGCAGGAAGTGCTTGTGGTTGGCCATTCTTCCGGGGCCCATATCGGGGTGTCAGTGCTGGCAGATCTGATCCGCGAGGGTCTGCCAGAGGATCATCCAGAAATCGGCTTTCTCACCCTGGGCCAGGTGGTGCCCATGGTGTCTTTCCTGCCCAAGGCGCAGCGTCTGCGGAGCGATCTGCAGTATCTGAGCCAACGCGAGGAGATCGCCTGGGTGGATGTCTCTGCACCGGGCGATGGCTGTGCCTTTGCGCTCTGTGATCCGGTTGCGGTGAGCGGGGTCGCACCGCAGGAGAAGCGCTGGCCGCTGGTCTTTTCTGCTGCCTTCACCCAAACCCTGAGCCCGGCCCGTTGGGCGGCGCTGCGTTGGCGGTTTTTTAGACTGCATTTCCAATATCTCTGCGCCTTTGATCAACCCGGAGACTATGACTATTTCCGCATCACGGCCGGAGCGATGACGCTGCGCGAGCGCTACAAGACGCGGCAGCCATCACAGTCGCGCATCGATGTTACGGCGTCGAAATATACCTCTGTGTTGTCGCGATGACAGAGCCTTTGCCCCAGCCGCCCAAGCCCGCAGCCCGTCCTGACAAAGTGTCGCTGTGGCGCTATCTGCAGCTGTTTCGCCAAGACATCCTGTCGGCCCAGCCAGGAAAATTGTATCGTGCCTGGATGGCGGAGTTTCGCGCCCCACGGATCCATTCCTTCATGATCAACCAGCCGGAGTTGATTGCGCGGGTGCTAAAGGATGCGCCCGATGACTTTCCCAAATCCGATCGTATTGCCGAGGGGCTAAAGCCGCTTTTGGGAAACTCGGTCTTCCTGACCAATGGCGAGACCTGGAAGCGGCAACGGCGCATCATCGACCCGGCTTTTGAGGGCGGGCGGCTCAAGGAGACATTCCCGGCCATGCGCGCCGCTGCCGAGGCCTGTGTGGCCCGCATGGGCAAACAGATCGGGACGGGCCGTGTTTTGGAGGTGGAGGAGGTGACCAGCCATGCCGCCGCGGATGTGATCTTTCGCACGCTGTTTTCCTTGCCGATCGAACATGCGGTCGCAGCGGAGGTGTTTTCGCGCTTTCGCGACTATCAGCGCAGCCAGCCGCTGCTGAATCTGGCCGCCTTTCTGCCCTTGCCGCGCTGGATGCCACGGTTCTTTCGTAGCGGCACCCGTGCCAATGCTGCCAAGATCCGCGGGTTGATCCGGGAGCTGACTGAAACGCGCATGGCTCAGATCAACGCAGGCACCGCACCGGATGATCTGGCAACCAAGATCATGACCACCAGCGATCCCGAAACCGGAGAGCAATTCACCACCGAGGAAATGGTCGATCAAGTGGCGATCTTCTTTCTGGCGGGGCATGAGACCAGCGCTTCAGCGCTGGCTTGGGCGCTGTATCTGATGGCGCTTTATCCTGACTGGCAAGAACGCCTGGCCAAAGAGGCCTGCGCGCTGGAGGATGAGAGTTTCTCGGCGATGTCCAAGCTGAAACTGTCGCGCGATGTGTTCCGCGAGGCGTTGCGGCTGTATCCGCCGGTGCCGATGATGGTGCGCGAGGCAGGTTGTCCGGTGAATTTTCGTGATCGCGCGGTGCCAAAGGGCGCGCAGATTGTTCTCAGCCCCTGGCATCTGCATCGCCATGAACGCCTCTGGGACAATCCCGATGGCTTTGATCCCACCCGCTGGCACAGCGAAAATGGCAAGACATGTCAACGCCAGGCCTATATTCCGTTCTCCGCCGGACCACGGGTCTGCACCGGGGCGGGGTTTGCCATGGTCGAGGGGCCGCTGATCTTGTCGATGATCCTGCGTCATTTCCAGCTTGAGCGCGTCAGCGGGTCAGATCCGGTTCCGGTGGCACATCTTACGGTGCGGTCCGAGGCGGGTATTCATCTACGGATTATACCACGGAGCAGGGATCAATCGGTGTCTTGATCCGCCAGTTGTGACTGCAGATCCCGCAACACATAAAGACGAATGGCAGAGGCGAGACCGGAATCAACCCCGCGTTCTTCATCAATTTCAGCAGCCAAGTCATTGATTGGGCGTCCGGATCTGGCGGCGATTGCGCGAAAGGCGTTCCAAAACGGATCTTCGAGCGAGACCGAGGTCCGGTGCCCGCGCAGTGTCAGCGAATGTTTCTGGGGGCGGCTGCTCATTGATCGCGCTTATGATCGTCGAGCCGTTGGACCTCTTGCGCCTTGCGGGCCTTGTCGAGATCTTTTTCCGCTTTGCTGCGGCCAAATTTCACAGCGTTTTGGTCAGCGCGGGCCTTTTTCTCGGCCCGCGCTTTATCTTTTCGAAACCGGTTCAGATTGACCGGTTCCGCCATCAGTCCTTGGGACCGATCATCTGTTCGGGGCGCACAACCGCATCAAAGGTCGCGGCATCGACAAAGCCCAGGGCAATCGCCTCTTCCTTGAGGGTGGTGCCGTTTTTATGTGCGGTCTTGGCCACTTTGGTGGCGTTGTCATAGCCAATGGTTGGGGCCAGGGCCGTGACCAGCATCAGGCTTTCCTTCATCAGCTTGTCGATGCGCGGCTCATTGGCCTGGATGCCATTGAGCATGCGGGTGGTGAAGCTGTCGGCGACGTCGCCCAGCAGCTGCATCGATTGCAGCAGGTTGTAGGACATCATCGGGTTATAGACGTTGAGCTCGAAATGGCCCTGGCTGCCGGCAAAACTCATGGCGGCATTGTTGCCCATGACATGGGCGGCAACCTGGGTCATCGCTTCGGCCTGGGTCGGATTGACCTTGCCCGGCATGATCGAAGACCCGGGCTCATTCTCCGGCAGGATCAACTCGCCCAGGCCAGAGCGCGGCCCGGAGCCCAAGAAACGGATGTCGTTGGCGATCTTATACATGGAGCCAGCCACGGTTGCCAAAGCGCCCGACATGAAGACCATGGCGTCATGAGCGGCCAGGGCTTCGAACTTGTTGGGGGCGGTGACAAAGGGCAGGCCGGTGATTTCGGCCATATTGGCAGCGACCTCTTCGCCCCAGCCAGCCTGCGTGTTGAGACCGGTGCCAACAGCGGTTCCGCCCTGGGCCAGCTCATAGATGCCGGGCAGGGCTGCCTCGACACGCGAGATGCCCATGCGGATCTGATGGGCGTAGCCGCCAAATTCCTGACCCAGAGTCAGCGGTGTGGCGTCCTGGGTATGGGTGCGGCCGATCTTGATGATGTCTTTGAACTCAGAGGATTTGGCCTCGAGCCCTTTGGCCAGTTTGGTCAGACCGGGCAACAGCACGTCGCGCACGGTCATTGCGGCGGCGATATGCATCGCGGTGGGGAAGGTGTCGTTGGAGGACTGCCCCATGTTGCAATGATCGTTGGGGTGAACCGGGTCCTTGGAGCCGATGGTGCCGCCGAGGATTTCGATGGCGCGGTTGGCGATCACCTCGTTGGAGTTCATGTTGGACTGGGTGCCAGACCCGGTCTGCCAGACCACCAGCGGGAAGTTGTCGTCGAATTTGCCTGCAACCACTTCGCTGGCGGCCTGAATGACCGCATCGCCGATTTTGTCATCCAGTTTGCCGCTGGCCTTGTTGGCCATGGCGCAGGCCTGTTTGATCACGCCCAGCGCGCGCACGATGGCCACGGGCTGCTTTTCCCAGCCAATGGGGAAGTTCATGATCGACCGCTGGGTCTGTGCGCCCCAATATTTGTCGGAAGGGACTTCCAGGGGGCCAAAGCTGTCGGTTTCGGTGCGGGTATCGGACATCGTGTTCTCCGTCTGGTATGCCGTTGCATGCCGTTTAGCCTCTGCGCCCTCGTGACGCAATTGGCCAGTTGCGCGCAGCATAGCCAATCGCGCGCCGGGGTATAGGGAGAATTCGCCGCATGGCGGGTGATCCATGTCATTGCCACCGAACTGCAGATGTTTAGACTGGAAGCAGACGTGGAGAAAGGTGGCCTTCGTGATCAAAGTGGTTGAAACCTCGCAGGCAAGGGGCAAAGCCCAAGTCAGAGCTGGAACGATGGCGAAGGCGGCACAGAGGCCGTTGTGGGCGCTTGCGATGTGGAGCAGCCTGGCCCTGAGCCTGTTGCTTGTGATGGCGCAATCCGTTGCGGCACATGAGGTCTCTGATTTCTTTGGCCGCTATACGGGGACGGTCGAGTTGATCCATGCTGACGGCGCGGCTGACAGGCGCGATGTGACCGTGGAGATCTCCGCCACCGACAGGGGGTTTCGGGTGCACTGGGGTTCAGTCTCCGAAAAGGAAGATGGGCGGCGCAAGGAAAAATTCTATGAGGTCGAATTCCTGCCAAGCGGTCGCAGCGGGATCTTTGCCGCCGCAATGCAGCGCAATGTCTTTGGCCATGAGGTGCAGCAGGATCCGATGAAGGGCAGGCCCTATGTCTGGGCCCGACTGGTCGGCGACACATTGACGGTGTTTTCCATGTTTATCGATCTAAATGGCGATTATGAGATGCAGCAATATGACCGCAGTCTCACCGCTGAAGGGCTGCATCTGACCTTTAAGTCGCACAGAAACGGCCTGCCGTTGCGCTCTTTGGAAGCAGAACTTCTACGGCAATAGGCCCCGGCAACCTCGCATTGCTTCAGCTGGCGACTTGGTTGCGATTCAGGAGGCCAAGCGCGGCCATTGGTCTATGTATGGCGCACAAAGAAAAAGGCCCTGCGCAGAGCAAGGCCTCATGTCGTTTTACCGGTGAAAGACGGGCAGGGCCCCCTCACTCAGGCGTATTATTTGCGGAAGCTGTCCAGCGAGACCACATCCCCTTCGGAGGGCTTGGCGTCTGCGCGCTCGTTGCTGGCTTCCTCCTCGTCGTCTTCAACCAGGCTGGGGCCGTCGTCGTCGTCGCTGTCCTCAGCGGTTTCAAAGCGCAGGCCAAATTCCACGGATGGATCGACAAAAGTCTCGATCGCATCATAGGGAATATAAAGCGGCTCTGGTGCATCGCCAAAGTTCAGGGTGATGCCAAACCCGTCTTCACCAACGTCGAGATTGTCGTACCAATGCTGCATCACCACGGTCATCTCGCCGGGATAGCGATCACGCAGCCAGTCCGCCAGTTGGGCGCCTGGATGATTGGTGTCGAAGGTGATGAAAAAATGATGGTTCCCCGGCAGCCCCCGGTCCGCAACCTCCTGAAGGACGGTGCGAATGAGGCCGCGCATGGCGGAGTGCATCAGATTGCCGTAGTCGATTTCGCGGGACATGAATGACACCCCTGTTAAAAATTGCTGCACCAGCATAGGGGATTCTGCCGGAAACTAAAGAGCACGGCCTCTCTGATTTGGAATTATTTTGGGCTTCAGGTTGCGGGCGCAAGTATTTCGAATTTCGAGGCGCTTTCGCTTCAGAGACCTGCCAGTACGACTGGCGCCAACACACCGGCCATAGCCATCACGGTCAACAGCCCAAACAGGTGCCCGCGCAGCAGATAGGCCACCACCGGTGCCAGAAGAACCAGCAACAGTGCCGCTCTGTCCAGGCTCTGCCACTCTGGCCAGGGCAGGGCCAGTACCGCCTGATCCAGCACTGTCACCTCAAGAAACACCACATGCAGGGCAAACCAGACCGTCAGGTTGAGGATCACCCCAACAACTGTCGCCGTGATCGCCTTGAGCGCGGCGCCCAAACGCGGCAGCGCCGCCAGACGTTCGACATACGGCGCGGCGGCAAAGATCCACAGAAAACAGGGCATGAAAGTGGCCCAGAGTGCAGTGGCCCCAGCGGCCAGAAACAGGGTAGTCCCGCCTTCCTTGAGGCCCGCAAGCATGGCCACAAATTGGGTCACCAGAATCAGGGGCCCGGGAGTGGTCTCTGCCAACCCCAGCCCATCGATCATTTCGCCGGCGCTGATCCATTGATGTTGCTCCACCACTGTCTGGCTCATGTAGGCTAGTACGGCATAGGCCCCGCCAAAGGTCACCACCGCCAGCTTGGCAAAGAACCAGCCGATCCCGGCAAGGAACTCTGCGCCCACCAGGCTGAGGGTCAGCAGCGGCAACAGCCACAACCCGCCCCAGATTGCCACCGTGCGCAGGAAGGTAGGAAGGGAAGGATTGGCAGGATTGATGCTGGGATTGGGAGTTGTGTCATGGGCTGTGGAGGGCAGGCGCAGCAGACCAAAGAGACCGGCGCCAAGGATTACCAGCGGAAAGGGCAGGCTGAACACAAACAAAGCGACAAAGCCGAACCCCGCCAGAAGGTAATCGGTTCTGCCTTTGAGGGCCTTGTTGCTGAGACGCCAAAGGGCCTGAAGAACGATGACCACCACGGCACCCTTGATGCCCAGAAAGGCTGATTGCACCGTGGGCAGGGTGCCAAAGGCGGCGTAAAGCCAGACCAAAAACCCAATCACCAGCGCCCCCGGCAGCACAAATAACAGACCTGCCAGCAAACCCCCGAGAAAGCCGCGCAGACGCCAGCCGGTATAGGTGCACAGCTGCATGGCCTCGGGGCCAGGCAGCAACATGCAAAACGACAGTCCGCGCAGGAAGGCGTCTTCATCAAGCCAGGGGCGCTCTTCCACCAGCTCGCGGTGCATCACAGCGATTTGCGCTGCGGGGCCGCCAAAACTGAGCAGGCCGATCCTGCCAAAGACCCGCCACATCTCACCCCAAGAAACTGTCATCATGCTTTTTTGTCCGCCGGCCAGTCGTGCCCTTCGTTCTGGCCATCCCTCGCCCAGCGATAAAGAGCATCATAGAGCACAAGTCCAGCCTCAAGCTGTTGGTGATCGTCGCGATATTGGCGCGACAGGCCGACTGAGATCGCCAACAGCCCGGCCGCTTCGGGGGCCAGATCGTGACGGTTGGTATCGGCGGCGCGAACCACGGTCGAGAGGTGGCCCAGCGCGGGGGTGCGCAGTGCAAACCGGTCAAGCATGGTGTCAAAACTGCATAGGGACCCGTTGTGGGACCAATCAGTGCCCTCAATGTCAAAGGGGGTAGCACCATATCTTTCGGCAACACCCGCGACTTCACTCGGGGAGACAAACAGGAACTTTGCATCGGGATCGACAAAACGGCGGATCAGCCACGGGCAGCCGATGCGGTCGATCTTGGGGCGGTGCCGGGTGACCCAGAGCCCATGGCCCTTGACCTTATCTGGTATCGCAGTTGCGGGAATGCGTGGCGCACCGGCCAGATCGCGCCAGGCAAACATCCCGCCTTTGAGGTATTCTGCGGCAATGCCGTCGCTGCGCAGCCAGGAGGCAAGCCCCTGGGACAGCTTGATGCCGCGTTGGCAGACAATTACGCAAGGCCCGTCGCCAATGCGGGTTTTCAATCCGTCGATATCCTTGTGGGAGTGACGAAAGGAGCCCGGAATCAGGAAGGGATCTGCAGTGAAATCCTCATCGATCGAGATGTCGACAATATGGGGCGCAGTTGGGGTGCCGATCAGGCGCAGCAACTGGGAGGGGGTGATTTCATTGGGGGCAGCCATGGGCATGTCTCCTCGGGCAAGAGGGTGAACATGCGAACCTTGGGCTTGGTGCCTCACGGGGCGTTCGCAGCGATCCCCAGGGCTCTCAACTAAAGGCGGCGGGATCTCGTTGTCAAGTTCCGGACGGGGCCGTGATTTGAAACGAGGGTCAGGTCCAGTCCAATTTCTGTCCGGTCAAACAGACCGGCAGGGTGTCCAGCGGCATCTGTCCCAGCTGTTCAAACAGCGCGACAAAATCGAAAAGACTGAAGGATTCGACAATCTGAGTGCCATCAAAATGCACGAATAACTGTCCGTTGATCGTTACCGGGGCGCCATTGTCAGCCCGCTTTGCATAGATCAGCGTTCTGACTGCCAGCCAATCCCCCTGTTCCATGGTGTGACTGAACTCAACTTTGATATCGACAGCCAGAGCCCGTATTGCCTGGACCAATTCATGCATGTCAGCGCGACGAAGGCTGTGTGAGGAAACCACCCCCGTTGCAGTGGCCTGCGGACCAAACATTTCATTGATGACATTCAAATTGCCCTTGCCCCAGACTTCGTCAAACCAATAGTGCATCAGATCGGTCTTGCTCATATCAGCGGATAGTTTAGTCAAAAGGGCCTCGCAATTTTGTTCGGGCGTGTTCTTGCCCTGTCTAATTGATGTATTTTGCAAATGGGTTAAAGGGTCATGTCTTCAACGGTTTAGACGGGTTTTTCAGAACAGGCCATGTGCCATCCATGTTCATACATATAGATGAACGGGTTTTCACATATTCAGCAAGAGGAAGTGCAGGTTTCTGTTGCCAGGTACCTGCGAACCCCGCCAGTCGCTGCTAGGCGAAAGGACTTAAGTTTCGGTTTTCCGAACTGCTTACGCAGCCAGGGCTACCGGAGCACGATTGTCATTTGCAATTGTACAGTTTTCGCCGATAACGGTGGCAGACAGCCGAGACAAAGCTAACCCCTTTAGACGTCCGTCGATCCTGTTTCGACCCCATGATGCCCAAATGAAGCATTGTTGGTGGAGTCGCCGGGTACCGCCCCCGGGTCCGATCCGTGTATTACGAGCGCATTTATGTCCATAGTTCCCGAGGGAACTCCGTGAATATAGATCGTTGCGCGGCGGATTTGAAGTGGGAAAGCGCATTTTTTGGCTTGGAGCCGCATAAATCGGATCTGTATTAGGGGGCCAGCCCCCGCAGCTGCGCAGCACCTGCTCCCCCGGGATATTTTTGGCCAAATGAAACGGGGCAGGTGCAAGGGCCGCGGTGATGACCAGGGCCGGAGGCGCTCAGCTCTTGGCTGAGCGGGCCGCAAAAACATTCTGGGCCAATCTGAGGGTTTCATTCTCTAGATCGGTCAGCCCTGTTATGGCTGCAGCTCCGTCGCAATTTTCAATGGCATCGGCGATTTCACTGTGTAGATCGACGATCTGTGCCCGATCCCGGGCCGTGAAGGTGATGATGTTCATCAGGGGCTGCATGGCTTCTACCGCGCCTGCGAGTTGATAGGACAACACGGGATTCGCGGCCCCATCGACCAGGGCCCGGTGAAAGGCGACGTCTGAGGCGCAAAATGCCTCATCTGTGAGACCGGGTTGGCTTTGACGGAATATCTCCGCCCGCATGGTGGCCAGGTGATCGGCCGTACGCCGATCGGCGGACAATGGTGCACAGGCACGCTCCAGCGCATATCGGGCCTCGCAGGCGGTTTCAAAGCTGACCTCATTCATGCTCAGCAGCAGAGTCGAAGTGGTGATCTGCTGCGCATAGGCATCTTCAAAGCTAAGCCGGTTGACAAAGGCACCACCGGAGGCTCCGCGCTGGGTGCGGATCAGGGCTTGGGCTGCCAGGCGTTTCAGGGCTTCGCGTACCGTGGGGCGGGACACTTGGAAATGATCTGCCAATTCCGCTTCCGAGGGCAAGCGCTCATCGATATTCAAAACACCGCTGACAATGGCATCCTTGATTGCTGTGGCGATCTGCGCCGAAAGGTCACCAGAGGATTTTGGGTCGATCTTCATCTTTATCTCCTGAGAGGCAGGTTCAGAAATCAATTGTATGACATTAAAAGATGTGGCAAGACATTTCTCAAATGTAAGACAATTACCTCGCCGCTGAGTCGAAGAGAGTGAGTGGCAGGCTGGGAGCAGATACTTGATCGGATCTGTGACCAAAGCAACACGCGTTTCGATAGCAAAAGAGGCTGACCATGGCTGTCATTTTTCCGTCGCGCCGGGTGCGCAAAACCCCTTTTTCTCCGGGAGTAGAGGCCGCAGGGGTCAAAGGCTATACTGTTTATAACCACATGCTGCTGGCGACCTTTTTTGAAAGCGTAGCTGCGGATGCGGCACATCTGAAGCAAAACGTTCAGGTCTGGGATGTGTCTTGCGAACGGCAGGTTTCGATCAAAGGACCGGATGCGCTGCGGTTGATGAAGATGCTGAGCCCGCGGGACATGGACAAAATGGCCGATGATCAGTGCTATTATGTGCCAACCGTGGATCACAACGGCGGCATGCTGAATGATCCGGTCGCGGTCAAACTGGCGCAGGATCACTACTGGCTGTCGCTGGCGGATGGCGATTTGTTGCAATTTGCCCTTGGTATTGCCATTGCTCTGGGCTTGGATGTCGAGATCGACGAGCCTGATGTTTCGCCTCTGGCGGTTCAGGGCCCCAAGGCTGACGATCTGATGGTGCGGGTCTTTGGCGAAGAGGTGCGCGATATTCGGTTCTTCCGCTACAAGCGCTTGCCGTTTCAAGGCAAAGAAATGGTGGTGGCACGTTCGGGTTGGTCGAAACAGGGCGGGTTCGAGATATATCTGGAAGACGGCGACTATGGCATGCCGCTGTGGAAGGCGCTGTTTGATGCCGGTGAGGATCTGAACGTGCGGGCTGGCTGCCCCAACAATATCGAACGGATCGAGAGCGGGCTGCTGAGCTATGGGTCGGATATGCGCCGCGACAACACCCCCTATGAATGTGGTCTCGGAAAGTTCTGCAATTCGCCCGAAGACTACATTGGCCGGGCTGCCCTGGCAGAGCAGGCCAAAAACGGACCGGCGCGTATGATCCGGCCTCTGGTTATCTCTGGTGAGATCCCTGCCTGTACCGGCTCCTGGCCCTTGCTGGCGGATGGCAGGCAGGTCGGGCAGGTCGCTTCGGCCTGCTATTCCCCGCAGTTTGAGGTCAATGTCGCCATCGGCATGGTGGATCGCAGCCACTGGGAGGCAGGCACTGTGGTGGAAATCGAAACCGAAGGCGGCATGCGGCAGGCTTTGGTGCAAGAGAAGTTTTGGCGCTAACCGGTACCAAAGCAAGACGGGGGGCTGCGAGGCTCGACCGAGACAAGGAGAACCTACATGTTCAACGCATTGATTATGAACAAAGACGAAGAGAGCGGCCTGGCTTCGGCAACAATCGAGCAGATCGGTCTGGACCAGCTGCCAGAGGCCGAGGTCACCGTTGCGGTGGAGTATTCCACTGTGAACTACAAAGATGGCCTGTGCCTCAGCCCCAAAGGCGGCGGGCTGGTGCGCAAATATCCCCATATTCCCGGGATCGATTTTGCTGGCACCGTCGAGAGCAGCAATGATGAGCGCTACAAGCCGGGCGATAAGGTTGTTTTGACCGGTTGGCGGGTCGGCGAGGCCCATTGGGGCGGATACACCCAAAAGGCGCGGGTCAGGGCCGACTGGCTGGTGCCACTTCCTGAAGGGCTGGATGCGCGTCAGGCCATGGCTGTTGGCACCGCGGGATTCACCGCAATGCTGTCGGTGATGGCGTTGGAGGACCACGGGTTGAAGCCAGGGCAGGGACCGGTTTTGGTCACTGGTGCCGCCGGTGGGGTTGGCTCCGTCGCCACCGCCATCCTGGCCAATCTTGGCTATGAGGTGGCTGGCGTGACCGGGCGTCCTGAGACCGAGGCCTATCTGCGAGAATTGGGCGCGACACAGATCGTTGCGCGTGATGAGATCAATGAGACCGTCAAGCGTCCGTTGGAAAGCGAAACCTGGGCGGGCTGCATTGATGCGGTCGGCGGGGAGATGCTGGCGCGGGTTCTGGGGCAGATGAAATATGGTGCTTCGGTTGCTTCGGTTGGCCTGGCGGGTGGCGCGGCTTTGCCTGCGACTGTCATTCCCTTCCTGCTGCGGGGGGTGAACCTGTTGGGGATCGATTCCGTGATGCAGCCCTATGACAACCGTCTGCGTGCCTGGCAGCGCCTGGCCACCGATCTGCCAATGGATAAGCTGGAGGCCATGGTGCAGCCCGCGACTCTTTCCGATCTGCCAAAACTGGGGGCAGATATCCTGGCTGGGCAGGTCAAGGGTCGGGTTGTTGTGGATGTGAACGCCTAAAGCCAATCTGGCTGAACAAGAACAATTGAACGCAGCAAAATGGCCGCCCCTTTGGGTGGCTATTTTCTGTTGGAGTGTTTGATAAGTGGTTTTGATGTACAAGTAATGGTTTGAGCATACAAATAATTGTTTGTTTTCAGTGCTCTAGTGAGTCGCCTAGTTTGGCGCGAATATGCGACACAAGGGAACAGTATTGCGGCAGAACGCGACAATGCCGTAATTTTTGTGCCGATTTTGGCGCTTTTCAGGTCTTATTCGTGATGCTGGGCTCAGGCCCACTCCCCCATGAGCATTGGTACGTGACAAGAGGAGAGGAAATATGACGGATAGTTCATCTGCCGGAAATGAAGCCGGCACGGAATATGAACCGGGACAGGACAATGTTCAGATCTTGGGTCTGGATGTCCATAACCCGGTCTTTGCCGTATCGGCCCTGACCATCATCGCATTTGTGTTCTTCTCGCTGGTGTTTCAGGACCAGGCGAGCGAGTTCTTTGGTTGGCTGCGGCCTGCTTTGACCAGTCAGTTCGACTGGGTCTTCATGATTGCCTGCAATATCTTTGTGTTGTTTTCGCTGTTTCTGGTGGTCTCGCCCTATGGCTCCATCCGCCTGGGTGGGGACACGGCCAAGCCCGACTACAGCTACGCCGGTTGGTTCTCGATGCTCTTTGCCGCGGGCATGGGCATTGGCCTGGTGTTCTGGGGCGTGGCTGAGCCAATTTCGCACTATGGCTCCTCTGTCGGAGGAACCGCACTGGGCGACGCAGGCCTGCGCAGCGACTGGGCCCCGCTTGGGGCCGCAGCAGGAGATCCTGAAGCCGCGCGTGAGATGGCCATGGCGGCCACGATTTTCCACTGGGGGCTACACCCCTGGGCGATCTATGCGGTTGTGGCGCTGGCGTTGGCCTTCTTTAGCTTCAACAAAGGTCTGCCCCTGACCATGCGGTCGGTGTTTTATCCGATCTTTGGCAAAGCTACCTGGGGTCCACTGGGGCATATCATCGATGTGCTGGCGGTTTTTGCCACCATCTTTGGCTTGGCGACCTCGCTTGGCTTGGGGGCAACTCAGGCGCTGGCCGGGTTGAACTACCTGTTTGATGTCCCCGTCTCCGATGGCATGAAAGTTCTGCTGATCATCGTGATCACAATCTTTGCGCTGATCTCGGTTGTGGCCGGGCTCGACAAGGGCGTCAAACGCCTGTCCGAGGCCAATATGATCCTGGCGGCGGCTCTGCTGGTGCTGGTGATTGTCGTAGGTCCAACCTTGGCGATCCTGACCGGGTTTTTCACCAATCTGGTGGATTACGTGGCCTACCTGCCTGAGCTGTCCAATTGGGTTGGTCGTGAAGACACCAACTTCATGCAGGGCTGGACGACTTTTTACTGGGCCTGGTGGATTTCCTGGTCGCCTTTTGTTGGCATGTTCATCGCCCGCATTTCACGCGGGCGCACCATTCGCGAGTTCATTATCTGCGTCTTGGTAATTCCCACCGTTGTGGGCGCGCTTTGGATGACCGTTTTCGGCGGCGCTGCCTTGGATATGGTCATGGGTGAGCAGGGCCAGGCGCTGAAGGATGCAGCACTTGAGCTGAAGATGTTCAAGATGTTTGAAAACTTCCCGCTGACCGGTGTTCTGTCCTTCATCGGGATCATCCTGGTGGTGGTCTTCTTTGTGACCTCTTCGGACTCCGGTTCGCTGGTGATCGATACCATTACCGCAGGCGGCAAGACCGATGCGCCCACGGCGCAGCGGGTGTTCTGGTGTGTTCTCGAAGGCGCGATTGCCATTGTTCTGCTGTTGGGCGGCGGTCTCGGGGCCTTGCAGGCGGCTGCCATTGCCACTGGCTTTCCCTTTGCCATCGTGCTGGTGCTGATGTGCCTGTCGATCTTTATCGGCCTGATGCGTGAACATCGCAGCAGAAAATCCCGCTAAGAGGCAAGATGCATACTTAAGTCAGAGCCCCGGGCAGAGATGCCTGGGGCTTTTTTGATGGAGGCCGCTTCTTCCTCCCCTGTTCATCGCCTGTCTGTTCTTGACCTGCCTATGCAAGATCTGCATCCATTCCTGCAAGAGAATTGGGGAGAGATCATGACATTGGATATGGACTTTGTAAGGGGGCAGTTTCCGGCCTTCCAAGAGCCGAGCCTGCAGGGCCAGGCCTTCTTTGAAAATGCTGGGGGTTCTTACACTTGCCGCCAGGTGATTGATCGTCTGACGCGCTATTACACCCAGCGCAAGGTGCAGCCCTATGCACCCTATGCAGCCTCCGAACTTGCTGGCGCAGAGATGGACGAGGCCCGCGCCCGACTGGCGGCAATGATGGGCGTTGCCACCGAGGAGCTGAGCTTTGGGCCCTCAACCACGCAGAATACCTATGTTCTGGCCCAGGCCTTTCGCCAGTTCCTGAAACCGGGTGAAGCCATCGTGGTGACCAATCAAGATCATGAGGCCAACACCGGTCCCTGGCGGCGGTTGGCTGAAAGTGGCATCGAGGTGCGCGAGTGGCGGATCAACCCGCAAACCGGCCATCTGGATCCTGCCGATCTGGAACAGCTGCTGGATGAAAACGTGCGCCTGGTCTGCTTTCCGCATTGTTCCAACGTTGTGGGCGAAATCAACCCGGTGACCGAAATCACCGCCTTGTCCCATGCTGCGGGCGCTTTTGTCTGTGTTGATGGGGTTTCATATGCACCACACGGGCTGCCCAATGTCGGGGATCTTGGTCCCGATATCTATCTCTTCTCCGCCTACAAGACCTATGGCCCCCACCAGGGATTGATGGTGGTGCGGCGTGAACTTGGTGCCTTGCTGCCCAATCAGGCCCATTATTTCAACGCCGATTGCCTGTACAAACGGTTCACCCCTGCAGGACCGGATCACGCCCAGATGGCAGCAAGTGCCGGGATGGCGGATTATATCGAAGCGCTGAATGCCCATCACGGTGGCCCGGCAGAGGGGGCGGCTGAGCAGGCGGCCTTTGTGCATGACCTGATGCGGGCGCATGAAATCGCGCTGTTGCAGCCGCTGCTGGATGCGGTGAAGACCCGCAACGACCTGCGCCTTCTTGGGCCTGCAGAGGCGGAAAAGCGGGCCCCAACCGTGGCCCTGGCCCTCAACCGGCCGGCTGAGCCCGTGGCGCGGCAGCTGGGTGAATATGGCGTGATGGCCGGTGGCGGAGATTTCTATGCGGTGCGGGCCCTCACCGCCATGGGGGTGGACCCGGAACAGGGCGTGTTGCGGCTGAGTTTCACCCATTACACCAGCCCTGAGGAGGTGGAGACCCTGATCGCTGCCCTAGACCAGGTTCTGTGACGGTGCTTTTATAATCTGGCTCTCCACCCTTGGAATTCACCTTAGGGCGGAGGGGTAAGGCGTTGATAACTTTAGTTAACCATCGGTTTTGCCCCAGCGTTTCCGGTCTGTCGTGACCGTGTTGATGTCACAGGTTGATCTCCTATCCCATTGATTTCTTGCCTGAACCTGTTCTGCGTCCTACCTTCAAAGGGTCAAGAACGACGGAGGGGAACCGATGATTTTGACGTCCACCAAAGGCCAGGCAGGGCTGCCACGCTATTTTGTTCCGATCTTTGACAAGCTCTGCGCAATGGAAACCGGGCAGCTGGATATCCACTTGCCGGATGGTCGTATCTTTCGCATCAAGGGGCGCAGGCCCGGCCCGGTGGCTGATCTGCATATTCACAATCCTGAGTGTTTTTCCCGTCTGATCCGTGAAGGCGATCTGGGCTTTTCCGATGCCTATCTCGAGGGCGACTGGAGCACCTCGGACCTGCAGGCCTTTATGGATCTGATCCATATGGGCGCCGAAACCGTTTATGACGGCTTTCCGGGCCAGGCCTTGGCGCGGGCCTACGAGAGGTTCCGCTTTTGGATGCAGCGCAATCATCGCAAGCAGGCGCGCAAGAATATCTCTTATCACTATGATTTGGGGAATGATTTCTACGCGCTGTGGCTGGACGGAACGATGACCTATTCCAGCGCTTTGTTTCAGGCCGGGCAGCATTCGCTGGAACAGGCGCAATTGGCGAAATACGCCTCAATGGTGGATCAGATGGGGGTCAAGCCAGGGGATCATATCCTGGAGATTGGCTGTGGCTGGGGCGGTTTTGCCGAATATGCCGCGCGCGAGCGGGGACTTAAGGTAACTGGTTTAACCCTGAGCCAGGAACAGTTCGACTATGCCTGCCAACGTATTGAAAAGGCGGGACTGTCCCATATGGTGGAGTTTCGCATTCAGGATTATCGTGACTGCCCCGGGCAGTTTGACGGCATTGCCTCAATCGAGATGTTCGAAGCTGTGGGGCAAAAGTACTGGCCGACCTATTTCAACTGTATTCGCGACAGGTTACGCCCCGGTGCTAAGGCCACCTTGCAAATCATCACCGTTGCGGATCGCCGCTGGGAGGTCTACCAAAAAGGCGTTGATTTCATTCAGAAACATATCTTTCCGGGCGGAATGCTGCCCTCGCCGCAGGCCCTACGCACTCAGGTAGAGCAGGCCGGGCTCAATGTGGTGCGCTCAATCGAATTCGGCGATAGCTATGACCAAACTCTGCGCCGTTGGCATGAAACCTTCAACGACCGATGGGAGCAGATCCGGGGTATGGGATTTGACGAAAGGTTCCATAAAATGTGGAACTTCTATCTCACCTCTTGTGCTGCGGCCTTTAAAACGGGAAATTGCGACGTGACTCAGATCACCGTGGCGCATCGTGCAACTGCGTGATGCGGGAGATCTGACACCGGAACAGTTTGACAGGGGAACCCGCCGCAATGCCCACCGGAGCCCGATTGACCGCCGCCCTGTTCATGGCGCTTGTCGCCTTTGTGCTGTCTGGCCAGGTGATGCCACTGATGCCCGAAGGCACAGATTTTGGTTATTTTACCCATATCAACATGGTCCTTGGTGTGCTGACCGGCTGGATCTACATGGGCAAACGTGTGGGGGGCGGTCTGGTTCCTGCAATCAACAACGGGCTGACCGGGGTTGCACTGATGGTCCTGTGGGCCCTGTTCATCCAGGGCGCTTGGGAGATGTTCAGCCTGGCCATGCGTCAACGCTATGGTGGCCCGTTTGAGGCACTCAAGGCGATCTTTGACCTGTCACTGGAATATGCCTTTGTAATCGGCGTCCCTTCGGTTCTGATCCCCATGGTTGTGGGCGGTTGTCTGGTTGGTCTTTTGGCTGAATCAGCCCATCGCCGCTGGCCCTGAACTTCACTATAACAATAGGTTAAACAACGTGGTTGATCTCTTTTTCTACGGCACATTACGCTTTGTGCCGCTTCTTGAACTGGTACTGGGACGGGGGGGAGATGACTTGGATGTTGTCCAGGCCGGCTTGCCCGGCCATGCGGTTTTTGCGGTGAAGGATCAGATCTTCCCAATGATCGCTACCGATCCCGACCATGTGGCGCAGGGGGTTCTAGTGCGCGGTCTGTCCCAAGGTGACCTGGCTGCGTTGAACTATTATGAGGGCGGTTTCGACTATACGCTCAAACCAATTTCCGTAACGCTGTCATCGGGAGAGCTGGCCCAAGCCGAGGTCTATTTTCCAACAGAAGGCCTGTGGCAGCAGGACGGATTTTGGGATCTTGACGCCTGGGTTGCGGATTGGGGCGCGCTGACGCTGCGCGCCGCCGAAGAGGTGATGTCCTATCAGGATCGGGTCTCGGCAGAGGCCATGACCAGGTGCTTTCCTTCCGTGCGCCGTCGCGCCGATGCCTGGTTGACCGCACAGTCGCGGCCAGAGGATCCGGCCCATGATCTGGCCCGGGATGTGGTGGTGCATCAGCACAAGCGCGCCTTTGTGAATTTCTTTGCGATGGAGGAAATGGACCTCCAGTTTCGCCGCTATGACGGCAGCCTGAGCCCGGTGGTGAATCGCGCGGCGGCGCTGGTGGGCCGGGCTTCGGTGGTGCTGCCTTATGATCCGATCCGCGATCAGGTGCTGTTGGTCGAACAATTCCGCGCCGCCACCTTTATTGCCGGGGAGAAGCAGCCCTGGATGTGGGAGCCGGTTGCGGGTCTCATTGATCCAGGGGAAACGCCGGAACAGGCGGCCTGCCGGGAAGCAATGGAAGAGGCCGGGGTTGCCATCTCGCGGTTGGAACCGGTGACACATGCCTATCCTTCCAGCGGTGCCTCTGGGGAGTTTATTCATATATTTGTTGGGCTTACCGATCTTTCCGACATCAACGGCGGCGGCGGGGTCGCAGGTGAGCATGAAGACCTGCGCAGTGAGATCCTTGGGTTTGAGCAGTTGATGCAAGGGATTGATGATCACAGCTATCAGGATATGCCTCTCGTCACCGCGTCTCTGTGGCTGTCGCGTCATCGCGATCGTTTGCGCGCTGAAGTCGCCTGAAGGGTAGGCCAGCAGGCGGGCAAAGGCGTCTTCCCACCTTGTGAAGCCCATCCCCCTTGGTTACATCTTGGGGAAATGATCGAAAGGAATACCATGCGCATTGCACGCGATTTGGCCGACGCCATTGGCCACACTCCGCTGATCCGTCTCAACCGCGTCAGCGATGAGACCGGATGCGAAATTCTGGGCAAGGCCGAGTTCATGAACCCTGGCCAGTCGGTCAAGGACCGGGCGGCGCTCTATATCATCAAAGACGCGATTGCGCGCGGAGAGCTGAAACCCGGCGGTACGATCGTTGAAGGCACCGCCGGCAACACTGGCATTGGTCTGGCGTTGGTGGGGGCCTCCATGGGGTTCAAAACCGTGATCGTGATCCCGGAAACTCAGTCCGAAGAGAAAAAGGACATGCTGCGCCTGGCCGGCGCCCAGCTGGTGCAAGTGCCTGCGGCGCCTTACAGAAATCCCAACAACTATGTGCGCTACTCGCAGCGCCTGGCCGCGCAATTGGCCAAGACCGAACCCAATGGCGCCATCTGGGCCAACCAGTTCGACAATGTGGCCAACCGTCAGGCCCATGTCGAAACCACTGGCCCTGAGATCTGGGAGCAGACCGGAGGCAAGGTCGATGGCTTTATCTGTGCTGTGGGATCCGGCGGCACCCTTGCCGGGGTGGCAGATGCGATCCAGCCCAAAGGGGTCAAGATCGGTCTGGCGGACCCAAATGGTGCCGCGCTCTATTCCTACTACACCACCGGTGAACTGAAATCCGAAGGTTCTTCGATCTCCGAAGGCATCGGGCAGGGGCGTATTACCAAGAACCTCGAAGGTTTCACGCCGGATTTCAACTACCAGATCCCGGACGCAGAGGCGCTGCCTTATGTCTTTGATCTGCTGCACGACGAAGGTCTGGTGCTGGGCGGCTCCTCGGCGATCAATATCGCCGGTGCCGTGCGCATGGCCAAAGACATGGGGCCGGGCCATACCATTGTCACCGTGCTTTGCGACTATGGCACCCGCTATCAGTCGAAACTGTTCAATCCGGAATTCCTGCGCGAAAAAGACCTGCCAGTGCCGGATTGGATGACACATACCCCGGCTTCCATTCCCGGAGTATTCGAGGACACATGACGCGCGTCTCCCGGCAGCTTGCCCGTCTGAACTCTGGGGCCGCAGTTCTGCGGCCTCATGTCATTTGGGCCAGTCTGATCCGGAGCGCCTTTAGCGTCCTGGCGGTTCTGCTGTTGGTTCTGACCCTGGGCTCAACGGCCTGGGCGCAGACACAAGACACGTCCTCAAGCGCTTATCAAGACTGGCAAAAGACCGCGTTGAGGGCGGAAGGTGCCATCGATTCCGGTCTGGCTTCCAGCGCTGCATTCGAGGTGCTGCGTCGGGATCTGGTCACCTATCGGCAGGGGTTTCAAAGTGCCCGCAGCGAGAATGCGAGCCGTATAGCAACCCTCGAAGGTCAGATCTCTGCGCTGGGAGCCGCGCCTCAAGAGGGCAGTTCCGAGCCTGCGGATATTGCCGCGTTGCGCCTGGCGCTGAACCAGCAGCTCAATCAGCTCAAGGTGCCGCGTATCGTTGCCGATGAGGCCTTTAACCGGGCCAATGGGTTGATCGGCGAAATTGACAAAATCATCCGCGACCGCCGCACCAAAAGCCTGCTGGAACGCGGGCCTTCGCCGCTCAATCCCGATTATTGGCCTGCCTCTGTCGAAGCTGTGATCACCACGGGGCTGGCACTCTGGCATGAGACCTCAGCCCAGGCCCGAAACGATGCCACTGTGCAACAGACTGCAAATGACCTGCCGGGTCTTCTGGTTCTGCTGCTGTTGGGCGGGGTGTTGATCCTGCGGGGGCGGCCCTGGGCGCGTGCCATGGGGGTCTGGCTGCGCCGCTTTGGTGCGCAGGGCACCGGGGTTTGGAGTTTTGTCGTCTCGCTGTTGCAGGTCATTCTGCCGCTGCTGGGGGTCATTATACTGACCGCCGCGATTGAGTTGACCGGCACCCTGGGGGTGCGTGGATCTTTGTTGATCGAACATCTGCCAGGTTGGGCCTTTATCCTGCTGACGTTCCACTGGCTGGGCGAGCAGCTGTTTGCGGTGCGCCGCGGCAGGGTGCTGGTCGATGTCCAGGACGGCAAACGTGGGCAGGCCCGGTTGATGCTCGATCTCTTGGGGGTGATCCTGATCCTGCAGGACCTGCAGAGCCAGCTGGGGCTTCTGGAGAATATCTCTGATGAGACCAACGCGGTTCTGACGTTCCCGTTGATTGTCACCGCTGCACTGGTTCTGTTGCGTCTCAACCGGATTGGCCTGCGCCAATCCGCCCAAGGCACCGATGGCGATGAGGAGGGTGAAACCGCGATCGCAGCAGGCGCCAACCGGTTTGTTTCTGTGATCCGCAAAGCCGCTTATCTGTTGTGTTTCGCCGCGCCGCCATTGGCCGCCATCGGATATGTCAATGCGGCTGAGGCGATGATCTATCCGGCCATCTCGACACTGCTGCTGCTTTCGGGCGTGGCCGTTTTGCAGCGGTTCTTGGGGGACCTCTACGGATGGCTCTCCGGGCGCGGCCAAACCGTGCAGGATTCGCTGTTCTCCGTTGCCGTCGGGTTCATGCTGGCGCTGCTGTCGCTGCCTGTTCTGGCGCTGATCTGGGGGGCACGCATCGCGGATCTGACGGAACTCTGGTCAAAATTCCTAGGCGGGTTCCAGATCGGCGAGGCGCGTATTTCACCGTCAGCCTTCCTGAGCTTTGTGGTGATTTTTGGCATCGGGTACGGGCTGACGCGCCTGATACAGGGCAGCCTGCGAAATTCACTGCTGCCAAAGACAAAGATCGACCCTGGTGGCCAGAATGCCATTGTGTCGGGCCTGGGCTATGTCGGAGTCTTTGCGGCGGCTGTGGTGGCGATCTCGATGGCGGGGTTGGATCTCTCGTCCTTGGCGATTGTAGCGGGAGCACTTTCGGTGGGGATCGGCTTTGGCCTGCAGACCATCGTGTCTAACTTTGTGTCGGGTATCATCTTGCTGGTGGAACGCCCGATTTCCAAAGGGGACTGGATCGAAGTGGGCGGGTTGATGGGCTATGTGCGCGATATTTCTGTGCGCTCGACCCGGATCGAGACCTTTGATCGCAGCGATGTCATTGTGCCGAATTCAGACCTGATCTCGGGTACCGTGACCAATTACACCCGAGGCAATACCGTGGGGCGGGTGATTGTGCCGGTGGGGGTTGCCTATGGGACCGATCCGCGCCGGGTGGAGGCGATCCTGAACGAGATCGCCCGCGCCCATCCCATGGTGCTGATGAACCCCGCACCCAGCGTGATCTTTCAGGGATTTGGCGCGGACAGTCTCGATTTTGAAATCCGCGCCATTTTGCGGGATGTGAACTGGGTGCTGTCGGTGAAATCGGATCTCAACTATGAGATCGCGGCGCGATTTGCAGCCGAAGAGATCGAGATTCCCTTTGCTCAGCGTGATCTTTGGATCCGCAACCCGGAGGCGCTTAGGCCGACGGCAGCGTCAACTGCCCCCAATCCGACAGAGCAGGGGCACACCGCTGGCCCCGCAACCGCGCCTGCGCCTGTGCGACCTGATCTGAATGACCTGCAGCAAGAGGCGGAAACGGACGCAGAGGGCGATGGGGATGCGGACAGGTAGGCTGTCGCTGGTACAAGGCTGCGATCTTTAAGGCGTTTGGTCCCCCTGGGCCCCTGGCTGTGCCGATTTGCCCGGCACCAGCCGCTGAAGCGGCGCTCTGCGCCACGAATTCCCCCGTCAAAGCTGCCGGAAAGGGGGCTGAAAAGGAGGGTGGAAAACACCAAACAGAAGGCTGCGATCTGCGTCTATCTGCTTGAATGAAAAAGGTTTTGAAAAAGATGCGTTTTTTCCAAGATCGGGTCTTGCAATTCCCTGTGCGATCCGTCAAAAGTCCGCCCAACGGAGAGGTGGCCGAGTGGTCGAAGGCGCACGCCTGGAAAGTGTGTAGGCGGGAGACCGTCTCCAGGGTTCGAATCCCTGTCTCTCCGCCATTATCTTACTTTGGCAAGAAACCCATGCTAACATCTTGAACAGCAAGTCGGTTTTTGTGATCGAGATACTTTCATTCGCACCTTGGAAATTTCCTCTTTAAAGACCAATAAAGACCAATTTCAGAATTCTTCTTTGTGCGATCAGGTCAGCGAACCAAACAAGAGCAGGTTGGAACGGGCTCTGTGAGACGTAAAGCCACCAAGATCGAGAAGCGAATAGACCGGCTGCTGGCGCCTTATCAAGGTCAGTATGATGTCATCTGTACCAGAGGCTTGTACGGGCTGTGCAGGTCGCGTTGTGCCAGTCTTCTGACGCAAGATCTTGGAAATGTGACGGATCCGGGGTCTCCTATGCTCAGCAACCGGGGCTTTGATTCGCGGTAGATCGTTTCTGCCACCGAAACAGTCCTGCGGAATTTGCCGCATTGATCCTTTCTTTGTGATGATCAGCTTGGGAAGCGGCGGCGAACGCCCGGACAGGGCCGTCGGTTTCACTGGAGCCGATGGTTGCCGATTTGGAAACAGCCCGCCTCTGAAATTGACAGTTTTGTTTCCCGTTTCGACATAATCAATATACATTTAAGCCTTTGCTAATGCTGAAAAAACAATGCGACTTGGTGAACCTTTTCCTGACGGCAATGCAAATTTATGCTGAGTATTTGGGTGGGTCTTTATTAAAATTTCAGTAGCCTTTTTCGCTTTGTCGCAACTGGTGCCTAAGGTATCCCTTTGGGTGCCCACCTTGGGGGGTGAGTGAAATCTTCTGGTTTAAGCAGGAGACGGAGAGGCGCAAAATGCACCTTACCTGACGTGAACTGCCTTCACGTTTTATCCGTCTTTGCGACATGATCAGCCTGTTCCATCTTTGTCTTGGCTGCGCCATTGCGCCTCCAGGGAATGAAGATGTGTCGAAGCGAGAAGACTTTTCCCCTCCCCATTTTCGGGCTTTTGAAATGCCGCCGCTTCTGCGCGGCGGTTTTTAATTTCGGATTGGCGCTTCGATCTTCGGGGCAGATCGCGCGGCCAGGGGCCGATAAGGAGAACAAGATGGCTGACAATTTTGACAACATATATTCGGCCAACCTGATTGGTCTGTGGGATTTCCTGGATGGAAATGAAAGTGGCGATACCGGCCTGGCGGACGGCATCATGCAGGATGGCACGATTGTCGGGCCTGGCACTGCGCATGCGGGATGGTTCAACACTTACAACGAGGGTGTTCGCTTTGACGTGGATGATGGCGATGACGCGCCTTTTGACCTGACCACCGGCTCCATCGTCACCAAATTCCGCCCCGATCAGCCCACCGAGGGCAGTCAGACCGTAGTCAGCCGTGGTCTTTCCGAAGAAGATGATGCCAGCTATTTTGCAGTGCGCACCACCGAAGAAGGCGCGGTTGAGGTCTATCACAGCCTTGACGGTGAAAGCGCATTGCTGACCACGGATTCCGGATTTTTTGCAACCGGTGATTACATTCAGGTCACTTACAGTTGGACGCCGGATGGTGTTCAGATGCTGGTTGCAAACGAGACCCAAGGCACCGAAGCCACCGCAGCAGCGGATGTCACCGGGCTCAGCTTTGATCTGACCGGAGACGATGAACAGAGCTTTGCCCTGGCGGCGCAGGAAACCACTGAGGGCAGTTTTGAACAGCCGTTTTCCGGCCAGATCGATTTCCTGGCGGTGCTGGATGACAACGTGCTGGAGCCTCCTGTTGGCGGGCTGGATGGTATCGTCGAAGGCACCGATGGCGACGACCTGATTGATACCTCCTATACCGGCGATCCCGAAGGCGACATGGTTGACCACGAGGACGCAATCGACCCGGCTGCAGAGCCCAATGATGACGTGATCGAAGCCTATGACGGCAATGACACCATCTATGCCGGCGAAGGCAGCGACAGCGTCACGGGCGGCGAGGGCGACGATGTGATCGACACCTCTGGCGGCCTGCCGCTGCCGGATCGTGGCTTTGATGGCTACACCGGCACCACGCCGAATATTCCGGCCGTGCCTGCCGATGCGGACCCAGATGATGACCGCGACACCGTTGATGGCGGTGCAGGCAACGACATGATCCTGACCGGTGATGATGCGGATGTGATCGCCGGCGGGACCGGCGACGATACCATCGACGGTGGCATCGACGACGATATCATCGACGGAGGCGGTGATGATGATGTGATCATCGGTGGCGAAGGTTCTGACAGTATTCTGGGTGGCGCGGGCAGCGATACCCTTTATGGCGGCCTGGATGAAAGCTTCCCGGATGCGCTGAACATCACCGACGACGGCTCGGACGGGCGTCCGGTCGATCCTGATCCTACCAATGGTATGGACACCATCGAGGGTGGTGCCGGCAATGATGTGATCTTTGGTCAGGACGATGATGATGATCTGTCGGGTGGCACCGGCAACGACATGATCGATGCCGGCATTGATGACGATACCGTTGACGGTGGCGAAGGGGATGACACCATTCTGGGTGGCCAGGGCGATGATGTCCTGACCGGCGGAGCGGGCCTGGACGCGATTGACTTGGGTGAAGGCGAAGGTGAAGGCGCGGATGTGGCCTATGGCGGCATCAATTCGGACAGCTTCACCGGCATTGGTCAGGGGGATGTGGTCTACGGTGGCGAAGACGAAGACGACAGCGATGTTGATGTGCTGAACCTTCGCGATGTTGCCGAAGCTCAGAACCCGGGCGGCAGTCTGATCGTTGAGCTGGATGACGCAAACCCAGAAAACGGGGTGGTCTCCTTCTTGAACGCAGACGGTGAAGTCACCGGCACAGCGAATTTCTATGAGATCGAAAACGTCATTTATCCTTGCTTTACACCTGGCACGTTGATTGCCACGCCGGACGGGGAACGTCGGGTCGAAGAGCTGCAGGTTGGCGATCGGGTGATCACCCGTGACAACGGCATTCAATCCATTCGCTGGTTGGGTCAGCAGAGCCTTGATGCAGAGGCTCTGAAACGGGCGGAGCATCTGCAGCCCATCCTGATCCGCGAAGGCGCTTTGGGCAATGGTCTGCCAGAGCGTGACATGATGGTCAGCCCCAACCACAGGGTCTTGGTCGCCAACGACAAGACCGCGCTCTACTTTGAGGATCGCGAAGTGCTGGTTGCGGCCAAGCATCTGGTTGGTCTGGAAGGGATTGATGCCGTAGAAACCAGTACGGTCACCTATATTCACTTCATGTTCGATCAGCACGAGGTCGTACTGTCGGATGGTGCCTGGACCGAAAGCTTCCAGCCCGGCGATCAAACTCTGCGTGGTCTCGACAATGCGCAGCGCAACGAGATCTACGAGATTTTCCCCGAGCTGAAGTCAGAACAGGGGCGGCTGGACTATAGCGCTGCGCGCCGGTCGTTGAAACGGCATGAGGCCCGCCTGTTGATGCACTAAGCCCCTGTCGTCCTAGGAACGGGACCGGTGACGGACTGGACTGGAGACGGGCTGTTACGGTGTCTGAGACGGTGCTGCTCACTATTGAAACAACAAACAGGCGGCGCCTTTTGGCACCGCCTGTTTTTTTTGGTCTGAGAGATCTGCAGCCCGGGCAGGTCTTAGCGGCGTGGCTGGCGTGTCGCACGCCAGGCAGCCCAGGCCTCAGGCGTGTCCAGATCGATCAGCGCTCGTTGCGCCGACAAGGCAACCAGGCGCACTGGATGGCGCTTTAGGACCGCGCGGGCACCCTGATCGCCGCTGAGCTGTGTCAGATCCTCAAAGCAGGCGCGAGGAAACAGCACGGGATGACCAGGAGTTCCATCCTGGGCGCAGGCCCGCAGGATCAGGTTCTCCTCCTTGACTGGGGCATCTGCGAGAAGCAATAGATCGCGGGTTTCCAGCTCTGGCATGTCGCTGGGCAGGATCATCACCGCGTCGCAGTCCTCTGGCAGGGCAGCAACACCGGCCCGGATTGAGGCCGCCATGCCCTCGGCTGCATCAGCAACTGGAACCAGGGTTGCGCCAGGGCAGGCAGTGGCCCGTGGATGTTGCAGGTTGGGCAGCGTCACATAGACCGGCAGACCGGTTTCGGCGGCCTGGGTGCAGATCCGTGTCAGTAGCGGCGTACCGTCGATCTCTTCCAGCAGCTTGTCGCGCCCCTCCATGCGCGAGGAGCTGCCCGCGGCCAGCAGCAGGATGGCGATGTTGCGCATTCAGATCTCCTGTTGGAGGCATGGACAGACAGGCTGCCTCCGGCGGACGTATTTTTAGAAAGATGAAACAGCAATGCCAGCGAAATCGACTGCACAGGATCGACGGGGTGGAATTGGCAGGGCAAGGCAGGTGAGAAACGCCCCCGCAGTTTTGCGGAGGCGCTGGGTCTTATGCGGATCTAGCCGCGCATGCGGGCGCCATCGGCATCAAACAGTGGTGTGGTGATCAATCTCGCACGGTGCATTTCACCGAGGATTTCGATTTCAACCTCAAGACCCTCCACGGCTTGGTCGGTGGGAACAAAGCCAAGGGCGATGGATTTTTGCGCATGGTGCGAATAGCCCCCTGAGGTACAGAACCCAATCACCTCGCCCTTGAGCCAGATCGGCTCATAGGCCACCACATCGGCATCTGTCGCCTCGACTTCAAAGGCACAGAGCTTGCGGTCGGCCCCGTTCTCGCGATCTGCCTCTGCAGCAGAACGTCCAATGAAATCAGTCTCTTTCTTGAAGGAGATGAAGCGGTCCAACCCGGTTTCTGCGGCGGTGTAATCGGGGGAGAATTCCCGCATCCAGGAGCCAAAGAATTTATCCAGCCGCAGCGACATCATCGCCCGCATGCCAAAGGGTTTCATCCCATGGTCCTGACCTGCGTTCCACAGCACCTTCCAGAGCGCGCGCTGGCTGGGCAGATCACAATAAATTTCATAGCCCAGATCGCCGGTGTAGCTGACCCGCTGCACGATGCAGTTGGCCATGCCCACGGTCATGCGACGCACATCCATGAACCGCATGTCGGAGATATCCTGACGGGTACAGGCCTGCAGCACCTCACGCGCCTTGGGGCCGGCAATCTGAAACCCGTTGCGGACATCAGAGATGTTTTCGATTGAAACACCCGCGACCTGATGTTTGAGGAACCAGCGCATGTGGAAGGCCTGCGCACCATAGGAGGCGGTGAGCTGGAATTCCTCTTCTGAGAGGCAGGAGATGGTGAAATCACCAATCAAGCGGCCCTTGGGTGACAGCATCGGCGTCAGGGAAATTCTGCCCGGTTTTGGCACCCGGCCCGCCATGATGCGATCCAGCCAGGCGCGGGCATCGGCGCCTTTGATCAGATATTTGCCAAAGTTGTGCACCTCGTTGATACCAACGGCTTCGCGCACGGCTTTGACTTCGCGCGTGGTGGCGTCAAAGGCGTTGGAGCGGCGGAACGAGGGGGTCTCAAAGCGGGGCTCATCTCCTTCGGCAAAATAGTTCGCAACTTCCATGCCGTATTGCTGGCCCCAGACCGCGCCCATACCGTCGAAGATGTCGTACATCGGGGTGGTGCGGAAGGGGCGCGCGGCGGGCAGCTCTTCATTTGGATAGGCGATGGAGAAGCGTTTCTGGTAGTTCTCGACAACCTTGGGCAGGGTGTAGCCGGGTGTGATCCACTCGCCAAACCGGGCGCAGTCCATCGCCATGGTGTCGCGCTCTGTCTCGCCTTCGATCATCCACTGCGCCAGCATCAGGCCGACGCCGCCACCCTGGCTGAAACCGGCCATGACGCCACAGGCGGACCAGTAGTTGCGCACGCCGGGCACCGGACCCACCAGCGGGTTGCCATCGGGGGCAAAGGTGAAGGGGCCGTGGATCACCGATTTCACGCCAGCGGCCTCGAGTGCGGGGAAGCGTTTATAGGCAAAATCGATGGAATCTTCGATTTTGTCAAAGTCGTTGCCCAGCAGTTCATGGCCAAAGTCCCATGGGGTGCCATCAACGGCCCAGGGTTTGCAGGGCTGCTCGTAGAAACCGATACAGAGCCCGCGGCCTTCCTGGCGCAGATAGCTTTCGCCTGCCGGATCCATCACATGCGGGTGTTCGCCGCCGCCATCGATGATCTCCGCAACCATCGGTACTTCGTCGGTGACGATATATTGATGCTCCATCGGGTGCAGCGGAAAGTAGATACCCGCCATGGCCCCCACTTCGCGGGCCCAAAGACCACCGGCATTGACGATATGTTCGGCGTGGATGGTGCCCTTGTTGGTGACCACATCCCAGGTGCCATCAGCGCGCTGCGTGGTTGCAGTGACCTTGCAATGGGTTTCGATTGTCGCGCCGCCCATTCGGGCCGCCTTGGCATAGGCATGGGTTGTACCTGATGGGTCAAGATGGCCATCCAGCGGATCATAAAGGCCGCCGACGATCCCATCGATATTGGTCACAGGCGCAATCTTGGCGATCTCTTCGGGGCTGACGATCTCTGTCTCCAAGCCCATGAACCGGTGCTTGGCCCGCTCCGCCTTGAGCATGTCAAAGCGTTCCTTGTTGTCGGCCAGCGTTATGCCGCCCACGTGATGCAGCCCGCAGGACATGCCTGTTTTCTCTTCCAGTTCACGGTAGAGCTTGATGGTATAGCCCTGAAGCGCCGCCATGTTGGTGTCGCCATTGAGGGTGTGAAACCCACCTGCTGCGTGCCAGGTTGAACCAGAGGTCAGCTCTGAACGTTCCAGCAGCATGACGTCGGACCAGCCAAGTTTGGTCAGATGGTAAAGGACCGAACAGCCGACGACACCGCCGCCGATCACGGCCACACGGGTGGTGGTCTTCATGAGGCTTCTCCCAGATGGATGTTTTGTCTTATTCTGGACAGATGTGAACAGTAGTCCAGCAAAAAAACGACAGGGACCGTCGCGACTGGTCGAAAAAGCCACCTCGACACGCAGAAACAGCAAGAATCCGGTTGGATTTGAAGATTGGGGCAGCTCAGTCGTGGCTGCGCAGGGGGCTGAGTTGAATCAGCGCCACGGTGGTCAGGGGGATCACCAGCTTGAGCACGGCAACTGTGATCAGCAAAATGCCGAGCGCTTCATAATTGGCCTGGGTGGTGATCTCACCAGTTGGATCCTGGACCTCGCGGGTGACGACAAAGACCTGGTTGAGGTATTTGGTACCCAAGCTGGAGGCCGAGAGAGCAAGATTGGTGAAAGAGGCCATCACCGCAAAGAAGGTGGCCTTGAGGTTGCTGGGCGCGTTGCGGGCAATCCAGGCCAGCATCGGGATCATAGCAATCTGTCCAAGGGGGGATTCAACCGCCGTGTCCACCAGGGCTATAAAGCGGGCATCCACCAGCCCGCCGGTCAGCGGCGCGCTCCATTCGTGCAGCCCGTAGTACAACCCGATATTGGGCAGGCTTAGCAGGGCTTCGGTCAAGGCCAGGAAAATGATGATCCAGGCGATGGTATTATTGGCAATGAGGGGGCGCAACACCACCATGCCAGCAAGCGTGAGCAGGGAGGATATCAGCGACAAGACCGAAAGGAACTGCTGGTCAAAGCCCAGCCGGTCGATCTCGAACCAGGTTGCGGCGGCACCGTTCAACGGGGTGGCGCGATAGGCAAAGATGATTATCGCGGTTCCGATCAATGCGCGAGCCTGGGCCGGGCTCAGCGATTGGATCAGTTGACGTATCAGAAAGATCACGATTCCCATCGAGCCGACAAAGACCAGTTCCTGGGCCTGTGGGAGGTCACCAAGGCCGGCCCCAAGGGACAGCGCCACAAAGGCTCCACCACCGATAAAGAACCACCAGTTCACCGCCACCGGATCGCGGGGAGGGTTGAGGCGGGCGTGGATTTCGCCAGCGCCCAGCCCCTGACGTCGCAGTCTGGACCGGGTCCAGCTGCGTTGCAGCAGCGCCGCCGCCACTCCGGAGAGCGAGAGCAGAGGCACCGCCAGCGCCAGCAGATAGATCTGCGCATAAAGCGCGCCTTTTTCGACCTGCGGCAGGGCCTCGGCCCCCTCAAACAGCCAGACGTTCATTGCCGCTGCGGCGCTGAAGCCGCCAATGAGGGTGATCCGCCCCAGGGTTTGCATGGTCGTATGCATGATGCGGGTTTCGGAGGCAGAGTATGCGCTGCCCTCGGGGGTGAGATGCGGCACGGCCTCAACCGACATGGCGTCGGCCACAATATCCTGCAGCACAAAGCCACAAGGGGCCAGGATCACCGAAGTGACATACCAGGCATTGGCCGACATGATTTTAGTCATGTTGTCAGGCATCACCAGAAGGCTGAAAATGATCCCGTAACTCACCGCCATCAAAGCGGCACCGAGCAGGATCATCAGATATTTCCAACGCCAGATCAGATCAACGAAATGGCCCAGGGGCATCTTCAGCGCCCAGGGCAGCCCGACCCAAAAGGCCAATCCAGCCAGAAAAGCGGCCTCTAGATCCAGGTATTCTTTGACAAAAAAGGTTGAGGCGACAGAGGTTACCCCCTGCACGCCATAGGCAAAGTAGATCAGCAGCGGTGGAAGAAAGCTCCAGCGCCACTGCCGGAGTAAATCCAGAACGATCTGGTCGAACCACCGAAAAATGGGGTTCTTGATCCGGCTCATGACAGCGGGCGCACCTTGAAGGCGGTGATCCGGTTGCCCTCGCGGGCGGTCACCTCAAAGCGGAACCCGTGAAAGGAAAACACCTGGCCCACGGTTGGAATCATCTGGGCTTCGTGGATCACCAGACCAGCGATGGTATTGGCCTCGTCGTCGGGAAGGTTCCAGTCGGTGGCCCGGTTGAGATCGCGAATGGTGGTGGCACCTTCGACGCTATAGTTGCCTTCGGCGTCCTTTTTGATCAGCGATTGTTCTGCCGGATCAAATTCATCGGTGATCTCGCCGACGATCTCTTCCAGAATATCTTCGAGGGTGATCAGCCCTTGCAGCGCCCCGTATTCATCCACCACCAGGGCAAAATGACTGCGCATGCGCAGGAACTGGCGCATCTGATCATCCAGCGTGGTGGTCTCAGGGACAAAATAGGGCGGCTTGGCCACGGTGGTGATCTGAAAGTCGCGCAGTGCACTGGCATTGCCTTCGGGGCCGCCGATCTGGGCATACATGGCGCGCAGCAGATCCTTGGCGTGCACGATACCGATGATATTCTCGGGCTCGGTCTTGAAGACGGGCAGGCGAGTATGCGGAGAGGTCAGGCATTGCTCCAGAATATCCGCCGGATCGGCATCGGCATCGATCATCTGGATTTTGGAGCGATGCAGCATGATCTCCTCGACAAAGCGGTCGGACAGATCCAACGCGCCCAGGATCCGGTCGCGGTCTTCCTTTTCCACCACGCCTTCGGAATGGCCCAGCTGCAGCGCCCCGGCAATTTCTTCACGCACCGCCATGATATGGCTGTCGGGATCGATGCGAACTCCAAACAAGGCCAGAATGGACCGTACCAAAAGCCGGACCGCCGAAACCACCGGCGCCAGGATGGTCACCAGCAGGGCGATAACGGGGGCGACGCGCGACGCCGCCGTCTCGGCGTTGGAAATCGCATAGGTCTTGGGCAGCACTTCGGCAAAAACCAGCACCAGCAGGGTCATCACCAAGGTGGCATAGGCCACGCCGCTTTCGCCAAAGGCGCGGGTCAGCAGGGCGGTGGCCAGCGAAGTGGCCAGAATGTTGACCAGATTGTTGCCCAACAGAACCGACCCGATCAGCCGCTCGCTGTCTTCGGTGACATCGAGGGCGCGCTGCGCCCCGCGCGATCCCTTGTCGGCCTGGGTCCGCAGCTTGCCCCGTGACGCCGCCGTCAGCGCCGTTTCAGAGCCGGAGAAAAAGGCCGAAAGCACCAGCAACAGCAGGATGGCTGCGGCAGCGATCCAGAAAGCACTGTCCAAAACGGTTTGGGCGGTAGTCATGGCGGGTCCAAATTCAGTTTACGTGTTCAATGGTTATGGTCTGCGGGTGATGTGATTGTCCAGTGGTGCGCGCGTGGGGCTGTCCCTGGGAGTGTCGCGCCTATGGATCCTCCTCGGAGTGGGGCTTGGCGGCGGTATTGCTGTCGCGTGACAGCGGGTGATGGTCCAGCACCAACTCGGCCAGGCGGGCATCCAGCACATGGGTGTAGATCTCGGTGGTGGCAATATCGGCATGACCCAGCAGCGCCTGAATGGCACGCAGGTCCGCCCCATTGGCCAAAAGATGGGTGGCAAAGGCGTGACGCAGGGTATGTGGCGTGACCTTTTGTGGATCGATCCCGCCGGTTACCGCCAGATCCTTGATGAGATGATAGAACCAATGGCGGGTGAAATGCCCCAGCTTGCCCCGCGAGGGGAACAGGAATTTGGAGGCGGTCCCCCCCTTGTCTTGTCGCGCCCGGTCCTGATCGTCGCGCACCTGCAGCCAGGTTCTGAGGGCTTCGCGGGCGGGCGGCGATAGCGGCACCATGCGTTCCTTGCCGCCTTTGCCCAGCACCAGCAACATGTTGGGGTCGCCCCGTGCGGCAGCTACCGGCAGCGCCACCAGCTCGCTGACCCGCATGCCGGTGGCATAGAGCAGCTCCATCAGGCAGGTATTGCGCAGCCGGTCCTCAGGCTTGCTCCCGGTTTTGCGCGCCGCATCCAACAGGCGGTCGATCTCGATCACCTCCAGCGTCTTGGGCAGTTTTTTGCCGCGTCCCGGCCCCTTGATCTGGATCGCCGGATTGTCGCCGCGCCAGCCTTCTTCAAAGGCAAAATGAAACAGCTGACGGATCGCCGACAATCTGCGTGCGCGGGTGGCAGGTGACAGACCTTCGTCATCACAGCTGATCAGGTAGGCTTCGACGTCTTCGCGACTGGTGGTTTCAAACCCAAGATTGCGATGTGCCAACCACCCGGCTACATCCTTGAGATCGCGCCCATAGGCCAGCAAAGTGTTGCGTGCCGATCCGGCCTCGGCGGCCTGCGCGTCAAGAAAGGTGGAGATCCATTGCAGATCTGCCTTTGGGGCCCGCATCTATCCGCGCTCCAGCAGCATCAATTGCAGGGTGGCGCGCCGGGCGGTGTCCTCCAGGCCCACAGCCCGCAGCGCCGCAAGCGCATGGCTGAGATCGCCAAGATTGCCCTGTGCGCCACGATGGAACAGCGCCATGGCGCGCAGGATGGCTTCGCCCAATTGACCGTTGTCCAGCAGGTTTTGAATCCGCACAGGGATCTCTGCCCCATCCTCAAACCCCTGAACAATGGAGCGCGACAGCGGCGAAAGGCTTCGCGTCAGGATCGGCGGTGCGGATTTGGTGTCGTCCCGCGACACCACCGATGGGGACGCGGCGCGGCCCGTATGGTCCGTGCGGTTGCCGTCGGGGTCACCGGGGCGCCCCTGGGCTAAGGCGGCCAAAAAGCGGTTTTCGGCGCGATCACTTGGCGGGTTATGCGAGGCGATCTCATAGCTTGGTGCCAACAGGCGGATCCGCCAGGCCAATTCACCCGCATCGCCGGTCAGATGGAACCGGGCCAGCTGTCCGGCAAAGAGATCGGCGAAACCAACCTCGATCCCGGCAAATTGCATGGCCTGCCAGACTGCGGGCAGGGCATTGGCCACTGCCTCGCCGCTGCCACTGTTGAGAGCGGCCTCAAACAGCTGCAGGGCCGCCACGCGGTCCCAGACGCCCCCCGAAGCGGCAGGGCTGCGATCCGTATAGAGCCCCAGCAGCTGATTTGGGTTCAAGGCGCCGGCGCGGGTCAGCCGTTCGGCAGCTTCGAGCTGCGCTTTCCAACCGGCCACGTCCCGCAGATCCGCCGCAGAGAAGGCGCGCGGAAGCGGCGGCGTGGGCAGACGCTCGCCAATGCTCTCATAGAGGCGGAAGGTCAGCGGATCGGGGTTGTCGGGCAGGGGCAGCGGCGGCGCCAGCTCAAATATGTCGGGGTTGAGGAAACGGTCGAGCAAATTGAGCTGTGTTTGCGGCATCAATTCCAGCGCATGGGCGGATTCCAGCATCAAGGCCGCCGTTGGCCAATCCCCCCGCCGCGCGGCGCAAAAGATCCGGGCGCGATAGTCCGGAGCCAGATAGGGGCTGGCAATCAGCGCGGCGCAGGCGCGGTCTTCCTCACCGCTGAGCAGGGTGGTGAAGAACCAGCGTCGAAACCGATCCGCTGAGGCGGTGGGCCCGGCCTGTTCCACCAGAGCCTGAGCCGGATCCGTTGCACCCTGGGTGATCAGCCGGTCGAGTCGGGCCAGCAGGATGGTATCGCCCTCGGACTGCAGGGGGCGCGTTTCCGACAGCAGCAGGGTGAACAGCAGCGATTGCATCGCCGAGCTGTCCTGCACAGGCGTGCGGCGGATCAATTGGGCAATCTGTTGTGGATCACCGCCGCGCCACAGGGTGACAGGCAGGCCGGTCGCCGCCGGAGGCACCAGACCGATGGCAGGCAAAAGGGCCTGCAAAGGGGTGACGGTGATTTGCGGCTGTGTCGCACTGCCCGTCACGGGTGGCTCAACCAAAACGGTGCTGGGCAGTGCCGGAGCCTTGTCGGGCTGGCCCAGCCAATCGATCACCGTAAGCGGGTCCTGAGCAGCCAAAGGAGTGCAGCATAAGGCGCTAAAAACAAAAGGTAATATCTTTGTTTTAATCGGCATCTAACAGAACCGGTTTTCGGATCTCTTGGGTTGGCGCGCTAAAGTCTGCCCCAAACCAGGGACCGACATAAGCATAGGCCACCAGACCGAGACCGGCCAGAACTCCGATAATGACAAGATATTTGATCAATCGCCCCATTGCGCACCCGTTGCCTGCTTCTTTGTGTTTTGCTCAAGTTATATATGGCCTTTTTTGCAATATCACGTCATTCACTGAAGAATGAGCGAAAAAGAGCAAATGACCGAAGTAAACCCTTCGAGAGCACAGCCAGGACGGCTGAAAAAGACCATCGTCATGGTTGGCATGATGGGCGCGGGCAAGACAGCGGTGGGCCGGGCGCTGGCGGCGCGCCTGCAGGTGCCCTTCCTGGACAGTGATCATGAGATCGAAACCGCCGCCAATATGACCATACCGGAGATTTTTGCCCGCGATGGAGAGGCGTTTTTTCGGCTGAAGGAGCGGCAGGTGATTGCCCGTCTTCTGACCGAGGAATGCGGCGTGCTGTCGACCGGTGGCGGTGCCTTTCTGGCACAAGAGAACCGAGATACGATCACCCGGAACGGCGCCTCGATCTGGCTGAAGGCCGATCTTGAGGTGCTGTGGAACCGGGTGCGGCACCGTGATACACGGCCGCTGCTGAAAACCGCAGATCCGTACGCGACCCTGGCCGGTCTGTATCAGGCACGGGTTCCGATCTATGCCGAAGCTGACATCGTGGTGGCCTCGGATGGGCAGGCGACAATTGAAGAAATGGTGGACCGGGTGCTTGTTGCCCTGCAGTCCCGCCCGGATGTTCTGGAGACTTGAGCATGGAACGCAAAGTACATGTGCCCCTGGAAGGGCGTGCTTATGATGTGGTGATTGGACCGGGCCTGTTGCGCCAAGTGGGCGCGCGGATCTCGCCGTTCCTCAGCCGCCCCCGGGTGGCGGTTCTGACCGATGAGACGGTGGCTGAGCTGCATCTGGAGACCCTGCGCGCAGGGTTGGCCGAAGCTGGTATTGAAATGGAGGCATTGGCGCTGCCTGCGGGCGAGGCCACCAAGGGCTGGCCGCAATTCAGCCGGGCGGTCGAATGGCTGCTGGAGCAGAAGGTCGAGCGCAACGATGTGGTGATTGCCTTTGGCGGCGGGGTTATTGGTGATCTGGGCGGTTTTGCCGCCGCGGTGCTGCGCCGGGGTGTGCGTTTCATTCAAATCCCGACTTCTCTTTTGGCGCAGGTCGACAGCTCGGTTGGTGGCAAGACCGGCATCAATGCCCCCCAGGGCAAGAATCTGATCGGGGCCTTTCATCAGCCCACCCTGGTGCTGGCAGATACAGAGGTGCTGGGCACGCTCACCGCGCGGGATTTTCTGGCCGGCTATGGCGAAGTTGTTAAATACGGCATGCTGGGGGATGCGGCATTTTTTGACTGGCTCGAGGAAAAGGGCCCTGCGCTTGCCGCGGGTGATATGGAGGCGCGGGTCGAGGCAGTGGCCCGATCGGTGCAGATGAAAGCCGATATCGTGGTGCGGGATGAGACCGAGCTGGGGGACCGGGCTCTGCTGAACCTTGGTCATACCTTTGGTCACGCATTGGAGGCGGCGACGGGCTATTCGAGCCGTTTGTTGCACGGCGAAGGCGTTGCCATTGGCTCGGCGCTGGCTTTTGAGCTCTCGGCGCGCCTGGGGCTGTGCAGCCAGGAAGACCCAAGCCGGGTACGTGCGCATCTCAAAGCGATGGGCATGAAAACCGATCTGTCCGACATCGAGGGGGCCTTGCCTGATGCCGAGGCCCTGCTGGCGTTGATGGGGCAGGACAAGAAAGTGGTCAACAATCAGCTGAGGTTCGTTCTGGTCCGTGGCATTGGCGATGCCTTTGTGACCGGGGATGTGCCCAAAGAGGCTGTTCTGTCGGTGCTGCAGGATGCTTTGGCCGATTGCAAAGGGCTGTAATCTGGACCTAACCGGGATCTCTGTGGAGACAGTCCATCGGGTCCCGCTTCACCGCGATTGACCGTGTTCTGGCAGGTTTTGGGCCGTTCCCGCCTCTATGCCTCAGTCTCGCCGGGTCTTGTCGCCGGGGCCTGCCAGTTCGCCTGGGCCTGGCCGCCTATGCCTGCCTAGCCGCCCGCGCGCGCGTTTTGGAGGGGATGTTTCATCCGCCATATGTATATCGGGCGGATGAAACAAGTGTTTTTGCTTTTCAAATGACGCCAATGGCCCGCTGCCTATGCCCCTATGGGCGATGACGTCAGGCTACCGCCATCAGAACGGGATCTCGTCGTCGTCGATGTTATGCGAAGGGCCACTGGAGCCGCCACCAAAGCCACCGCCTTGCTGAGAGCTGCCACTGTCGTAGCCACCGCCATAACCACCCTGACCGCCAGCTTGACCGCCGCCGCCACCACCGTAGCCGCCACCGCCACCAGAGCCGCCGCCTTCGCCGCGACCATCCAGCATCGTCAAGGTCGAGCCAAAGCCCTGCAGAACGACTTCGGTGGAATAGCGATCCTGACCGCTTTGGTCCTGCCATTTGCGGGTCTGCAACTGGCCTTCGATATAGACCTTGGAGCCTTTGCGCAGATATTGTTCGGCCACACGCACCAGACCTTCGTTGAAGATGGCAACCGAGTGCCATTCCGTGCGTTCGCGGCGCTCGCCGGTGTTGCGATCTTTCCAGTTTTCCGAGGTGGCGATGCGCAGGTTACAGACCTTGCCGCCATTTTGAAAAGACCGCACTTCCGGGTCGCGACCCAGGTTGCCGATGAGGATGACTTTGTTGACTGAGCCTGCCATTGGGATTCGTCCCTGTTCTTGTCTTGCTGTGATGTCGTTTGCGGGTCGCAGTGGGGGTCAAACGAATCTTGCCCACCGGGTTGAAGGGCACAGTATAGACCTGTGGGCAGGGTGAAAAGCACTCCTCTTGTTCCTATGGGGGGCTGAGGCGCACCTGTACCTAGACCATTTGGGCGAGGTGATGCCGTTCAGATGCCAATCTTAGGTTGAGTTTTGTCATGTTGGCTTTCATTTGAGTCCTATTTGCCTATATTCTGCAGAGAAGTTTTGCAGGGGCAAAAGGTGAGGGGGCGGTGATGCGGCCATTCGGGTTTGGCATTTTTGGTGCTGTACTGGCTGGGGGGGCGATTCTGGCCACCGGGGCCTGGGCCGATATGTTCAGCACCAAGAACCGGCGTGATCTCTTTGCCGCCCATACACGTGTCTTGGATACCCGTGCTGCGCAACAATATGAGGGCTCCGCTCGGTTGCAGCCACAGGCGGTTCCTTTGGTCTCTTCGGTCAGCCCGCGTTACACTGGAAAATACCGGGGCGAATACATGTCAATGGCGCGCCAGGCCGCCCGAAAACATGGGGTGCCGGAGGATCTGTTCTTGCGGCTGGTTCAGCAAGAGAGCAATTGGAATCCAAATGCCAAATCCCACAAAGGGGCCTTGGGATTGGCCCAGCTGATGCCGGCAACAGCCCGTGCCTTGGGGGTCAACCCGGCGGTTCCACAGCAGAATCTGGAAGGCGGCGCACGCTATCTGTCACAACAATTCAGAAAATTCGGCTCTTGGCGTCTGGCCTTGGCTGCCTATAACGCCGGTCCGCAAGCCGTGACCAAATATGGCGGCGTTCCGCCCTACAAGGAAACCCAGAACTACGTGCTCAAGATCTGGGGCAGTTGAACTCCTGACTACCCGGGCGAGGCAAGAGCCGCTGCATCGCACTGCAGGGGGTACTGTTTGCTTTGCGACCGCTTTGCCCGAGGTCTGGCGCGTTAATGAATCGGTAAATTTCCTTAATGCCTCGTTAACCACAACTGATTGCCTTTAATCTGCCTTAATGTTTGATGAAAAAGCCTCTGATTTCAGGAGGAATTATCGTGACAAGCAGAAGCTTTGACGACCGGCTCGAGCGCATTCATTGGACACCCGGCGTGGTGCCGACACATGAAGTGGTTGATAGCGTCCTGGGGGGACGAGGTCTGGCACAGGCCCGCAGCGTTGGAGCAACTCTGTTTGGAGCAATTCTGGGCATTCTGATTGGGTTTGGTCTCAAGGGGGTGACACTTGTCGGATCTCCCTGGGGACCGGATACCGGGCTGATCGGAATGATCGGTGGGGGGCTGTCTGTTTCGGGACTTGCTGTTTCGGTGGCAATGGCGGGTTTTGCGGCGCTGCGCAGCCGACAGCACCCCTGGCTGATGCAATTTGCCTCCATGAACCTGCTGATGATCGTGGTCCTTCTACTGAGTTGACCACAGTGACCTGAGCAATCGAGCCTACCGCTGGGGAGTGGGGGGTGAGATACCTGTTTAATTTTGTCAGGAATTGCGCTGCATCAAGGTCTGCACTATGGGTTCCGGGATGTATTGGCCTAGCCATTTTCCCGGAGCCCATGATGCCAACGACACCCAACCGTTATTTTGTCCGTCCCATTGCTGCCCTTTTTGCGGTGGCTTTTTCTGCTTCCACTGGTGCAGCTTCGGAGCCGCTGTCTGATCTGGCGGCATTGGGGGAAGCGCTTTTTCATGATGAAAACCTGTCGCTGAACCGCAGCCAGTCCTGCGCCAGTTGTCACGACCCAGAACAGGGTTTTGCAGATAGCCGACGTGCGGCAGAGGGTGCCGTTTCGCTGGGCGATGATGGCAGTTCGCTGGGCAACCGAAATGCCCCGACGGCGGGATATTCCGCTTTTGTGCCCCAGTTCCATCAAGATGAAGATGGCAAATGGGTGGGGGGGCTGTTTTGGGATGGGCGCGCCGATGATCTGGCGGCGCAGGCGGGCGGCCCGCCGCTCAATCCGGTGGAAATGGGGCTGCAAGACGAAGCCATGGCGGTACAACGTCTCAAGGAAAATCCAGACTATCGCCAGGCTTTCGAAACTTTGTTCTCGGCGGATATCCTGGACCAGGAGGTGCCAGCCTATGCGGCGATGACCCAGGCCCTGGCCGCCTATGAGAGCAGCGACGTCTTTGCGCCGTTTGACAGCAAGTATGATCGCTATCTTGCTGGCGAGGCTGAGTTTTCCAAAGAGGAGGAATTGGGCCGGGTTCTGTTCTTTTCCGATCAATTCACCAATTGCAACCAATGCCATCAGTTGCGCAATAGCCCGATGGATGCACAAGAGACCTTTAGCGATTACAGCTACCACAATATCGGGGTGCCCCGAAATCCGACCCTGATCCAGGCGGCGGGCCTGCCGATGGATTTTGTCGACGATGGGCTCTTGGCCAATCCGGCGGTCGATGATCTGGCGCAACAGGGCAAGTTTAGAACCCCCAGCCTGCGCAATGTGGCCGTCACCGGGCCCTATATGCACAATGGTGGCATGCAGGATCTGCGCACTGTGGTGGCGTTCTACAATCGCTATAACAGCAAGTCCGAGGCGGCCCAGATCAACCCGGAAACCGGTGAACCTTGGGGCCCGGCTCAGGTTCCGGCTACACTATCGGTCAAGGAGCTGACCCATGGACCTGCTTTGGACGCACGCCGAGTTGACGCCTTGGTGGCCTTCCTCAAGACCCTGACGGATCAGCGCTACGAACATTTGTTGGAAGACTAGTTGCTCCCTCCAGTCAGGGACAAAGAAAAGCACCGGCCACGACAGGCCGGTGCTTGCTTCTGTTTTGTACTGCGAATTACTCCGCCGCGGTTTTGATCACCGGGGTCATTTGCTCCAGCACCGCATCGCTGAGGTGGCATTTGATCTGATGCCCATCCTGCAAGGTGCGAACAGGTGGCACCTCGATGTCACAAAGTCCGCCGGGAACTTCACTTTTCCAACGACAGCGGGTCTGGAAGGGGCAACCTGAGGGCGGGTTCATGGCAGAGGGAATGTCACCCTCCAGCACGATATGCTCCTTTTGGATCGAGGTATCGGCAATCGGCACCGCGCTCAGCAAAGCCTCGGTATAGGGGTGATATGGCGGCGAGAACACCTGGTCTGTGTCGCCCAGTTCCACCACATGGCCCAGATACATCACCATCACCCGGTCCGACAGGTAGCGCACGATCGACAGATCATGGCTGATAAACAGCAATGTGGTCTTCTCATTACGCTGAATCTCCATCAACAGATCTGTCACAGCGGCCTGCACCGAAACATCCAGCGCCGAGACCGGCTCATCCGCGACCACGATCCGTGCACCACCCGAAAAGGCCCGGGCGATGCCCACCCTCTGTTTCTGTCCCCCTGACAGCTGGCGTGGCATGCGGTCGGCAAAGGCACGGGGCAGTTTCACCAGGTCCAGCAGCTCCAACATGCGCTGCTTGCGGTCGCGATCATTCTCGCCGATGTCAAACACCTCAAGCGCGCGAATGATCTGGCGACCAACCGTCATCGAGGGGTTCAATGTGTCAAAGGGGTTCTGGAACACCATCTGCACATCGGACACGGTTGTCGTATCGCGCGCCTCGATGGGGGTCTGTTCGATGTTTGAACCATCCAGCAGGATCTGACCTTCGGTTGCGGTCTCAAGCCCCATCAGAACCTTGGCAAAGGTCGACTTGCCGCAACCGGATTCGCCAACAATCGCAAGGGTTTCGGATTCGCGCGCCTCAAAGCTCAGCGTTTCATTGGCCTTGACCACCTTGGTCTCGCCGCCGCCAAAGAGCGCGTTTGCGGCCACCTCATAGTATTTCTTGAGGTTGTCCATCTTCAGGACCACTTTGCCCGGCTTGGTCTTTTCCTTTTCCTCACCCACCTCGACGGGCGCGTTCCAGTCGATTTCCTTGAATTTCACACAGCGGGTGGCATGGCGGTCGTTGCCGGGGACGTTCTCCATCAGAATATCACCCGCATCACAGCGCCCAGCCTCGAAATAGTCGCAACGCGGACCAAAGTTGCACCCGGGCGGGCGCTCATGCGGCAGCGGGAAGTTGCCGGGAATGGCAACCAGTGGATGGGCGTTCTTATCGGCACTGGGCAGCGGGATCGAACGGAACAGCGCCTGGGTATAGGGATGCTGCATGTCGTCAAACACATCGGCAATGGATCCGCGTTCCACCGCCTCACCGGAATACATAACGCAGACCCGATCGCAGGTTTCCAGAACCAGACCCAGATTGTGGCTGATGAACAGCATCGAGGTGCCGTATTTCTTGCCCAGATCCTTGACCAGTTCCACCACGGCGGCTTCCACGGTCACATCCAGCGCCGTTGTGGGCTCATCCAGGATCAACAGTGAGGGTTTGGACATCAGCGCCATGGCGATGACGATACGCTGCTGCTGCCCCCCAGACAGTTGGTGCGGATAGGAATTCAGCATCCGTTCCGGGTCGGGCAGGCGCACATCCGTCACCACTTCAAGGGCGCGCTGATAGGCCTCTTTTTCACCGATCCCTTCGTGGATCATCGGCACTTCCATCAACTGTTTGCCGATTTTCATCGCCGGGTTGAGGCTGGCCATGGGCTCCTGATAGATCATGGCGATCTCATTGCCGCGAATATCACGTAGCTCATCGGCGCTGATTTCCGCCAGATCGCGTCCCTTGAACTTGATCGTTCCGCCAACGATGCGACCGTTCTTGCCCAGATCCTGCATCACACCAAGCGCCACGGTGGATTTGCCGCAGCCAGATTCCCCAACCAGACCCACGGCCTCGCCGGGCTGCACGGCAACAGAGAAATCCATCACCGCCGGGATTTCACGCAAACGGGTGAAAAAGGAAATCGAAAGCTTGTCGATCTCGAGGATCGGGCCATCATAATCCGCTAGTTTATTCATGTTCTTGTCTCCCTGTTGAGGCGGAAAGGCAGGATCCTTTCATTTGGCCTCAAATATCCCGGGGGTCCGGGGGCTGGCCCCCGGTCCCTCCGGTTCGGATTAATCCTTCAGGCTTTCTTCTCGCAGACCGTCCGCCAAGAGGTTCAGACCCAAAACCAGACTGAGCAGCGCCATCGCGGGCGGAATTGCCGGGTGCAGATAGATCGACAACAGCTTGCGGCCTTCGTTGATGGTCGACCCCCAATCCGGACTTTCCGGCGGCAGGCCAAGGCCAAAGAAGCCCAGGGTGCCCAGCAGGATGGTGGTATAGCCAATGCGCAGGCAGAAATCGACGATCAGCGGACCACGGGCATTGGGCAGCACTTCCCACAGCATGATGTACCAGGGACGCTCCCCCCGGGTCTGGGCTGCGGCCACATAGTCGCGTGTCTTGATGTCGAGGGTCAGGCCCCGCACGATACGAAACACTGTGGGTGAATTGACAAAGACTACCGAGACAAAGACCACCAGAATGCCGCCCGGAATATCAAAGAAATCCAGCGCTCGAGGTGCGATATCCAGCACCGATCCCTTTTCGTTGATCAGGGACAGGTACAGCATCGCCAACGGGATCAGAACCACGGCAAGCCAGAGATAGTTTTTCTGCGGCTGGGTGTGGAACCGCGAGTTGATCAGAACCCCAAAGAAGATCAGCGGAAAGGCAAACAGAATGGCGGCCATATATTGCGGCAGACCTGTTGCCACGATTTCCGGCGTCACCAGCAGGTAGAATAACAGGATAACCGGGAAGGCCAGGATCAGGTTGGCCAGGAACGACAGGAACGTATCCAGACGGCCGCCGAAATACCCGGCAGGCAGCCCCAGCGTGATGCCGACCATAAAGGCAAAGATCGTCGCCAGCGGGGCAATTTTGACCACTTCCCAGGAGCCTTTCACCATCCGGCTGAACACATCACGTGCCAGATTGTCACCGCCCAGCAGATACCAGGCAAACTGACCTTCTTCGGGATTGGGCAACGGGGTTCCCGGCACCTTGTTCTTGAGACCGGACAACTGCGACAGGGGATCATGGGTGATGATCATGTCAAAGGCGCCAAAGAACCCGGTAAAAACCCAGAACATCACCAGGGCAAAACCGATCATGCCGATTGGGCTGTCAAACAGTTTGCCATAGAGACCCAGCTTGCGCTTCAGGTTTATCGAAATCGCAAACAACAGGACCAAGGCGATCCAGACCGGCAGGAACTGGCGCGCCAAAGCGCCAATAATGCCGGCCTTGGTGTCCAGGATCAGGCCGAGGATCAGATAGGCGAGCACAACGCCAATCACGGCCAAAAAGGCATAGCGTACGGCACTTGCAACCCAGTCACGGGGGCCGGATGCCATCATTTCTGCAGCACCGCTGTTGATGGCCCGGTTTTCCGGCAGCACCGCCGAAAGAACCATCCAGGCCAGGATTGAAAGACCCAATGCTGCGAGTGTGAGCATCATCAAGGGGTTGAGGAAGGCGATTTGGCCGGTCCAGCTTAGGGGATCCATGTCTATCTCCTCCCTTTAAGAAATTCGGATGCGTGGGTTGAGGAAGACATAGCCGATATCGGATATCAGCTGGGTCACCAGAACCACGATGACGGAGACAACGGAAATAGCGAGCAGCAATTCGATGTCGTTGTTTCCGGCGGCCTGCACCAATGCCCAACCAAAGCCTTTGTAATTGAACAATGTTTCTACAATCACCACACCGTTCAACAGCCAGGGGAATTGCAACATGATCACGGTAAAGGGCGCGATCAGGGCATTTCTCAACGCGTGTTTCACCACGATGTTGCGGAAGCTGACGCCTTTGAGGCGGGCCGTGCGGATGTATTGCGCCGTCATCACTTCGGTCATCGACGCCCGGGTCATGCGGGCGATATAGCCCACCCCATAAAGCGCAATGGTCAGGACCGGCAAAAAGAAGTTTTCAAAGGTCGGGTTGTCCATTGCAGATGTGGCCGTGCCCTTGAACCACTTCAGCCCCACGGTGGAAGAGGTGAAGACCGCGATAAAGATCACCCCGGAGACGTATTCAGGTGTGGCCGTGGACATGATCGAGACTGTTGACAGCGACCGGTCGGTCATAGACCCCTCTCGCATCCCCGCCAGAACCCCAATGGCCAGCGCCGTTGGTACCATCAGAACCAGCACGCAGAGCATGAGAAACCCGGTCGCCCCAAGCCGTTTGCTGACAATGGTGGAAACCTGGTCTTTGAAGACAGTTGAATATCCCCAGTCGCCCTGCAAAATACCGCAAAAAGTGGGCGCTTGGGCGGCGGCCTCGGCACTCACCTGGCCAGTAATGCAGCGCCCGGTGATCCCATCTTCGTTTTCACGGGTCCAGCCAGGAGCAACGCCCAGCCACTGTCCATATTTGACAATGGTCGGTTGCATATACCCTTGGCTGTCCAGCCAGCTTTCCACGGCTTCATCCGACATCCGGAAGTTGCCTTGGGTCTTGGCGAGTTTTTCTAGGTTCGGGTAGAGGTTGGTCAAAAAGAAAACGATGAAGGTCAGGCAAAGTGCAGTGACAATCATCACGCCGGTTCGGCGCAAGATGAACAGTCCCATGGGGTCCCCTGTCAGTCTGGCTATAAATGGACCCGTCTGACGCGGGTCTTCTGATTTTTAGCGGGTGTCGGGAAAGGGCCGCCCTGGACAAGAGCGACCCTCGAGAGTTTGCAAGGCTTGGTTAGCCAGCCCAGCCCCACTTGTAGTGGTGGTGCTCGTAGGACAGATGCATATCTGCGCCGACGATACCTTCTTTCATGTGACGATAGATCGACCGCCAGTAGGGTTGAATGGTGACCCCCTCTTCCTGGATCATCATCTCACCCTTCATGGCGATCTCGCGGCGCTTGTCGGCATCCGCGATAGACAGAGCCTGGCCGAGCAGGGCGTCAAATTCAGCGTTTGCCCAGCCGAACTCGTTCCAGGCTTCACCGGATTTATAGGCCAGCGCCCAGATCTGAACACCCAGTGGACGGTGGTTCCAGTTGGTCGAGGAGAACGGGTATTTCGCCCAGTCGTTCCAGAAGGTAGAGCCCGGCAGAACTGTCCGCTTGACCTTGATGCCAGCGTCACGCAGCTGTGCTGCAACGGCATCGGTGGTGTTTTTGCGCCAGTCATCGTCGATCGACAGCAATTCGTGCTCAAAGTCGATCATGCCTGCTTCTTCCATCAGTGCACGTGCACCAGCGGGATCAACTTTCTGCGGCGGCAGCTCAGCATATTCCGGATGGATGGGACCAACGTGATGATTTTCCGCAGGCTGACCGCGACCACCATAGCCGAGTTCCAGACAGACCGAATTGTCGACGGCCATTTGCAGCGCCTGACGGACACGCTTGTCTGCATAGGGTTTGATGCCGTCCACTTCTGCCAGCTGGTTGGGACGCACGACGATGGTGTTCATCGTCACGACCTCGGATTTGACGTAGCCAAGTCCATCCATCACGTCGATGAATTCACCAACGGATTCGTACAACAGGTCGACTTCGTCGGATTCCAGGGCTGCAAGCCAAGAGGATGGATCGGTGCCATAGTCGGTGTATTCAATCCGGTCCAGCGCCGGGCGACCAAAGACGGCTTCGCCCCACCAGCTGTGGTTCTCGTTGCGTTCCAGCGTGGCCTTTACACCCACTTCCAACTCGGTCAACAGATAGGGCCCGGTGCCAACATTGGCGAGGAAGTCAGTGGTCTGGAAACTGGAATGCACAATGGCAGCAGGGTAGTCCGCCATGCCTGCAAGCAGCGAGATGTCGGGGTTGGGCAGGTTCAGACGGACCGTATGGCTGTCGACAACCTCAATACTGCCCTCGATTGCCTGGCCGGAGTCCTCATCCACCAGGGTACCAAAACGCCCGGCCATCGAGTTGCCTTCGAGGCCCTTGTCACACCAACCGGCAATGTTGCGCGCAACATCTTCAGCGGTGAAGTCATCGCCATTGTTCCATTTCACACCTTGGCGAACGTTCAGCGTGTAAACGGTGGCGTCTTCGTTCACTTCCCAGCTTTCCAACAGCATGCCGTTGAAGGAGCCATCGTTGTTGTACTGGACAAGGTATTCGAGAGTGCCGCGGGTCTTATTGGCAATCTGCGACCAGTCATAGGTCCGTGGGTCTTTCAAACCGCGCACTTCAGATTGGACACGTATGGTGCCACCTTGCTTCATTTCGGTTGCGGCCTTAGCTGGCGCTTGCAGACCGATCATTCCGTAGGCGGCCGCTGACGTGACCCCAAGTGCAGTTGCACGGGTCAGAAATTCGCGGCGATCCAGTTTGCCATCAAGGACTTCGCGGGCGTGCATTTTTGCGGCCCAGTGCGGCTGTTTTGCAATCATGGAATCTTTGGTCATTCGGGTCTCCCTGTTGTGCACCACCGGGGTTTGCTCCCCAATTGGCATCGCCGGTCATTCCAAACAGTGATGCCGGAATAGGTGCTGTTTTGGCTTAGTGCCTTTTTGATGTTCACATTCGGCCCTAGTTGAGGGGCTAGGTCAATGCGCAGAATCGGCTTTTGGGGTGGAAAAAGCGACATTTTGGACGTCGTTTTCCGATATTTTCCGATTTTTGATCTGGTTACTGGGCACCAGTGCCCAGTAACCCAGAATCGGTGCGACCTGCTTCACGCGGATGTGAGTGGCGAGTCGGCGAACTGACGGGAGCGCAACGATCTTGTGCAGAATCCTGGCTCAGCCCTGATGAACAAGCGCAATCGGAACACTCTATTGTCAGGCCAGTTTGCGGGAGGCCTTGCGCAGCGAACTTGGGGTTTTGCCTGTGTGCTGGGTGATGAAACGGGTGAAATAGGCGGGGCTGCCAAAGCCGATCCGCTCGGAGATGTCGCGTATGGAAAATTCCGTGGAAATCAGGAGATGACGGGCAGCGTAGAGTTGTCGCTCTGTCAGCAACGCTGCCGCTGTTTTTCCGGTCTCGGATTTGCACACCCGGGTCAGGTGAGTTGGCGTCACATTCAAGGCGGCGGCGTGATCGGCCATGGTCGTTCGCGCATCAAAATACCCGCTGACACGGCGGCAATAAGATTGAACCAGACGGCGGGCCGCAGTTGGTCGTTCTGGCGGCAGCGGGCCTGAGGGGGGAAGGCGGCGCAGGAGGATGCTGATCAACTCGCTGTAGGATTGAAGCGCCCGTCGCCACAGTGCGGGGTGACCGGATTGTTCTTGGTTCATGGCTTCGAACAAGGTGTTGAGCCGGGCCTGATCGCGGGCCTCGGAAATCCTGAGATGCAGAGGCTGGTCGGGCATAGAGACAGGAGCGGTGACCGGAATTGAAAGCGCCTGTCCTAAACAATGTCGGCCAAACTCGGCGGACCAGAGCGAGCGAGCGGGGAAAAACAACGCGCTGTGACTGCCAAACCCCCGTTGGTTTCCATCCATCATCAACCGCCCTTGGCCACGCGTGACCCAGATCAACAAATGTTCACTGCGATCATGCGCCAGCTCTGTCTGCCAGGCACCGTCCGGGGCCAGTCTGGATAAAGGAAAAACCTGTATCTCGTCAGTTGGGGTGGGATCAAAAGGCATATAACGCTTAATAGGTCTCTTTAGGGACAATCTAATATCAGCAGGGCATGAATTTTCGATTCGGGCAAGTTTCCCCGTAGGTTGTGTCCAGGATATCCTAAAAAATTCTGCAAAATCTCAAACCGAGATTAAGCTTCGGGAAAAATTGGGTAATTTAAGAGGTCCAGGTTCCGTACATACGCCGGTGACGAAAGGTCAACCGGCGATATATGCACTTTCTATCTCGGTCCAGCCCTTCATTCGTGAGCGAAACCAACTTCGTTGCCGTTTGGCGTAACGCCTGGTCGCTATGGCGGCCTGCTCGCGCGCCGTTTCGAGATCAAGCTGCCCAGTGACATAGCCCATCAGTTCGGGCACCCCAATGGCTTTGCAGGAGGGGAGAGTGGGATCGTAACGATCACGCATGGCTTCGATTTCATCCAGGGCTCCGTGATCCAGCATCAGATCAAACCGGCGTCGAATCCGGGGCTCGAGCCAGTCTTTGGGGCTGTGCATGATCAAAGCGCTACATTGGGTAAGAGGCAGCACCGGGGCAGGGGTGTCGTCCTGCCAATCGGCCAGAGATCGCCCGGTGGCTTGGAGAACTTCCCAGGCCCGTTGCACCCGCGCCCGGTTTTGTTGATCGATTCGGGCGGAGGTGGTGGGGTCCAGGGCGCTCAATAGCTGCTCCAGAGACAGGGAATCACCTTCGCTGCGCAGAGCGGCCGGGGTGGCAGGAATGTCGGCCAGCCCCTCCGTCAGAGTGGAAAAGTAAAGCCCGGTGCCGCCAACGATGATCAGCCTGTCTGGCCCCGCCAACAACGCCTGTATCTCGCGCAGCCAATGACCTGCCGAATACTGCGCGTCATAGGGCTGATGGCCATAAAGATAATGTGGCAGATCCTGCTCGTCTTCCAAATCGGGGCGCGCCGTGATCACTCGCCAGCAGTCATAGATCTGGCTGGCGTCTGCATTGACGATCACGCCCCCCTGTTGCCGCGCGATTTCCATCGCCAAGGCGGACTTTCCCGAGGCCGTGGGCCCCGCAATGAGAACAGGTTTATCGGGGTCGATTTTGGGCAGCAGCATCAAAGATCCGATCGCGCGTGATAGATTTATGTCAGCAATTTGTCAGGCAAGACGAGAAACCGGCGCAAAAGCTCATAGCTCGCATTGAAACCTTCGGCATTTTGCTTCATTTTGCCGCGCAAACTAACCCCCTCATAGCCCGGAGCGCAACATGCCCCTTGATCTCGAAACGCTGGATGCCACTCCAGACGCTACCTATAACCGCGTGATGCTGAAAATTTCCGGTGAGGCGCTGATGGGCGATCAGGGCTTTGGCCTGCATCCCCCCACCGTTCAGCGGATCGCACGCGAAGTCAAAACCGTGCACGACATGGGTGTTGAGATCTGCATGGTGATCGGCGGCGGCAATATCTTCCGGGGGCTGTCCGGCGCCGCACAGGGGATGGAACGAACCACAGCAGATTATATGGGGATGCTGGCAACTGTGATGAATGCGCTGGCGATGCAGAGCGCACTCGAGGATCTGGGCGTGTTCTGCCGGGTGATCTCAGCGATTCCCATGGATCAGGTCTGCGAACCCTATATCCGTCGTCGTGCCGTGCGCCACCTGGAGAAAAAGCGGGTCTGCATCTTTGCGGCGGGCACCGGTAACCCCTATTTCACCACTGATACCGCCGCCACGTTGCGGGCCAATGAAATGGGCTGCGAGGCGATCTTTAAAGGCACCAAGGTCGATGGCGTATACGATAAAGACCCAGAGAAATTCGACGACGCCAAGCGTTATGAAACCGTGAGTTTTGATGACGTGCTGGCCAAGCGCCTGGGCGTTATGGATGCCTCTGCGATTGCTCTGGCGCGCGACAACAATCTGTCGATCATCGTCTTTTCCCTGGATGAGCCCGGTGGTTTCCGCGGCATTCTGGCAGGCGAAGGCACCTATACCAAGGTGCAGGGCTGATCCTTTCTGGTCCCGACGCAAGCTTCAACCGGGACAAAGGAAGAGCCGCTCTGCGACGGTGCCCTGGTCCAACCCAGACCGCCAATTCATGCGCGCGTGACGGCCTGCCTGTCATGCGCAATTTCTCTGTGAAGGCCTGCCCCTTACCCTCGAAATTGACCGGGTTTCACAATGGGACCAACAGAATTCCCCTTCATGATCGCTATACATTGTTGGACCAATGGCTTATGAGAAATTCAAAGACCGCCTCAAGTCAGGGGAGAGAGCAGAATGTCTGACGATTTTGAACTGGATACCGACGATCTGAAACGCCGCATGGACGGCGCGATGGCGAATTTGAAAACGGAATTCGCTTCCTTGCGCACCGGCCGGGCCTCTGGCTCCATGCTGGAGCCGGTGATGGTCGAAGCCTATGGCTCGATGACGCCGATCAATCAGGTGGGGACCGTGAATGTGCCAGAACCGCGCATGGTCACCATCAATGTCTGGGACAAGGCCCTGGTGGGCCCTGTCGAAAAAGCCATCCGCAATTCCGGCCTCGGCATCAATCCACAGCTCAACGGCACCATCATCATGTTGCCGATCCCAGAGCTGAACGAAGAGCGCCGCCGCGAGCTGGGCAAGGTTGCCGGCCAATATGCCGAACATGCGCGGGTCTCGATCCGTAACGTGCGTCGCGACGGTATGGATCAGATCAAGAAGGCCAAGGCCGATGGCATGTCGGAAGACGACCAGAAATTCTGGGAATCCGAAGTGCAGGATCTGACCGATGAAATGATCAAAGTGGTGGACGACGCGCTTGAGACCAAGCAGACCGAAATCATGCAGGTCTGACCCGCTCTATGCCCAGTGATTCCAATACCAGTACCGAAACCGGCACATCGGGGGCGCAGGCGCTGTCCGGCCCCCGCCATGTTGCAATTATCATGGATGGGAACGGTCGCTGGGCTCAGGCAAGGGGGCGGCCGCGCCTCTTTGGCCACCACGCGGGGGCGAGACGGGTTCGCGAAGTGGTGTCTTGTTGTCCCCAGCTAGGGGTGAAGTATCTGACAATATTTGCCTTTTCGACCGAAAACTGGAAGCGGACCCAGGTTGAGGTCTCTGGATTGATGAGCCTGTTTCGCCGCTATATCTCCAAGGAGATGAAGGCCTTGGCAGCGCGGAATGTGCGGGTGCGGTTCATTGGCGATCGCCTGCGTCTGGACGACAAGCTGGTCCAGCTGATGGATGATCTGGAGCTGGAGACGGCCCAGAATGATGGCACCCATCTAACCATAGCGCTGAACTACGGCGGCCGCGATGAGGTGGCCCGCGCCACCCGGAGACTGGCGCAGGATGTGGCCGACGGCAGCCTGCTGCCACAAGACGTGGATGAAGAAACATTACCGCGCTATCTGGATACACATGTTCTGCCGGACCCGGATCTGGTCATCCGCACCAGTGGCGAAGCCCGGATCTCCAATTTTCTGCTCTGGCAGTCGGCCTATGCCGAATATGAGTTCATCGATACCCTATGGCCCGATTTCACCGCCGAAGAACTGGGCCGCCTGTGCAGGCGGTTTGGCGGGCGGGATCGTCGTTTCGGAGCGGTGGCAACATGAGGATTGGTCAGCAAGGACGTTGGGGCGATCTGATGCCCCGGATCATTTCTGCATTGGTCATGGTTGCAGTGGCGCTTGTAGGTATCTGGGCGGGAGGCTTTGTCTTTGCCCTGCTGGTTGCGCTGTGTTGTGGTGGCATGGTCTGGGAGCTGACGCAGATGTTGGCCCCGCGTCGCTATGGTTTGGCGGTGCAGTTTGGAGCCATTGCGGCTGCGGCGGTTTTTGCAGCCAGCCTGTTGCCAACCGCCTTGGGTCTGGCGCTGTTGCTGCTGCCGGTCGGCTTTGGCTGGAGCCAGGTCTCGAAACCTGCAAAAATGCGTTTCGCCCTTTTTTCGCTTTGGATTGTGCTGGCCGGCTACAGTTTTGTTTGGATGCGCAACGACCTGGGGGCCAGTTGGCTGCTTTGGCTGGTACTGGTGGTCATCGCCACCGATGTGGCCGGGTATTTTGCAGGCAAAGCCCTTGGAGGGCCAAAGTTCTGGCCCCGCGTCAGCCCCAAGAAAACCTGGTCCGGGACCTCGGCGGGCTGGATCGCTGCTGCCGTGGTTGGTGCCGCCTTTGCGCCGCTGTTTCACATGGGTTTTGGGCTGGTGCTGGCCGCGGTATTGGTGTCGATGGCGAGCCAGGCCGGGGATGTGGCAGAAAGCGCGCTGAAGCGCCAGACCGGGGTCAAGGATTCCAGTGCTCTGATCCCAGGTCACGGCGGCTTGCTTGATCGCTTCGACGGGATGCTGGGTGCTGCGGCCATGTTCCTGTTTCTCTTCATTTTTCTGGGCTAGCCTGAGAAGGGCGGAACCATGCGGAAGATCTCCATTTTCGGGGCCACGGGCTCCATTGGGCAAAGCACGATCGATCTCATTCGCCGTGCGCCCGATGCCTATGATGTGGTGGCCTTGACCGGCGGGCACAATATTGCCCGGCTGTCAGCGGACGCTATTGCGTTGCAGGCGGATCTGGCGGTGACGGCGCATGACGACCGCCTCGAGGATCTGCGCGCCGCCCTTGCCGGCAGCGGAATTGAAGCGGCGGCCGGGCAGGCGGCCCTGATTGAGGCGGCGACACGGCCAGCAGACTGGATCATGTCGGCCATCGTCGGGGTTGCCGGGCTGGCGCCTGGGCTCAAGGCGCTGGAGCAGGGCGCGACCTTGGCGCTCGCCAACAAGGAATCCCTGGTCTGCGCGGGTCAGCTATTATTGCAGACCGCCGCACGCCACAGGGCACGGTTGCTGCCAGTCGACAGCGAACATTCAGCGGTGTTTCAGGGATTGGTCGGCGAAGATATCGCTGCCGTGGAGCGCATCATCATCACCGCCTCGGGCGGTGCCTTTCGCGATTGGCCGCTGGAAGATCTCAAAGAGGCCAGCCTGGCGCAGGCCTCGTCGCATCCCAATTGGGATATGGGCCAAAGGATCACCATCGACAGTGCCTCGATGTTCAACAAGGCCCTGGAGGTCATTGAAACGCGGGAGTATTTTGGGGTAGAGCCCGAACAGATCGAGGTTTTGGTACATCCGGAATCTCTGGTGCATGCTTTGGTTGGTTTCAACGATGGTGCGCTGATGGCGCATCTGGGGGCCGCGGATATGCGCCACGCGATTGGCTATGCGCTGCACTGGCCCGAACGTCGTGATCTGCCGGTGGCGCGGCTGGATCTGGCCGCCATTGGCCAGTTGAATTTTCGCGCGCCCGACCTGGCGCGCTATCCGGCGCTGGCACAGGCGCGGGATGTGATGCAGCGCCGCGGTCTGATGGGGGCGGCGTTCAATGCCGCCAAGGAACGGGCGCTGGATCATTTCATCGCTGACCGCATCAAATTCACTGACATGGCCGAAATCACCGCGCGGGTTCTGGAACAAATTGAGACGCAAAGCGGCCTCATTGATTCCGCAATGACCCTTGATAACGTCACACAGATTGACCACATCGCGCGCAAGCTCGCCGATGTGGCCGCAGCTCAGAACACAGGGTAACGTTTTGGACCTAGTCTCACTACTTCCGCAGTTTGGCGGGCTTCTTTACACTATCGCCAGCTTTGTCATTGCCCTTTCGGTGATCGTGGCGGTGCATGAATATGGCCACTATATCGTCGGGCGCTGGTCCGGGATCCATGCCGAGGTTTTTTCCTTGGGCTTTGGTCCGGTGCTTTGGAGCCGACATGACAAACGCGGAACGCGCTGGCAAATCGCTTTGTTACCCTTTGGCGGCTACGTCAAATTTCTAGGCGATGCGGATGCGGCCTCTGGCAAGGATGTTGACGCAATGGCGGCGGCTGAAGCCGACCCGGCCGCGCTGCGCCGGACCATGCATGGCGCACCGCTCTGGGCGCGGGCAGCCACTGTTCTGGCCGGCCCGATGTTCAACTTTGTGATGTCGGCAATTGTCTTTACAGCGCTTGCTTTGTCCGTTGGTGCCGTCCGTGATCCCCTGACCGTTGGGACAATTATCGAACTTCCGGGAGCAGCTGGAGAATTGCGCCCTGGCGATGAAGTGATCGAAGTGGGCGGCGTCGCGGTCCCTGCGCTGGATGGGGATTGGTCAGCATTTCGCGCGCAGCTGCCGCAGACCCCGCAGCTGGATTATCTGGTGCTCCGGGACGGGCAGGAGATCCTGGTTTCGGACGGCTATTACTCCCCGACTTATGTGCAGCAAATTGCGCCGCGCAGTGCGGCCTCAACGGCGGGGCTGCGCAGTGGGGATTTCATCACCGCCGTCGACGGCGCACCGATCTTCACCTTTGATCAGTTGAAGGAAAAGGTCGAAGGGGGCGGTGGGCGTGAGCTGATGTTGGACGTGAGCCGTGACGGCAACGCGATGACATTGGCCCTGACCCCTCGTCAGGTTGATGAGCCCCAGCCCGACGGCAGTTTTGCCCAACATTGGCGCATTGGTATCGTCGGCGGTAGCCTGTTTGAGCCTGCAACGGAAGCTCTGGGGCTCGGCGAAGCCGTGGTAACCGGAACCACGCAGGTCTGGAGGGTTGTCAGCACCTCGATTTCGGGTCTCACCCATATGATCACTGGCGAAATTGACAGCTGCAATCTCTCCGGCCCGATTGGTATTGCCCAGGTTTCTGGCGAAACCGCCAGTCAGGGGGCCAGCAGTTTTATACGGTTCATCGCGTTTCTGTCCACAGCTGTTGGCTTGCTGAACCTGTTTCCGATCCCGGCTTTGGATGGGGGGCATTTGGTCTTTTACGCCTATGAGGCCGTTGCAGGGCGTCCGCCCAATGAACGCGCCGTGCAGATCCTGATGACTGTTGGTATTGCCATGATCTTGTCGTTGATGGTCTTTGCCCTGTTCAATGATGTGGTCTGCTAGGCGGCAGCTTCTGCATTCAGATGAGTTTGGCACCTGCAAGCGGCGTGCCAAACTCATGCCACATTCCCCTGTTAATGATTTGGAAATCTGCATTAACGCGCGGAGAGGGGGCCCAGGTCTGGGCCTGGTCCTGAACGCGCAATTTGGGGGCTGGCTGTGATGCATACTCATATGGAAACCGAAAACGGAGCACTGCTCTTGCTGCGTCTGAACTGGGATCGTGCGCTTTGTGCCACGCTTATTTTCCTGTCGCTTTGCCTTGGGTCCTGGCTGGTCTCGTTGTAATTGCACCAAAAGATTGAGTTTCTTCGACAAGAGGCGCGCGAGTTCCAGCTCGTGCGCCTTTTTGTTGGTTTTGACAACGGCACTCAAACCCGGTACGCACGTTCTAAAGCTGCTATTAAATTTGGGTAAACACTGATGGTTTGGGGCAAGAACGTGGGCATATCCTGCGGTGAGCGTGAAACACGCACCAATATTTTGTATCGAGGCGTATCTGTAATCGCCTTGGCTGTGACATTTGGTTTGGGGGTTTTGCCCAATTTTGCGGAGGCGCAAAATTATCGCTTCAATACAGTTCAGGTTGAAGGCAATCAGCGGATCCAAACATCGACCATCGTGGCCTATACGGGCATCGAGCGCGGTGAAACCGTTTCCGCGGGTCAATTGAATGACGCCTACCAAAACATCCTGGACAGCGGCGTGTTCGAAAGCGTCGATCTGGTGCCGCAGGGCAATACGCTGGTCATCAAGGTCACTGAATTCCCAACCATTAACAAAATCAACTTTGAGGGCAATCGCCGGATCAAAGATGATGTTTTGTCGGGAATCATCGAATCGTCCCCGCGTCGGGTCTTTGTTCCTGCCTTGGCCGAAAAAGACGCGGCTGCCATTGCCGCAGCCTACGGAGCACAGGGGCGGCTTGCCTCGCGCGTCACACCACGGATCATTCGGCGCAGTGATAACCGGGTCGATCTGGTCTTTGAAATCTCCGAAGGCGACACCACCGAGGTGGAGCGGGTGTCATTCCTGGGCAACCAGGTCTATTCGGATCGCAGGCTGCGCCGGGTTCTGGAAACCAAACAGGCTGGCTTGCTACGGACTTTCATCAATAGAGACACGTTGATCGAAGATCGCATCGATTTCGACAAGCAGGTCCTGCGCGATTTCTATCTGTCGCGCGGCTATGTCGATTTCCGGGTCAACAGTGCCAATGCCGAAGTCACCCGTGAACGTGACGCTGTTTTTCTGGTGGTTGATGTCACCGAGGGACAGCAGTTTTCCTTTGGCGATATCTCGGTCACCAGCGAAGTCTCCGAGGCGGATGCGGATGAGTTCCGTGCTGCCCTCAGGATCAAGCCTGGGGTCACCTATTCGCCGACCCTGGTTGAAACCGCGATCGAGCGGTTGGAAAATCTGGCTTTGCGTAAACGTATCGATTTCTTGCGGGTTGAACCGCGTGTCACACGTAACGATCAGGATCTGACTCTGGATGTTGAATTTGCGCTGACCCGTGGTCCTCGGGTTTTTGTCGAGCGGATTGATATCGAGGGTAATACCACGACGCTGGACCGGGTCATCCGGCAGAAGTTCCGCACCGTTGAAGGAGATCCCTTCAATCCGCGGGAAATTCGCAGGACCGCAGAACGCATCAAGGCGCTTGGTTTCTTCTCCAACTCGGACGTGGAAGTGCGCGAAGGCAGCTCCCCCGCACAGGTGGTGGTTGATGTCGATGTTGTGGAACAGCCGACGGGGTCCTTGAACCTGGGCGGCTCCTATTCGGTCGAAGACGGATTTGGGATTGCGGTCGGGTTGACTGAAAATAACTTCCTTGGCCGTGGGCAGCGTCTCTCCTTTGCGATTGCCACGGCGACCGAAACTGACCAATACGTGCTTGGATTCAGCGAACCGCATCTGTTGGGCCGGGATTTGCGCTTTGATCTTGATTTGGGGCTGTCCGAAACCGATTCCAGTTTTGCGGAATACGATACCAAGCGTGTTTTCTTCAGCCCGGCCTTGACCTTCCAGCTTAGTGAAAACACCAATTTGCGGTTGAAATACACATGGTCGAACTCGGAAATGATCTCACGGGGAACTGCCACTTCCGGCGGGTTTACCTATCCTGTTGCGGGGCCGACGGTGCGAAACGAGATCGCCCAGGGGGAACGCAGCACGAGTTCTCTGGGCTTTACCTATGCCTATGACAGCCGTCTGACGGGTTTGGATCCCAATGCTGGGTTTCTGGTTCAGGTTGGGGCAGAGTATGCCGGTCTTGGCGGTGACAATGAATACCTGAAGACCACAACCAAGATCGTGGCGCAGAGACTTGCCTTTAATGAAGAAGTGACTTTGCGGGCCACTTTTGAAACTGGCGCATTGGACTGGATGGGGGACGACAGCAGCCGGTCCATCGATCGGTTTGTGTTGAGCCCATCGATTATGCGAGGATTTGAACCGGGTGGCATCGGTCCTCGGGACCAGGCCTCGCGGGCTGATGGAGGGACCTACGACGATTTCCTTGGCGGTAATATCTATGCCGTCGCGCGATTTGACGCTGAGTTCCCATTGGGCCTGCCCGAGGAGCTGGGGCTGCGCGGTGGCTTGTTCTATGATGTCGGTAACCTGTGGAGCCTCGGCAACGTCAATGCCACCGGCAGCAATAGCATTGTCGGCAGTTCCGGGTCCTTCCGTCATGTGGTTGGGTTCTCCTTGCTCTGGACCACGGGTTTTGGCCCCCTGCGGTTCAATTTCAGCAAGGCGCTGCAAAAGGAAGACTACGACAAGGAACAGAGCTTCGATCTGACGCTGCAGGCGCGGTTCTAAGCAGTGATTGGTCGTTTGGCGTCATATCTGCCATTTCAAAACTTCAAAGCGCTGACCCTTGGGTTGGCGCTTTTTGCCCTGGCAGCAGGCAATACGCCCGTTCAGGCACAGCAGTCCCGCACCACCGCTGGCCTTGACCTGGGCGAAGGCGTGCAATTGGGCGCGCCGCAAAGCGGCGTTTTGACCATTCAGCCGGAGCGGATGTTTTCCGAGAGCGCTTTTGGTAAGCGGGTTGCCCAGGAAATCGAGGCAGAAGGTGCGGTACTGACTGCCGAAAACCGCATTATCGAAGCAGAATTGCGGGCTGAGGAGCAAGATTTGACCCTGCGGCGCAGTACGATGGGAGCTAGTGCGTTTCGGGCTTTGGCAGATGCCTTTGACCGCAAGGTTCAGGACACGCGGACGAATCAGGATCAGAAATTGCGCGAAATCAACCAGCTGGGCGAGGAGGCCAGACGAGAGTTCTTTGCCGCCTCTTTGCCGATCCTGGAGCAGATCATGCGCGAATCCGGTGCCGGGGCCATTCTGGACCATTCCACTGTCTTCCTGAGTGCGGATTCCGTCGATATCACCGCTTTGGCCATCGACCGGATCGACAAGGTTCTTGGCGATGGTCTGACCGGAGCCGAGCCCACCGAAGAGGAGTAAAGCCGCCAAAGCTTGCTCAAGATGCGTCCAGTTGATAGTGACGGCGCAAACCCTTCAATCACAGGAAAACTGCCATGACCGCAGAGCTGAAAAGCGCCGATATTCACCTGATCCAGCGGATCCTGCCGCATCGCTATCCTTTCCTGTTGGTTGACAAAGTGGTCGAGATTGATGGCTACAGCTCGGCCAAGGGCATCAAGAACGTCACCATGAATGAACCCCATTTCCAGGGGCATTTCCCGAGCGCGCCCATCATGCCGGGGGTGACCATCGTCGAGGCCATGGCCCAGACCGCTGGTGTCATGCTGGGGGTGGGTATGGATATGATCGACACTGAGATGCTGATCTATTTCATGAACATCGACAAATGCAAATTCCGCCGCAAAGTGATCCCCGGTGACGTTCTGGAAATGAATGTCGAGGTCATCCGCGGCAAACCTGGCGGCAAGATCTTCAAGTTCAAAGGGGTTGCAACCGTCGAGGGCGAAGTGGCCTCCGAGGCGGAATTCACCGCCATGGTCGATCTGCAAAAGGATTGATTGAAATGAGCCAGATCCATCCCAGTGCCGTGATCGAAGAGGGCGCCAGTATTGGCAAAGACTGCGAGATTGGTCCCTTTTGCCATCTCGGGCCCAATGTGGTGCTGGGGGATCGCGTGGTCCTGAAATCCCATGTGGTGGTCACCGGCAATACCGAAATCGGTGATGAGACCACGGTGTTCTCATTTGCCGTCCTTGGCGAAATCCCGCAGGACCTCAAATTCCAGGGCGAGCAAAGCCGCACCATCATTGGTCGGCGCAATCGCATCCGTGAGCATGTTACCGTCAATGCTGGCACAGAAGGCGGCGGGGGTGTCACCCGTATCGGTGACGACGGCTTGTTCATGGCGGGATGTCACATTGCCCATGACGCCATCGTCGGCAATCGGGTGATCGTGGTGAATTCTGCGGCCGTGGCGGGGCATTGCGTGCTCGAGGACGATGTGATCATCGGCGGGCTGTCTGGAATTCACCAATGGGTGCGTATTGGCCGCGGTGCCATTGTTGGGGCTGTGACCATGGTGACCAATGATGTCATTCCCTATGGTCTGGTACAGGCCCCGCGCGGTGAGCTGGATGGGCTCAATCTTGTCGGGCTCAAGCGTCGCGGTGTCGTGCGTGCGGATATCACCGCCCTGCGGGCCGCCTTTCAGATGCTGGCCCAGGGCGAAGGCACCTTTCAGGAGCGCGCCCGCCGTCTCGGCGAGGAAACCGACAGTGCCTATGTGGAAGAGATTGTCGCCTTTATCACCGGCGAGACCGATCGCTCCTTTCTGACGCCAGGAGGCTGATGCTATGCTGGCAGTGATTGCAGGCACCGGCCTGCTGCCCAAAGAGGTGTGCGAGCGCCTTGCCAAACGTCCGCTGATCTGTGCCATGGAAGGGTCTGAACCTGACTGTGTGGATGCGGAAATCTCCTTTCGAATTGAACAGCTCGGCAGTTTTTTTGCCCGGCTGAAGGCCGCAGATGTGACCGAGATCTGTCTGGCGGGGGCTGTGCGTCGCCCTCCCATCGATCCTTCGGCGATTGATGCGGCCACCATGCCGATGGTTCCTGTGATACAGGCTGCCTTGGGGGCAGGGGATGACGGCGCGTTGCGTGCTGTCATGGGTTTGATCGAGCAGGCTGGTTTCACCCTGCGCGCGGCCCATGAGGTGGCACCGGACCTTTTGATGGAAGAAGGGATTGCAACGCAGGTGCAGCCGGGTGAGCTGGACAAGGCGGATGCCAGTCGCGGCGCTGAAGTGGTTGCCGCCATGAGCGCTGCGGACATCGGCCAATCCTGTGCCATTCGCGCCCGCCAAGCCATCGCGGTCGAGAATATATTTGGCACCAACTGGATGTTGCAAAGCCTTGCCGCCCGGCCGGATGGCCAGGGGGGGGTAATGTTCAAAGCCCCCAAACCGGGACAGGATCGGCGGGCGGATCTTCCTGCCATTGGGCCGGATACCGTTGAACTGGTCGCGGCTGCCGGGCTTTCGGGCATTGTGCTCGAGGCGGGCGGAGTTCTGGTGTTGGAACAGGAGAAGGTGATTGCGGCCTGCGATCGCCTGGGCCTGTTCCTGTGGCTGCGCCAGCCTTGAGCCTTCGCGTTTTCATCCTCGCTGGGGAGCCCTCAGGGGATCGTCTGGGAGGGGCGCTGATGGCCGGGCTCCGGACGTTGCGCCCGGACGTTAGTTTTGAAGGCGTCGGCGGTGAAAACATGGCGGCTGAAGGGTTGCAATCGCGTTTCCCGATGCAAGAGCTGTCGGTGATGGGCATTGCAGAGGTGCTGCCAAAATATCGCCACCTGAAGCGGCGCATTCAGGAAACCGCCGATGCGGTGGTTGCGATGAAGCCGGATGTGCTGATCACCATCGACAGCCCTGATTTTTCCTTGCGTGTTGCCAAGTTGGTCAAAGTGGCCAGCGATATTCGCACCGTGCATTATGTCGCCCCTTCGGTCTGGGCCTGGCGGCCCGGCCGGGCTGTGAAAATGGCCAAATGCATCGATCAGGTGCTGGCTTTGTTGCCCTTTGAGCCCTCCTATATGGAGGCCGCTAACATGGAGTGTGATTTTGTCGGCCATCCGGTTGTTGCCGAACCGCAGGCCAACAGCCAGGACATCGCACAGCTGCGCAGCCGTTTTGATCTGGGGGCGGCACCGCTGGTTCTGGCCTTGCCCGGGTCGCGCCGCTCAGAGGTGTCCCGGCTGGCCCCGGTTTTTGGCGCGGCTTTGAAGGCGTTCAAGCAGCAGCACCCGGAACATCGCATTGTGGTGCCCTGTGCCGCACCGGTGGCGGGTCTGGTGAAATCGCATCTGCAGGACTGGCCCGAAGGCACGATTGTGCTGGATCCGAATGCCCATGAGGCAGAGGATTTTGCGATCCTGAAACGCGCCGCCTTTGCCAGTGCGGATCTGGCGCTGGCGGCCTCGGGGACGGTTTCGCTCGAACTAGCGGCGGCGGCAACACCGATGGTGATTGCCTATCGGTTCCAATGGCTGAGCTGGCAAATCATGAAGCGCATGGCGCTGATCGACACGGTGACATTGGTCAATCTGGTCAGTGACAGCCGGGTGGTGCCGGAATGTCTGGGGCCCGACTGCACGGCTGAGAATATCGCCAAACGCCTGACGGAGGTTGCCAAGGCACCGCAGCTGCAAAAGGCCGCGATGGATCTGACCATGCAGCGTTTGGGACGTGGTGGCGAAGCCCCTGGCCTGCGGGCGGCAAAAGCGGTCTTGTCGCGTCTCTGAGGCTGAGCCGGGCGTGTCCGAGTGGCTGCGCATAACCTCAAAAGGGCCGCCCAACCTCAAGGCCAGGCAGATCACCCTAACAAATTTGCCATGTTTTGCGAGGCTGCGCCGGAGCGGGTTTAGTACCCGCGCCAGATCCAGCCGCCACCAAAGATGCGGCTGCCTTCGGTCTCATAGAACACGCAGGCCTGTCCCGGAGAAACGCCTTCTTCCGGGGTGAGCAGCTCAACCTCAGCCGTTGTGGCCGACAGGGGGCGAATGATGGCGTCCCGGGGCGGGCGGGTCGAGCGAACCTTGACCTTCACATGCCACTCCGGGCGGCTGTCAAAAGCCGCGTCGCCCAGCCAGTTGATCTCGCGCACGGGGATGGAGCGCGTTGCCAGCATCTCTTTGGGGCCAACGATCACCTGTTTCTTGTCGACATCCAGACGCACCACATAGATCGGCTCTGACAGGCCGCCGACGCCGATGCCGCGCCGCTGGCCGATGGTATAATGGATGACACCGTTGTGTTGGCCCAGCACTCGCCCATCGGCATGCACGATCTCACCGGGTTCGGCGGCACCGGGACGCAATTTCTCGATTACGGCGGTATAGTTTCCATCCGGGACAAAACAGATGTCCTGGCTGTCGGGTTTATCAGCCACCGCCAGCCCGTATTGCGCCGCCATTTCGCGGGTTGCATCCTTGGAGGGCAGGTGGCCCAGCGGAAAGCGCAGATAGTCCAGCTGTTCCGGCGTGGTGGAAAACAGAAAGTAGGATTGGTCACGATTGGCATCTTCGGCGCTGTGCAACTCAGCGCCATTGTCGCCCATCTTGCGCTGGATGTAATGCCCCGTGGCCATGCAATCGGCCTCCAGATCGCGGGCAGTTTCCAGCAGATCCTTGAATTTCACCCGCTCATTGCAACGAATGCAGGGCACCGGTGTGGCGCCGCCCAGATAGCTGTCGGCAAATTCATCGATCACGGCATCTTTGAAGATGTTCTCGTAATCAAGAACATAATGGGGAAACCCGCGCTCTTCGGCGACGCGGCGAGCATCGTGGATATCAATGCCGGCACAGCAGGCCCCCTTTTTGGCCAGGGCCGCCCCGTGATCATAAAGTTGCAGGGTCACCCCGATCACATCATATCCCTGATCGGCCAGATAGGCCGCCACAACAGAGCTGTCGACGCCACCGGACATGGCCACGACCACGCGGGTTTGCGAGGGCGGTTTGGCAAAGCCAAGGGAGTTCAGCGGGGTGTCAGTATCCAGCGCCATCAGGCGAATCCTTAGATCAAGGGAGAGAGCGTCGCAGAATATATGAAAATCCTACAGACTCTCAAGGGGGCAGGTTCATGGCTCTTTAATTAGACTGCGCGAATGCTGTGCAAGACCAGAAAGAGTTCGAGCCGTACAAGGGAAAACGCATGTTTTTAAAGAAAGTTGAAGGACCGCGCGCTGTGACGTTACCGGATGGTTCTACGATGACGCGTGCGGATCTTCCTCCTGACAACACCAGTCGCTGGGTGGCCTCACGCAAGGCGGCTGTGGTGCGCGGTGTGCTCTATGGGCTGATCCCCCAAACCGAAGCCCTGCGGCGCTATGGGCTGAGTGAAGAGGAGTTTCGCAGCTGGATTGCCGCCGTGGCCGACCACGGAGAAGACGCTCTCAAGACCACGCGACTAAAAGAGTATCGTAAACATTAATGCTAAATTCATCTGAGCACTTGAGTCAAAGTTGAGAATTAACGATTATGGTAACGGGCCATTAACCTTTTTCCATCAGGGTTAACGCAACCTGAGGGAAACAGTTACAGGCGGAGACAAATAATATGCGCATTCTTCTGGTCGAGGATGATCCGACAACAGCAAAAAGCATCGAGCTGATGCTGACCCATGCCAACCTGAACGTCTATTCGACGGATCTGGGTGAGGAAGGCATCGATCTTGCCAAACTCTATGATTACGACCTGATCCTGCTGGATCTGGGGCTGCCGGATATGAACGGTCATGAGGTTCTGCGCCAGCTGCGCATGGCCCGGATCGAGACACCAATCCTGATCCTGTCTGGTGCTGATGACACCGACAACAAGATCAAGGGTTTTGGCTTTGGCGCCGACGACTACCTGACCAAGCCGTTCCACCGCGAAGAACTGGTGGCCCGGATACACGCCATCATTCGCCGCTCCAAAGGGCATTCGCAGTCGATCATCAAAACTGGAAAAATCGCTGTAAATCTGGATGCTAAGACCGTTGAGGTCGACAACAAGACCGTGCATCTGACCGGCAAGGAATACCAGATGCTGGAGCTGTTGAGCCTGCGCAAGGGCACAACGCTGACCAAGGAGATGTTCCTGAACCATCTCTATGGCGGCATGGATGAGCCCGAGCTGAAGATCATCGATGTTTTTATCTGCAAGCTGCGCAAGAAGCTGAGCACTGCAACCGGTGGCGACAATTACATCGAAACCGTCTGGGGGCGGGGCTATGTGCTGCGTGACCCACAGGACGATCAGATGTCTGGTGGTCAGCGTATGGCTGTAGGCGCCTGACACCGTGAAAAACCCGTTTGGCCGCTCTGCGGCCGGATGGGCTGAAGTTGAAAACTCCGGGCGTCGGTATTGCTGTAATACTGTTTCCCAACAGATGTTCAGATTGTGATATTCTGGTTAATGCAGGCGCCCGTGACCTGCCAAAAGAGACCCGCCACCGCGGGTCTTTTGCCGTTTTATGAGGTGTATTCTGCCGCGCGCTGCATTTCCTTTTGGCGGTCTCTGGACCTGAAGGCAGACCCGTCCTATCACCTAAATGACGATACAGACGGGGACCGCGCGTGGTACAGCAAGAACTCACACCTGCAGAGCAGCTTTCGCCGGAACAGGCGCAGGCAGAGTTTCTGCAATTGCAAGATCAGTTGGCGGCAGCGGATATTGCCTATCACCAGCAGGACGCACCCGTCCTGAGCGACGCAGCCTATGATGCAGCCAAGCGGCGCTATCTGGCCCTGGCAGAGGCGCATCCGAGCTTGAAAGAGCAGGCGACGCAGCTTGAGACGGTCGGGGCTGCGGTGACAGGCTCTGGGTTCGGCAAGATCCAGCATGTGGTTCGGATGCTGTCGCTGGGCAATGCCTTTGAGGATTCGGATGTTCAGGATTTTTCCCGCAGCATTCGCAGCTACCTGGGATTCGAGGGGCAGGCTCCGCTGTCTTTTACCGCCGAGCCCAAGATAGACGGTCTCTCGCTGTCTTTGCGCTACGAATCCGGGAAACTGGTTCAGGCCGCGACCCGTGGCGACGGTGAGACCGGCGAAAATGTCACCGCCAATGCCCTTACAATCGCCG
>JADFAE010000015.1 GCA_015665415.1 Roseobacter sp.
CGTAGGCTTTGAAGTCACCAAAGTATTTGGTGATCGCTGCGGTCAGCGTGGTCTTACCGTGGTCAACGTGGCCGATGGTGCCGATGTTGACGTGCGGCTTATTACGTTCAAACTTTTCCTTAGCCATTCTCTAGGCGCCCTTTTGAATGAGAGGGTCGACCGTCGACCCAAATTTTCTCTGCGCGCGCCGCATATTTGGTTTGAGAAGAAAAATCAACCCGTTCCTGCTTGACAGCCGCAATTTTGGCCAAACTCAGCCTTCCGGAGCTGGTTCTGAGGGTAGGCTGTCGTCGACGGGGGCTGCAGGGTCCTCGATCTGCTCCGAAATCTCTGCAGCCGAGGCGCTCTCGAACCAGCCATGTTCTGCATGTTGTTCGGCGATATATTCCTCAAGCCCGTCCACAATTTTCAGCGCCAGACCGTCGATTTGCTCTGCCTTGGTGCGGCTATAGCCGGAGCCAATGATGGCGCTTTCTCCGGTGGTATCCTCAAAGATCTTCATTTGGTGCTTTCGCACCAGATAGGCCTTGCTGCTAACATCATAGACAAAGACATTCACCACTGCGGCGCTTTTGGGATTGACCAGAACCGGAATGCCCCCCGTGGCCAAAAGGAAGCCTTCGAGGGTGATGGCAACATCATATTGCCCGCTGCCGTCATAACGACCCAGACGTGCCTCCAGCGCCCGTTCGATCGGCTCATTCCACTCTGAGGGCTCCGCGCTGCGCGACAGCGGCCATTGCAGCGCCTTGTCGGTATAGACAAAGCCAACGCGCATGTTGAAATCGCCCAGATCCTCTGGCGGCTCATCCAGCGTGGTGGTTTCACAGGCTGCCAGCACGACCAGCGAGGCCAGAAGAGCAAGAATTCGGATCATCAGGGGCCTCATGCGTCTAGGAATGCAATTTCAGGATGGGTTCAAATAGACCAGAGCCGCCCTTTCGGTAAACCGGGAAGGGCGGCTCTCATTGGCTTCGGTGGCGCGAGGGCCACAGATGATGGGCAAAAAGCTGCCTGATCACTTGAACTTATAGTCACGCGGGAACCCATAGGGCGGACGTTTGCCGATTCCGGCGCGCTTGCCCAACCACTGGCTGAGGTCACTCTCGTGCCGGGTCTTGCCACCGCCCATTTCCCATGAGATGCCCTCTTCCCAGTTGAAGGTGGTGATGTCGCTGAGGCCGCCGTCCAGTTCCAGCGAGCCCTGCTTGCCACGCGCCATATTGTATTTTTGCAGGCGCACGCCTTTGCCCCGGGTCAGTTCCGGCATTTCCTCGATCGCAAAGACCAGGAACTTGCCGTTCTCGGAAACCACCGCCACGTGATCGCCGCTCACCGGGACACAGATCCGGGCGCGATCGTCTTCCTTGACGTTCAAGACCTGTTTGCCGCTGCGGGTCTGGGCCACGATTTCCTTTTCGGCGCAGATGAAGCCGTTGCCCGCGCTCGAGGCCACCAGCAGGCGGCCTTCGGGGTTGTGGATTAGGATATCGACGATTTCCACCTCGTTGGGCAGATCGACCATGAGGCGCAGAGGCTCGCCCATGCCGCGCCCGCCCGGCAGATTGGCGGCGCTGACGGTATAGAACCGCCCGTTGCTGCCAAAGACCAGCAACCGGTCGGTGGTCTCGGCGTGGAAAATGAAGCGCGCACCATCGCCATCCTTGAACTTCAGCTCGCGGGCCAGATCGATATGGCCGGTCATCGCCCGGATCCAGCCCATCTGGCTGCAGACCACGGTGATTGGCTCGCGGTCGATCATCGCTTCCAGCGGCACCTCTTCAACTTCGCCAGCCTCAGCAAAGCGGGTCCGGCGCGCACCGCCTGCGTAGCTCTTGCCAAACTGTTTCTTGGTCTCGCGGAGCTGCTCGGTGATCCTGACCCACTGCAGCTCATCGGAACCCAAAAGCTCTACCAGCCCAGCGCGCTCCTCGCGCAGCGCGTCACGTTCGCGGGTGAGCTCGATCTCTTCCAGCTTGCGCAGACTGCGCAGGCGCATGTTGAGGATCGCCTCGGCCTGGACCTCGCTCAGGCTGCCGTCGCCTTTGCCCGGCGTGACATAATCTGCCTCGGTAAAGGCGCGGGGATGATCGAGATCCCAGTTCTCCCGCATCAGGGCGGCTTTGGGGTCTTCATCATAGCGGATGATGTCGATCACCCGATCCAGATTGAGGAAGGCGATGATGAAACCATCCAGCACTTCAAGCCGGTGATCGATCTTGGCCATGCGATGGCGCGAGCGGCGCTGCAACACGTCACGACGATGATCCAGAAAGGCGCGCAGCACCTCTTTCATCGAGCAGACCTTAGGGGTCACCCCGTCAATCAGCACATTCATGTTGAGACTGAAACGCAGCTCCAGATCGGAATTGCGGAACATCATGTTCATAAGCACGTCCGGGTCGACATTTTTCGACTTCGGCTCCAGCACGATGCGGATGTCTTCGGCACTTTCGTCGCGCACATCCGCGAGAATCGGCACCTTCTTGGTCTGGATCAGCTCGGCGATCTTCTCGATGAGCTTGGATTTCTGCACCTGATAGGGGATCTCGGTGACCACGATCTGCCACTGACCGCGGCCCAGATCCTCGACCTCATGGGTACAGCGCAGCCGAAACGAACCACGCCCGGTGCGATAGGCCTTGGCGATATTTTCGCGCGGCTCGACAATCACGCCGCCGGTGGGGAAATCCGGTCCCGGCACATATTTCAACAATGTGTCGTCGTCGGCACCCGGGGCCTTGATCAGATGCACACAGGCATCGATCAGCTCAGCGATATTATGGGGCGGAATATTGGTCGCCATGCCCACCGCGATGCCCGCCGCGCCATTGGCGAGAATATTGGGGAAGGTCGCTGGCAGGACCGAAGGCTCGGTCAGGCGGCCATCGTAATTGTCCCGAAAATCAACAGCATCCTCAGCCAACCCCTCCAGCATCGCCTCGGCGACAAAGGTCATGCGGGCCTCTGTGTAGCGCGAGGCCGCCGGGTTGTCGCCGTCGATATTGCCAAAGTTGCCCTGACCATCGACCAGCGGGTAACGCACGTTGAAATCCTGCGCCAGCCGGGCCATGGCGTCATAGATCGCGGCATCGCCATGGGGGTGGAAATCCCCCATGGTATCGCCCGAAATCTTGGCCGATTTCAAAAACCCCCCGGTGGAGCTGAGACGCAGACGGCTCATGGCGTAGAGGATGCGACGATGCACCGGCTTCAACCCGTCACGCGCATCCGGCAAGGCCCGGTGCATGATGGTGCTGAGCGCATAGGTCAGATAGCGCTCACCAATGGCGCGGCGCAGGGGTTCCAGGATCTCGCCGTTTTGCGGCTGAGGGGCATCGGTATCATCTACGGAGTCGTTCATACTTTGGTGATACTTCCCCCACCAGCCGCGGTAAAGCCAAGGTTCCGAATTATCCACTGCCATCGCAAATCGAGGTGCAGCTGTGACCCTCGGTGCAAGAATTTTGAAAATCGACCAACACAGCACAACCTGCCCTTCTGAAACACAAGTTGAGCGAGTGCCGCTCTTGGCATTACTGTGGCTCAGGTATTCAAATGCCCTGACCAGACCTACAAAAGGACCCAAGCAGAATGATTGCCTATGTCACCGTTGGTGCCGATGACATCCCCCGCGCAAAGCGATTTTACTCTGCCTTCCTGCCCGCCCTGAATTACACGCTGAGCGAGGGACCCGAGGGGCTGAGCTACGCGCTGCCGCCCCCACCGGGCCAGGCCCCCGTTCTGCCGGATTTCTACGTCAAGCCAACTTACGACGGGCACCCGGCCTCAGCCGGGAACGGTGCCATGATTGCGTTTCAAGCGCACAGCCAAGACCAGGTACGTGAACTGCATTCTGCCGCCTTGGCAGCTGGCGGCTTTGACGAAGGCCAGCCGGGGTTTCGCGCCGCCTATGGTCCACATTTCTACGTGAGCTATCTGCGTGACCCCCAAGGCAACAAGATCGCCCTGTTCTCAAGCGATCCCAATGAGCAGGGGCGGGACGGATAACGCAGATCTCAGTGGCAGCTGTCCTATCCCAAAGGGGGGAGAAGCCCCCGCACTCTCCCCTGTGAGACGCAACTATTCTGTGCTTTACAGGCATTCGAACTATATTAATTGAACTTGACTAGGCTTTGGCGGTGCGATTGCTGCCGCAACGGTCCCAAACCTGTTCCTGAGAAATTGGGCCTGCCGCCATATATTGCCGAATTTAATTTGTTATTCCGGGGGGAATGCGCCATGTCGCGCTTTGTTGTTGTGTCATTTGCCTTTTTGGGCTGGGGTTTTTACGAGATCAGCGGTGGACAGGATTTCGCCCCGCCCGAACGCCCGGTGGAGCTCGCCAGCAAAAGCGTGCCCTTAGCCACAACCGAACCTGCCTACAGCCCTGCTGCGGCCACCGCCAAATTCCAGCGGTCCGCCAAATTGCGAGCCGCCTCGCAGGTCCACGCACAGCATAGCGAAACCACAGCCCCCGCCCGCCCTGCGGCCAATCCGGCGCAACGCCGGGCCGTGGCCCTGGCGCAAATCGCGTCGGCAGGGGCCACTCTGCAGGAGAGCGGCATCGCCTTTGCCGGCAGTACAACAGCCGGTGGCCTGCGACTGACATCGATTCAGGGCGGCTTGGCAGCGATCACCACCGACCAGACCCAAACCGCAGGCCTGTCGGGCACGGAGACGGTACCGCCGGTACCGGAAAGCTATCTCGATATCCGCCAAATCCGCGCCTCGCGGGTCAACATGCGCCAGGGCCCGGGCACCATCTATCCCGTTCTGACCCGGCTTTTGGCCGGGGATGAGGTCCTGGTGATCGAAGACAGCGGCACCGGCTGGCTGCAACTGCGCACCCAAATTGGCAACAAGGTCGGGTGGGTTGCCGCTTCCCTGGTGAGCCAGAAACGCTCATAACCCTCTGAACAGCCCCTTTGGGGCGACTTCAGAAGTGGGTTATCGATGCAAAAAACGATCCTGATCACCGGCTGCTCCTCTGGGATCGGTCTGGATGCAGCACGCGGCATGCGGGATCGGGGCTGGCGCGTCTTTGCCTCTTGTCGTCAAGACGCGGACTGCGACCGGTTGCGCGCCGAGGGTTTTGACAGCCCCCGCATTGACTACTGCGATGCCGCCAGCATTACCGCAGGCCTTGCCGAGGTTCTGAAGGCGACCGGCGGAACGCTGGATGTGCTGTTCAACAACGGCGCCCATGGGCTGCCCGGCGCGGTCGAGGATCTGGCCACTGCCGGTTTGCGCGACATCTTTGAAAGCAACGTCTTTGGCTGGCACGAGCTGACCCGCCAGGTTCTTCCGGTGATGCGCGCCCAGGGGCATGGGCGCATCGTGCAGAACTCCTCTATTCTGGGCTTTGTCTCCTTTCCCTGGCGCGGCGCCTATGTGGCCACAAAATATGCCATCGAGGGCCTTAGCGATACGCTGCGGATTGAGCTGTCGGACACCGATATCAAGGTGGTGCTGATCGAGCCCGGTCCGGTGACCTCCAAAATCCGCGAAAACTCAATCCCGCATTTTGAGCGTTTTGTGGACTGGAAGAATTCCGCCCTGCGCCCGCTGTATGAAACAAGCCTGCTGAAACGCCTCTACGAAAGCTCTGGGCCGGACAGGTTTGAACTGCCCGCTGCGGCAGTCACCGCCAAGCTGATCCATGCCTGCGAATCGCCCCGGCCGCGCCCGCGTTACTATGTGACCACGCCAACCCATGTCGCAGGCCTGCTGCGGCGGATCCTGCCCACCCGGGCAATTGACCGCATCCTGGTCCGGCTCAGATAGGGAATTGCCTGTCGCCAAGGCGGGCAACTGGCGCTAGACCTGCCTTCAGGCAAACGCGAAGGAAGACGACACATGGGCGATCCACTTTATATTCTCGCCATTCTGGCCATGGCCGCCGTGGTGGTGGTTCTGGTTCTGGGACTTGGCAGCTTTGGCAAGGGCGGGAAATTCAACCGCAACAATTCCAACAGGCTGATGCGGCTGCGGCTTCTGTTTCAATTCATCGCCGTCGTCCTGCTGGTGGCCTATGTCTATCTGCGCGGCCAGGGAGGCCAGTAGCCATGGTGGTCCTGAACAAGATTTACACCCGCACCGGAGACAAGGGCGACACCGCCCTGGGCAATGGCACCCGCGTGGCCAAACATGATGCCCGGGTCAATGCCTATGGCACCTCGGATGAGCTCAACGCCTTTATTGGCGTCGCCCGCCTCAGCGCCGAGGGCGACATGGACGCGGCCCTGTCGCGAATCCAGAACGACCTGTTTGATCTTGGCGCCGACCTGTGCCGTCCCGACATGGAAAAAGACGCTGAGGCAGACTATCCGCCGCTGCGCATTGCCCAGTCACAGGTCGATCGGCTGGAGACGGAAATCGACGCGATGAACAAGGATCTAGCGGCGCTGCGCAGCTTTGTGCTGCCGGGTGGCTCTGCCCTGGCGGCGCATCTGCATGTCTGCCGCACCGTGGCCCGGCGGGCCGAGCGTCTGGCCACAGAGCTTGCCACCGTCGAAGAGATCAATCCGGTAGCAGTGACCTACCTCAACCGGTTGTCCGACTGGTTTTTTGTCGCCTCACGTCAGGCCAATGACATGGGGGCCAAGGATGTGCTCTGGGTGCCGGGCGCCAATCGCTAACCTCGCTACGATCACATCTCATCGCACCCTACGTCACATGCTGCGCCGCAGCGTCACGCTGCCGCAGTGCTATCGACAGGGGCACGATTCGCCTCTACCACTTGGTCATCCCGGATTTCGTCACTCCGGGGTGAGCAGGCAGCCGTTGTTCCGTGTCCTCATGCGAAACACGCGCGACCCTCACGAAACATTCTTGCAAGATTGTCGTGGCAAATAGCCAAACACGACGTCCGCGATACAAAACGTGACGATTTTTCCCTGTTGTGCCCCGGGCTGACCCGGTATCAACAGCGCGAGAGCATAGAGGGCAGCCGCCTTGGTGGTGAGCCGTTTGGTAAGGAGAGAACGTAAAATGAAGGTACTTGTGCCTGTCAAACGCGTGATTGACTATAACGTGAAGGTCCGCGTCAAAGCGGACGGCAGCGGTGTCGATCTCGCCAACGTCAAAATGTCGATGAACCCTTTCGACGAAATCGCTATCGAAGAAGCGATCCGTCTGAAAGAGGCCGGCAAGGCTGATGAAGTTGTGGCCGTGTCCATCGGTGTCAAACAGTCCCAGGAAACCCTGCGCACTGCTTTGGCCATGGGTGCAGACCGCGCCATTCTGGTTGTGGCAGCTGATGACGTTCACACCGACATCGAGCCCCTCGCCGTTGCCAAGATCCTCAAAGGCATCGTCGACGAAGAACAGCCCGGCGTTGTTCTCTGCGGCAAGCAGGCGATCGACAATGACATGAACGCAACCGGCCAGATGCTGTCGGCTCTGCTGGGTTGGTCGCAGGGCACCTTTGCCTCTGAGCTGGACATCGAAGGCGACAACGCCAAAGTGACCCGCGAAGTCGACGGCGGGTTGCAGACCATCAACGTGAAGATGCCCGCCATCATCACCGTTGACCTGCGCCTGAACGAGCCCCGCTACGCCTCGCTGCCAAACATCATGAAAGCCAAGAAAAAGCCGCTGGCCGAAAAGACCGCTGCGGATTACGGCGTTGATGTCACTCCGCGCCTGGAAGTGGTTTCCACCACCGAGCCCGCAGCCCGCGCTGCTGGCATTATCGTTGGTTCGGTTGACGAACTGGTCGAGAAACTCAAAGAAGCGGGGGCTGTGTAATGGCTGTTCTTCTCCTTGCTGAAGTGACCGATGGCGCCCTGGCGCTGGACGCAACCGCCAAGGCCGTGACCGCGTCTGCCGCTTTGGGTGACGTGACGGTTCTGGCCGCTGGCGCTTCTGCGGCCGAAGCCGGTGCCGAAGCCGCCAAGATCGCTGGCGTGTCACGCGTTCTGGTTGCCGAAGATGCATCGCTTGGTCACCGCCTTGCGGAACCCACAGCGGCGCTGATTGCTTCGCTGGCAGGCGACTACGAGCACATCGTAGCCCCAGCCACCACCGACGCCAAGAACGTGCTGCCCCGCGTGGCCGCGCTGCTCGACGTCATGGTGATCTCGGATGTGACAGCCGTTGTAGACGGCTCCACCTTCGAGCGTCCGATCTATGCGGGCAACGCCATCCAGACCGTCAAATCCTCGGACGCAAAGAAAGTGATTTCTTTCCGTACCGCAACTTTTGACGCTGCTGGCGACGGCGGCTCTGCCTCCGTTGACACCATCGGTGCCGCCGACAACCCCGGCCTGTCCGAGTGGGTCGAGGACAAGGTTGCCGCCTCGGATCGCCCTGAGCTGACTTCGGCTGGTGTTGTGGTCTCCGGTGGCCGTGGCGTTGGCTCCGAAGAAGACTTCAAACTGATCGAAGGCCTGGCCGACAAGCTGGGTGCCGCAGTTGGTGCCTCGCGCGCCGCCGTGGACTCTGGCTACGCCCCCAACGACTGGCAGGTTGGCCAGACCGGCAAAGTTGTCGCGCCTGACCTCTATGTCGCCGTTGGCATCTCCGGTGCCATCCAGCACCTGGCTGGCATGAAGGACTCCAAGGTGATCGTTGCGATCAACAAGGACGAAGAGGCACCAATCTTCCAGGTTGCCGACTTTGGTCTGGTTGCAGATCTCTTTGCCGCCGTGCCCGAGCTCACCGAAAAACTCGGCTGAGGCGCTTGAGGCGCTCACAGGGGGTAGCCTCTGTGAGCAGACCCAAAATTCGAACGGGGCTCGCATTCACATGCGGGCCCCGTTTGCCGTGTTAGTCATCACGTCGGCCACCAAAGCCATCGCGAGGATCTCAATCGTGCCGGGCCAGCTCCTGTAGCCGCTCTGCCAGGGTGCAGCCGATGCGGACATGCTCTGCGGGGCCCAGCACATGTTGCGCCGCAGGAAGATCCAGCTCGCCCATGACCATGCCATCAAAATCATCGACCCGTCCGGCCGGCGCTGCGGTGACCTCCACCAGCCCCCTGACCTGAGCGCGCAGGGATTTGAGCATCTTGCTGTCGACCAGAACCGGCTCTTGGCCAAAGGCCGCGCTGCCCGTCAGCTCATAGCTGGCCCGCAACAGGATCACCCGCCCCTCCAGCGACTTGATCAGCTGATGCATGCGGGTCAACCAGACCTCTTGCAGATGCGCCCGCAGCTGATCAAACCGCTCCTCGGACAGCGCCTGCAGCGTGGTCAGCAGATGTTTGTTGAAATGAAACTCGGTATAGTCGACTTCGGGGAACAATTGTTTCAACGGCGGTTGCGCCTGCAGAAACCGGTCGTTGCGCCGCGGGTGCACCCGGTAATAGCGGTTCGATATATTCTGCGCGCCCATCACTTGCAGCACCGTGTATTCGGCGTTGCGCGCGACAGCCAACAAGGCCTCATCCGTCGCAAACGTGTCCAGCCCGGCATTGACCGCCGCCAGATTGACGCAAGGAGTTTTCAACAAAGATTCGCTAACATCCGACAGCGGCGTCTCGACAAAACGGCCAAATACCTCGGTCCCCCCCAGGAACGCGATATATGGTTTTGTCAGATCCCGTTTGGGGCCACGTACTGGCAGCCGCGATCCGGCATAGCAGCACGTTCCCCCCGAAAGCGCCCCAGCGCTTTTGAGTTCGTAGCTCATGGCTCCCACCTTTTATTCACCCAAGGATCACTTTGGGCGGGAAAGATTGCAAATTCCCTAAAGTTAAATTTCACCTAAAATTCCGGGCGTGCAGCCTTGTGCCTGCCCCAAGCCGCCCGATAAGATCGCGGCGCAGGCAATTCAGGAGCCATGGGTATGGAAATCAAGAAAATCGGCATCATCGGCGCAGGCCAAATGGGCAACGGCATCGCTCACGTCATGGCGCTTGCGGGTTATGATGTTGTTTTGAATGATGTAAATCAGCAATCCTTGGATGCGGCGATCAGCACGATTCACAAAAACCTGACCCGCCAGGCCGACCGCGGCAAGATCACCGAAGACGATGTTTCACAGACCCTGGCCCGGATTGTTCCAACCCTGACGCTGGCCGATGTCGGTGCCACGGATCTGGTGATCGAGGCCGCAACCGAACGCGAAACCGTCAAGCAGGCGATCTTTGAGGATCTGCAACCGCATCTGTTGCCGCATACGATTCTCACCTCCAATACCTCCTCGATCTCCATCACCCGCCTGGCCAGCCGCACCGACCGCCCGGAACGCTTCATGGGCTTTCACTTCATGAACCCGGTCCCGATCATGCAGTTGGTCGAATTGATCCGCGGCATTGCCACCGATGAAGAGACCTTTGCCAGCTGCCGCACCGTGGTGGAACGGCTGGGCAAAACCGCCGCCAGCGCCGAGGACTTCCCCGCCTTCATCGTCAACCGCATCCTGATGCCAATGATCAACGAGGCGGTCTATACGCTTTACGAAGGGGTCGGGTCGGTCAAGTCTATCGATGAGTCGATGAAACTGGGGGCCAATCACCCCATGGGCCCGCTGGAACTGGCAGATTTCATCGGCCTGGACACCTGTCTTGCCATCATGAACGTTCTGCACGAAGGCCTGGCAGATACCAAATACCGCCCCTGCCCGCTGTTGACCAAATATGTCGAGGCCGGCTGGCTGGGCCGCAAAACTCAGCGCGGCTTTTACGACTACCGCGGTGACTCCCCCGTCCCAACCCGCTAACGCGCACCGCTGATCCAACCCCTGCCGCTGCTTCGGAGCCCTCATCGCCTGACGCCCGCAGGACGGCGGCGCGGACAGGGCGCAAGCCAAATTGCGGAGGCTCCGCGCCCGGCGGGCGTGGACACCGTCATTTTGCTTGGGACAGGGCCAAGGCGCTGTCACGCAGGGATCAGGGGATGCGGGCTTCGGAGTTGCTGCTTTGGTGAGTCAGAAGCTGAAACAGGCTTTGGCCAAGACCCAGCACAGATCTCTTTGTTCAAGCTTCGTCTTCGAGGCCCAGAGTATGCTCCCGCAGCCAGGCCATGAAGCCACGCGGGTCGCTTTGCAGCTGCGCCATCTGTTCTTCGTTCAAAGGTGCGCCCACCACCGGTGCCTGCGGTTTATTGCAGGAGCGAACGATCTCGTGCAGCAGCAGACCCTGGCGCAGAATCGGTGAGATCTTGTTGGCGATCTGATAGCTGCGAGAATTGCTGCCCGGGAAGAAGATCGGCACCACCCGCGCGCCTGAGCGGCGGATCAACTGGGCGGTGAAGACATTCCATTCCTGCTCGATTGCCGGACCAAACCAGGTATCAGAAGACATCACTACGCCCGAGGGAAACAGCGCCACGACGCCGCCATCCTTGAGATGCGCCATGGTCTTGGCGCGCATTTCCACCATCTTTTTCTGCGCTTCGGGATCATGGGGAAAGGGCACCGGGATCATGAAAGAGGTCGCGGCCTCGTCCAGACCGGTCAGAACAGAGCGCGTGAGAATGCGATAGTCCTGACGCACCCGGCCAATCAGGTCGGCAAAGATCATGCCATCAACCATCCCGTGGGGGTGGTTGGCCACGATCACCACCGGGCCCTCACCCGGAATACGATCGATCTGCTCTTGCGGGGTCAACAGCTTGATGCCCATGATATTGAGCGCACCACGCCAGAACTTCTGGCCCCGGTATTCGGCATTCTGTTTCTCAAACCGGTTGACCATACGCAGAATGGTCAGCTTGCCGGTCACCCATTCAATGGCCTTGATGGCCAGTGAGGTCCAACGGTCATCAAAGGAGTTGGCATAGGTCAGGGTGCGGCGGTCATAGACCTCGCCACTGCCGTCTTCGGCCTCCGGCGCAATGCCGGCTTTTTCCTCATGTGCGGTATCCGCCACTGTGCCATTCCCGTCTGTTCGAAGGGGCCGAGGTCAAAAGCCCTCGCCGAATTTGTCGGCCACCAGAGCCTGTACTGCTTCAGCAAGAGCACCAGCATCCGGCCCCGAAGTCTCGACGTCAATAGTCGTTCCTTTCGAGGCTGCCAACATCAAAAGCCCCATAATGCTGTCGCCCGAGGCAGACATTCCGTCCTTGGAAACCTCTGCCGTGGCATCAAAGCCTTCGACAACCTCCACCAGCTTGGCTGAGGCGCGGGCATGAAGCCCCTTTTCGTTCACGATTTTCAATGTCTTCAAAGTCATTTAGCGCGCCTGCTCCCCATCGGGATTAACATTTTGACAGTTGATATACTTGCGTCCTGCCTCCATCGCCTGACGCACGGCCTCGCCCACAACAAGGTGGCGGGATTTGGCCAGCTTGATCAAAAGAGGCAGGTTTGCTCCGTACAAAATGCGCCTGTTGGCCGGTGTACAGGCGCGCAGGCTGAGATTGGAAGGCGAGCCACCAAAGAGGTCGGTCACCACCACCACGCCATCGCCGGTATCAACCTTGTCGGCCGCAATGCAGATTTCACATTGCTTGTCTTCACGATCGTCATCCGGTCCGATTGCAATCGCCAGAAGATTGGGCTGCGCCCCCACGACATGCTCCACAGCGGCCAGGTATTCCCTGGCCAGCCCGCCATGCGCCACGATCACGATCCCGATCAACCCTGCAACTCCGTCTCTCTGCTAGCTTTGCAGCTCGCGGTGTCTAATTGACACCTGCTGGCCCTGTTCCGCAAGGGCTTTCGCAAGGGTTTCTGCCAGTGTCACCGAACGATGCTGCCCGCCGGTGCAGCCAAAGGCAATCGACAGATGCGATTTACCCTCTGCCCGATAGGCCGGCAACAGGAAACAGGTCAGATCCAGAACCCGGGCAAAGAACCCTTCATAGCGCGGATCCGCCCTGACATGGGCCTGCACCTGCGCATCGCGCCCATTCAGCTGACGCAGCTCTGCCTGCCAATAGGGATTGGCCAGGAACCGGCAATCAAAGACCAGATCAACGCTGCGCGGCACCCCCCGTTTGTAAGAAAAACTCTGCAGCGAGAGCGCCAGCTTGCGGCCCTCGGGCGCAAACAGCAGCTCGATTTCCGCTTTCAGCTGATGCACATTCATATCCGAAGTATCCATCAGCAAATTGGCCCGCTCGCGAATCGGTGCCATCAGGCTCAGCTCGCGCTGAACGCCAACAGCGGGCGTCTCTGCGGGGGCCATGGGATGGCGACGTCGGGTTTCGGAATAGCGCTGCAGCAGAATCTCAGGGCGGGCATCCAGATACAGCACCGAAAGCTCGCAGCCCTCTTGCGCTTCCAACAGGTCAATCACATCCAGCAGGGCCGCCGGCGAGAAATCCCGGTTGCGACTGTCCAATCCCAAAGCCATCGGCCCCGCCACCCCGGCCGCAGAGACCAGCCCCGGCAACAGGCGCATCGGCAGGTTGTCAATGGCTTCAAAACCGAGATCCTCCAGCACATTGATCGCAGTGGTCCGCCCCGCCCCAGAGGGGCCGGTCACCAGCACAATCGGCTTAGCCTTGGCCTCAGACATCGGGATCCATCACTCCAGCTTTGAGAAATTGCAGCAGCGCGGCAGCAAAGTGCGCCGCCTGCACCCGGTAAAAGACCATGAGATCCTGCCCCAGCAGCGCCGCGTGACGGCGGCGTGGGAGACGCTCGGTTTCAAGACGGTCCATCTCGACTATAGCACAGAGCGGAACCGGCCCCTGTGATGCGGCCCGCAAAATCCCCAGGTGCCTGGCCTCGATGAGCCCGGCCAAGCTGTCCGGGGCGTTGGCCATGACCTGCCCCCCCTGCCGCCAGAGCTGCACTCGGTCATCCGCCACCAGATCCGCGCCATAGCCCATTAGCTGCAAAGCCAGAGTAGATTTGCCGCTGCCCGAGGCCCCGCGGATCAAAAGCCCACGTCCGGCAAGCGCCACACAACTGGCATGCTCGGTCTGACTGGGGGCAACTTGGGGCATCACTAATCAGACAGGCAGGCCAACAACAAATCGGGCCCCCAAGGGCTCAGAGGTGACATCCGCTTCGGTGGGGCGAATATTCTCGGCCCAAACCACGCCGCCGTGCGCTTCGACGATCTGTTTCGAGATCGCCAGCCCCAGGCCGGAGTTATTGCCAAAATGCTCCATGGGGCGCTGCGAATAGAAGCGTTTGAAGACTTTCGACAGTGCCTGTTCGGGAATACCGGGACCGGTGTCTTCGACCACGACCAACACCCGATTGTCACGGCGCCGGGCCCAGACCCTTATGGCATCCCCTTCTTCGCAAAAGGAAATCGCATTGGTGATCAGATTGACAAAGACCTGGGCCAGACGCGCCTCCAACCCCTGGATCATCACCGGGTGTTGCGGCAGATCGGTGATATAGTCGATCTCCTTGGCGCGGGCATCCTCTCCCAGATACTGGTTCAGATTGCCCAGCATCTTGAGCAGGTCGAACTCTTCCTCTTCCTCTTTCACCAGCTCCGCATCCAGCCGCGAGGCATTGGAGATATCGCTGACCAGCCGGTCCAGGCGACGCACGTCATGTTCGATCACTTCCATCAGCTTTTCTCGCTGATCATCCCGCTTGACCATGCGCAGGGTGCCAACAGCCGATTGCAGGCTTGCCAGCGGGTTCTTGATCTCATGGGCCACATCTGCAGCAAATTGTTCGTTGCTGTCGATCCGGCTGTAGAGCGCCTTGACCATGCCCCGCAGCGCCCGGCTCAGGCGGCCGATCTCATCGGGGCGCGCCGAAAGATCCGGGATTCGCACCCGCCCCGGCTGCGCCTTTCGGGCATCACGATCACGGCCCAGTTCGGCGGCTTCGGCCAGATCGGCCAGCGGATTGGCAATGGTAGAGGCCAGCACCAGACTGAGCCCAACGGAGACCAGCAAGGCAATGATGAAAATCTGCAAGACACGTTCGCGCTCACCACGCACCAGAGCGTCGATCTCTCCCGCTGGAGAGGCCAGCGCAACAGTGCCGATCACCGTCCCATTGCTGTAGATCGGAGCCACCGCAGAAAAGACCGAACCGCCATCCGTGTCAGTCACCAGCTCGATCTGTGCCGCACCAGCCAGGGACTGTTGCGCCAGCTTGCGCAGCTGCTCCTCCAGCGGCTTGATATCGGCTTGGTCCGGCCCGCTCGACTGGAACACCCCTCCGAGGGCGGACCACAGCGTCGACAGGCCGTCGGAAATCAACGTGCGAGTCTTGGCGCCTTCGTTCAGTGCATTGAGCGCATCCGGGCGTTCAACCCCGGTCACCTGCGCCACCAGCACCCCGGAGCTATCAAAGACAAAGGCCTCGACCCCGCCGCGCAGGGTCAACCCACCCAGGGTATCTGCCACATCAATCCCATCGCCTGTTGTCAGGCTGACAGCCCCGGCAGAGGGCATCACCGCCTCAAAGACATCGGCAATCAGGGAGACCTCGGCCACCAGCGCGCCAGCCCGCTGCTTGATCAGGCTCTGACGCGAGGAGTTGAGATAAAGCACCCCGGTCACCAACAGGATCAAGGCAATAAGATTGAAGGTGATGATCTTGCGGGTCAGCGGCGACCCCTTCAGCGAGAAAAAACCTCGCCGGGCCCGCTTGACCTGCATTTCGGCCACAACGGTCTGATCCGGCGCGACCCAATCGTCGCCCAGAACCACATCGCCATCCTGCTGACCTGTCGTCAGTCCCGTGTCACGCATTGATGCATGCCTCCCCGGTACAGGGCGCAGACCCTATTCTTCATTATAGCGATAGCCGATCCCATAGAGGGTCTCGATTGCCGCAAAATCGCCGTCCGCCGTCCGCATCTTCTTGCGCAGACGTTTGATGTGGCTGTCGATGGTTCTGTCGTCGACATAGACCTGGTCATCATAAGCAACATCCATCAACTGATCGCGGCTTTTGACAAAACCGGGACGCTGCGCCAGCGCTTGTAACAACAGGAATTCTGTGACCGTCAGCGAGACATCATTGCCTTTCCAGCTGACCGCATGCCGCAGCGGATCCATCCGCAGATTGCCCCGTTCCATCACCTTGGTCTCGGGGCTTTCGATGCCGACCTCTTCGCCGTTCAGCGCATCCTGACGCCGCAACAGGGCGCGGATCCGCTCTACCAATAGACGCTGCGAGAAGGGTTTTTTGACGTAGTCGTCCGCCCCCATTCGCAGGCCCAGAACCTCGTCGATCTCATCATCCTTGGAGGTGAGAAAGATCACCGGCATCTGGGTTTTCTGGCGCAGTCGCTGCAACAGATCCATCCCGTCCATGCGCGGCATCTTGATGTCGAGCACAGCCATATCCGGCAGTTTCTTGTTAAAGGCATCCAGTGCGGCCTGCCCATCATGATAGGTTTCGACCTCAAATCCTTCGGCCTCGAGTGTCATCGCCACCGAAGTCAAAATGTTGCGGTCATCATCCACCAAAGCAATCTTCGACATTGGATTTGCCCCTAAATCTGCTCTGTTATTGCCTGTATTTTTTTTACCTTAATCGCTGTTCTCGACCGCCGAATCAATCCCCATTGGCGAATCGCGGTAATCTTTGGACATAATTAGGGCAAAAATGTCTTATCATCCGCTGAACATTGCTGCGCGAATAGGCAGCGGCCATAATGGTTGCGCTAAACCGGGATTTGATGGCGCTAACTGCGCCAAACCGTCCTGTTCAGTCATGGAACCGTCATGTTATGAGCTGCCCAGCCGGTGTCGCTACCGGCCCTTCTGCCCCGATCTGCCTTGGGGCGCAGCTTTTAATCTATGCGGCAAACATTGCCGGCACAGGAGAGAGAACACATGGCATCTGGACGGGTTAACCCGAATTTCCGCCTCGAGGATCAAGGTATCGAGGGTCTGGGCAATGTCCATTACAACCTCATGGAGCCTGCGCTTGTCGAAGCCGCACTGAAGCGCGACGAAGGCACCCTGGGCAATGGTGGCGCTTTCCTCGTCACCACCGGCAAGTTCACCGGTCGCTCCCCCAAGGACAAGCACGTTGTCAAATCCGACAGCGTCAAGGACACCATCTGGTGGGAAAACAACGCCGAAATGAGCCCCGAAGGCTTCGACAACCTCTATGTCGACATGCTGGAGCACATGAAGGGCGGCGACTACCACGTGCAGGATCTGGTTGGCGGTGCCGACCCCAAGCATTCGATCAATGTCCGCATGGTCACCGAGCTGGCCTGGCACGGGCTGTTCATCCGCACCATGCTGCGTCGCCCCGAGCGCGAAGACCTGAACGATTTTGTGGCCGACTTTACCGTCATCAACTGCCCCAGCTTCCAGGCTGACCCCAAGCGTCACGACTGCCGCTCTGAAACCGTCATCGCGATGAACTTTGACCGCAAGATGATCCTGATCGGTGGCACCGAATATGCTGGTGAAAACAAGAAATCTGTCTTTACCCTGCTGAACTACCTGCTGCCCGAAAAAGGCATCATGCCGATGCATTGCTCGGCCAACCACGCCAAGGGCAACCCGGTCGACACGGCGGTGTTCTTTGGCCTGTCCGGCACCGGCAAGACCACCCTGTCTGCCGATCCCGACCGCGTGCTTATCGGCGACGATGAGCACGGCTGGGCCGACAACGGCACCTTCAACTTTGAGGGCGGCTGCTACGCCAAGACCATCAGCCTCAACCCCGAGGCTGAGCCGGAAATCTACGCCACCACCTCCAAGTTCGGCACCGTGATCGAAAACATGGTCTTTGACGAAGAGACCAAGGAATTGGATTTCGAGGACGACAGCCTCACCGCCAACATGCGCTGCGCCTACCCGCTGCACTACATTTCCAACGCCTCGCAGAGCGCAACCGGTGGCCACCCCAAGAACATCATCATGCTGACATGTGATGCCTTTGGCGTGTTGCCTCCCATCGCGCGGCTGACCCCGGCGCAGGCCATGTATCACTTCCTCTCCGGCTTCACCTCCAAAGTGGCCGGCACCGAGCGCGGCGTGACTGAGCCAGAGCCCACATTCTCCACCTGCTTTGGCGCGCCCTTCATGCCACGTCGCCCCGAAGTCTATGGCAACCTGCTGCGTGAAAAGATCGCTGCCCACGGCGCAACCTGCTGGCTGGTCAACACGGGCTGGACCGGTGGTGCCTATGGCGTTGGCTCGCGCATGCCGATCCGCGCCACCCGCGCGCTGCTGACCGCCGCGCTCGAGGGCTCACTGGCCGAGGTCGAGTTCCGCAAGGACAGCAACTTTGGCTTTGACGTGCCGGTCTCTGTGCCTGGTGTTGCCGAAGTGCTGCTGGATCCCCGCCGCACCTGGGACGATCAGGCCGCCTATGACAAACAGGCCGCCAAACTGGTTGAAATGTTCTCGAACAACTTCGAACAGTATCTGCCCTATATCGACGAAGACGTAAAAGCCGCCGCGATCAGCTAAGCACCAAATTCATCACAGACCAAAGCCCCCGGTTTTTTTCACCGGGGGCTTTTTCTTTTCCTACTCGATTTCGATAATGAAGCCCGTGCCGTAGCCCCCGGTCCCGTCGTCCCAATACCGCACCTTGGCACCAGCTCGGTTCATCTTGGCCTTAAGCCAGAAACGGGCGATGTGTTGCTGGTTCCGATGGTTGTCCGGATTGCCCGGGCTCCAGCCATTGTAGGTCACGCGATCACCGTTTGCCCACTCCCAGCCCCCGGCAGGTTCATTGCTGAAATCCACTTGATGCAAGCCGATGTTGGGGCCCATCTGGTGCCCCTGCCAATCCTTGTGAATGAAGGTTTCATCCTGCGAGAACAAATCTACCAGAAAGTCGTTTTCCACGCGGCTGCCGATAGCAACCAGATGGCCTCCGGCCTTTTGGGCAAGTTCGGAGGTGAATTTCCAGGAGCTGCCGGTCCAGGGGGTCGAAACCACGATGTAGAGATGTCCCTGAAAATAGTCGAAAAGCAACTTGCGTCCTTTCAAGGCCAGCAGGGCCTTTCGCAAGCGTGGCTCGAGACCTGAGGGAAGATCTTCGGGAAGGTAGCTGCGTGCTTTGTCCGACTGCAGTTGTCGCAGAATCAGGGCATTGGGGAGAATACGAAGCAAGGCCACATCCACATTGGTCCCCGGGGCAAGTCCGGCCCGGGTACGGGCCTTGCCGATGGCACGGCGGGATTTAGGCCCGAACTGGCCATCCACGCCGCCAGTGTCAAACCCCATCATGTTCAGGGATTGCTGGATCAACTGACGGTCTTGCCGTGTCAAAGAGATTTGCTCACCACTGCGGACAGCGGTCGCCAACCAAGGCTCGCCGATGCTGTAGCCCCGATCAATATCGCGATCCAGAAGCAGCGCCGCCATCCTCTCCTCTGCCAGCTCCAGCAGAGGGTGCCCCTCATGCACCTGATGCTTTTGCAGGAAAGACCGCCAGGCCGTTGGGCTTTGCCGCTCGGAGGTCACTGCAAAGTCGCGTGAAAGCTCCTGATCATCCAGGATCGGCGCGGGCGGCGGTGCCTCAGCTACTGGCACAGGGATCGGCATCGCAACCGGCAAAGGGTCGACCAGATAGATGTCGTGCCCGGGCAAAGAGCCGTAGACAAAGGGCTCTTGCTGCTGCTCCGTTACCTCAAAGACGCTGTCGCGTACCTTGCGAAAGAGTTTGCCCAGTTCCAGCCCCGGGGTTTCCAGATGCTCCATCAGCGCCATCGCATAGGGGCTGTTGCGCTGATGACCATCAAGGGCATAGGTTCCCCCCTTGGCCGCATAGCCAACAACAACACCCGTGGGTTCAATCCGCGCCAGACCTCGGCCAATGGACCGCGTAGCACCACTCTGGCGCATGCTGACCCGAAACGGATTGTCACGGCAGGCATCAATCAGCACGATCTTGAGCCCCTTCGGGGCCGCCAGAGCACTCAGCAGGGCGTCCAGGCGAAGCGCTTCGAACTCGACATCAGAAGCGCGCTTCAGCTCCGCATTGATGGGGATCAGATAATTGGTGTTCTCTATCTCGATGCCATGCCCTGCATAGTAAAGCAGCGCGATATCCGCGTTTTCGGCTTGTTCAGAGAAATCCCGTACAGCCAGGCGCATATCGCGATAATCTAGGTCGATGGCCTCGGTCACTTCGAAACCGATACGCCGCAGGGTTTGCGCCAGATCCAGCGCGTCATTTGTCGGGTTCTGTAAGCGCGGCACATGGGAGTACGCACCATTGCCAATGACAAGTGCGACACGGCGTTCGGTGGTGCTCGCAGTCGCCGCAACTGCAAAGCCAAACAGAACCACTGACAAAGGCAGAAACAGCCGGCAACGGCTGACATCAACACAGCTCAAGAAAACAGATTTGAACAATTCAAACACGACACCAATTCCCCAGCACAATACACAGGGGACAACTTAGCACAGAGTTCTATTGCGCCAAAATTGCGGGGTTCAGATCCGCCCGGACACCATGTCCCGCACCTTGACCGCATAACGGTCGGTCATGCCGGAAACAAAATCCGCCAGCGCATGCGTGGCGGAATAGGCATCCGATATATCGCGCAGGTCCAGACCCACCGCCCGCACCAGCTTGGCCCAATAGCCGTGACGCGCCAGGAACAATTCACTGTCCCAACCGCAGTCGCGCAGATCCCCATACAGCCCATGAAAGTGATCCAGCACCGCAAAGATCACAGAGCGGCCCGCGATCTCCAGCTCGGTCTTGCGCTGCGCGGTAAAGATCCGCGCGTTAGAGATATCCTTCACCTGGGCAAAGGCCTCTGCCTTGGAGGAGACCTCCATCAAGCCATCATTGAAATCCCCAGCCATGATCGCATCATAGTTGGCCATAAAGGCCTCGACCGCGGCCTCGATCGCCTGATGAATGGCCCCCGCCCGGCGCATCGCCACGACCTCAGCCACGGTCATGGATGCGTCGTCTGCGCGATTTGGCTTGCCCGCGATCTCTTCCAGGCAGGTGATCACCTGCTGCGCGCTCAGGTCGCCAACTGTAGCGGCATCCTCAAGATCCAGAATGCGGTAACAGATGTCATCTGCCGCCTCGACCAGAAAGGCCAGCGGATGGCGACGCCAGTATTTGCCTACGCCGACACCCTCGGCCCGCAGCCCCAACGCCTCTGCAACCTCGGCGAACAGCACCGCCTCGGATTGGAAAACGCCAAATTTCTTGAGCCCGACATAGCCCGGTTCTGCCTGCTGGCGCGCCTCTGCGGTGCAAGGATATTTCATGAAAGCCCCCAGCGTCGCATAGGACAGCCGCATGCCGCCCGCGCGCCGCGCCATCTCCAACCGAGCCGCAATGCGAAAGCCCTGGGCGTTGCCCTCAAAGGCTTCGAACTCTGCCTGTTGCGCCTGGGGAATGCTGCCTGCAACCCCGGTGCCCGCTTGAAACTGCTGGGCAAACCACTGGCCAATGCTGTCCTCGCCGGAATGACCAAAGGGGGGATTGCCAATGTCGTGCAAAAGACAGGCCGCCTGAATTGTGCCCGCGATGGCGTCGCGTTGCGCCTCGCTGATCAACCCCCGCTCCAGCATCGCCTGCCCTGCCAGCACCCCAAGCGAGCGCCCAGCGCTGGCGGTTTCCAGGCTATGGATCATCCGGTGATGCACATGGTCATGTTCATACAGAGGATGCACCTGGGTCTTTTGCGCCAGACGGCGAAAGGGTTCGGAAAACAGGATCCGGTCATAGTCCTGCAGATAAGCCGGACGCCCAGGCGCCTCTGCGAATTCCGGGCGACACAAACGTCCGGGGTTCAACAACCTCTCCCATTGCATCGTCATAATCTGAGCTCCTGTTTCTGCCTGTGCGTCTTTTGTCTTGGCGAGGCTTAACGTCCCGCCAGCTCAAGGCCAAGGGCAGATTACCACCTTGCTGGGTTACTCTGGCGCGATGCCAGAGGGCTCCATCTTGTGCTCGGGCTCGACGTGAATATTGACTTGCGCTTCGGGAAAGGCGGCTTGAATGCCCTCTTCAATACGGTCGCAGATGTCATGCGACGCCCGCACCGTCATCTCCCCCGCCACCACCAGGTGAAACTCGACAAACAGCGCCACCCCCGCCCGTCTTGTCCGCAGCCCATGCACCTGAAGCGCACCATTTGCCTCTTGCTGCAGGATCTCTTCGATCCGCAAGCGTTCCGCTTCGGGGGCGGCGGAATCCATCAGCCCGTTCACCGAAGAGACCACCACCTGATAGCCTTCGCGCAGAATATTGGCCGCCACCACAAGCGCCAACAGCGGATCCAGGATCACCCATCCGGTGAGCATCGCCAGCCCCAATCCGCCCAGCACCCCAACCGAGGTCCAGACATCGCTCATCAGATGGCGCCCTCCCGCCTGCAGCGCAGGCGAGCTGAGCCTGCGGCCGCGCAGCAGCAACAGACGCGCCCAGACCAGATTGAGCCCCAGCGCGATGGCATTGACCATCAATCCGCCCCAACCCCAATCAGGTTGCTCCGCGAGGTTGGTCAGCGCATGCAGCGATTGTTCAACAATCAAAAAGGCAGCGATGATGATCATGATGCCCTCGATCACCGCCGAGAAATACTCAGCCTTGTGATGACCAAAGGGATGACCGTCATCCGCAGGTCGCCGGGCATAATGCACCGCAATCCAGGCCATCACCGCGCCACCGACATTGACCAGCGATTCCAGCGCATCCGACAGCAGCGCAACAGAGGAGGTGAGCCACCAGGCCAACAGCTTGAGCGCCAGAACCAGCAAGGCAACCAGAATGGACCCAAGCGCCAGCTGTTCTGCATTCAATCGCGTCAACACGGCATGCTCCCTTGGTTGCCCTCTCCTTTGGTTGCCCTAGTACGGGGCCGGACTCCCCAACACCTTGTCAGCCCATCAGCCCCCGGCGCAACAGGTTCGCCCCCGCCAGCAGCAACACTATGAGCGTTGCCTTCTTAAAAAGGGCTTGATCAATGCGATCATGAAGACGGCCGCCAATCCACATGCCCAGAACGGCGGGCAGGACCAGAAGCACCGAAAACGGAAGTGTCTGCGCCCGCATCACGCCGGACCCCACATGCGCAAAAAGCAGGGCGGCGGCCCCCATGCCGTAGATGACCCCCTGCACCCGGATCTGCTCGCCCTTTTCAGTGCCAAGCGCCGTCAGGTAAGCCACAGTGGGCGGCCCCCAAACCCCGGAAACCCCGCCGATCAGTCCGGCAAAGCCCCCCACCAGCACCTCGATACGCGGGGTCGGGCGGGACAGCGTCAGCGGCACTCCCACCAGCTGCAACAGGACAAACACTGTCACCGGCCCGCCAATTGCCAGGTACATGACATCTTGAGGCAGGATCCGCACCATCTGCGCACTGAGCAACAGAAAGACCAGACCCGCCAGCAAGAAGATACGAAACCGCTTGAGCGAGGCAAAGGCAGCCCCCAACCCCTGGCGCAAGGCCTGCATCCAGTTGGTCACCAGAGCAGGCAGGATCAACCCGGCCAGCGCCAGTTCAGGCGAAATCATCAGACTGAGCCCCGAGACCAGAAGCATCGGTAGCGCAAAGCCCACCATGCCCTTTACCGCGCCCGCCAACAGCGCAATGCCGCAGGCAATGATCAGATCTTGCGGGGTAATCAATTGAAACAGCGTATCCATGGGGTCTGCCTATCACCCTCTGGCGACAAGAAGAACCAGCCTTTGAAGGGAGTTTTCCCGCGCAATAATTTAACGATTTGCCGCAGTGCGGCGTATTTTTGTTGCGCTGCACCTGCAAAGTGATTTACCACCTAGCCAAGACAAAAGGACGTGATTCATGGCTCATGACGGACAGGACCTGCAAATGAAACCCATTCTGCTCCCCGAACTACTGACCCTCACCGGCGCAGCCATTGCCCCGCTTGACGCAGTGCTGGAGGCAGCGACGCAATCCGTCCGCACAACTGTCAGCAAGGATGGGCGCGTCTCGGGCCAGTTGATCGAGGCCAACCAGACCGCTGCCCATGGGCTCTCGTGGCTCGCCACCTATGTCTACAGTCTGCGCCAGATGCAGCAATGGGGCGAAAAACTGCAGGGTGAGGGCAAGTTCTCTGAAATGGAGCAGCTGATCCACCAGATTGCCTTTGGCGAGTATCTGGCCCAGGTGCAGGGCGGCATCCAGATGAACCAGGGCGAAATTCTACGTCTGCAGGACCTCGGCCTGGGTCAGGATGCCCTGACCAATTTGCGCACAGAGGCCGTGATCTCCCTGACCGAAGGCGGCAATACCCAAGGGGCCCGCGACCGTCTGGCAGAACTGATGCAAGAGCAGGCGGGGGCCACCATGTTTGGCACTTCCGGTCTGGAGGAAGAGCTGGAAATGATCCGCGACCAGTTCCGCCGCTATACCTCCGAAAAAGTCGAACCCCATGCCCATGACTGGCACCTGCAGGATGAGCTGATCCCGATGAGCGTGATCGAAGAGCTGGCGGAGATGGGCGTCTTTGGTCTGACCATTCCCGAAGAGTTTGGCGGCTTTGGCCTCTCCAAAGCCTCGATGGTGGTGGTCTCCGAGGAGCTGTCGCGCGGCTATATCGGGGTTGGCTCGCTGGCGACCCGCTCAGAAATCGCCGCCGAGCTGATCCTCTGTGGTGGCACCGACGATCAAAAGGCCCAGTGGCTGCCCAAGATCGCTAGCGCCGAAATCCTGCCCACAGCCGTCTTTACCGAGCCCAATACCGGCTCTGACCTGGGTTCTTTGCGCACCCGGGCGGTCAAAAATGAGAGCGGCGACTACGAGGTGACCGGCAACAAGACCTGGATCACCCATGCCGCCCGGACCCATGTGATGACCCTGCTGGCGCGCACCGATCCTAAGACCACAGACCACCGGGGCCTGTCGATGTTTCTGGCAGAAAAGACCCCCGGCACCGATGAGGCACCTTTCCCGACACCCGGCATGACCGGCGGCGAAATCGAGGTGCTGGGCTATCGCGGCATGAAGGAATATGAGCTTGGCTTTGACGGCTTCAAGGTCAAGCAGGAGAACCTGCTTGGCGGCGCAGAGGGCAAGGGCTTCAAGCAGCTGATGGAAACCTTCGAGAGCGCCCGCATCCAGACCGCCGCCCGCGCCATCGGCGTGGCGCAATCGGCGCTGGATATCGCCATGCAATATGCCCAGGACCGCAAGCAGTTTGGCAAAAGCCTGATCAACTTCCCCCGCGTCTCTGGCAAGCTGGCGATGATGGCGGTGGAAATCATGGTGGCGCGTCAGCTGACCTATTTCTCTGCATGGGAGAAAGACCACGGCCATCGCTGTGATCTGGAGGCCGGCATGGCCAAGCTGTTGGGCGCACGGGTCGCTTGGGCTGCGGCTGACAATGGGTTGCAGATCCACGGCGGCAACGGCTTTGCCTTGGAATACAAGATCAGCCGGGTTCTGTGCGACGCGCGGATCCTCAATATCTTTGAGGGTGCTGCAGAGATCCAGGCCCAGGTCATCGCCCGCCGCCTGCTGGCCTGACCCCTTCGCCAATAATTACACTCCAACTGCCCGGCCAATGGTCGGGCGTTTTCTTTGCGCCAAGGCAATTGCGCCCAAGATCGCAGGCGGGGTGGCAGGGCGTTTGGCCTAGTGGAATTCAGGGCGCTCAGGATAGAGCCGCGCCAAAACCGCGCGCCGGATCTGGATCGCCAGCGGGTCATGAAAAATCTCCAAAGCCCGCAGCGCTTGTGGACCCTTCAACCAGCCATCGGACAGACGCCAGCGGCGAAAGAAGATCCAGTCGAGTTGATTGCAACGCTGGAAGGCGAGACTCTTGCGGGTTCTGTCAGGGGTAGGCAGTCCAGCAATCCGCGCCTTTGGTCCAAACCTCAGGCGCGACTCCGCGATGGCCTGTTCCTGCCGGGCGATTGCATCTGCAACATCCTGATCGCTGATCGCAACCATCCTGTCGAACGCGACCTGGATTTCCTGCGGCACGGTCCCGGCCGCCAGCTCAGCCGCGGCTTTGAACCGGGGATCGCCTATGAGATCCATGCCCCAGATGTGCGGTTGAACCCGCCAAAGAACAACCTCGGCCAGCTCTGTCCAGTGCCCCTCTGCAATCAGCCCCAGTGCCTCAAGAAGAGGCAACAGATCCTCAGCCGCCCGTGCCGGTCCGAGTGCCCCAACTGCACCAATATTTGGGGCTGGATCAGGGATCTGCCCGTCGGGGCGCAAGACCACATAGCCGCCCATACCGGTGTTTTCAGGCGGCGCGTTTCCCTCGGCATTCCGATAGGACAGCAATCTATGTTGCGCGGCCAAACCCAGCACCGCGATGCAAATGTCATCCCAACGCGGCAGCACAGCTGGCAACGCCGGAGCTGCAAGAGGGGCTGCGCCCCAGTCCGTGGCCTGTGCCTGTCCCAGCGCAACCAGGGCCTCACAGCCGATCTGATAGGCGGTCATGGCCTTGTCATTCCACCCGTCTCGTTCTGGATCACGCGGGAGGGTATCGGCAAGGAACTCGACAGCTTCAGACGCCCAATTCGTCTCTGGCCCTATGGCAGACATAATCCGCTTTCCTTATGAAAACACACCGACAAGGCTATCAAAAGCAGCACCAGAGTACAGATCCGCCATCGCAAGTGGTGGCCTTGAAATCACCGCAAATTGGCCATGCCGTCTCCTCGCTTGTTGATAAAATTCTAACGATTGAATTCTTCTTCTGTTTCCCTCTGCTCAACTGCCTGGTTAGACTTCGCTCATGCCCCTATCGATACCCCGTCTTCTGTCGCGCATACTGGTGACAACCCTCTCCCTTTTTCTGTTGCATGGCTGCGGTGAGCGGCCTGCCAACACTGGTGAAACCGAGGTTCTGGTCATCGGCGATTCCCTCATGGCCTGGAATGGCGGCAGCAGCCGGGCGGTATCGGATGTGATGGAGCAGCAGATGCAGGTTGAGGTGGTCGACCGCTCCGTCTCGGCGGCCCGAATGATCTACAACTTGCCGGTCAGCGGCGCGGCGGGGCTCAGCATTCCTAAGCAGGTGCGCGACGGAAACTGGGACTGGGTGGTGGTCAATGGCGGCGGCAATGATCTGTGGCTGGGCTGTGGTTGCTTTGCCTGCAAACGCAAGATGGACCGGCTGGTCTCTGAGGATGGCGGATCAGGGACCATCCCTGCGCTGGTGTCACGGTTGCGCAGGATGGGGGCCAAGGTGATCTATACCGGCTATTTGCGCAGCCCCGGTCGTGGCTCCCCGATCGAACACTGCAAAGACGAAGGCCAGGAGCTGGACCGGCGCGCCGCCCGAATGGCCGCACAGGATGACGGGGTGTTCTTTTTGTCGCTGGCAGATCTGGTACCCCACGGAGATCGCTCCTACCATGCCCTGGATATGATCCACCCTTCGGTCAAGGGCAGTGACGCCATCGCCAGCCGGATTACCGCCCTGATGCAGGGCAAGCCGGCACCGGATCCCACGTCCCGTAGCGGACAGCAAACAGAGTAACCCGATGCAGTCAGCCCGCCTGTCTCTTCTTTGTCGCTCTACCTCGAAGGGTGGGGGTGTCCTTTCAATGGTGGCGGCAACCCTCAGCCTGTTGGTGGGCTGCGGTGACGAAAGCCTCAGCGCCTATGGGGCGGGTGACCGCCTGTGGGTTCTGCAGCAATTGGATGGCAATACCTTTGATGCCCGCGCCGAGATTACCTTTGACAGCGGCGGCGAGGTCAGCGGCATCGCGCCTTGCAACCTTTATCACGGCAGGCAAGTGGCCCCCTACCCCTGGATCCAGATCGAAGCATTGGCCGTGACCCGACGCGCCTGCCCGCAACTGAGGGAGGAGGCCCGCTATCTGCAGGCCCTGCAAGAGATGGCAGAGGCAGAGGTCGCAGGCGAAGTGCTGATCCTGCGCAACCAGGCCGGGCGGGAAATGCTGTTCCGGGCGACGGACTAGACCCGCCGCAAAAAGGCCTCGATGAAACGGGCACGGGCCTGGGGCAACGCGCGGTTTCCCAGGCTTGGCGCCAGCCGTTCGGCGAGGAAAAACCCGGTGGTTCGCAGCGCTTCGGCGACCTCGTGATCGGGGGCTGTGCCCTGCCCCAGCATTACCGGCGGCAGCGGCAGCAACCGCGCCACCCAGGGGCCTGCCTCCTGGCGTGAGACCGCACGCCCGGTTTTGGGCGAGACAAAGGCCAGTTCCACGTTGCGCCCGGTGACGGCGCAGGCGCTCAGATCAAGACCAAAGCCCAGTTCTGCAAGCAGGGCCATTTCCCAGCGCAGGTAGGCCAGCGGCCAGAGCTCTTCTTCCTCAAGCAGATCCAGCAAGCGTTCTGTTTGTCGGTAAAGGTCGGGATGGGCTTCGCGCTCCCCCAGACAAAACCCCAAAAGCGCGGTCACTGCATTGAGCCCCGCCAGGGCCATACGTCCGGAAAAGGCCGCCGCGGCACGGCTACGCAGAGGTTCCACCTGATAGCTGCCAAGATGGTCCTCGAGCCGGGCCCGCCACATCAGATCCAGCTGTGCGCCCGGCTGCAGCACCGGCGCCTTTTTACGGCTGGCCCCGCCATGTACGATGCCCGCATGCCGTCCATGGCTTTCGGTGAAGACGTCAATGATCACCGAGGTCTCGCCATGGCGACGGCTGGACAACAGGATGCCATGGTCACGCCAGTCCAAAGGTCGGTCCTCCTGTTTTGCCGTTTGCCATTGACCTCACGCCTGGGCGCCCCATCTAATTAACTCATCAGTTAAATAAAGGGGCGCTATCATGCGTGGAATTACAATCACCTATCAGTACACTGGCGATGAAGCAGAATGGAAGGCCACCGTTGGCGCCTTTGTCGCAGCAATCAACGCCGATCCACGCGCCAAGGGGCGGTTCACATATCAGGTTGCGGTCGCCGACGATGGCAAGACCCGCATTCATTGGGGCCGTTGGGACGATGCCGAAACCCTCGCTCATGTTCAGGCCCAGAGCTATTTCAAGGCCTTTGCGCCAAAGGTGCAGGACTTTGCCAAGGGTGAGTTGAGCGCGACTGCGCATAACATCCTTGAGAAGACATCAGGCTGGTAGCTACTCCAGCCCCGGTTGCTCTAGCAGGTGGCGGCCCTGACGGTCCTCCACCTCGATCACCCAGAGGTCCGGGTCGAAACCCTGCTGGCGGCGAATCGCGGCATCCACATCGCTCTCTGCGCCGCAGGCCAGTTCCACCCATTTGCGCGCCCCGCTCATCAGATCATAGGAGCGGTGAAAACTCTGTGCCTGTCCGTCCAGGGTGTTGAGCTTGACCAGCACCGCGCCTGCGGTGTCATCGCCATGGGCGGTGACAAAGGCAGGGATTTCCTGAAAGCGCAGGCGGGAAAGATAGGCATCAACCCAGAAACGGGCGGTGAGACGGGTCATGGGGCCTCTGTCGGGATCTGGACCGCCAGGGGTGGCCTGTGGTGGACCCGCAGGATGCCTCCGGCGGGGATATTTGTAGCCAAGTGAAAGCCGGGCGGCGGCGGGGCCACCCAGATCAAAGTCAATTTCCGTCTTTGAAGTCGAGGCCCATTTCGGAATAGCGCTCTGCCTCTTCCAGCCAGTTAGGGCGCACCTTGACCTGCAGAAACAGATGCACCTTGCGGCCCAAGAATTCCGTCAGTTCCTCGCGGGCGGCCTGAGAGACCGATTTGATGGTCTCGCCGCGTTTGCCCAGCACGATGCCCTTGTGGCCATCGCGGACCACATAGATCACCTGGTCGATCTTGGCGGATCCATCCTTGCGCTCTTCCCAATTTTCGGTCTCAACCGTCATCTGATAGGGCAATTCCTGATGCAGGCGCAGAGTCAGTTTTTCCCGGGTTATCTCAGCCGCGATCATCCGCATCGGCAGATCCGCGATCTGATCTTCGGGATAAAGCCAGGGTCCCTCGGGCAGTTCTTTTGCCAACCAGCTGCGCAATGCATCGACCCCATGGCCGCGTTCTGCCGAGATCAGAAAGGTCTCGGCGAACTCATAACGCTCATTGAGATCCTTGGTCAGCCCCAGCAGCACTTCGGATTGCACCCGGTCGATCTTGTTGATCACCAGGGCCACGGTGCGGCCCTGGCCGATATCCGCCAGGCCTTCGAGAATACGCTCGACGCCCTCGGTGATGCCGCGGTGGGCCTCGACCAACAGGAGCACCACATCGGCATCCGCTGCTCCGCCCCAGGCGGCGGCCACCATGGCGCGGTCAAGACGTCGGCGCGGCTGGAACAGGCCGGGCGTGTCAACAAAGACGATCTGGGCATCGCCTTCCATCGCCACGCCGCGCACGCGGGCGCGGGTGGTCTGTACCTTGTGGGTCACGATCGAAACCTTGGCCCCGACCATGCGGTTCAGCAGGGTGGATTTGCCCGCGTTGGGCTCTCCGATCAGGGCGGCGAAACCGGCGCGTGTTGTCATGTTTTTTGCTCCAAACGTGCCAAGAGCGCCTTGGCTGCGGCCTGTTCTGCGAGGCGTTTGGAGCCCGCAGAGGCGCGTTCTTCATGACCATCATCCAAGCGCACGGCGATGGTAAAGATGGGTTGGTGATCGGGACCACTGCGGGCCACTTCGACGTAGGCGGGTGGCGACTGGCGGCGGGCCTGGGCAAATTCCTGCAGCGCGGTTTTTGCATCGCGTGCATCGTCTTCGACCTGGTGAATGCGCGCGCCCCAGAGCCGCAGGATCATTGCCTGCGCCACCTCGAAACCGGCATCCTTGTAAACGGCGGCGATCACCGCCTCCATGCCGTCGCCCAGCAGTGCCAGCTTGCGACGTCCACCCGACATCATCTCTGAGCGGCCCAGTTTCAGCACCGACCCCAGATCGATCTCGCGTGCGACATCGGCGCAGGCCTCCTTGCGCACCAGCGCGTTGAAACGCGGGGCAAGCTGTCCTTCGCTGGCGGTCTTGTCATGATCGAGCAGAGCCGTGGCCATGACCAAGCCTAGCACACGATCGCCGAGAAACTCCAAACGCTGGTTGTCCTGGCGATTGGGCGATGAAACGGAGGGGTGGGTCAGCGCGCGCACCAGAAGCTCCGGCTGGGCAAAGTCATGCCCGATCCGGTCCTGAAAGGCGCGCATCTCTTTGGAAAGTTTCACTCGATCCCCTTGAAGTAGCGATTCGAACGCCAGGTCCAGAAGAACAGCATGGAGCGTCCGGCAGAAGAGAACATGATGCGATCTGCCCGGCCAATCAGGTTTTCCAGCGGCACAAAGCCAACGCCACCGGCGCTTTGGGCCAGACGGCTGTCACTGGAGTTGTCGCGGTTGTCGCCCATGAAGAAGAAATGCCCCTCGGGCACCTGATACACGCCGGTATGGTCTGCCGACTGATTGCCGATGTTGAGGACAACATGTTGGGAGCCACCGGGCAGGGTTTCGATCTGGCGTGATTTGAGACAGGATCCGCCCTGCCCCACCGGCTGGTTCTCACAACGCGGATAAGAGCCCTGCGGCCCCTGTGGGGCCATCAGCTCTTCGAAATTGCCCGCATCCTCGCGCCCGACAGCCTTGCCATTGATGAACAGTGCCCCGTTCTTCATCTGGATCTTGTCGCCGGGCAGGCCGATCAAACGCTTGATGAAATCGGTGCCGGTCACCGGGTGGCGAAAGACCACCACATCGCCGCGCTCTGGGTCCGAGCCGAGAAAGCGGGAATTGTCACCATCGAGAAACCCGCAGATATCCTTGGCGTCGATATCAACCCCGATAACCCCCAGGCGCACACTGGGACAGGAGGCATAGGAGTAGCCATAGGCCATCTTGTTCACAAAGAGGAAATCGCCAATCAGCAAGGTCTCTTTCATCGACCCGGAGGGGATCCAGAAGGGCTGAAAAAACAGGGTGCGGAAAACCCCTGCAATGAGCAGAGCATAGACAATGGTTTTTACCGTTTCGAGGATCGAGTGTCCGGCTGAGGTTTTGGCCGTCATCAGGCTCTCCGGGTTATAAATAAAGGGTCCGGCGCTACATGAGGGTGCGGCGGGCGCAAGTCAAGCTTATGCGTTGGTTTCCGCCCCTTGAGCCGGTGTTTCCGCCACTTCACCCCCAATTGGCAGGGCTTCGATCAGAACAAAGGCCTGGGCCCAGGGGTGATCATCAGTCAGGCTCACATGAATCACCGCGCGGTGACCCGGCGGTGTCATCTTTTTCAGGCGATCCGCGGCCCAGCCGGTGACATGCATGACAGGCTGGCCAGTGCGCAGGTTGCTGACCGCCATATCCTTCCAGGCGATGCCCATGCGCAGGCCGGTGCCAAGCGCCTTGGAGCAGGCCTCCTTGGCGGCCCAGCGTTTGGCATAGGTGCCTGCCACGTCGCGGCGGCGGTCCGCCTTGCGCTGCTCCGTCTCGGTGAAGACCCGATTGCGGAACCTGTCGCCAAAGCGATCCAGGGTGCCCTGAATACGCTCGATATTGGCAAGATCGGTTCCGATGCCGAGGATCATGGCGCTACCCGTCCAGTCGCGCCGTCAGGATCTTGAGACTGGCAAAGCCAAAAAAGCCGGCAAAGACCAGCTCAAAGCCGCGCTTCATCCGCATGTAGCCTGCGACCACTCCGGGGGTGGAGAACAAAAAGGCATAGCCGACGAAGATCAGGATTGAACCCGAATAGAGAAAGGCAAAAAGGCCAAAGACCTCAGCCGGGACGGATCCGGCAGGCAGAACCAGCGAATAGATCGAGGCCCAGGACAGGATCGCCTTGGGATTGGTCAGGTGGATCAAAGCGCCTTTGCTAAAGATCTGCCAGGCCGTGCCGCCATAGGCACGCTGTGACAGGGGCGCATTGGGTGTCAGCGCAGAGCGCAAGGATTTTGCAGCCAGGAACAGCAGGTAGCCGGCCCCGCAGTAGCGCAGGACCTCAAAGACCCAGGCATTGGCCAGCATCAGCGCGCTGAGGCCCGCCGCCGCGGCCAGCCCCCAGGAGGCTGAACCAAACAAAATCCCCAGCGCAAAAATCAATCCGGCCCTGCGACCGGTGTTCATAGACGTTCCGGCAATGGACAGGGTCGCGGGGCCGGGACTGCCCCCGGCAAGAACCCAGGCGACCCAAAGCGCGGCCCATTCCGGGCCAATCACGCCCGGGCCTCGTCCATCTTGCGGCGCATCTCTGCCAGAGCGGCCGGCAGGCCGACAAACATCGCCTCCCCCATCAGGAAGTGACCAATGTTCAGCTCTTTCACCTGCGGCAAGGCGGCAATAGGGCCAACACTGTCGTAGGTCAGGCCATGACCGACATGCACCTCGAGCCCCAGACCATGGGCATAGGCCGCCATCTCGGTGATTTTGGTCAGTTCAGCGTCGCGCTCCTCCCAGCGACCTTCGGCCCAGGCATCGGCATAAGCACCGGCATGCAGCTCGATCACCGGCGCACCAATACGATGGCTGGCCTCGACCTGGGCCTTATCCGCAGCGATGAACATGGAAACCCGGCTGCCCGCATCGCGCAAAGGGGCGATGTAGTCAGCCAGCGCATTGTCATTGGCGGCCACGTCCAGCCCGCCTTCGGTGGTGCGCTCTTCGCGCTTTTCCGGCACCAGGCAAATTGCGTGCGGTTTGTGCCGCAGGGCAATGGCCTGCATCTCTTGTGTTGCCGCCATCTCAAAGTTCAGCGGGATGCGCAGCGCCGCCATCAGACCATCAATGTCGCTGTCGATGATATGGCGGCGGTCTTCGCGCAGATGCGCGGTAATACCATCGGCACCGGCATTCTGCGCCAGGATCGCTGCCCGCACCGGATCGGGATTGTCGCCGCCGCGGGCATTGCGCACCGTGGCCACGTGGTCGATGTTCACACCCAAGCGCAACGCGTTCTGAGCCATATCATTAGTCCTGAAATCAGTCTCTGTTGCCCCAGAGACTAGACAGCGCACCCGCGAGGGCAACCCCTAGCCCGGCAATTCGCACCGCTATTTTGCTTTGCGCACCCTTGGCAGCACCAGCTTGGGTTTGGATTTCACCACCTCCGGCGCGGGGCTGATCCCGGCGGCCTCCATCTCGGCGCGTTTCTTGATCGCCTCGAACTTGGCCTTGATGCGTGAGCGGCGATGCTGCTGGTAGGCGCGGATCACTGGCAAGCTGAGCATATAGCAGACGGTGGCGGTGATGACCCCGGGCAGAACCCCGCCCACCAGATAGGGAAAGAACACCTCGTCGTAGAACAGGTCCAGCCCGTGCCAATCGGCGGGGCGGTCATGGAACAGCGCAAAGAGATTGTCCTTCAGGTCCTTGCCCGCATCTAGGAACTTGCCCGCCAGCGATTTGTCGACTTCTTCGTATTCGGTGCCCAGCATCCAATGCCCGGTCTGCAACGCAGCAACCCCAATGGGCACATAGGTCAGCGGATTGCCAAAAAAGGTCCCGCTGAGGGCGGCCAGGATATTACCATTCATCAGCCGGGCAATCAGCGCGGCGACGACAAAATGCATGGCATAAAACGGCGTGAAAGTGGTGAAGACCCCGGCCCAGATCCCCCGTGCGATACGCTCTGGCGAATCCGGCAAACGGCGCACCCGGTGTTTTACGTATAAAAACGCCCGCTTCCAGCCCCCGCGGGGCCAGATAAAGTCCGCAACCGCCCGAAGGAGCGGGCGTCTATCGCGGCGCCTGAATACCAAAACCCCTGGTCCTTCCTCGTTTCAAGCCTGCATTCACTCCGAAACCGAGCGTGTCTCCGGTCGCTCCCGAAAACGCGCGACTTCGGCGACATCGCTCTCGGCCTCCAACGTCAGCATCAAGGAATGCAACTGCTCCACATCCCTCAGTTCGACATTTACCCTAAGACGGTAAAAGTCTGGTTTCCGATCGACGAATTCAAGGTCGGAGATATTGGCCTTCTTCTCGCCAATCAATGTGCAAATTCGCCCCAGGACACCGGCATCATTGCCGATGGTCAGGTCCAGAGTGATCCCATAGGCCGCCGCATGGGTGCCGCTGTCCCAATGCACATCGACCCAACGCTCTGGCTGGCTGTCAAATTCGCTCAGCTTGTCGCAATCCGCTGCATGTACCACAACACCGCGACCGCGGTAGGTGATACCAATGATCCGCTCGCCGGGCAGGGGCTGACAGCAGGGCGCACGCTCAAAGCTTTGTCCTGCCTCCAACCCGATGACCGCACGACGCGGCGAGATCACATCGCCCTCCTGCGAGGTCAGCTCTGGGTAGACCGATTGCACCACGTCATGGGCGGTGATCTCGGCCGCGCCAAGGCTCGCCAACAGCTCATTCACCGAATTGATACGCAGCGCCCGGGCGGCTGTTTCCAGCGTCTTGTCGGTTGCCTTGCGGTCCACGTGTTCAAAGGCGGAGCGGGCCAGTTCGCGGCCCAATTTGACAAACCGCGCCCGATCCGCCTCGCGCAGGGCGCGGCGAATGGCAGTGCGGGCCTTGCCGGTGGTGGCGATCTCCAGCCAGCTCACCTGAGGCATCTGGCCCTCGGCGGTGATCACCTCAACCGATTGGCCATTACGGATCCGGGTCCAGAGCGGCACCCGAATGCCGTCGATCTTGGCCCCGACGCAGGCGTGACCAATGCGGGTGTGGATGGCATAGGCAAAATCAATCGGAGTTGCGCCTTTGGGCAGCTTGGTCACATCGCCCTTGGGGGTAAAACAGAAGACCTGATCGGAATACATCTCCAGCTTCACCGCTTCGAGGAACTCGTCGTGATCCTCCTCGGCGTCAAACTGTTCGGTCAGCGAAGCAATCCATTTGGCCGGGTCCACCGCAAATGGGTTCTGGGTGCGCACCCCATCGCGGTAGGACCAATGGGCGGCAACCCCGGTTTCCGCCACATCATGCATCTGCCGGGTGCGGATCTGCACCTCGACCCGCTTGCCATCGCGTCCCGACACCGTGGTGTGGATCGAGCGATAGCCGTTGGACTTGGGCTGGCTGATGTAATCCTTGAAGCGTCCCGGCACCGCGCGCCAACGCTGGTGGATCGCGCCCAGCGCGCGATAGCTGTCTTCCTCGCTTTGGGTGATGACACGAAAGCCGTAGATGTCAGAGAGCCTTGAGAAGCCCTGATCCTTGGCCTGCATCTTGCGCCAGATCGAATAGGGTTTCTTGGCGCGGCCAAAGACCTCGGCCTCGATGCCCGCCTTTTCCAGCTCGATACGCATATCGCCGGTAATCCGGTGGATCACATCCCCGGTCTCGCGCTGCAGGGTGACAAAGCGGCGAATGATCGATTGACGCCCCTCAGCGTTGAGCACCTTGAAGGCCAGGTCTTCCAGCTCTTCGCGCATCCACTGCATCCCCATGCGCCCCGCAAGTGGCGCATAGATATCCATGGTTTCGCGCGCCTTCTGCGCTTGTTTTTCCGGCCGCATTGCCTTGATGGTGCGCATATTGTGCAAGCGGTCAGCCAGCTTGACCAGGATAACCCGCAGGTCCTTGGACATGGCCATAAACAGTTTGCGGAAATTCTCCGCCTGTTTGGTCTCGCGGCTGGAGAGCTGCAGATTGGTCAGCTTGGTGACCCCATCCACCAGCTCAGCCACCTCATCGCCAAAGCGGTGGGCGACCTCTTCATAAGAGGCCTTGGTGTCTTCGATGGTGTCGTGCAGCAAGGCGGTGATGATGGTGGCATCATCCAGGCGCTGCTCGGTCAGCAGCGCGGCAACCGCGACGGGATGGGTGAAATAGGGTTCCCCAGAGTGGCGAAACTGCCCGTCATGCATTTCTTCGCCATAGGCAAAAGCCTCAGCGATCTTGCCTGCATTAGTCTTGGGGTTGTAGTTGCGGACCAGAGCAATCAGGTCTTCTGGTGTAATCATTTCCAGTCCGCAGCCTCAGATTGGTAGTGCCGGTGTCAGCCCTGCCCCTGGGCCTCCATGAGTGCGCGCAGCAGTTTTTCTTCCGACATGTCGTCGTCAGCAGGCTTGTCGTTTTCGGCCCCCATCAACAGAGCCATCGAATCTTCTTCGGGCTCGTCGACTTCGATCTGGTTCTGGTTGTTCTCGATCAGACGCTCGCGCAGGTCATCAGCGCGCTGGGTCTCATCCGCAATCTCGCGCAGCGACACAACAGGGTTCTTGTCGTTGTCACGCTCAACAGTCAGCTCAGCGCCGGCAGCAATCTCGCGGGCACGATGGGCCGCCAGCATTACCAGCTCAAAGCGGTTGGGTACTTTGTCTACGCAGTCTTCAACCGTCACGCGGGCCATAGGCGACTCTCCAAAATCAATGTGGGTCCGGAAGGGCGACTTTTACGCCCAAATCTTTTTATTGACAAGCGCAGAAAGCAACGCAAGGGCGGGTTTAAAGCGGTTGGACCGCCTCCAGATCAGATTTTGGCAGCGCGGCGCAGAGTTCTGCGGCCGTTTTGCCCAGAATCGGATGGCACCAACCCGGCCAGATGTCACACAGCGGCACCAGGACAAAAGCTCGGTCCTGCACCCGCGGATGCGGGAGAATCAGCTCAGCGGGGGTTTCGCTCATCTGCTGCTCCAGCGGCAGGTCGCGCCAAGCCTGATACCCATCCAGATCAGGCAAGACGGTCTCACCCAAGGCGATGAGATCCAGATCCAATGTCCGCATCCCCCAGCGCTGATCACGCTGGCGTGCATATTTCTGTTCCACCTCGTGCAGGTGTGCCAGCAGAGCTTTGGCTGACAACGCGGTCTCCACCGTCAAAACAGCGTTAATATAATCCGGCCCGGCCCCCACCGGGAAACATGGGGTTTGAAAAAGTCGGGAAGTTTGGCAAGCTTCTCCCAATAGGAGAATAAGATCTTGAATTGCAGCCTCAAGCACTTGCGACGATGTCATCTCGCCCAAGGGTAGGTTGCCCCCCAACGCAATGATCGCTTTTGTTTGCAAAATCGTCACTTTTGACCTCGTTTAGGAAAAACCGTATACTTGAAGCAGGTGCCAAAGTACTTACAATATGTCCACCCGTTTCGCCGCACCAAATTCACTCACGGATCATTAGGCGCAAACGGATTTACCGGAAGGACACTTTAGATGTTTTATAAAGACGAACGGCTTGCGCTGTTCATAGACGGTTCAAATCTCTACGCCGCTGCCAAGGCGCTTGGGTTTGATATCGACTACAAGCTTTTGCGGCAGGAATTTATGCGTCGCGGAAAGCTTTTGCGTGCCTTTTATTATACGGCCCTGCTGGAAAACGACGAATATTCCCCCATCCGCCCCCTTGTCGATTGGCTGCATTACAATGGTTTTACCATGGTGACCAAGCCTGCCAAGGAATACACGGACAGCATGGGTCGCCGTAAGGTCAAAGGCAATATGGACATCGAGCTCACGGTGGATGCCATGGAACTGGCTCCGCGCGTGGATCATGTTGTGCTGTTTTCTGGCGACGGGGACTTCCGCCCGCTGATTGCCAGCCTGCAGCGCCAGGGGGTCCGCGTCTCGGTCGTCTCCACCATTCGCAGTCAGCCGCCGATGATTTCGGATGAGTTGCGCCGCCAAGCGGACAATTTCATCGAGCTGGAAGAGCTGAAAGACGTGATCGGTCGCCCGCCACGGGAACATCCGGCTGACACCCGCTCGGTCTCTGCCGTCCCCGGCTAAGCCCAGCACAATCGCACGCGCCAGGTTCGAAAGCTTTCACGGGCAACGCGAGGCGTCTCTGGCTTGCGGACCCTGGGCTTCAGCCCAGGGGTTCGGCCTTGGCTGTACGAATTCGACACAGAGTTTCAAGGCGGGTTTTCACTCGAACCCGCCTTGAAGGCCCCGCTGCGCAAGCACACTCCTGCAAGCGCAACCCACTCCCCGCAACCCCGACGGAAAAACTTATCAGCAGGCCCAGCGCCTTTCTGCTGTGCAGGGGCCTGGTCTTTTTTAACCGTCCTATCCCCGAGGCAAAGCCGCGCGATTGCCAGCCTGGCCTAGAGCCTGACTGTGGGCCTGCATCGTCGGCAATTGCTGACGGATGACGGTTTCCAACCCGGCAATGGTCACTGGTTTGGAAACATATGCATCCATCCCCTCAGACATGCAGGTCTCGGCCTCACCGGCCAGCGCATTTGCGGTCACAGCCACAATCGGCGTGTGCTTCAACCGCTGCTGCTCTTCGATTTCACGAATGATGCGAGTCAGTTCGAAACCATCCATGACCGGCATCTGGCAATCCGTTAGAATGAGATCGAAATCTCCCTGCTTCCAGGCCGCAAGACAGTCCGCCCCATTGCGCACAAGCGTCACTTCACAGCCCAGCAAAGCGAGCTGATCTTTGACAACCGCGCGGTTGATCTCATTGTCTTCAGCAACCAGAATATGGACCCCCGTCGGCCGCTTGGGCAGGGCCGCTCCCACCGGGTCCAGTTGCAACCCGCTATGCTTGCTGCGTCCAGCCACCCGCGCCAGAGCCTCCCAGAACTCGCTTGGCAGAACCGGCCCCACCTGGACCATGGCCCGACGATTGTTGCGGGGCTCAGGCACAGAGCCAGCCTTTGAGCTCAACTCCAGCAGGCGTAGGTCCGGCAGTTCGTTTTCCAGTCTTCCCTGAAACCAGCCGTCGCGGTGATTGCCAGGTTCCCGCTCGGGCAGGATAAAGACCGTGTCCTCACCGGACAAACGGGCTAGCGCCAGGAACTCCTCTCGGTCGCGCACCCACTTCAGGTCACAATCTGCCGCCAGAACATAGGCAGGCCAGCTGCAGCTCGCCTCCGTCTCTGGCATCATTGCCACGACTTTTACCCCTGCTAGCCTGGGCGCCTTGATTGGCCCCGATGGCGCATTGATCGGCAGTCGGACGGTAAACAGGCTGCCTTCCTCCGGGGCGCTTTCGACTGAAACCTCGCCCCCCATTTGGGAAACCAACTGACGCACGATGGTGAGGCCAAGCCCGTTACCCTTGATCATACTTTTGGCAACAACGCTGCTGCGCTCGAAAGGGGCAAAAATCGCCTCCTGCACCTCCGGATCGATGCCAATGCCGTTGTCTTGTACCAAGAAGTCTATCCAGCCGGGCTCTCGCATCTCGACCCGCAACCCAACCTTACCCGGCCGGTGTCCGATCTCGGATATCGCAGACGGTTCAGAGAATTTGATGCCGTTTCCCAGCAAGTTGATCAGGATCTGCCGCAATCGGCCCGCATCCCCCATCATGGTATCCGGCAGATCCACCTGGAGAGACAGCGACAGCTCCACCTGCATCTGCCCGGCATGTGGCCGCAAGGTCGCCATCGCCCCTTCGATCAAGGGCACAAGACGCATCGGTGCCTGCACCAGCTCCATCTTGCCCGCCTCGATCCGGGACACGTCGAGAATATCATCGATGATCCACAATAGCGCGGTCGAAGAGTCCTGGATTGTCGAAAGGATACGACGTTGCTCGGGGGTCAGATCCGTATTTTCCAGCACTTCCGCCATTCCCAGCACCCCGTTCATCGGGGTGCGGATCTCATGGCTCATGGCGGCCAGGAATTCACTTTTGGCCCGATTCGCACGGCTCTCTTCCTGATGCGCATGCAGCAGATCTTCGCTATAGCTGTCGGCCAATTGCCCAAAGGCCATCATTTCAACAATTATGATCGTAAATATCGTGGCCAGCACCCCGCCTGACAAATAGGGCTCAAGCTGACCTGCCTCCAATATCGGTGGTCCAAAAAAGCCGGGACCCAAAAAGCGAAACAGCAGCCAGCTGCCCAGAATCACGCCCAGCAACAGCAGGATCAGCGGTTTTTCCCGCCGCATCGAAAAAGTCATGAATGGCCCGCCCAGCAGAACTGCAAACAGCAACTCGACCTTGCTGGTCGCAGGTAAGGAAAAAACCGCACCCATGACGGCCATCAGGCCAGTTGAAAACCAGATCAGCCGCGCCAAAAGCTTGCGCTCAGATCGGATCAGAATGGCAGCCGCCGTTGAGCCGATGATCGCCAATGAAGCAAGCCCCACCACAACGGGTTCCTGCACGACAATGCCAAACACAATCCACAGCGCACCAAGTGCCACCACCACGTTCGAAGTGCTGCGCACGGTGCGAAATCGTCGCTCCATCATCGACAGGTGCTGCTGGCGCTGAAATTCGGTCCAGCCTGCCATGCCGTTCATTTCTACTTGATCCGCTTTTTCCAACACGCTGCCTCGCCATCACCTGCATTCACAACAGGTCCTCTTTAGCCACGCTCGGTTAATATTCCCCTCCTTGCGCCCCCTGCTGACCCTGACCCTGCGCCGCGAGACACCTGTTGTCAGGATTGGCCGCCGGACTGGACCTTGCTGCAGCAAAGCCTTAGATCTGCCTTTCAAGGAGACGCCCATGACCAAACCTGTCCTCACCCTCTATCTGGCTGCGCCGCGTGGTTTTTGCGCTGGCGTCGATCGTGCCATCAAGATTGTCGAGATGGCCCTGGAGAAATGGGGCGCGCCGGTCTATGTCCGCCACGAGATCGTGCACAACAAATTTGTGGTCGATGGGTTGCGGGCCAAAGGCGCGGTCTTTGTCGAAGAGCTGGATGAATGCCCTCAGGACCGGCCCGTGATCTTTTCGGCCCACGGGGTGCCAAAATCGGTGCCTGCGGCAGCCGAAGCCCGACAGATGGTCTATGTCGATGCCACCTGCCCGCTGGTCAGCAAGGTTCACATCGAAGCCCAACGCCATGCCGAAGTCGGGCTGCAGATGATCATGATCGGCCACAAGGGCCACCCCGAAACCATCGGCACCATGGGGCAATTGCCCGAAGGCGAGGTCATTCTGGTGGAGACCCCCGAAGATGTGGCCGATGTTGAGGTCCGCGACCCCGCGCGCCTGGCCTATGTCACCCAGACCACATTGTCGGTGGATGACACCAAGGGTATCGTCGCCGCATTGGAAGCCCGCTTTCCGCAGATTGTCGGCCCCCACAAGGAAGACATCTGCTACGCCACCACCAACCGGCAGGAAGCGGTCAAGGCAGTGGCTCCCAAATCCGATGCGCTGCTGGTGGTTGGCGCGCCAAACTCCTCCAACTCGCGTCGTCTGGTCGAGGTCGGCTCCAAGGCCGGCTGTGCCTATGCCCAGCTGGTCCAGCGCGCCGAAAATATCGACTGGCGCGCACTTGAAGGGATCTCGAGCATTGCCATCACCGCCGGGGCCTCTGCTCCGGAACTGTTGGTCAATGAGGTGATCGATGCCTTTCGCGCCCGCTTTGACGTCACCGTCGAAGTGGTGGAAACGGCAGTGGAACGGGTGGAATTCAAGGTGCCGCGGGTGTTGCGTCAGGCCGCCAGCTAAGCGCCCTCCTTCTTTCGCATAAATTGCTGGACTGGCTGGTTTACGCCTGCCGCCTCTGCCCCTAGGTTGATCCCGTTCATTCGACGAACAGCCTTATGCAAGGAGGGAAACCCGTGATTTCCATGCAGTTTCTGATCACCGCCTTTGTCGTTGTCCTGGCCCCGGGCACCGGGGTTCTCTACACGCTGGCCCTGGGCCTGGGACAGGGGGCACGCCCGGCGATCTGGGCCGCATTGGGCTGCACCCTCGGTATCCTGCCGCATCTGGTCGCCGCCACCCTGGGGTTGGCAGCGGTCCTGCACAGCTCAGCGCTACTGTTTCAGATCGTGAAATTCCTCGGCGTGCTCTATCTGCTCTACCTGGCCTGGCAGGCCCTACGCGCAGGTGGGGCGCTGACGATCTCCTCGGATACCAAGATACAATCGGGGCTGCGCATCGCACAGCGCGGGGCCCTGATCAATATCCTGAACCCGAAACTCTCGGTGTTTTTCCTCGCCCTGCTGCCGCCGTTCCTGTCGGGGGATCCGACAACGGCAACGCTCGAGATGTCCCTGCTGGGCGGCATCTTCATGGCGCTCACCTTTGCGATCTTTGTGCTTTATGGTTATTTTGCAGCCCAGGCGCGACAGTTTGTACTGGGCTCCGAAACTGTGTTGAAGTGGCTCAATCGCGGCTTTGCCGGGCTTTTTGCGGCACTGGCGGCGCGGCTTGCCATCGAACGCGCCTGATCCACGCCGATTTTCCTTCTCGAACCCGAGGTCCTGCCATGAGCGACGCCGAAACCCTCCGCATCTATGACACCAACGCCGCGGATTACGCCAAAAAGAACCAAGACGAGCTCAGCAGCAATCCGCGCCTGCTGGACTTCATCACCGCTTGCCGCCCGGGTGGGCGAGTGCTGGATCTGGGTTGTGGGCCGGGCACCTCGGCTGCGGTGATGGCCAAGGCCGGCCTCAAACCGGATGCAACGGATGCCTCGACAGAGATGGTCGCCTTGGCCAAGGCCCATGCCGGTGTGAACGCCCTGCAGGCCAGCTTTGAGGAGATCACCGGCGACGACCTCTATGAGGGGATCTGGGCCAGTTTCAGCCTGCTGCATGCGCCCCGCAGCGCAATGCCCGGCCACCTGGCCGCAATAAAACGCGCGCTCCGGCCTGGCGGCGTCTTTTATATCGGTCTCAAGATGGGTAAAGGCGAGGCCCGCGACGCCCTTGGGCGGCTCTATACCTACTACGAGGAAGACGAATTGAAAGATCTGCTCAAGACCGCCGGTTTTACCGTGCTGGACTGCACCTTTGGCGAATCCGAAGGGCTGGATGGTGTAGTGGCACCCTGGATTTCGGTGGCAACCCATGGCTGAGCTTTTTGCCTATACCGATGGCGCCTGTTCCGGCAATCCCGGCCCCGGCGGCTGGGGGGCCCTGCTGCAGGCCATGGACGGCGATACCCTGGTCAAGGAAAAGGAGCTTAAGGGCGGCGAGGCCAATACCACCAACAACCGGATGGAGCTTCTGGCCGCGATCAATGCTCTGGAAAGCCTGGATCGTCCCTCGGCGCTGACGGTGGTCACCGATAGCAACTACGTGAAAAATGGCATCACCGGCTGGATTTTTGGCTGGAAGAAGAACGGTTGGAAAAACGCCGCCAAGAAACCGGTCAAGAATGTCGAACTTTGGCAGCGTCTGGATGCGGCCCAAAGCCGCCATCAGGTCACCTGGAAATGGGTTAAGGGCCACGCCGGTCACGCCGAGAACGAACGCGCCGATGAGCTGGCCCGCGCAGGCATGGCCCCCTTCAAAAAGGGCAAGGCCAAAGCATGAGCCTGGTCACGCTGCTCGACTATGCCTCGGTCCTGGTCTTTGCCCTGACCGGCGCGCTGGTCGCCAGCCGTTCGCAGCTGGATATCGTCGGCTTTGCCTTCATATCTTGCCTGACGGCAGTGGGGGGCGGCACGGTTCGCGATCTGCTGCTGGGCCGCGACGAGGTGTTCTGGATCGCTGATCCCAACCACATTCTGCTGGCCACAGGCGCGGCGGTAGCGGTGTTCTTTAGCGCCCATCTGGTCGAAAGCCGGTTGCGCTGGGTCATCTGGCTCGACAGTTTTGCTCTCGCCATCGCGGTCTCTGCCGGCACCGGTGCCGCCGTGGCAATGGGGAAACCTGCCGTCATCGTGGTGCTGATGGGCATGGCCACCGGCAGTCTGGGCGGGTTGATGCGCGATGTCGTGGTCGGAGAAGTGCCCTTGGTGCTGAAACAGGGCGAGCTCTATATTACCTGCGCCATGAGCGGGGCCATGGTGGCGGTTGCGGCTCTCTCTTTTGGCCTGGCCTCCGGTCTGGCCCTGATCCTCTGCGCCGTGGTCTGCTGGGGGTTGCGGGCCGGGTCCATCGCCTTTGGCTGGCACTTGCCGGTTTACAAAAGCCGCCCGCCCAGAAGCTAATGCCTCGACGTCAGAGCCCTGGCTGAAACCGCATGGCGCCGGGGGGCGCGGGGGTCTGGGCCGCAAGAACCTCCTGACAGCTGCGTATAAAATCCGAAATCAGCGGCTGTTCCCCTGCGCCTTTGCGGCTGGCCAGAACAATTGATTGCGGCCCCAGATCCGTGGACAGCGGCACCGCGACCACTGCATCGCCATGATAGGTCACAGGATTGGGAGGTTGAAAGGCCATCAGGGTAAAACCCAGGCCCTTGCCGACACAGGAGCGCGCCAATTCATAAGACCGGGTCACCAGCGCCACCTCAGGATCCAGCCCGGCCTGGCGCAGCAGATCCAGATACCCCGGCCCGACGCTCGGATCCTGTACCAACAGATAGGGCATCCCTTCCAGATCCTGTAACGATACGGCAGCCCGCCGCGCCAAGACGTGTTGCGCCGACAGCAGTACCTTGGGGCGGACCTCTGCGAGCGGCAGGATGTCAAAGGCATCGCGATCCAGCCCCTGATCATAGGTCAGGATGAGATCAACCTCGCCCCGATGCAGCAGGTCTTGCATCTCCTGGAAATGGGTCTCAAACACCTCTAGCCGCACCTCGGGCCACTGGTGGCCATGGAGCATCAGGATCGGCGGCGCAAAGACATAGGCCAGGACGGGATAGCAGCCAAAGCGAATATGGCCGCGGCGGCGCTGCTCCAACCCCTGAAGCCCGGCCTGCAGCTGCTCGCCCTGGGCCAAAAGATCACTCGCCGCCTGCAGCACCTCGCGGCCAGAGGCCGTCAGCACAATGCCCTGCGCCGGAAACCGATCAAACAGCTTCAGACCGCTCACCTGCTCCAGCTTGGCCAGTGAGGCGGCAATGGCAGCGGGGGTCATCCCCAGCTCCCGCGCGGCAGCCGCCAGGCTGCCCAAACGTGCGGCGGTGCTGAAATGCTCCAACTGGCGTAGGGTGAACTTAATCATCAGTTTTTTCATCCTTTGACGAAAGAACAATATATTTTTCCTGACTTTAGGAAACCCCTAACCTGAAGCCTGGAAAACAGGAGAAGACGCGATGCAGATCACCCCTCTGACAGGCGGGCTTGGGGCCGAGGTTCACGGCGCCGATATTCGTAACGGGGCTGATTTTTTGCCCCTGTTCGAGGCCTTCAAGGCCCATTCCGTGCTGGTGATCCGCGCCCAAACCGAGGTCACGCCCGAGGATCACATTGCCTTTGCCGCCCGCTTTGGCCCGATCAACGTGAACCGGTTTTTCAAACCCGTTGAGGGCCACCCGGAAATTGCCACTGTGCTCAAGGAAAAGGAGCAGAAATCCGCCATTGGTGAAGGCTGGCACACCGATCATTCTTACGATGAGGCCCCGGCCATGGGGTCTTTGCTGCGCGCCATTGAGGTACCACCCTATGGCGGGGATACGCTGTTTGTGTCGATGGCTCAGGCCTTTGATACCCTGTCGCCTATGATGCAGCGCTTCCTGGAAGGGCTCAGTGCCTGCCACAGCTCGCGCCATGTCTTTGGGGCCGCAGCCCAGGACAGCGAGGCCACGCGATCAGGACGGCTGAGAAATGCCGAAGCGGCCACTCAGGACGTGCGCCACCCGGTGGTGATCAAACATCCCTTTTCGGGGCGCAAATGCCTATTTGTGAACCCGGTCTTCACCACCGGTATCGAGGGGCTCTCAGAGGCTGAATCTACGGCGCTGTTGCAAATGCTCTATCAGCATTGCCAGCAGCCAGAGCTGCAGGCCCGGGTGCGCTGGCAGGCAGGGGACATCACCCTTTGGGACAATCGCGCCACCTGGCACAAGGCGATCAATGATTACCACGGCTTTCGCCGCTACATGCATCGCATCACGGTAGAGGGCTGCAAATTGGACGGGGTCAGCGCTTGATATAGGTCTGCCACAGCCAGATCAGCGCCAGTGCGCCCAGCACCGCACCAACAAAGCCGGCCATCATGCCCATAACCGCCAGCAGAGCGCGCAGAAGCAGCCCGCCAATCAGCGCCCCGGCAATGCCGATGACCACGGTGGTGATGATATCCGTCTCTATGCGCATCAGCCGCGTCGCCAGAAACCCCGCTGCTGCGCCGATGATGATCAGGAAAACGATGCTCATGTCATGCCCCTATCTGTGATGCCGCTGTCAGCGTCGCCAATGGGTTGGCACGATGATCAGGGCCCCGATGGAGGAGAGGATGGCATTTATCCCCGGCGAGGCAAAGCCAAAGCCAAACATGATGCGCACTAAGTAGAACAGAAAGGCGCCGCCAATACAGATGATGATCGAGGGCAGATAGCCATTATGGGTAAAACCGCTTTTCTCGGCGGCATAGCCGGTAATGCCGGCGATCACCACGGTGCCCATCAAGGTCAGAAACAATGGCCTACTCCTGTTACAGCTGGCGTCCCGTCGCAAGCGGGAAGCCCCGCGTAAAGATCTCGCGATCCTGCGCGCCTTTGCCCGCCCGTTGCAAGCGCAGAAGCTCAACCGCGCCCGAGCCGCAGGCAATTGTCAGGCTCTCGCCCTCCAGCACCTGCCCTGGCGCGCCTTCGCCCGCTACCAGCCGCGAGGCCAACAGCTTGACCCGCTGACCGTCGATTTCCACCCAGGCACCGGGAAAGGGCGACAGGCCGCGGATCTTGCGGTCCACCTCTTCACCCGGCTGGCTCCAGTCGATCTGCGCCTCGCTCTTGTCGATCTTGGCCGCATAGGTGACCCCGTCATCGGGCTGCGGATCCGGCGACAGACCATCCAGATGGCGCAGAGCGGTGACAATCAGCGACGCGCCCATCTCAGACAGGCGATCATGCAATTGGCTGGTGGTTTCCTCATCGCCGATGGGCGTGCCTTCGCGCAACAAAACCGGCCCGGTATCCAGTCCCGCCTCCATCTGCATGATGCAGACCCCGGTTTCTGCGTCGCCCGCCATGATGGCGCGATGGATCGGCGCGGCTCCGCGCCAACGCGGCAACAGGCTGGCATGAATGTTGAGGCATCCCTTTGCGGGCGCATCCAGCACCGCCTGCGGCAAGATCAGCCCATAGGCCACCACCACGGCGATATCCGCTTTCAATGCTGCAAACGCGGCCTGTTCGGCCTCCCCTTTCAGCGAGACCGGGTGGCGCACCTCAAAACCCAGCTCAGCGGCGCGGGCATGTACTGGGGTGGGCCGGTCCTTTTTCCCCCGTCCGGCAGGGCGCGGTGGCTGGCAGTAGACGGCAGCGATCTCATGGCCCGCCGCGACCAGCCCGTCCAAGACCGGCACCGAAAACGCCGGCGTTCCCATAAAGATGATGCGCATCAGATGCTCCCTGGCCTCAGCCGTTCAGTTTCTTGGATTTCTTGATCAACATGTCGCGTTTCACCTTGCTCAGGTGATCAAAATACAGCTTGCCGTTCAAATGGTCGATCTGGTGCTGCACGCTGGTGGCCTCGATGCCGACAAAATCGCGCTCGATGATTTCGCCCGCCTCATCCATGTAGCGCACGGTGACAGCCCGCGGACGTTTGATCTTGGCCGAGACGCCGGGCAGGTTGGGACTGGCCTCTTCGTGTTCGCGCAGCTGAGTCGAGGCATGCAGCACCTCGGGGTTGGCCATCCGCACGGCGCGGCCGCGTTCCTTGGAGCCATCCACCACCGCCAGGCGCTGCATCACCCCGATCTGATTGGCCCCCAGGCCAACACCGGGCATCGCTTCCATGGTGTCGATCATGTCGGTCCAGATCTGGCGGATCTCATCCGTGATCTCGTGCACCTCTGCGGCGGCAGTGCGCAGGCGTTTGTCAGGCCAGGGCAGGCAGATACGGGCAGTCATTCGGATTTCTCCAGATTTCGAAAATAGATTTCTTCGGCCTCAAGGCGGGCTTGGGGTGAGAGATGGTCAAAGGTCACCCGACCTTGGAGGTGGTCATATTCATGCTGAATGCAGCGGGCGGCAAAGCCGTCAAAACTGCCGGCCTGCCAGCGGCGGGTCTCATCCTGCCAGCGCAGAGTAACAGAGCTAGGCCGCTGAACTTCGGTCAGGACACCGGGGATTGAAAGACAGCCCTCAACGCCGCTTTCTTGCTGCCCACCAACTGACACCAGCTCAGGGTTGATCATCACCAGCGGGGTGCCTGCGGTCCTGTCCGAGCTGTCCTTCCAGGTGGCATCCATCACAAACAGCCGCTTGAGCACGCCGATCTGCGGTGCCGCCAGCCCGCGACCGGGAGCGGCGTACATAGTTTCAAACATATCGGCGATCAGCTCTGCCAGGTCTTCATCGCCCACGGAATCGCAGGGCGTGGACAGTCCCGGGTCAGGCCATTGCAGAATTTGCAGCAGCGCCATGACGACTAGCCCCGCGCCTGCTCACGTTTGAGCTTTTGCATCTTGCGGGTGATCATCTGCCGCTTCAATGGTTTCAGATAATCGATGAACAGCTTGCCCTCGAGGTGGTCGATCTCATGCTGGACGCAGGTCGCCCAGAGCCCGTCAAAGGTCTCTCGTTGCAGCTTGCCGTCGCGGTCGAGCCATTGCACCTCGACCTCTTTGGGGCGGGTGACTTCGGCATATTGATCCGGAATCGACAGGCAGCCCTCTTCATAGACATTGGTCTCGTCCGCGGAGGCGATGATTTCAGGGTTGAACATCACCAAGGGCTTGGCCGCCACGCCCTCTTCCTTTTCGCAATCCAGCACGATGAGCCGCTCCAGAATGCCAATCTGCGGTGCCGCCAGGCCTATACCGGGCGCTGCATACATGGTTTCCAACATGTCGTCGGCCAGCAGACGCAGCTTGTCCGAAAGATCAGCTACCGGGGCACAGATCTTTTTCAAACGGGGATCGGGATGGATCAGGATCGAGTGTTTCATGGGCTTGATTTAGGCCATTGCCTGCCGCACTGCAACGCCCCCGTGATTGCTGCTGTTTTCACCCTGATTTGCCTGTTCTACGCAAGCAGGCAAACAACCAAGAACAGATCCCCTTGCACATGGCGCGTTTCCCGCTAGCTTCGCGGGTAAACAAGCGGAGTTTACCAATGGATTTTGACAGCATCATCGATCGTCGCGGCACACATAGTGTGAAATGGGACAATATGGAGAGCCTCTATGGCGTCTCTCCCGATGAAGGGCTGTCGATGTGGGTGGCCGACATGGATTTTGCCGTGCCCGCCGTGATCACCGACCAGATGCGCGCGATGGCGGATCACGGTATCTATGGATACGTCGACTGCGACAGACCCTACAAGGATGCAATCTGCTGGTGGATGCAGAACCGCCATGGCTGGCAGGTCGAGGCGGATGCGATCTTTACCACCACCGGCCTGGTCAATGGCGTTGGCATGTGCCTTGACGCCTTTACCCAGCCCGGCGACGGCATCGTTGTCTTCACCCCCGTCTATCACGCCTTTGCCAAGGTGATCCGCAATGCCGGCCGCGAGGTGGTCGAATGCGAAATGACCAATACCGATGGCCGCTACGAGATGGACATGGCCGCTTATGACGCGCAGATGACCGGCAAAGAAAAGATGGTCATCCTGTGTTCACCGCATAACCCCGGCGGCCGGGTCTGGACCCAGGAGGAACTGCAGGCGGTGGCGGATTTTGCCAAGCGCCACGATCTGCTGCTGCTCTCGGATGAGATTCACCACGATCTGGTCTTTGGCGATGCCACCCATATCCCGATGCAGAACGCCGTGCCCGAGATCACCGACAGGCTGCTGATGCTGACCGCGCCCTCCAAGACCTTCAACTTTGCCGGGCTACACACAGGCCAGGTGATCATTCCCGATCCGGATCTGCGCGAGACATTCCGCCGCCGCATGCTGGCGCTGGCGCTGTCGCCGAACTCTGCCGGCCAATTGGCAACCGCTGCGGTCTATTCGCCTGAGGGGGCAAAATGGGCCGATGAGCTGGTCACATATATCGACGGCAACTGTCAGGCCTTCAATGCGGCCATCGCAGAGATCCCCGGCCTCAGCGCGATGAAGCTGCAGGCCACCTATCTGGCCTGGGTGGATTTCTCCGGCACCGGGATGAGCCGCGAAGAATTCACCAAACGGGTGGAACAGGGCGCTGGGATCGCGGCCAATCACGGCACCACCTTTGGCACCGGTGGTGAAAATTTCCTGCGCTTCAACATGGGCACCCAGAGGTCCCGTGTCCTTGAGGCGGGCGAGCGCCTGGCCAAGGCCTTTGGCGACCTGCAGTAGAACTTGCTGAGGCGCGTCCTCATTGCAGTCGCGATTTGCGGCGGCGCGGCACTGGGCTGGGGGCTATGGCACAGCTATGGCCCCGGCTCCACTGCGCCCCCTGATCTGGCTGCCGAGGTTGATCGGGTCGATCATATCCTGATTGAGAAGACCTCTCGTCGCCTCACCGCCAGCCGCAGAGGCGAGACCGTGCTTTCGTTCAATGTTGCGCTTGGCTTTGCCCCCATCGGCGACAAGCAGCAGGAAGGCGACGGCAAAACGCCCGAGGGTCTGTTCAAAGTCAATCGCCGTAATCAGAACAGCAGCTATCACCTGTCGCTCGGGCTCGACTATCCGCAAGCCGAAGATCTCGCACATGCAAAAGACCTGGGCATAGATCCAGGCGGCGATATCTTCATTCACGGTCAACCCAACACCCTGGGTGGCGTACTGATCCTGCCTGGCGACTGGACCGCCGGCTGCATTGCCATCAGCGACGCCGAGATGGAGGCCCTTTGGCAGCTGGTCGAACTGGGCACCGTGGTGGAGATCAGACCCTGACGCTGTGGCCTCTCAGATAACCAGACAACAAAAAACCCGCAGAACCTGGGCCTGCGGGTCGTGTTAGACTCTTTATGATCGCGCACTGGACGCCGTTACAAACGCCCTTCAGCACCATCATTGCCGAGCAAACCAACCGGGGCATCAGGGGCCCGATAAAAATCAAGCGGGGCTTTGTCGGCAGCAACGGTAGAGCGCTTGAACTCATAGCGCATCTCGCCGCCTTCGGCCTCGGAGGCAACAATCAGGCATTGCGACAGATGCCGCGTGCCATCAAACAGATCCACTAGCCCGCGCAGCTGCGGCGCAATCTCTTCTTCAACCGAAAACCCGGTCGCCCACATCCGCAGCACCGGGAAATAGTCCTCCCCGGTCAACACCCGCAGGCGGCTTTTCTTCTTGAGCCCAGTAAGCCGTGCGGCATCCAGGGCTTCTTGAACAGCTTTTGGCACATAGGTGGTCATGGCAGCAGCCTTCCAGACTAGCGGTTGAGCGAGGGGAATCGCAAAAAGATGGGCTTGTGAGCCACCCCTTAAAGGTGCCTCGGAAATAGATAAAATCAAGTGAACATTTTGAGACAATTTGCCACCAAAGGATAGTTCTCTGCCGATCCCCCATCCCAGATGTGCGGCCATGCAGAGCAGCTGCGCGACAGCAGAGATAGGCCCAGGCCACGTCACGCTCTATCTGTTTTCGCAGTCATTACTGCTGAGGAGTGCACCCGATGGGACTATTGATTGACGGCGTCTGGAAGGATCAATGGTATGATACCAAATCGACCGGCGGCGCGTTCAAACGCTCTGCGGCGCAGTTTCGTAACTGGGTAACCTGCGACGGCAGTGCCGGTCCCGACGGCACAGATGGCTTCAAGGCCGAAAGCGGTCGCTACCATCTTTATGTCTCGCTGGCCTGTCCCTGGGCACACCGCACCCTGATCTTTCGCCAGCTCAAAGATCTGGAGGATCATATTTCGGTTTCGGTGGTACATCCGGATATGCTGGACGAAGGCTGGACCTTTGAGCGCGACGACCACGGAGCCACTGGAGATCACCTCTATGGCAGTAGCCACGCGCATCAGATCTATACCCGCGCCGATACCACCTATACCGGCCGCGTCACGGTGCCGATCCTGTGGGACAAACAGCGCGCGACCATCGTCTCGAATGAAAGCGCGGATATCATCCGCATGTTCAATTCCGCCTTTGACGAGATCACCGGCAATGACCGGGACTTCTGGCCGGAAGAGCTGCGCGAACCCATTGAAGCCGTGAACACCCGCATCTACAGCACCCTCAACAACGGCGTTTACAAATGCGGCTTTGCTACCTCCCAAGAGGCCTATGACGCCGCGGTTGAACCGCTGTTTGCCACCCTGGACTGGCTTGAGGATCTGCTGTCGCAGCATCGCTATCTGATGGGGGAGCAACTGACCGAAGCGGATTGGCGTCTTTTCACCACCCTGGTGCGCTTTGACCCAGTTTATCATCTGCACTTCAAGTGCAACCGCAAGAGGATCTCGGACTACCCGAACCTCTGGGCCTATTGCCGCGAGTTGTACCAACATCCTGGTGTCAGCGCGACTGTGGGCATGGACCATATCGTGCGTCACTACCACTATAGTCACAACACCATTAACCCCTATCGGATTATACCGGTAAACCCCGATATCGACTGGGCCGAACCGCATCGGCGCGGTTAAATCCAATGTCCAACGCGGGCAGCAGGCCGTGACAGCTGACGAATGCCCCAATAGATTGTGAAGCCCGCTTGCCTTATTGGCCTCGCTGTTTCATACGCTGTAGAACGGTGCTAGTTGCGCCAGCGATGTTACCAGCTCGGGGCCTGCTTTCATGTCGGCAAGTGTTCTAGACAACCCTGTTGAAACCGGCGCCACCCTGCGTGACCACGGCGGCAATCTCAGCGCTGCCATTCGGCGCTATGGCGGCAGCCGCGCGGATTGGATCGATCTGTCAACTGGCATCAACCCCAATCCCTATCCGCTGCCAGAACTGACTGCGGCGGATTGGGGGGAGCTGCCGGACACCGAGGCCAGCGAAGCCTTGCAACAAGCGGCCCGACGATTCTGGAACATCCCTGCGGGAGCCGCGGTACTGCCCGCCCCCGGTGCCTCCGCGCTGATCGCGCTGGTGCCCGGATTGGCAGATCCGCGCTGGGTAAAGATCGAAACTCCCACCTATAACGAACATGCCGCCGCCTTTGCCAACCACGGCTGGAAGCTGTCCCAAAGCGAACCGGTCGAGGCCCGCGTTGCGGTGCATCCCAACAACCCGGATGGGCGTCTTTGGCGTGAAGAGGAACTTGGCGCGCCTCTCACGGTAATCGACGAGAGTTTTTGCGATGTCTGCCCCGAGCAGAGTCTGATCCATCTGGCCGACAAGCCGGGCACCATCGTGTTGAAAAGTTTTGGAAAATTCTGGGGGCTGGCCGGCATGCGGCTGGGCTTTGCCATTGGCGATCCGGTGCTGCTTCAACGGCTGTCCAATCTGCAGGGCCCCTGGGCGGTTTCCGGACCGGCGCTGAAAACCGGCATCCAGGCGCTGCGGGATCATAGCTGGGCCGCGACCACCCGTCAGGACTTGGCCCGCGACGCCCGGCGTCTGGATCAGTTGGCGGCGGCCAGAGGTGCGAGATTGCTTGGCGGCACAGACCTGTTTCGCCTCTATGAGGTCAGCGATGCCGCCGCCTGGCAGGACCGCCTGGCTCATGCCCATATCTGGAGCCGCGTCTTTCCCTATTCCAAGACCTTTCTCCGCCTCGGTCTGCCCCCCAAAGCGGGATGGGAGCGACTGGAGGCCGCCCTATGAGTACCGCCGAAATCCTGGTCCTGGCCCTGCTGCTGGACGCCGTTCTCGGAGAGCCCGCCTGGCTTTGGTCGCGACTGCCGCACCCGGCGGTGCTGATGGGCAAATGCGTCTCCTGGTTGGAGACCCGCCTCAATATCGGCGATGGGCGGCGCGCCAAGGGCGTGCTTGCCGTTGCCCTTCTGGTTGGCACCGGGGTGGGGCTGGGCTGGCTGTTGTCGTTTTTTGGACCTGTGGTCGAGTGTCTGGTCGCGGCGATTCTGCTGGCGCAGCGCTCTTTGGTCGAACATCTGCACGCCGTGGCCACAGGTCTGGGTCAATCCCTCGCCGCCGGACAACAAGCGGTTTCGATGATCGTCAGCCGTGACACGGACAGCATGACGGGACCGCAAGTGGCTCGCTCTGCCATCGAAAGCGGCTCTGAAAACATGTCGGATGGGGTCATCGCTCCGGCCTTTTGGTTTTTGGTCGCAGGGCTGCCGGGGCTGCTCGCCTACAAGATGATCAATACCGGAGACAGCATGATCGGCTATCGCAATCCCCGATTTGAGGACTTTGGCTGGGCCACTGCCCGGCTGGATGATCTGGTCAACCTGATCCCGGCCCGTCTGACCGGCCTGATGATGGCACTGGTGGGGGGCTGCCTGCGCGACTGGCCCGCCCTGGTCCGGGATGCGGGCAAGCACCGTTCGCCCAATGCCGGCTGGCCCGAGGCCGCCATGGCCCGCGCCCTTCAGGTCTCCTTGGCGGGGCCACGCTCCTATGACGGTGAAATGCGAGACTTTCCCTGGGTCAATGAAACCGGTGCCAAAGGCCCTACCGGGGCCACCATTCTGCGCAGCTGCGAGATCCTGTGGAAAACATGGGGGCTTGCATTGGCGCTAACGGTTGCTTTTGCACTCATCTTTTAGCACAAAACTGTCTTGAGTATTTCCAGAAGGACGATCCGATGCGCCTCTTGCCCCTAGCCCTTGCCGCCCTGTTGATTCCGGCCACGGCCTTTGCCCAATGCGGCGGCGGTTTTTCGGGTTTTGTCCAATCGCTCAAGCAAGAGGCAATGAATGCAGGCTATGACGTCAGCACCGTCAACGGCTTTTTCAAAGGCGCGCGCCAGGATCCCAAGGTACTGCGGGCCGATCGCGCCCAGGGGGTGTTCCAAAAGCCCTTTATCGAATTCTCCCGTCGGCTGATTTCGCAAAGCCGCATCGACCGCGGCCGCTCCATGGCGCAGAAATACGACAGCACCTTTCGCCGCATCGAAACCACCTATGGCATCAACCGCGGTGTCTTGCTGGCCTTTTGGGCCTTTGAGACCGACTACGGCAGCTTTCAGGGCGATTTCAACACCCGCAACGCGCTGATCACCTTGGCCCATGACTGCCGCCGACCTGAACTGTTCCGACCTCAGATTTTCGCGGCGCTGGAGCTGTACAGCCGGGGCAATTTAGATCCCAACCGCACCACCGGTGCCTGGGCCGGTGAGATCGGCATGGTGCAGATGCTGCCGCAGGATATTCTCGACAATGGTGTTGATGCCGATGGCGACGGCCATGTAAGCCTCAAGACCTCGGCCCCGGACGCACTGATGTCGGGGGCCAAGATGCTGTCGCACCTGGGCTGGACAGCGGGCGAACCCTGGCTGCAGGAGGTCACCATTCCCACAGGTCTCGACCTGACAAAATCCGGCACCGGTTCCAAGCTCTCGGTCCAGGAGTGGCAAGGCATGGGCGTGCGCGCCAAAGACGGATCCCTGGGGGCGCGGGGCCTGCAGGCCTCGTTACTGCTGCCGCAGGGACACAAGGGACCGGCCTTCCTCGCCTATCCCAATTTTGATGTCTATTTCGAATGGAACCAAAGCTTTACCTATGTGTTGACCGCAGCCTATTTTGCCAATCGCCTGGAGGGCTCTTCGGTTTATCGCGCAGGCAATCCCGATCAGGGGCTGAGCGGTGCGCAGATGAAACAGCTGCAACAAAAACTGCAGAGCCTCGGCCATGATGTTGGCAAGGTGGATGGAATTCTGGGGGCCAAGACCCGGGCGGCGATCCAGCGGGAACAACAGCGGCTTGGCCTGCCGGCTGACGCCTGGCCAACGCCCGCCCTGCTCAAACGTCTCTGACCAACCGCGTCTAGGGCCGCACCGGGTAGCGATCTCCGGTTTCGGAAATCAGAATGACCCGCACGCCATTGCGTACATAAAGATCGCAACGCTGCCGCCCATTGGCAAAGACCACACAGACGCTGCCGTCCTGGGCGATATTGTAGCTGCCATGGGCCGTCCCGCCACCGTTCTCGGCTGAATAGGTGTAGCTATAGGCACCCTGATCGCCATAGGCCGCGCGCCCGTCATCAAAGAAGGTAAAGCTCTGGCCGGCAAGGGAGGCCAGATCAACCTGGTCAAACGGCTGATCGCCGGGCCTGAGCACCCAATCGGCAGCTGTCGCCAGTGTTGCATAGGGCCAGAAAGCAAGGCACAGAAAAAGGGGCATGCGAGATGTCATGCCCCCAAACTAGAGAAGAAATTCTCCGCTTGCCTGTCACGTTGTGGTGATGGCCCGGCAGATCAGGAAACCGGGGCCAGATCCGCATCCGGCCCCTGTCGTATCTTGGTCTTAGTTTTTGAAGTCGATCACATCTTCAAAATCGCCCATGCGGCGCGACCAGAGAGCGACCGTGGTGGCGAAATCATCTGCGCCCAACCCATCATCACCAAAATAGACATCCATCTCCAGCTTGGTCGAGCCATCATCGCCAACATAGGCACGCACCCAACGTTTCTCTTCGTTGAAATCATTGACGGTCTTCAGGCGCACCCGGCCATCGGTCGCATATCCGGAATAAAACTGGATCGAATCGCAGTTGGTGTTGTTGTCGCAGCCGTAGTAGAAAATGGTAAACTCGCTGCCGTAGTAGTTAACGTCCAACTGTGGATCGCCAACATTGTCTTCCAGAAGTTCGACACCAGCGCCTTCATCCAGGAAAAAGTTCTGGATGCTGCTGGCGGAGCGTGCAGTCAGGGTCTCAGCCTGGACCGCCATTGGGCTGATGGCGAGTGCAGCCACCACAAAGAGTTTCGTCAGATTCATAGTTTCCTCCAATTGGCTATTCAAACAATGGCCTTGTTGCTTTTTGTCAAACTACAGAGCGGCCTATACAACAGGCAAGGGGGCGGTTTTTGTGCCTTTTCCCCCAAACCAAAAAAGAGACTGCCTTGTGCCCGCAAATCTTGCGAAATTTCTGCCTAGGCCACAAGAGCTTCGGCCTTTTTCAAATCAACAGAGACCAGCTGACTGACACCTTTTTCCTGCATCGTGACCCCAAACAGGCGATCCATCCGCGCCATGGTCACCGCGTGGTGGGTGATGATCAGAAACCGCGTGTCGGTCTGGCGGCACATCTCGTCCAGCAGATCGCAGAACCGGGTCACATTGGCGTCATCCAGCGGCGCATCCACCTCATCCAGCACGCAGATCGGCGCCGGGTTGGACAGGAATACCGCAAAGATCAACGCCATCGCCGTCAGGGTCTGCTCGCCGCCAGAGAGCAGCGACAGCGTCGACAGTTTCTTGCCCGGCGGCTGGCACATGATCTCAAGCCCCGCATCCAGCGGATCATCGCTTTCGACCATAACCAGATTGGCCTCGCCACCACCAAACAGGTGCGTAAACAGATTGGCAAAGCTGGCATTCACCTCCTCGAAAGCAGTAAGCAGCCTCTCGCGTCCCTCGCGGTTGAGGCTGGCAATGCCGCTGCGCAGGGTCTTGATCGCCTCTTCCAGGTCGGATTTCTCCGAGACCAGCTCATCATGTTCGGTCTGAATTTCGCGCGCGTCTTCTTCCGCGCGCAGGTTCACCGCGCCCAGAGCATCGCGCTGGCGCTTGTGACGGTTGACCTCCGCTTCCAGCTCTTCGGCCCCTGGCATCTCATCGGGGTTCACCTCCAGCTGCGCCAGCAGGGCCTTGGGGCTGCAGTTCTGCACCTCGCTGATCCGTTCCGCCGCATGGGTCACCGTTTCGCGCGCCGCTTCACACAGCGCCTCAGAGCGCGCCCGTGCCTCGCGCCCTTCCGAGGCCAGTCGTTCGGCCTCGCGTTCGGTCTGTACCATCTCGCGCAGCGCCATCTCGGCACTGACCAACGCCTCTGAGGCCTCTGTTTTGCGCGCCTCAGCCTCCGCGATAGCCTCGTTCAGCTCTTCGCGTTTCTCGGCGATCTCGGCGGGCACGGCATGGGCTTCCTCCAGATCCTCCTGCGACGCCTCGCGCCGTTCGGCCAGCTCCTCGATGCGCCGCTCCGCGGTCTCCAGCCGATGCCGCCAGCCCGACAACTCCTTGGTCACCTGCTGTGCCCGCTTGGTGCGCGCCTCCCCCTCGCGGCGCAGCTCGTCATGGCTGGAGCGATGGGTGAGCATGGTGATCCGGGCCGCTTCGACGCCCTGTTTCACATCCTCCACGGCGCTGCGGGCCGCATCCAGATCGCCCAGGTCCGCCTGCGTGGCCTCTGCTTCCTTTAGCTGCAGCCGCGCGGTCATCGCATCTTCGCCGTGACGTGTCACCGCAATCCCCAGGGTCTCCAGCTTGCCTTCAGCCAGATTGCGCTCAGCTTCCGTCCGGCTCAACGCGCGGGCGGCATCGGCCACCCGCTGATCCGCGACCCGGCGGGCCTGACGGGCATCCTGATCCGCCTGCGTCACCTCTTCCAGGCGGCGCATCAGCATCTCATGGGCTGCACGGGTGCCATCCGCCTTGGCGCTGACCCGTTCCAATTCCTGCTTCAAAGCCTCCAGCCGGTTCAACTGCTCCAGACGCAGCGCGGCCGCACTGGGCGCATCCTCTGCCCAGGCGCGATAGCCGTCCCAGCGCCAGATATCGCCCTCCAGCGTCACCAGTCGCTGCCCCGGTTTCAACGCCGACTGCAGCCTGCGGGCCTGATCACTGTCAATCAAGCCAATCTGTCCAATGCGGCGGGCCAGCGCCTGCGGCCCCGACACATGTTTGGCCAATGGCTCCACCCCATCCGGCAGCGGCTGATCCCGGTCATAGCCCGGCAGATCTACCCACCCCGTTGGTCCGTCCACCGCCGCCAAAGGCGCGCGCAGGTCATCCGCAAGGGCAGCTCCCAATGCCTTTTCATAGCCCGGTGCCACGCTCAGCTCATCCAGGATCTGGCCGCTTTCGGCGGTGTCCCGTTCCAGCAGCTTGGCCAAGGCCGTCGCTTCGGCGCGGATCGCCCCCAATTCGCCCTCGGCCTCAGAGCGTTGCGCCCGCGCTGCGGATTCAAGCGACTGGGTTTCGGTCCGCATCTCATCCGCTGCCGCCAGCGCCTCTTCCGCCATCTCGGCGGCTTCGCGGGCCTCTTCCTCATTGGCCAGTGCCACCTCGAAGGTCTCGCCCGCCAGTTCCAGCGCCTCGCGCGCCTGGTCCTGGGCTTGCTGGGCCGTCGCTCCCTCCCCTTCGGCGCGCGCCAGGGTACGGCGGCAATCCTCGATCAGACGCTGCGCCGACTGATAGCGCGCCGCCAACCTGGCAACATCTTCATTCAGCTGGGTCAGATGATCCTCGCGCGCCTCAAGGATGCTGGCGGCCTCACCGGCCAGCTCTCCTGCTTCGCGCAGGCGATCATCCTGCCCCTCACTGGCTTTAGCCAGCTCCTTTTGCTCCCAGTCGAGCCGTTCGATCGTGTCCCCGGCATCCCGGTTGAGACCACTTTCGCGGTCGATATCATTGCCCAGCTGCTGGATCCGGCTGACCAGACGTTCGATGGCCTGGCGCGCCTGCGCCTCCTGGTCGCCCAATGAATCGCGTTGCACCACCAGCCGCTGCAAGATGGCCGCCGCTATGGCCTCTTCCTCGCGCAGGGGCGGCAGGCGTGCTTCCGCCTCTGACCGTTTGGCCGCTGCCGCGCGCGACAGCGCCTCGCCTTTGGCCGCCTGGCTCACCCGGATGGTCAGATCCTGTTCCGCACTCAGCCGGGCATCATCAGCCTCGCGCCAACGCCGATACAACAACATGCCCTCTGCCAGCCGCAGCTTTTCACCGATGTCACGATAGCGCTGTGCTTGGCGCGCCTGGCGCGCCAATTGCCCCAGCTGGCCCGCCAGCTGCTCCACCACGTCATCCACCCGTAGCAGGTTTTGTTCGGTGTTCTTCAGCTTCAGCTCGGCCTCGTGGCGGCGCTGATACAGGCCCGAGATCCCCGCCGCCTCCTCCAGGATACGGCGACGCGCCTTGGGCTTGGCGTTGATCAACTCCGAGATCTGACCCTGCCGCACCAGAGCAGGCGAATGCGCCCCCGTCGAGGCATCGGCAAACAACATCTGCACATCGCGGGCGCGCACATCCTTGCTGTTGGACTTATAGGCACTGCCCGCATCCCGGGTGATCCGGCGCACGATTTCCAGCTGATCCGAATCATTAAAGCCTGAAGGCGCCAATCGGTCGGAATTGTCGATCAGCAGGTTCACTTCGGCAAAGTTGCGGGCAGAGCGCGAGGTGGTCCCGGCAAAGATCACATCCTCCATGCCACCACCACGCATGGCCTTGGCGCGGGTTTCCCCCATCACCCAGCGCAAAGCCTCCAACAGGTTCGATTTGCCGCAGCCGTTTGGCCCAACCACACCTGTCAGCCCGTCACCGATAATCAGATCGGTCGGGTCGACAAAGCTTTTAAAGCCATTGAGCCTGAGTTTGGAAAAGCGCAAAGCCGCCCCTGTGTGATTCTTATTACCTCAAAGTCCAGCAGCTTCTTGACCGCCGAGTCAACGCAAACAGCCCTAATGGCAGCTCATGAGGCCCAGAACACCACTATATCTTGTGGATAACCTGCCAAATCATCGCTCAAACTGGTTTCAGCTTCAGCATTCCCCTAAAGACTTCCGGGGAAATGCACCTTTGGCGCAAAGGCGGTGGTGCCGTCTCTGTCACAGGCAGCACCACTGTCCATCAGGTTTTCTGCACAGCACAGTCGAGGATCCCTGTCATCAGGGTCTGATCGCCAAGCACACCGCGCACCTCACAGCCGCTCACCATGGCCATGGCCCGGGCAGCGCGCGCCCGCAGAGGGCCCAGGCGGGGCGCATATTGCGGATTGATGCGGATCGCCTCGGCCAGATTGCCCCGCAGGCGAATGTCAAACACACTGCCTTCAACGCTGACGCGGGTGACCTTGGCCGCGCCAAAATGCGGATGCGGATCAGCACAGGCAGCCAGCACCACAAGCAGAACCAAGGAAAATGGGCGAAACGCGTAAGCCATGATACAGCCAGCCTGAAACAACTAAGACAGGAGTGCTAGAGAAATCTTTGCGCTAAAACCCACCCTCTGCCTTGATCTGCTGCAACAGGTCGCCAAGCCGGGCGATCCCGGTTTCAATATCGGCCTCCGCGAGCGTTGAAAAGCTGAGCCGCAACGTGTTGTGCCCAGCTCCATCGGCAAAGAAGGCCTTCCCCGGCACAAAGGCGATCTCCTGCTCCGCCAATGCGCGCTGCAGCAGCGCAGCACCGTCCAAGCCTTTGGGCAAGGTCAGCCAGATAAACATGCCGCCCTCGGGTCGGGTCCAGCTCACCCCGGCTGGCATATGCGCCTGCAGGGCCGCCAGCATGGCATCGCGACGGGCTCCATAGGCCAGACGCAGCGTCTGAACATGGGTGGCAAATCCGCGCGCGGCCACCTGGTGCACCGCCATCTGGTTGATCGTCGCTGAATGCAGGTCTGCGGCCTGTTTCATCAAAACCATCTGCGCAATCACCGGCTTGGCCGCCACCACCCAGCCGACTCTGAGCCCTGGCGACAGTGTCTTGGAAAATGAGCCGCAATAGACCGTGCGGCAGGATTCGAGGGTACCACGACGCTTGATTTCCAGCGCCAGCACCGGAGGCACCTCTTCGCCGTCATAACGCAGGGCCTGATAGGCGCCATCCTCAACTATCGCGCAATTCAGTTCCTCTGCCAGATCCAGCAGAGCCTCGCGACCGCTCAGCGACAGGGTTTCACCCGTGGGATTGGCAAAATCGGGGGACAGATAGGCAAATTTCACCTCCCCTCTGCCCGCCGCCATCTGAACCGACTGGGCCGCCTCTCGGTAGCTGGCGGCGGTACGGTTGCCCGTTGGATTGAGCTGATCAAACCGGGGCTCATAGGCGCGAAAGGCCGCCAGCGCGCCCAGATAGGTTGGCGCTCCGACAAGGGCGGTATCTCCCGGGGACAGGAACAGCTTGCCCAGATAGTCCAGCGCCTGCTGCGATCCTGAGGTGATCAGGATATTGTCGATGTCGCAGGGCACGCCGATCGCCGCCATCTGCGATCTGATCCATTGGCGCAGTGGCACATAGCCTTCGCTGACCGAATATTGCAGCGCCTGGGCCTGGCGGTCGGGGGTCAAAGCCTCCTGAAAGGCCTCGGCAAAGGCTTTGGCGGGGAACAGCCCCGGATCCGGAATGCCGCCCGCAAAGGACAACAGGCCGGGGCGGTCCAACAGCTTGAGCAGCTCGCGTATTTCCGAGGCCTTCATCTGCAGGGTGCGGCTGGCAAAAAGCTGTTGCAGTGACATGGGGACCTCCTGTTTTTCCCGACTGATCCGCAGAGCCTAGGAAAATTGCGCAATAAGTCAATATTGCTGACCTAATATTTCATTCCTTGTGAAGTCCAATTGCAGATCTTGCGCGCGGCTTGCGGCCTTGCCTGGGGCGTGGTCATATGTTTTGACCAATTGCAGGGACCGCCACCCGGCCCTTTCCACAAGATCAACCAGAGGCCCCGATGCCGTTTCAAAAAGTCCAGCCTGAGAAACTCTCCGCCGCAGTGGTGCACCAGATCGAACAGTTGATCCTGCGCGGGATCCTGTCGCCCGGCGAGCGGCTGCCCTCCGAGCGCGAGCTGGCAGAGCGTCTGGGGGTCTCGCGCCCCTCTCTGCGCGACGCCATTTCCGAACTGCAGCAGGGCGGCTTGCTGAGCGCCAGGGCGGGATCGGGGATCTTTGTGGCCGATGTTCTGGGCTCTGCCTTCTCGCCTGCCCTGGTGCGCCTGTTTGCCACCCACGACGAGGCGCTGTTTGACTATCTCAGCTTTCGCCGCGACATGGAGGGGCTGGCCGCCGAGCGCGCCGCGCAGTTTGGATCTGACGCCGATCTGCAGGTGATCCAGACGATATTTGACAAGATGGTGGAGGCCGGGGATCCCTCCCTATCGGATGAGGCCGCCAGTCTGGATGCGCAGTTTCACTCTGCCATCATGGACGCCAGCCACAATGTGATCATGCTGCATATGATGCGCTCGATGTTCGATCTGCTGCATCAGGGCGTGTTCTACAACCGCCGCATCATGTTCAGCCGCCATATCACCTATGAAATCCTGCTGGCCCAGCACAGCGATATCAACGCTGCCCTGCAGGCACGCGATGCCCAGGCCGCACGCGCCGCCGTCGAGATCCATCTGGACTATGTAAAACAGGCTTTGCTTGATCACCAACGCAGCCAGCGCAACGCCGAGATCGCCCGGCAACGGCTGGAGCATGAAAGCGGCAAAGCCTAGCCAAAACAATACGAGGAGAGATCATGACAGACCCGATCAAGTGCACACGCCTCTACGCGGACCCGCACGGCGAGAGCCTATTTGAGGATTTCGACATAGCTCTGTCAGCAGTGGCCTATGCGCCACCGGCCCCAGCGCTGGACATCTCAGAAGCCACCCCGGCGGATCGGTTCTTTTGGCTGCGGTTTCCCAAAGACTGGAGCGATGCCGCCCATCCCTCGCCCAGACGTCAATTGTTTGTGGTGCTCGAAGGTCAGGTCGAAGGCTGGACCAGCACCGGCGAGTCGCGGATTTTCAATCCCGGAGACCGGTTGCTGATGGAAGATACCACCGGCAAGGGACATGGGGCCCGCCCCTTGGGCAATACCGCCTTGGCTCTCGTCATCGCATTGGACCCGAGCTGACACCTCGCGGTGACGCCAAGCCTGCTCGCTCTCTTGAAAGCAAAAACCCGGCCACTGGGACCGGGTTTTTATCTTCAGATACAGTGATCTTTGTTGATCAGTGCAGCTTGTCGTTGACGTCGGTGATGGCCGCGTCGATCAGTTTGTTGGCCTCGGTTGCGGTCATCTGCTTGGCGATCACTTGATCGGCAGCAGCAACTGCAATGGTGATGGCCTGATCGCGGACTTCCTTGACAGCCGAAGCTTCAGCCGAGGCAATCTGCTCTTGAGCAGCAGCCAGACGACGGGCGATGGATTGCTCCAGCTCCGCTTTGGCTTCTTCGGCAGCGGCGGCTGCATCTTCGCGGGCCGAAGCCACGATGCGATCCGCCTGGGCCTGAACTTCCTGCTGCTTGCGCTCATAGGAGGCCAGAATGGTCTGGGCTTCGTCACGCAGGGCGCGGGCCTCGTCCAGCTCTTTCTGGATGCCTTCGGCGCGGGCGTCCAACTGGCCACCCAACAGACCGGGCACTTTGACGTAGAGCAAAATGCCGATGAAGAGAAGGAAGCCAAGACCAACAACAAAGTTGGTGTTCGCCATGGTAAAGCCGCCCCCAGCTGCAAATGCAGGGGTTGCGGAGGTCAGAGCCAGAAGAGACAGGGTCAGTACGTTGCGCATGTCCTTATCCTTTTGTCCGGTCGGCAACCGCGGCTGCGATCGCTTTTGCATCTGCCTTGCCACCCAATGCACTCACAAGTGCTTCGGCGGTGTCGGCAGCCACTTCCTTTACGCTTTCCAGCGCGCCGGCTTTGATTTCTGCAATGGCCTTTTCAGATTCAGCCGCTTTGACTGCAATCTGTTCATCCGCCTTGGCGATGGCTTCGTCCAGGCCAACCTGGATTTCGGCGCGCGCGTCGGCAGCAATGCGCTGTGCTTCTGCACGGGCATCGGCCAGGGCCTTGTTATAGGCGTCTTCGGCCTCAACTGCCTTGGCTTTCAGATCTTCAGCCGCAGCGAGGTCGTTGGTGATGGTCCCCTGACGCTCTGCCAGAACCGCAGCAATGCGGGGCAGCGCGACACGCGACAGAATGAGATAGATCGCGACAAGCGCGATTGCCAGCCAGAAGATCTGGTTCCCGAAGGTCGAGAAATCCAGCTGCGGCATGCCCGGAGCAGACCCCTGCGCGGCCTCGGCGGCGCCGTGAGCTGCGTCTTGCGTATTAGATGCCATGTCGTCCTCCTAGGGAACTTGCCGTTACATCGGGCAGTAGGCCATTGGGCCTACCGCCCGACCGTAAGGATAAAGTGTCCTAAGGTCTTAGACTGCGAACATCAGCAGCAGAGCAACCAGGAACGAGAAGATGCCCAGGGCTTCTGCAAAGGCGATGCCGATGAAGAGAGTAGCTGTCTGGCCGGCGGCTGCCGAAGGGTTGCGCAGAGCGCCTGCCAGGAAGTTGCCGGCGACGTGGCCAACACCGATTGCGGCTGCGCCGGAACCGATTGCTGCCAGGCCTGCGCCGATGAACTGACCGAGTTGTGCGATATCGCCTTCCATGGGTATTCTCCTTACGATGGAATGTGGTGATTTAGGATCTCGCTGACCCAGGATCGGATCAGCAAGTAACTTGAGGGATCGTGACCTTAGTGGCTCGGATGCAGGGCATCTTTCAGATAGACACAGGTCAGGATGGTAAAGACATAGGCCTGAATAAAGGCCACCAGAACTTCGAGCGCGTAGACCGCGGTGATGGCAAAGATCGGCAGGAAGCTGAACAGACCCAGCGCGCCGGCAAAGCCTGCAAAAACCTTGAGAACCGCGTGGCCCGCCATGACGTTGCCAGCCAGACGAATGCTGTGGCTCACGGGGCGAACGAAGTAGGAAATCAGCTCGATGATGGCCAGGATCGGGCGCAGCGCCAAAGGTGCGCTGGAGACCCAGAACAGGCCCAGGAAACCAACGCCGTTTTTGACAAAGCCAACGATGGTGACAGTAAAGAACACCAGCGCCGCCAGAACCGCAGTCACGGCGATATGCGAGGTGGTGGTAAAGGACGTTGGGATCAGGCCGAGGAAGTTGGCCATCAGGATGAACATGAACAGGGTCATGATATAAGGGAAGAACTTGACGCCATCTTTGCCGGCCACGTCTTCAACCATTTTGTAGATGAAACCATAGGTCAGCTCTGCGACCGACTGGGCGCGGCTGGGCACGATGGCGCGGCGCGAGGAGCCCAGAACCATCAGGGCAAAGACGGCCAGAACCGCCAGACCCAGCCAGACGGTAACATTGGTGATGGCAAACATGCTGACGTGGTCGCTGGTGTAGGATGTCACGTTGAACTGATCCATCGGGTGGATCACCAGCTCTGCGACCTCGGGCTTAAAAATCAAGCCAGACACTACTACCAGTGCCAATGCTACGTAAAAGAACAGCTTGCCCATCGTTCCGCTTCTCCTGTCGTCAGGTGTTGATCCAGCGATCAGTCCTGAGCCTTTGCATTTTCGTCGGCCTGTTCGGCCAGTTTCTTTTCCTGGATCTCCTGCGCGGTGCGAAGCATCACCTTCACGCCAGCGGCAAGTCCCAGCATTACAAACAGCACCATAAAGATCGGCAGGGTCCCAAAGAGCAGGTCCAGCCCGTATCCGATGCCAAAGCCGATCCCGAGACCGACCACCAATTCAATCACCATCCGCCAGGCCTGATTGGCCAGAGAGTAGTGCTCATCCACGCGCGGCTTGGGCTCTTGGGCCTTACGCGCCGCCGCCAGCTTGTCCTCCAGCTGCGCCATGCGCTGCTTTTGGTCGTCATCTGTCACGGGCGCCATCCTCACGCGAATTCTTGCCTGTGTGCTAAGGGGCCAGGGTCACAGAGTCAATTGAAGAGATTCAGGTTTTCACATCTATGTAAGCATCTGAAAAGCAACAGATAAAAATAGTCCTCATTGCCCTGTGCGCTTCTGCCACTGCGAAAACGTTCTCGGATCTTGTCAATTTCCGATATTCAACCATCAGGTTGATTTTGATTTCCCCTTGAAAACAGCGCCGTGAATCCATTTTACAAACACGAGGATCATTCATGCCCCACTATGCCTGCGCCCTCATCCTAGAAGACAACAAGCTGCTGTTGGGCCGTCGCGCGCCCTATAGGAAAGTCTATCCAAATTGTTGGGATGTGATCGGCGGCAAAGTCGAAGCCGGGGAAGGGCTGGAACAGGCTTTGATCCGCGAGCTTGGCGAGGAGATAGGTATAACTCCTACCAATCCACAGTATTTCACGGAGATCAAAGATCGCGACCTCGACACGACAGCTCCGCCCAGCTACCACTATTTTATCGTCAGGAATTGGCAGGGCACTGCAAGCATCTGCAATCACGAACATACCGATCTAGAGTGGTTCCCCTTTGATGCCGCGGCCGGCCTGCCTGATCTCGCACTGGAAGCCTATCGCGATCTCTTTGCACGGCTTCCCTTTGATCTGTCCGCCGCCTAATGTGCGCTGTATGTCCAGCGAACTTGATACCGTCTTTGCCGCCCTGGCCGATCCGACCCGCCGGTCGATCCTCACCATGTTGTTGGAAGACGACATGGCGGTCACCGATGTGGCAGAGCCTTTTGAGATGTCCTTGGCGGCGATATCCAAACATCTGACCATCCTCAGCCGCGCCGGCCTTATTGCGCAGGAAAAGCGCGGTCGGGTGAAATGGTGCAAACTGCAGCCCGATGCGATGCGGGCGGCCTCGGTCTGGATGCAGGGGTTTGGCCAGTTCGAGCCGGTGAACCTGGACGCCTTTGAACGTTTTTTGGAAACCGAGCTCGCCGAGGGCCCAAGCGGCTCCTGAGAAACGCCGCTAGCGCACCACAAATACCGAGGCTTTGGAATGCAGCGCCAGATGCCCTGCGTGGGAGGTAAAGATATGGTCCAGCAGCCGCGGCGCATGACTTCCGACCACCACCAGATCCGCGTCGATATCTTGGGCTGTGACGGCCAGTATCTTGTCCACCTCTGCAGCGATATCTGTTGAGTAAACCGCAATGCCATCGACTTCGCGACCAAGGCCCTCGCCGATATCACGGGCCAGATCCGCGAGCATTTTGGTTGCCTCCTGCCCCTCGGGGGCGTCGCTTGCCACCTCGCCGTAGACATTGACTAAGGTCAGTTGGGCCGCTTCCTGCCGTGCCAGGTTGATGGCAAGCTGCAACGCCTTGGGTACGGGATCCGACAATCGCAGATCAACCGGGATCATGATGTGCTTGAACATGGTGAAATCCTCCTCTTGCGGGCGCGTTTCCCCGATCAGAGCATAGAAGATCACATCAAAAGCACCTTGACCTTGGTCATGGCGCGCCGCGTCTAGACCTGCGCCGCCTTTGGCTTGGCAGCATCCTCCAGCAGCAGCCACAGTGCCACGATGGTCAGAGCGATGCCGACCAGGATCAAGCCACCAGGGGCGGGATTGCCCAGCGCCAATTGCCAGACGATCACCCAGCTCGGCGTCAGATAGGTATAGGCCATCACCTTGGCGGAGGGCAGATGCAGGGTGGCAAACTGCAACAGCACGAAGGTTGCGGCACTGGCAAAGATGGCCACATAGAACAGCCCAATCCAGACCAGTACCGGCAGGTTCAGCCAATCGGTGGCGCGCAGATCGCCCCAGCCCACCACGCAAAGCACCAGGGCCCCGGCCACCAGGGTGCCAAAAGTAAAGGCGATGGCCGGTTCTCCCCGGTTCAGCTTGCGCACCACGGGCGTGTAGATCGCATGGGCGACGCAGCCGACAAAATAGATCATCTCACCCTGACCGATATCAAAAGCCCGCAAGGCCGCGAGATCGGCGCGAAAGATCACCCAAAGTGCGCCCGCAGCCCCAATCGCCAGGGCCAGGGCCATACGGGGCGTTGTCACCTGCCGCAGCAACAGCCAGCCAAAGATCCCGCTCAGCACCGGGGTCAGGGTAAAGACCGCCGAGGCACTGACCGCCTCAGCCGTCTGCAGCCCATAGAACATCAACACAAAATAGCTGGCGAACAGCGCCCCCATCAGCAGATAGCGCCAGGGCGCGGTGAAATAGCTGCGCCGCATCTTGCCGCCCAGACCCGCCACCGCTCCGATCACCACGGCCGCAATCAGAAACCGCACCGCATTCAGCGCCATGGGAGCGATGTCATTGGCGATCAACACTCCCAGCGAGAACGATCCAGCCACCAGAACCGAGAACAGCAGCATGGCGCCATGGGCGCGCAAAGCCATAGTCACGTTGGCCACCTCATGATTGCCAAGCCTTGGCATGTTCCTTGAGGAAGGTCAGAAAGCTTTGCACCTTGTTGGTGCGATGTAGATCCACATGGGTGACCAGCCAGATGTTGCCCTCCCATTCCTTTTGTGGCTCCATCATCATGACCAGATCGGGACGCCGTGAGGCCTCCCACATTGACATGAACCCGATCCCGGCCCCGGCCATCACCGCTTCATACATCGCCACGCCATCCGAGCACCGGAAGATGATTGTGTCTTCTGTTGTGTGCTCGCGCAGCCATTTGTTGAACGGCGCACGGCTGCTGCCATTGTCCGCCCCAACAAACTGGTGGTTCTTCAGATCTTCCTTGCCTTTCAGCCGACCATTTTTGTCGACATAGGACTTCGCCGCAAACAGACCGACCCGCTGTTTCAGGAAGGGTTGCACAACATTGTCCGGCTGGTCCGGCGCATTGCCCGCGCGCAGTGCCACATGGGCCTCACCGTATTCCAGCCGGAACAGGCGCTCGCCGGTGAGATAGCGAATGACCAGCCCCGGATGCAGGTGCTGGAACTCTGTCAGAACCGGCACCAAAAGGTGAGACATAGACGACAGCGAGGTCACCACCAACTCACCTGAGACCTCATCGCCCTGCCCCTTGAGACGCCCCACCAACTGGCTGAACTGATCATCCGTGGCCTGCGCCACCCGCAGCAGATCCTGCCCTGATTCCGTTGGCGTATAGCCGCGCGCGTGACGTTGAAACAGCTTTACACCCAATCGCGCCTCGATGGCGTCGATATGGCGGATCACCGTGGCATGGTGCACGCCCAGAACCTCAGCCGCGCCGCTGACTGTCCCCATGCGGGCCACCTGATAGGCTGTCCGGACTTCATCCCAATTTTCCATCTCAGCACCCTCGCGTTAACTTTGCTGTCCGGGATTGCCTGGCCAACAATCTGCAAAATCGCACAGAACATGTGTCGCAACGTCAATTGCGTTCATATTTGTAATAACCCATTTGTGAGCGAGACGAAACACCAAATGGGACCTCAGACCATGACTTCTACCGTATTGCATATCGACTCCTCCGCCCGCGCCGAAAGCTCGGTCACACGCGGCCTCAGCGCCGAAGTCACCGCGCGCCTCAACGCCGACCGGGTCATCCGCCGCGATCTGGCCACGCCACTGCCGCTGCTGGACGAGGCCTGGGTTGGTGCCAATTTCACCCCTGCCGACCAGCGCACCGACGCGCAAAAGGCGCTGCTGGCCCAATCAGACGCGTTGATCGCCGAACTGAAAGAGGCTGATACCATCGTCATCGGCACCCCAATCTACAATTTCTCGGTGCCCTCCACGCTCAAGGCCTGGATTGACCTTGTCGCCCGCGTCGGCGTCACCTTCCAATACACCGAAACCGGCCCCATCGGGTTGCTGGAGGGCAAACGTGCCATCATCGCGGTGGCCTCGGGCGGCACCCAAGCCGGATCGGACATCGATTTTGCCACCACCTACCTGCGCCATGTGCTTGGATTCATCGGCATCACCAATGTTGAACTGGTCGCCGCAGATCAGATGGCCATGGATGCGGAGGCCTCGATGGCCCGCGCCAAATCCGCCATTGCCGAACTGGCAGCCTAACGGCCAGATCTGCAAGCGATACAGACACCGGCTCCTTTCGGGGCTGGTGTCAGACCACTGACAAGCCCCGTCATTTTGTGGCGGGGGTTTCCTTTGACTGGATGACGTGGCTCGACGGCCTCTTGCATCAAGCCAGCACAAACGCAGTGGATCAAGCACTGATAGAATGAATGCAAAGGGCCGACACGCCGGATGCGTGCCCCCGCGCTGATCTGTGCCCATGCCGACCCCATGCCAATTTTGAAGCGAAACCAGGATCTAATAGTTTCATTTTTCAATCGATCCTGGCGAGGTTGACTTTAATTAAACCAATAAACTAGTTTAACGAATGATCGATTCAAACACCATAGCAGCCGCGTTCTCGGCGCTTGCCCATCCATCCCGTGTCGACATCTTTAAATGTTTGTTGGCCCATTACCCAAAGGGGCTCAATGCCGGCCATTTGTCTGCTGAAGTGCAGCTTGCCCCCTCCACCTTGTCGCATCACCTGCGCGAGATGGAGAAGGGACGCCTCGTCCAGCGTTGCGTGGCTGGCCAAAGCACAATCACTTCGCTTGACCTGAGCAACCTCACAGAAATCACGTCCACCTTAATGCAGCTTTGCTGCTCAGCAGAGCAGGCGCCAGAAAGGGAATGACCCGATGATCTCAAAAACTATCTCACAACTCTTCCTGCTCTACCTCACCACTTTGATGGGGGCGATCTATTACTTCACGCTGGGCAACAGCATGCAAGAGGCCTATCTGACCATTGCATCCTTGGTCGTGATTGGCCTGTCGCTCGCGATGGAAAGACTGTTTCCCTTGCACAGAGAGTGGAACGTCAGCAAGGGAGATGCAGCCGGAGATATTGGTAGCTTTGTTGTTGTCTTTGGTCTCATCGACAGCGCATTAAAATGGCTGTCCCCCTTTATTATTCTAGCGCTTCTACCTGACATTGGGATGGCATCAAGCTGGCCTCTGTGGGCCCAGATTGCAATCGCCATGCTCATGATCGAATTCGCAGCCTGGGTCAGCCACTGGGCGCATCACAAGTTCAAACCGCTGTGGGCGCTGCACGCCATGCATCATAGTACCGAACGTTTGTACACGATGAACAATTTTCGGTTTCATCCGCTCAATCACATCCTCAACTATTTGATCATGTTCCTGCCTCTCCTTGCCCTTGGCATCTCTGCAGAAGCAATTTTGGGCTACACCGCGTTGACGCTTCCTGTGTTGCTACTCCAACATTCAAATGTTGGGTTTAACTTCGGCTTTCTGAGTTGGCTTCTCAACACCAACACCTTGCATCGCTGGCACCATTCATCGGCCTACAAAGAGGGCATGCACAACTTTGGCCGCGCCCTCGTTGTTTGGGATCACCTATTTGGAACCTATCATAATCCAGCGGATCACGAAGAACCCAAATCGATAGGTTTGGCGTCAGCAGGCCTGCCCTATCCCCGGTCAAACAGCACGCTAAAGCAAATATTATGGCCATTTTCCAAAGAATGCTGCCAGTGAAAACAGCCGCCCGCATGTGCTCATGGCAGCGCCCGAGACGTTTTTGATCTACATACTGGTTGATCTAAATACTGGCTCAACATGCGCGCAGCTCCGCTTAGGGGGTCCAACCCCAATCGGGTCCCGCTGATGAGATCTGGACTTCGCGAAATCACTCATTCGCTGTGCCCTTATGGAAATGGATCGAACTGATTTTCGGGAAGTCAAAAATGACGTCGGGGCCGCACACATGCGCAGAGCAAACCCGTGTCAGCCATCAAACCCCGCGCCCTTTGGGAGCGGGGTTTTCTATTGGCTCCCTCTCCGGACCCTGCCAAGCTGCGATTTCGGGCAAAACAGGGACTGGGCAAAATGAAGAAAATCGGCATTCTAGGCGGCGTCGGCTGGGCCTCAACCTTGGACTATTATCGCGGCATCTGCGCGGGCAGTTGGACCATACAGACCGTAGCAGGCGCCACATCTCATGACGGCCCGCTGCCCTCCCCGCGCATCACCATTGAATCCGTCAATCAGGCCCAGACCCGTGCGCTGCGGGGCCAACCCGGCGACGAGGCCAGCTGGGCCGATTTCGACGCGGTCTTTCGCGAAGCCATGCTGGTGCTGCAGGGGGCAGGTTGCGATTTTGCGCTGATCGCCAGCAACACGCCCCACGCCCGTCTGCACGCCATTCGCCTCGGGGTGGAGATGCCGATCCTCTCGATCTTTGACGCCACCGCCGAGGCCACGGCACAGACCCAGGCGCGCTCGGCCCTGGTGATCGGCACCCGCGTCACCATGCAGGCGCGCAACTACGCCGATGTGTTGGCACAGCACGGGGTCGCCGCCAATGCCCGCCTGCCCGATACCGAAATTGACGAAGCCCAGGCAATGATCGACGAGGATTTCCACGGCGGTGCCTCTGCCTCGGCGCGCGCGCGCCTGCTGCGGTTTTGCCACAAGCACGCTGCCCACGGCAGTGCCGTCATTCTGGCCTGTACCGAATTGCCGCTGGCCTTTCCGGAGCATATCGATGACGTCTCTTTCGAGATCGACGGGGTCCTGTTCATCAATCCCTCAGCCGCCCATGTCGCCGCCGCCCTAGCGCATGCAATGCGCTGACGCGATGCCCTATCTACGGATCAGATCCAATGGATCTCGCAGCCCAAACGCTCCATAAAGGCCAGAAAATCTGCACGCGGCATCACCACGGTACGGTCATTGACTAGGGGATGCATATTGATCGCATCCACCTCTTGCACGGCGGCATCCATATAGAAGGTCACGCCCTGAGCCGCCCCTGTGATCATCGCCAGCGGACTGACCGCGCCGGGCAGAATACCGAGGGTCTGCATCAGCCGATCCGCAGAGCCAAAGCTCAATCCCGCCGCGCCGATCTCCTTGCCCAATGCCTTGAGGTCGATGTCGCGGTCCTGTTCCAGCGAGAACAGATAGTTGCGCTTTTTGCGATCCCGCAGATAAAGGTTCTTGATCTTCAGGCTGGTGACGCCGGGTTGCTCCATCTCTGCCTCGACCAGTTTGGCATCGGCCACAGTGCGCAGGGGCGCATGCTGGTGCAGCTGATAGGCCAGCCCCCAGTCATCAAGCTGTGCCAAAAGCGCATCCGAGCTGAGCGGCAGGCTGTCATTCGAAGCGGGGCTGGTATCCATCTGAGATCTCCGGGCGGTCACGTTACAATGCCGCTAGATCACGCAGAAACCACCCAAGGCGCAAGGGGCGATCCGCCCCCAGAGCATAGCCTTGCGTCACCTTTTCAGCCCCTCTCCTTCAGGCCGGTTCAAAATCGGCGCGCCGCGCCTCTTCGTAGTGATCAAACCCAGTCTCGAACCAGGCTGTCCCCCGCGTAGCGCTGGCCAGGCTGTGGCACAGTTCATCCTGGGCGGCCAGCGGCAGCAGGGTTTCAAAGACATCCCAGCCCGCAGCCCCCTCTTCGGCGGCAAAGCCCAGGATCTGCCCCTTCATGCCGCTCACCACCGGAACCAGACCGCCGGTAAAGACCGAAGGCACATGGATTGCCACTTTCATGATCGGCTGCAGCAGCACCAACCCGGCCTGGCCCAGGGCCTCGCGCACCGCGTTTTTGCCCGCCATGCGAAAGGCGTAATCCGAACTGTCCACCGAATGATGCTTGCCATCCTTCAGGGTCACCGCAAGATCCACCACCGGGTGCCCCCTGTGCCCCTCGCGCAGGGCATCCCGGGCACCGGCCTCGACCGAGGGAATGTAGTTCTTGGGCACTGCCCCGCCCTTGACCGTATCGGAAAACTGAAAGCCAGAGCCTCGCGGCAGCGGGCTGATCTCGATCACCACATCGGCGAATTGCCCGGCACCGCCAGATTGCTTGCGATGGCGATGCTGGATCTCGACCGATCGGGTGATGGTTTCGCACAGGGCCGGTGGCACGATTTCACCCATGGCCTCGATGCCAAACTCCGTCTCCAGCGTCGCCAGTATCCGACGCAGATGCAGCGGCCCCTGCAGATGCAGCAAGGCCCGTCCGGAAATGGCATCCTGTTCGATCCGCACCGCCGGGTCGATCTCCACCAGTCGCTCCAGCGCCGCAGAGAGCCGGGTCTCGTCGCGTTCATGCACCGGCATCACCAGGCGGCGATAGGTCGAAGGCCGCGGGCGCGCCCAGTCCGGCAGGGCCGCACTGCCATCCGCAGAGTAGCAATAGCCCAGGTTGAGATGATCGGATTTCACCGCCTGGCCCACATCTCCGGCCGAAATCCCCTTGGCGGCCCCGCCCGTGGCCTCGGCACCAGCGGCGACCGCAGCCAACCCGCCCAGAGTGCTGCCGCCCACCGGGTTGCCATTGCCCAGACCGCCATCCAAAGCCCGCACCAGAACCGTTTTCCCCAGATGTTTGACCTGATCCGCCATGCAGCCCACCGCGACCACATCGCCCAGCTCCGACAGCCGTTTCCGGGTGGCATCGACCTGCGGCACCTCGTGGCGCAGGCTCTTCATCAGCCGCAGGATACCGTTGCTGTGCTCTGCCGCGCCCAGCAGCGCCGGGAAGAGGTCACTGCGTTGCAACACCCGGGTGGCGATCTCATAGGCCTCCTCTGCCAAAACTGTCTTGTCCTCGATCAGCTCCTCCAGCAGGTGATCGTCAAAATCCGCCAGCGCCTCCAGCATCTCCACCCGCGCCGCCTGTTCGCGGTCCTGCATCTCCGGCGGCAGCTCGATCAGCGCCGAGGGCTGACCTTCGATGTATTTCCAGGCCCGTTCTGAAATCAGATCCACCGCGCCCACCACCTGACCCGCCTCGCGGATCGGCACCTGGCGCAGGACAATACTGTGATTGGAATAGGTCTGCAGAGCGGCGATGATATCCGCCACCCGCCCGGTCGCCTGATCGATGCGATTGACAAAGAGAAAGGCGGGAATGCCCGCCTCTTCAACCTTGCGCAGATAGGGGGCTGCCAGCACTGCCGCCTCTGGATCGGCAGGTACACACAGCACCGCCGCATCGCTGGCGGCCAGAGCAGGCCCCGCCTGGGCCAGATTTTCAGCCCCGCCCGCGATGTCGATGGCCGCCCAGTCCTCTGCCATAAAAGAAAACGGCTGCATCGCTGCAACCGCTGCCGTCTCCTGCCGTTTGCCCATGACCCCGTCAAGGCCTGCCAGTGCCCTTGCAAGGGTCGTTTTGCCGGATTGCGACGGCCCTAGAATAGTGAATACGCGCATCTCTCCTGTTCCTCCCTCAGCTAAATGGCTGCTCGGAAAAGGATGTGGCTTGGGTCCCCATGCCAGCTGTCTGCCTGAAAAGCGCCCTGCCTCTTGTGGCGCCAGAATTCTGCAAGTGCGGTCACATCTGTAAGATAGACAGAGACTCACCATAAAGAGCGGCGAGCAAGCACTTGCCTTGATCATCGGCGGGCAGTGCTTGGCCTGTCAAGTCAGACGCCCCGAGCTTTGCATCAAAGCGCCGAAAAAGGCCGCACCGAAGGGTCCGGCAGCCCCCGGCCCCGCCGTTCAGCCCTTGGGGCGTTGACTCTGGTTGACTCGCGCCCTCAATCGGCGTAACGACACGCCAACATCCGGAAGCCTCTGAGTCTTCCGGTCCCTGACTTGTCGGGGATCGCCCTCCACCAGCGTGTTACGCCCGTGGGGGCAATTCTGTTTGGATTGCTCCCACGACTGACACAAGGCCTGAAGGGCAATTGCGCATGGGCCCCCTGCTCACTAGATAGGGAGTGTCTGATTTTGAAGCCGGCGAAGGAGGCCGTAAGCCATGTTTGAAAATCTATCCGAACGGCTTTCCGGGGTCTTTGACCGGCTGACCAAACAAGGTGCGCTGTCAGAGGAAGACGTCAAAACCGCCCTGCGCGAAGTGCGTGTTGCCCTGCTGGAGGCCGATGTCTCGCTGCCGGTGGCGCGTGACTTTGTCAAAAAGGTGCAGGAACAGGCCACCGGCCAGTCGGTGACCAAATCGGTGACCCCGGGCCAGCAGGTTGTCAAAATCGTTCATGACGCGCTGGTCGATGTGCTGCGCGGCGACGAAGATCTTGGCACTCTCAAGGTCGACAGCCCGCCCGCCCCCATCCTGATGGTGGGTCTGCAGGGCTCTGGTAAGACCACCACCACCGGTAAGCTGGCCAAGCGGCTGAAAGACAAAGACGGCAAGCGCGTGCTGATGGCCTCGCTTGATGTCTATCGCCCGGCGGCGATGGATCAGTTGGCCGTGCTGGGCACCCAGATCGGCGTCGACACCCTGCCCATCGTGCCCGGCCAGAAACCCGTCGACATCGCCAAACGCGCCAAGCAACAGGCCACCCTGGGCGGCTATGACGTCTACATGCTCGACACCGCCGGCCGGTTGCAGATCGACGAAGTCTTGATGCAAGAGGTCGAGGACGTCCGCGATGTGGTCTCCCCGCGCGAAACCCTGTTGGTGGTCGATGGGCTGACCGGTCAGGTCGCCGTCGAAGTGGCCGAGGAATTCGACGCCAAGATCGGCATCTCCGGCGTCGTCCTCACCCGGATGGATGGCGACGGGCGCGGCGGTGCCGCCCTGTCGATGCGCGCGGTCACCGGCAAACCGATCCGCTTTGTGGGCCTGGGCGAAAAGATGGACGCCATCGAGACCTTCGAGCCCGAGCGGGTCGCCGGTCGGATCCTTGGCATGGGCGACATCGTGGCCCTGGTTGAAAAGGCCCAGGAAACCATCGAGGCCGAACAGGCCGAGCGCATGATGAAGCGCATGATGAAGGGTCATTTCAATATGAATGACCTGAAGATGCAGCTGCAACAAATGCAGCAGATGGGCGGCATGGAGGGCATGATGTCGATGATGCCCGGCATGGGCAAAATGGCCAAGCAGGTGCAGGACGCAGGCATGGACGACAAGGTCATCACCCGCCAGATCGCCATGATCCAGTCGATGACCAAGAAAGAACGCGCCAACCCCGCACTGCTGCAGGCCAGCCGCAAAAAGCGCATCGCCGCTGGCTCCGGCATGCAGGTCTCTGATCTGAACAAGCTTCTGAAGATGCACCGCCAGATGTCGGACATGATGAAGAAGATGGGCAAGATGGGCAAAGGCAAGATGCTCAAGCAGGCGATGAAAGGCATGCTTGGCAAAGGCGGCGGCATGCCCGACATGGCAGGCATGGATCCCGGCCAGATGGACCCCAAGGCGCTGGAAGCTGCAGCCAAGGCTCTGGGCGGCAAGGGCGGCATGCCCGGCGGTCTGCCCGGTCTTGGTGGAATGGGCGGCATGGGCCTGCCCGGTGGCCTGTCTGGGTTTGGCAAGAAAAAGTAAATGATTCAGATCCCCACCATATCGACCCCACGTTTGACGCTGCGCGCGCCCGAAGCCGGAGATTTTCCGGACTTCGCCGCTTTCTTTGCGTCCGAGCGGTCGAAATTTGTGGGCGGGCCTGCAACCGAAGAACAAAGCTGGCGCATGCTGGCAACAGAGTTGGGCCATTGGTCCCTGCGCGGCTATGGCCGCTGGGCCGTCGAGGAAACCGAAACCGGCAAACTGGCTGGCATCATCGGATTGTGGTTTCCCATGGGCTGGCCCGAGCCCGAACTGGGCTGGGACCTGATGAACGGCTTTGAGGGCAAGGGCTACGCCACCGAGGCTGCATTGGCCGCGCGCGCCTATGCTTATGACACCCTGGGCTGGACCACGACCATCAGCTTGGTCGCACCAGCCAACGACGGCTCTCGCAAGGTGGCCAAGCGCATGGGCGCGACCTTTGAAGGTCTGTTCGAGCACGAACGCCATGGCACGCTGGAAATCTGGCGTCACCTGTCCAGCGAAGACCTGACTGCCGGTGGCATGGAGGGCTACGCATGACCGCCCTGACCCTGCCCATTCCGGTGATCGAAACCAAACGCCTGATCCTGCGCGCGCCGCGCCTGGACGATCTGAAACCCATGGCCGCATTCTTTGAAACTGAACGCAGCCATATGGTGGGTGGCCCGCGCGATGCAGCAGGCAGCTATACATCGCTGGTCTCGCGGCTGGGGCATTGGGTGCTCAACGGCTACGGGCTGTGGCATATCGACGAAAAATCCTCGGGCAGCTTTGTCGGCTGGACCGGGATGATCTTTGCTCCCGGCTGGGATGAGCCTGAGCTGGGCTGGTCCCTGCTGGAAGGCGCTGAAGGCAAGGGCTATGCCTTTGAGGCCGCCACGGCGGCGCGCTCGCATGCCGCTCAGCATCAGGGCATGAATGGCGTGATCAGCTATATCGCCCATGCCAACAACCGCTCCATGGCCCTGGCGGAGCGTCTGGGTGCCAAGTTCGAGCGCGAAGGCGCGCTGCATGGCAAGCGTTGCCAGGTCTGGCGTCATCCAAGGCTGGAGGTACAGGCATGAGCCCGACCATTCCAGTTCTTGAGACCAAACGCCTGGTTCTGCGCGGCCCCGAGGCCAAGGATTATCCCGATTTCGAGGCGACCTTCTCGTCTTATCGAGCCCGCTTCATGGGGGGGCCGCTGAACACCTATGAGGCCTGGATGCTCTATGCCGCCGAGATCGGCCATTGGCAGGTGCGCGGCTTTGGCATGTGGATGATCCACGACAAGGCAACGGATGAGACCTATGGCATGGCCGGTGGCTGGCAGCCCGCAGGCTGGCCCGAGGCAGAGATCGCCTGGATCATCTGGCCCGGTGCGGCTGGCAAGGGCTATGCGCTGGAAGCCACCCATGCGGTGCGCAACTATTTCTACGAGACTCTGGGCTGGAACACCGCTGTCAGCTATCTCGACCCCAAGAACCTCGACTCGATCCGCCTGGCTGAACGTCTGGGTGCCACCAAGGACGCCGAGGCCAGTACCGTTGACGGCAATGACGCGGTCTATCGCCATCCGGCACCTGCAGCGCTGCAAGACAGCCAGATCGCGCATGGGATCGAGATGGAAATCAGCCATTACGCTGACCCGCTGTTCAAACCAAAAGGATGGGCCCTTGACTGAGAGTGCGAACATTCCCGAGGCTGATCAGGATGATGTGGCCCGCGCCGCAGAGATCCTGCTGGGCCACCGCGAAAGCATCGACCGTCTTGATGCGATCCTCGTCTATACTCTGGGCGAGCGCTTCAAACACACCCAGGCCGTGGGTCAGCTGAAAGCTGAACATGATCTGCCGCCCTCGGACCCAACCCGAGAAGCCAAGCAGATCGCACGGCTCGAAGATTTGGCAAAACGGGCCAACCTGGACCCCGACTTCGCCAAGGCTTTCCTGAATTTCATCATTCAGGAAGTCATCAGACACCACAAGAAACACCAGGAATAACAGGGATATCCCTGTAAACGCCATCAAAGGAGACTAACCCATGGCTATTAAACTTCGCTTGGCCCGTGGCGGCTCGAAAAAACGCCCCTTCTACCGTATCGTGGCTGCTGACAGCCGCATGCCCCGTGACGGCCGTTTTGTCGAAAAGCTCGGCACCTATAACCCTCTGCTGCCCAAAGACAGCGAAGAGCGCGTGAAAATGGACATGGAGCGCGTTCAGTACTGGCTCGGCCAGGGCGCACAGGTCACCGACCGTGTTGCCCGCATGCTGGAAGCCGCTGGCGTCCGTGAAAAAGCAGAGCGCAACAACCCCAAGAAGGGTACGCCTGGCAAAAAAGCCACCGAGCGCGCTGAAGAAAAAGCAGCCAAGGCTGCCGAAGCTGCTGACGCGGAATAAGAGCATGGGGTCGCGGGATCTGCCCCCATCGGGGCACGAGACAGACGTCTCGGACGGGATCTTTCCCGAAGCATTCCGCACCCAGCTTGACCAGTTGATGCGGATGCGGCGCGATGTGCGTCGTTTCCGCACCGATCCGGTTCCTGAGGCAGTGCTCGCGCGCTGCCTCTCTGCCATTCAGCTGGCCCCCTCGGTGGGGCTCAGCGAACCCTGGCGCATTTTGCGCATCGACAGTGACGATGCCCGCAAAGCCGCCCTGAAGAATTTTGAAAGCGCCAATGCCGAGGCCCTCGCGGGATACTCGGGCGACAAGGCAACCCGCTACGCCGGTCTGAAACTGTCAGGCATGCGCAACGCACCGGTGCAATTGGCGATCTACTGCGACGACGAAACCAGCCAAGGCCATGGCCTTGGCGCGGCCACCATGCCAGAGATGCGGCGCTATTCCGTGGTCACCGCCGTCACCTTGTTCTGGCTGGCCTTACGCGCCGAAGGACTGGGGCTGGGCTGGGTCTCGGTGCTGGATCCCGACCAGCTGAATCGCGATTTGTCCGCCCCCCAAGGCTGGCAATTGATCGGTTATTTCTGCATCGGCTGGCCGGAACAGCTGTTTGACAGCCCCGAACTGGAACGCCTTGGCTGGGAAAACCGCCAGGCCGACCTGCCGATTGAAACCCGGTAACAACGCTATGGGACGTCTGATCCGCCTTGTGTTTTTCACCGGGATCGCCTTTATCTCGGGCATTCTATTCGAGCGCAGCCATCAAAAGGACCTATGCGCAAACTCTGGCGGCCAATGGATGCGCGCCGGGTTTTGCGCCGGAGAGTGAGACCATGAGTGATCTGATTTGCGTCGGTGCCATCGCCGGATCCTATGGCGTCCGCGGGGAAATACGCCTCAAGAGTTTTTGCGCCATTCCGGGCGAGATCGAAAACTACTCGCCGCTGTCAAACGAAGACGGCAGCCAGAGCTACACGCTGACCCTGACCCGGGCCGTCAAAGGCGGGTTTTCCGGCCATCTCGGCGGCGTGGAAACCAAAGAGCAGGCCGATGCCGTCAAAGGGCTGCGGCTGTTTGCACCGCGCGACCGCCTGCCCAGCCTGCCCAGCGACGAATACTACTACGCCGATCTGGTCGGACTCGAGGTTTATGACACCGGCGGGGCGCTGCTGGGCACGGTGAAATCAGTACAGAACCACGGGGCCAGCGACCTGCTCGAGCTGCACGGGCCTGAGATCAAAGGCACGGTCTTGCTGCCCTTCACCCTGGCCGCCGTTCCCACCGTTGACCTGGAACAGGGCCGCATTGTCGCCGACCCGCCCGAAGGCCTGTTCTGAAGCCCTTGCCTCAAACACCCCAGCTCCGTTGGAGCAAAGGACCAAAAAGCACCGTGACCGACAGTTCAAAAACGCCGCCAAGCACACCTCCGAGCAAATCCCATGGCCGCAAGGCCATCCGTGCGACCCTGAAACCGCGCGAGCTGATGACGCCGACGCCGGATCTGGTTGGGGTGTGGAAGGCCAAGATCCTCACGCTGTTTCCCACCGCCTTTCCCGGCGTGCTGGGCGAAAGCCTGACCGGCAAGGCGCTGCAGGAAGGGCTGTGGCAGCTGGAAACGGTGGATCTGCGTCGCTTTGGCATTGGCAAACATCTGAACGTCGACGACACCCCGGCAGGTGGCGGCGCGGGCATGGTGCTGCGCGCGGATGTCTTGGGCAATGCAATTGAACATGCCATGCAGGACACCACCGCGCCCCAGGGTGGCAACTGGCCCCTGATCTATCTGACCCCCCGCGGCAAGCCTATGGATCAGGCGATGATGCAGAATCTGGCGCGTTGCGATGGCATGACCCTGCTCTGTGGCCGCTTTGAAGGCGTCGATGAGCGGGTACTGGAACATTACAACATCCAGGAAGTCTCTCTGGGTGATTTTGTCATGACCGGCGGCGAGCTGGCCGCGCAGGCGCTGATTGATGCCACCGTGCGGCTGATCCCGGGCGTGCTGGGCAACCAGGCCTCCACCGAGGAAGAAAGCTTTTCCTCCGGCCTGCTGGAACATCCGCAATATACCCGCCCAGCCGAATGGCAGGGGCGCAAGATCCCCGATGTGTTGATGTCCGGCCACCACGGCAAGGTGGCAGAGTGGCGTCAGGAGATGTCGGAACAGATCACCAAGGCGCGTCGGCCCGACCTTTGGCAGGCCTATGAAGCAAGCCGCCCAGCCCCAAAATCCAAACGCAAAAAGAAGTGACGCATAGTCAGTCACGACAGCGGACAACCTCCTGTGCATCATAGGCGTCACGGCTGACAGCCATGATCTGTTCCGGCACGCGGTCACAGGATCGCAACCCGACAGCAAGGAGATATCGGATGAAACGCATTTTGCTGCGCCTCAGTGCAGGGCTTGGCCTGCTGATCCTGGGCCTGGTTGTGGTACTGGCGGTCAACACGCTGCGCTACACGCCAGAAGCCTTGAACCCGCGCACCGAAGTATTTGATCTGGGCGCAGACATCGAACAGGCAGCTGCCGATCTGTCGCGCGCAGTGCAGTATCAAACCGTTTCCACCGATATGAGCCATCCGGATTTCGAGGCCTTCCTCCGCTTTCTGCAGGACACCTACCCGGCGGTGCATGAGACCATGTCCCGCGAGCTGCTGGCCCGCAAGACGCCGCTCTACAAATGGCAGGGCAGCGATCCTGACCTGGCCCCGATCCTGCTGGCCGCCCATTACGACGTTGTTCCAATTGCGCCGGGCTCTGAGGATCGCTGGGCGCATGCGCCCTTTTCCGGCACCATTGCCGATGATTTTGTCTGGGGCCGTGGCACCCTGGATGACAAGGGGGCCGCCATCGCCCTGCTCACCGCTGCCGAACATATGATCAACCAGGGCTTCACCCCCAAACGCACGGTCTATTTCAGCTTTGGCGGCGACGAAGAGGTCGGCGGCCTGGGCGCCATGGCAGTGACCCTGAACCTCAATGAACAGGCTGTCGAGCTGGACTGGATGCTGGATGAAGGCTCCTTTGTGCTCGACAAGATCATCCCGGGGCTGGAGCAGCCGGTGGCCAGCATCAACCTGTCCGAAAAGGGCTATGTCACGCTGGAGCTGATCGCCAAGGCCGAGGGCGGTCATTCCTCGATGCCGCCGCGTGTCACTGCGGTGGGCCGGATCGCCCGCGCCGTGGAGCGCCTGCAGGCCAACCCGGTGCCCGGTGGGCTGAATGGCATCTCCGAAGAGTTCTTTGACGCGCTGGGGCGTCATTTCCCGCTGGGCCAACGTGTGGTCTTTGCAAATCGTTGGCTGTTCAACCCGGTGCTGGAAAATCTGCTGGCGGGCTCCCCCTCGACGGATGCGATGCTACGCACCACCACCGCCCCCACCATGCTAACCGGATCGAGCAAGGCAAATGTTCTGGCCGCAGAGGCGACAGCCGCGATCAATTTCCGCATCCATCCTCGCGACAGTATCGAAGACATTGTCGAACATGTCCGCAGCACCATCGACGATGACAAGGTCGAGATCCGCTACGATAGCGCAGCGTCAAACCCCGCCTCCCCGGTTTCCTCGTCAGAGGCCGAAGGCTACGACCAGATCAAGACCTCGATCCTGGATGCCTTTGGCCCTCTGGCAACCGTCCCCGGCCTGACCATCGCCGCCACGGATGCCCGCCATTATGGCAAGGCCGCCAAGGATGCCTATCGCATCAATCCCTTCAAGATCACCGGATCAGACCTGCCGCGCATCCACGGCACCAACGAACGCCTGTCGATCGAAAACCTGGAACGCGGCATCAATTTCTACGGCGCCCTGCTGCAAAAACAATAGTTGGAGACATCTAGGAGCAAGCGCCCACCTCCACCTTGAAGGCATCTCCTTTAGGAATTAACACGCAAAAATTGATTTTCCCGCGACCTGCACCTAAGAATTTCTGTGATCTGTCTGATCCATGCCCAAATGGTAATACACAATGAATACGACAAAGCTTTGGGCTGTCCTGATTTGGGGAATTACCTTCGCTCTGACAGCCACATCCTCACATGCAAATATTGCGAGCAGCATCAAATGCGTTCAGGAGCAGCTGAACCAGTCTGGCTTCGCTGCCGGGCCGGTTGACGGGCTGTTTGGGCGACGCACCCATCGGGCGCTGCAAGCCTTTGCGCAAAAGAACGGGATGCCGACTGAGCCCCCTTTGATCAAGGAAAACGCCAATGTCTATTGTCGCAGATTGGGGCTGATCAATCCAGATCTGCAAGAATTCTGGCCTGCCCGAACCAAGCCCTTTGAGATCACGGCAGCCCCTTCGGTTACGCCCGAAGCTGTCACCCAGATCGAAGCGATCTTAAGCAAACTTTTTGTGGAAATCCCCGCAAAACTGGGCGTAGAACTGGCAGGCACCGAACAGATCGTGATTGCCGTCACTGCTGACGAAGTCATTCAATTCGTTTCAGAAGCCGGGACAGTTCGCAGCATAAATGTCTCAGAATATGCAGACGAACATTGTCCGCCAACGATAGGGGCCGCTGGCCAGGCCATTTCTGGCTCCTTCTGGATTTGTGTACCCCCTGGCATCGAAAAGTTCAGCGGAAAGTCTCTTGCCAGGTTAAGGTTCGTACTGGCCCATGAACTAACCCACAGCGTTCAATTCCAGGTTTCGGGCACTGTAGAAAGAAGCGTTGGGAACAATAGAAAACTACTGCTTCTACCAGGCGCGATCTGGTTTGTTGAAGGCATTGCGCATGTTGTGGCACGGCTGACAACTACAGATTTTGATCTGTCAACCTACGCCGGAATTGGCCTCGCAGGCTACGACAAACAGCGTGTTCCAAACCTCTCCGGTCTCGAACACTATGGTCGATTGAAGGAGAATGAACAGGACATCTATAACCTCGGCGAGCTCGCCGCAGCACATCTGATTGCGGAGCACGGGTTAGAGGCAGTTACAGCTCTGTTTCATGCTTTGGGAGAGGGGCAATCATGGTCCTCTGCGCTATTGCGGGCAACCGGCGAAACCCCCAAGAGTTTCTATGACGGCTTTTATCAAAAACACAACGCAAGGCCTGCCAATGCGAACAACGATCTCCAATGGGGATCCTATCTGACAGCACGACAGCCAATGCGAGGCGGGCCTCGATGGGGAACCGTGGATCTGCCCTTTGCCCGCAAGCCACCCAAGGCCTGGAAAAAAGCCCCCCCGCCCCAATTCTGCCAGCATCTCATTTGCCCTTGACCGACCAGGTCAACCCTCCTAATTAGCGGTTGTCTGGAATCGATGAGTCGATTGCGGGCTGCTTTGTGTTGGAACAATGCCTTAGAAGTTTTCTTCGATTTCGACTTGGCAGCGCAGCAGGAAGCACCAAAAGGAACGGACGACCTGACCTCTGGCGGGCTGCGGATGCGGGACCCGGTGAAGACCAAGAGCTCTGAGGACGCGCAAATACTTTGTGGAAAACCACGAGCAAAATAGGAGAAGATCAGATGGACCTGATCGCACAACTCGAGGCGGAGCAAGTTGCCGCCCTGGGGAAAGACATCCCCGACTTCAAAGCCGGTGACACCATTCGCGTCGGCTATAAAGTGACCGAAGGCTCGCGTAGCCGTGTTCAGAACTACGAAGGCGTCTGCATCAGCCGCAAGAATGGTTCGGGCATCGCTGGTTCCTTCACCGTCCGCAAGATTTCCTTTGGCGAAGGTGTGGAGCGTGTGTTCCCGCTGCATTCGACCAATATCGACAGCATCACCGTCGTGCGTCGTGGCCGCGTTCGTCGCGCCAAACTGTACTACCTGCGCACCCGTCGCGGTAAGTCCGCACGTATCTCCGAAGATACAAACTACAAAGCCAAAAAAGCGTAAGGAGCGGTATCATGAAAAAAGACACCCATCCCGATTACCACTTCATCGACGTCAAAATGACCGATGGTACCGTTCTGAAAATGCGCTCCACCTGGGGCAAAGAGGGCGACCAGCTGGCGCTGGACATCGACCCTACAGTGCACCCCGCCTGGACCGGTGGCAACACCCGTCTGCTGGACGCCGGTGGCCGCGTTTCCAAGTTCAAAAAGAAATACGAAGGCCTGGGCTTCTAAGCCTTTCCCCTTTTGCAATTTCGAAGATGCCGCTCCCTTTGGGGCGGCATTTTTTGTTCCAGCCTGCAATTTTCAAAATCGTAACAATTTTCCCCCAAAATTTAGCCAAACCATTTGGGGCACATCGCAATGCAACATCAGGCATTTTATTTCGCACAGCCTGCGAAGCAATCCGCGGCGACCAAGGCCAACACGCCAATCGCCGCCACCGCACCAGCGCAAACTGGACCCGTCACCCAGGATCAGGTGAACACGGCGCTGGCGCTCTTTCAGTCAGGCCAGATCGCGCAGGCCTTGACCCAGGCGCAGATCCTGGCCCGCCACGCGCCCGATCTGTTGCCAGTGCTGGACCTGCAGGGCGCAGCCCTGCGCAAGCTCGACAAACCGTTGCAAGCGCTGCCATTCTTTGAGCGCAGCCTGGAAGTCGCCGGGCCCTCTGCACCGGCACATTTCAACATTGGGGCGACCCTCTTTGACCTTTGCCGGTACGATGGTGCAGCCTCGCATCTGAAACAAGCCATAACCCTAGCACCCCAAAACCAGACAATGATCCAGACTCTGGCGCTCTGCTTCAAAGAAATGGGGCGCTATCACGATACTGTGGAGCTGCTCGCTCAGGGGCTCGAGTCCGGTCAGACCAGCGGAGCCACACTCAATATTCTGGGGCTCGCGCTGTATCACCTCAATTGCCTTGAAGAGGCCAAATCCTGCTTTTGCGCGGTCACGGATTCCCCATCCACAATGGCAGAAGCGCAGTCGCATCTGGGCACCTTGGCCAAGGCGCAGGGCAATTCACAGCAGGCCCAGGCCCATTATCTCAACGCCCTGAAACTGGATCCGATGCTGGCAACAGCGCATCGCAACCTCTCAGCGGTCACCCGCTATGAGGCCGGGCACCCACATCTGGAGGCCATGCAGATCCTGCTCAAACAGCCTGGACTGAGTAAGGCCAACCAGGCTGAATTGAATTTCGCTCTCTTCAAGGCCTTTCAAGACATCAGGGAATTTGAGGTCGCCTTTGAGCACCTGAAGACGGGAAATCTGCTCAAACACCAAGGGATCGGCTACTCGGTTCAGACGGATGAAGCCCTGTTCGCCCACCTGCGTCAGGTTTTTGATCGCCCTGCGCCAGAGGCCCACTCAGAGCTGCCCTTTCGCCCGATCTTCATCGTCGGGTTGCCGCGGTCCGGCACCACTTTGACGGAGCAGATCCTGTGTGGTTGCGAGGGCGTCACCGGCGCGGGTGAGTTGCAATATGCCAGCACCGCCATGGCCCAGCTGTTACAACAGATGCAGCAAGCCGGGCAGACAGCCCCCATTGCCGAGCAGATCCAGGCCTTGCGGTCAGAACTGGCGGAGAGAATGTTGCCTCATAGCAAGGGAGCGCCGGTTCTGATTGACAAGATGCCGCTCAACCTGCGCTGGGTCGGGGCCCTTCTTGCGGCCTTTCCAGAGGCCCGTGTCATCCACACAACCCGCCCGCCGCAGGACAATTGCTGGTCACTCTACAAAGTCTGTTTTCAGGGCAGTGGCAATGGTTTTGCCTATGATCTGCAAAGCGCAGCCCGCTTCCAAATCCTGGCGGATGACTTGATGCAACACTGGCAGGCGCTGTTTCCCGGGCGGATCCATCATTTGGACCATAGCCTTCTGACAGCGGAACCAGAAGCACATGCCAGGGCGCTGGTCGATTTCTGCGGCTTGCAATGGTCAGAGGACTGCCTGCATCCCGAGCGCCAGACCCAGGCGATTTTGACCGCTTCCGCGCAGCAGGTCAGACGCCCGATCTACCAACAAAAGACATCCGATTGGGCCCCCTATCAGGCCCAGCTGGCCTCCCTCTCTGCGCTGTTCGACAACAACCCCGGTTGATCTTTTTTGCATGAATTGTCCACAACGGGCCTGCGGAATCTTTTCCTTGGGCCCAAGACAATATAGGGTCTGCCAAAACGCACACATGCAATATCTGGGGTACAAGGGACAACTATGGCACATATTATAGTCGTCGGGAACGAAAAGGGCGGCGCGGGCAAATCGACCGTCTCGATGCATGTGGCCACGACCTTGGCGCGCCTTGGTCACAAAGTGGCGGCGCTGGATCTGGACCTGCGGCAACGCTCATTGGGGCGCTATCTGGAAAACCGTCGTGAGTTCATGGGCAAATCAGCCCTGAACCTGCCCACGGTTGAGCTGCACGAGTTGCCCGAGATCGACGCCGATAGCCTGCAGCCCGGTGAAAACATCTATGATCACCGCCTGTCGGCTGCCGTGTCGCAGCTGGAGCCTGACAACGACTTCATCCTGATCGACTGCCCCGGCTCTCACACCCGGCTGAGCCAGGTCGCCCATTCCCTGGCCGACACGCTGATCACCCCCTTGAATGACAGTTTTGTCGATTTCGACCTGTTGGCGCATACCGATCAAAAGGGCGAAAAAATCACCGGTCCTTCGGTCTATTCCGAAATGGTCTGGAATGCCCGGCAACTGCGTGCCCAGGCTGGTCTCAAACCCATCGATTGGGTGGTGATCCGCAACCGGGTTGGCACTCAGCGCATGGTCAACAAGGAAAAGATGGAACGCGCCATCAACATGCTGTCCAAGCGCATCGGCTTTCGGGTGGCACCTGGATTTTCTGAGCGGGTCATCTTCCGCGAGCTGTTCCCGCGCGGCCTGACCCTGCTTGATCTCAAGGATATTGGCATCAAGCAGCTCAACATCTCCAATATCACCGCCCGCCAGGAGCTGCGCGACATGATGAAGGCGGTAAACCTGCCCGGTGTGGAAATCGACATCTAACTGGCAACCACCCACCCAAGCGGCACAAACGCCCGGCCATGGCGGCTGGGCGGTTTTCTATTCCGCCGCCTCATCGGCGTAGGGTGCGAGCGCAGACATTGCCCCATCGGGACGGTAAATCGTGAACAGCTCAATCGGCTCATTTACCCCCCGCAGCATGTACCGCCCTAACGAGACCATGTCGTGATCCTTTCCAGAGACGGCCTGTCGCACCACCTCAGAGAAGATCAGATTTTGCCCGACAGAACGGTGCATCCCGGCAATCCGCGCGGTCTGATTGACGGTCGGACCAATCACCGTGAAATCCAACCTGTTTTCAGCACCGATATTGCCATAGAGAATATGCCCTGCATGCAGCGCCAGGGTCCAGTCGGTCACCGGCAACCCCAAGGCGCGGCGTTCCTCGTTGCGCGCGCTGATGTCACGACACAGATCGGCCGCAGAAGCCAGCGCTGCCTGCGCGTCCTGCTCGATGCTACCAAGGTTGAACATCACCAGCATGCCATCGCCCAGAAATTTGAGAATATTGCCGCCATGGGCCTGGGTTGCCGCCACTGCGATACCAAAATAGTCATTCAGCATCTCGATCAGCTCCGGCCCCGGCAATTGTCCGGCCAGCTCGGTAAAGCCCTTGAGATCGAAGAGACCGATCACCGCGTCAATTTCCGTTGAAGACCCGCGCTGGAATTCACCGGACAGCACCCGACGGCCAGGATCTCGCCCCAGATAGACCTGCAGCAGGTCGCTGGCCATCTGCCGGTTCGACATTGATTTCAAGGCCAGTCCCAAAACCGGAAACACCGCCCGGATCAGATCGGTGTCCTCTTGCGAAAACCCGGTCGGGCGATCCGAACTCCAGGAGGCCAGGATGCCTTCGGCGGGTTCGTTCGGATCAATGGGAATGTCGTCATGGGTGAACCGCTGGGTCAGCGCAAAATAATCCGTGGCGCCCCGTCCTTTCAGCTCCACCAGCAGTGGGAACCGGGCCAGACTCTCCCCAGTGAGATCAGAGCGAAAATCCGGCAGATTTTGCTCCAGCATCATGTAAAACGGGCTGCGCAACCAGGCATCGCGCGGCGTTTCGCGACGCTCATAGTGCTCATGGCTGATCCCGTCAGAGCGCGTCCAATTGTAGCCAATGCCGCCAAATTTGGGGTGAAAGGCACGCTGCGCCAGATGGAAGCGCCACAGAGGCAGCCCCAGTTCAACCAGCTTTTCGCAAAAGGTATTGAGCAATTCCTGGCGACCGCTGCTATGCAGCCCCTGCTCAATCATCCAGGGGATCAGCTCTGCCGCTCTTGCGTTCAAACAGTCCATATTGATCCAGCCTTTCATTCGTCATGCGGGACCGCAGTGGCCCTAGTCTTATCCCTATTCTTTGGGAAAGGGATCATCTATCCCCGCCAGCCTGCGCAGCATGCTGCGCAGCAGCTCCGCCTCTTCGGGCGTGAAATGTGCCGCCAATGCCGCATCATAGCTTTGCGCATGTGTTCTCAAGTCACGATACGCTGCTTCGCCTGCCGGTGTAAGCCGCAAATGTTCGGAACGCCGATCCATTTCATCCCGGTTGCGAGACACGAATCGCCGCTCTGCCAGCTTGGCCACGGCGCGGCTGATCTTGGTCTTGTGAATCTTGGCGCGTTGGCCAATACCCTTGGCGGTCATCTGACCATAGGTGCCCAGGTGAAACAGCACCCGCCACTCATTGCGCAACATACCATAGCGATTCTTGTAGTGGGCCTGAAACCCAAGCGAAGAATCCTCGGCGGCTCGGTTCAACAGATAGGGCAGAAAATTCTGCAGCGAGAAGTCATCTTTTTCATGCATGGGGCGCTCCTTTCCCTTGTTAGTTACAAAATCAACTATTAACTCCGCAAGCAGAAAAGGAGCGCGCGATATGAACAAAGCTGCTGAGACACCGGAGATGATCCAGGCCCCCTCCCTTGCCGGACCACACGCGGGCTATATGCCCGGCTTTGGCAATGACTTTGAAACAGAGGCGCTGCCCGGCGCCCTGCCACAGGGAATGAACAGCCCGCAGAAATGCGACTACGGTCTTTATGGTGAGCAGCTGTCCGGAACCGCCTTTACCGCCGATCCGCCCGAACGCACATGGTGCTATCGCATCCGCCCCTCGGTAAAACACTCGCATCGCTATGAGAAAATCGATCTGCCCTATTGGAAATCCGCGCCCTGCGTTGATCCCGATGTGGCCAGCCTGGGCCAATACCGCTGGGATCCAGTCCCCCATGACGGCAACGGGCTCACTTGGCTGACCGGCATGAAAACCATGACCACAGCGGGCGATGTAAACACCCAGGTGGGCATGGCCAGCCATGTCTATCTGGTCACCGAAAGCATGGTCGACAGCTATTTCTTTTCGGCTGATTCCGAACTTCTGGTTGTGCCACAAGAGGGTCGCCTGCGCTTTGCCACCGAGCTGGGTATCATTGATCTGGAGCCACAGGAAATCGCTATTATCCCCCGCGGGTTAGTCTATCGCGTCGAAGTGCTGGACGGCCCGGCCCGTGGTTTTGTCTGCGAAAACTACGGCCAGAAGTTCGAGCTACCGGGGCGGGGCCCGATTGGGGCCAACTGCATGGCCAATCCGCGCGACTTCAAGGCCCCCGTTGCGGCCTATGAGGACCGCGAGGTGCCTTCGACCGTGACCGTGAAATGGTGTGGTCAGTTCCACGAGACCAAGATCGATCAATCCCCCCTGGATGTGGTTGCCTGGCACGGCAATTACGCGCCCTACAAATATGACCTCAAGACCTATTGCCCGGTCGGGGCGATCCTGTTTGACCATCCGGACCCCTCGATCTTCACCGTGCTCACAGCCCCCTCGGGCGTGCCGGGGACGGCCAATATCGACTTTGTGCTGTTCCGCGATCGCTGGATGGTGGCGGAAAACACCTTCCGCCCGCCCTGGTATCACAAGAACATCATGTCCGAGATGATGGGCAATATTTACGGCCAATACGACGCCAAACCCCAGGGGTTCGTGCCTGGCGGCATGTCACTCCACAACATGATGATCCCGCATGGCCCGGACAAAAACGCCTTTGAAGGCGCGTCGAACTCCAATCTGGGGCCGGAAAAGCTGGAGAACACCATGTCCTTCATGTTTGAGACCCGCTTCCCGCAGCATCTGACCGAGTTTGCTGCCAAGGAAGCGCCGCTGCAGGATGACTACATCGATTGCTGGAGCGACATCGAGAAGAAGTTCGACGGCACGCCGGGCATGAAGTAAGCCTGCTCTCGTAGTATTCAGGGAGGGGGCGCTGCCCCCTCTGGGCCAAGAGGCCCATTCACCCCGGAGGTATTTCCGGCAAAATGAAAGAGCGGGCCGCGCGCCCGCTAGCATTGGAGGCTCTATGCCGCTTCTGAAATCCTGGGTTGCTTCGGCAAATGACGCAGCACACCCTTTCCCGCTGAACAACCTGCCCTATGGGGTCTTTTCCACCGCTGACAGTGATCCGCGCTGTGGCGTGGCCATTGGCGATATGATCCTGGACTGCCAGGCCGCGGAAGAGACCGGTCTGTTGCAGCTGGCCGACTATCCGCTGTTTGAAGTGCCCTTCTGGAACGAGATGATGGAAGAAGGCCCCGCCGTTTGGGCCGCCCTGCGCGCGCGTCTGACAGCACTGCTCAGCGAGGGTGCGGCAGAGCAGGCCAAGGTGGAACCGCTGTTGGTGGCTCAAACTGAGGCCGAATTGCACATGCCAATGGCGGTTGCAGAATATACCGATTTCTATGCCGGTATGCAGCACGCCAAGAACATGGGTGCAATCCTGCGCGGCTCCCCTGATCTGCCCGCCAACTGGCTGCATATCCCCATCGGCTATAATGGCCGTGCCTCCTCTGTTGTGGTCTCGGGCACCGAGATCCATCGCCCCAATGGTCAGACCAAAGCGCCAGATGCAGATATGCCTTCGTTTGGCCCCACCAAGCGGCTGGACATCGAGCTGGAAATGGGCGCGATCGTTGGCACCGGATCAGAATTTGGTCAGCCCATCACGGTGGATGAAGCCGATGCGATGATCTTTGGCTATGTGCTGCTGAACGACTGGTCCGCCCGTGACATCCAGGGCTGGGAATATCAGCCGCTTGGCCCCTTTCAGGGCAAGGCATTTGGCACCTCGATCTCTCCCTGGATCGTGACCGCCGCCGCATTGGAAGATTTTCGCGCGCCCACACCTGCCCGAGAGAAAGAGCTGCTGCCCTATCTTGATGGCAGCAAGGACGGTCTGTACGACATCGAACTGGAAGTGCTGATGCAGCCCGAAGGCGCAGCCACAGCCACCTCGATCTCCAAGACCAACTACAACCGGATGTATTATTCGGCAGCCGAACAGCTGTGCCATCACGCCATTGGCGGCTGTGAGATGAACACCGGTGATCTCTTGGGTTCGGGCACCATCTCGGGTGCGGAGCGCTCTGAATTTGGATCGTTGATGGAACTGAGCTGGGCCGGGCGCGAGCCTTTTACCCTAGAGACCGGCGAGACCCGGGGCTTTATCGAGGATGGCGACACTCTGACCCTGCGCGGCAATGCCCGTGGCAAGGGATTCACCATCGGCTTTGGCGATTGTGTGGGCAGGATCCTGCCCGCCAAATCCTGGCCCGCAGCCGAGTGACCAAATAGGTCGCAATACGTTATTCCAGAGGCGGCCCCGGCCCCTCTGGCACCCGACAAAAGGATAGAGACATGGCCAAGGCATTTGCGTCCCAAGGGGACATGAGCGAAAAGAAAATCACCTTTGATGAAATCGGCGAGGGCCTCTATGCCTTCACCGCCGAGGGTGACCCGAACTCTGGTGTGATCATCGGCGACGATTCCGTGATGATCGTCGAGGCCCAGGCCACGCCGCGCTTGGCCAACAAGGTGATCGAATGCGTGCGCTCGGTCACCGACAAGCCGATTACTCATGTGGTTCTGACCCATTACCACGCCGTGCGCGTGTTGGGGGCCTCGGCCTTTGGGGCGCAGCAGACAATCATGTCCAACGCCGCCTACAACATGGTGTTGGAACGGGGTCAGGAAGATTGGGACAGCGAATTCCAGCGCTTCCCGCGCCTGTTTGAAGGCCACGAAAGCATTCCCGGTCTGACCTACCCCACCACCACATTCAGCGACGAGATGACCGTTTTCCTTGGCAAGC
>JADFAE010000021.1 GCA_015665415.1 Roseobacter sp.
GGTCGCACAAGGGGCTGAACAATCGCGCTGAAACCAGCCATCTGCCGTTTCGAAAACGTGAACGAACGATGCAAGGGTATCGATCACCAGGAGCCTTGCAAAGATTTGTCGCCGTTCATTCAGCCACCCGCAATTGCTTCTCTGTCCCGGCCCGCCGCCGCTCTGCCCTGACCATTCGTTATCACCGAATGGAAGCCTTCGACGCATGGAGAACGGTAGTCGGCACTGCCTGAACCCAGAAGCCTCGGCGACCTTTGCTCGCTTAGGAGGTTAAAGTGACAACACCTCCTCACTGGCTTATGCAAGGAGAGTGACACTTCTGCTTTGCTGATGGGTGACATTACTGCTTTGCGGCTATAGATCAATACCCGGATAATCTATCTTATGTTAAAAAAATTTGCGCTTTGCATCTCTCACAAAATCCTTCTTGTGAAATTTTATTAATTCGATAAAACCCGAATTATGGAAACAACGATTCCCCTCCGCCTGTCCATTCTTGGACATCCTCAGCGTCTCGCGGTGTTTCGGCTGCTGATGCGCCGGTTCCCCGATCATGTCCCGGCCAGCGAGATCAGCGCCGCATTGGATATCAAGCCCAGCACTTTATCGTCATATCTGTCTGCCCTGATGCAGGCGGACCTGGTGTCGCAGACACGTGCAGGAACCTGGCTGCGCTATCAGGTCAACATGAACACAACCCGGGACACACTGGACTCGCTCTACCTGGATTGCTGCAGAGGACGCCCAGAAGTCTGCGCTTCCCTACCACCCCAGGCCCGGCAAAAATGCGTGCCAAGAATGGATCGGAAATTCGAAGTTCTCTTCATTTGCACCGGCAATTCCGCGCGCTCCATTTTTGCCGAGGTTCTTTTGAACGCCTTGGGTCAAGATCGCTTCAACGTCCATTCTGCCGGAACCCAGCCCCGCTCCAGCCTCAATCCGCTCGCCGTAGAAATGCTGCGCAGCAAGGGGCACGATGTGAACACCCTGCGCGCCAAGCACATCGCGGAGTTCATCGGACCCGATGCGCCTGACTTCGACTTTGTCTTTACCGTCTGCGATCAAGCCGCCAATGAGGAATGCCCAACCTGGGAAGGCCAGCCCATCAGCGCCCATTGGGGCATGCCTGATCCGGTCAAGGCAGACGGCACCGCTGCAGAAAAGAGCCTTGCCTTCCATCATGCCTATGGGGTCCTGCTTCACCGCCTGCGAACCTTTTCCGCACTGCCAATTGCGCAGCTCGACCGAATTTCCCTGCAACGCGCCGTAGACAAGATCGCGCAAACATCTGACTAGGACATAAAATGACTGTTTATGCACTGAACGGCCTGGGTCGTATGGGCAAACTTGCTTTGAAACCGCTCCTGGACAGCGGCGCTGAAATTGCCTGGATCAACGATGCCGTCGGCGATCCTGAAATGCATGCGCATCTGCTTGAGTTTGACTCTGTCCATGGCCGCTGGGATGCCCGTTTTGCCCATGACACCGACTCCATCACCATCAATGGTACACGCCTGCCAACCCATTGTGAAAGACGTCTGGAAGATCTGCCCTTGGACGGGGTCGATGTGGTGATCGACTGCACCGGTGTGTTCAAGACAGAGGCCAAACTGACTCCCTATTTTGAAGCCGGGGTGAAAAAGGTTGTGGTCTCTGCCCCGGTCAAGGATGGGGATGCCGCCAATATCGTGATTGGCGTCAACGACGACATCTATGAACCCGCGCGTCACCGCATTGTCACTGCGGCGAGCTGCACCACCAATTGCCTAGCTCCAGTGGTCAAGGTCATCCACGATGCCCTTGGCATCAAGCATGGCTCCATCACCACCATTCACGACGTCACCAATACCCAGACCATCGTCGACCGACCCGCCAAGGATATGCGTCGGGCCCGTTCCGCCCTGACCAACCTGATCCCCACGACCACCGGCAGCGCCACAGCAATCACCCTGATCTACCCCGAACTTACCGGCAAGTTGAACGGTCATGCGGTGCGGGTTCCGCTGTTGAACGCTTCGATTACCGATTGTGTGTTTGAGGTTGAGCGCGAGACCACTGCCGAAGAGGTCAACGCCCTGTTCAAAGCCGCCTCCGAGGAGGGATCGCTGAAGGGCATCCTGGGCTATGAAGAACGTCCTTTGGTTTCTGCGGATTACACCAATGATCAGCGCTCCAGCATCATTGATGCGCCTTCCACCATGGTGGTGAATGGCACGCAGGTGAAAATCTACGCCTGGTACGACAATGAGATGGGCTATGCCTATCGTCTGGTGGATGTGGCGCGCATGGTTGGGGACGAACTGTGACACATCAAAACGGTATGGCGGCCTATATCGCGGTCACCGTCTCCTATTGGGCCTTCATGCTGACGGATGGGGCGCTGCGCATGCTGGTGCTCTTGCACTTTCACACCCTTGGGTTTTCGCCGGTTCAGCTGGCCTATCTCTTTGTGCTTTATGAGATAGCAGGCATGGCCACCAACCTCTCGGCAGGCTGGATCGCAGCGCGCTTTGGCCTGACCTCAACCCTCTACGCAGGGCTCGGTTTGCAGGTTGTTGCCCTGCTCGCGCTGACACAGCTGGATCCGGGCTGGCAAATCGGGGCTTCGGTGAGTTTTGTCATGCTGGTGCAGGGGCTGTCGGGCGTGGCCAAGGATCTGGCCAAGATGTCCTCCAAATCAGCCGTCAAGCTGCTGGCCCCGGCTGAGGGCGACGGGTTGTTTCGCTGGGTTGCCCTGCTGACGGGCTCCAAGAACGCGGTCAAAGGCCTGGGCTTTCTGCTGGGGGCTGCCCTGCTGGCAACTGCCGGGTTCACCATCGCCGTTCTTGGCATGGCCGCGATCTTGGCGCTGGTCCTTAGCGCGGTTTTGCTGGCCATGCCCAAGGGACTGCCAACCGGTCGCAAGGGGGCCAGGTTTTCCGAGCTCTTCTCCAAATCGCCCAATGTCAACTGGCTCTCGGGCGCACGCGTATTTTTGTTTGGAGCCCGCGACATCTGGTTTGTCGTCGGCATTCCGGTCTATTTCTACGCCGTCTTCTCGGACGGCAGCGAAGCGGGAAATCGCACGGCCTTTTTCCTGATTGGCAGCTTCATGGCGATCTGGACCATCTTTTATGGAGCCATACAGGCCGCCTCCCCCCGTATCCTGCGGGCCGCCACGCGCAGCCAGTCTGACCTGATCCTGGCCACACGCAACTGGGCCGCCCTATTGACGGCTGTGCCGGCACTCTTGACCGCCGCCGTCCTGCTCAGCGATGCGCCCGCGCCCTGGTTGACCGTGACTTTGATCATCGGGCTCTTGATCTTTGGCGCCATCTTTGCGGTCAATTCCTCGCTGCATTCCTTTTTGATCCTGGCCTTCACCAAGGCAGAGCGCGTCACCATGGATGTCGGTTTTTACTATATGGCCAATGCGGCGGGACGGCTGACAGGAACGGTGCTGTCCGGGTTCAGCTATCAACTGGGCGGGCTGGCGGCCTGTCTTGGCACCGCCACTGCGATGCTGGTGCTGAGCGCGCTGGCCGCCAGCCGGTTGCACTCCGATACAGTCGACCCGCAAGATGCGTAAAATCTTTTCACCCCAATCTCGGGGTTCTCCCTGCAAATCAAAAACGGACTTGTGTTCAAGAGGCGAGACGGCCACCACGTTGTATAAATGAAACAGAACCGCCAGCACGACCAAGCAGAAGGGAGAAAACATGAGCAGTTTTGACGAGGATCTATTCCTGCAAGGATTGGAACAACGCAAGGCCACATTGGGGGCCGAATATGTCGAAAAGAACCTGGCCGCATCAGATGATTTCACCCGCCCATTTCAGGAAGCGATGACCGCTTGGTGTTGGGGCTTTGGCTGGGGCGATGATGTCATTGATGCCAAAACCCGCTCGATGATGAATCTGTCGATGATCGGGGCCTTGGGCAAAATGACCGAATGGGAGCTGCACTGCCGGGGGGCCATCAACAACGGTGTCACCAAGGAAGAGATCCGCGCCATCATCCATGTCATTGGCATTTATTGCGGTGTCCCGCAGGCTTTGGAGTGCTTTCGCGCCGCCCGCAAGGTGCTGGACGAGGCCTCTGCCGACTGACCCACCCCGCGCGAATAAATTTATGATGCCGCTGGCGGATCAGCCAGCGGCTGCCTCTTGAACATATCGGTCAATGCAGCGAGGCAACCGCCTGTCCGATACGTGCCAGCGCCTCGATCAGCTCTTCTTCTGAGGTGGCATAGGAAATACGGAAATAGGGAGACAGGCCAAAGGCGCGCCCAGGGACAACCGCAACATTGTGGAACTCCAGCACATAGCGACAAAAATCCGCGTCACTCTCGATCACCGTACCATCAGGGCAACGCCGCCCCAACACACCTGCGCAATTTGCAAAGGTATAAAAAGCTCCTTCGGGACGGGGACAACTGATGCCGTCAATGGCATTGAGCCCCGCCACCACCAGATCCCGACGGCGCTGAAACCCTGCCAATCGTGTCTGCAGGACATCCTGAGGACCATTCAACGCGGCCTGCGCTGCCGCCTGCGATACCGATGACGCGCAAGAGGTCGACTGCCCCTGGATCACCGCCATGGCAGAGATCAATTCTGCCGGACCAGCCCCGTAGCCAATGCGCCAACCGGTCATGGCATAGGCTTTGGACACCCCGTTGATGGTGAGGCAGCGCGATTTCAATCGCGGCTCCACCGCCGCTGGCGTTGCAAAATCAAACCCGTCATAAACAATATGCTCATACATGTCGTCTGCCATCACCCAGACATCCGGATATTGCAGCAGCAGCTCTAGCAGCGGCGCGTACTGCGCAGCCCCGTAGGCTGCACCCGACGGATTGGAGGGGGAATTGAACAGCACCCAGCGCGTGCGAGGGCTCAGGGCGGCCTGCAACTGCGCGGGTAACATGCGAAAACCGGTCTCAGCCCCGCAGGGCACCAGCACCGGCGTGCCACCTGCCAGCGCGATGATATCAACATATGAGGCCCAATAAGGAGCCGGAACAATCACCTCGTCACCCGGCTCAAGACTGGCCATGAAGGCGTTATAAATCAACTGCTTGGCCCCTGCTGAGACCAGAATTTCATCAGCCGTAAAATCCAAACCGTGGTCGCGCTGGAACTTTGCCTTGATCGCCTGTTTCAGCTCCGGCGTACCGGTCAGGGCGGTGTATTTGGTCTCCCCCGCCCAGATCGCATCAACTGCCGCCTGTTTGATATGGTCCGGCGTGTCAAAATCCGGCTCCCCTGCCCCCAGGACAATCACCGGCCGCCCCTGTTGTTTGAGCTGCGCCGCGCGGGCCCCAATCTGCAGGATCTCCGAAACTTCGATCGCATTGATGCGGCTGGCTTTGCGAAATTCACTCATGTCGGTCTCCCTGGTTCTGGCGCGACGACACCTGGCAACAGGCCGCACGGCGCGCCACAAAACTAGGCCGGTTCACAGATGCAGAAAATCGCCAGTTTGGATCACACTCATTCCAAACTCTCATGTGGCTGGCCAATGCCGGTGTCATTCCGGCTTGCGACGCAGCTGTCGTGTGATCCAGGTCTTGAATTTTTGCATCGGATCGGACACGGGCCCATGCGGGTGCACCAGATAATAACGCTTATGCGATCGCAGTCCCGGACCAGGCAATTGTTTCAACGCCCCAGAGCTGAGCTCACCGGTCACCATGTCAAAGGGCACAATAGCGGCCCCCAGCCCCGCAACCGCGGCGCCAATCACCATCGAGTATTGATCGAAATAGCGCCCATCCTGGCGCGGCTGTCCCTGAATACCTGCCTCGCGAAACCAATTGCCCCAGGCATCGCTGCGACTGTCCAGATGCACCAAGGGGACTTTGGGCAAGGTTTCAGGCTGCGCCAACCTATGAGCGGCAAAAAATTCCGGAGCCGCCACAGGCACCATCTGCTCGCCAAACAGCACAACCATACGCGCGCCCGGCCAGTTGTCAGATCCGTAGTGGATCGCCAGATCAAAGGGTTCGCGCGCAAAATCAAAAGGCTCCAACCGGGTCGAAAGACTGAGCTCAATCTCTGGGTGCCGATCAAAGAAATCTGGCAGGCGCGGGATCAGCCAGCGGTTGGCAAAGGTCGGCAATACCGCAATGCGCAGGGCACTGCGCCCCGCTCCGGCAGCCACGGCCTTTTGCAAGCTGCTGCGCAAGCCCCCAAGATCCTGCGCCAGATCCTGCGCCAGACCGGCCCCAGCCGCCGTCAGAACAACACCGCGCCCCACCCGTTGAAACAGCTCAAAGCCGAGATCAACCTCCAGCTCCTTGACCTTCTTGCTGACAGCACTTTGGGTCAGGCCAATTTCTTCCCCGGCTGCGGTAAAGCTCTGGTGACGTGCCGCCGCTTCAAAGCAGCGCAGATGGGTCAAGCTGGGCAAGCGCATCTCAACTCCCCTCCTGGGTCTGGTCCTGGGCAATCTGGTCAAGCAACCAGTTGCGGAATTGGATCAAAGGATAGTCATCGGCATATTCTGGCGGCCAAACCAGAAAGTACTCCCCCAGGGTGACCGGTGCGTCTTGGATGGCCAAACACAGACGCCCCGCCGCAATTTCAGCTTCGGCCAGAAAGGTTGGCAGCAGGGCAATCCCCAACCCATGTACCGCCGCCTGCGTCATGGCAGAGGATTGATCAAACAACATGCCCTGCAATCGCTCAGTCGCGACATCATGCAGGGCAAACCACTGCTCCCAACTGTCGGGATGAGTTTCCAGATGCAACAAAGGATAGTCCAGCAAGGCCGCTGGACTGCCGAGGGTGCCTTGCAGCATGCCCGGCGCACAAACCGGTAACACATGCTTCGGCATCAAGGGCAAGTAGTCAACACCGGGCCAATCCCGGCTGCCATAGTGAATCGCTGCCTGCGCGGTGCCCGCGTCAAAACTGAAGGGAAGGTTATGGGTCTGCAGATTGACGGTGATACCCGGGTGTTTGCCGACAAAGTCCTTCAAACGCGGTGCCAGCCAATGCAGCCCAAAGGACGCCAGAATTGACAGGTTGAGGCTGCCGCCATCGGGATTTGCCCGCAGCTTGATCGAGGCCTGCGCCAATCGAGACAGGATGGCACGCGCTTCCTTGGCAAAATTCGCCCCCGCCGGTGTGAGCTGCATACGCATCTGATCACGGGCGATCAGATCAACCTCCATCTGTTGCTCCAATTGCTTGAGCTGGCGACTGATTGCACTTTGGGTCAAATTCAGATCCCCCGCAGCAGCCGAAGCACTGCCCAGCCGGTCCACCGCTTCCAAGGCGAGGAGAGAGGGAATCGATGGCAAGAAGCGACGTGGAGCAATCATATGACTTTACCTCATGCCTTTCGGATTTAGTTTCAAGTGCAATTTGCTCGATACCATGAAAATCATGGGGAAACACCATGAACTCGGCAGCGAAGACTTGCTGCAGGCTCATGGCTTTGACACTACCCTGAAAGGATGACCCGATGCAGCATTCCCAAATCCTGACCGCCGCAGGTTTTACCCAAGACGAGCTGACCCGCGGCTCTCTCATTGTGACCACGCCCGTTGATGGCAGCGTAATCGCCCAACTTGCCACCCACAGCACGGGCGAAGCAGAGGCCCAAATCTCCAGTGCCAAGGCCGCCTTCAAATCCTGGCGTACCGTGCCCGCACCCCGTCGCGGTGAGCTGGTGCGCCTGCTCGGCGAGGCGCTGCGCCGGGAAAAAGAGAACCTGGGACGCCTGGTGACACTGGAATGTGGCAAGATCTACCAGGAGGGCCTTGGCGAAGTTCAGGAGATGATCGACATCTGCGATTTTGCCGTTGGCTTGTCACGGCAGCTCTATGGTCTGACCATCGCATCGGAACGCCCCGGCCACGCCATGCGCGAGACCTGGCACCCAATGGGGACATGCGGCATCATCACCGCCTTCAACTTTCCGGTTGCCCCCTGGTGCTGGAACGCTGCCCTCGCACTAGTCTGTGGTGATCCGGTAATCTGGAAACCCTCCGAAAAGACCCCCCTCACTGCCCTCGCAGTGCAAAAGATCTGTGACCGGGTCACAACCGAATTTGGTGCGGATGCCCCCGATGGCCTGATCCAGACCCTGATCGGCGAACGCGATCTTGGCGAGATCCTGACCGCCTCCAACGATGTGGCGCTGATTTCCGCCACCGGATCGGTGCCCATGGGCAAGGCCGTGGCAGCAGATATGTCGCAACGCCTGGGCCGCACCATTCTGGAGCTGGGCGGCAACAATGCCATGATCGTTGCCCCCTCTGCCGATTTGGAAATGGCCCTGCGCGCCATCGTGTTTTCTGCGGTTGGCACCGCCGGTCAGCGCTGCACCACCCTGCGCCGCCTGATCGTGCATTCCGATATCTATGACGCGCTGATCCCCCGTTTGATCAAGGCCTATGAGGGACTGCCGATTGGCGACCCTCTGGCGGACGGCAGCCTGGTCGGCCCCTTGATCGACAGATCTGCGCTGGATGCAATGGACAGCGCCCTGATCCAGGCTCTGGCTGAGGGCGGCAGGGTGCACGGCGGCGGTCAGGCCCTCGGCGACAGCCATGGCGCCGCCGCCTATGCCCATCCGGCCATCGTCGAGATGCCCGCCCAAAGCGCGATCATGCACAGCGAGACCTTTGCTCCGATCCTCTATGTGGTGAAATACGAAGATCTGGATCAGGCGATCGAGCTGCAAAACGCCGTACCCCAGGGGCTCAGCTCCTGTATCTTTTCCACCGATCTGCGGGAAACCGAATATTTCCTCTCGGCAGCGGGATCCGATTGCGGTATCGCCAATGTCAACATCGGCCCATCGGGTGCCGAAATCGGCGGGGCCTTTGGCGGCGAAAAGGAGACCGGTGGCGGTCGCGAAAGCGGCTCGGACGCCTGGAAGGGCTACATGCGCCGTCAAACCAATACCGTGAACTACTCGCGGGAGCTGCCGCTAGCACAGGGAATCAAATTTGACATCTGATCTGGCCTCCAGCCTCTGGCACAAAACCTGCCAGGAACACTCATCCTCCTCGGCTTTGACCGGGGAGGTGACGGCCGATCTGGCGGTGATTGGCGGCGGTTACACGGGCTGCGCTGCGGCCCTAAAGGCCGCCGAACTGGGGGCCTCCGTCCGCTTGGTCGAGGCCGAGTGTTTTGGTCACGGCGGTTCAGGACGCAATGTCGGTCTGAGCAACGCCGGGCTGTGGCTGCCCCCAGAAGAGATCAATGCCCGCCTTGGCCCCAAGGCGGGGAGGCGTCTGTCGCAAATTCTGGGAGAGGCACCAGATCTGGTCTATGGCTTGATCGAGACCCATGGCATCAAATGTGAGCCAGTCCGCAATGGCACCCTGCACTGCGCCCATGCCCCCGCTGGCCTGAAAGATCTGCAAAACCGTGCCAAACAATTGCAGGCCATTGGCGCGCCGGTTGTGTTGCTGAACCAAGAAGACGCCCGCGCGCGGGTGGGCTCTGATGCGATATATGGCGCATTGTTTGACCCACGCGCGGGAACCATCCAGCCCCTGGCCTATGCCTGTGGTCTCGCCCGGGCCGCCATAGACGCCGGTGCGCATCTCCACGATCAAAGCCCTGCCACCAAGATCAGCAGAACCGGTGACATCTGGCAGGTGGAAACGCCCAAGGGCCTGATCCGCGCCAAGCAGCTGATCATGGCCACCAATGGCTATGCCCGCCCCATGCAGGGATATGACATCCCCACGATAGTACCGGTACATTATTTTCAGGGGGCCACAGCGCCACTCTCAACAGAGCTGCGTCAGGTGCTGCTGCCCGGTTTGGAAGGCTGTTGGGATTCTGCTATGGTCATGTCCTCCTGGCGCATGGACCAGGCAGGCCGATTGGTGATCGGCGCGATGGGGGCACTGGATCACTTTGGCAGCTCCATTCACAAAGACTGGCTGTCGCGCAAACTGGCCAATTTATTTCCCGCATTGGCCGGAATTGAGATGGAAAGCCTGTGGTTTGGCCGCATCGCCATGACACGTGAGTATCTGCCAAAAATTCAACGCCTGCAAAATGGCTATGTCAGTTTTGGCTATTCCGGACGCGGTATCGGGCCAGGAACGGTTTTTGGCCTGCGCATGGCCGAGGCCTTGATCACGGGCGATGAGAGCGTTTTGCCCCTGCCCGTCAGCGCCAATCACACGCTGCCCTTTGCCGGGCTTCGGGGTGCCTATTACGAAACCGGCGCGACACTCACCCATTTTGTCAGCGACAGGTAAAACAGGCGGGTCACGGAGACCCGCCCAAACAGCTTAGCAATTGGCAATTGCCGTCCCGATATCCTGCAACAGCGCCGGGTAGAATTCTGCCCCCGGCGTCAGCTTGGCACCCAGCGGATCCAGCACTGCGGTGCCTGCACCGGTGCCGTCCAGTACGGTGGCCACCAGGCCCGGGTTGAACTGCGGTTCCGAGAACACGCAAGTGACATTCAAATCTGCTACCACATCACGCACCTCCGCAATCCGGGCCGGGCTGGGTTTGGACGCATCGCCGATTGAAATAGCACCGGCCGCATTCAAGCCAAAACCCTTTTCAAAATACTGATAGGCATCGTGAAAAACGACGAATTCTTTGGCGCGAAACGGCTCCAGCGAGGCCGAAACAGTTGCCACTGTCGCGGCAATCTCCTGTTTGCCCGCATCAGCATTGGCCATGTAGGCCGCTGCATTTGCCGGATCATGCTCTGCCAATTCCGCTGCGATCAGATCCAACCAAACCTGAGCGTTTTCCGGCAACAACCAAGCATGAGGATCGGCACCCTCGTGATCGTGAGCATGTTCATCGGCGTGGTCGTCATGGTCATCGTGATCATCATGTTCGCCTTCATGACCCTCATGCCCCTCTTCCTCAGCATGATCTTCATCGGCATGAGCGTCATGATCATGCTCTTCATCGTGATCCGAATGGGCATCGTGTTCCTCATGATCCTCATCATGGGCATGGGCTTCAAACCGGGCCCCTTCCCGGAAGGGCAGCACCTGGGTGCCTTTGGCCTCCAACAGCTCGATCCGATGCGCAGTCCCTGCAAGCTGTTCCAACGGGACCTTCAGCCAAGGCGTCAACGGCTCCCCCAGCCAGAAAACCAGATCCGCCTGTTCCAAGGCCCGCGCCTCGGAGGGGCGCATGGAATACCCATGAGGAGAGGCACCCGGGGCCACCACCAAAGCAGGCTCACCGAGCCCCTGCATCACGCGCGCCACTAGGCCGTGAACAGGTGTAATATCAGCAGCAACGCGCGGCACCTCGGCCAAGGCGGTTGCCGCTAACCCCAGCGTAGACGCGGCGGAGAATAAGATAGTCCTGATCATGGGGATCCTCATGTGATTTTATAACATACCGCGGCTTGATAAGCGTCATAACATAACATATCAAGAGGCAAATCAGCATCCTTGGCCCCGGCCATTCTTCAGCGGAGGCCCGCCCACATGGAATCCATCGGGTTTGAAACCCACGATCACGCCAGCTGCATTGCCAGCTGCATCGCCACAGTTGACGCATATTGCAAAACCCAAGGTCTGCAATTCACCCCGGTGCGCAAACGGGTGCTGGAAATCCTGCTGCAGGAGCATCGCGCCCTGGGTGCCTATGAGATCCTCGACCGATTGCGTGAAGAAGGGCTCGGCTCGCAGCCTCCGGTGGCCTATCGGGCCCTCGATTTTCTGGTAAAAAACCGGTTTGCCCACAAGATCGAGCGCTTGAATGCCTTTATCGCCTGCACCCACCCCGGTGAAGATCACGCCCCCGCCTTTCTGATCTGTCGCAGCTGCAACGCGGTTGCCGAAGCCCAGACCATTCCGACCAAGGGGCAATTGGGTCAAGCCGCGCGCGAAGCCGGATTTCAGATCGAGCGCACTGTCGTCGAGGCCGAAGGCCTATGTCCAACCTGCCAAGGCGCTGATGCCGCATGAGTCTGGTATCCCTGCAAAACCTTTCGGTACGCCATGGCGGCAACACGGTGTTGTCGAATGTGAGTTTCTCCATCACCAGCGGCGAAATCGTCACCGTTGTCGGCCCCAATGGCTCCGGTAAATCCACCCTGTTGCGCAGTGTTATTGGCGCTCAGACACCAAGTCAGGGCCAAGTCATCCGCCAAGGTGGATTGCGGATCGGCTATGTGCCGCAAAAGCTGCATATCGACCCAACCTTGCCCATGACGGTTCGTCGTTTCCTCAGCCTGCCCGACAGGGTCTCCAATCAACACGCCAAGGATGCGCTGGCCCAGGCCGGGGCCGGACAGTTGGCACAGCGGCAAATGTCCGGTTTGTCCGGCGGCCAGTTTCAGCGGGTCTTGTTGGCGCGCGCCCTGCTGTGCAACCCGCACTTGTTGATACTGGACGAGGCCACGCAGGGCCTAGATCAGCCAGGCTCTGCCGCCTTTTATCACCAGATCGAAACCGTACGCCAATCCCTGGGCTGTGCCGTATTGATGGTCAGCCATGAGCTGCATGTGGTTATGGCAGCATCTGATCGGGTCATTTGCCTCAATGGTCACATTTGTTGCGAAGGTGAGCCCGAGCACGTGGCATCTGCCCCGGAATATCGAGCGCTCTTTGGCAGTGGCACCCAGGGCGCTCTGGCGCTCTATCGCCATGAACATAATCACAGCCACGACCATAGCTGCGGGCATGACCATGCCATCGACACAGACGTCACTTTGCCGCCAAACGAGAAAGTCACCCCAAAATGATCAGCCTATTTGACGGTTTTCTGCTGCGTGCGGCCTTTGCCGGGATCGGCGTTGCCATCGCGGCTGCCCCACTGGGCTGCTTTGTTATCTGGCGGCGGATGGCCTATTTCGGCGATGCCACCGCCCATGCTTCGATCCTGGGGGTCGCCCTGGCCCTCGGGTTCCAAACCCCGATCTTTGCTGGGGTGCTTATCATTTCCCTGCTGATGGCGACGGCGGTTTCAAATCTCAGCGATCGCGGCTTTGCCATGGATACGCTTCTGGGCGTTCTCGCCCATTCCTCGCTGGCTTTTGGCCTGGTTGCGGTCTCCTTCCTACAGGGGGTGCGCATCGATCTCATGGCCTATCTGTTTGGCGACATTCTTGCCGTCAGCCGCGGGGATCTTGCCGTGATCTGGGGCGGGGCCGCTTTGGTCCTGGTGCTGCTCTGGTCCCGATGGTCGGCGCTACTGACCGCAACGCTGAGCCCCGATCTGGCCTATGCAGCGGGTCTAAACCCCAAGCGGGAACAGCTCATCCTGACCATAGCCCTGGCACTGGTTGTTGCGGTTGCAATCAAAGTTGTAGGGGTCTTGCTGATTTCGGCTATGCTGCTGATCCCAGCCGCCGCTGCGCGCCCCTTTGCCACCACGCCAGAGCGCATGGCCGTCACTGCCGCCAGTATCGGCACATTCTCCGCCTTGGCGGGTCTGCAAGCCTCTTTTGTTTTGGATACGCCAACGGGTCCGACAATCGTTTGCTTCGCGGCTGTGGTTTTTGCGCTGGCCAGTCTTGGGGATCAGTTGCGCCAAGTAAAACACTCAAAACCAAACTAAGCGACATCAATTATGGCGTACCAAGGGATCTGAGCTGCCTTCTGAGCACTGACAGGCCCATTTGTTGATTGACGCGATCAGGTCCTTTTTCTTGATCGGTTTACTCAAAAAATCATCCATTCCGGCAGCCAAGCATTTGCCTCGATGTGACTCTAGCGCATTGGCCGTCAAGGCCACAATTGGACAGCTTGGCCGCAGAGTTTCCCTCTCGATTTCCCTGATCCTGCGCGTCGCCTCGACGCCATCCATCACTGGCATCATCATGTCCATCAGAATGATGTCAGGAAGAGTCTCACGATAACACTCAATCGCCTCGGCTCCGGTGGCTGCGATGGTGATGTCAAATCCCTCATTTTTCAACATCCGCGTAATCACCAGCTGGTTGGTCCGGTTGTCTTCCGCAATCAGCAACTTCACGCTGCTGTCCAGCAGTGGGCCTTCGACCTCGACAATGGGCTGTTTCACAGGTTTCCGCGCCAAGCTTAGGACCCGCCCAAGAACCTGCTTCAAATGCGACGCACGCAGGGGCTTCAGTGCGATTTCGCAGCCCTCCAGACCATCACGTACCGTCTTGCTCATCGCCTGCTCGACCGATGACAGCATCACAATTGGCAAGGTCCGGTAATCAGGGATCGCACGAATACTTTGCACCAGCTCACGCCCGTCGATCAGTGGCATCTGATAGTCCAGAACCACGAAATCTAGGTGCCTGCCCTCCAGCCGTAAATCCGTCAGCAATTCCAAAGCCTCGGAAGCCGAGCAGACCTGCAAACACTTCACCCCCCAAAACGACAGACGTTCCGACAGGATGAAGCGGTTCAGTTCCAGGTCGTCAACGATCAACCCTGTCAGCCCCTCCAGCGCAACCACTTCGGTTCTCACCTCGGGCGGAGCAGCGCATGCCGACAAAGGCATCAGAATGGTAAAGACCGATCCAATGCCCGCTCTGGACTGTACCGTTACGCGCCCCCCCATCAACGCGAGCAAGCGCGATGAAATGGCCAGTCCCAGGCCGGTGCCCTCAAAACTGCGGGTTGCAGCGCCATCCACTTGCTCAAAGGCACTGAAAATATCATCAATGCGATCCTCGGGAATACCAATCCCGGTATCGGTCACAGCGATGGACAGGTCATATCCAGTGGGTCCTTTTTGGGCCGTCACATCAATATAGACATATCCCGCATTCGTGAATTTCACCGCATTGCCGATAATATTGGTGACCACTTGGCGCACCCGGCCCACATCGCCATCATAAAACTCTGGCAGATCGGGATCATATCGCAAGATGATCTCAACGCCTTTGACTGTTGCCTTGGGCGACAGCAGCGTCACCACATCCTCAATAGCGACCTGCAGATTGAAGGGGGCTGTCTGCAGCTCCACCTTACCTGCCTCGATCTTGGAGAAATTCAGGATATCATTGATGATCGTCAGCAATGCGGATCCGGATTTTGCAATTGTCTCTGCATACATCTGTTGGTCTTCATCCAGATCCGTATCCAAGATCAATTCGGCCATCCCGATGACACCATTCATCGGCGTTCGAATTTCGTGGCTCATGTTGGCCAGGAACTCAGATTTGGCCTGATTGGCAATATCGGCGGCTTCGCAGGCCTGTTCCAAGGCCATCTCGCGTTCATCCCGCTCTGAAAAGGTGTCCTCCAGGACGCCTACCGAGAAATTCAACGCCCAGAATTCCCGCGAGGCATACCAGGGCAAGCGCCCGGTATGGCTCCGCATCCCGGAGATCGCATCCGACATTCTCAGATGGATCGTCCCCAATGGCCGAAGTGCCAGCATATTAACCAAAACCAAGACCAAGACCGATAGCACGGCAATCGCCAGGACCGTCCACATGATGGTATAGCGCACCTTTTCCTGCACCAAAGCCTGGCCATCGGCCGTTGACCACTGCACAATCATGGTGCCGAATTTAAAGCCCTCCATCTCTACGGATTGTTCATAGACAACACGGCCCTCCGTCCCTCCGGTCTCGTCATGGCTGACAGAGGCAATCAGATCCCCCTCTCCATTCAGAATCTGTATCGATAGGATCTTGGGGTTGCGAGACAGCGCCTCCTCCAAACCGGTTTCCAGGACCGGTACATCTTCGACAATGATCGATTCGAGCATCAACCCACTGAGCAGAGACACCGTCAAACCGGCCTGTTCCGTCAACTGATCGCGCAATCGATTGCCCTCGTACTGACGGGCCACAGCCCCTACGGCAAAGGCAACCAAAAGCGCTGCCAGAGACAGGGATAGAACGATCTGAAACAGAATACCGGTGCGTTTCATGTCTTGGCTCTTAACAGGTTAAAAACCACGACTTTGCTCAATTGCGGCGCGGATGAAATCGTAGTCGGCGTCCTCGCTTTCCAGGAAACCATTCTTGGCGACCCGGCGTACGATCTCTTCGTTTTGGGACGACAGCATGACTTCACGCATGGCCACCAAGACCTCGTCATCCAGGTCCGCCGAAGCAAGCCAGGGCTTAGTTACATTGTCAAAAGACATCAAAACCCGGATCGGAACACCTTTGGCAATAAGCTTTTTGAAGGTGCTTTCCTTCAAGGCACCTGCCGCAAATTTACCTGCGCCAACGGCTTCACCGACAAGATCATGCCGCCCCAGATAGGCAAAACTATGCAGGTCAGTCCCTGCAATACCTGCATCAAGCAGATGCGCCTGGGCCAAGTAACGCCCGATTGTCGACAACTCATCCCCAAAGGCAAAGGTCAGCCCCGCCAGCTCTTCAAGCGATTGAGCTGGACTTTCCCGATGAACCACGATCACGCCCTTAAAGCGCTTCTCACCCTTCTTGGATTCGATCGCCACGATGCGGATATCAGGGTTTGCCTCCTTGACCATCACATATGAAGCCGGGCCAAAGCGGGCGAAATCCACTTCCCCTTCCGCCAACTGACGGATGCCCTCTTCGTATTCCTTGGCGATCTGCATTTTGATCGTCACTCGCTCACCCAAGCGCTCCGACATACGGTCCGCAAGGAAAGACAAAAAGGGTCGATACTTGCGGACTGTTTCCGTTGGCTTGTCTGCCGCATAGGTTCCAAAGGTAAGGGTGATTTCGGCCTGGGCCTGCAATGGAAGCAGTCCCAGCAAGCATGCCGCGAGGACATATAACGGAGAGCAAAAGATTTTCTTGCCCTCCCTCAACCCAAGAAAGAATAAGGAAAAAACGTCTCGGCTAACTTTTTTCATGAACAAGCCTCCTGGCTAGTGCGATGTGTACGGCCCTCTCGGCCGGCTTCAATACTCACTCATTTATACACCAAACGAAGTTAACATCCTGACAGTTCGTCCAGAAAATTAGAGTGAAACTGTTGACCTTATCCATAGCTTAACTGTTCTGTAATGTTTTAGGCGTCTTTTCATAAAATCGTCACAATCACAAAGTTGACCGAAATTGACAGTAGGAAAGCCCGTGAAGTCACTCAACCAGACATCAGCTTCATCCAGACATTCACACCGTCTTATTGCAGCTTTGTGGTGTACGACCATTCTTTTGGTCGTGCCGGTCAAGGCGCAGGCGATTCCCTCGCCTGAATTGGTGATCGGATCGGTTTCTTCACTCTCTCAGGTCTTTGCCGTCGGACTGGCCATGATGTCAGGTATGGGGGCCATCGTGGCGGCCAAACTCGGCTTCAAGCCCAAAACTGCCACCAGCTCCGCCAGGTATCCCGTCAAACTCATTTGCTTCATGATACTGGCTGCAACCCTGCTTGCCGCGGGGAACTATTGGCAATACAGCTCAAATCAGAGCGCTGAGCTGGCGCGCCTGCAGGCTACATTGGTTCGGCCAGCACAGTTTGATGGCACCGTGATCAAGGATGCCGACCTCAAAGAAGCGAGTTTCTCCAAACAGGAAGACAATCCCCTGGCGATCTCCACAGATGAGGCCTCGCTGCTGCTGTCCAAAGATGACACATTGTTCTTCGACATACGTGAAACCGGTGAAAACGCCATGGGCACCCTGCCCGGAGCCGCCCATGTCAGGTTCCCTGATTTCCTTCAGTCCAGTCCGCTGCAACCGGGCCAGAAGGCCGTCGTCTTTTGCCATAACGGCAACCGAAGTTCAGAAACCTGCGCCGAATTGGCTGCTTTGGGTATCGATTGCAGCTTCATCGCCGGAGGCATAGAGAAATGGATCGTCGAGGGACGTGCCTTCAGCGACGCCAAGGTTGAGACACTTGCTGATTTGCGGGCTATTCCAGAATACACCAACAAGGATACTCTGCTTAGCACTGCCGACTTTACGGAGCTGATGGCCACCGACAATCTGCAAATCGTCGATACCCGGTACCCCGGAGATTTTGCCTCCGGTCATCTGCCCGGTGCCATCAACATCCCGATCCGCGCCTTGACAACCGACGAGCTGACTCGCCGCATCTCCGCGCTGCAGAACAAGCCCACGGTTGCCGCCTGCTATGACCGTCGCAGCTGCTTTATGGGTCAGGTCCTGGGGCTGGAGCTGAGCCAGAGGGGCTTTGACTATCAGGGGCGCTACACCCTGCCCTGGGAATATTTCATTGCCCCTGCCCCTAAACCCCATGTTCAGGCCTGGCTGGCAGATCAGCAATCAACCTATTGGCAACAGGCAATTTCCGCCCTTTCCACCGCTCTGGTATGGATCCACGAACGCAGTCACCTGTTGCTGGGGCTCTTTGCCTTGTCGCTGATGACCCGGCTTCTGGTGCTGCCTGTGGCGCTGAAATCGGAACGCGATCAGATCATCACTGCCAACTGCGCCGAAGAACTGGCAGAGCTGAAAGCCCGGCTTGCCGATGATCCGGTGCGCAAGGCACGCGCAATCCAGGCCTTCTATGCCGCCAAGGGTCTGACGCCTGTGCGCAATCTTAGCGCCCTGCTGTTCTTGCCAGTGATGATGCTGGGGGTCTCTGCTGCAGGCCAGGCCGCTGGCTCCGTCACCATTCCATACCTGTGGCTTGCGGATCTCGGCCTGCCGGATCCCAGCTTTGCCCTGCCGCTGCTGTTTTGCGCGCTGGCCGCAATCTATCTGGTCTGGGCCGTTGCCAAGACCCCGCGTCAGGTGAAACTCTGGTTGATCATTGGTGTTCCAGTGCTCTTTGCCATGGTCTTTGGCCTGAGTGCCGCCGCCAACGCCTATCTCTGCTTCAGCCTCAGCCTGTTGCTGCTGCAGCGAGCCTATGTCACCGGGTTGCATAACAACTTGGCAGACCGGCTTGCGGTGATGCGCCACAGGCGCCGTCTGGCGAAATTGCCAACCGGTGTCATCCCGATGGGCTACACCGAAGAGCTTACCACCGCCGGCAACAAGGCCCTGCGCCTGTCCATCCTCAAAAACGCGGGCCTGCCGGTACCTGGCGGCGTGGTGCTGCGCAGTGAGGCCATTGCCGACTACCAGCAGATGAGCCTGCCCGAAAAAGACGCCTTTGCCGCCCAAATTTGGCACTTGGCAGGTGAAACCCTCTGCGCCGTGCGCAGCAGCGCCAGCAACGAAGACGGCGCGGAACAGAGCTTTGCTGGGGTGTTTGAATCCGAACTGGACGTGACCGCAAAAACCATGCGCAAAGCGCTCGACAATGTGGTCTCCAGCTTTTCGTCGGAACGTGCTGCCAGCTATGATGCAAATGCTCAGGATGAAGGCGCCGCCAATATCCTGGTCCAACAGATGGTGCAGGCCGATTTCGCCGGTGTTCTGTTCACCCAGGATCCTACGGCCCCCGGCATGACCATGGTCGAATGGGTGCGCGGTTGTGGCGAAGATCTGGTGTCCGGCCGGGTGACCCCAGTCTCCCTGCGCTTTGGTCGCTGCACCGGCCTGCCCGCCGCAGAGGATCAGGATCAGACGCTGGATCTCTCTCCCCTGTTGGAACTTGGTCGCAAAATCGAAGAGACCTTTGGTTGTCCGCAGGATGTCGAATGGGCCTATGCCAACGGGTGCTTCCAGATCGTGCAAAGCCGCGACATCACCACTTTGGCGCTTGGCCCCGAAGCAGAACAGATCCGTTTGGCCGAATGGCGCGATGTGCTTGATCGATACGGCAGCGCAGACCCCGATCAGGTGATCCTCGAACAGGATGAAATGTCCGAGGTCCTGCCACGCCCGACGCCGCTGTCTTTCTCGCTGATGGCGACCCTTTGGGCCCCCGGTGGCAGCGTTGATCTGGCCTGCCGCGCCCTTGCAGTGCCCTATGGGCTGCCAGAGGGACGCGATGGGCACCTGGTCAATCTCTTTGGCAAAACCTATGTTGATACTGCCCTGAAAGAGGCAATGACACTGAAGCTGACCGCCGCCAAGGCCAAGCAGCTGCGTCGCCAGGCCCTGCCGCTTGTGACCCGTTTCCGCACTGAGGTCATGGCCGAAATGGCCGACCGCCTCGCCATCTGGCAAGCCGTAGACTATACCGCACTGCCACACCACAAGCTGGTAGAAGCGATCCAGACCCTGCAGGACTTCTTTGCCAAGGAAATCTACGTCGAAGCAGAGAAAATCAATATCCTTGCCGGCTTCACCATGGGGGAGGCAAGTGCTGCCACCGCCGGCGATGCAACGCTGCGCGCCCATCTCATGCAAGCGGATCTGCCCCATGCGCCGTCCGCGCTGCTCGCTTCCTGCACCGGAAAATCGGGGCGCGATACGGCGCTGGCCCTGATGGGGCATCGCTCAATCTTTGACTATGAGCTCAGCGCCCCCCGCTATAGCGAGGCCCCCAGCCTGCTTTGGCCACTGATGGAACACCCGATCACACCTATTGCTGGCCCCACCAAGCTTGCTGCCAACCTGCCGCAGGAGCTGAAGGACACCATCTCTTTGGCACTGACGTTCCAGGACCTGAAAGAGCAAGCCAAACACGAAGCCCTGCGGATCCTGGCCGAGCTGCGCCGTGCCCTTCTGGCCCTGGGTCAGATCTCTGGGCTGGATGATCTGATCTTTCAGCTGACCATGGAAGAGGTGCAACAGGGGGATTGGGGCAAGCCAATATCTCTGTTGGAAAAGGCATCAAAGAGAAAGGCCCGGGAAGATTTGCGCAAGGCCTCCGCGCCCAGTCTGGTCCAGCTGACTCTGCGGGACTGTGAGATGCTCTCTTTGGGAGCGCAGGCGCAGCAAGCAGAGGGCGAACTGGGCGGCAGCTGCGTTGCCGGCAGTGGTACCGTGACCGGTCGCGCCTTTTGGGTCACCGACGAAAGCGCCACCGGGCCCGAGGTCTTTGCCGGTTTTGAGGATGGCGACATTCTGGTCTGCAACATGATCAATCCCGCCTGGCTGCCCTATGTCCAACGCTCGGGCGCAGTGCTCAGCGAGGTCGGCGGTTGGTTGAGCCATATGGCCATTGTTGCGCGTGAAAAGGACATTCTGATGCAGGTTGCCTGCAAGGGGCTGACCCAAATCGAAACCGGGACACAGCTCACGGTGACCGATGACGGCAGTATCCTGCTGTTGGAAGAAGGAAACCTAAAAGCAATCTCTGCCTAGCACGCAGCCCCTGTCATTGAAAAAAGCACCGGCCATGGCCGGTGCTTTTTCATTTCAGATCCGTTTGCGGATCTATCCCTTGCCAGTGTCAGAACCGCAAGGACAGGCAGGACATGCCCCCGTCAAGTTTGGCACAGTCGCTATTGTCGATCTCTACCACCTCATAGCCTGCGTTGCTCAGCATCTCGGCGGTACGTGGGAAGCCGGCTGGGAACAGCACCAGATTGTTGAAGCGGATGGCATTTGCAGCCGCTTCTTCCCCCTCGGCCACATCAAGAACCTTGTAACCGTCAAAACACCCCGAAGCGGACAAACGCTTGGTCGACAGGATGGTTTCTGCATCCATCAGGGAGCAGTCGGTCTTGAAATGCAAAACGCCAGGTGGGGTAAAGACCTCGCGCAGGGAATGCCCCCATTCCCCAACGATCTCAGCCAGTTCCGCCACCCCAGCGGCATCGGTGCGGTCAGAGCGCCCCACCAGAACCTCACGACCGGTTACCAGAATATCACCGCCCTCGATATGGCCCGGTCCCTTGATCTCGCGGAGGTCGTCATAACAGTCGCGTAGCACGGGCGCCATATGGGCCACCTCGCCCATACGGGATGGTGCGCCAGGGCGCATCAGAATAGCCCCCTGAGGCAGGCAAAGCGCGGTGTCCTCGACAAAGACCGCATCCGGGAAGGCCTCAAGCGGGTCCAGCTCAATCACCTGCGCGCCGGTGCTTTTCAGCGCTACGACATAGGCCTGATGGGCCGCGAGCATCCCTGTAAGGCTGGGGCTCCCGGTATCTTCGGCCCGCAGCCCATCAATGATGCTGGCCGCAGGACGGCGCGTAATGGCGCGGGAGAATTCGAAACTTGGGTTTGTCATCGGCTTAATCCTTGGTTGGCGCAAAGACCGGCGCCGTGATTTCCACAAAGTTGGGGCCCTGGCTCGGTGCGGTTTCAAGCGCCGCAGCAACGGCGTCAGGTGTATCTTCGACAGTGACATAGGGAATGCCAAAGGAACGCGCTGTCGCTGCAAAATCGGGGGGGGTTGGATCACAGCCCACCACGGCGACATCAACCGCCTCCATGGAGGTGGCAATCTCGCGGTAGCCCCGGTTGTTCCAGATCACAAACGTGATGGGCAATTCTTCATCAACCGCGGTCATCACCTCGGGCAACGAAAACTGTGCGCCGCCATCCCCAACAATGCAGATAACCCGAGAGCCAGGAGCCGCAATCGAAGCCCCGATGGCTGCAGGGATCCCATATCCCAGGGCCCCGTACCCGGTGGCCGCATTGAACCAGCCGCCAGCGCGGTCATGATCATAATAGAGATTGCCCGCATAGATCGGCTGGGTTGAATCTCCCACCATCAGAGAGCCCGGCACAGCATCCCGCATCGCCTCGAGGATCGCCAGTTGCGCCCGGTAGTCGGCCCCGATCTCTTTCTGTGCTGCCGCCCGGGTATGCGCGGCGCGCTCTGCCCCACCCTGTGCCGGGCGCGTCGCTGGCAAGGCCTGCACCAGCGCCTGTACAAAGGCACCTGCTTCGGCCTGAACCCTTTGTTCTGCGGCATGACGGTGCAATTGCCGATCACATAGATCGACCCGGATCAAGGCCTGCATCTGCGGCATGACCCCGCTGGCATACATATCATAATCGGTTGGCCCAAATTCGGTGCCCAAGGCAAGCACCACATCGGCGTCCTCGATCAATTGCCGAACAGCAGTAAGACTAGGGCTGGCAGGCACAACAAGTGGGTGTTGATGCATCAAACCTCGGGCATTGGCGGTTTGCACCACTGGCGCATCCAGTACCTCTGCCAAAGTGTCAAGCGCCTGCCCTGCTCGTTTGGCACCGCCGCCAACCAGGATCACTGGGCGCTTTGCATTTGCCATTTTTTGCGCCACCAGCTGTAACTGCTGCGTATCAATCTCTTGCATGGCACTCTGTTGTGGTGCCCTCAGCTCTGTGGCCTCTGCCCCCGCAACGTCAAGGGGCACCTGAATATGCGTAGGCCCAGGTCTGCCCTTGCCAAAGGGCTCAAACACCTTGTTCAGAGCCTCGTTCAGCTCCTCCGGCTTGGCGACATGCTGAGAGGTGAGCGCGACGGATTTGGCCAGGCCATGTTGATCAGGCAACTCATGCAGATGGCCCAATCCCTTGCCCAGACTCGCCTGCGCATTCACCCCGGAAATCACCAGCATCGGAACCGAATCCGCCCGCGCCTGCGCCATCGGAGTAAGCGTATTGGTCAGTCCCGGTCCGGTAATGACAAAAGCAACCCCAGGCTTGCCCGAGGCCCGCGCATAGCCATCGGCCATAAATCCAGCCCCTTGTTCATGGCGCGGAGTCACATGACGCAGGCCAGACGCAGCCAGACCACGATAGAGCTCAACCGTGTGCACCCCGGGAATTCCAAAAACACAGGCAACATCGCGGGCTTTCAGCCCTTCAACCAGGGCCTCACCCACAGTTTTTTGTGACTGGTTCATGCTGCCCCCTGCACCTTGGCGTTTGCATGGGAAACGATCCGCTCCAATGCGAGTTCAAAAGCTTCATCTTCGATGGTGAGGGCGATCCTGACCCAGGAGGTCAGGCTTTCACTAAAGGCCGACCCCGGCATCACCGCCACACCATTGTCCAACAGATCCCAGGCGTAGGCATCGCCTGTCAGACCCGTGGCTGAGACATTGACCATTGCAAACATACCGGCTTCGGGGCTGTGAACCTGCAGGGCAGTGTCCGCTTGCAGTCGCTCGGCCAGCCGTTTTGCTCTGCGACTGAATCGGGCACTCATACCTGCGGCCACCGATGAGCCAGCACGCACCGCCAGTTCCGTCATATCTGCAATGAAGGGCTGATTTCCAAACAACATGGTTTCGGAATAGGGCAACAGCGCATCACAGAAATCTTTTGGCCCAACGCACCAGCCGCTGCGAAAGCCGGGAGAGGCATGGGATTTGGAGATCGAAGACACGGCTATGACCCGGTCGGCATAATCCGGCAGCGAGAGTGGAGAGACAAACTCTGACCCCTCAAAAACCAGATGTTCGTAAACCTCATCCGAAATGATCCAGAAGTCATGCGCCTTGGCCAGTTCACACAGGGCCACAAGGTCGGCTTTGTTCAGGATTGCACCGGTGGGGTTATGCGGGCTGGTCAACAGCAGCGCCCGGGTGCGCGGCGTAATCCGGGACGCAATATCAGCCGCCTGCATGCGGAAACCATGTTCCGGGCGCAGTGGCACTGGCACCAAAGCCGCCCCACTGGCGGCAACCACGCCTTCGTAGGTGGCGTACATCGGGTCACCGACCAGCACCTCATCTCCGGCCTGGGCAACCCCCATCATGGCCGCAAAAAGCGCAGTCTGGGTTCCTGGGAAACAGAGGAAATTGTCCGGCTCGAAGGCACGTCCACGGCTGGCGCTATAACTTTCTGCCAGTGCCTGCCGCAAATTAGTCTCCCCCCGGCCATTGGAGTAGCCGGTACGCCCAATCTGCATCGAAGCAATGGCCTGCTGCATCAATTCCGGCGGAACCGGAACGTCAGGCTCCCCGATGGTCATTTCAACGATATCAGCCCCCGCCGCGACCCGCTCCCGGGCCCTGAGGTGAACATCCCATTTCGCGCCGCCCATGGAAGCAAGACGTGCCGTTACATCTGTGGTCTTCATGTCAAATCCACCCCAATTGCCGCTAACTCCGAGACCTGATTGCACGCTCACCCGCAACGGGATCGGGCATTTCTCAAGCAGGTCGGGGAGAATCCGTGGAACTCAGTAGTTATACAAGTGCATAATTACTAAAACTGCGATCTACGGCAAGCGCAAAATTCTCTGCTGATCAAGATCACCACAGCCGCCGCCAGATTGCGGAGCAATAGCCAAAACAAAAGCCAGCGCTATCTTTCCCAAAAGGCTGGCGATCAGCAGGTCACGATAATATCGGAAACCTGGTCATCGATCTCTCGGCAAGCCGCAAGCACGCGTGGTTTCAGGTGTGACATGACATAGTTGGCGTGAAAGCGACTTGGCGCTGTCAGGGTCAGTCGGCCCCCTGCCCTTTCACCGCGAACCAATGCATCGATCCAGGCCGTATAGATGGCCGGGTCTTCGCGGTGGAGGACCGCCTTGGTCATGCTCCATTCGCTGCCATCGCTCAGATCAGGTGCGGCAGCGGCCTGGCCACTGCGCAGGGGCACGACGTTTGTCGGTGCGGATTCATTGCCACTCATGCGGTGTTCAAAATCGGGACCAACCAAAGCCCAGCTGTTGCGGGTGTCATCATGGATGCGATCAAGATCAATGCCATACTCGCTTACCCGCCCCCGCACGCCCTGGCGTTTGACAACCAACCAGCCCATGGCCCGCAGTTTGGCCATCTCACGTTTTACGGTGCGTTCGTCGACGCTCCATAGACGCGCAATTTCACGCTGCCCAACGGCGAGCTCATTGCGGGACCAGTTATATCGGGCGGTCATCAGGGTCATCAGGCGCAGCATTAATTTTTGCGCGGGCTTTGGCTGCGCCAGCGCATGCGCTCCGAGTGCAGTCAGGATGTCATATTTCAAAACCGAAGCGTTCTGCCCGGTGGGTTTTTTTACCTGCATTGCTGCCCTGCCCTGCAACGCCGGTGATATACCGGCTTTGCCTCACAAATTTCTGACCACTATAATGGCCCTATTTCCAGGTTTGTCCTGGATTACGTTGGTTTCTCCCAGGAGCAACCCAACGCTCTTTACTCGATGTACATGATTTGCGTCCTTGATCGCGATTCTGTCAAGGCCTCTTGCCATCTACGCTGTACCCCAATCCCCTTTTTCGAAAGAAAAATTGGTATTATTGGTATTGGGGGACGTTCAGTGTGTCCCCTAGTTACCTAAAAATGTCCCCCAATTGGTGGCGGGAACATTCTTGTTGTCACCCTATATCTGGTGACAGACTCCAGAAATCCCCCGGTCAAAATCGCGCAAGCCAGGGGGAGATTCGCCCTCGGCGATCGAATCATCCCGCTTGGCCATATCCCCCTGTTTCATAGGCTTTCAATGGCTGTGTCCCCGCGGGGACAGGACGCTCTTTGTCAGAATAATAGGTTTTGCGTTTTTTGCAAATCCGGCGTAAATGAATCCTGAGGAATAAAAAGCGTCCGGCAGACAAGGGCGCGTGTCACCTAAGAGCAGGAGCAGTCATGTTTACCCACGAAGACCTGGCCCAGTTGCAGGCCCAGTCCTTGAAGATGCAAAGCTGGATCAGGCAGCAGACCTTTTCCCCTGAGATGGAGAAAACCCTGCGCCGGTTCTCCAGCTGGGAGGTTGCCGAGCTGATCTTCAAGGTCAACCAATCGACCCTGCGCGGGCGTCTGGCGGCAGATCCGTCTCTGCCGCAGGGCCATGTCGAAGAGGATGGTCGCCAGCGCTGGTATTCGCTGGAAGAAATCAATGAGCTGCGTCGCCGGATCAAGATCAACCGCAAAACTCTGATGCCGCCGCGTCCGGCTGGCAAACGCGCGCTTCGGGTGGCGATCTCCAACTTCAAAGGTGGGGCCGGCAAATCCACGGTGGCGCTGCATTTTGCCCATGCTGCGGCGCTGGACGGCTACCGGGTGCTGTGTGTCGATTTTGACCCGCAGGCGACGCTGTCCCATTCCATGGGGCTCAGCGATGTGACCGAGGATTATACGGTCTGGGGCATCATGGCGCGGGATCTGGTGCGCGAGACCGAGCGGATGAATGCCTCGGCGCGGGGGGCCGAGACCGGGACTGCCCTGCCCGAGCGGGAGTTGCCTGAGGCGATCACTGGCATGGGATTGCAGGATCTGCGCATCAACGATTTCATCAAACCCACCAGCTGGCCGACCATTGATCTGGTGCCAAGCTGCGCCAATGCCGCCTTTGTCGAATTCGCCAGCGCCCAGTATCGCCATCTCAACCCCGAATGGTCGTTTTTTGCGGCGGTGTCTCGCTACCTGGATCAGGTTTCGGCAGATGATTACGACATGATCATTTTCGACTGTCCCCCAGCCATTGGCTATCAGTCGATGAACGCGGTCTTTGCCGCCGATATGCTCTATATTCCTTCTGGGCCCGGCTATTGGGAATACGATTCCACCACCTCCTTTATTGGTCAGCTCTCCGAGGCTTTGGAGGATTTGTCGGCCTTCAACGGGGTTGTCCCCGCGGGGACATTCAGCCTGCCCAAGGCCTTTCTCGACGTCCGCTTCCTGCTGACCCGATATGAAAGCGGCAACGATTTGCACCGCGCAATGCGGGATGCCTTTATGAAAGTCTTTGAAGGACGCATGGCGGATCACCCGATCGAGATGACCCGCGCGGTGGAGCAATCGGGGCGGTTCCTCAGCTCGATCTATGAAATCGACTATCGCGACATGACCCGCGAAACCTGGCGTCGGGCACGGGCCTCGTTTGATCAGGCCTATGAAGAGTTCAAAGGTTACGCGGTCGAAGCCTGGGACCAGATGGAGGATAGAGCATGAGCAAGCGCCGCGTATTTGACATCAATTTCCCCTCCGACCCTCCGGTGGCCTCCCCTGCCCCATCAGCACCCGCAGATGACGCCGCAACCGCCGGCGAAAGCAGACGTGGGCCCATGGCCACGGCGATTTCGGAAAACGCCGAAGCGCTAAAGGCGCGCGCTGCTGCAGAGCAAAATATCCGGGCCGAGAATGACCGATTGGCACATGAGTTTGTGCGGCTCAAGAAATTGGGCCTGGTGGTTGACCGCATCCCGCTGGATCAGATTTCGACAAGCAAACTGGTGCGCGACCGGGCGATCTCTCGCGATCCTGAGCTGGGGGAGTTGAAGGCTTCGATCCGCAGTATTGGCCTGTCCAATCCTATTCGGGTCGAAGAGGATTCCGCAGGGGGCTATCAGCTGATCCAGGGGTTCCGGCGTTTGTCGGCCTATCGCGCCCTGCACGCGGAAACAGGTGAAAGTGAATACGCCAGCATTCCTGCTGGGCTGGTCGCCAAAGGGGAAAGCCTGCAGGGGCTCTACCGGCGCATGGTGGACGAAAATCTGGTGCGCCGCGACATTTCCTTTGCTGAAATGGCGCAACTGGCGCTGGCCTATTCCCAGGATCCCGAAACCGGCTGTGACCGGGTCGAAGAAGCGGTGGCCCATCTCTATGCCTCCGCAGGACGGCAAAAGCGCAGCTACATTCGCCACTTTGCAGATCTGCTGGAGATGATCGGCCCGGCTTTGCGGTTTTCTGAATCGATCCCCCGCGCGCTGGGATTGGATCTGAGGAAGAAACTGGCAGAGAGCGAAACCCAGGTTGCCGCCCTGTCCAAGGCGCTGGAACAGGGCGCGGTCGTGAATGCCGAGGCGGAGGTGGCAATTCTGCGCGATTTTCTTGATGGTGCATTTGTGCCCACAGCGGCGCAGTCCGCAGCACCGCTGGTCGGCGCTGGGGCAAAAGCCGGTGTGGCTAAGACCACGCTTCGCTGTACTGTCCCCGCGGGGACAGTGCGGTGCCAGGCGCGTGACGGGCGGATCGAACTGGCAATGGACCGCGATTTCTCCGAGGTTGATCGTTATCGTCTCGAAGCGGCAATCAAGGCATTTTTCGATGCACTCTCCGTGGATGAAATCTCGGGCTAAATGGAGCGCTACAGCACCAATTGGCTGAATATCTTACAGTCGAAAAGGCTGTCCCCGCGGGGACAGCCTTTTTGTTTGGAAGTCATCCGGGGGCTTCACACCAGGTTTTGCCGGCGGGGCTCAGTTCAAGACCTTGAAGGCGATTCGCCGGTTCTTGGCGCGATTCTGCGCTGAGTTGTTGGGCACTAAAGGCACGGCCTCCCCGTAGCCAACGGATTGCAGGCGATCGACTGTGATCCCCTTTGCAGACAGATAGGCGACCACGGAATTGGCGCGCTTCTGGCTGAGACGGGTATTGGACGCGGCGCTGCCCTTGTCGTCCGTATGGCCGCCAACCTCGATCACCATTTCAGGGCAGCGGCTGACGATGTCAAAAAGACTGTCGAGAAAATTGGTTGAGGCTTGGTCCAGACGTGAGGTGCCGGGGGCAAAATTCACACTGCGGCTGCGCGACAGAATATCGAAACGGCCCAGGCAGGCTTCGCGGCTAAAGTTCCCTGAGGCCTCCAACGCGGCGGTGGCACCGCTGGTTGAGACCGGTGCCAATACCGGGGTGCCAGGGGCGCGGCGGTCAAATGTGAGGTTCAGATTGACGATGCCCAGAGGGGTGATGGTGACATCAGCCGCCTCCTGCAATTTTTCGCGCCCCCCCATCAGGTTGAAATCCTGTAGCTTCAGTATGACCGGGTTGAGGGTGGAGATATTGATCTTATCGTTGTTGAGCAATGTGACGGCGACCTCGGCTGCCAGCTCTACCTCGACCCCATGCAGCGAGAGGGTCACCGGAACCAATATCACCTTGCGCCTCAAGCTCGGCAGATCCTGCAAAGGGGCAGGGTCCAGCACTGCGGTGACTGTGGCCTCTGGAAAGGTAAAGGTCTCAAAGAACAAGAACCGCATGCGCACGTTGCGCAGGTCGATCTTGGTGTCGACGGAATCCAGGGCCACGACCAGTTGTGCGACCCCCGATTCGGTGATCTGGCCGCTGATGGCTGCAAACTGGCTTGTTTCGGCGATGCTGTCCTTTTTTACGGACAAGAAAGTAATGGCGGAAGCCTCTGGATCCAGCTGCCATCCGTGCTCGAACGGGTCCGCCGCCAGGAGCGGGCGGGCAAAAAGAAACAATAGGACTAGGACGGGGCAGAGAAATCGGCGTACCATAGTAAAACACCTGTACTGGAAACAAAAAACTGCTGCCCCAGTGACGACCGGATTGGGGCGCCTCTTTAGATTAACAGTAAACACACGCGACAATGCAAGGATCGCGACGTCCCGGTCTCAAATATCCTCAACGTTCTGGGGTGTCCCCGCGGGGACAAAATTGTGGAGTAATGGTGCTGTGTTTGAAATTTATGCAAATCGGCTTTTTCGGCTTTTTCTGATTTTGTGTCTTTCTTGGGGTCCATTGCAGGCTTCTGAAACCGAGATATATCCCCGTCTTGCCCTTGTTGTGGGCAATTCTTCCTATGGCTCTGTTGCCGCCCTCGATAACCCGGTCAATGACGCAAATCTGATTGCCAAAACGCTGGAAACAATGGGTTTTTCCGTCACCTTGGTGACCGACCAAAGCCAGATCGAAATGAAGCGGGCAATCGCCCGGTTTGGGCGAGACTTGCGCTCTGCCGGCGATGACGCCACGGGGTTGTTCTATTACGCAGGCCACGGGGTGCAGAGCTTTGGCAACAATTACCTGTTGCCGGTGGATGTTGCTCTTTCTGATGCGGCGGACCTCGATCTGATGGCCGTTGAAGCGCAATCGGTGCTCAGGCAGATGGCCTCGGCGCGCAATCGGACCAACCTGGTGATTCTGGACGCCTGTCGCAACAATCCCTTTGAGGATATCGCAGATCTGGATGAAAGCGGGCTGGCCGAGATGAAGGCACCAACCGGGACTTTTCTGGCCTATGCCACAGCACCGGGCAGCGTGGCATTGGACGGGCAGGGCGATAATAGCCCCTTTACCCTGGCTCTGGCCGAGCAGATTTCTGTTCCAGGTTTGCCGGTAGAGCAGGCCTTCAAGGAAGTGCGGCGCGCGGTTCTGACCCAGAGCAAAGGTCAGCAGACGCCTTGGGATACCTCCTCCTTGGTCAGTGATTTTGTTTTTGTGGCAGCGCCACAGGAGCCGGAATTGACTGCGGCTGAAACAGAAGAACTGCAGCTTTGGCGTTCGGTCAGATCTTCTCGGGATCCAGTCCAGCTGATGCTGTTTCTGCGCGGCTATCCGACCGGGACATTTGCCACCGATGCGCGCAGCCTTTTGGCCGAGGTCATGGCCGAAGAATTGTCCAACGGTCCTTTGGCACCGGCGCAGGCACCTGTGGCACCAGAGGCCAGTGAAACAGCCCAGTTCAAGGCGGCCCAAGAGGAGGGCTCGGTTGCAGCCTATGAGGCATATTTGCAAAACTACCCCACGGGGACCTATGCCGAAATGGTGCGCGTCGAGATCGCGGCTTTGAAGGCTGGCACCAGCACCGACCCGGTGGGCGAGGGGACTGGCACGCCAGCGCCGACCGCCAGCGCTGCTTTGGCTCCGGAAGTGGTGCCGAGAGAGGCGGGCCCCGTGACCTTTGCCAGCCCGTTGGTGTCTGATTTGGCCCAGATCAATGGGCTCAGCCTGTCGGAGATTATTACGCAATTCCCGGCGTTTCCACCTGTCGAAGGCTTGCCGGAGAGCTATTGGAAGTCGCAGACTTGTAGTTCCTGCCACCAGTGGAACCGGGACCGTCTGTGCACCCAGGCCAATACCTATCTTAGCCTGAACATGCAGCGATCGCTGAACAAACAGCACCCCTTTGGCGGCGGGCTGAAACGCAGCCTGAAGGCCTGGGCTGCCGGTGGCTGTCAATAGAGCCCAGGGGTGCAGATGGTTGAGGCCAGCCCCCCGGTCGCGAAGGGAACCACAGAGCAAGGGGAGCCCTCCCGCCCAAGTCAAGTCAATCGAAGATTGCCCGGTCTTGGTTGGGCATGGCAGCCTGCCTGCGGCAGGTTGCAGGGCCTCAATTGGCTTGTGTTTCGATGAGAAAATACACCCATTCCCCCTTGAAATCAGAGTCTTGACCCCGTTTTTGTGCGATTTTCTCTCGTAGGAATGCGAGATAGGCTCGGGCTGGTTCGCTGAGGGGGCGCAGACCTTGGTATAGCGGCGTAGAGGCGGCAAAGGCGACGGCAATTTCCTGACCATAGGGCGGGCCGACAGTGATCAGCAACCCGGGCTCTTCCGCTGTTTTTGCCCCAACGCGCAAGGCGCTTTTGGCAGAGGCCTGCTCAAGAGGGACCGTTTCATTGGGGCTGAGGTGGATGACAGCCCCGGCGGCGTCAAAATAATCCACGTAGAGATAGGCCGGATAGTCCGGGGCGGTCAGATCGAAGAACAGTTGTTCGCCGCCGCTATAGGAGAGCACACGCGCCTGTGCATCGGGGCCGAGCAACAGGGGGTTGGTGATCTGATCGGTGCTTTGTGGCAGACCAACCGAGGCAATCCCGCTGAGGGCACCACATTGTGGACGGGGCAACAGGCGCATTTGGTCCGAGAGCGTGATATCGCGCCCCATCTGCGCCTGAAGGGCGGCCAGGACCGGCGCGCGCAGGCCTTCCTCGGGCAGGTGCCCGCGCAGTTCGAGGGTCGCGCTGTCAGGGTCAAAGGCAACTTGCAGGCGGGAACAGGGGACCGCGCTCAGCAGTTCTGACAGACCGTCGCGCAGGTCGGTGGCGGCATGGGCGAGGTCCTCAGGCCGCGTGAAGCTCTGGAACGCCGCAAGGGACAAAGGGTCAACCTCACCGGTTTTATTGCCCTGAAATGCCAGCGTCGCGGTGATGCTGATGGGCGTGGGAGGCGTCTGTACCAGGGCCTCAGGGTTTGGTGGGGCTTGGGAGATAGAGCTGCCCTGGGCGCTGACGGAGGAGGGGGGGAGCGCCTGCGGGGCCGGGGCCATTGCGGCTGCGGCGCTGGTGGAGGGCTGCGCCGCGGTGAGTTTGGTCAGGGGAACTGGCGTGGTTGCAATGGAACTGGCCGGCGGGGACGTGGCTGTGGCGGTGTTTTGGGGTGGGAGTGTTGATGCCAATCGCGCCGGTTGCGGTTGATGCGGGGAGAGCGATTGCGTCGGTGCGGGTGCTGCGCGGGCCTGGGTTTGGGGCACTGTGCCAGCCTGCAACGCCTCGCCTTTGGCGGCGATGGACTCGCCTGGTTCTGAAGCAACGGGGCGTTCTTGGGCCTGACTGCGCGACACCTGCTGAGAGGCCAGCGTCAGACTGCTTTGCGGGTTGGGCTGTTGTGGGGGAGGATCCGGGCGCAGGAAGGGCAAGAGTCCGGCAAAGGCAGCCGCATGGGCGCTGATTGATCCGACCAGAGCCAGGGTCCAGAGTGTCAGCTGCGTCTTCATGGATTTCCGCCCTCGGCGGGTTCGGGCGTCACCACCAGGATCACATCCTGTACCCCAAGCGTTTCGGCCAAGCTGATGAGCGGCAGAACATGGCGCAGATCGGCGGCGCGATGGGCGTTGATCCGCAGGCGCAGGTCCGCTGTGTTAGCCAGATGTTGGGCTAGGGCCGGGGACAGATCCTGTCTCAACAGCGGGGTGCCATCCAGCGCCAGATCTCCCTGACTTGATATCGCCAGTGTGACACCCCCTGCAGGCATGTCGCGTCCGGTCTGGGCCTGCGGAGGCTGGACGTCAAAGGGGGCGGTTGCGTCCATCCGGCCAATCAACATGAAAAAGACCAGCAAGAAAAATACCACATCGATCAAGGCGATAATGGTTTCCGAATGGGGATTGCGGGTGGCGCGCTTCAGTTTCATGGCCGAGCTTCCAGTCGAAGCACGCGCATGTTTTGCACCCCGGCGGTCGCGGCCGCGTCCATCAGCGAGATCAAGGCCTGGGTGGGGGCCGAGCCGGAAGGCAGGATCACCAGCTGCGTTTCAGGATCGGAGGCAAGGGAAGCCTGCAACGCGTGTTGCAGGGCAGGTGCGGACAGGGGTTGGCCGCGCAGGCTGGAGGTGCCGTCGGCCTGAATGCGGATCATCAGGCGCAGCTGTGGCGGTTTGGCGGAGGAGGCTGCACCCTCGCTGGGGCGCAGGGCCGGGATCATGTCCAGGTTCAGGTAAGTTGATGTGACCATGAAGAACACCAGCAGGATCAACATCACGTCGATCATTGGCACCAGCGAGATCAGCGCTTTCGGTGGTGTGCGGCGGCTCAGCTGCATGGTATCCACCGGATCCTATCGGCCATGATCGGCCAGCATGAGCTGTCCCACTGCGCTTTCGATCATCAAAGCGGCCCGGTCGATACGGGCGGCAAACAGCCCGGCTGCAATGGCAGCAGGAATGGCAACCGTCAGACCGGCAGCGGTGGTCAGCAAGGCCTGCCAGATGCCCCCGGCCAGCACCGAAGCATTGGCCGCACCCTGGGCCAGCTCCAGCTCCTGAAACGACTGGATCATGCCAAGCACGGTCCCTAATAGTCCCAGCAGCGGCGAGACCATGGCAATCAGCTCCAGCAGGCGGATCAAACTGTTCATCCGCTGGACCTCCTCATTGCCGCGGCGTTCCAGCTCTGATGTCAGCAGCGGTCCCTGCAGGCCTCCTTGCAAGGCGTTCATCGCAAAGTTCAGGATACGATCCGCTGGCGACTTGCCTTTGGCAGCTTTGGACTGGGCCCCTTGCTTGTCCCCCTGCTGCCATAGGGTGATCGCCTCGCTGCGTTGGGATCTGCCTGACGTGACGGGCCAGAGCTGTGCCAGCTTGACCCCGATTACAGTCAGCGAAAGCAGCGAGATCAGGGCCAGAAGAGCGATCACCGGGCCGCCGGTTGTGAGGGTTTCCATGAGAAAATCCATGGCTCATTTCACCAGTCTGACAGCGCTGCGTGAGCCCAGTGTCAGGATCGGAAAACAATCCATCTCAGCCTCGTTCTGCGGCTGGCAGGAGGTCACGTCATGCAGCAGAATTTCAGAGATATTGCTGCAGGAAATTTCGGGAATTTCAAACAGTTTCAAAGTGGTGCGTTGTACGGGCAGGGGAGAGGCATCAATTGATAACAGCCGGTCGATAATGCCGCCTGCGTCGAGAATGGCCAGGGACATTTCAAAGCCGGAAAAGCTTTTTCCGGTCTGGTTGCGAAACAGAAAGAAAGCGCGACAGCCGCCGCCCTCGATTTCCTCCGCCTTGTTCAGCTCTACCAGCAGTGCGCCGGTCTCAGCCCGGACCAAAGATGGCGCAAGACCCAGCAACACAACTGCGAGCAATGGGATCAGCACCGCGTTGAGCACCCTGGTCATGCTGTGGCGGACGGGGAGGGGGAAATGGGACATCAAATGCATTGCGGTCTCCGAGGTTATGGTCAATGGGCAATAGGGTCGTCGCGCAGGGCAGGCTGCGCTAATCCAGCGAGGTGAGGGCCTTTTCAATCTTGTCCATGGCAGCACGTGCGCCTTCGAGATCGCGTTGTTTGAGCAGCCTGGCTGCTTGGTGCACCGCCTGTGTCAGCTTGTCCCGGGTCGGACCGGGGGTGCGTGCAACATGGGTTTGTAAGCTCTGGGCCCGCTTGATCTGTGCGCCAAGCGAGCGCTGGTCAGATTCCATTTGGCCACGTTTGAGGGTCTGGGCCTCGTCTTCGCGGTCCTTGCCCTGCGCAGCCATCGAGCGCTCTGCCACCAGGATCAGGGTTTCGGCTTCTTGCAGGCGACCAGCGTTGATCAAGGTCACGGATTTGGCCAGGGCGCGTTTCAATTTCAACTCCAACGGCCCCGGTGCCTGCGCAATCCGAGGCTGAATGCGCTTCAGGCGTCGCTTGAGCGGATCCACCGCCTTGGGATCGATCCCAACCGCGTTGATATCACTGCTGTCGAGGGTGTGCGACGTCGCTTCGCTGGCGCTTTCGGGTTTGAGACTGTCGAGAAGATTGCCGCCATCGTCGTAGAACAGAACATTTACCTTGGGGCGATTTGCCTTCAGAAATTTCTTGAGCTGCAACAGCATTTGCACTGGGGCCTGCTCGCAGATCATTTCCATCTGATCGCTTTGGGTCACAAAGGTTCCCCAAGCCATCGGAGGCTTGCCGCCGGCTTGCTTTAACGGGGCCCGCAGGGCTTCGGGTTTGGCCCCCGGCTGGGTCATCAGCACAGGGTCTTTCAGCGCGTCCAGGCAGAAGGCAAAACTCATCCTCCGCTTGGCACCTTCACGCACCATGGCTCTGACTTTATCACCGGCAACACGGTCTGCACACATGACCATCACTCGCAAAAAGGTGTGAAAACAATTGACTTTAAGATGGCGATAAGGCTCACTTGACGTCAAGTTATTGTTTTGTGAGTGGCGCGACTGGGGCTGCCGCATGTCGTTGTATCCATATGGTATGTGGCTTTTCCTGATCGCGCTTGACCTGTTTTTTGGAGGGTCAATTCTATGGATCTGGCTGTTTTATTGCAGTCCAAAGGGGAAGACGCCCCGAGTGGGGAGAACCTCGAATATGACCCCGCGTTCACCGAAATGGAGCTTGCAGCTCAGCCCGGTGAAGAAAGTGTTGTGGGCGATGAACGCATTGATGCCACCGACCCGGATTACAAGACCGTAGAGGAAAAGGCGCTTGAGGTACTGGCCCGCAGCCACGATCTGAGGGCGGCGGTTTTTCTGGCGGATGCTGTGTTACAAAGCAACGGGCTGGCTGGTTTTGCCGAGGCGACCAGCTATATCCGCGGCTGTCTGGAGCAATTTTGGGAGGGCTGTCATCCTGAACTTGATGAGGATGACGGTGATCCGATCATGCGGATCAATGCGGTTCAGGATCTTTGTGGCCAACCCGACGGCATGGGTGGCCCCTCGCCGGTTTACCGCTCGGTCCGGCGCAGCCCATTGAGTGACAGTCGGGGATTCGGGCGGTTTTCCTTGCGCGACATCGAAGTTGCCGAGGGGCTGATGGCAGCGCCCGAAAGCATGGACAACATTCCGGATCAGGCCACGATCGGGGCGGCCTTTCAGGACAGCGATGGTGAAATCATCGCAGAACGCCTGGCCTCGGCAGAGTTGGCCGCAGAGAATATCAAGGCGATCTCGGCGGTTTTTGATGAACAGACGCCGGGGCAGGGCCCCGAGTTGGATCCGCTGCTGAAGCTGTTGCAACAGATCTGCAAACGTTTGCGGGACTATGGCAACCTGGGCGAAGCGGAAGCCGCCAGTGACCAAGACGATGGCGAAGCTGCAGAGGAAGCGGGGGCAGACCCTGCTGTGGCGGCGTCTGGACGGGGGGCGGCTGCACCGGGGGTGATCAATTCACCAACTGACGTGGCCAATACCTTGGATCGGATCATTGCCTATTATCAACGGGAAGAACCCTCCAGCCCGTTGCCGCTTTTGCTTGAGCGGGCCAAACGTCTGGTGGGGGCTGATTTCCTCACCATCGTCAACGATATGGCACCTCGTGGTCTGGAAAATGTCCAGCTGATCGGTGGCTTGGAGGACGACGAATAAAAGGGGAATGGGAGGTGTGCTTCGGCATCTGATGCCGGTCGCGGTTTCCCTGTCAGGTTTGAGTTACGAGTTAAGGAGAACTAGATGGCTGGAAGTTCACAGAAGTTCATCGCCCGCAATCGGGCGCCAAGGGTTCAGATCGAATATGATGTGGAGCTTTACGGCGCAGAAAAGAAGGTCCAACTGCCCTTTGTGATGGGGGTTCTTGCCGATCTGACCGGCAAATCAGAAGTGGAACAGCCTGCCGTTGCCGACCGCAAGTTTCTTGAGATCGATGTCGACAATTTTGACAGTCGGATGAAATCCATGGCACCGCGTGCGGCCTTTACCGTGCCCAATACGCTGACCGGCGAAGGCAATATGGCGGTCGATATCACCTTTGAAAGCATGGATGATTTCAAGCCAGCCGCGATTGCCGCCAAGGTCGAGCCCCTACGGGAACTTCTGGAGGCGCGCAGCCAGCTGAGCAATCTGATGACTTATATGGACGGTAAGACCGGCGCCGAGGATCTGATCTCCAAGATCATGCAGGATCCAAGCCTGCTCAAGACCCTGGCGGCCCAACCCAAGCCCGGTGGCGACACCGAAGGCGAAGCGGAATAAGGAGGTAACAGATGGCAGACGAAGAACTCCAAACCGAAGCCGCCCCGGCAGAAACTGCTTTTGGATCCAGCGAATTCGCAAATCTTTTGCAGCAGGAATTCCGTCCCAAATCGGATCAGGCCAAAACGGCTGTGGAAAGCGCGGTCAAGACGCTGGCGGAACAGGCCTTGGCCAATACCGGGCTGATCTCGGATGATGCGTTGCGCTCGATTGAAAGCATCGTTGCCGAGATCGACAAGAAGCTGACCGAACAGGTCAATCTGATCCTGCACAACGAGGAATTCCAGCAACTCGAAAGTGCCTGGCGGGGCCTGCATTATCTGGTCAACAATACCGAAACGGATGAGATGTTGAAAATCCGGGTGATCCCGATCACCAAAAAGGAGCTCGGCAAGACCCTGAAGAAATTCAAGGGCACGGCCTGGGACCAATCGCCGATCTTCAAAAAACTCTATACCGAGGAATTCAGCCAGTTGGGCGGGGAGCCCTACGGATCTCTGGTCGCGGATTTTCATTTTGACCATTCGCCCCCGGACATTGAACTTTTGGGCGAAATGTCAAAGATCGCCGCCGCAGCCCATGCGCCCTTGATCACCGGGGCCAAGCCCTCGCTGTTTCAGATGGACAGCTGGTCAGAGCTGTCAAATCCGCGCGATCTGACAAAGATCTTCCAGACGCCGGAATATGCGGCCTGGCGGTCGCTGCGTGACAGCGAGGATGCCAAATACGTGGGTCTGGCCATGCCCAGGTTCCTGGGCCGGATGCCCTACGGGTCCAAAACCGATCCTGTGGATGAGTTTGCCTTTGAGGAAGACACGGCGGGTGCGGACAGCGAGAAATACGCCTGGGTCAATGCGGCCTACGGCATGGCCACAAACATCACCCGGTCGTTCAAATCCTACGGCTGGTGTTCGCGCATTCGTGGCGTCGAAAGCGGCGGCACATTGGAAGAGTTGCCGTCGCATACTTTCCCAACAACGGACGGGGGCGTGGACCAGAAATGCCCCACCGAAATCGCCATTGATGATCGGCGCGAAGCGGAGTTGGCAAAGAATGGCATGATGCCGCTGTTGCATCGCAAGAATACCGATGTGGCAACATTCATGGGGGCGCAATCCCTGCACAAGCCCACAGAATATGACGACCCCGATGCAACCGCCAATGCCAATCTTGGCGCGCGGCTGCCCTATCTTTTTGCCACCTGTCGCTTTGCCCACTATTTGAAATGCATGGTGCGCGATAAGGTTGGGTCGTTCAAAAGCCGTCAGGATATGGAATCCTGGCTGCAGAACTGGATCAACAATTACGTTGATTTCAACGCCGATATCTCTTCGGAGAACGAGAAGGCGCGCAAACCTCTGGCAGCTGCTGAAGTGGTGGTCGAAGAGGTCGAGGGCAATCCGGGTTATTACAGCTCGAAATTTTTTCTGCGCCCGCACTACCAGCTAGAGGGGCTCTCGGTTTCTCTTCGGTTGGTGTCGAAACTGCCCTCGGAAAAAGGAGGCTAAGCAACCACTCCGGCCTCAAATTTGTCAATGAGTTACGTTTTGAAAGGATAGCAAAATGGCTGCTAGTATGTTCGTGGAAATCTCGGATATCGAGGGTGATGCCACCGAAGATAAGCACAAGAAATGGATCGTCATTCAGTCGGCGAACTGGAATGTTGAACGCGCCGTCGAGATGACAGATCTCGGCTCGACCCAGCGGATGCATGCCAACTCGAATTTCGGCAAGATTGAATTGACCTCTCAGATGGGCAAGGCCTCCAACGAGTTGGCGAAATCGGTGGCAAACGGCACGGTGCGCCCCGAAATCATCATGCATTGGTGTCGGTCCGGCGATGCTCAGGCCGAAGGACTGTTGGAATATTCCGTGTGGAAAATGAAGGATGTGGTGATCGACAGCTATTCGATCTCTGCTAGCGAAGATGGCATTCCGGAAGAGACCTGGTCGCTGGCCTATGCCGCTCTTGAGCACACCTACAAATCCACCAATCAAAAGACCGGTAAATTGGAAAGCCCGATTGTGTTCCAGTGGAACGTACAGACTGGCAAATTCGAGTATTGATTTGTCCTGCCCGGGCGTCAGCTGACGCCCGGGATTTTTATTTACCGAGTTTTTGACATGGCGGAGTTGTGCCCATGACCCCAGAAGAGCATCTGCGAAACGGTGATCCCGAACAGGCGCTTGCGGCCTTGCAAGAGCAGGTGCGTGCGGATGCGTCCAATGCCAAGCTGCGGATCTTTCTGTTTCAACTGCTTTGTGTTCTGGGGGATTGGAAACGGGCGGTGGCGCAGTTGCGGCTCAGCGCCGAACTTGATCCGGGTGCGACCGTCATGGCACAGGCGTATCGCGAAGCCATCCTCTGTGAGGTGTACCGCGAAAAAGTGTTCAAAGGGGAAAAGGACCCGCTGATCCTGGGAGAGCCCGAAGCCTGGCTTGCCCAACTTATCGAGGCGCAAAAATTGCTGGCCCAGGGTCACGCCGACCAGGCTGCAACACTGCGAGACGCCGCCTATGAAGCAGCCCCTGCCACGCCCGGGACACTGGATGGCACTCCGTTTGACTGGATCGCTGATGCAGACATGCGGCTGGGCCCGGTTTTGGAGGTGGTGCTGAACGGGCGCTATTTCTGGTTGCCGTTTACCCAGATCCAAAAGCTTGAGATCGACGAGCCGAGCGACCTGCGTGATACGGTCTGGATGGCGGGGACGCTGACCCTGGTGAACGAAGGCGCGATGCCGGTCTTGATCCCGACCCGCTACCCTGGCAGCGAGGCTGCGGGACCGGCGGCCAGACTGGCGCGTGAAACCCAGTGGCAGGAGGCCGGAGCGGGCGCCTATATCGGTGTCGGTCAGCGGCTCTTGACCATTGGTGCGCAGGATTTTCCTTTGATGGATATGCGGCTGCTGCAGATCGGAGAGCAGGGCGCCGCCGATGGCTGACAAGATGCTCGCTGAACGGCTGCAACCTTCGCTCCTGGATCGGTTGACGGACAATGAACCGGGAGAGCGCAAGGAAAGTCGCGACCATAGGGTGATTGATCTCAACCGGTTGCGCGAGATTATCCAACGGGATCTGTCCTGGTTGCTCAATACCCAGAACGCGGGTCGCCAGATCGATGGCGACCGCTTCCCCCGGGTCGCAACCTCGGTGCTGAATTTTGGGCTCAGCGAGGTCTCGGGAGAGTACTCCACCTCCGAGAAGGCCGAAAAGATCCGGCGCTCGATCGAACAATCCATCACCAGCTTTGAGCCGCGTATCATCGAGGGCACTGTGGATGTGCAGCTGATTGGCGATGTGGAGGCGACGGGCATGACCATTGGTCTTGATATACGTGCCGACATGTGGGCGCAGCCATTGCCGCTGGAACTTTACCTGCGCAGCAAGGTCGATGTCACCACCGGCGAGGTCAAGATGGAAAGGGGGCTCTGACATGGATACCCGCCTGTTGGGCCATTACGAAAACGAGCTGAACTATCTGCGCGACATGGGCGCGGAATTTGCGGCGGCCTACCCCAAGATCGCCTCGCGGCTGGGCATGGAAGGCGTTGAGGTGCTCGACCCTTATGTTGAACGCCTGCTCGAGGGCGTGGCCTTTTTGTCGGCGCGGGTGCAGCTGGAGCTGGAACTGCAATATCCTAATTTCACCTCCAATCTGCTGGAGATCATCTACCCGCATTACCTGGCTCCAACACCGTCCATGATGATTGCGCAGTTTGATCCCGACCCCAGTAATTCGGCGGTCAAAAGTGGGTATCTTATGCCACGCGGCGCGGTGTTGCGATCGCGCCTGAACGAGGGGGAACAGACCCCCTGTGAGTTTCGTACCGCCGCAGATCTCACCCTTTGGCCTCTGCAGATCAGCGAGGCGCAGTATATCGATGGCCGGGGTGATCTGGTCGCCGCTGGGGTGGCCGCCGGTTATGAGGCGCGTGCCGGGATCCGCCTGCGGCTGAAACGGACCGATGGCGAGGCCCTCAGGGACCTCGATATGGATCATCTGCAGATCTATCTGGGCAATGCGGCGGGCAACAGCTGGCCGCTGCTGGAGCTGCTCTGCACCCAGGTACAGGGGATCGTCGCCCGCTCCACTGACCGCCGTGCGGATTGGCATTTGCCCCTTCCCGAAGGACGGGTGGTGCAAAAGGGATTTTCGCGCGAGGAAGCCTTGCTGCCGGTGCCCGCGCGGGTCTTTGACGGCTATCGGCTGTTGCAGGAATTCTTTGCCATGCCGGAACGCTTTCGCTTTGTCGAATTGCAGGGGTTGCGTCCGGCTTTGGAACAGGCATCAGGGGATGAGGTCGACCTCTATCTGCCCCTGCGCGAAGGTATGCGCGACATTGCCCCGGTGGTGATGCCGGATGTGTTCCAGCTCAATACCATTCCGGCGGTGAACCTGTTTGAAAAACGCTGCGACCGGGTGCGGCTGACAACGCGGGACACAGAACATCAGGTGATCCCCAATCGCACGGCTGGGCTGGATTTTGAAATCTATGCGCTCAACAAGGTGGTGGGGATCAGCGGGGAGGGAGCTGATGATATCGAGTTTCGCCCGTTCTACTCGGCGGATGATTTCACCGCTGCCGGCGAGACCCATCCGGCTTATTACACGCTGAGGCGTCGGATGCGGGAGCGATCCGAAAAGGAGCGCTTGCGCGGGGTGCGTTCGTCTTATCTCGGCTCTGAAGTCTATCTGACCTTGGTGGACCGCAGCCAGGCGCCTTATGGCCCGGATCTGGAACAATTGGCGGTGCAGGCTCTGTGCACCAATCGCGATTTGCCACTTCTGTTGGCAACGGGGAATGAAGATGTCTTTCATCTGCCAGAAGGCGGGCCGGTGAAAAAAATCAGCCTGCCGGTTTCGCCGACGCGGCCTCATCCGTCGCTGGGCCAGGGGGATACCGCCTGGCGACTGATTTCGCATCTTAGCCTCAACTATGTTTCCATTGCCGACAGTGGCCGTGGGCAAGCGGCAGAAGCGCTGCGTGAACTGGTTGGGCTTTATGCGCCGCTTGGGGATCGGGTCACCGAAAAGCAGCTTGAAGGCATCGTTTCAGTGACAAGCCGACCCATCGTGCGTCGGATGAGCGACGAGATCCTGTCGACGGCAGTGCGCGGCATGGAGATCTCCATCGGCTTTGATGAAAGCTTCTTTGAAGGCAGCAATATCTACGCTTTGGGGGCCGTGCTGGAGCGGTTTTTTCACGGCTATGCCAGCATCAACACCTTTACGGAAACGGTTTTGACAACCGAAAAACGGGGAGTAATCGCCAGATGGCGACCACAAAAGGGACTGGGCCGGATGATCTGAGCCTCTTTGACCGCCTGGTCGAAGCCCCTGAGGAACACCATGTTTTTCAGGCGCTGAGGCTATTGGAGGCGCATTTTTCCGATAGCCCGCGCCTGGGCGAAAGTCGCCGCCCCCGCGAGGATCCTTTGCGCTTGGGCCAAGAGGCAGAGCTGGCCTTTCCACCGTCGACCATTGCTGATTTCACCCCAGCGACCAAGGCAGGACCGGCGCGGCTGACCAACCGGTTTTTTGGATTGTTTGGACCGCAGGGGCCTTTGCCGCTGCATTTGACGGAATATGCCCGCGATCGTAAACGCAACCATCGCGACCCGACCCTTGTTGGCTTTGCTGATATGCTGACGCACCGGATGATGTCGCTGCTGTATCGCGCCTGGACCGAAGGCGCCCCGGCGGTCAGCTTTGATCGCGATGAAGATCCGCTTGCAGATCGGATTGCAGCTTTGGCGGGCTATCACGGCACCGGGCTGCGTGGGCGCGATGCGATGCCGGATCTGGCCAAGCTGCATTTCACCGGAATTCTTGGCCAGGGCACCAAAACCCCAGAGGGGCTGGTGGCGCTGCTGTCGGATTTCTTTCGGGTTCCGGTACAGCTGGAAGAATTCATTGGCAGTTGGTTGCAGCTGGAACCGGATGACCGCTGGCAACTGGGGCAGGGGGGCGGTGGCCTGGGCCAAAGCACCAGTATTGGTGAACAGGTCTGGAGCCGGTCTGCCAAATTCCGTCTGCGCATCGGGCCGCTGTCTTTGCAGGATTACGAACGGTTGTTGCCGGGCGGTGCGGCACTGGAGCGGCTGCGCGCCATCGTGCGCAGCTATCTGGGCGATTTTTTGGATTGGGATGTGAATCTGGTGCTGGCCGGGGATGCGGTTCCACGGGCCAGCCTTGGTGGGACAACCCGGCTTGGTCTTACCAGCTGGGTTCGCAGCCGTTCAGATCCTGAGCGCGATCCGCCTGATGTGGATGACCTGTATTTGTACCCCGGCCTGGGGGCGGGGATTTGACTGTCGCTTTTGACAGGGCCTTAAGGGAGTGATGTGACATGACCGAGATCAGCCGAGTGGCGCTTTTTGGCAAGCTCAACAAACTGGGCTATCAGGCGGTGGAGGGGGCAACCGTCTTTTGCAAGATGCGTGGCAATCCCTATGTCGAACTGGTGCATTGGCTGCATCAGATCCTGGCCCAACCGGACAGCGACCTGCATCGGATCATTGCCCACTACGATCTCGACACCGGCAAGATTGCCACCGAAATGACCCGCGCGCTGGACCTGCTGCCCCGCGGGGCTTCCGCGATCTCTGATCTCAGCGATCATTTGATGGATGCGATGGAGCGGGGCTGGGTCTGGGGCTCCCTGCTCTATTCTGCGGGGCAGGTGCGCAGTGGCTATTTGCTTTTGGGAATGCTCAAAACGCCTGCGCTGCGCAATATCCTGACGTCGATGTCGCCAGAGCTTGCGCGTGTTGGTGCAGATGATCTGGCTGATAATTTTGCAGCCGCGACCGAAGGCTCTCCAGAGACAGCCATGGGGGCTCAGGATGGCAGCAATGTCACCGGTGGCGGCGCTGAGCCAGGCGAGGCCTCTGGTGCCATGGCCCCGGGTGCCATGGGTAAGGGCGAGGCGCTGGAGCAGTTTTGCACCGACCTGACGGAACAGGCCCGCAGTGGCGAGATCGATCCCATCGTGGGTCGCGATGAAGAGATCCGCCAGATTGTCGATATCCTGATGCGCCGAAGGCAGAACAACCCGATCCTGACCGGGGAGGCCGGGGTGGGCAAGACGGCGGTGGTCGAAGGCTTTGCCCTGCGCATTGCCCGGGGGGACGTGCCGCCTGCGCTGCAGAACGTGCGGCTCTTGGTGCTGGATGTCGGGCTGTTGCAGGCCGGGGCGTCGATGAAGGGCGAGTTCGAGAACCGGCTGCGTCAGGTTATCGATGAGGTGCAGGCCAGTGCCGAGCCGATTGTTATGTTTGTTGATGAAACCCATACCTTGGTTGGGGCAGGGGGGGCGGCAGGCACGGGCGATGCTGCCAATCTGCTGAAACCGGCCCTGGCGCGCGGCACCCTGCGCACCATCGGTGCCACCACCTGGGCCGAATACAAGAAATACATTGAAAAAGACCCGGCGCTGACCCGCCGTTTCCAGGTTGTCAAGATCGATGAGCCCTCGGTGCCCAAGGCGATCCTGATGATGCGGGGCATTGCCTCGATGCTGGAAAAACACCACCGCGTTCAGGTTCTGGATGAAGGGATCGAGGCCGCGGTCAGCCTTTCGGCCCGCTATATCCCGGCGCGTCAATTGCCGGACAAATGTGTGAGCCTGCTGGACACAGCATGTGCCCGCGTTGCCGTCAGCCAGCACGCGGTGCCAGCCGAGGTGGATGACAGCCAACGCCGGATCGAGGCCTTGACGACAGAGCTGGATATCATCTCCCGAGATGAAACCGCAGGCTATGAGGTTGCAGACAGGCGTGAAGCGGTTGAGGCCGCAAAAGCGGCAGAAGAGGAACGTCTGTCCGGCCTGACCGACCGTTGGGACAGTGAGAAAACCGTGGTCCAGGAGATCCTCGACCTGCGCGCCAAGTTGCGGGAGGGGGCCGCGCCCGTGGATGCCGCCCCTGATGCGGGGGACGACCTGGCCGAGGGCGCTTCTGATAACCCGCTCTCGGATCAAGAGCGGGCAGATTTGATGCAACAGCTCAAGGACAAGAATGCGGAACTTGAGAGCCTGCAGGACGACAGTGCCCTGATCCTGCCGATTGTTGATCACCAGGCTGTGGCCTCGGTGGTGGGGGATTGGACGGGCATCCCCGTGGGGCGCATGGTCAAGGATGAGATCGACACCATCCTGCATCTCGAGGAACATTTGGCCAAACGGGTGATTGGTCAGGATCACGCGATGAAGATGATCTCCAAACGCATACAGACATCGCGTGCGGGCCTGGATAATCCCAACAAGCCCATCGGGGTGTTCATGCTGGCGGGGACTTCTGGTGTGGGCAAGACCGAAACGGCGCTGGCACTGGCCGAAGTGCTTTATGGTGGCGAACAGAATGTCATCACCATCAACATGTCGGAGTATCAGGAGGCCCATACGGTCAGCTCCCTGAAAGGCGCGCCTCCGGGTTATGTCGGTTATGGCGAGGGCGGTGTTTTGACAGAGGCTGTGCGACGCAAACCCTATTCCGTGGTGTTGCTCGATGAGGTCGAAAAGGCGCATCCCGATGTGCATGAGATCTTTTTCCAGGTCTTTGACAAGGGCGTCATGGAAGACGGTGAAGGCCGGGTGATCGATTTCAAGAATACGCTTATCCTGCTTACCACCAATGCCGGGTCCGACATGGTAATGGACATGTGTTCAGACCCGGATCTGCTGCCCGATCCCGAAGGGCTGGGCAAGGCGCTGCGTGAGCCGTTGCTCAAGGTCTTTCCACCGGCCTTGCTGGGGCGCATGGTCACCATCCCTTATTACCCGCTCAGCCCGGAGATGATCGGCGAGATCACCAAATTGCAGCTGGGCCGGATCAAGAAACGGGTGGAGGAGGCCCATGGGGTGCCCTTCACATACACGGATGCGGTGGTCGAAAAGATTGTTGAACAGTGCCAGGAGCTGGAAAGCGGTGGACGCATGATCGATGCCATCGTCACCAACTCGATGCTGCCGGATATCTCCAATGAATTTCTGCGTCGCCTGATGGAGGGCGAGGAAGTGGCTGCCGTGGCCATTGATGTCTCTGAAGGGGAGTTCTCATACAGTTTTGATTGAAGGAGCCAATTAGGGGGAAGGGGAGGAAATTGACATGGTCAAACATGTGGTGATGGATCTGAAAAACCTGGACATCAAAGTGTCCGGCCTGGAGATGGTCGAGCCGCCGAAACTGTCGTTCAAGGTGGTTATTGAGCTTGATAAAAAGATGGAAAAGGGGGCCGACAAAGATCCGCTTTTGCAGCAGGAGTTTCAGGCGGCGGCCAGCGATGTGCTGGATCAGACCAAGGAAACCATCGAGAAGAAGTGCAAGATCTTCGATAAGCTCTTTGTTGATATGGTCAACAAGGGCGCCTCTGACAAGGACATGACGAAACAGCTCAAAGGGCTGAATGACGCCATCAAGAACGATGTCAAAGTAGCAGAAAAAGGGGCCGAACTGGCGGCGCAAAAGGCTTGGAGCGACCTGCAGAAAAAGAAAAAGGAGTGGTCCAAGTTCAAAATCAAGATTGCGGTTTCCATCGCCGGTACCCTGGCCGGACTGGCTGTCAGTATTGCAGCCATGGCGACCTCACCCTTTTCCGGCGGAGCGGGGGCAGCCTTTGCCATCATCGGGTTTATCAAATCCGGCGTGTCGCTGGCCAAGGATGTTGGCAAGCTGGCAATCAATATTGAACAGTCCAAGACCATTCTGGTGAAAAACCTTGCAGTTGTGGAAAAGGCAGCCGCGAACCCGGCGCTCAATGCCACCAATGAGATTTCGGCGGCAGTGTTTCAGGAGTTTCTTGGGGTCTCGCAACCTTCGGTGAAAACGGTTGAGGATGCGGCGGATACGCTCAAGGCCAAATATGCCCAGATGGTGGTCAAGATGCACGACCTCTCCAAGACCCTCAACAAGATCCTGAAGGAGCAGGGCAAGTTGAAAAAGGAGTTCTTGGCTGAGGTTGGCAAAAAGCTGAAGAAACACCCGGTGAAGGACAAGAAGGCGCAGCTGGTGATGATCAGCAAGGCCTTGGATACCGCGCTGTCGAAGAATTACCAAGCGGTGCAGAGCGCCATTGACCGCATTCAAATCATGTATGGTGAGACCCGCACATGGGCCAACAACATCAAGGATCTGATGAAGCGGGTGAAGGCCCTGACCATCAAGGATCCCAAGGCGCTCAAGGTGTTCCGTGAGGCGCTGAAGTTCGCCGCTCTTGGGCTGTCGCCGATTGATGGAAATTCCATTGCCACAAAGTCCAAGGATCTGGCGCTGGGTGTTGGTGGTGCGGCGGGCGGTTACGTCTATGACAAGATCACCAGCAAGGTGCTGGATGGCACCGTCTTTGACGCTGCCTGAGGGTGAAAACACAAGACCCGGGCGTAATGCCGCGCCCGGTTGATTGCCTCGATGGGTGGAGAAAAGCCTTGGACCAGAGCGCGCAGAGCCAATTGTCGCTTCAGGATCGTGCCCGGCATTTTGTCGAGCGTCCGGTGGTGACCAATACCATATTGGGTATCATCATTTTCAATGCCGTGACCTTGGGTCTTGGCACTTCGGATGCGGTGAATGCGCGTATTGGCGGCTTGCTAGGCGCGATCGACAAGATGGTTCTGGCGATCTTTGTGGCGGAATTGGCGCTGAAGCTCTTTGCCTACCGGCTCAAGTTTTTCTCCTCGGCCTGGAATATCTTTGACCTCTTGGTGGTCAGCGTCGGCTTGCTGCCCGACAAGCAGGGCCTGTCGGCGTTGCGGGGGTTGCGGGTCATCCGTGCCTTGCGCCTGTTGTCGGTAATCCCGCAGATGCGGGCGGTGGTCCAGGCGCTGCTGGATGCCTTGCCGGGCATGGGCGCGGTGATCGTGATGATCTCCATCGTTTTCTATGTCTTTGGAGTGATGGCCACGCTGATGTATGGGGCCGCTTTTGACGAATGGTTCGGCACCTTGGGTCGTTCGCTTTACTCGTTGTTTCAGATCATGACACTGGAAAGCTGGTCGATGGGGATCGTGCGACCGGTGATGGAAGAATTCCCGATGGCCTGGTCATTCTTTGTGCCTTTTATCATAATCACCGCCTTTTCGGTTTTGAACCTGTTTATCGGTCTGTTGGTCAACACCATGCAGTCAGCCGTGGAGGCCGAGGCGGAGGCGGAATTTGAAAAATTGCGCGACCTGGTGCGTAAGGAGACCGATGTTGTTGACGCCCATGTGCTGGAACTGCACGCGGAGGTGAAAGCCCTGCGTCAGGAACTCAGTGTTTTGAAGGGAGGCGGTAATGGCTGACAGCTCACAGAAGTTCATCGCCCGCAACCGCGCGCCAAGGGTGCAAATCGAATATGACGTCGAGCTTTATGGCGCGGAGAAAAAGGTTCAGTTGCCTTTTGTCATGGGCGTGATGAGCGATCTTCTGGGCAAAAGCAAAGAGGCCCAGCCAGCGATTGCGGATCGCAAGTTTTTGGAAATTGACGTTGATAATTTTGACAGCCGGATGAAGGCAATGGCTCCGCGGGCCGCCTTTTCGGTACCCAATACGCTGACCGGTGAAGGCAATCTTTCCATAGACCTCACTTTTGAAAGCATGGCGGATTTCAGTCCCGGTGCCATCGCCGCCAAGGTCGACACGCTGCGCCCCTTGCTGGAGGCGCGCAATCAGCTGCAGACGCTGATGGCCTATATGGACGGAAAATCCGGGGCGGAAGACCTGATTGAACGTATTTTGCAGACCCCGGCCCTCTTGGCTTCCTTGTCCAAAGGAGACACCGCTTCGGATGCGGCGCAGCTGGCTGCGCTCGGCTCGCTGCGCAGTGTGGATCTTCCTGAACCGGAGATCGACACCCGTGGCGATGTACTCGCGGCTTTGGCGGATCAAGCCCCGGATGCGGCAGACGACCCTGGCGATGCCGTCAGTGAGACTTTGGCCTCGCTTGCGCAGGCAGCTCCACAGCCAGACCCAGATGCGGAGGACACAGTGGCATCGGCTTTGGCCTCCGTTCCGGATGTGTCGCCTGCGGTGGAGGAAGCTGATGACGCAGCCCTGGCCAGTTTGCGCAGGTCTGAAGTTGAAGAGACGGAACAAGCGGATGACACCTCAGCAGATGTTCTGGCGGCTCTTGCGGCAGCAGGAGAAGAGGCTGCGGCGGAGGTTGAATCCGCCAGCGAGAGCATTCTGCAAGATCTTGCAGCCGAGGAGCCAGAAGTTTTGGCTGCGGCGGAACGGGACGAGGTTGCGGATATCCTGCAGGGCCTGGATGCTGTGGATCTCCCGGTCGAAAAGGACGATCCGGATCTTGGCGAGGTGTTGCAAACATTGCCTGACCCAGAAGCAGAAGACCTGGAGCCAAGCGAAGAGGTGGCAGCTGTTCTGGACAGCCTGTCGGAACAAGAGCCAGAGGTCGGGACGGAGGCCGAGGAAGATCTGTCACAATTGCTCGGCGATCTGGCAGCGGAGGCGCCAGTTGACAGTGAGGCGCAGGACGGTGACGTGAGCGCCGTCCTGGACGCCATTCCCGAGATTGATGTGCCCGCCGAACCCGACAGCCAGGCCAAAGACATTCTGGCCGAGATTGCCACCCAGACTGCACAGGAGGCGCCGGATCCGTCCCAAGACGATGAGATCGCAGATATCCTCGGGGGGTTGGACCTGAGTGATGAAACCGAGACCATGGATCCAGAGGTTGATCTGCAGGATCTGCTGGGTGATTTGACAACACCCGAGACGGAGGGCGCAGCTGCAGAGGCAGATCTGGATGATATCTTCTCGGGGCTGGAGATTGGTGAGACCCCAGAGGAGGAGCCAGAGGACAGCATTTCTGATGTGCTGGCAGACCTGACATTGGAGGCCGAACCGGAAGAGGAACCCTCGGCAGAGGGCGCAGTCGATGATGAGTTGGAGGCGTTGCTGACAGGTTTGGACGTCGAGGAGGATTTGGATCTGGACGCCCTCCTGTCGGATTCAGCCGAAACAGGCGCTGAACAGGAGGAAGACTCTGAAGATGCCTTGGGCGATCTGTCCCCCGACGATGCGACTGATCTTGAGCTGGATGCGCTGTTGGCTGATTTCGAAGAGGGGGAAGATAACGCTGTTGACGACACAGCGACTGAAACGGCCACCAAGAGCGATGATGACGATGAACTTGATGCCCTGCTCGCAGGGCTCGACGAGGATGAGGCAACTGTCGAGGATGGCCCGGGAGATCTGGATGATGTGTTGGCCGATCTTGATCTGGACAGTACGGAGACCAGCCAAGATGCCGACCCGGATCTCGAAACGCGCGCTGACGGTGCCGCTGCCAACCAAACCGTTGGGCTGGCTGAACCGGAATTTGCCTATGGCACCATCACCGCGGATCGGCCTAGCCCTGCGCAACTGACGCGCCGTCGGTTCCGGATCGCGATATTTGGCGATTTTTCCGGTCGCTCTGCAAAGGGCCTGGTACAAACCGGCGATGCGCTAGCGGATCGACAGCCAATTCTGTTGGATCCGGACACGGTTGAGGATGTTATCGAGAGCTTTGCCAGCGAATTGGTCCTGCCCATCGGCAAGGACGGCGGTGGAATTGCGGTCAAGCTTGGGGAATTTGACGATCTGCACCCGGATGAGCTGTTTGATAATGTGGCGCTGTTTTCAGAGCTGGTGAGCCTGCGCAAGCAGCTGCAATCGGGTGTCACCGTAGAACATGCCAGTCGCAGTCTGGCGGCTTGGGCTGCGGAACATGGGACGCCTGTGCGTGCGCCCAAACGCCAGTCATCCGGGGTGGCCGTGCCTGCCGACCGACGGCTGAGCGCCTTTCAACAGCTGATCGGAGATCAGGGCAATACGTTGCAAGAGGCCTCCCCGATTGAAGATCTCTTGGCACGCATCGTTGGGCCGCATATCCGCGCTCTGCCCAATCCGGATGCAGCTGCGATGCAACAGGCGGTGGATGCGGCCTTGTCTGACGCGATGCGGCTGGTGTTGCACCACCCGGAATTTCAGTCGATCGAGGCGCAGTGGCGCTCGCTGGACCTGATTGCGCGCTCGGTAGAGGTCGATGATAGTCTGGAAGTGCTGCTCTATGATGTATCCGCCGAAGAACTGGCGGCAGATCTGGCCGCGCAGGACGATCTGACGGTAAGCGGTTTGACCCGGCTGTTGACCGAAGCACCGATGGATCCGGAACTGGGCCGGGGCGGGTATTCGGCGCTGATCGGTCTATATGCATTTGAGGAAACACCGCCGCATGCGGAGCTTTTGGGGCGGATTGCCCGGGTGGCGGCGCATGTGGATGCGCCTTTCCTGACCAGCCTTACGCCCGAGTTCCTGAAGCTGGACAAAAAGGACCGCCCGCCGCTGGTGGCCAAGGCTTGGGAGACTTTGCAGGAGATGCCCGAGGCGGGTCATCTGGGTCTGGCCAGTCCGCGCTTTTTGCTGCGCCGCCCCTATGGTGCCAAAAGCGATCCGGTTGATGCCTTCGGATTTGAGGAATTCTCTGAGACCGAAGGCCTAAGGGGCATGTTGTGGGGCAATCCGGTGGTACTGGTCACCATCCTTCTGGCACGCTCCTTCAGCGAAAACGGCGCCTCGATGCAATTGGGGTCGATCATGTCACTGGGCGATATGCCCTTCCATACGGTCTATGATCAGTTTGGTGATCAGGTCGCCTTGCCCTGCACCGAGCGAAATATCGATCTGGACAAGATCGCCATGGCCAATGATCGCGGCGTGATGGCGGTGAGTGCGGTCAAGGGCCGGGACGAGTTGCGCCTGACCTCCTTTGCTTCGGTGACCGGCGGAGAGATCCTGGGGCCCTGGACCGGGGTGCCGGCACCGGAGCCCTCGCCCCCGGATCCGCGCGAAGCCAAGGGGCCTGCGGCGCAGGCAGTCGGCGATGACAGGGCAACGGAACAGGCTGAGCCAAGCGTCGAATCCGATCTGGATGACCTGGGGCTTGATGATCTTGATCTGGAAAGTCTGGGGGACAGTGACGCAGCCGAGGACGATGATGGACTTGGGGATCTGGATGATCTGCTGGCCAGTTTCTCGGATGACAGTGAAGATGCTGATGAGAGCGACGATGATGAGATGGACGCCGAACTGGCGGCGCTATTGGCGGATTTGTGAGGGAGAGGTTTGAAATGGCAGAGGCGCATTTTCGCCCGGTTTTACCCCCGATCTTGAGTGGGGAAGCCCTGATTGGGAACACCCCGGTTGGGGAAAGGAGGAGCCATGGTTGAGAGCAAAGCACATGACAGTGACATGGTCTGGATGTCCGGCAGTTATTCTGTGCGGGACCTCTTGCTGAAACGGGCCATCGTGCGCGAAGGCCTGAGTAAACTGACCGAGACGACGGTAGAGTTTCAGTCAAAGAACAAGGCGATCAAACTGGAGGATATCGTTGGGCAAACGATGAACCTGCATGTCCAAACAGAGGAGGCGACGGACCAGAAGTTCTCGGGCCTCTGTGTCTCGGTGGAAAACATGGGGTTTCGCGATGGCTACGGTCTCTATGTGGCCGAGGTCCGTCCCTGGTTCTGGCTGCTGACGCGCACCTCCGATAGCCGGGTGTTTCAGGAGCTCTCTGCGGTGGACATCATTCTCCAGATTTTCAGCGAGAACGGTTTTAGCGATTATCGCAACAGATTGAGCGAGAGCTATGATCCTCGCGAATATTGTCTGCAGTACCGCGAAAGCGATTATGATTTCATCTGCCGCTTGATGGAAGAGGAGGGAATCTACTTCTACTTTGACAGCAGCAGCGACAAGAACGCGGCTGAATGCCTGGTACTCTGTGATGGGATGAGTGGTCATTCTCCGGTGAATGGCAAATCACAGGTGAAATTCCATGCCCGAGATGATCGCGATCGTCGCCGCGAGGATCATGTCTCGGAATGGGCTCACGAAGAGGTGCTGACAAGCGGCAAGGTCACGCTGAATGATTTTGATTTTCTGTCGCCAGCAGCGGATCTGAAGGTCAAGAATGCCATTCCCAAGGGCAGCCATAGCCACAAGGATTTTGAGCGCTACGACTACCAGGGCCATTACCGCAAAGACGCCGGTCTGGGGAACAAGCGGGCGCGGGTGCAGATGGAGGCAGAAGCCATCCGCCACAAGAGATGGCGCGGGGCGGCCAGTCTGCGGACCATGGGGACGGGCTATACTTTTCAGCTCAAGGATCACCCGGACAAACCTGCCAACGGCGAATATCTGGTTGTAGACGCGATCCAGTATCTGCAGGTGGCGGGCGACTACAACGAGCGGGAAAAACGCACCACCAAGGCGGCTGAAGAAGGCGAAATGCGCCATGATGTCAAAGTCCGCAATATGGAATTCCCTGAGGAAATCGCAGGGGACGCCTATGCATGTGTCTTTGGCGCAATCGAAAAACACGAACAGTATCGCGCGCCATTGGTCACCAAATGGCCCGAAGTCCCCGGCTTGCAGACCGCAACCGTGGTTGGCCCCAGCGGCGAAGAGATCCTGACCGACAAACATGGGCGCATCAAGGTTCAGTTCCATTGGGATCGTGAGGGTAAGAAAGATGAGAAGTCCTCTTGCTTTGTGCGCGTGGTCACGCCTTGGTCCGGCAAGAATTGGGGCATGGTGGCGGTGCCGCGCATCGGCCAGGAAGTGGTGGTGCAGTTCGAGGATGGCAATCCCGACCGCCCGATCTGTACTGGCATGCTGTATAATGCCGATACGATGCCGCCCTATACCTATCCGGATGATCAGACCCAACTGGGGATCAAGACCAATTCCTCCAAGGGCGGCGGTGGCTACAATGAGCTGATGTTTGACGACAAAAAGGGCGAAGAGCTGATGCGGGTCCAGGCGGAAAAGGACCACCAGATGCTGATCAAGGATCGCTCTGCCGTGACCATCGGCCTGGACGCGCCGGAACCGGATGCGCCGGGCACGGATGAAAAAAGCTATGCCATGACGGTGAAACAGCACATGGATGAGGTGGTCAAAAGTGGCAACCGCACCGAAGTGGTGGAAACGGGCGACAAGGCGGAAACCATCCAGAAAGGCAATATGACCCTGGATGTGGACACCGGCAATCTGACCGAGACCATCGCCAAGGGCAATCACAAGGAAACCGTCAGCCTTGGCAATCTTACGGTGGATGTGACGGCCGGCAAAATCAAGATGACGGCGGGGGTAGAGATCCTGCTGCAGGTCGGACCTTCTTCGGTGAAGATCGACAATTCCGGCGTCACCATCAAGGGGCCGATGATCAAGGTCGAAGGCAGCGCCATGGTCGAGGCCAAGGCACCAATGACAACCGTCAAGGGGGACGCGATGTTGACCCTCAAAGGCGGCCTGACGATGATCAACTAGGATAAAAACATGTCCGAGAATTTTGAAAACCTCGTCAAGCTTCCGAGCGATCCTGTGGCCAAACTTCTGTCGCAGACCAATGTGTTGCTGAAGACGCCCCTGAAAGCACCGCCATCGGCACCGGCAGCGGTGGTCCTGCAAGAGCTCTATGAACAAGAGGCCTTGGTAGATCTGCTGCGGCTGTTGGGGGTTTTGCTGCCCGCACGAGAACGGGTCTGGTGGGCCTGTCTGGCGGCACGAGACTATATTGGGCCGCGCTCGGACAAGGACCCGGCTTCGCTCACCACCTCTGAGGCTTGGGTGCGAGACCCCAGCGAAGGAAACCGGGATGCGGCCCGCGTCAGCCTGGATCACGCCTATGTTGATGATGATACGGTGAACTGCGCCCTCTCGGTTCTCTATGCGCCAGGCACCCTGGGGCCGGGTGATTTGAACCAATATCCAGCCCCAGCGGGGGCCTCGGAAGCGGCGGCTTTTGCCATGAATATGGTAGCTTTAGGCCAATTGTCTGATAAGTTTGAAGAACACGGCCGTGTTTTGGTCGCGCGTGCGCTGGATATTGCACGTGGTGGTAACGGTCAGGGCAGCGTCAAAGCGGCCCCTGATGCAGGTAACGAGAAGGAGGGCTGAGATGGGAATGCCTCAGGCGCGGGTCTTTGATCTGCACGCATGCATGTTGCCGACCACGCCACCGCCTCCGGTCCTGCCGGTGCCAATCCCGATACAACCGCCCTGTGCTGTGACCACTTTGGTCGGCAAGCTGCCCGCCGCCCGAGTAACGGATCTGTGCATGGCGGTGCCACCGCATCCTATCCTCAAAGGGTCCGGTACTGTTCTGATCAACAAACTGCCGGCTGCCCGTATCCTCGACAACGCCGCCTGTGGTGGCATGATCGTCAAGGGTGAATTCACTGTTCTGGTAGGGGGTTAGGCACGGGCATGGCGGTCACCCTCAAGTTTCAGAACTCAGGCGCAATGCCGGGGGATGCGGCTCCGGTGCCGATGCAGGGGCCAAGTCTGACCATTGGCCGCGGGGCCAGCAACGATTTGGTGTTGCCAGACCCGGATCAGCTCTTGTCGCGCAACCACTGCGCCATCGAGGATCACAATGGCAATGTCTTGGTGGTTGACCTCAGCGCCAATGGCACCTTTCTTAATTATTCTAAGATCCCGCTTGGGCGCACGCCGACTCCGCTAAACAATGGGGATGTGCTCTGTGTCGGCAATTATGAGCTTTTGGTGGAAATTCGCGACGCTCTGGCGAGTGCCGCCATTCCGGATCCTTTGGCGGCGGCACCGGCCTCGCATGGGGTGGCCAGCAATGCGCCGGATCCACTGGCTTTGTTGGAGGACGCGGGACCGGGGGGCGATTTTCTGGATGATCTGTTGGGGGAAAGCAGCCCGACGGGCCCTTCGCAGTTGAACCCGGTTGACCCGATTGACGATCTGTTGCCGACCCTTGGTCAAGAGGAAGACCCGTTCTTCCAAAAACCCAGCGATGGGCGCGAGGGAGAGGGTGCCAGCCTGCCCAGTCATTCGCCCTCGGCTGCGGATGGTTTTTCTGCGCCCGGGGCACAATCGGGGATGATCCCGGATGATTGGGACGATGACTTTTTATCTGGAATAGGTGAGGCCGATACAGTTGCACCGCCTGAAGCCCCTCCGGCTGTGGCACCAGCCCACGCAGATTCCGCCCCGGTTCCGGCAGCTGCCGCTGAGGCAGAGGTAGCCCTGGCCGAGACACCGCCTGCAATTACCAAGCCTGACAACGGGACGCGTGAAAAACCAGATTCTGTTCCCGCTGAGACGACCTCTGATGCGCTGGCCGCGTTCCTGCGCGGACTGGAGGTCGAGGATGATTTGCTGGGGTCAGAGGATCCGGTGAAATCCATGGGGCGCATGGGGCGGGTGTTGCGAACCTTGGTGATGGGGCTGCGCGAAATCCTGATGACCCGCACCTCGATCAAATCCGAGTTCCGTATCGAGCAGACGATGATTTCTGCCGGGGGCAACAATCCGTTGAAATTCTCGATCACGCCGGAACAGGCAATCGAGGCGATGCTGAAACCGGCGACCAAGGGCTATCTTGGTCCAGAAACGGCCGCCGAAGAGGCCCTAAAGGATATCAAGGCGCATGAGGTTGCCATGGTGACGGGCATGGAGGCGGCGCTCAAAGGGGTTCTGACGCGGCTCGATCCCAAAGCATTGGAGAACCAGATCGAAGACAAAGGCGGTCTGAGTGGCCTCTTGCGGGGTAAGAAGGCGCGGTATTGGGACGTATACGAACAGCTCTATTCCGAGATTTCTGATCAGGCAGAAAATGATTTTCATGAATTGTTCAGCCGCGAATTTGCGCGGGCCTACAAGGAACAGCTGGATAAATTGAAAGACTGATCCGCGCATTGGGCGTTGGCAATAAAGGGGAGAACCAGGTGTCCTGGGACAGCAAAGTGCTTTGGACGGAGGGGCTGTTTTTGCAGCCGCATCATTTCCAGCAATCGGATCGCTATGTCGAGGGGCTGGTGACGGGGCTGGCTCGGCGTCTTGGTCCCTATGCCTGGGGGGTCAATGGTTTGGAGATCGACCACGAGGCGTTGAAGATTGGTCAGTTTGCCCTCAAATCCTGTGAAGGGCTGACCCAGGATGGCAGCTTGTTTCGGGTGCCGATGGCGGATCCGCATCCGCCCGCGCTTGAGGTGCCGACAACGATCAAGGATTGCGTGGTTTACCTGACGGTGCCACAGCGACGCCAGGGCGCGGTCGAAGTCGATCTCAGCGGGGCTGAGCGTTCCGCCAGCCGTTTGCGTCCCGCCAGCCAGGAGGTGACGGATGTCACCAGCACCGAGCGTAAGCCGGTGGCGCTGGATGTGGGCAAGCTGCGGCTGCAATTTGCCCTGGGCGTTGACGATATGGCTGATTTGCTGGCCATTCCGGTGGCCCGTATCATTGAGGTGCGGTCGGACAAGGAGATCGTGCTGGATCAGGCCTTTATCCCCTCCTGTCTGGATGCTCGTGCGGCCTCTGTGTTGCAGGATTTCCTTCGCGAGCTCGAAGGGCTGTTGGCGCATCGGATGGAGGCGCTGTCCGGGCGTCTGGCAGAGGCAGGAACGGCGCGCGGGGTGGCGGATGTTTCCGACTTCATGTTGTTGTCGGTGGTGAACCGGATGCTGCCGATGGTGCGGCATCTGCGCCAGATCGAAAATCTTCATCCCGAACGTCTGTTCATGTTCTGCGCCGGCTTGTCCGGTGAGCTGTCCGGTTTCATGGCGGCCGACAAACGGGTGCCAGAATTGCCGCCTTATACCCATGATGACCTGATGGGGTGTTTTGCGCCCTTGATCCGGGTGTTGCGGCAGTATCTCAGCTCGGTGCTGGAGCAGACCGCCATTCCGATCAAGTTGGAAGAGCGCAAATACGGCATTTCGGTTGGGGTGATTGCGGATCGCAAACTGCTGGGCAATGCCGGTTTTGTCCTGGCGGTGAGCGCGGATCTTCCCGCTGAGGACGTGCGTAGGCATTTTGCCGGGCAGGCCAAAATCGGCCCGGTTGAGGAAATCCGTCAGCTGGTGAATTCAGCCCTGCCGGGGATCACATTGCGGCCGCTGCCAGTGGCGCCCCGGCAGATCCCCTATCATTCGGGCGTAGTCTATTTCGAGATGGACGGTGAAAGCCCCTATTGGCGCAAGATGACCACCTCTGGTGGCGTTGCGGTGCATGTGTCCGGGCAATATCCGGGATTGAAGATGGAGCTTTGGGCCATCCGCAACAGTTGAGGCAAAGCAGTTTGACCCTCCGCAGAGGCGGGTGGTTTTGGTGAATTGGTGATTGGGTAACAGACCATGGGAGACTATGACGATCCCTTTGCGGAACCGGGTGACACCGACAAGACGGTGATCCGCCCCAATCCGGGCGGCCGCAGATCAGCCATCCCGCAGACTGAACCGATGGCCGCCCAACCCGCGGCAAGCCCTGCGCCCACGGGGGAAGCGGATGCATTTGGAGTGCCGCAGGCTGCCGCCCAACCCAGCAAAGCCCCCCCGGGCAAGGCACCGCAGATGGCGCTGACGGGGATGAACCCGCTGACAGCCTGCGCTTCTACCTTGTTTGCACTGATCAGCCGGATCCGAAATCGTGCCCAGCATATGGACCCGGATGGGTTACGTAAAAACGTAGTGGCCGAGGTGCGCGCCTTTGAAAACCGCGCTTTGCAGGCCGGGATCGCGGCCCAGACGGTCAAGGTGGCCCGCTACGCGCTCTGCGCGACGCTGGATGATGTCGTACTCAACACACCCTGGGGAGGGCAATCCAGTTGGGGCTTGCAGTCCATGGTTGGGACTTTTCACCGCGAAACCGTTGGTGGCGATCGGTTTTATGATCTGCTGGCGCGATTGGAAAAGGAGCCGGGCGGCAATATTGACATGTTGGAGTTCCTCTACATGTGCATGTCGCTGGGCTTTGAGGGGCGTCTGCGGGTGGAGCAGGGTGGGTCGGAAAAGCACCTGCAGATCCGGGCGGCCTTGGCGCGAATCCTGCGCAATCAGCGCGGTCCGACAGAGCGAGATCTGTCGCCTCATTGGGAGGGGGTGGTCCGGCCCTTCAAAGTGCTTTCGGCCTGGCGCTTGTTGTGGATCGCGCTGGCGGTAACTGGGGTATTGCTGGCGCTGCAGTTCACGGGACTCAGCTGGACGCTGTCCACTCAAACTGAAAACGTGATCGGGCAACTGACAATCGTGGATTCCGGGCCGCGCGCAGAGCTGGAACGGCGGGCACCGCCGCCGCCCCCAGCACCGCCAATTCAGACGCTGGAAGAACAGGTGGCCAAGGTGGCCGGCTTTCTGGAACCCGAGATCGCGGAAGGCATTGTTCAGGTCTTTCAAAAGGGCAATACGCTGATCATTCGTCTGGCGGGTTCGGGTATGTTTGGATCTGGCTCTGACCAGCTGAGTGCGTCTTTTCAATCGCCGGTGATCCGCGTGGCCGAAGCGCTGAACGATGAAAAGGGACGGGTGATCGTAGCCGGGCACTCCGACAATATCCCGATCCGCTCTTCGCGGTTCCCCTCGAACATGGCACTGTCACTGGCGCGTGCGAAATCGGTGATGACTGGCATGGCGCGGGTGATGACGGATCCGGGGCGACTCTCAGCTGAGGGGCGGGCGGAAAAGGAACCGATAGCTGACAATGGTACCAAAGCCGGACGGGCCAAGAACCGCCGCATCGAGATTTTGCTGGTGCAGGAGGTTGACCAATGATCCGCCGCTATTTTTTACCTCTGTTTCGCTCGATTTACACCGTGTTATTGCTGCTGGCTGCGGTGCTTTCTGCCTGCACCTGGTTTTTTGCGCCTTTCATTGGCAGTGCGGATTGGCATCCCTTTGACAGTATCCGATCTCGAGTGATCACTATCGCGGTGATTTGGACGCTGACCTTTGTGATCCTTGGCCTGATCTTCTGGCGACGGCGGCGTCGGGACCGGCAGATGGCAGAGGACATGGCAGAGGCCGTGGATGTGGTCGACGAGGATGATGTCCTGCTGGAGGAAATTGGCGAGCTGCGCGGCAAGTTCAAGCAGGCGATGACCGAGTTGCGTAAATCCAAAAATGGTCGACGTCACCTGAATGTTCTGCCCTGGTATGTCATCATCGGCCCTCCGGGGGCCGGGAAAACCACGGCCATCGTCAATTCCGGGCTTCAGTTTCCCTTGGCGGAAAAGCTGGGCAAGGCGGCGATTGGCGGTGTGGGGGGCACGCGCAACTGCGATTGGTGGTTCACCAATGAGGCGGTTTTGATCGACACTGCTGGGCGCTACACCACGCAGGAAAGCGATGCCGAGGCCGATAACGCGGCCTGGCTGGGGTTTCTGGGGTTGTTGAAAAAATATCGCAAACGCCAGCCGATCAATGGGGCCCTGGTGGCCATTTCGCTGTCGGATCTGTCCTTGCAGGATGAGATCACCCAGAAATCGCATGCTCAGGCGGTGCGCCGCCGCCTGTCGGAACTGCGTGAGCGCCTGGGCGTGCGGTTTCCCGTCTATGTGCTGTTTACCAAGGCGGATCTCATTGCCGGTTTCCAAGAGTATTTTGACACGCTGGGCAAGGAAGAGCGAGAGCAGGTCTGGGGCTTTACCCTGCCCCTGGCCAAGAGCAAGAAAGATCCGGCGCCGATAGAGCAATTTGACGAGGAATTTGCCGCTCTGCTGGGGCAGATGAACGCGCAGCTGCTGGAGAAAATGCAGACCGAAACCGACCATCAGCGCCGGGCGCTGGTTGCGGGTTTTCCGGGTCAGGTTGCTTCGATGCGCAGTGTGGCCAAAGAGTTTCTGGCAGAGGTATTCCAGGATAATCGCTATGAGCAGCGCCAGATGTTGCGGGGCATTTATTTCACTTCGGGCACCCAAGAGGGGACACCGATCGACCGGCTGATGCTGGGCATGGCGCAGACTTTTGGCATTGGCCGTCAGGCCATTGGAACGGGGCAGGGCACGGGTCGATCCTTCTTCCTGACCCGCCTGTTCGAGGGGGTGCTGTTTCCGGAAGCCGGGCTGGTCTCGGCCGATGACAAGGTCGAGCGGCGCTACCGCTGGACCCGGCGAGCAGCCATTGCGGCCACGGTTGTGATTGCTGCAGTGATGGGCGGAATCTGGGTCAATTCTTACCTGAAAAATGCTGAGCTGATTGAACAGGCCGAGCACCAGATCTCTGCCTATCAGGCTGCGGCTGCGACCCTGCCCCCAAGCCCGGTGGGCGACACGGATCTGGTGCCGGTGGCAGCTGCGCTCAACCTGTTGCGGGACATGCCGGGCAATCCGGTGCTTGCTGATCCCGCCCCGGATCGGGCCATGACCTATGGGCTGTATCAGGGCGCAGTTATCGGAACGCAGACCGCACAGACCTACAGAGGCGCGTTGAACCAGCGTCTTTTGCCACGTCTTCTGGTGCGTCTGGAAGAACAGATTTCGGCCAATGTGAACAATACGGATGTGCTTTATGAGGCGCTGAAGATTTATCTGATGTTGGGATTGCAAGGGCCGATGAACCCGGACCTGGTCAAAGAGTGGATGCGCCTGGACTGGGAACTTGTTGCCTATCCCGGGGCGGCGCGCGCCGATCTGCGCGGGGATCTGATGGATCATCTTTCGGCTTTGTTGTCGCAACCGATGGAAGAGATCGCTCTCAATGGGCCCCTGGTTCAGCAGGCCCAGGATATCCTGTCTGAAATGCCGCTGGCGCAGCGGGTCTACAACGGGATCGTCAATTCGAACCAGGCCACCAGCCTGCCCAAATGGCGCCTGACAGAGATTGGAGGCCCATCGGTCAAACGCGTCTTGGTGCGCAGTTCCGGTAAGGCACTGAACGATGGTGTCGAAGGTATTTTCACCTATGATGGTTTCAACAATGTCTTTCTGCCAGAGGCCGTCAGCGTCTCGCAGCGGGTACAGAATGAGGCCTGGGTGCTGGGAGAAAGGGCCGGCGAAGGCCAGAGCGAGGCCGCGTTGCTGGCGCTCAGCCGGGATGTACTGGATTTGTATTACAACGACTATATCAGCCGCTATGATCAGATCCTGGGGGACGTGGACATTGTTCCGCTGGAATCCCTCAGCCATGCGGTTGAGGTGACAAATGTGCTGTCGGGGCCAACCTCACCAATCGTCAATATTCTGACAGAGATCAGCCGCGAAACCCGCCTGGCCGAGGACAGATCCTCGTTGGATACGGAATCCTTAAACGAGGGGGTCTCGCAGATTGCCGGGATCGAGGCCCGCTCTGGCCTGTCAATTCAGGGGCAAATCCTGCTTGAGGCCTTGGTTAGTTCTGCCGCCAATGCGCCAGGGGAAGCGGCCAAACCACCGGGGGCCTATGTCCAGGAGCGGTTCCAATGGTTGCATAATCTGGTGGAGCGCCCCGAAGCGCAACCCTCGCGACTGGATGATCTGATGGGCTCTTTGCAATTGGTCTATCAAGAACTGAACAAGATGTCCTTTAGCGGTGTCGCCTCTGGGGAAAGTGGACAAGCGTTGTTGCAGTTTCAGCAGACCGCTTCGCGTATTGACGGGCCGATCCAACGCTGGGCGACGCAGATCTCTACCGGATCCTCGGGGATTACGTCCGAGGGAACGCGGGCCTCGATCAACGCGCGCTGGCAATCGGCGGTGCTGCCGTTTTGTCAGAAAGCCCTGGACAACCGGTATCCGTTCAATCGGCGTGCGCGTGCGGATGTCGCGATGGTGGATTTTGCCAAATTGTTTTCGCCGGGGGGGCTGATCGACAGTTTCTTTGATGAAAACCTGCTCAAATATGTTGATACCCGCAGTCGCCCCTGGAGCTGGAAGCGGGTGAATGATGTCGACCTTGGCATCAGCCCCGCAGTGCTGCAGCAGATGCAATATGCGGCCGAAATCCGGGATGCCTTTTTTGCCGGAGGTGCCAGCCCGGCGGTCCAGTTTCAGATCACCCCCAAAGCACTCGACCCAAAGGCCAAGGAAGTCCTGCTGGAAATTGACGGCTCCAAGGTGGCCTATAATCACCGTATGGGGCAGCCAACGCCGGTGGCGGTGACTTGGCCGGGATCGGTTGGATTGGCCCGGATCACACTGCTGCCGCAAAAACGTGGCAATGAGAATGTGATGTCGCGCGATGGCCCCTGGGCCTGGTTCCGCCTGTTGGATGCCGCCGAGGTGCGGCGCACCAATGTCAGCGATCGCCGCCGGGTGAATTTCCGAGTTGGTGGCCGTCTGGCCCTGTTTGAGTTGCAATCAGGATCGGTGGTGAACCCCTTTGCCCTGCCCGCCATGGCAAAGTTCAACTGCCCAAAGTCGATGTGATGGGGGGCGGGTTTGCAGCCTATGGCAAGATGCCCGACGTTGGCGATTTCTTTCGCCTGGACGCTCCGGGCGGGTTCGTGCGGGTCTGGGATGCCTGGTTGCAACGTTTGCTGCTTGAGGGGCGGGAAAGTCATGGCAATGCTTTTGACGCTTTTTATATGTCAGCGCCGATTTGGCGGTTCACCCTGGCACCCGGTCTTGCTGGGCCGAGCAAGATCATGGGGGTTCTGATGCCTTCGGTTGACCGGGTTGGCCGCCGCTTTCCCCTGACGTTACTTGTGCCGCTGGACACGCCTGGTCCGCCTGCTTTGGACCATCTGCGCGAAGGTCCACTGTTTGAGCGACTGGAGGATATCGCCTTGTCCACCCTTGAGGATGGCATGTCCAAGGATCGGCTTGCGGCAGATCTGCAGGCATTGGAAATACCCGATCTGCGTGCGTCGGTGCCACTGCGGCGTGAGGGGACAACCTATGTCCTGACCGGCAGCGGCGGTGACAGCGCCGTCATGGAGACACATTTGGCCGGGGCCTTGCTGGCGCAGCAATCTCCGGGAGGATGCTTGTGGAGCGCCTATCTCGACAGTGGTCCCAGAATGATGATGACGGCTGATTTGCCTTTGGGGCGGGCAGGGGCCGGTTTGTTTGATCTGGCCGCTCCGATCTGGCGGGAGGCACAGCCGCTATGACCCAGATGATGAGCTATCGTTTTGTTGCGCAGACCCATGTTGGCTTGAAACGCAAAGTGAATGAGGACGCAATTCTTGCCCTGCCGGATCACGATATCTGGCTGGTCTCAGATGGTATGGGCGGTCATCAGGCCGGCGATTTTGCCAGTGCCCTGATTGTCGATGCGGTGGCGACTTTGCCGGTGGGGCTGGACCCGGCGGCAAAGATGCATGGGCTGCGTGACAAAATTCACGGGGCCCATCGGGCGATCCAGGCAGAAGCCGAGGCGCGGGGCGGCGGAACCATTGGTGCCACCGTGGTTGCCCTAATCCTGGCAAACGGTCATTTTGTCGGGATCTGGGCGGGGGACAGCCGCCTTTACCGGCTGCGCGGGGGGCAGGTTGAGCTGCTGACCAATGACCATTCGGCGGTGGCAGAATATGTATTGGCCGGCAAGATGAGCTGGGACGAAGCGGATCAACATCCGCACTCCAATGCCATCACCCGTGCGGTGGGCGTTGGCGAAGAACTAGAGCTCGACAAGGTGCGCGGAGCGGTAGCACCGGGGGATCGTTTTTTGATCTGTTCGGATGGGCTGACCAAATATGCTACATTTTCGATGCTGCAGGAGGTGCTGTCGACGGCACCGCTGGAAACGGTCGGGGATCGATTGCTGCAAATTGCCCTGACTGGCGGCGGTGCCGACAATATTTCGCATATCGTGGTCGATGTTTTGTGAGCTGGGCTCCCGGTGCCTTTGTGCAGGATCACTGCCAGGTGATCAGGCGTATTTTGCTCAGGGCTTGGCAGTCACCAGTATTTTGCTGTCCAGGGAGAGGATCAAACCATTGTCCCTGGCATTGCTTTCTTTCAAAGCCTCGGCAAACCCTACCGCGCTTTCAGAGGTGGGGCGTAGGCCGGAAAACAGCGGTTCTGAGGAATGCAGAACCAGAACACGGCTTTTGCCAAGAGTGCTGTCATCCACCTTGAAAGCAAGACCACCATTTTGCGCGGATTCTGCCAGATCATAGGCGACCCGCACCGGCAAGGTCCCGGTGCGCGCGGCGCGCAGATCAGCGATGGCATTGTCCTGTCGCGAGATATTGGGCAGCAGATGAAAGACGTTGCCAGACACGTCAAGGATGGAAACCGTGAGATAGCCGGCAGTCATTTCCGCAGGCAGCAGTACATCGATCACCGGGTTTTCGCCAACAAAGAACCGGCCAGAGGGGTTGGGCGTGTCTTCGCCGCCAACCCTGAATTCTACCTTGATGTCGCCAACCGGGGCCTTGGGCAAGTGGCTTTCCACCACGCAAAGCGCAGGGTTCAGCACCTCGGTCTCAAGCGCAACTTCACGGGATCCCGCCAGGGCGCTGAGGGCATCAAACAATCGAACACGCGTTTCGGTCCCTGCTACACGGCCAGTGATTTGGATCTTGTCTGCGGGGCCAAATCCACCCCCGACGGAGCCTGCGGCGACACGCAAGGGACCGCAATCCTCAAAGCCTCCGACCAAGGCGCGTACCTCTGCAATTGGCAATACCGGCAAGCGATAGGTGATTTCGGCGCGCCCTTCCAGGCCACCGGGCAGACCATCCGCGAACAAGGCATTGACCCTGGAGGCGAGGTCGGGATCCTCAGTGACCCCGCTGACACGCGCCTGATTGTTGCTGACCGCAAGGCGCCATTGCTGCAACGCAATCAGAGGTTCAACCGTGGCCAGAACATCCTGTCCCCAGCTGTTGGAAATCTCACCGCTGGCCAATGTCAGCTCCGCTTGTTCGACCAGCGCGGCAAGCTGATCGCGGCTATCCTCTGAAGGCATATTGCCAATGGCCCGCAGGGGGCCGCTTTTGGGTCTTTCCACGATCAGGGTAAAGGGCTCTGCCGTGGGGTACTTCGGCCCTGCCAAAAAGCTGAAGGCCCCGGAGAAATATCCGCCGCCCCCCAAAAGGGCCAAGACCAACACGGACAAAAGAGCCAGCATGGGTCTCCGGTTTGATCGCGGCTCCGGCGTTTGCGCGATTGCCTCTCTCGGCTTTTGTGCAGTCTGGAGAGGGACGATGATCGTGGCATCCTCTTCGGGGGGCGCGGCGGCGGTCTTTTCTGGGGCAGAGGAAGGGTTTTCCAGCTGGTCCAGAAATGAGAGCACCGCGGTGGCGCTGGCCAGACGGCTGTCAGGATCGGGATCGCACATCCGTTCGATCAATTGTTTGAGCGGCTCCGGTACATTCTCTGTGTCTAATGGTTTTTGCTTGTTTTCAACAACCTCCATTGGATTGGCCCCCAATGACGGAGAGGCACCGCGAAAATTGGCCAATAAAAGCGCCCCAAGCGCATAGATATCCGCGCGGGCATCGGTTTGGCCGGCCATCTGCTCGGGCGCGGCATAGGAATATTTGCCAGCGAATTCATTGCCCACAATGGTTTCGGCACCGGGGTTGGTGTCCTTGGCTATGCCAAAATCGATGATCACCGCCTGGGCCGGGTCGCCGCCGCGCAGGATGATATTGTCCGGGCTAAGATCACGGTGCACGATATTGCGGCCATGCGCGGCCTTCAGCCCCTCAGCGACACGGCGACAGATGATCAGCAGATCTCCGGCGTCCATCGGCCCCTGCTTTAGCTTTTTGTCGAGACCGGGTCCGTCGATATAGTCCATCAACAGGTAGATATGGCCATCCGGAGTGCGGTGGTTTTCTGAATAGCGCACGACCGCATCATGGCGAATTTCGCGGATATTCTCCTCTCGTGCCATGAGGACGGTAAAGTCTTCGTTGCCCGAAAGCTCTTGCTTGAGGACCTTGATGGCAACCAGATTGCCAGAGATTTCAGAACGCGCCTTATAGACATCCGAGGTGCCACCACGCCCCAAAAGCATCTCGATCCGGTAGGTATTGTTCAGCAGATCTCCGGGCTGGAAGAGGTCACCGGGTTGGGAGTCGATCATATCCGGCCTCCCTGCTGTTCAAGACAAAACCGTAGGGCGCGCAGGTTTTACCACGCTTTCCCGCAAGGGACCGTATTGCGCGTTTTAACCCAACGTCGAGCCCGTGCATGTGCACCGGGTCAGCCCAAGGCCTGGAATTCTACCCGGCGGTTTTCATCGGCGCGCGGATTGTTCTCGTTGTAGGGAGCCGTTTCACCCATGCCGATGGCCTTGAGCATGTTCTCTTCTATACCGCAGGTGCTGATCAGATGACGCCGCACCTCTTGGGCGCGCAGCAGTGACAGCCGTTCATTGTAAGGCGCGCTGCCTGAGCTATCGGTATGGCCGATGATCTGGAACACGGTGCCCTGCATGACCTGCATAGAAGCGCACATATTGGCGAGCTTTGGGGCCTGATCGGCGCGCAGTGCAGCACTGTCAAAATCAAAGGAAATCTGCACATTGATTTGGGACTGCCGCGCCACCGGCGTGTAGTCCTCGCTGGCGGCAACCGTTGCAGTCTCTTGCCCGGTGCCGGTTTGCGCCGCATCGGACGCAGCACCGCTGGGTACGATCACCAAGCCACGGGTTTTTTGTTGCTGGAATGCCTTGGTGATTTCTTCGACTGTCAGCTCCTGTGTGCTGTCCTCGGCCTGTGCCAGAGAAACAGGAAAAAGCGTGACGGAAAACACAAAGGCGGCAAAATATTTGACGCGGACCATAACTTGTCCCCTAAACTGAAAAACAACACCTGAAAAACTCTATACCACATGAGAGCTTCTGCCAATGGGCAGGCTGCGCTGGCGAGGTTGGAAAAGGACTTTACTCACCCGTCTCCTGCGCATTGAATGGGGCTGTATCGAGTTGAGGGTGTTATGCGGGTTCTACCGGCGATTATTATCTGTATCGGGCTGCTTTTGACGCCCGCTGTCTGGCTTGGCCTGAAATGGGCGCTGTCCGAAGAGGATTTTCAAGGGGCAGCTGTTGATTCCACGGCACGTATCGAAATTGAGATGCTGCGACAGCAGATAGAGGATCTGCAGCTGCGGCTGGCGGATCTGCAGACCGAAGTGACGCGCCTGCCACTGGCCTCAGGTGGCCAAATGGCGCCCGAGGCCTCTACCGCAGAGGCAGAGCGTGAAATCTGGGATCAGACAGAAGGTGCTGATCTGGACTATGCCCAAGTGGTGCTGATTGCGGATCGCACCAATGTCAACCGCGGGTTGCGGGTGACTGGCGGCAAATACCTTACCGAAAGGCTGGGCCGCCCGCGCGAAGATCTGAACGACAATTGCCAACCGATGACCAATCCCAACCTGAAGGAAAAGCTGGTTACCGAACAGGTGGGGCCAATTCGGGTCAGTATGCTACGCCCGGCGATCGAAAGCTTGAAGGTGGTGTTTGAGAATATTCGCCAGGCCGACCCGGATCTGTACAATCGCATCAATACGGCCGGCGCGCTCTGTGTGCGCCGCATTCGCGGGACGGTGAACTCCCTTTCCACCCACAGTTATGGCCTGGCGGTGGATCTCAATATTGACGGCCAGCTGGACAATTTCACCGATGGCAAGACCCAGCTGGGACTCACCATCATGGCAGATTTCTTTTATGCAGAGGGCTGGGTCTGGGGCGCGGGGTTCCGACGCGAAGACAGCATGCACTTTGAGATCAGCCGACGGCAGTTGGACGCCTGGATCGCAGAAGGAAAACTCTAGTTCCGGATCCTGACCAAGGACCTGTTGCTACGACTTGCGCCTCAGGAGCGCAACAGAACCTTGTTGGAGCCCAAGGCCTCAGCCACCTGGCGGTATTGATTGGCGCGCTCGCTGGATTGAGTGGCTGAGCGCAGCAGCCGGGTCTCTGCTTCCTCCAGAATTTGGATGGCCCGTGCATGGGTGGTCTCGATGCGATCCGATGCCACGGCAACAAGGGGGCGCGAAGAGTTTTGCCCGTCCGCCGCTATCAGGCGGGCACGGGGCAGTTGCGGGTCTCGGTTCTCTCGAACCAACAGCCGCAACGCTTCGGCGGTTTCACGCAGGATCTGTTGCATTTCCGGGTGACCCGCCATCTTGCTGGTATCCTTGGTCAGGGCTTCGATCCGTTCCGCGATGCAATCGGCAAGATAGCCGCCGCTGGCGGCGCATAGCGCAGTGGCGCTGGCCAGGCGCGGGGCCACCTGATCAATCGTGTTGACCTGTGTCTCGGGCGACCTGCCTGTAGGGTCGCCGTCACTCTGTTCAGGTGAGCCGTAGTCTGAGGTACTGTCATCGTCGTCGCCGGTTTCCTGCGCATAAAGCGGAGTAGACAGGATCAGCAGGCAAAGGCTGATCATGGGAAGCAGGTATCTGGCAAAGTTGAACATCGAACATGGCCCTCGTTAAAATGGGAAAATTATTCCTCCAGCCCATAGGCCCGGCGAATGCCGCGCTGGGTTCCCGGGCCAAAGTCACCGTCAATGGAACCTTCATAAAATTGGTGTGTCTGAAGCTGTTTTTGCAACGCGCGGCGGGTGTCAGTCGTAAACATATTCGGGCGTTCGCTGAGCAGGTCCAGAACGTCTGAGCTGCCAGATCTGAGGGCGGCATAGAGAAACTGAGCGGCATCTTCGGGGCCCTTGCCAGGTACCAACCCGTCATCAATCAAAGCGGCAAAGTTGAACTGTGCCTGAGGGTGACGCAACTCTGCGGCGCGTTGAAAGAACCCATAGGCCTTTTGGGGATTGGCGGGCAGGCCCAACCCACCTTGATGGTGAAGAAAGCCAAGATCATTGATGGCATCGGCAAAGTTCTGTCGGGCCGCAGCCTGATAGAGCTGCAGGGCCTTCTGCGGGTCGGTCGCCACGCCGGTGCCGCGTTCGTAAAGCTTGGCCAGCTCAAACTGCGCTTCGGGGGCCCCGGCATCGGCGGCGCGCTGCAAAAAGGCGACGGCGGCAGCGGGGTCAAACCGCCCGGCATTTGGATTGAGCCGCATATAGGCAAGCCCCAACATCGAACGGGTGTCGCCCAGCTCAGCCAATGCCAAAAGTTGCTCTTCCTGATCCGGCTTCAAAGCAGACCAGGCCTCGGAGGTGCCAGCAGGCAGAGCTTCTGAACCGGCCACCGAGGCACCTGTCAGGTAGAAGGGTACGCCTGTGAGGGAGCCATAGGTATGGGGCTCTTGCAGATTGCCGGTGTTTTGTAGAACCAGATCGCGGACCTGACGGAACATCAGGCTGATCTCGAGGCTGGGTTGTACCATCTTCTGCATCAAGGCCTGTGCATAGGGGCTGTTGGTACCGGTCCCGTCAAGGGCCACCTGCCCGTCGCGGGCTGCAAAGGCAACCAGGGTACCCCGGTCCGGGTCGGCGGCCGCCATGCCACCCCCACCACCACGGGTCTCGTTCGTGGTTGTTTCCGCTTGCGTGCTGGCTTCCAGTACGATGTTGTCCCCCAAAGGATTGTCACGGCAACTGTCCAGAATGACGATGCGCATCTTGCGGGCCCGATCCACTGCGTCCAACAGTTGCTTCAGAGAGGCAGATTGACGCTGTACATCGCGATTGCTGGTGACATTGGCATCGACCGGGATCAAAAAATTCTCCCCCTGCACCTCGATCCCGTGACCGGCAAAATAGATCAGGGCAAGATCGGCGACTTCCGAACGGAAGGCAAAATCATCCAGCAACTGGGTCATTTCCAGAGCGGTTGCATCCAAAGACAGGGTGACGTCAAACCCGATGCCCTCAAGTGTTTGCGCCATGCCATTGGCATCGTTGTGGGTATTTTGCAGGGGGGGCAGGAATTGATAATTGGCCATGCCAACAACCAATGCAATCCTGTCCCGGGCCGCTGCGGCGGTTTGGGGAAGGACTAAACAGAGTGAAATTGCCAGAAACTTGAGAAAACCAGCCATACCAATACCAAAAGGAACACAACCAAACTATTGGTAATCTAACGCGATGCCGCAACAAAGAAAGGAAAAAAGCCGCTCAAGCAAATGCTCAAGCGGCCTTGTTTGGAAGGCACGGGGCTATTGGCCAAGGTTTGCAGCCTTATGGGGCCACAAAACTCCCGATTTCACGCAAACGTTCGCGTAGTTTTTGCAGCGTAACTGCGTCGGTTGCGGCATGAATATCTGCCTGTCCCGTTTCCAGAACTTGCGCTTCGACCCGCTCATAAAAGCCAGCCATCCCGGCCAATGTCTGAAGCACAAGATCAAAATCCTGCAATGACTGACATTCTTGCCGATTGGGCTTGGTACCACGATCAAAAATATCGTGGACCACGTCTTCGAGGGTTTGAACCTTGGAATACAGCTGCCGCATTTCACGGGCAGATATAGCACTGATTCCGGAAATCGTATCGCACTGTGTTTCCATGGTTACAGCCGCCCGACGACCTGTTCGATCGCCTGTTTCATCGTGGCTACGGTAAAGGGCTTGCGGATGATATTGTTCAACCCCAGCTTTTTACCGACTTCGATAATCTCAGGCGTAGGTTTGCCAGTTACCAGAATAAAGCCAAGACGCTGGGTCACCTGATGGCCACGAACCGCCTGCAGCAAACCCAGACCATCCATGCCAGGCATGTTGTAGTCCGACAGAACCAGATGGACTGGCGTCTGAGTCAGTTTCTGAAATGCGGACTGGCCGTTGTTTTCGACCATGTAGTTTTTGATGCCAAGCTCATCCAGACATTGGGTAATGATACCCCGGCTGGTGGACATGTCATCAACGACCATGACGCGTAGAGAGTCTTTCAGGCTCATAGTTTTTTCCTCGTGTTGCTCGCACCTGCTCGCTTTACTGAGCATCGCCTCCGGCGGGTGAGTTGATGTAAGTGGTGATCCCGGAAGTCTTTAGATGTTTCTCGGCAGGCCCCGACATGCGTTCGGAGTGGCCGATGAACAGATATCCGCCTGGGTTTAGGGTTCTCTGAAAGGCTTGCCAGACCTTTTGCTGGGTTGGGGTATCAAAGTAGATGGCCACGTTGCGGCAGAAAATCGCATCAAACTTGCCCTTGAACGGGAAGGGTTCGATAAGATTCAGCACCCCAAAGGTGATCATCGACCTCAGATTTTCGGGCATGCGCCCATCCGCGTCCATCTTGGGCACCAAACTGCGGTACTCTGACGGAATTTGGTCAATTTCTTCCTGCGGGTATTTTGCCGCTTTGGCGAAATTGACAACCTGCGGATCGATATCCGTTCCCAGGATCTTGAAGTCGAAGCGACCGATGTCTGGGCACATGCTGTGCAGGATCATGGCGATCGTAAAGGGCTCTGGCCCTTTCGAGCACCCCGCCGACCAGATCCGAACCCGGCCGCCACTGCGCGCCTTTTCGATCAGCCCCGGCAAGACGTCCTTGCGCAGGGTCTCGAAATGATGCGGCTCGCGGAAGAAATGCGTGACATTGGTGGTCAAAAGCGACAGCAACTTGCTGCGCTCCTGATCACTGTTTTTGCCATTCAAACGGTCCAGGTAGTCCTTGAAGTTCACGACATTCTGCTGTCTGAGCTGACGTGCGAGCCGGGCAGAAACCAGAGGTTTCTTGCTGCTCGACATCGCCAGGCCAAAATGTTTGTAGGCAAAATCAGCAATTGCCTCAAAATCCTGGTCCGTCAGGGTGAACCCGTCTGGATTGGTTTCAATGGTCCCCATTGCTGTCATTAGAGCACCTGTTCCGGAACCGAGATCACGGCATCCAGATTGATAATCCGCACCATATTGTCATCATGCGAGATGATGCCTTGGATGTACTCCATGGTGTTGCGGCTATCGACCGGAGGTGTTTCCTGGATTTCTTCTGGGTTGATCGAAATGATCTCAGAGACCGATTCCGCCAGAAGACCCACGGGTTTGCCCGCAGCAGAGACCACGATCACCACGTTGCGTTCACTGGCTTCGGTGGTTTCCAGACCAAAACGGGCCGAAAGATCGTAGATCGGGATCACCGCGCCGCGCAGGTTCATCACGCCCAAGACGTCCGAAGGCGCATGGGGCAGGATGGTGACCGGAGACCAACGCCGGATCTCGCGGATTTGTGTGATCTTCAAGCAGAATGCCTGACCGGCGACGGTAAAGCTTACAAACTCGCTAAACTGAGCGTGCTTAATCTCTTGATCGTTCTGTTTTACTTCAGCTTGCATTGCTCATTCTCCGCTCGGTATCAAAGGCGGCTGCCGATGGCGCGGCCGCAAGGATGCTTTCTGGGTCAAGGATCATCGCGATCTTACCGTCTCCAAGGATGGTAGCGGCGGCAACGCCGGCGATTTCCCCACAGACACCGTCCAGACTTTTGATGACAACCTGGCGCTGGTCATGGATGTCATCCACCGCCAGAGCGCTGCGCTGACCTGTTTCGGTCTCCACCAGAAGATAGACGCCAGGAGGCTGGTCATTGTCTTCCTTGCGCAGGCCAAGCGCGCCAGCGACATCGCAGATCGGGACAAAACTGCCACGAATGGACAGCAATGTGCCATCGGCGCCCAGGTTGTTGATCATGTCGTCATTGCCGCGCATGGTTTCGACAATCGAGGTGATCGGAACCACCATTGTCTGATCGGCTACCGAAACCACCATGCCATCCATAACCGCGAGGGTCAGTGGCAGAATGATAGTAAAGGTCGACCCTTTGCCCGGCGTAGAAGTGATGTTGATCCGCCCGCCCAGGCCGGTCACCGCATTTTTTACAACATCCATGCCAACGCCGCGACCAGAGAGGTTCGACACCTCCTTGGCGGTGGAGAAACCGGGAGCGAACAACAGGTTGTCAATCTCGCTATCGGTAAGCTCGGCGTTTTCCGGAATAAGACCCTTTTCGATGGCGATCTGCTTCACGCGAGGCCGATTGACACCCGCGCCGTCATCTTTGACTTCGATACAGACAGAACCAGAACGATGCGAAGCCGTGAGACGAATCTCGCCGATTTTGCTCTTTCCTGCAGCGATCCGGTCTTCCGGCTTTTCGATACCATGATCGACCGCATTGCGCAGGATATGCGTCAATGGATCTGCCAGACGTTCGATCACCGTCTTGTCGACCTCGGTATTTTCACCTTCGGTCACCAGTTTGCAGGTCTTTTCTGTGGCGCTGGAGGCTTCGCGGACGATGCGGGCCATCCGCTGGAACAGCGGTTTTACCGGTTGCGCACGAATGGACATCACGCCTTCCTGAATGTCACGAGCCAGGTTTTTGAACCCTTCAAGCTCGGTTTCGACATCCCGGACATCAGCGACATCGAGGTTGGCGATTTGCTGCGCCAGCATCGAGTGGTTGATGATGAGCTCCCCAACAGCGTTGATCAGCCGGTCCACCCGCTCAAGATCCACACGCAGCGTCGGTTTTGGACCACGCTGTTCCGATTTTGCGGTCTCGGCTTTTGGGGCCGAAGCCTTTTTCCCGGATGTTTCCGGTACTGCCTCGGGCGCTGGCGCGGGGGCCGGCTCTTCAAAAGGGGCTGCTGGTGTCTCTTCAACCATGGCTGTTGGCTCCGCTACAGGGGGAGGAGAGGGCTCAGCTGCCGGGGCAGCGCCAAAGGCTGCTTCCAAAGCTGCAAGTGCCTGGGCATCTGCTTCAGCATCTCCGTCGCCTTCGATGGAAAGCTCGCAAAGACCTTCGACAAATTCAAAGACCGCTTCGACCGAAGAGCGAGGCTCGGTGGTGGTCAGAACCAGATCCCAAGCCAGATAGCTTTCTTCGGTGTCGATGCTGTCAAAGCCAGGCAACTCCGTATCGTCCAGGGAGACGGTAAGTTCGCCCATATCTTTCAGCGCCTGGAACAAGAAGATTGGCTCGTTGCCAGTGCTGTACATATCCTTCAAGGGATGGAAGCGAATCTGATACTTTTCTTCAGTCGCGACCTGAGGGATATCAATCGCACCGATATCCATCGGTCCACCCAGTCCCATGGGTTCGAAGGTGAGATCTTCTTCTTCCTCGGGGATGTATTTGTCCAAGGCTTCGATCAGCATGTTGTGATGGGCCTGGTCGGTCTCGCCACCGTCCCGTGCCACTGCAACCAGACTATAAAGATGATCGCAAGACCGCAGCAGCAGCTGGATCAGCGGTTCATCAAGTTCCATCCGGTTGGCGCGGACCTCATCGAATACGGTCTCAAACCTGTGGGCAAAAGCCACCAACTCGTCCAAGCCAAATGCGCCCGCGCCACCCTTGATCGAGTGAACTGCACGGAAAACAGCATTGACCACCTCTGGGTCGTGATCGCCTCCTTCGATGGCGCTCAGACCCTCATCCGTTGCTTCAAGGAGTTCTTCGCACTCCTCAAAGAAGGTATCCTGGATTGACCCGGACATCTTATGCGGCTGCCCCGGTCACGCGTTTCAGCGCAAAGATCAGAGACGCATCGTCAAAGGGTTTGGTGATCCAGCCAGTGGCGCCGGCATTGCGGGCACGGGCCTTCATTTCCGGGGCACTTTCCGTGGTGAGAACCAGGATTGGTACTTTGGAATTGATGTCAGTGCCACGCAGCTCTTCGATCACACCAAAACCGTCCAGGTTAGGCATGTTGATATCGGTGATCACCACATCAGGTGCAACATCATCATACATGTCGACGCCTTCACGGCCATCAACCGCACTCACATACTCGAATCCGGCCTCCTCAAGGGTGGCGGCGAGTAGATTCCGGATGGTGCGGGAATCGTCGATTGCCAATACTTTGGTTTTCATGCTGTTACCTCGTCTTCAAATCGGTTGGGTTCCAAACCCAAGAGCGTCAGGGATTTACGGCAGGTTTCATTGATATGGGTTACCGCAAACCCCAATTCTTCGGAGCGCCATTGTTGCTCGGCACTGAGCAAAAGTTGGAGGCAGCGCGATGGCATAGCCGCAACCGTGCTGCAGTCAATTTCAACTGCCGAGGAGCGTGCGCTGCTCAGAAAGGCAATTAACGGATTCAATTCCGAAAATGCATTTGGCAATTCCAAAAGGTGTTTTTGCGTTTCCGTGGTCATCTTCCGCGATTCGCCCCCCCATTGTCGGTGACATGTTTGTGTTCGATGGGTTCATAGTTAGGCCGCCAGACTTAACAATTGATTGCTTTCGGTAGCTACCAAAGAGGATTTGTGCGTTTCACATCTGCCGAAAGTTGGGGATTTTCCTAAAGTTTTTCAGGCCTCCCTCTGCGCCCCGCGATTTGGAAATGCTGCATTGCCTGATCATGGATCCAGCGGCCTTGAGAAACAGACCGTATATATATGCGCCAATCTGGCCACGATCGATTTGACCGAACCCTCCAAGCCGACCCTGGCTGCAACGCGACTTCGCAACAGGCGTTTTCAAGCAAAATGTGACATGTTCATTTTTAAAAATTGAACCATTGGTGGTTGTGTAAGTCGCAAATTAACACCTCCTCGTCAGTCTGGCCCTCATCAATACGCGCTTTGTCGCGGAGGAAGCCCCAGGAGGACGGAATGCAGGCTCTGAGATCTCTCAAGATCGCTTATAAGCTACCCTTATTTGTGGTGGGCTTTGGCGCACTGCTGACAGCCATCATTGTCACGATTAGTACAGTCAATTTTCAAAAGAGCGCTTTTAATCAGGCAGAAGAACACTTCGAATCTCTGATTGTTGGGCGCAAGTCTGCGCTCGAATCTCTGCTACGCGGAATCAATGCTGATTTGATGACCCTGGCAGCAACACCATCGACAGCCACCGCCATTCAGCGCCTTTCGGCGGCCTGGGGCAATCTGGGCTCTGAGGCGTCTGAGGTCGCGCGTACGACCTACATCACCGACAATCCTTTTCCCTTTGGTGAGCGTCACAATCTGGATCGCGGTCAAAAGACCATTCCCTACAACATTCACCATTCCAAATTCCATCCCGCTTTTCGTACACTGCTGACCGCAAAAGGGTATTATGATGCCTTCTTGATCAGCAATTCGGGCGATGTGATCTATTCGGTTTTCAAAGAAGACGACTTTGGTACCAACCTGTTGCAGGGACCTTATGCGGAGTCTGCCCTTGGCCAGCTGTTTGGCAGGGTGATCGAATCGGACGAAAACACGGTGCTGTTTTCAGACATTGCGCCCTATGTGCCCAGCAATAACAAACCAGCGGGTTTTGTGGCCACCAAGGTGTATTCGAGTTCAGGTCAGGCCGTCGGAATCCTAGCCCTTCAGATGCCTGTGGACCTGATCAACACGATCATGAACGATGCCAAGGGCATTGGCGAATCTGCTGAAATCTTCCTGGCTGGATCCGATTTCAAGGCCAGATCTGATTCCCGCTTTGAAAACGGCCACCAAGTTCTGGATCAATTGTCTGCCAGTCCTTATCTGGTGGATGCTCTGGCAGATAGCGGTAAATTCACAAGTGATGCCATCGGCCTACGGGGCCAGCCCGTGGCGGCCTATGCCGAACCAACAAGGACTTTCGGCACCAATTGGGTTATTGGCATCGAACAGGACCGTGCAGAGCTTTTGGCACCAGTGGTCCGTGACCGAAACATTCTCCTGATCGCGTCTCTGGCCGGGGCTGCGGTGATGTCCTTTCTGGGCTGGCTCTTTGCTGGCACAATTACCCGTCCGCTGGACCGGATTTGTCAAAACATGGAGGCGGTCTCGTCGGGTAATCTGAATGCTGACATTCCTGAAGCCGACCGTGGCGACGAAATCGGCAAGATCGGCAAGACGCTGGTTTCCATGCAAGAAGACTTGCAACAGGCCAGACAGGCTGAAGAGCACCGAGCAGAACTGCAACAGGAACAGCAGATTGTTGTCGAACACCTCAGCGCGGGGCTGGTGCGGTTGTCCGAAGGTGATTTTTCAAAGCCAATCGAACAGGTGTTTTCTGGCGAACATGAAAAACTACGCCAGGACTTCAACCAAATTGTTGACACGCTTAGTGGCACTATTGCCCAGGTGGTTCAAGCCACCGGCTCCATTCGCAATGGCGCTGCGGAAATCAGCCAGGCTTCGGATAATCTGTCACATCGCACCGAAAGCCAGGCCGCGACGCTGGAAGAAACCGCCGCCGCGCTGGATGAGTT
>JADFAE010000022.1 GCA_015665415.1 Roseobacter sp.
ATTTCTCGGGCGTGACACTGGAAGAGATCGGCCCGGACTGCGTCAGGGTGGCGGGGGCGCGTGGGCTGGGCGTGCCGGACAGTTACAAGACCTGCCTCACCTGGGCGGATGGCTACCGCTCTGGCCATATCTTCACCTTCTATGGGCTGGAGGCCGAAGCAAAGGCGCAGCATTTCGCCGAGACGGTGCTGAAGCGCTGTCGCAAGATCCTGCAGGGAATGCAGGCCCCGGATTACAGCGATGTCAGCGTCGAGCTGATCGGCAGCGAAAGCCAATTTGGTGCGCAGCGCGCCACGCAGGCGTCCCGTGAAGTGGCGGCCAAGATTGCCGTGCGCCACGCGGATGCCCGCGCGGTTGGTCTGTTCCTCAAAGAGGCCACCGGGTTGGGGCTGGCCACGCCGCCGGGGCTCAGCGGGTTTGCCGGCGCGCGGCCCAAACCCTCGCCGGTGATGGCGCTGTTTTCCTATCTGACCCCCAAAGATCAAGTGGCGGTTACCCTGCTGGACGAAGCGGGTGCGCTGGCGTGCCCGGTTTTGCCGGGGCCTGCGGTCTTTGCAGCACCGCGCCCGGCTGAGCCTGAACCGCCACAGGCGAGCAATATCATTGACGTTCCGCTGGTCGAGCTGGCCTGGGGGCGCAGCGGCGACAAGGGCGATATTGCAAATATCGGTGTGATGGCACGTGCGCCCGCCTTGATGCCGTGGATTTGGGCGGCGATGACACCGGCCCATCTGCAAAATGTCTTTGGACATTTTTTGCACAGCGATGAGGCAGCGCAGATCGAGCGGTTCTACCTGCCCGGCAGTACCTCGATGAACATCCTGCTGCATGGGGCGCTGGGCGGGGGCGGCACCTCTTCGCTGCGCAATGATCCGCAGGCCAAGGGCTATGCGCAGCTGCTGCTGGCGGCACCGATCCCGGTGGATGCTGCTTTGATAGAGACTAGAAAGATGAGGACGGACGGATGAGTGTATTCCAAAGCAGGATCAACACCAGCAGCGAGAGTTTTGCCAAGAGCCGCGCCGATATGCTGGCACAGATTGCGCGGATGCGAGAGCTGGAAGCGCGCGCCGCCGCCAAGTCGGAAGAGCGCCGCCCGGTCTTTGACAAACGGGGCCAGCTGTCGCCGCGCGAGCGACTGGCCGGCCTGCTGGATCCGGGCATGCCCTTCCTTGAGCTGCACAATATGGCCTCTTACCTGGTGGATGACCCCAACCCCGAGACCTCTATTCCCGGGGCCTCGATCATCATGGGGATCGGCTATGTCTCCGGCGTGCGGTCGCTGGTCTTTGTGGATGATGCGGGCATCAACGCCGGGGCCATGACGGGTAAATCGGTGGACAAGGCCCTGAGTGCGATCAACGTGGCGCTGAAGCAAAAGCTGCCCTTCATTCATCTGGTGGAGAGCGCCGGGGCGGATCTGATGCGCTACACGGTGGAGCTTTGGGCCCATGGTGGTGGCATGTTTGCGGGGCTGGCCAAACTGTCAGCGGCGGGCAATCCGGTGATTACGGTGCTGCACGGGGCCTCGACCGCTGGTGGAGCCTATCAGCCGGGGCTGTCGGATTATGTCATCGGCGTCAAAAGCAACGGTATGGCGATGCTGGCCGGGGCGGCGCTGGTGCAGGCCGCAACGGGTGAAATAGCCAAAGACGCCGATTTGGGCGGTGCAGAAATGCACGCAGAGGTCACCGGGCTGGTCGAATACCTGGCAGAGGACGATGCTCACGGGCTGGAGATCGCCCGCGATGTGGTTGCCGGGCTGGGCTGGCAAAACTGTTCTGAGACATCTGAAGAGTATGAGGCACCAAAATACCCGGCCGAGGAGCTGGCAGGGGCGATCCCTGCCGATTACCGCAAACCCTACGATATGCGGGAACTGGCGGCGCGACTCGTGGATGGCTCTCGGCTGCGCGATTTTAAACCGGATTATGGCCCGGCCACGGTCTGCCTGCAGGCCCATATCATGGGGCAGCCGGTGGGGATCCTTGGCAACAACGGCCCCATTGACCCCGATGGGGCCACCAAGGCGACCCATTTTCTGCAGGTGATGGATCAGGCGGGAACCCCGGTGATTTTCCTGGGCAATACCACCGGCTATATGGTTGGCACCGAATATGAGCGCGCCGGCATGATCAAACATGGCTCCAAGATGATCCAGGCGGTGACCAATCTGCGGGTGCCCAAGATCTCGCTTTATACCGGGGCCAGTTTTGGCGCGGGCAACTATGGCATGTGTGGTCATGCCTTTGGGGCTGATTTCCTGTTCACCTGGCCCAATGCCATGACCGGGGTGATGGGCGGCGAACAGGCGGCCCTGACCATGGAACAGGTGGCGCGGCGCACCGCCGCGCGCAAAGGCGTCGAGGTGGACGAGGCCCGTCTGGCCAAACAACGCGCCGGCATAACCGCCCATTTTGACAATCAGTCGGATGCGTTTTTCACCTCGGGCCGGATGCTGGATATGGGGATGATTGATCCCCGCGACACGCGGGTGGTGATCGGCTTTTGCCTTGCCACCTGCGCAGAGGCCAAGCGCCGTGACCTCAACCCCAATGCCTTTGGCGTTGGTCGGGCCTGATCGGGAAGGACCAGGATATGACAGAGTTCAATTCGATTTTAGTGGCCAACCGGGGCGAGATCGCCCTGCGGATCATGCGCAGTGCCCGCGCCATGGGGATCACCTGCATTGCGGTCTATACCGAGGCCGACGCGCACAGCCCGCATGTGGAATTTGCCGACCGCGCCATCTGCATTGGCGAAGGACCAGTGGGCGACAGCTATCTGGACGCCGACAAGGTGTTGGCGGCGGCGCGTGACGCGGGCGCAGAGGCGGTGCATCCGGGCTATGGGTTCCTGTCCGAGAATGCCGGGTTCGCCAAGGCCTGCGCCGATGCGGGGCTGACTTTCATTGGCCCAAGCGCCGATGCCATTGCCCTGATGGGCAACAAGGCTGCTGCCAAGCGCCGGATGATCGAGGCCGGGGTTCCCTGCGTGCCCGGCTATGAGGGCGCGGACCAGTCGCCGGATGTTCTGGCCGCCGAGGCTGGTAAAATTGGCTATCCGGTGATGATCAAGGCCGCCGCCGGGGGCGGGGGGCGCGGCATGCGTCTGGTCACGGCACCAGTGGATTTTGCCAAGGCCCTGGATCTGGCCAAAAGTGAGGCGCTGTCGGCTTTTGGCTCTGACGAGATGATCCTCGAGCGGGCCGTGATGCGCCCAAGGCACGTGGAAATCCAGGTCTTTGCCGATGCCACCGGCCATACCATTCATCTGGGCGAGCGTGACTGCTCTGTGCAGCGCCGCCACCAGAAGGTGGTGGAAGAGGCCCCCTCGCCGGTGATGACGCCTGATTTGCGCGCTGAAATGGGCGCTGCCGCCGTTGAGGCGGCCCGTGCCATCGCCTATTTGGGGGCCGGTACGGTGGAATTCCTGCTGGACGAGAGCGGCGCGTTTTACTTCCTCGAGATGAACACCCGCCTGCAGGTTGAACACCCGGTCACCGAACTGGTCACCGGGCTTGATCTGGTCGCCCTTCAGATCCGCGCCGCCCGTGGTCAGGCGCTGGCTGTGACGCAGGAGGATGTAGTTCTGAAGGGGCACGCCATCGAGGTGAGGCTTTATGCGGAGGACCCTGCCCAGAATTTCCTGCCGCAAGCAGGCATGATCCACCAATGGCTTGCGCCGCAGGGGGCGGGCATTCGGGTCGATGCGGGGATTGTCTCGGGGCAGGAGATCTCGGCCTTTTACGATCCGATGCTGGCCAAGGTGATTGCCCATGGTGCGACGCGCGCCGAGGCGCTGGACCGCTTGAATTCAGCGCTGGGCGACATGGTGATGTTTGGGCCGGCCTGCAATCGCGACTTTCTGATCGATGTACTTAGGCATGAGGCCTTTGTCTCAGGCGCGGCGACAACAGGTTTTATCGGCGCGTATTTTGATCCGTTGCCGCTGCCTGAGGTCACTAGCGCGGATTTGGCGTTGGCGGCCTCACTGATTTATAGCGCGGACCAGGCGGCCTTGGCCAAAACGGCGGATCTCCAGTCAGAGCTATTGGGCTGGTCCAGCCAGGGGGCTTTGCAGGCGCGGATGCTGCTGGAGGTCGGCAGTGATCCGGTGACAGTGCTGCTGCGGGAGACCCGTGGTGGTATCGATGTTCAGATAGGCGAGGCACAGCACCATCTGGTGCGGCAGGGCGGTTGTCTGCGGCTGGATGGGCAGCGTGTTGATCTGCGCAACCATCTGATGGTCGCGGATGACCTATATCTGGCCACCGGGGCGCGGTTGCTGAAACTCACCCGCCTGCGGGCTGGGGCCAGTGCTGCTGCCACTGCGGGCGGCGGTGAGGTGCGCGCACCTATGCATGGCAACTTGCTGGAGATCTGCGTGCAGGCGGGCGATCAGGTCGAGGTCGGCAGCCGTTTGGCGGTGCTGGAGGCGATGAAGATGCAGCATGAAATCCTTGCCGATGTGGCAGGCGCCGTGGCGGAGGTGACCGCCGTTGCCGCCAGCCAGGTGAAAGCCGGAGATCTGCTGGTGCAGATCGAGCAGGCAAAACAAGCCACATTGGCAGAGGAGGCCAAGGGATGAATTCGGATCTTTGCAAGCGACTGGGCATCGAGTTTCCACTTTTTGCCTTTTCCCATTGTCGCGACGTGGTGGCCGCGGTCACCAATGCAGGCGGCATGGGGGTTTTTGGCGCGGCGACAATGTCCCCCGAAGAGCTGGAAGAAGAGCTCACCTGGATTGATGCCCATGTGAATGGCAAGCCCTACGGGGTCGACCTGATCGTGCCCAATAAATTCGAGGCCAAGGGAGAGGACATCCCAGACGCGCAAATCCTGGCCATGGTGCCCGAGGGGCATAAGGACTTTGCCAGCGCGGTGATGCAGAAACACGGTGTTGAGCCCGGCGACCTGGAACCGGTGAGGGCCGAGCAGTTGATCTTTCGTGAAAACATCAGCGTTGAGGGAGCGCATCGCAGTCTTGATGTGGCCTTTGCGCATCCCATCGCCCTGATCGCCAATGCACTGGGCCTGCCACCACAGGAGATGCTGGAGCGCGGCCAGGCCCAAGGCGTGGCTGTGGGGGCTTTGGTGGGCACGGCGGATCATGCCCGCGCCCAGGTGGCAGCGGGGGTGGATGTGATCATCGCGGCCGGTGGTGAGGCAGGTGGTCACACTGGCGAGATCTCCACCATGGTGTTGGTGCCCGAAGTGGTGCAAGCCATCGCCGGATCAGATGTGCCGGTGCTGGCAGCGGGGGGCATTGCCACCGGTGCCCAGATGGCGGCGGCCATGGCCATGGGGGCGGCTGGGGCCTGGTGTGGCTCGGTCTGGCTGACCACAGCCGAGGCTGAAACCAACCCGGTGGTGAAGGAAAAGATGCTGGCTGCCAGCAGTCGCGACACCGTGCGCTCGCGCTCGCGCACTGGCAAGCCATCACGGCAACTGGTCAGCGCCTGGACCGAGGCCTGGGAAGGCAAGGGCGCACCCAAGCCACTGCCAATGCCGCTGCAGACTCTGGTGTCAGAGCCCGCGCTGCTGCGGATTGATCAGATGTCACAAAAGGGCCACGCGGGCGCGCAGGATCTGGCTACCTATTGGGTCGGGCAGGGCGTTGGTCTGATGAAACAGACCATGTCCGCCGGGGCCGTGGTGCAAGAGTTCAAAGAGGATTTCCTGACCGCCTTTGAGCGCCTGCAATCGGCGCTGGAAGGCTAGGGGCAGACCGTCTTTGACTGCCAGAGCCCAAGGGCATGACCAAAAGGCTCGACCGGGACGCGCCGTATTCGTAGGCGGGTCAGATAAATGCGGCTGGTGCGCGAAGACCTCTGGTTCAGGAGTTTTGGGGCCTCAAAGAGGCCTTCAAATGAGGGTTGGGCGCGGTTGGTGGTTTCTCCATCCGCGCCCTGACCAAAATCAGACTTCGAGCGGGGTGTCGCTGCGGTCCCATTTGAGAGGATGGAACACCTCATCTACAGGTGTTTCTGCAACGTGGTTTATATAGTTCGACATTGTTTTCTGGGCCAGGCCCAGGACAACGTCGAGGACGGCGCGGTGGCCATAGCCTGCGTCAAAGAAGGTCTTCATCTGGGCCTCGGAGACATTGCCACGTGTGCGGACCATTTGGATGGTAAATCTGCGCAGGGCCTCAAGTTTTGCGGATGGCAAAGGCGTCTCATTGCGCAGGGCCTCGGTCAGCTCATCCGAAACCTTCATCATTTTTGCGATGCCGGTATGGGCTGGAACGCAATAGTGGCAGGCGTGCTCAACGTTGATTGACTGCCAAACAACGGTCAGTTCTTCCGCATCAAAATCCGTCTCTGTGAACAGCTTGTGGAGGAGCTGATAGCCTTCGTAGGCTTGCGGGCTTTCAGCCAGAACCTTGTGAAGGCCTGGCAAACGACCAAAAGTTTTCTGCGACTTCTCCAATAGGGGCTTGGAAGCGTCGGGGGCAGAGTCGAGGTCATGAGAGGGGAAATTCAACATGGGACGTCCTTCATCGAGTGTGCATGCTTGCTATTTAGGCTTTCTTGAGTGATCACTCAAGTATATAATTGAGCGATCGTTCAAGAAAGTGATGCAATGCCCCGTAAGCCCAACTATGACCGGAATGAATTGATAGAGCGCGCGCAGGATCTGTTTTGGCAACGCGGATGGGCTGGAACGTCGTTAAAGGATCTTGAGGCTTGCTTGCAGATGAAGCCCGGGAGCTTCTATGCAGCCTTTGGATCAAAAGATGCATTGTTCGAGCTTGCGATGGATAAATACGGCGCGGACGGCATTGAACGCCTCAAGGCGCTTGCTGAAGAATTTGGGCCGTTGAAAGCCCTGCAACTGCTCCCAAAAAATGTGGCAGAGAATGAAGAAGCGCCTGCAAAATCCTGTATGCTGTCCAAGACCTTCCTGGAGCTGAATGCACATGATCATCCGCTGGCAGAGAAAGCCAATCTACATCTGTTGAGGATGGAGGTGGAATTTGCCCAGTTGTTTCAGAAGGCACAATCTTCCGGTGAGATCGGCAGCCTGAACGATCCCAAAGCATTGGCGCGGCGATATCAATCCGACCTCATAGGGCTGCGAATCTCGGCAGATCGTGTTGGTGTTGACGCCATTGCGATCGCCAAGGAGATTGCTGAGAACTTGGCCAGACTCTAGGGAGCCAAGCCCTGGGCGATTGGGTTGGTTTTCTATCCTGCCGATGACTGTTTTGGCAATTTTGTGTCAGGGTCTCGCAATTTTGCTTCACATGTTCAATAGTTGGATGGAATGATCAAGGAGGCCTGAGATGAATATTCTCTACATCATGTTTGACCAGCTGCGGTTCGACTACCTCAGCTGTGCGGGGCATCCGCATCTGCAGACGCCTCATATCGATGGGCTGGCCGCCAAAGGCGTGCGTTTTACCCGGGCCTATGTGCAATCGCCGACCTGCGGCTCTTCGCGCATGTCGAGCTATACCGGTCGCTACCCCTCCTCTCATGGGGTGCAGTTCAACAGCTATCCCTTGAAGGTCGGCGAATGGACCATCGGGGATCATCTGCGTAAGGCGGGTATGAGCTGCAGCTTGATTGGCAAGACCCATATGGTGGCCGACGCCGTGGGCATGGAGCGCTTGGGTCTGGCGCCGGACAGCGTGATCGGGGTGCGGCAAAGTGAATGTGGCTTTGACCCTTATGTGCGCGATGATGGGCTTTGGGCTGAAGGGCCTGCGGGGTTTTATGACCAGAAACGCAGCCCCTATAATGAATATCTCAAGGAACAGGGCTATCCCGGTGATAACCCCTGGAACGATTTTGCCAATGCCGGAGTTGAGGCCAGAGCTGAGGGCGCGGACATCGCCTCGGGCTGGTTCATGGTCAATGCCGACAAGCCCGCCAACATCAAGGAAGAAGACAGCGAAACGCCCTGGCTCACCACCAAGGCGATTGAATTCATGGAAGAGCAGCGGTTGAAAGGCGACGGACCCTGGTGTGCGCATCTGAGCTATATCAAGCCGCATTGGCCCTATATCGTCCCCGCGCCCTATCACGACATGTATGGACCAGAGCATGTGTTGCCGGTGGTGCGCTCCGAAGGGGAGCGGGTGGAGGCCCACCCGGTTTTTGATGGCATGATGAACAATCAGATCGGCAAGACGTTCAGCCGGGATGAGGTTCGCGACAAGGTGATCCCGGCCTACATGGGGTTGATCAAACAGGCGGATGACCAAATGGGCCGCCTCTTTGCCTATCTCGAAGAAACCGGGCGGATGCAGGACACCATGGTGGTGGTGACCTCAGATCACGGCGACTATCTGGGCGATCACTGGCTGGGGGAGAAGAACCTGTTCCACGACCCATCGATCAAGGTGCCGCTGATCATTTATGATCCGCGTGCGCATGCGGATGCGACCCGTGGCAGCACCTGTGACGCCCTGGTCGAGGCGATTGATCTGGCACCGACCTTCCTGGATTTTGCCGGGGGTGATCCGGTGGGGCATATCCTGGAGGGGCGGGATCTGACGCCCTGGCTGCGCGGGGATGTGCCAGAGTGGCGGGAATTTGCGGTGGCCGAGTTCGACTATTCCACGATGCCTCTTTGTGCCAAGTTGGGGCTGCAACCGCGCGATGCGCGCCTGTTCATGGTGACGGATGCGCGTTGGAAATTCATGCACGCCGAAGGTGGCTTGCCACCAATGCTGTTTGATATGCAGAGCGATCCGGACGAGCTGGTTGATCTGGGGCGCAGCGCCTCCCATGGCGATATCCTGGCTCTGATGTATGACCGCTTGCGCCAATGGGGGCTGCGGATGTCGCAACGCACCACCCTGTCGGATGCGCAGATCGAGGCGGGGCGGGGGAAATCCGGTCAGAAGGGCATTCTGCTGGGAGTCTTTGAGCCGGATGAGGTGGCCCCTGAACTGACAGTCAAGATCCGCGGGTCGCTGCCGACAGAAAGCTCGAACCGCTAAAGCAGCGAGGGGCTCCCGCGCGGGGCGGGTTGTTTTGGAAAAACCCCCTCCCCCCTTGGGCCGGGCGCCGCGCGAATGCGCGGCGCCCGGCCCAAACCCGCAGAGGTTTGTCCAGCTTGGCTGGCAAGGCCTCGGGGTGCGGGAGAGGCTGCTTGGCTGGTCGAAATTGCTGTGTCGGATTGGGGGCTGGCATTGGTTGTCTTGTCTTGGGCGCTTGCCTATTGTGGCGACATTCAGGAGTGAACAAGCAGTCGGCAGGATAATGGCAGGTCAAACCGAGCAGGTCTTCAATGCAATTCTTGGCGATATCGAGACCGGGCGTCTGACCCCGGGCGGGGCTTTGGATGAGGCTGAGCTGGCGGCGCGCCACCAGGTGTCTCGCACGCCGGTGCGCGAGGCCTTTATCCAGCTGGAAGCCATTGGCCTGATCAGACGCCTGCCCCGCAAGGGGGCGGTTTTATTTAAGCCGACGTTAGAGGAATTTCTGGCGATTCTTGAGGTCCACGCCAAGCTGGAAGGGCAGGCGGCGGGGCTGGCGGCGCGACGGATGTCAGCCGCGCAGGCCAAGGATCTGGAGGCGGCGGTGCGCGCCTGCGAGGCCCATGCCAGCGAGAAAGGTGATACCGGCCCGGAGACCTATTACCGGCTGAACATGAGGTTTCATGAAACGGTGGCGCTGGCCTCCGGCAATCCGTTTCTGGTGGAGATGATCAAGACCAACGCGCGCAAGCTGATGGCCTATTACCGTGCCCGCTACCGCTACCCGGGCTCGATCGCTCAATCGGCCCGAGAGCACCGCGAAATTGCCGCTTTGATCAGCGCCCATGATCGCGCAGCGGCTGAAGCCGCGATGCAGCGCCACGTGCAGTTTGATCAGGTAACGGTGATGGACCTGCTGGCGGCGCTGGACTGATGCGCTTTGGAGCGTTTGGGTAGGGAGTGTTGGGGCCCTTTGGGCCCCTGCCTCCGGCGGGGATATTTTGAGCCAAATGAAAAAGGGCGCTCTCCATCAGCTCTTTTCTGTGGCTTGGGGGTGGTTTCGGGGCTGCTTTAAAAAATCCGCGTGGGCATGGGGGGGCCCGGGTCGCGATATGGGGTCTGCTTTCTTGAACGGGCTGGCCGGTGGCTCAACTGGCCTGTTCAAAAAAACGGGCGAGGCTGTCGCTGAACGGCTTTTGGTCGGAAGTGTTTTGCAGGCTGCTCAGCGCCTGGGCGTGCAGGTCCGGACCCAGGGTGTCGCGCATCTCCTCGGTCAGGGCGGTGATGAAACCCTGGCTCATCTCCGGGTGATGCTGGCTGGTCCAGATGTGATTGCCGATGTGAAATCCAGCATTCAACCCTGTGCTTCTGGCTGTTTCCACGGCCCGCGCTGGCAGCTGAGACACATGTTCGCAGTGAGAGCCGTATAGGGCAACTTGAGGCGGCAGGTCGGCGGTCCAGGAGGGGCGTGCGGCCATCTGGTTGTCGATCAGCCCATGCGCCCAGCCGTCTGGATTACGGTCAATTTCCCCGCCGAGGGCCAGGGCGATGGCCTGATGGCCAAAGCAGGCTCCAAACAGCGGCACCTGGGCATGATCCATGAACCGGATGAGATCCACAAGCCGAGGGATCCAGGGCAAGTCGCTGCGCGTTGAGGCCGGGCTGCCGGTGATCAGGGCACCGTCGAAACGCTGGATGTCGGTGGGAAACTCTCCCTCGTGCACCTCAAACACCGTGAGCTGCCAGTCCGGGCGGGACAATTGGATCAGATCGGTGAATTTTTTGCCGTCCTTTGGGTGCTGATCAGCAAAGGGGCTGTTGTCCGTGTTGGTCACCAAAATTGCTAAGTGCATGCCGTTTCTCGATATTTTTTCATTTACATATTTATGATCTCTAATAATATACACAAAGCAAGCATTCGGGAAGCCCATTATGACCATTTGGACACCACAGGACGACGGCCATGCTGACCTCAGCAGCCATGACACATTTGCCCAGGGTGCACCGCATAACACCTTTGCCCGGCTCCGACGTGAGGATCCGATGCACTGGACTGAATATGCCGGTGGAGAGAACTTCTGGTCGGTGACCCGCTATGACGACATCACCCAGATGAACAAGAACACGGAGCTGTTCTCATCGGCGCGCGGCATCCGCATGGAAGACCAGTCCTACGAGGAATATCTGGCGCGACGCACCTTTCAGGAAACCGACGCACCGGATCATTCCAAGGTACGGATGAAGCTGATGAAGGCCTTTTCCAAGACCACCATGGCGCAATATGAGCAGGAGATCCGTGATATCTGCGGCGAAATTCTGGATCAGGCGCTGGCCAAGGGCACATTTGACGCCACCAAAGACATCGCCCGGCAATTGCCGATGCGGATGCTGGGGCGGGTTGTTGGCCTGCCGGAGGCGGATCTGCCCTGGCTGGTGGAAAAGGGCGATGCGCTGATTGCCAATACCGATCCGGATTTCACCGCCCATGTGATGGACAAGCTGGAAACGGATGAGTTCCGCATGATGCCCTTCAACTCCCCCGCCGGGGCAGAGCTTTATGTCTATGCCAAGGAACTGATGGAAGAAAAGGCGCGCAAGGGTGATACCTCTGGCGTGCTCAACATGATCCTGCAACCGGCCAAGGATGGCTCTACTATCACCGAGACCGAGTTTCGAAATTTCTTTTGCCTGCTGGTGGCGGCGGGCAATGATACCACGCGCTATTCCATCGCGGCGGGCATTCAGGCGATGTGTCATCAGCCAGAGCTGCTGGCGCAGATGCAGGCAGGCGGTGCGGTTTGGGAGACGGCTGCGGATGAGATCATTCGTTGGGCCACTCCGGCGCTCTATTTCCGCCGGACCGCCACCAGGGATGTCGAGATGCATGGCAAGCAGATCCGTGCCGGGGACAAGCTGTTGTATTGGTTCATCTCCGCCAATCGCGATGACAGCTATTTTGACGATCCCTTCCGGGTCAATCTGATGCGCAACCCCAACCGACATTTGTCGTTTGGGCAGTTTGGCCCCCATGTCTGCCTGGGCATGTGGTTGGCCCGCCTTGAGGTCACGGTGTTGTTTCAGGAGCTGGCCAAACGCATCGGCCATATCGAGGCTGCTGGGCCGCATAAATTCCTGCGCTCGAACTTTGTCGGCGGCATCAAGGAATTGCCGGTGCGGGTGGTGGCGGCCTGAAGCGGGTGTCAGCTCGCAGGAAAGACTCCGCGAAAAACTCTAAATATGTTAATCAATAAGGCACGGGAAACGATGCCACTGACGATCCATCAGGGAAGGACCATGAGCCATGAAGACCCGATTGCGCGCGATGTTTTGCGACCACCTCAGCATCATGCGGGGAAAATACCTGCCGAACTCCAAGATTGGCGATGATGCGACACGGTTCTGTCGCTCGGTCTTTGGCACTCATTATGACCGTGATCTTCTGGATGCGCCGGGGTCTTTGGTCAAGCAAGGGTTGCCGGACATGGAGCTGCGTTGGCAGCATGACGATATCCGTGACAGCTGGCATGCCTCGACCAAGGTCGTGCTGGGTGATCTCTATGATGATGCAGGAGAGGCTTTGTCGCTTTGTCCGCGCGGGACACTCAAACGGGCGGTTTCGGCCTGGCAAAAACGCGGTCTCAGCCCCAAAGTTGGGATCGAGTTGGAAGCCTTTGCGATGCAAGCGGACGATCGCGGGCGGTTGATGCCCTATGATGCCCCTGGCGGCGTGGTCTATGGAACTGGCCCCTTTGCCGACCCACTGCGGTTCAACGACCGGATCTGGGCAATGGCGGATGAGATGGGGTTTTCCCTCGACATGATCACAGCGGAGTTTGACAGCCCGCAGTTTGAATACACGCTGACCTTTGACGATGCGGTGAAAGCCGTTGATGACATTGTGCTGTTTCGCCAGATGGCGCGCGAGATCGCGCTGGAATATGGCATCGTCCTCACCTTTATGCCCAAGCCGATTCCAGATGCGGGCGGATCAGGCATGCATATCAACTTTTCCTTTGTCGATGAGGCTGGGGGCAACGCGCTGTCGAGCGGCACACGGGGTGGGCCAGAGCACATGAATGACCTGGCGCGGGGCTGTCTGGCGGGGCTGTTGCATCACCACAAAGGTCTGGCCGGGCTGATTGCGCCGACGTCCAACAGCTATATGCGGCTGCAACCGGGGTCGTTGTCGGGCTATTGGCAGAACTGGGGCGGGGATCATCGCAATGTGACCACACGGATCAGTTCCGAAGGCGGGGCCAAGGCGCGGCTGGAACACCGGATGGCGGATGCCTCCTCCAACCCTTACACGGCGGTAGCGGCGGTGCTGCAGGCGTCCTTGTTGGGGGTCGAGAAAGGGTATCAGCTGCCTGCGATGGAAACCGGGGATGGCTTTGATCGCACTGATGCGCGCGAAGGCACCGCGATTGATCTGAAGGGGGCGGTTGCTGACTTGGAGCGCGACACGGTTCTGTCAGAGGCCGTAGGCCGCGAGTTGGTGGCCAACCACGTCTTCATGAAGCGCAAGGAAGTTCGCAAGACCCGCGATCTGGAAGGGGACGGCATGCGCGATTTCTACGTGCATTTCGTCTGAAGCGACCAAAAGGGAAAGACCAATGAAAGTAACCTGGAACCTGCCGGGCGGCGAAGCCGTCACGGCCCAAGTAGACTATGGCCAAAATCTGATGGAGGCGGCGCAGGCACAATCGGTGCCCGGCATCATTGGCGACTGCGGCGGCAGCCTGGCCTGTGCCACTTGCCATGTCCATGTTGCGACAGATTGGCGGCAGGCCTGCGGCGCGCCTGGCGAATTTGAAGACGCCATGCTGGACATGGTTGATGATCGCCAGGACGGCAGCCGGTTGAGCTGTCAGATCGAAGCCGCACCCGCTTTGGACGGGCTGGTTCTGACCGTTCCGGAAAGCTGAAGGCGCGTCACGTCCCGGGTGAGGGGCGGGGCTGGGATCCTCTGGATCTGTTTCGGCGACGGTTTTTTGGGGGGCGTCAGCATTGTCTGGCTGCTTCTGCCCGGGCTTTGGGTCTTAGGCGAAGGCGATCACGGCGGTTCCGCTCACCGCTAGTATGGCTCCAAGAAGTGCAGGTGGTCTTGGGATGCTGCCCTCTTTCAAATAGAGAATGGGCAGCACCAATACCGGTGACAAGGATCCCAGGACTGCCGCCACACCGGCGTCGAAATTGGCAAAAGCATAGAGCAGCAGCGACGAGGATAGGCCGTAGCCGATAACCCCGGGCAAAACGGTGCGTCCCAGCAATTGCGGTGTAACAGCGCATTTTCCCTGCAGGGCTTTTGCTGGCCAGAGCGCGACGAGAGAGATCAGAAAGGCTGCGCCCAGCAAGCGTATAGCCGAAGCGGCCAGGGGTTCGGTTCCTGCCTGCATGGCGGGTTTCATGATCAGAAAGCCCAGACCCTGGCAGGCGGTTGCGGTAAATCCAAGCAATAGAATCGCAGCAAGGGATCCGCTGCGGGCCTCGCTTGGGCTGTCTTTCGGGCGATCAAAGAAAATGGCCAGCGCAATTCCGGCGAGGGTGATTGCGCCTCCAATTGCCTCTGCGACAGCTGGGGTTTCCTGCAACCAGACAAAGGCCATAAGCGCAACCAGTGGCGCTTTGAGGGCCAGCAAAAGCTCGGTGAGCCGTGGCCCTGCACGGCGCAGGCATTCGATCATGGTAAGGTTTCCCACAGCGATGCCAAGCGTGATGCTGGTGAGATATGCGGGCCAGTGACCCCATTGGATGCTGGGCCAATAGCCGAAGAGACTGCAGATCAGCGACAGCAAAGCCGCACAGGCGATCAGTTGGATGCGGGTGAACTCAAAGGCCCCCAATTTGCGGGCGGGGGTCTGGGCCAGAACAATACCAGTGGCCCAGCCCAGGGAGGCTCCCAGAGATGCAAGGGCGGGAAGAATGAGCATGGAACACCTCAAAGAAAATGCTACTGTTAGTGTAGCGATAGAGTGCTACGCAAAGGATAGCAAGGGGTGTAAATGTCACAAATTCCAAAGCCGGGCTTGCCGGTGCGCGGCTCCCAAAGCGGCAAACCGATCATGGCGCTGTTTGATTTGCTGGGGCGGAGCTGGGCCCTAGGGGTGATCTGGCAGCTGTCAGACGTGGGCACGCAGGGCGGATTGACCTTTCGCGCCCTGCAGGAGCGTTGCGAGGGGGTCTCGCCGACGGTGTTGAACAAGCGGTTGAAGGAGCTGAGCGCCTGCAATGTGGTCGAGCGCGGGGCTGCGGGATATCAGCTCAGCGAAACGGGGCAGGCGTTGTTTGATCTGTTGCAGCCCTTCGGGTCTTGGTCAGAGGTCTGGGCTGCCGGTCTGTCTGCGGGCCTGTCTGAGGATGGGAAATAAAGCGCGGCACAGAGAGTTCTGCGGCTCAGTTGAGACAGGCGGTGCCGCGCCGCGTCAGCGGCGCTACGAGAGGCAGCGGGCCCGAAGCAAATGCTTCGAGCCCGCCATGGTATTTGGTGGCATCCACCCGGCAGAGGGCCGGGCGGATGCGGTAGCGCCTGTGGCGGGCCTCAGCTTGCAGCCGCGAGGCCTGCGTCCAGGGCGGAGAGAATGCCGGTCACATCTTCGCCAGTCAGCACCAACGGGGGCGACAGGATGATATTAGGGCCGGAGACCCGCACCATGGCGCCATCCTGATAGGCGACCTCTTGGATTTTGCCTGCCGTTTTCTTGTCGATGGGGGTTTTGTTGTCGCGATCCGAGACCAGCTCTATGGCACACATCAAGCCATGGCCGCCACGTACGTCTCCAATCACGGCGTGTTTCTCTTGCAGGGCGAGCAGGCCCTGATGCAGCTCGGCGCCGCGCAGAGCAGCGTTTTTGGGCACGTCGAGGCGCTTGGTTTCTTCCAGGCATGCCAGCGCTGCGGCGGCCCCAACGGGATGGCCCGAGTAGGTATAGCCATGGCCGATGGCGGCGCGACCGGTCTGATCCTGCTCGAAGATCTCGGCCACCTGTTCGCCGATCATCACCGCGCCAAAGGGGAAATATCCATTGGTGATGGCTTTGGCGGTGCACATGAAATCGGGCTTCACTCCCCAGTGACGTGAACCGGACCAGGATCCGGTGCGGCCAAAGGCGGTGATCACCTCGTCGGCGATCAGCAAAATACCGTGTTTGTCGCAGATCGCGCGCACGCCGGGCATAAAGCTCTCATGTGGGGGGATGACGCCACCGGCCCCCAGGATCGGCTCCATGATAAAGGCGGCGATGGTGCCCCCACCTTGAAAGGCGATCTCATCCTCCAGCGCCTGCAGGCAGAGCTGCGCCAGTCGCGCCGGGTCGCTTTCGTTGAAGGGATTGCGATAGGTATAGGGGGCCGGGATGTGATGGCAGCCGGGCAGCAGGGGTTCATACTGGGTGCGGAAATTGGCATTGCCATTGACCGAAGCGCCGCCCATGTGAGTGCCGTGATAGCCTTTTTTCAGGCTGAGGAACTTGGTCCGCCCGGCCTCGCCACGTATCTTGTGATATTGCCGCGCCAGCCGCAGTGCTGTCTCTACCGAATCAGAACCACCAGAGGTGAAAAAGGAACGGGTCAGCCCATCGGGGGCAAAGAAATCACGCAGCTCTTCGGCCAGCTGGATCACCTGGTCGTTGCTGGTGCCGCGAAAGGTTGAATAATAGGGCAACACATCCAGCTGCGCGGCAATCGCATCCTTTACCGGCTGGCAGGAAAACCCAAGGTTGACGTTCCACAACCCGCCAACGGCATCGATGACTTCATGGCCGTCGATATCGCGGATTCGCACGCCGCTGGCCCCGGTGATGATAGCAGGCGGGTTGGCCAGGCTGTCGGCTGGATGCGTCATCGGGTGCCACATGGACTTGGCATTGTGTTCCTTGAGGAAATTGGAATCTTTCATCACTTGAACTCCTGAGCAGGCCCGGACTGGGGCCAATGTGTCTTGTTGAGGGATAACTGCGTCACGCGATATCATTCTGGGGATAGTCGCGCGGAGGGCTGCCGCCGATCCGGTGGGTGAGGGCGGCCCCGGCGCGACGCAGGGCGGATTTGATGATGTCTTGCTGGGCCGGGCCCATGCGCGAGGCCGGGGCGGCAACCGCAAGCGCGCCAAGCGCTTTGTGGTCTGCGCCAAAGACTGGCACCGCATGGGAATGAACTTCGAGCTCGTAGCTGCCAAGTGTCGCCGATAGCCCGGTTTCGCGGATTTGAGCCAGCTTGGCGCGGATCACTTCGGGATCAACCGTCGTCATGCTGGTATGCGCTTTCAGCGGGCGTGCGAGCACGGTCTCGACAAATTCCGGATCGGCATAGGCGAGGATGGCGAGGCCCGAACTGGTGGCATGATAGGTAACGGTCTGGGCGTCTTCCATGGTGACCTTGGTGGCGTGACGCGGCGAGTAGGCGTGGCTCAGGGTCTGCACCCAGCTGTCATGCCCAAGCGAAACATGGGTGGTCTCGCCGGTTTCCTCGCTCAGCTCGCGCAAGATGCGACGTGACACCGAGAGAATCGGGGTGGAGGCTTCCCGCAGCGCGGCGAGGTGTAAAACCTGCGGTCCCAGGCGATAGGCACGGTCGTTTTCCCCCTGTTCGACAAAGCCCGAATCCTGCAGCTCTCCCATAAGGCGATAGACGGTCGCCTTGTTCATCCCGGATAGGCGGGTGAGGTCGCTGAGGCCGACTTCGGTGCGATCCGGCGCGAAAAAGCTTAACAATGAAAGGGCTTTACTGACAGTTCCCATGCGCCGGTCCGGGCTCCTCTTAGGACAAGGTGAGCGGGTGGTTTTGGAAAAACAGACACCCAGAATGTTATTTTGTTGACAGATAAGCAGGTGGCCTGTCAATCTAAATTCAAACCATCGGTTCAAATAATGAACCATCAAGCTGAAACAACAGCACCAACTGGGAGACTGAAATGAAACTTACCCATCTCGTAAAAGGTGCCGCAGCTGCGGCGGCTCTGGGCCTAAGCGCTGTGGCGGCGCAGGCTGAATACCCGGAAAAACCCGTTAACTTTATCGTGCCCTGGCCTCCCGGCGATCTCGAAGACGTACTGACCCGGATGATCGCCGATGATTTTCAGGCCAAATATGGCGTTGCGGCTGCGGTGGTGAACAAGCCCGGCGGCGGCGGTGGTCCTTTCCCGGGTGCCATCGAAGTGGCCAATGCTCCGGCAGATGGTTACACAGTTGGATCCTTTGTGATCGGGGTGCCGGTGATGGGCCACCAGATCGACATCCCGCCACTGACTCCGGCGAAATTTGATCCGCTGGGTATTTTCTTGACCTATCCCTTTGTCATCGCGACCTCCGGTGATGCCCCCTATTCCAGCATGGAAGAGCTGGCGGCTTATGCTCAGGAAAACGATGTTGCGTTGGGCCATTTCGGCGATGTGCTGACGCCAACCCAGGTGACCAAGGCCTTTGCCAAGAACGCAGGCTTTACGTGGGGATCCGATGCGGCCTTTGACGCGCTGGACTGTAACACACTGGCCTCGGGCGATGCGGATGTGATCAACACCACGCTGCAGCTGATCCTGCCTTGCCTGGATGATGTCAAGGTTCTGGTCTCGATCACCGACCAGCGGATCCCGCTAGTGCCCGACGCGCCTGCCATTGGTGAGCTGGACGCAAGCCTGGACATTGCGCTTTGGAACGGGCTTTTTGTCAGCAAGGACACGCCGCAGGATGTGCGTGACAAGATCATCGAAGTCGCCCAGGAAACCGTGTTCAGCGAACGTGCCCAGGCCGTGGCTGATGAAACCGGTGCCCTGGTCTACTGGCAGACCGCTGACGAAAGCGCCGCCCGTGTGGCCAATGATATTGCCACCATGGCAAAGATCAGCACGATCCTGGAATAGGATTTCTCCCCGACTGGCCGGAGCCTCTTTTGCTCCGGCCTTTTTTGACAACCGTTCCATCGCGCGAAAAGATCCCTCCTCATGACAACTGAACGTGAAAGCCGCTTTGTCGGACCTCGGCGCGGACAGCTGATTTTTGCCCTGGTGTTTCTCACCTTGTCGGTGCTGCTATTGGCGCTGATCGGTGAACAAACGACCTGGGTGAAAAAGACCAAGCTGTTTGCTCAACCCCGGTTCTGGCCGGCGATCAGCCTTGGCGGCATGGTGCTTTTGGGCGGGCTGCATCTTTATCGCCTGCCTTGGCGGCGGGTGTCGCGTTATGATCTCAAAGAAGCCCGCCATTGGGGGCAGAGCCTGGAATACGGGCTCTGGTTCATGGCCTATGTCTTTCTGGTGCCGCTCGTTGGCTATTTGCCGGTGACCCTTGTCTTTGTGCCCTTGCTGGCACGGCGCATGGGGTATCGCAGCCGCTTGATGCTGTGGGTCAGCCTTGGCTTTGCGCTGAGCGTGGTGGTGCTTTTTAAGGGCTTGTTGTCGGTGAAGATCCCCGGCGCTCTGCTCTATGAGTATCTGCCGGGCACCCTGCGCAGCTTCTTTATTCTTTATCTCTAGGCCCGGGGTTTCCGATGGATATGATCTTTTCCGCACTTGAAATCCTGATGCGCTGGGACGTGGCGCTGGCCCTGCTGGCGGGCTCTGTCGGCGGCGTTCTGATTGGCGCAATCCCCGGTGTCGGGCCTGCGGTGGCCATTGCCATTCTGTTGCCTGCGACCTTTTCCATGGACCCGATCGTGGGGCTTACCGTGCTATTGGGCATCTATGGTTCCTCCATGTATGGCGGTGCCATCCCGGCGATCCTGATCAATACACCGGGCACCGCGGTGAATGCGCTGACTACCTATGATGGCTATCCGATGACCGCGCGCGGAGAGCCGCGCCGGGCCCTCAGCCTGGCCTATTCCGCCAGTTTCTTTGGCGGTGTCTTTTCGGTTATCTGTCTGATCCTGTTTGCGCCCGTTCTGGCCAAGGTGGCGCCGATGTTCGGCAGTCGCGAGATCTTTTTGGCCGCCCTTTTGGGCCTCATTCTGGTGGTGGTGGCGCACCGGGGCCAGGCCTTGATGGCGGGGGCGCTGGCCTGTTTCGGCATCTTCCTCAACTCCATCGGCATGGAGCCGGTCAAATACACCCAACGCTATACATTCGAGCAGGATTTTCTGGGCGGGGGCGTCAATCTCATCGTGGTGGTTCTTGGGCTCTTTGCGCTGAGCCAGGCCTTTGTGCTGCTGTTGGATGAAGATGAGAAAGTCCATCTGACCAAGCTGCGCGGCGGTATGTTCCAGGGGCTGCGAGAACTGGCCCGCCATCCGCGTGTGACCGCAGTCTCTGCCAGCTTTGGTGTTCTGATGGGCATGGTTCCTGGTGTGGGGGAGTTCACCGCCCAGTTCATGTCCTATACCTACGCGCAGAAGAGTTCGAAACGACCGCAGGATTTTGGCAATGGCTCCTCGGAGGGGCTGATTGCGGCCGAGACGGCCAATAATGCCGTGCCCGCCGCCGCCATGGTGCCACTCTTGGCGCTGGGCATTCCGGGCGAGGCGCTGACGGCGATGATGCTCAGCGTGTTTTATGTGCACAACGTGGTGCCGGGACCGGCGCTGTTCCAGAACGACATGGATTTTGTCGTCGCCCTTTATCTGGCACTGCTGATCCTCAATGTGCTGGTGCTGATCTTCCTGCTTTTTGCCACCCGCCATCTGATCCAGGTGGTACGAATCCCCAATCGCTTTCTGGGCGTTTGCATCCTCACCCTCAGCTTTGTCGGGGTCTATAGTCTGCGCAATTCCGCCACCGACTGCATCATGGCTGCCGGATTTGGCATCCTTGGTTTCATCCTCAAACGGCTGTCTTTGCCGGCGGTGCCGATCATACTCGGCATGGTTCTGGGTGGCATCATGGAGGTCAAGCTGCGGGCGGGCATGGCGCGGGTCAAAGAGCCCTGGGACATGATCAACCGTCCAATCGCATTCATCATCTTTACCATCATCATCTTGGTTCTTGCCTCTCATTTCCTTCGGGTTTGGAAAGAGCGCAAAGAGCTGAAGGAGGCCGAATGGCAGACCAAAACCGCATCAACCAGCTTCGGCAGACTGCTGTCGCGCCGCAAAAACTCTTTCTTGAAGGATCGTGGCAAGGAGGTTCGGGCACGCCACTCGAAGTTACTTCGCCGATTGAAGGATCTGTTCTAACCACGCTTGAGGGCGCTTCTGCTGCCGATGTTGAACGCGCTGTCGCCTCGGCGCGGCGGGCCTTTGAGGATGGCCGCTGGGCGGGGCAGTCCCCCGCCGCACGCAAAAAGCTGTTGCATCGGATTGCCGATCGGATCGAGGCCGAAGCCGTCGAACTGGCCGTGCTGGGCGTGCGCGACAATGGCACCGAATTCAATATGGCGCTGAAGGCGGAGCCGGGATCGGCTGCGGGCACGTTTCGTTACTACGGCGAAGCGCTGGACAAAGTGGCGGGCGAGGTTGCGCCGACAGCCCCGGATGTTCTGGGGCTGGTGCACCGGATGCCGGTGGGCGTGGTTGGCGCAATCGTGCCCTGGAACTTCCCGCTGATGATTGGCGCCTGGAAACTGGCGCCTGCATTGGCCATGGGCAATTCGGTGGTGTTGAAGCCAGCTGAAACCGCCTCTCTGTCCTTGCTGCGGCTGGCAGAAATCTGCGCCGAATGTGGCCTGCCCGATGGGGTGCTGAACGTGGTTACGGGCAGTGGTATGGAAACCGGCGCGGCGCTGGCCAATTCCATGGGGGTGGATGTGCTGACCTTCACCGGCTCTGGCATGACCGGGCGCAAGCTGCTAGAGGCCTCGGCGCGGTCCAACCTCAAGCGCTGTTATCTGGAGCTGGGCGGCAAATCCCCCAATATCGTCTTTGGTGATGCGCCGGATCTACAAAAGGCGGCCAAGATCTCGGCCATGGGCATTTTCCGCAATTCTGGCCAGGTCTGCGTCGCGGGCTCACGGCTGCTGGTGGAGGCCTCGGTGCATGACGAATTTGTCGAGATGCTTAAGGCAGAAGCAGAAGCGCTGCGGGTCGGGGATCCGCTGGACCTGGGCAGCCAGGTCGGGGCGGTGAATTCCGAGGATCAGCTGCGGCGCAACCTCTCCTTCATGGATATGGCGCGGGCCGAAGGCGGCCAGGTGGTGACCGGTGGTGCGCGCATCCTTGAGGACACGGGCGGGAGCTATATGGCACCTACCATTGTTACCAATGTGGCGCAGGATCATGCGCTGTTCCAGCGTGAGGTCTTTGGCCCGGTTCTGGCGGTGAGTAAATTCGAGGGCGAGGCAGAGGCGCTGGGGCTGGCCAATGCCACTGACTTTGGTCTGGCTGCCGGAGTCTGGACGGCGGACCTGTCGCGGGCCCATCGCATGGTAGCAGGCATACACGCGGGTGTGGTGCATGTGAACACCTATGGTGGCGCGGACAATACCGTGCCTTTGGGCGGGGTTGGCCAATCCGGCAATGGTCATGACAAATCGATGCATGCGCTGGACAAATATGTCGACCTGAAAACGGCCTGGATCCAGCTGTGACGTCGGATAGAGAAACAGGTTTTGCGTGCAAAACCTGTGGCCTCCGGCGGAGGTATTTTGACCAAAATGAAGGAGAGGCGCCCTGGGCGTCGGGAGAGTGACATGACGGCTGCAAAGACAATCCTGGTTGCGGGAACCTATGACACCAAGGATGACGAGTTGCATTATCTGGCCGAGGTGATCCATGGCCAGGGCGGCAAGGTATTGTCGATGGATGTGAGCGTGCTGGGGGATCCCAGCCGCCCGACGGATGTCAGCAAACATCAGGTGGCCGAGGCTGGTGGCAGCTCGATTGAAGCGGCGATTGCCAGTGGTGATGAAAACACCGCGATGCAGATCATGGGCACCGGGGCGGCGGCCAAGGCGCTGGAGCTGTATCGCGCCGGGCGCATCGATGGCGTGATTGTCCTGGGCGGCACCATGGGCACCGATCTGGCGCTGGACCTTTGTGCCGCGCTGCCGGTTGGAGCGCCCAAATATGTGGTCTCTACCGTGGCCTTTTCGCCCTTGATGCCGCCGGAGCGGATTCCGGCGGATGTGCAGATGATCCTTTGGGCGGGCGGACTATTTGGGCTCAACTCGATCTGCAAGGCCTCCCTTAGCCAGGCTGCTGGTGCGGTGCTGGGCGCGGCGCGGGCGGTCGAGGCTCCGCGGCGGCAGCGGCCCTTAATCGGCATGACCTCCTTTGGCAAGACGGTGCTGCGTTACATGGTGACGCTGAAACCGGCGCTGGAGGCGCGGGGATTTGAGGTGGCGGTGTTTCATGCCACCGGCATGGGGGGGCGCGCTTTTGAAAGTCTTGCGGGGGAGGGGGCCTTTGCCGCGGTGATGGATTTTGCCCCGCAGGAGGTCTCCAACCATCTGTTTGGCGGGCTGTCGGCGGGCGCGGATCGGATGACCAATGCCGGAGGCAGTGGAACCCCACAGCTGGTGGCGCCAGGGTGCTATGATCTGGTGGATTTTATCGGATGGCAGGCGGTGCCGCCGCAGTTGTCCGGCCGACCCACCCATGCCCATAATCGGCTGTTATCCTCAGCTGTTCTGGAGGCAGAGGAGCGGCGCAGCGTTGCCCGGGCGATCTGTGGTAAGCTGGAACAGGCAGAGGCTCCGGTGACCTTGTTGCTGCCCAATCAGGGGTGCAACGAATGGGATCGCCCCGGTGGGGACTTGCACGATAGTGCGGGGCTGGCAGCCTTCTGCGATGAAATGCGAAGCAGCAGCCCGGCCAATGCTGATCTGGTAGAGCTTGACTGCCACATCAATGATGCGGAATTTTGTGAGAAGGTGTTGGAGATCTTTGATGGTTGGGTGGCCTCTGGCGTGGTGCAAGCCCACCTGTAATTCTGTTCTTTAGAATTGGTCATAGGGCATCTGCGCAGCAGGTGCCCTTTTTGCATTCTGGGGGGATCCATCTGCGCAGTGCAGCATTTTCTCGCTGCCTGCGCAAGATTATTGCTTGATCAGCTGGGGTGTCTTGCCTAGTTTGACGTCAGGACTAGAATGAAATTCCGCATGTCAGAATTTTACCGATGTTCTGGCGAGGTCCATAGCTGGCCGTGGTGGCCAACTGAATGACGCGAGGTTCTGCACCTGCGTATTGCTCTGGGGCTTGGCCTGAGGGGGCGGCCTGTGGTGAGATCAAGACAACGAAAGGGCCGGCCAGGTTGGTTGAGGTGCCCGACGCGAGAGAGGATAATTACATGACTGACGCCATCGCTTATGAGCGGGTTGGAGATATTGCGGTTCTGAAGGCGCAGAACCCGCCAGTCAACGCCCTTGGGTTTGATATTCGCAAAGGTCTGCTGGCCGGGATCGAGCGGGCGGAAAGCGAGGGGGCCAAGGCGGTGCTGATCTATGGCGATGGTCGTACCTATTTTGCCGGCGCAGACATCACCGAATTTGGCAAACCACCACAGCCGCCGCATCTGCCGGAGCTGTGCAACCGGATTGAAGCTTCGCCTTTGCTGGTGGTTTCGGCTTTGCATGGCACCGCCCTGGGGGGCGGGCTTGAGGTGGCGCTGTCATCGCATTACCGCATTGCTGTGCCGACAGCGCGGGTTGGCCTGCCTGAGGTGCATCTGGGGCTCTTGCCCGGTGCCGGTGGTACCCAGCGTCTGCCGCGGGTGGCGGGCACCGAAAAATCCCTGGAGATCATCACCTCCGGGCGACAGGTCGGCGCCAAGGAAGCACTGGAAGCAGGGATTATCGACAAGATCGATGAAGGCGAGCCGCGCGAGATTGGTCTGGCCTATGCGCAAGAGCTGCTGGACCAGGGCGCGCCGCGCCGCGCCGTGGGCGAATTGCCCGCGCCCGAAGCGATCGATTTTGATGCGGCCTACGGCGCGATTTTGAAAAAGGGCCGCGGCCAGTTGTCGCCTGCGACTTGCGTACGGGCCTTGCAAGCGGCCTCTGAGGCGGCGACATTTGAAGAAGGGCTGAAGCGTGAGCGCGACCTGTTCATGGAGCTGATGGGCTCGGACCAGCGCCAGGGCATGATCCATGCCTTCTTTTCGGAGCGCGCGGTCAGTAAACTGCCAGAGCTGAAAGGCGTTGCGCCGCGGGACTTGAACGCAATCGGCGTCATTGGCGGCGGCACTATGGGGGCAGGTATTGCCACTGCAGCACTGTTGGCGGGCCTGCCTGTGGTCATGCTCGAGATGACCGATGAGGCTGCTGCGGCCGCCAAAGGGCGCATCGTGGGCAATCTGCAGGGCGCGCTGAAGCGTGGCAAGATCTCCGAGGCTCAATTTGCCCAGCTGACCGAAGAGGCGCTGACACTTGCCACCGACTATGCGGCGCTCAGCGATGTGGATCTGGTGATCGAGGCCGTCTTTGAGGAGATGAGCGTCAAAAAACTGGTCTTTGGCCAGCTGGACGCGGTTTGCAAGAAAGGGGCGATCCTGGCCTCAAATACCTCTTACCTGGATGTGAATGAAATCGCGGCCTGCACATCGCGTCCTGAAGACGTGATCGGGCTGCATTTCTTCTCGCCGGCCCATGTGATGAAGCTGCTTGAGGTGGTGGTCGCAGACAAGACCTCCCCTGATGTGGTTGCCACCGGCTTTGAACTGGGCAAACGGTTGAAGAAGATCTCAGTGCGCGCCGGTGTCTGCGATGGGTTCATCGGCAACCGGATCCTGTCGACTTATCGTAAAGCGGCGGATCACATGATCCTGGATGGGGCCTCGCCTTATCAGATCGACAAGGCGCTGACAGGGTTTGGCTTTGCCATGGGGCCCTTTGCGGTGGCCGATCTGGCGGGGCTGGACATTGGCTGGGCCATGCGCAAGCGCAAGCGCGCTGAGGGTATGGATCCACGCGAACGCGACAGCTCTTATGTCGACAAGCTGTGTGAGGCGGGCAATTTTGGTCAGAAGACGGGCAAAGGGTATTACGTTTACGAGGCGGGCAAGCGCGGCGGGACACCAAACCCGGATGTCAGTGATCTGATCGCGGCCGAACGCGCCGAACAAGGGATTACGCCACGCAGTTTCTCGGATGAGGAAATCCTGAGCCGCTACATGGCGGCCATGGTGAACGAGGCGGCTAAGGTGGTGGGTGAGGGCATCGCGCGCCGTCCTCTGGATGTCGATATGACCCTGCTCTTTGGCTATGGTTTCCCGCGTTATCGCGGCGGGCCATTGAAATGGGCCGATATTGAAGGTGTCGACAAGATCCTGGCCAATATCAAATCCTACGCGCAGGAGGATGCCTATTTCTGGGAGCCTGCTCCTCTGTTGGAAAAACTGGTGGCCGAGGGCCGCAACTTTGATGATCTGAACAAGGAAAACAGCTGATGAAACAGGCCGTTATTGTCTCTGCCGCCCGCACCGGGCTGGCCAAATCCTTTCGCGGGTCCCTGAACATGACCCATGGAGCCACCATGGGCGGCCATGCCGTTGAGGCGGCGGTGGCCCGCGCCGGGCTGGAGGGCGGTGACATCGAGGATTGTGTCATCGGTTGTGGTCTGCCCGAGGGTGAAACCGGTGGCAATATCGGCCGCCAGATTGCCATTCGCGCCGGGCTGCCGGTGACCGCTTCTGGCATGACAGTGAACCGTTTTTGCTCCTCAGGTTTGCAAAGCATTGCCCTGGCGGCGCAATCGATCACCGAAGGGGGCTCTGGTGCGATGGTGGCGGGCGGCGTCGAGAGCATCTCGATGGTGCAGGCCAAGATGCGCCCGGCGGCAGACCCCTGGCTGCTGGCGCATAAGCCGGAGATCTATATGGCGATGATCGAGACCGCCGATATCGTGGCGGATCGTTATGGCATCAGCCGCGAAGAACAGGACGCCTATGGGCTGCGGAGCCAGCAGCGCATCGCGGCGGCCCAGGCCAATGGTCTCTTTGACGATGAAATCGTGCCGATGACCACGACCATGGCCGTCAAGGACAAGGAAACCGGCGAGATCAGCAAGGTTGAGGCCGTGGTCGATCGCGATGAATGCAACCGCCCGACCACCACACTGGAGGGGTTGGCAGGTCTGGCGCCGGTGCGCGGGGAAGGCAAGTTCATCACCGCAGGCAATGCCAGCCAACTGTCCGATGGTGCCGCTGCGGTGGTGCTGATGGACAGCAAAGAGGCCGAGCAGCGCGGGATTGAAGCCATGGGGGCTTTTAAAGGCTTCTGTGTGGCGGGCTGTGAGCCGGATGAAATGGGCATTGGTCCGGTTTTTGCGGTGCCACGGCTGTTGGAGCGCCACGGGTTGACGGTGGATGATATCGACATCTGGGAGCTGAACGAGGCCTTTGCCAGCCAAGCGCTTTACTGCCGCAACCGGTTGGGCATCGATGACGAGAAATGCAACGTCAACGGTGGCTCGATTGCCATTGGCCACCCCTTTGGCATGACGGGTGCGCGGATGACGGGCCATATCCTGCGCGAAGGCAAACGGCGCGGGGCCAAGCTGGGCGTAGTGACCATGTGCATTGGCGGTGGCATGGGCGCGGCTGGCTTGTTCGAGATCTACTGATCGTCAAAAGGAGAAAGCGCGCCACGGACCCGTCGTGGGTCCATGGCGCGCGCCCGGCCTTTGGCCGGGGGCGGCTTTCGGGGAGGGAAGCACCAAATGGATTTGAATTACTCGATTGAAGAGCAGGACTTTCGTGCCGAAGTACAGGAGTTTCTGGCACAGAAACTGCCCCAGGAGATGGCGCAGACCATTCGCGCGGGACGTGAGCTGGGCAAAGAGGGGCATGATCAATGGCATGCGATCCTGAATGCGCAGGGCTGGCTGGCCCCCAATTGGCCCAAGGAATTTGGCGGATGTGAATGGAACGCGGTGCAGCGCCATATCTTTGAGGAGGAAAGCTGTCGTGCCAATGCGCCCCGCATTGTTCCCTTTGGGTTGAGCATGCTGGCGCCGGTGTTGCAGAAATTCGGCTCCAAGGCGCAGCAGGATCACTATCTGCCCCGTATTCTATCCGGAGAGGACTGGTGGTGTCAGGGCTATTCCGAGCCCGGAGCTGGATCGGATCTGGCCAGTCTCAAGACCCGCGCAGTGCGCGAGGGCGATCACTATGTTGTCAATGGTCAGAAAACCTGGACCACCCTGGGCCAATACGCCAATTGGATCTTCTGCCTGGTGCGCACCGACCCGGAGGCCAAGCAACAGTCGGGGATCTCGTTTCTGCTGATCGACATGGATACGCCGGGCATCGAAGTCCGCCCCATCATTCTGCTGGATGGCACCCATGAGGTGAACGAGGTCTGGTTCACGGATGTCAAAGTGCCGGTGGAGAACCTGGTGGGCGAAGAGAACATGGGCTGGACCTATGCCAAATACCTGTTGACCCATGAACGCACCAATATTGCCGGTGTCGGCTTTAGTCGCGCCGGGCTGGAGGCGGTGAAACGCATGGCGCGCAGCCAGATGCACCGGGGCCGTCCGCTGATCGAGAATGCCCATTTTGCCGCCCGGTTGGCGCGGGCCGAGATCGATCTGATGGCGATGTCGACCACCAACCTGCGCATCATCTCGCGGGCGGCTTCCGGTCAGGCACCGGGCGTCGAAAGCTCGATGCTCAAGGTGAAGGGCACCGAAATCCGGCAAGAGATCAATGACCTGGCCCGCAGGGCGGCAGGGACCTATGCGATGCCCTTTGTCTCGGAAGCGCTGGAAGGTGGCAACGAGCCCGAGGTCGGGCCCGAAGGCAGCGCCGCCGTGGCACCGCAGTATTTCAACTATCGCAAGCTCTCGATCTTTGGCGGCTCAAACGAGATCCAGAAAAACATCATTGCCAAGGTCAAGCTGGGAGGTGGGGCATGAACTTTGATCTGACAGAAGAACGCCAGATGCTGCAGGACAGCCTGCGTCGGTTTTTGCGTGACAATCAGGCGGCCTTGCAGGCCAGCACCCGCCTTGGCGATGGCGGCAGCCTGCTTGGCTTTGATGCTGAGATCTGGAGTAAACTGGCAGAGCTGGGGGTCATTGGCGCCCTGTTCAGCGAAGAGGATGGCGGCTTTGGCGGTGCGGGGTTTGACCTCACGACCGTGTTCGAGGAACTGGGCCGCGCCGGGGCCGTGGAGCCCTTGCTGGATAGCGCGATCCTGGGCGGTGGGTTGATTGCAGCCCTCGGAGATGCGGCGCAAAAACCGCTGGTCGAGGAGGTCATCGCGGGCAGCCTGCATTTGGCCCTGGCCCATGGTGAGCCCAACAGCCGTTACGATCTGGCCCAGGTAGAGACCAGGGCGACGCAGGCAGGAGATGACATCATCCTGCGCGGGCGCAAGGCGGTGGTCATCAATGCCGAGGCGGCGGACTATCTGCTGGTCTCGGCCCGTGAAAGCGGTGGGCCAAGCGAGGAAGACGGCATTTCGCTGTTTCTTGTTCCCCGCCAGACAGAGGGTGTTTCCCTGCGCGGCTATCCGCTGCTTGCGGGAGGACGCGCCGCAGAGCTGGATCTCGAGGATGTGAGCCTGCCCCAGAGCGCCCGATTGGGGGCTGCGGGGGCGGCGTATCCGGCGCTCAAACGTGCCATCAGTCGCGCCGAGGTGGCCATTGCCGCCGAGACCCTGGGGGCGATGGAAACGGCCACCAGCCTCACCCGCGACTATCTTCTGACACGGCAGCAGTTTGGTCGCCCCATCGGTAGTTTTCAGGCGCTGCAACACCGTATGGCGACCTTGCTGATCGAGCTGGAACAGGCGCGCTCTGCAGTGATCAACGCGGCCGGGCATCTGGACGCGGATCCGGACGAACAAGCCCTGCAAATTGCAGCCGCGCGCAACCTGATTGGGCGCGCCGGTCGGCTGGTTGCGGAAGAGAGCATCCAGCTGCATGGGGGCATCGCCATGACCGAAGAATATGAGCTGGGCCATATCGCCAAGCGCATCGTGATGGCGGATCACCGTTTTGGTGACACCGACACCCAGTTGGAGCGTTTCATTGACCACAGCGCGGCCTGACCAAAAGCCCGGGGCGGCTGACAGTACAGCACGGACCTTCATGATCGAAGATCCGGGCTGTCAGCAGTTGGTTGGCTACAAGACCGTGATTGACCGTGCCGATGGCTCTTGTCTGGTGGCGCTGGATCTGCAGCCGCAGCATCTCAATCGGCATGGGATTTTGCACGGGGGCATTGCGGCGACGCTTTTGGATGTTGTTTGTGGCAATACCGCGTCGCAGTTCTTTGACCCGGAAAACCATGCCGCCCTGGTGACGGTCTCCCTGACGCTGTCTTATGTGGCGGCCGGCCGCAGTGGTGAGGTCAGGGCACGGGCGCGGGTGACAGGCGGCGGGGCATCGATTGCGCATGTCTTTGGCGAGCTGGTGGATGCGGATGACAGGGTGCTGACCACCGCAACTGGTGTTTTCAAAAGGCTTCGAAAATGAGCAAATTGGCACGGCTGGACGACTGCGGCGACCATCTGAAGGTGGTGAACATGAATGCGGCCCGCAGGGGCGCCTTGTCTCCGGACCTCTATGAGGTGATTGCCGAGGCCTGCATTCGGGCAGAGGAGCCGCGCATTCGCGCCATTGTACTGACCTCGCAGGGCGGTTTTTTCTGCGCTGGGGGCGATCTCAATGTGCTGATCGAGCGCCGCAATCTCAGTGAAGAGCAGCGTCGTGGTAAGGTCGATCAGCTGCATGATCTGATCCGCGGATTGCGGGCGGCACCGGTGCCGGTGATTGCCCTGGTGGCCGGGGGCGCGGCCGGGGCCGGGGTCTCGCTGGCGCTGGCGGCGGATCTCATCATCGCCGAGACCGGCATCAAGTTCACCGCCGCCTATGTCAAAGCCGGGCTGGTGCCGGACGGTGGATTGACCGCCGCTTTGGCGCGGATGCTGCCGCGCGCCCTGGCGATGGAAATGTGTCTGTTGGCACGCCCGGTTACCGCTGAGCGCCTGGCAGAGTTGGGCGTGGTCAATCTGGTGGTAGCAGCCCCAGAGCTGGAACAGGCCGGTCAGGACCTGGTGACGGCACTGGCTGCGGGCCCGCCTGAGGCGCAGCAGGTCATCCGCCAACTGGTGGCTGCAGCCTATGAGACAACAGAAGCGGCGCAACTGGATCGGGAGCGCGATGCCATGGCCCATGCGGCGGGGGCCTCGGAAGCGGGGGAAGGCATTGCCGCCTTTCTGGAAAAACGCGCGCCCCGCTTCGACAAGATCTGAGCGCGGCCGGTCTGCCCTTTTGGGGCGTTTTGAATATTTGGGAGAACGGATTATGGCGCTTTGGCATGAGATTTTGCAGAGGCAGGTTGACCTTCGACCCGATGCCCCGGCTTTTGGTGACAGTCTTGGCACCCGCTGGAGCTACCGCGAGCTGGCGGCGGCGGCGGCAGATCTGCGCCAGGTGCTGAGCGGTGCCGGGGTGGTCCCCGGCGATCGGGTGGTGGTGCTGGCAGAGAATTGCTGTGCGGTGGTGGCAGCCCTGATGGCAAGCTCGCAATGTGGAGCCGTGGCGGTGCCGGTCAATGCCCGCATGAGTGCTGTCGAAGTGGACCGGATCCTGGACCATGCCCGTCCTGCGGCGGTGCTGGTCGCAACCCAGATCCCCGGCGACCGCCAGGCCCATGCAAGCCGGTTGGGCGGCGAAGGGATTACGGGGCGTTTTGGTGAAATGCATTTGGCACACCCCTACGCCAGCTCCGGTGATGCCCCCGACGAGGTGGCGGTGTTGCTTTATACCACGGGCACCACCGGGGCCCCCAAAGGGGTGATGCTGACCCATGCCAATCTCGAATTCGGCGGCAAAGCCTCTGCTGAACTGCGCGACATGGGACCGGAGGATGTCATTTATGGTGTGCTGCCGATGACCCATGTGTTTGGGCTGGCTTCGGTGATGACGGCAGCGCTGCATGCGGGGGCGGAGGTCTGGCTGGAGGCGCGGTTCTCGGCTGCCAAACTCTATGAAGCGCTGCAGCGCGGGGTGACCCGGCTGGCAGCGGTGCCACAGATGCATGCGCTGGTGATGCAATTTGCCAAGGAACAGGGGCTGGAGCGGCTTGATAGCCCGGTGTTGCAATATGTCTCTTCCGGGGCTGCGCCATTGGATCCGGATTGGAAGCGGAGGGCCGAGCGCTTTTATGGCGTGGCACTGCAGAACGGCTATGGCATGACCGAGGCCACGGCTGGGGTCTGTGCCACCAAGAACAGCGAGATGGGCAACCCGGATATCTCAGCCGGGCCGCCGCTGCCCGGGGTGGAGGTACGGATCGACGAGACGGTGGCCGGCGGCGGTGGTGGTGTTGGGGAAGTGCAATTGCGCGGTGGCAATGTGATGCTGGGCTACTATCGCAACCCAGAAGCAACGGCCGAGGTTCTGGACCCGGACGGCTGGCTCAGCAGTGGCGATCTGGGGCGGTTGGATGACAAGGGCTTTCTGCACATCGAGGGACGCTCAAAAGAGTTGATCATCCACGGCGGGTTCAATGTCTTCCCGCCCGAGGTAGAAGCGGCTCTGAATGCCCATCCCAAGGTGGTGCAATCGGCAGTGGTTGGCCGACGCAACAAGAGCGACGAAGAGGTCCTGGCCTTTGTCGAGGTGAGCCCGCAGGATCGGCCCGAGGTGGCAGAATTGATCCGGTTTGTGCGCCAGCAACTGGCCGGGTACAAATGCCCGTCACAGATTGTCCTGACCGAAGCTCTGCCGGCGGCTCCAACTGGCAAGATACTGAAGCACAGGTTGCTGGAGCAATTTTCTACTGATCTGCAGTGAAATGTTTCACCGGACTTGCTCCGCCAAAAAAGCGAGGGGCTCCCGCGTCAACGAGGATCGCACCTGCGGCACGTTCACTTGCCTTGGGCCGCGCGCCGCCGGGGGCGGCGCAGTATCGCCTGGGGCTGAGGGCGGTGGCTGGAGGGCAAAGGCGGAGAGGCAGGGGGCTGCGCCTTTTTACAAAGGCCTTGGGAAGGACTAGAAATCTTGCCATTTGCTGTCGTTGCCGGCGACAACCGGGACGTCTGAGTGATCACTACCGTCTGACGGGCTTGTTTCACCCCAGTCGAGATAATCCTGGGTCGGGGCGGCGGAGGGGGGCGCTGCGACCTGAGATGTCTGCGGGGGGATTTCGCTGCCGCCCTGAATTTTGAATCCTGCCACCACTTCGGCCAGATTGACGGCATCGGCTTTCAGCAGGTGACCTGCAGCTGTGGATTGCTCCACCATGGCGGCGTTCTGTTGGGTGACCTGATCAAGCTGGGTGACCCCGATATTGATCTCGGCCAATCCGGTGGACTGTTCCACAGCACCGTCGGTGATGCCGGAAATCTGGTCGGAGATCTCGTTGACCCGCCCGACAATGACATTAAGCGCATTCCCTGCCTTGCCTACCATGTTGACCCCATGCCCGACCTGCTCGGAGCTGGTGCTGATGAGGTCCTTGATCTCCATTGCCGCTTCTGAAGAGCGCTGCGCCAGGCCGCGGACCTCTGCGGCAACCACGGCAAAGCCGCGCCCGGCCTCACCGGCGCGAGCGGCCTCGACGCCGGCATTCAGGGCAAGAAGGTTGGTCTGAAAGGCGATATCGTCGATCACGGTGATGATCTGGCCAATGTGTTTGGAGGACTCGGCGATTTCATTCATGGCCGTCACGGCGTTTTCCACAACGGTGCTGCTGTCGTGCGCCTCCTGCTTGGCTTCTTGCATGGTGGCTTCGACGCTGCGCGCGCCATCGGCTGCGGCCTTGACCGAGGAGGTCATCTGGTCGAGCGCGGCTGCGGTTTGTTCGAGGGTGGCAGCCTGGCTTTCGGTACGGTGTGACAGGTCGTCTGACGCCTGACTGATCTCGGCAGCGCCATTGCGGATGGAACCAGAGGCCTGAATGACCTGGGCCACGGTGCCGGACAATGTGTCGATGGTCTGATTGAAGTTCTGACGCAGCATTTCATGCGATCCGGAGAATTCAGCCTCGATGGGTTTGGAGAAATCGCCTCGCGACAGGCGCATCAATCCGGTGCTGAGGTGTTGGACCACGTCATGCTGATCTTGTTGCAGGATAGCGCGTCTTTCTTCGCCTTCGCGGGCCTGCTGTAGGGCCTGTTGCATCGTCACCAAGGCCTTGCCGATCTTGCCGATTTCGTCTTTGCGGGCGGCAGCAAGGACTTCGGTATCGAGATCGCCTGCGGAAACCGCAGCGATGTCAGTGCAGATCCGATCTATCGGACGGGTTACCGAACGGGCGACAGAGATGGCTACAACAAGAAGCAGCACACCGGCGAGACCAAGGGCAATCAGGATTTTGCGTGACAGTGCTTGGGTGCCGGCCAGGACGGTATCGATATTGCGCCTCACTTCGATCACACCGCGCAGGTCCCCCAGCTGCCAGTCTGTTTTGGAGGAGGCGGCATGGGAATTGTGGCAACTGACGCAGGCCTCAGTGACCATATGGTCCCCGACGGCGACCCGCAGCACGGTGCTGCCGTCAATGGACTCTGTGCGCTGGAAACTGGCGTTGGGATCCTTGGAGAGCGACTCCCATGCCTCTTGCATGAAGGGATCCATCGGACGTTCTGCGCGATTGGAAAACGGAAAGGGGCTATAGAGCGAGAAACTGGTGTTGGCATCTTCCAGCAATGCGCTGACGTCGTGAACCAGAGTTGCCGGCAGGGGAATGACAGAAGAGTCGTTTTGGTGGTCAATGCCGGGCGACAGATCAGGTGTAGCTTTGACGTCGGCAATCACATTCTTGGTGTAGTAGCCGCGGATCGTCTTGATCTGGATGGCGGTTTGAGTGGCGGCTTCTGCTGCTGCGTCCACGGCATTGATGCGCATGGCATTGGGCAGGAAGAGCCCGGCAACCAGCAAGCAGAGACAGAGGCACGCGGGGATTGGCATCGCCAATTTGAACAGGAGAGAGCTTTTATTCACCTACACGCACCTTCTTTGCACAAGATCAGCCAAAGCGGCCCATTGCCCTGCAGGAGCTAGATCATCGGCGACTAGGCACAGGGCAACACAATTCGACCACCTGACCCTGAATTGATTCGGTTAATTTTCCAGAAAATTGAAAGAACCTAGTTTCAACTCCGCATTGTGCAGACCCAATGTCGAGGAGCGAATTGGGCGGAAAGGGAGCTGGCGCGTCAAACCTCTGGCCCCATGCAAGCCAGGGGCGTGGCACAAAAAGAGCAGACCCTTGGGCCTGCTCTTAAAGACAAATATCTACCGCCACCGTTTGGGTGTTAGGTCCACTGTCCCTCGGCTGCGGCGCGGATGGCGCGGATATTTTCGCCGTAGACCTCGGGGTTCGAAACCGAGCCGCCTTTGAAAACGGCGGAGCCTGCCACCAGCACATCCGCGCCGGCTGTGGCCACCAGTGGCGCGGTCTTGGGGTCAACGCCGCCGTCGATCTCGATATGCACGGGACGGTCGCCGATCATCTGCCGCAGCTGGCGCACCTTGCCGGTCATATCGATGAATTTTTGACCGCCAAAGCCAGGGTTCACTGTCATCACGCAGATCAGGTCGGTGAGGTCCAGCAGATGCGCCACCGCTTCGGCTGGGGTGCCGGGGTTTAGGGCCACGCCTGCTTTCATGCCTGCGGCCCGGATCGCCTGCAGGGTTCGGTGGATATGGGGGCCAGCCTCGATATGCGCGGTCAGCACATCGGCACCCGCATCGGCATAGGCGTCAATATAGGCATCCACCGGCGAGATCATCAGGTGCACATCCATCACGGTTTTCACATGCGGGCGGAACGCCTTTACGGCCTGGGGACCAAAGGTGAGGTTGGGCACGAAATGGCCGTCCATCACATCCACATGGACCCAATCGGCGCCCTGCGCCTCGATGGCCTGGATCTCTTGGCCGAAATTGGCGAAATCCGCCGACAGAATGGAGGGGGCGATTTTGATGTTGCGGTCAAAGGACATCGGGCAGCTACCTTTTGGACTGGCGAAAGTGGGGATGTTGGCTGCCATATAACGGCTTGTGGAGGCTGTGGACAGGGGCAAGTTCACCTGGCTGGGGTGCTGGCTTTACAAAAGCTTCATTGCCGCGACACAAATCATTTGAACGGCGGGTTTACGCAGTTCCTGAAACGAAGGGAACTGAACGTGCTGCGTATCGACAAACTGACCAAACGCTTTGGCGACAAGATTGCGGTGGACGCCGCGACATTGGATATCGACAAGCCTTGCATGATTGGGGTGATTGGTCGCTCGGGTGCAGGCAAATCGACCTTGCTGCGGATGGTCAACCGCCTGTCGGATGCCACCAATGGGCGCATCCTGTTTGAGGGGCGCGATGTCACCGCGTTGAAAGGGCGCGACAAGCGGGCCTGGCAGTCCGAATGCGCGATGATCTTTCAACAGTTCAACCTGGTGCCGCGCATGGATGTGGTGTCCAACGTGCTGCACGGGACGCTCAATCGTCGCTCGACCTTTGCCACCTTGTTCAACCTCTTTCCGATGGAGGACATCCACAAGGCCATCGATATCCTCGACCGGCTTGGCATCGCCGAACATGCGGCCAAGCGGGCCGAAGCGCTGTCGGGTGGTCAGCAGCAGCGCGTCGCCATAGCGCGCGCCTTGATGCAGGACCCCAGGATCATCCTTGCTGACGAACCCATTGCTTCGCTGGATCCGATGAACGCGCAGACCGTGATGGAGGCCCTGCGCCGCATCCACGAAGAGGACGGCCGCACCGTGATTGCCAATCTGCATACCCTGGATACCGCGCGCCGCTACTGCGATCGGGTGGTGGGAATGCGTGACGGGCGCATTGTCTTTGACGGCTTGCCCCAGCAGCTGACCACCGGGGTTGCCCGCGAGATTTATGGCGCCGATGCCAGCTTCTCTGAGGCGGCGACTTCGACCGAAATCGCAACGCTGGATGCAACCATTCGCGCCGAATTGGCCCAGGCCTAAACACAACCAGGCCTGAACACGACCAGACCCAAGCAAGCGCAGGTCTGACACCCAAAATCCAATTTCATCACCCGCACCCGATGGGGGACGGGGAAACTTAACCGGAGAAAAAAGATGAAAAAACTGCTGCTGGCCGCGCTGGCCTCGACTGCCCTTACCTCTATCGGCCTGGCCACACCTGCTATGGCCGAGGACATCACGCAATTCCGCATTGGTCTGCTGGGCGGTGAAAACGCGCAGGATCGTCTGAACAACAACGAATGCCTGCGGGCCAAGACCGAAGAGCTGCTGGGGGTCGAAACCAAGCTCTTTGCCCCAGCTGACTATAACGGCGTCATACAGGGCTTGCTGGGCGGCACCCTCGACATGGCGTGGTTGGGCGCGTCTGGCTATGCCAAGACCTATCTGTCCGACCCAAACGCGGTTGAGCCAATCCTGGTCAAGGTCAATGTGGATGGCGGCTATGGCTACTACTCGGTTGGATTTGCCCGCGCCGACAGCGGCATCACCTCGCTCGAAGACATGCAGGGCAAAGTCTTTGGTTTTGGGGATCCCAACTCCACCTCGGGCTTTCTGATTCCTTCGATCGAGATCCCCGAAGTGACCGGTGCCACCATGACCTCTGGCGACTACTTTGGCGAAGTAAAATTCTCGGGCGGCCACGAGCAGACCATCGTCGGCGTCAACAATGGCGACTTTGATGGGGGCGTGACCTGGGCCGATGGTCTGGGGGATTGGGAAGACGGTTACAACTCTGGTGCGCTGCGTCGCGCGGTTGATGCCGGTCTGGTTGACATGAACGATCTGGTTCAGATCTGGCAATCCAACCCGATCCCCGAAGGCCCCATCGTGCTGCGCAAGGACCTGCCCGAAGACGTGAAGGTCAAGTTCACCGCGCTGATGGCCTCGCTGCCGGCGATGGATCCCGACTGCGCCTATGGTGTTCTGTCCGGTGAGGCCAAAGGTGTGATGCCCATCGGTCATGACGCCTATGAAGCCATCATTCAGGCCCGTCAGCTGAAGTCCAACTAAAGGGCGCTCAGCCCAATAGCGGGGTCCTGGTGTCTAGCCCGGCCCCCGCTTTCCCATGAGGCCTTTCACCTCATGATCAGAACACCCAATATCAATCAGGACGGCAACAATGGCAGATATGACTGCAGCGCCTCTCTCGACAGAACAGATCCGCGACCAATACAGCGAGATGGTGCACCGCAAGCGGCTGTATGGCGGCCTCCTTCTGGTGCTCTTTGTGGCCCTGATGGTGGCGGGGTTCAAAACTGCCGATGGACGCAATGCCGGCTCCTTTGGCGAGGGTATCACCCATGTCTTTGACTATCCGGCAGAGGTCCTGGCAGAGGCCAGCGAGAAGCTGTCCGAGATGCCCGCTCATCTGGTGCATTTCTTTCCTGCCTTGATTGAAACCCTGAATATTGCCGCCGCCGCCACTTTGGTCGGCGTGGTCTTTGGCACGTTGTTGTCCCTGCTCGCGACCCATGGGATGGCCCCGTCACCCGCCCTGATCCCGCTGTTTCGCCGGATCAGCGACATCTGCCGGGCGATCCCTGAAATTGTTATCGCCCTGGTGTTGATCTTCCTGTTGGGCGGTGGCCCGGTGCCTGCGATGATTGCCATTGCCATCCACACGGCGGGCGCGCTGGGCAAGCTGTTTTCCGAAGTGAATGAAAACGCCTCGCTCAAACCCGTCGAAGGGCTCGAGTCCGTGGGCAGCAGTTGGGGGCAGCGCATGTGGTTGGGGGTGATCCCGCAGGTGGGGCCGAACTATGTGAGCTATGCGCTGTTGCGGTTCGAGATCAATATCCGCGCCTCGGCGATCCTTGGCTTTGTTGGCGCAGGCGGCATTGGCTACGAGTTGAAGAATGCCATGTCCTGGGGGCAGGGGCGCTACGACGAGGCCGCGGCTATCTTCCTGTTGCTTTTCATCACCATCGTTGCCGTTGACCAACTCTCCGGCCTGCTGCGTGACCGCTTGATCCATGGCGCCAAATCCGGAGCAAACACATGACTGTCATTGATGCAGACTTCTCCCTTGCCACGCTGAAGCAGGATATGTCGGATCTGTTTTTCAAAAAGAAACTGTTCAATTTTGGCCTGCCTGCTTTGCTTCTGGCCTATCTGACCTATGTGTTCATTGCCTTTGACATGCCGGGCCTTTGGGATCGCGCCAACCTCGCGAACGCCAGGACCCTGGTCAGTGACACCTATAGTTACAAGACCCATGTGAGCCGCGACAATCGCGATGCCTCCGTTTCCATCGCTATCGAAGGCGAGCGCAAGGGGGCCTACCCTGAGGGGGGTAGCCCGCAGTGGGTCTCGCTGGGTGAGGTCACGGTGATTGATCTCGAAGAGGGCCATCAGGTGCGCTTTGGTCCTGAGACGGTGGAATATGATATTCCAGGCTATGGGGTGGTACGGGCGACTCCGACCCGTAGCAAGGGCGTTCAGGCCGAGTTGCCAGCAGGCGAGATACCCAGCTGGATCAGCCTCTCCAAGAACCGTCTTGCCATCAAAACCGAAGCCGGGCGTCTGACTGTGACCCGCAACCGGTCTGAAGTGTTTCGCTATTTCACCGGCTGGGAGCTGTTTTTCTTTACCCTTGACAGCCCCTATCACGGGCTGGGTCTGGGTGAGTTGCTGGAGAAGGCCGCCAGCGGCGAAGCCGGGGCAATCCTGCAGGACATCTGGACCAACAAGATGTGGCGGCATCAGGATGTGGCCTGGGCCATTGCCGAGACATTGCTGATGGCCTTTCTTGGGACCATCGGGGCCGGGCTTGTTGCACTGCCGCTGGCATTTCTGGCGGCCCGCAATTTCAATCCCTTGGGGCCCCTGCGCTTTGTCATGCGACGCGTCTTTGACTTTGTGCGCGGTGTCGACAGCCTGATCTGGACGGTGGTCCTGGCCCGGGCTTTTGGACCTGGCCCGCTGACTGGCGCGCTGGCGATCCTGGTCACGGACACGGGGACCTTTGGTAAGATTTTCTCTGAAGCCCTGGAGAATGTCGATGAAAAGCAGATCGAGGGCGTCACCGCGACCGGGGCGAAACCGGCGCAGCGCTATCGGTTCGGAGTGATCCCGCAGATCACGCCGGTTCTGCTCAGCCAGCTGTTGTATTTTCTGGAATCCAACACCCGCTCGGCCACCATCATCGGGGCCATCACCGGCGGCGGTATCGGATTGCTGCTGACCCAGGCAATCATCACCCAGAAAGACTGGGAAGAGGTGGCCTATTACATCGGTTTGATTATTTTCATGGTGATGCTGATGGATTGGCTCTCGGGTTGGTTGCGACGCCGTCTGATCAAAGGCGAGGCGGGCCGGAAAAGCCGCGCTGAGAGCAAGCCGGGCAAGGCGTTTCTTCTGCCCTGAGCGGGCCGCAATCCTGAAAGAACAGGAATTACCCAGCCGCTGGAGCGGAGCGGCTGGCGCAGAATTTGGAGGCAGATACCGTGGCGCGATTAACAGCCGAGATCCCTTTTATTCACCCCGACTGCCAGATCAGTGACAGCCGCTTTGGTGCCTACGTTGAAATTGGCGCAGGCACACGCGTCGCCAACAGCAGTTTTGGCGATTACTCCTATTGTGATCGTGGTTGCGATGTCGCCAATGCCGAGGTGGGGAAGTTCGCTAATATCGCCAGTGCCACCCGGATCGGGGCGACGGATCATCCGATGCAAAAGGCCTCGCTGCATCATTTTCACTACCGCGCATCGCTCTATTGGGATGATGTTGCGGATGACGCGGATTGGTTTGCACTGCGGGCTGGGCGCCAAGCGCAGATCGGGCATGACAGCTGGATCGGTCACGGGGCCCTGATCAAGCCGGAAGTGAGGATTGGCCATGGGGCTGTGGTGGCCTCTGGATCGGTGGTGACCAAGGATGTAGCCCCCTATACAATTGTAGGGGGCAATACCGCGCAACTGATCCGGCGGCGCTTTTCTGAGGTCGTTGCTGAGCAGATGGTGGAGCTGGCCTGGTGGGATTGGGGACACGACCGATTGAAGGCCTGCCTGCCGGATTTTCGCAACCTGAAAGCCGAAGAGTTTCTGGAGAAATATGCCTGACCCGGTTTCCTGCGGGGCAAAAGGGGAGCTCCCGCGCCCGCAGATCCCGCTGGCTGCGCCAGCATGACCTGGGCGGCCTTGGGCCAAGCGCCGCTTTCGCGGCGCAAACAGGGTCTGCTGAGAGGCTATTGAGGGGCACTTGTGCCGCTCAATAGCCAAGTCGAGTATAGATCGTCAGGAACACCTCAAGGGTAAACCCTGCCTGCGGCAGGGCCGCGGATGCGGCCCTTGACCTGCCCCTGACGGAACGAAAAAGGCACCGCGTGAGCGGTGCCATGCCCAACGGGGGAGGATCAGTCTTTGATTGCTCCGAGACGGGCGGGAGCCTGCGCTTGCCCCTTGATCCTTGACCTTTGGGTCAACCTTCTGGCGTTACATGCAGAGCAAATTGTTCCAGGTCCGCCGCCTGTGGCGCAATGTGTCGATAGCTTTCGTGGACGCCGGCCTGGGTCAGTTCGCGGGCCACTGTCAGCAGCGTGTTAGCGGCGTGATCATTGCAGAGCGCCTGCATCTGCTGCAATTCTTCAACCGCGACAGGGCGCGCCGCCTGCAGATCTGGAGCGCCATAGGTGGTGACAAAATGCTGCGCCAGAAGATTCGTAAGCTGCTCCAGCTCGCCCGGTTCGATCCGGGTGACCGCAACAAAGGTTGTACGCCCTGTCGTCTCCAGCCCGAGCCAACCATTGGCAAAGGCCTGGCGCTGTTTGCCGATGAGATCCCCCTCGACCCAGTTGGAAAATTCAAACCCACCAGAGATGCACCACTCACCGGTGCGGGCGGGATTGGCAAAGACCTGTTGGTCGCTTTCGTCGAAATGGATGGCGCGGGCAAGATGCATCATGAGGTCTCCAACAGGGTGCTGAGCGGGATCAGATCGGTGCCATTTTCGTGACGTAAAAGCATGCCAAAATTCTCGTCTACGCCGAGGAACGTGCCTGAAAGACCTTGGCGCTGACAGTCTTCACCCAGCCCATGGGCCAGGCCGCGCCAGCTGTCATGCAGCGGGGCCACCCCGTCTTGTTCCCAACGTGAGATCCAGTGCAAGCTGTGACGGGCCCAGCTTTCCAGCAGGGCAGGGGCCTTCACATCGGCGCAGCCTTCGGCGTAGAGCGCGGTGTCGTTCCGCGCGTGGCCGCCGTCCTGCGATGCGGGCCACAGGGGCAGCGTCAGACCCACCACCAGCCAGTCGGGGATCTGCGTGGCATCCGACTGGCTGGCGGCCACCCGCAGGCCGCCGCAGCGCGCGCCATTGAGCCGGATGGCGCCGTCCCATTCGAGCTGCACCGCCACCTCAGGCGGGGCCAAAGCGCCCAGGGCATTCTGAAAACCGATGCCGCAGGTGGGCAGCATCCCCATGGCCTGTTCCAGCGCCACCTCGGGTGCAAAGACCAAAGCGGCGCGCAACTGCTCAGGGGCCAGGTTGTAGACAATCAGCCCAGCATCACAGCCCAGCACAGCGCGCTGGCAGGCGGTCTCGAAGGGATCTTCTTGCCCCGAGACCGCCAAGCCGGACATCAGCGGCGGAAAACTCGGCTCGCGGCTCATGCCGCGCCCCGGTCCACCAGCGCCTGTGCCACCTCCAGGAAGGCCTGTGCTTGCGGGCTGTCCGGCTTGGCCGCCACGATCGGCACCCCACCGTCAGCAGCCAGACGGACATCCAGATGCAACGGGATCTCAGCCAGCAAGGGTACATTCAGCTTGTCGGCCTCTGCGGCGACACCGCCATGGCCAAAGACATGTTCTTCGTGGCCGCAGTTCGAGCAGATATGGGTGGACATGTTTTCGATCATGCCCAGGATTGGCACCTGCAGCTTGTTGAACATGTCGATGCCCTTGCGCGCATCAATTAGCGCCACATCCTGCGGCGTGGAGACAATCACCGCCCCATCCACATGGGCCTTTTGCGCCAAGGTCATCTGTACGTCACCGGTGCCAGGCGGCAGATCGACGATAAGCACATCCAAGGCCCCCCATTGCACCTGCATCAGCATCTGTTGCAATGCGCCCATCAGCATCGGCCCGCGCCAGACCACGGCCTGATCGTCATTGGTCATCAGACCGATCGACATCATCGTCACACCATGGTTGCGCAGCGGCAGAATGGTCTTGCCATCGGGGCTGGCCGGTCGCCCTGATACCCCCAACATGCGGGGCTGTGAGGGGCCGTAGACATCTGCATCCAACAGGCCCACTCGACGTCCCTGGGCCGCCAAGGCACAGGCCATATTGGCGGAGACGGTGGATTTGCCGACGCCGCCCTTACCAGAGGCCACGGCAATGATGCGATCGACACCGGGGATCTTTTGCGGCCCCTGCGGCGCGGCGGCGGCCTTGGGTTTCAGATCCGGTGGTGCCTTTTGCGAATGACCCGTCAACATGACCGAGGCCTTGTCGACACCATCGAGCTGTTTGACCACCGCCTCTGCCTGATCGCGGATGGGGCCGTAGGCCTCGGATTTGGCGGGATCGATCTCGAGCACAAACAGCACAGTTGCGCCATCGATATTCAGGCCGCGCACGATGCCAGCGGCAACAATATCCTGGCCACTGATGGGATCAGAAATAGTCTTGAGGGCCGCGAGGACGGTTTCTCGGGTGATGGACACGCGGGTCATGCTCCTTTGCTGGGGGCCCGGCTTTGCGGGCTTTGAGGGCGGGCTTTGGGCGGGAAGAAGACGGCTCTTGTGCTGCCGCCTCCACCGATTTGTTTTTGTCTATCTGATCTGCAGCTTTGGTGCATCCGCCAAATGCCTACATCAGCACGCCATTCAGTGGTCGCGACGCTTGCTGAGATAGTCTTCGGAGGTGCGCACCTGCGGGCGGGAGGCCCCGGCCAATGGGCTGTCCTTTTGATGAAACTGCGCCTGAACCCGACAGTCGTCGCACATCTGGATCATCCGGACTGCATCCGGGTTGGCAAACATGGCGTGATTGCCCGCCAGTTTTTCGGTGACCTTCTCGATGGTGGATTTCACCCCAAACAACGCGCCGCACTCGACGCAGGCAAAGGGCTCCTCTTCGTGCAACACCACCTGCGCCAGAGCCTCAGGGGCAAGGTTCAGTTGTGGCTGCAGGGTGATAGCACTCTCGGGGCAGGCGCTGGCACAGAGGCCGCATTGCAGGCAGGCGTCTTCCTGGAACCTCAGCTGAGGCAGGTCGGGATTATCACCCAGGGCCCCTGAAGGGCAGAGCGACACACAGGACAGACACAGGGTGCAACTGTCTTGATCGACCAGGACCGCCCCGTAAGGGGCCTGCGCCGGCAAGGGCAGGGCAGGCTGAGGCAGGGTTGCACCGTCGCCCTGCAAGGCCAGTGCCGCCTGACGGGTGACTTGTCGGCGCGATCCCATCGGGCGGACCGGGCTGGCAATTGGCGCGGGCACCTTGGCCCCAAACAGCGCGTCGCTCAGGGCGGTGGGATCATCCAGGTCCAGCAACCGCGCCTGGTCCGTGCCAGCAATGGCCTGGGCTAGCGCCAGCTCGGCGGCCTGCACGTCGCGGTCGATTTTGGGGCTCAGCAGGATCAGAACCTCGGCAAACCCAGCGGCCAATGCGGTCAGGATCTCGGCATGGCCAAAGGCATTGAGGGCTGCGACCTCAAGGGGCAGCACATCCGCAGGCAGGCCCCGGTCAAATCGGGCGGCCAGCGAGATCATCTCGCTGCCATGGCTATCGGTCACCAAAAGGCGCGGCGCAGATCCGCCGGCATGCAGATAGGCTTTGGCTAGGGTCTGAATGCGGCGCAGCTGCGCCTCCATCGGTGGCGCGTCATAGCTGATTGCGCCAGACGGGCACAGCGAGGCACAGGCACCACAGCCGGCACAGGCCATGGGGTCGATGCTGACGTGGTCTCCGGCAGGGGAAATCGCGGCAGTGGGGCAATGGTCCAGACATTTGCTGCAGCCGGATTGGCTGGCGCGGGAATGGGCGCACAGCAGCGGCTCGTGGCGCAGATAGAGCGGTTTTTCAAAGGTGCCGACCAGCTGGCTTGCGGTCAGGACAGCTGCAGCCACGGCCTGCGGATCCCTGGGGTCGGCCCGCAAATAGCCCTCACGTTTTTGCGGCGCTGGAAACAGCGGCGTGCCACCGGTCAGGTCGAGAATGATGTCGCAGTGCGACGTGCCGCCGTCCCGCGGCGGGCTCCAGCTCCAGTCACGCCCGCCGACCTCCAGTTGTTGCAGCTGGTCAAAGCTGAGATCAAAGCCCCCCAACGCCCCGGTGGCCCGTCGCAACTGCCCCCGGATCACGTCAAAACCACGCGACATCGGGGCTTCGCTGGCGGGCGTCAGCAGGACCGTCACCCCTAGGATGTCCTGCAGCTGTTCAGCCGCTGCCAGGGCGGTATCGGCAGGCCCCAAAATCAGGCACAGCCCCTCGCTGATCACGTCCAGGGTTTTGGCCCCCGGCACCTCTAGCGCGGCCTCTGCAACCAAGGCGGACATTTTGGGTATCAGATCCCCGGTGTCGGCGGTCCAGCCAGCCCGGTCGCGCAGGTCGAGATAGGCGGGGGGTGGGGCGTCGATTTCCTCTGCCAAGGCATCGAAGAATCTTTTTTCCTGAGCGCAGCAAATCACCGTTTCGCCGGTTGAAATAGCCTGGGCTGCCCGCTCTGCCTGGGCACCGCATAGGGCGGAATGCACCGGGCTGCAGGGGAGGTCGGTTGCGGCCGAAAGCGCTGCGCTGTCGAGGCTTTGAGTCCCTGAACAATCACATAAAATCAACTGCTTGGCCATTTTCTTCCTCGCGAATATTTCGACGAATAGCTCTGGCTTTCGTCACCTGCTGGGGCCACAAACTAGGCATGATTCCAAGCAGAGGTAAACACCACGCCAGCCAAATTGCCGCTGCAATCGGGGGCAAACAGCGGCAAGTGATTCGCGTATTTGGACCCCATCTGATTTTCCGAGTGTTTTTGTAGAATTAGACAATTCGACCGCCACGCCGGATCTGTCTGTTGGGGCTGCCCCAAATTGTCCCGGTTGAGTCTTATTCGCCAAAAACCCGCAAAATCGCCTTTGCCGAGGGGGGGCGCTGCGGCAGTCTTTTAGTCAGAAACGACATCTCCGTCAGGCAATTGGTCTGAAAAGTGAAGATGCCAATGACGACAGGGTGAAGTGAAACTTGGGTGATCTTGCGCAGAAAACCTATGTGATGCCGGTTGGGGTGGTGATGCGCCGCGCCCCCGGCGTGACGGCCTGGGTCCGGTGGAATTGGACGGTTTCGGCGATCCTGCCCGCCGCCGGTCCTGCCAACTGGAAGCTGTTGCGCCAAGAGGGCGAGGTGCAGGAGTTCCATGCCGCAACCCTGCCATTGGAATTGCACCGCTCCGAGGCAGAAGCCTATCGCCAGGCGCTCACCGCCAATCCACCCTGCCTCTATGTGGTCCTGCGCGACAGCGATGATGCGGCTCAGCCCTGGGAAGTGACCTTGGTGACCGCCTCGCCGTTTGAGGCGCAGGACTATGCCGACACCGGCGAAGAGCAGGTGGAGAAAATCGAGATGCCTGCCGGGCTGGTGGCTTGGGTACGCGATTTCACCCTGACGCATTTTCGCGAAGAGGCCTTCAAAAAGCGCCGCCGTGACAAAAAGGATATCGGGGCCCGCGAGGACGGGATCGGGGATGCGCGCATTGCCCAGCTGGCCGATGTCTACCGCTCGCCCGCACAGGCCAAGAAGGAGCGCCTGCAATGAGCGCGCAGGGGTTCTGGGCCCGGCGTCAGGCGGGGGTCGCGGCTGAGGTCGCCGCCGATGAGCGCGCCCAAGTGGAGGCCGAAGCCGAGGCCCGCGAAGCCGCAGTCGCGGATCAAAGCGACGAAGAGATCCTGGAACGCTTGGAGCTGCCTGAGCCTGAAAGCCTGCAGGCTGGAGACGATTTCAAACGGTTCTTGGGCGAACAGATCCCCGCCCGTATCCGCACCCGGGCCCTGCGGCATCTGTGGCGCACGGATCCGGTGCTCGCCTGTGTCGATGGGCTGGTCGATTACGGTGAGGATTTCACCGATGCCAGCATGATCATTGAGGGGATGCAAACCGCCTATCAGGTGGGCAAGGGCATGACCAAACATGTCGAAGAACTGGCCCGCCAGGAGGCGGCAGAGGCTCAAGCTCAGATCGTTCCGCTAGCCGAACAGCCGCCTTCTGTAAATGAGGACGCGCAGGAAGAGAGCGCGGTAGAGACAATCGGGGAGCCAGTTTTGCCGCCGCACTCCGAGCCGAGCCCCTCTGACGTTGCACAGCCGGATCCGGAGCCCGGTGACCAGCCCCTGACACAGGCCACCGCCCCGCGGCGGATGCGGTTTTCCTTTGTCGGAGATCCCTCATGACCCTTTCTTCCACAGATGCCCCCCGGACCATGCCCAAGGAGGTCTTGATGACCGCAGATGCCGTGACAGAACAGAATTCCCCTGAAGCGATTGCGCCGGAAGATCAGATGCGCGCGGATCTCTACGGCTACCTCGCGGTGATGCTGTCACGTCCGCCGCAGGCGGATCTCTTGGCGCAGACTGCAGCCTTGCAAGGCGGTGACAGCGAGTTGGGCCAGGCGATCAATGCATTGGCCAAACTGGCCCACCACAGCAAACCTGCGGCGGTGGAGCGTGAGTTCAACAAGCTGTTTGTCGGTCTGGGCCGCGGCGAGCTGCTGCCCTATGCCAGCTATTATCTCACCGGATTTCTGAACGAAAAACCGCTGGCCCAGTTGCGGCGAGACATGGCGGCGCAGGGGCTGACCCGCGCGCCCAATGTCTATGAGCCAGAGGACAATATCGCCTCGTTGCTGGAAATGATGGGGGCCATGATCACCGGCCGTATCGGCAACCCGGCGGATCTGGCGCAGCAAAAGCAGTTCTTCAACAGACATATCGGTCCCTGGGCCGGGCATTTCTTCTCGGATCTCGAAGGCGCCAAGGCCTCGGTTCTCTTTGCGGCGCTGGCTGCGGTTGGACGTCAGTTCATGGAGATCGAGGCTGAAGGTTTTCGACTGAGTGCGGTCTAGGCCGCAACAAGGGCGTGGGGGCAGGATCACCGCGCCATAACCCCGTGAAACAAGAACCCGGAGGCATCCGGGAGGAGGAGTTCACATGAAGGCGAAAGAAGGCGAGGCCAAGAGCCGTCGCGACTTTCTGAAACTGGCGGCCACAACGGCACCGCTGGCTGCGGTGGCGGTGGCCACCACCGGGGGCGAGGCAGAAGCCGCGCAGCCCGATCCTACGTCAGATGTGATGCAGGATACCGCGCATACCCGCGCCTATTACGACAGCACCCGGTTCTAACCAGCCCCGGGCGCAGACAAGAAATTTCATCGACCACGGGGCAACCGGTAGCGAGACGCCCAACCGCCTTTGTGGTCTTCCCATGAACCCAGCGCGCTCTGTTTGGACAGGGCTAGCAAGGGAGGTTTACATGCTCAGGAAAAAGACCAACGGGGTTGCGAGACGCCCCCAGCGGAGCTCGATCCTCAATCAGGTTGCGGAAACATCCGTTGATCGCCGCGCATTTCTGCGTGGTTCAGGCCTGGCCATTGGCGGCCTGGCCGCCATCAGCGCCACCGGAGGGGCGGTTGCGCCCGCCAATGCAGCCAGCGCTGCAGCCGGTGCTGTCGAGACGATAAAATCCATTTGTACCCATTGTTCCGTTGGCTGCACCGTTGTCGCCGAAGTGCAGGACGGGGTCTGGACCGGGCAGGAACCCGGCTGGGACAGCCCCTTCAACCTTGGGGCCCATTGCGCCAAAGGGGCCTCGGTGCGCGAACACGCCCATGGTGAGCGCCGCCTGAAATACCCGATGAAAAAAGAAGGTGGCGAGTGGAAGCGGATCTCCTGGGATCAGGCCATCGACGAAATCGGCGGCGGCATGATGGATATCCGCGCGAAGAGCGGCCCCGACAGCGTCTATTGGCTGGGCTCGGCCAAGCACAATAACGAACAGGCCTATCTGTTCCGCAAGTTCGCGGCCTATTGGGGCACCAACAACGTCGACCATCAGGCGCGGATCTGCCACTCGACCACGGTTGCGGGTGTGGCCAATACATGGGGCTACGGCGCCATGACCAACAGCTACAACGACATTCATAACTCCAAGGCGATTTTCATCATCGGCGGCAACCCGGCTGAGGCGCACCCCGTCTCGCTGCTGCACCTGCTGAAAGCCAAGGAACAGAACAACGCACCGGTGATCGTCTGTGATCCGCGCTTTACCCGCACTGCCGCCCATGCGGATGAATATGTCCGCTTCCGTCCCGGCACCGATGTGGCGCTGGTCTGGGGCATCCTGTGGCACATCTTCGAGAACGGCTGGGAAGACAAAGAGTTCATCCGCACCCGTGTCTGGGGCATGGAGCAGATCAAGGATGAGGTTGCGCAGTGGACACCCGAAGAGGTGGAACGCGTCACCGGTGCGCCCGGTGAGCAGCTGAAGCGCGTGGCGCGGACGCTGGCCAACAACCGTCCTGGCACCGTGATCTGGTGTATGGGTGGTACCCAGCATACCACCGGCAACAACAACACCCGCGCCTATTGCGTGCTGCAGCTTGCGCTCGGCAACATGGGCACCTCGGGTGGGGGCACCAACATCTTCCGCGGCCATGACAACGTACAGGGCGCAACCGATCTTGGGGTGCTGTCGCACACGCTGCCTGGCTATTATGGGTTGTCAAAAGGCGCCTGGGGTCATTGGGCTCGTGTCTGGGGCGAGGACAGTGACTGGCTGACGGGGCAGTTCGACACGCTGACTGCCGCGGATGGCAAGGAAAAGAGCCTGCAGAATCTCAAGGGTATTCCGGTCAGTCGCTGGATCGATGGCATCCTGGAAGACAAGGACAATATCGACCAGCCCGACAATGTCCGTGCCATGGTGCTGTGGGGGCATGCGCCCAACTCGCAGACCCGGATGACGGAAATGAAAACGGCGATGGAGAAGCTGGATATGCTGGTGGTCGTTGACCCCTATCCAACCGTTTCCGCCGTATTGCAGGACCGCACCGATGGCGTTTACCTGCTGCCGGCCTGCACCCAGTTTGAGACCCGGGGATCTGTCACCGCCTCGAACCGGTCCTTGCAGTGGCGTGACCGCATTGTCGAACCCCTGTTCGAGAGCCTGCCGGATGAGGTCATCATGGCCAAATTCGCGCGTAAGTTCGGCTGGGCCGATCGTCTGTTCCGCAATATCGAGATGGAAGATGCCGAGACCCCCAATGTCGAAAGCATCACCCGCGAGTTGAACAGTGGTCTGTGGACCATTGGCTACACAGGCCAAAGCCCGGAGCGGCTGAAGCTGCATATGGCCAACCAGCATACATTCGACCGCACCACCCTGCGTGCGGTTGGGGGGCCTGCGGATGGTGATTATTACGGTCTGCCCTGGCCCTGCTGGGGCACTGCCGATATGAAGCATCCCGGCACGCCGAACCTCTATGACATGTCGAAGCCGGTTTCCGAGGGTGGTCTCACCTTCCGGGCCCGCTTTGGCGTGGAGCGCGATGGCGACAATCTGTTGGCCGAAGGCGTCTACTCGAAGAATTCGGAGATCCAGGACGGTTATCCGGAATTCACCATGCAGATGCTGATGGATCTGGGTTGGGACGGGGATCTGACCGACGAAGAGCGTGCCTCCATCGAGGCGGTGGCCGGTCCCAAGACCAACTGGAAAACGGATCTGTCCGGCGGTATTCAGCGGGTGGCGATCAAACATGAATGCGCGCCCTTTGGCAATGCCAAGGCCCGTGCCGTGGTCTGGACCTTCCCGGATCCGGTGCCCATTCACCGCGAGCCGCTGTACACCAACCGTCGCGATCTGGTGGAGGATTATCCCACCTACGAGGACCGGCAGTCCTACCGTCTGCCCACCTTGTATGCTTCGATCCAGAAAAACGATGTCTCCAAGGATTATCCGATCATTCTGACCTCTGGTCGTCTGGTCGAATATGAGGGCGGTGGTGAAGAGACCCGCTCCAACCCCTGGTTGGCGGAACTTCAGCAGGACATGTTTGTCGAGATCAACACACGGGACGCCAATAACCTGGGCGTGCGTGACGGCGAACAGTGCTGGGTCGAAGGCCCAGAGGGCGGCAAGGTCAAAGTCATGGCCATGGTCACCGAACGTGTCGGGGCCGGGGTTGCCTTTATGCCCTTCCACTTTGGCGGTCATTACCAGGGCAAGGATCTGCGGTACAAATATCCCGAAGGTGCAGACCCCTATGTCTTGGGCGAAAGCGCCAATGTGGTCACCACCTATGGCTATGACGTTGTGACGCAAATGCAAGAGAGCAAATGTACGCTCTGCAAAATCACTGCAGCATAAGGAGAGAGAGAAATGGCAAGAGCAAAATTCCTCTGCGACGCCGAACGCTGCATTGAATGCAACGCCTGCGTCACCGCGTGTAAGAACGAGCACGAAGTGCCCTGGGGCATCAACCGCCGCCGGGTTGTGACCATCAATGACGGCAAACCAGGAGAACGGTCGATCTCGGTCGCTTGCATGCATTGTTCCGATGCGCCCTGCATGGCGGTCTGTCCGGTGGATTGTTTCTATCAGACCGACGACGGTGTGGTGCTGCATTCCAAGGATCTGTGCATCGGTTGCGGTTACTGCTTTTACGCCTGTCCCTTTGGTGCGCCGCAGTATCCACAGGCCGGCGCCTTTGGCAGCCGGGGCAAGATGGACAAATGCACCTTCTGCGCCGGTGGCCCCGAGGAGAACAACTCAAATGCGGAGTTCTCCAAATATGGTCGCAACCGGATCGCCGAAGGCAAGCTGCCGATCTGCGCCGAGATGTGCTCGACCAAAGCCCTGCTGGCAGGCGATGGCGACATGGTCTCTGCGGTCTACCGCGAACGCGTGGTGGCCCGCGGCTTTGGCTCCGGCGCCTGGGGCTGGGGCACGGCCTATGAGCAAAAGGGCGGCTAAGGGCCCCTGATTGTTCTTCAGAAACAGGAGATGGCCTGCTGGGTGCAGGCCGTCTCTTTCCTAATAATTCAATGCGCGAGACGCAAAGGAGACTGGCCGATGTTGCGCCTGGCACTCTTCCTATCCGTTCAACTGATGCTTTGTTTCTCCATTCTGCCTGCGGCCGTGACGGCGCAGGAGGCGGGCGCGCAAGTGGTGGACCGCAGTGCCACCGGTGGGGCGCAGACGCTCGACGACATTCTGGCGCGGCAACGCAATCAGGCGGTGGAGGACAGCTTTCGCCGTGATGCGATTGGCAATCCTGACAGCGCCGCCGGGCTGAGCCAGCAATTGGGCACCCTGGGTGGTGCATCTGATCCGGAGCTGTGGCGGCAGATGCGCTATGGCTCGGCTGACGTCACGGTTTCGACGGGCGGCCCAGTTGCCAGCGTTCTGGTGCAGGATGGCGGCATGCGCTGGCTGGCGTTTCGCGCCGGACCTCTGCGCCAATATGGCGGTTGGCTGTTGCTGGGCACCCTTGCAGCCTTGACGGTGTTCTTTCTGCTGCGGGGACGTATCAGAATTGACGGAGATAAAACCGGCCGCACCGTGACCCGGTTCAAATTGATCGAGCGGCTGGGCCATTGGCTATTGGCGGGCAGTTTCATCATTCTTGGGGTGACGGGGCTGTTATCGCTGTTTGGGCGGGTCTTTATCGCGCCCTACCTTGGGAAAGGCGTGAACGCCTCTCTGCTGGATGCCGGCAAATGGCTGCATAATGTGGTGGCCTGGGGCTTTATCGCCGGGCTGGTGATGATCTTTGTCATGTGGGTGGTTCACAATATTCCCAACCGCACCGATCTGACCTGGCTGCGCCAGTTTGGCGGCATCATCGGCAAGGCGCATCCGCCGGCCAAGAAATTCAATGCCGGACAGAAAATGATCTTCTGGTCGGTGGTGCTGTTTGGCGCGTCTATCTCGCTGTCGGGCCTGTCGCTGTTGTTCCCCTATGAGTTGCCGCTCTTTGCCAAATCCTTTGCGGCCCTCAACGCCACCGGTCTGCCCGAGGCGCTGGGCTGGGGTGTCTTGCCGGTAGAGCTGGCCCCGCAGGAAGAGATGCAATTGGCCCAGGCCTGGCATGCCATTCTTGCCTTTGTTCTGAGTGCCATCATCATCGCCCATATCTACATCGGCTCGGTCGGCATGGAGGGCGCTTATGACGCCATGGGATCAGGTGAGGTGGATGAGGCCTGGGCCCGTCAACACCACTCAATCTGGTTGGAGGAAGTGCAGAGCGCGCAATCGTCTGTTCGGACAGAACCGTCTGCTCCTCCGGCCGAGTAGCGCGCCCGGGGTCAGGAGGTGTTTGATCTTTGGTGCTAAAGGCGTAAGGCTCTGGGAGGGTCGACGATGAGAGATGGGATTGTGACGGCGATGCGCCCAGCGGCAAATACAAGCGATGAATATGGCGAAAACCTTGCGGGTGCCTCGATCCTGGTGATCGACGACGAGCCGGGGATGCGCAATTTCCTGACCAAGATCCTGGAGCCGCGTTGCAAGCGGGTGGAGCAGGCGGCCTCTGCCGCCGAGGCCTCTGCGATTTTGGATCAATCCCATTTCGATCTGATTGTGCTGGACAATATCATGCCGGGCAAAACCGGGCTGGAATGGGTGCAGGAGCAACGCCGGGTGGGATTGTTTGCGGATACCATTCTGGTGACCGCCTATGCTGATCTGGAAACCGCAATCATGGCACTGCGCGCCGGGGTGGCGGATTTTGTTCTGAAACCCTTTCGGGCCAATCAGATCCTCAATTCGGTGGCGCGGGCGCTGGACCGCAAATATCTGCGCCGGGAAAACTATCTGCTGAAGCATGAGCTGTCGGCAGAGGGCAGTGCGGCACGCGGGCGGCTGCTGGGGAAATCTCCGACCATCAGCCAGGCGCGCGAGATGCTGAAACGGCTGGCCCCCTTGCCGACGCCGGTGCTGTTCACCGGTGCCAGTGGCACCGGCAAGGAGATCGCGGCGCGGACGCTGCACGCCCTGTCAGAGCGCGCGGACAAACCCTTTGTGGCGGTGAATTGTGCGGCGATTGCGCCGGATCGCATCGCCCATGAGCTGTTTGGTCTGATCGACGATCAGAACCGGCGTCAGGACGGTTTGTTCCTGCATGCGGATGGCGGCACATTGTTCCTGGATGAGGTGGCGCAGATGCCGGACCAGGTGCAGGCAGCACTCTTGCGGGTGCTGGAGGACCAACGGGTGCGCCCAGTGGGCGCGGAACGCGACATCCCGCTGAACCTGCGCTTTCTGTTTGCCACCAATGCCGATCTGGAGCGCGCGGTGGCTGAGGGGCGGTTTCGTGCCGACCTCTATCACCGGATAAATGTGGTGGAGATCAAAATGCCGCCGCTGAAAGACCGGGTGGAGGACATCGTTGAACTGGCGGCGCTGTTCATGGAACAGTTTGCCTCCAGTTTGGGCATGGCTGCGCTGGAGCTGAACGAAGAGACCTTGTTGAAGTTTTCGCGCTATGACTGGCCCGGAAATGTGCGCGAGCTGCGCAATCTTATCGAGCGCTCGGTGATTCTGGGGGAGTTCCCGGAGGAATTTGCCGGCAAGGGCGCGATTACTGGCGTGGCGGCTGTGGAATCCCTCGATCTGGTGACCCAGCGCCATATCATGCATGTGCTGGATGCCTGCGATGGCAACCGGGCCGAGGCGGCGCGGCGTCTTGGGGTGTCGCGCAAGACCATCGATCGCAAATGTTCCAGCTGGGAGCTGTAGTCCGGGATTGGGGCTGTTGTGCGGAGCCTTGCTTTTGGGGGCGTGACGGCGCACACGGCTGACAGTGCTGCCTGCCACCTGGGGCTTGCCTGCCGACTGATCCCGCAACCCAATGGTCCTGACCGATAGAGCTGGGAGCTCCCGCGCTGACGCCGGGCGCGCGGGTTCTGCGCCCGCGGACTTGGGGGCCCTGAGAGAGGGGATGCGCCCTTATTGCGCGGCGGTTTCAACCGCCGGCGCGGCTGTGGCGGCCGGGAGCCAGATCGAAAAGGCGGCCCCGCCCTCGGGCTGATTGCGAACCGAAATGAGCCCACCGGCCCGCTGCACCAGGCTTTGGCTGATTGACAGTCCCAAGCCGCAGCCTTCACCGGTTTTGGTGGTGAAGAAGGGATCAAAAACCGAAGTCAGTGCCTCTGTCGCGATGCCGCTGCCGCTGTCGGCGATGGTCAGCAGCGCGCCGCTGCGGCCATTGCGCTCAGCCGCCTCCAGCGAGATCGACAGCACACCTTTTCCCGCCATTGCCTGGGTGGCATTGAGGATGAGATTGATCACCACTTGCTGCAGCTCTCCGGGGTCGATGCGCACCGGTGGCACCACCTGACCGGGTTCAAACTGTGTTTCCACCCGGATCTCCTGGCGCGAAATCACATGGTCGACGAGGACCAGACAATCGCTGACCAGGGGCGCCAGGTCGAGGCTTTCGGCAAAGGTGCCAAATTCGGAAGGGCGTGCAAATTGCAACAGCTTGCCGACGATGGCCCCGATCCGCATGACCTGATTGTCGATCAGATCCAATTCGGTGCCCACCTCACGGGCCGTTTCCCCCAGGGTCATGCGCATGACATCGACATTGCCCTGGATCACTGCAACCGGATTGTTGATTTCATGGGCAACCCCGGCGGTGATTTCGCCAATTGAGGCCAGTTTTTCGCTCATCACCAGCTGTTTGAAGGTCTCTTCCAGTTTCTTGTTGGCGGCGCGCAACTCAGCGGTGCGCAGATCGACCCGCTCGTTCAGCTCCCCGGCCCAGTCCCGCAGCCGCTGGTCCCGGTCTTCGATCTGGTCAAGCAGACTGTCCAGATGACCGGCCACCTGGCCGATCTCGTCCTGACGCCCGATGGTGCCATTGCGGGCAGCAAGATCGCCGCGTTCGACCCGCTTCATGGTTTGGCTCATCCGCTCCAGCGGCGAAAAAATGCCTTTGGCGAGCCAGAGAAACAGCGGGGCCGAGAGGGCCAGTACCAAAAGGAACACGGCGACAATCGTCCAATAGGCCTCTGACTTGGCAGCGGAATAGGGGGATTCAAGAAAACCGACATAGAGCATGCCAACGCGGGTTCCAAAACTGTCGGTCAGCGGCAGGTAGCCGGAGATATACCAGTCATTGACCACAAAGGCGCGGTCCAGCCAGGTCTGCCCCTGGGTCAGAACCTTGTTGCGCACCACGGCAGAGACCCGGGTACCAAGCGCGCGGACCTCTTCAAAAAGGCGCACATTGGTCGAAACTCGGGTGTCATCGAGAAACAGCGTGGCAGTGCCTTGGCGGTTGTCTGCAGCAGGCCCCCCCAGATAGACCAGCGCATTGAGGGTGTCGATGAAATCGAGGTTGCGATTGAGCAGCAGGCCGCCCCGCAAAACCCCGCGCTGTCCCTGGGTGACCACAGGGGCGGCGCTGTGCAGCACCATGCCGCGATCCTCGACCTGACGTGAGGTGGGGGCTGCGGCTTCGGTCTCGATCAGCGGAATGCGGGCCTGCTCGGCCAGATGAGGGGCAGCTAGGGTCAGGTCCTGGGCCGTGAAAATGTCGATCTGAGAGGCACGCGCGCCCCGGGTGGCGGTCTGAATGACCGGCCAGCGTTCCATTCGACCTGCAAGTGCAACCGAGGGCAAGTATTCGAGAAAATCAAGCTGCAGATCAGTGCGCAGGGTCTCTAGATGGGCGGCGACCGCATCCGGACCCGCCTCCAGAGCTCTGTGAAAATCTGTGGAGGTGGCGATGCTGTGCAGGCTTTCGGCGCTACCGGTTTGCAGATGCCCGAGATATTGCTCGGCAATCCGCAGATCGCTTTCGACTTTGGCGATCAGCACCGCGTCATAATCGGCATTCCAGCGCGCCATGGCCAGAACCAGCAGCAGGGGCATCAGCACCGCGAGGGGGAGAAGCGCCAGCAGAAGCAGCCTGAGACGGACGGATTTCACAGTTCTGTTCTCATGCTGCTTCCCTCATGAGGTTTCCCTTAGCGCAGGTGACCGGGCCAAACCGGCCAGACCTCTGGCCCAGAGTGCCATTTTGGCGGGGGCTGAGGCAAGAAAAAGGCGCGACAGGAGGTCCTGTCGCGCGTGAGTTGGAAGAGAGCTTGAGAGAGGAGGGGGGATCAGCTGGCCAAGGACATCTCGGCGCCCTGCATCAAGCTGCCGATATGGCGCCCGGTGTCCAGCATCCGGTTGGAAAAGCCCCATTCGTTGTCATACCAGCTCACCACCCTGACCAGACCGCCCTCGGTGACGGATGTCTGCGCGGCGGCAAAGCAGGAGGAATGGGGATCGTGGTTAAAATCAATCGAGACCATCGGATCTTCCTCATAGGCGAGGATCCCGGCCAGCGGACCTGTGGCGGCGGCCTTGAGGGCCGCGTTGACAGCCTCGCGCGTTGCCGGACGGCTTGGCACAAAGCTGAGATCCACCACCGAGACATTGGGGGTCGGCACCCGGATGGCCGATCCCTCTAGACGCCCTTTGAGCTGCGGCAGCACTTCGGAGATGGCGCGGGCAGCGCCCGTTGAAGTTGGCACCATCGACAGGCTGGCAGCGCGAGCCCGGTACATGTCCGAATGGGGGCTGTCATGGCTGGGCTGGTCACCGGTAAAGGCATGGATAGTGGTCATATAGCCGGTTTCGATGCCAAATTCGCTGTCCAGAACCTGGGCCAGCGGGGCCAGGCAATTTGTGGTGCAGGAGGCATTGGAGACAATCACATCGTCAGCGACAAGATCCTGGTGATTGACACCAAAGACGACGGTGCGGTCGACATCTTTGCCGGGGGCCGAAATCAGAACCCGTTTGGAGCCGTTCGCCAGGTGTCTGGCTGCGGCCTCGCGACTGGTGAAAAATCCGGTACATTCATAGGCAATGTCGATATCCTGCCATGGCAACTCTTCGGGATTGCGCAGTGCAGTCAGACGAATGTCGAGCGCGCCGACCTGCAAGTGATCGCCGCTGACAGTTACCGGGGTTTTCAGACGGCCGTGCACGGAATCATATTTCAGCAGATGTGCCAGGGTTTCTGCGGGGGCCAGATCATTGATCGCCACCACCTCGATATCCTGATCCCCACGTTCCAGAAGGGCGCGCAATACGCCGCGGCCTATGCGTCCAAATCCATTGATAGCGATTTTCAAGGTCATGAGGGTCTCCATCCTGCGGGCCGGGCGTCCTGGCCGTGCTCTGGCACGGCGTCTGGGTTGCGGTAATCCATGTTATCGATAACGGTTGCGCCATCGGTATCGATAACGGAACAAAAATGCAAGCCTCTTTCTGGCCAGAGACCCCAGCTGCCCTTGCGGCGGGGCTGAAAGTGAAAGACCATGCGCAGATGACCAAAAAGATGCTTCTCAAGGATGTTGCTCGGCTTGCCGGTGTCAGCGAAATGACCGCCAGCCGCGCCCTGCGTGGCGCACCGGATGTATCCAAATCCACCCGCGCCAAGGTCGAGGAGATTGCCCGCGCCCATGGCTATGTGCCCAATCGCATTGCCGGATCCCTGTCTTCGCAATCGGTGAATCTGGTGGCGGTGGTGGTGCCGTCGCTCAACAGCTTTGTTTTCCCAGAGGTGCTGTCGGGGATTTCCTCGGTGCTGAAGCAAAGCCCGTTGAAACCGGTGGTCGGGGTCTCAGGCTATGAATTGGACGAAGAGGAAGAGGTCATTCGCGAAATGCTCAGCTGGCGACCCTCGGGTTTGATCGTCGCTGGGCTGGAGCACAATGACGCCACCCGGAAAATGCTGCAGCAGGCGGATTGCCCGGTGGTTGAGGTGATGGATGTGGATGGCACACCGCTGCGCCACTGCGTCGGCATTTCGCATCTGCAGGCCGGGCGGGACATGGCGGCGCAGATCCTGTCGCGTGGTTATCGCCGCATCGGCTTTATCGGCACCAAGATGCCGCAGGATTTTCGCGCCCGAAAACGGTTTGACGGCTTTGCCGAAGGCCTCGCTGCGCAGGATGTGACGCTTGTCGATCTGGAACATTACGCCGGCGACAGCTCGATCGAGACCGGGCGCGAGTTGACCGCGCAGATGCTGGCGCGCCAGCCGGATCTCGACTGTATCTATTACTCCAGCGATGTGATGAGCGTCGGCGGCTATATGCATTGTCTCGCCAATGGCTTGTCGGTGCCCCGTGACGTGGCCTTGGCCGGGTTCAATAATCTGCAGATTCTGTCGGGGCTGCCGCTGCAATTGGCCACCACCGATGCCTGTCGCCGCGAGATCGGCGAGCGGGCGGCGGAAATCCTGTTGCAGGCGCGTGACAGCGAGTCAGAGCTTGCACCCATTTGCGAAGCGCTGAGCCCGCGTATCAGCCTGGGGCAGTCATTGTAGGGGACCCAGTTTGCCCCTTTGGGTGCCTCTGGACTGAAGAAATGCGAGGTCAGGCACCTCTTGGTTGATTATCCGGGTCAATGGGACCCATCTAGCCGTGCCATCCACTCCATGTAGACGAGGCCTCCGCCTAGCAGAAAGGCGAAGCCAATGAGTGTGAGCTTGAGACCTGGGCGCTTCTTCAGGTTTTTCTCAAAAATTTCTATCAAGGTGTTCAATACGATTTCCATGACACCAATTCGCTTACAAAATTCAAATTCAATGCTGCCAACTCCGGTCCCGTGAAATATAGGCATCGCGTCTGGGTTTTCGATACAGCCATAAAAAAAGCTCCCCGGTGCGAAACCGAGGAGCAGGTACCGTGAGTGATCGGTGGGTCTACAGCGCGGCTTTGAACAGCTGCGTCAGGTTTTCTTCTGTCAGCTCGATTGGATTGCCGCCGCAGGAAGGGTCGATGATCGCATCCTTGACCAGATCCGGGATCGAGACCTCGGTGACGCCCAACTCCGCCAGTTTGCGCGGAATCCCAAGGCTGTCGTTCAACTCCTGCACGTAAGCTCGGAACCCATCAAAACCGCCATCTATGCCCAGATAAGAAGCCGCCATGTTGAAACGGTCGGCAATCTCGGGCGCGTTGAACTCCAGGACGGCGGGCATGCAGACCGCATTGGTGGTGCCGTGGTGGGTGTTGAAATGGGCCCCGATGGGATGGCTCATGGCATGAATTGCGCCAAGGCCCTTTTGGAAGCCCGTGGCCCCCATGGCCGCAGCCGACATCATCTGTGCGCGCGCCTCGATATCGGTGCCGTCGGCATAGGCGCGGGGCAGGTAGTCCTTGACCAGGCGCATGCCTTCCAGCGCGATGCCCTGGGACATCGGGTGGTAATGCGGGCTGGAAAAGGCCTCGACGCAATGGGCAAAGGCATCCAGACCGGTGCCAGCGGTGATGAACTTGGGCATGCCTACGGTCAGTTCGGGGTCACAGATCACCACAGCGGGCAGCACCTTGGGGTGAAAGATGATCTTTTTCACGTGGCTGACGCTGTCGGTGATCACCGAGGCCCGGCCCACTTCGGAACCCGTGCCGGCAGTGGTGGGCACGGCGATGATGGGGGCGATGGCATCGGCATCGGCACGGGTCCACCAATCGCCAATGTCTTCAAAATCCCAGATCGGGCGGGTCTGACCACACATGAAGGCAACCATTTTTCCCAGATCCAGGCCGGAGCCGCCGCCAAAGGCGATGACACCATCGTGGCCGCCCGCCTTGTAGGCCTCGACACCGGCCTCGAGGTTTTTCTCATTTGGGTTGGGATCGACTTCAGAGAACATGCCACGGCCAAGCCCCGCCATCTCCATGATGTCGAGCGTGGCTTGGGTGACCGGCAGATTGGCCAGCCCCTTGTCGGTGACCAGCAGCGGCTTGGCGATGCCAGCCTGGGCACAGGCCTCAGCCAGTTCCTTGATCCGGCCTGCGCCGAATTTGATTGCGGTCGGATAGGACCAGTTTCCAACGAGGGTCATAAGCGTATTCCTGTGATGAACCGGGGAGGGGGCGCTGCCCCCGCTAGCCATTTGGCAAGCTCCCCGAAGTGTTTTGTGAAAGATGAAGGCGGTCAGCCCGCAGTTTTTTTCAGGTGATATGATTTTGGACGGGTCAGATTGTGGAACCCGATGACGGATAGCCCACCGCCGCGGCCGGTGTTCTTGCAGCCGGTCCAGCACAAGCCCGGATCCAGATAATCCGCGCGGTTCATGAAGACGGTGCCGGTCTCGATCTCATCCCCGATCCGGGCGGCGCGATCCAGGTCTTTGGTCCAGAGCGAGGCAGTGAGGCCAAATTCGCTGTCGTTCATCAATTCGATCGCCTCGGCGTCAGAGGAGACCTTCATGATACCCACAACCGGTCCAAAGCTCTCATCGCGCATCACCCGCATCTTATGGGTGACACCGGTCAGAATTTGCGGTGTCAGATAGGCGCCGCCATCATCCTCTGGCATGGTTTCAATATGGGCGGTGGCGCCATCGGCGACGGCTTCCGCGATCTGCGCACGCACCTCATCGGCAAAGCGAACGTTGGCCATGGGCCCCATGGTGGTGGCCTCATCCATCGGATGGCCCAGTTTGTAGCCCTTGACGGTCTCCACGGCCTTGGCGACGAACGCGTCATAGAGGCTTTCGTGCACGTAGATCCGCTCGATGCCGCAGCAGCACTGACCGGCGTTGAACATGGCCCCGTCAATCAGCGTATCCACGGCGGCCTCGAGATCGGCGTCTTCCATGACATAGCCGGGATCCTTGCCGCCCAATTCGGTGCCAACGCCAACAAAAGTGCCAGCCGCTGCCCGCTCCATCGCCTGGCCGCCGCCAACAGAGCCGGTGAAATTGACAAAATCAAAGGCGCGGGCCGCGATCAGATCATTGGTCACATCATGGCTGAGGAAGACATTCTGAAACACATCCGCAGGTACGCCAGCCGCCTGGAAGGCGGCGGCCATGCGCTCGCCCACCAACAGGGTCTGGGTGGCATGTTTCAGGACCACGGTATTGCCGGCAATCAGCGCCGGGGCCACAGTGTTGATCGCGGTCATATAGGGGTAGTTCCAAGGCGCGACCACAAAGACCACCCCATGCGGGATGCGCTTGATATAGCGCTTGAAACTTGCGTCTTCGCCAACTTCGATATCGGCCAAGGAGGTCTCAGCGATCGAAGCCATATGGCTGGCGCGCTCATTGAAGCCGCCAAATTCGCCGCCATAGCGCACCGGACGTCCCATCATATGGGCCAGTTCCGGCACGATCTCATCATTCATCGCACCAATGGCGGCAACGCCAGCCATCACCAGATCAATACGCTCCTGCAGGGGGCGTGCGGCCCAGGATTTTTGCGCCGCACGGGCGCGATCTGCGGTGGCCTGCGCCTCCTGCAAAGACAGAACTGCGCGTTCCGCATAGACCGATCCATCGATCGGAGAGATACATTTCAGGGTCTGGCCCATGTTCAACCTCATCTCGTTTGAAAGGGGAATGCCCTTTCATCTTTCCAAAAATATTCCCGCCGGAGGCTGCGCGCCGTCAGGCGCGCTCAAACCCGCGGGCAATCTCGTAGTCGGTGACAACCCGGTCGAAATCCTCGATCTCCACCTCTGCGGCGCGCACATAGTGGTCGACCACATCGTCTCCCATGGTGGCACGCAGCATCTCAGAGCCCTTCAGGCTGAGGCGCGCCTCGCGCAGGGTTTCGGGGATCATACCGCTGTCGCCCTGATAGACATCACCGGTGGCCGGGGCCTGCAGCTCCAGCCCTTCTTCAATACCGGCAATGCCGGCAGCCAGCATGGCGGCCATCGCCAGATAGGGGTTCATATCCGACCCCGGAATGCGGCATTCCACCCGGATCGATTTGCTGCCCACGCCGCAGAGGCGATAGCCTGCGGTGCGGTTGTCGACGGACCAGATGATGCGGGTGGGGGCAAAGGTGCCCTTCATGAAGCGTTTGTAGCTGTTGATATAGGGCGCCATGAAATAGGTGTAATCCGGCGCGTATTTCAGCAGTCCCGCCATGTAGTTCTTCATCAGCGCCGACATGCCAAGCGCATCATCCGCGTCATAAAAGGCGGGTTGTCCGCCTTTCCACAGCGACTGATGCACATGGGAGGAGGAGCCAACCTTGTCGTGGCTCCATTTTGGCAAAAAGGTCACCGCATGGCCCTGCTGCCAGGCGATCTCTTTGGTGGCATGTTTGGCAATGGTGTGGAAATCGGCGGTGTCCTGGGCGCGGCCGTATTTGATGTTCAGCTCTTCTTGGCCGGTCTCCGCCTCGCCCTTGGTGCATTCCACCGGAATGCCTGCGTTCCACAGATGATTGCGCAGGGGGCGCATCACGTGTTCTTCCTTGGTGGTCTGCAGAATGTGGTAGTCTTCGTTATAGCCTGAGATCGGCGCCATATCGCGGAACTCGGATTTGCGGATCTCATCAAAGCTTTTCTCGAACAGAAAAAATTCCAGCTCGGTGGCGGTCATGGCATCAAAACCAAGCGCATCCAGGCGGCGGATCTGCTTTTTCAGAATCGCGCGGGGGCTATGCGGCACTTCCTGGTGGTTGTGATGATCCAGGACATCACAAAGCACCATTACCGTGCCCTCGAGCCAGGGCAGCGGGCGCAGGGTGGCCAGATCCGGCTTCATCACGTAGTCGCCGTAGCCACGCTCCCAGCTGGTGGATTCATAGCCTTCAGGCGTGGCCATTTCCAGATCGGTGGCCAGCAGATAGTTGCAGCAATGGGTCTCTTCCCAGGCACCGGCAACAAAATGGCCAGCGTGAAAACGCTTGCCCATCAGGCGGCCCTGCATATCCACAAGGCAGACCAGCACGGTATCCACGTCACCACTGGCAACTTGGGCTTTCAGATCGTCAAAACTCAGAACACCGGTCATGAGGTCGCTTCCTGTTCTTTTGGGCAATTTGCTTGAGTGGGAGTGCCCCGGCGCAGGGGATGCGCCGGGACCAGTTCGGTTTAGCCGTAGCGGTAGGGACGGCCAGCTTTGTTCATGTCGTTGTTATACTTCTTGAAGATCTCGACAACCTTGGCTTTGGTGGGGCTTTCGGCCGCGATCTCATCCCAGAACTTGACCGCAGCGCCTTCGACCTGGGCCCATTCTTCGTCGGGAATCGAGGTGAGCTCCATCTTGGGACCATTGACCCGCAGCGAGGCTTCGCCACCCCAATACCACCACTGACGATAGTAGTGCGACTGGTCACAGCACACCCGGAACAGGGTCTGCAGATCTTCGGGCAGCTCGTTCCAGCGACCCTGGTTGGCAAAGAAGCTACCCGCCCAGGCACCGGAAATGTTGTTGGTGAGGAAGTAGTTGGTCACATCGGCCCAGCCAACGGTGTAGTCTTCGGTGATGCCGGACCAGGCCACGCCATCCAGCTCGCCGGTCTGCAGGGCGACTTCGATGTCTTCCCAGGGCAGGGTGACAGGCACAACGCCAAACTGGCTAAGGAAACGACCCGCAGTGGGGAAGGTGAAGACGCGCTTGCCCTTCAGGTCCTCAAGGCTGCGGATTGGGTCTTTGGTGGCAAAGTGGCAGGGATCCCAGGCACCCGCAGAGATGTGCTTGACGCCGACCTTGGAATATTCCTCGTCCCAGATCTCGTTCAGGCCATATTGGTTGAACAGGACGGGCACATCCAAAGAATAGCGCGAGCCGAAGGGGAAGTAGCCGCCAAAGACGGTGACTTCGGTGGGCGAGGCCATGGAGTCGTCATCCGACTGCACCGCGTCGATGGTGCCGCGCTGCATGGCACGGAACAGCTCACCGGTGGGGACCAGCTGATCGGCATAGAACAATTCGATCTGCATGCGGTCGCCAGCGATCTTGTTGAACATGTCGATCGCGGGTTTCACCACGTGCTCTGCCAAGGCGGTGCCGGCATAGGTCTGCATCCGCCATTTGATGGTGGATTGCGCCAGCGCCGGGGTGGCCAGAGGGGCGGCCATGGCGCCAACACCGGCGGTTTGCAGAAACTTACGTCTGGTGGTCATTACTCTCACTCCTTGTTGCGTTTCGTCTTGTCGTCTTTTCATCTGGCCCCTGTGCGAGGCTCTTCTTGGATTATGTCGGCTGTTTGGTCAGTTCCCGTAGACCAACCCTGGCAGCCAGAGCGCGATCTGCGGGAAGATCATGATCAGGGCCAGGGCCACCACCATGACGGCGGCAAAGGGAATGATGGAGATATAGATATCCTTGAGCCCGATCTCGGGCGGCGCCATGGCGCGCATCAGGAAGAGGTTATAGCCGAAGGGCGGCGTCATATAGGCGATCTGGGTGGTGATTGTGTAAAGCACGCCATACCAGATAAGATCAAAGCCGAGCGAGCCCACCAGCGGCACATAAAGCGGGGCCACGATCACCAGCATGGCGGTGTCATCGAGGAATGTGCCCATGATCAGAAAGCTGAGCTGCATCAGGATCAGGATCATCCAGGGCGACAGGCCCAGCTGCGTGGTAAAGAGATCCTCGATCGCCTTCACTGCCCCCAGCCCGTCGAAGATCGCGCCAAAGCCAAGCGCGGCCAGGATGATCCACATGAACATGCAGGAAATCCCCAGGGTCGAGCGAACGGTGGTTTCAAACACCTCTCTGTTCATGCGGCCCTTGAGGATGGCGGCGATAAAGGCGGTCATCGCCCCAATGGCAGAGCTTTCGACCAGCGAGGTCCAACCGTTTACAAAGGGCACCATCATGGTGGCAAAGATCGCCAGTGGCAGCACCCCAGAGAACAGCAGCCGGTGCTTTTCCTTCAGAAAGACATCGCGGTAGAACAGCGGCATAGCACGGGTGACAAAGGCCAGAGCGGCGGCACCAAGGGCGACGCCAATGGCCGATTTTGGCGCAATCAGATCCAGCTTGACCAGCAGCGGCACCAGCACGATCCCGGCCAGAACAATGAAGTTCAGGCGCAGCGGGTGGGTGCTGATCTCGTCATATTCCGCCAACTCCTCATGGGTCATGGCGGGGCCGAGGTTGGGCTGCATCTTGGCGCGGATGTAGATGTAGATGATGAACATTGTTGCCATCAACAGGCCTGGCACCACGCCGGCCAGCCACAGCTGGCCCACGGGTTGGCGCGCAATCATCGCATAGAGCACCAGCACCACCGAGGGCGGCACCAGAATGCCCAGGGAGGAGCCCGCCTGAATGGTGCCGGTCACCAGGATCTTGTCATAGCCCCGGCGCAGCAGCTCGGGCAGAGCGATGGTGGCACCAATGGCCATGCCGGCCACCGACAGGCCGTTCATCGCCGAGACCAGCACCATCAATCCGATGGTGCCAATCGCCAGCCCGCCCTGTACCGGCCCCATCCAGACATGGAACATGCGATAGAGATCATCGGCGATTTTGGATTCCGACAGCACGTAGCCCATGAAGATGAACATCGGCAGCGTCAGCAGCGGATACCATTTCATCAGCTTCATCGAGGCGGCAAAGGGAATCTCGACCCCGCCCGTTCCCCAAAGCAGCATGCCCGCGACAGCGCCGACAAAGCCGATGGCCCCAAAGACGCGCTGGCCGGTCATCAGCATCAGCATCATGCCGGCAAACATCACAATGGCGATCAATTCATAGGGCATCAGATTTCAACTCCGCGAAGACGGCCGATATCGCGGAACAATTCGGCAAGGCATTGCAACAGCATCAGGAAGACACCGAAGCAGAGAATGGATTTCACCGGCCACAGGTAGGGTCGCCAGGCGGTGGAGCTGCGCTCGATGTAGCCGATTTTTTCACTTGCTGCGCTCAGGCCCTCGGTGAACAGCGTGGCAATGAGGTCGCCAAAGAAGGCGAAAGGCTCGAGCCCGAAGTAACCCAGGCTATAGGCCATGGAACTGACCGCGCCGTAGAGCAGCACTCCGAGATAGAACATCAGGAACAGAACGGTAAAGGCATCGATCAGGGCCTTGGTGCGGGTGGTCCAGCCCCCATAAAACAGGTCCATGCGCACGTTGGAGCCCATCTGCATCGAATAGGGCCCGCCCAGGATATAATAGGCAACCATGATGAACTGCGCCGTCTCCAGCGTCCACAGCGACGGGTTGAAAAAGACCTTGGAGATCGAGGACCAAAGCAGCACCCCAATCAGGGCAAAGATCAGATACATCGCAAAGCGACCGATAAAGCGGTTCATCGCTTCAATGGCGCGAATATAGGTGAGGATAGCTCTAGGCATTGGGGCCTCCGTCTGTTTGCACAGCAGCCAGCGCCGGGCGCAGCAGGGTCAACAATTCCTCTGCCATCCGGGCTTCCTCTTGCGCTGTCTGCATCAGGTCGTTGCGAACTTCGATCATCACATTCGCCAGCCCATGTTTCAGCCCGTGCAACTGCAGGGAATGGGTGACGCCATCCTCAGGGCCATAGGGTGCGTTGCGCTCAACCCGGCGGTGGGGCAGGGCCGGGGCCGCATCCAGCATGGCATCAGCGAGACGGCTGTCACTGTCATGGAGGATTCCGATCTCCACCGCGCGGGGTTCCCCATAATAGACCGGCGTGAAACTGTGCATGGTGATCAGCGCGGTCTGCAGCCCTTCGGCCTTGCGCTCCGCAATCAACCGGGTGACCGCGCCGCAAAAGGGTTGATACACCGTGAGCTGGCGCTCATCGCGCTGGTCCCGCGTCAGCCCTACGTTGCCGGGGATATCCACCAGTTCGGATTTCGCCGGCATTGCCGAAGCGGCCTCGGGCGGGCGATTGCAGTCATAGACCAGGCGCGAAATTCTGGAGGCCACCAAGGGCGCATCCAGGGCCTGGCTCAGGGCCAGGGCGACAGCGCGGGCTCCGGGATCCCAGGCCGCATGACTTTTACAATCCGCCTCTGCCAGCCCCAGATTGCCATAGCGGCGGGGGATTTTGTGGCTGGCATGCTCGCACAGGATCAGGGCTGCTCCGCGGCCTGCGCCATTGAGCACCTCATAAGCTTCGCAGCGAGCGTTGGAATCGCTCAGTGACATTTGTGTTCCCCCAATTTTGGAAAAATCTTTTCATGAAGGGATATTTCTGTCAATATAATTTCAGAAGAGATTTGTACCAAGCTGGTCAACATGTCGTCCAACTGTATATATCGTGACCTTGTTGCCTGAATTCTGATCCGCGCCGTGATCCGCCCAAGGGAGGGCTCCAATTTTGACCAAACCGCCCCTGACCGTGCGAGAGCTGATCCGCGAGCAATACACCACGCTGACCCAGTCGGAGCGCAAGTTTGCCAATTCGCTGCTGGAGAACTATCCGGCGGGCGGGCTGGCCTCGATCACGATCGTGGCCTCCAATGCGGATGTTTCGACACCAACGGTTGCGCGGATGGTGCAAAAGCTGGGTTTCAAAGGCTATCCGCAATTCCATCAGGCCCTGCTCAAGGAGCTGGAGGCTAAGGTTTCCGGCCCGACCCAGCGGCGCGAAAACTGGGCCTCCGAGGCACCCGAAGGGCATCTGTTGAACAGATTTGCCCAGGCGGTGACCGACAACCTCAGCCAGACCTTTTCCAATGTGGATTCTGAGCAATTCGATGCGGCCGTGCGCAAACTGGCGGATACCGAGGGGCGGCTCTATGTGGTGGGGGGGCGCATCACCCGGGCTTTGGCGGATTATGCCTTTACCCATTTCCAGGCGATCCGACAGCGCGTCACCCATATGACCTCATCTTCGGCCACCTGGCCGCATTACGTGTTGGACATGGAGGCGGGGGATACCCTGTTGATGTTCGATGTGCGCCGCTATGAAACCAATTTGCAGCGCCTGGCTGAATTGGCCGCAGAGCGCGGTGTCAAGGTGGTGCTGATCACCGATCAATGGGCCAGCCCGATTGCCTCGGTGGCCGAACACACCTTTAACTGTTGGGTCGAGATCCCCTCAGCCTGGGATTCCAACATCTCCACCATGATGCTGCTCGAGGCGATGATCGCCGCCACCCAGGAAGAGAGCTGGGACAAGACCAAGGACCGCTATGATCGCCTGGATGAGCTGTTTGATATGACCCGGCTGTTTCGCAAATTCTCCTGATGGAGCGACAGGGTTGCGCCCGTCCTGAATGAATTTCGGGGGCCCTGCATGGACAGCGCTGTGGGCTTGGGGCAAGTTGCGTGAAACCGCTTTGGTTTCCTGTCTTGTGCAATTTTGATGTGATGGAGACGTGATGATTAAACGTTCTGCTCTTTTGACTGCGCTGGCCCTCTCTGTGGCCGCCTTTGGGGTGTCCCCATTGGCCGCAAACCCGCTGAGCCGCATGTTGGCGAACTCGCCGTTTCAGCCCAGTGACTTTGATGCCATGCGGGCTGCTGAAAAGACGCTCTATTCACGGGATGGCAGCACGTCAGGTGCCTCGGTCACATGGTCCAATCCCGAAACCGAGGCCCGTGGTACGGTCAAGGTGACGGGCCAGCAGGGCGCATGCCTGCAGCTGCGCCACATGGCGGTACCCGGTGGCGAGACGGCCAAGCGCCAGATCGATCGCAGGTTTTGCAAGTCTGCGAATGGGGACTGGCTCTTGTCGCAGCGGAACTGACGCCAGGCCCTTTCATACTGGGTGTGTTATGCCCGGATCCTAACTCCTCAATACAGGACAGATACAGATGTCAGAAATCACCCGTCTTCACACAGGGCAGCGGTCCAGCAAAATTGTCATGCATGGTGACACGATCTACCTCACCGGGCAGGTCGGAACCGCGGGCGAGTCTATCCAGCAGCAGACCAGAGAGTGTCTGGAAAAGATTGATGGTCTGTTGGCAGAGGTGGGGAGCGACAATACCCGTCTGCTTCAGGTCACCATCTGGCTTGCCGACATGCAGGACTTTGCAGCGATGAACGAGGTCTGGAATGCCTGGGTGCCAGAGGGCCATTCCCCGGCGCGGGCCTGCGGCGAGTCCCGGTTGGCGCGCCCGGAGCTTTTGGTGGAGTTCATTGTGACCGCTGCCAAGCCCTAAGGGGCTGACACATTTGAGTTCCTCCTTGCCATCGAGGCTCGACCATTGGTCGAGCCTCTTTTCATTTTGAGGGCCGCCTTTGATCTTCTCCGACTCGTTTTTACGCCGATTTGTTTGCGATTCTTGTTTTGAGTCTGTGGGTAATGTTGTGGGTAAGTGTGAATGTGGGTTGTGTGGTGGGGGGATTGGGTTTGGCAGGGTGTTTTGAGGGG
>JADFAE010000011.1 GCA_015665415.1 Roseobacter sp.
GAGAGCGGTTGAGCCAGGCCATGCGGGACGGGGCCAGCGACGAGGAAATCGCTAGGCTGATGCAAAAGCTGCGCGATGCCACCCAGGACTACATGCGCCAGCTGCAGCGCCAGGCGCAGCGCGATGGTCAGTCCGGCGAAAGCGGCGAAGCCCAGGAAAATGCCATGACGCTGAGCCAGCAGGATCTGCAGGCGATGATGGACCGGATCCAGGAGCTGATGGAACAGGGCCGGATGGCCGAGGCCGAACAGGCGCTGGAAGAGTTTCAGCAGATGATGGAAAATATGCGCATGGCCCAGAGCCAGCCCGGCGAGGGTGGTTCGGATGGGCAGCAGGCGATGGAAGATCTGGGCGACACGCTGCGCGAGCAGCAGGGTCTGTCGGATCAGGCCTTCCGCAATCTGCAAGAACAGTTCAACCCCAATGCCCAGGTCGGAGAAAGCCAGGGCAATGAAGGCCGCAGTGGCGGTCAGGGACGCGGCCAAGAGCATCAGGGCGGCAGCGGTGGCGCCGGGCAATCGGGTCAGGATGGCCGCGAAGGCCAGCCCGGCGCGGGCAGCAGTGCCCAGGAGGGACAGCAGGGCGGCGCGCAAGGGGGGGCACAGGGTGGTGCAGAGCACGGCAGTCTGGCCGAAAGACAGCAGGCTCTGCGGGATGCCCTACGGCGCCAGCAGGGCGGCTTGCCACTGGGTCAAGGGGAAGATGGCGAAGCCACCCGCGATGCGCTGGATCGGGCAGGCGAAGCGATGGAAGGGGCCGAGGAAGCCCTGCGCCAGGGTGATCTGGCAGAGGCGATTGATCGCCAGTCCGAGGCGATGGAGGCCCTGCGCGAAGGCATGCGCGCCCTTGGCGAGGCCATGGCGCGCAGCCAACAGCCGGGACAGCAACCGGGGCAGGGACAGCAGTCTTCCTCGGGGCAGGGGGATCCTTTGGGGCGCGACCGTAATGTGGCTGGGCAGGGGGATGAAAGAAACGCGCCGTTTGGGGATGGCCGGGCCCATCGCCGAGCCTGGGACTTGCTGGAGGAGCTGCGCCGTCGGGCCGGAGAGTTGGAGCGTGGCGAAGATGAGCGGCAGTATTTTGAACGCTTGCTGGATCAGTTTTGACGCCGGTGTCGAAAACCATGGGCGTATGCAGGCCAAGCCCACTTGCATCGGTCTGAATGTGAACCGGCCCGAATTTGCACAGGTCTGAATTTGCACGGGCCCAAAGTTTAACGGGTCTGGGTGCGGAGCGTAGGTTTGCCCTTGGTCTCTTGATGGCCTCTGTATGGAGCGCAGGGGCTCCCGCCTGTTTTACGGGATTTGAAAAATCCCGCACTCCAGTTGGGCTAGCCGCTTTGCCCTCCTGAAGGAGGGCAAAGCGGGCAGCGCCTGTTGCTAGGCCTGAGTTCCAAACCTGCTTGAGTTTTAACCTGCCTGAGTTTTAACCTGCCTGAGTTTCGAATCCGGTCAGCTGTCCAGGTCGGGCCAATTTGCCAGCGCAAGCCTGTGGTCCAAAACGTCGTAGGGAGGCCCGAAATGCGGATGATGCGCGCGGGGCGGCGGCCCTTTAGCCCCGAGGCTGTTGCAGGGCTGTGACCTGTTGGTCCAGCCAGAGCCGCATCTCATCAACCCAGGCCACATAGCTGCTGAGATAGGGATCCGCTTGCGGGGCCAGCTCGGCGATCTGGGGGGCGTTGCTGTAGACCATCACCAGCGCCACTGCTGCAAGGATGATCAGTGCAAAGCCACGGGTGAAACCGGATTTGCGCGGTCGCGGCGTCATGTCCGGTGCCATCGAGGGCGGAGTTGTCTCTCCGGCGCGCAGGGTCGAGTTGATCTCTTCAATGTCGGGCAGCACGCCTCGCTTCAACCCGCTGGCTTCGGCGGCCAGACGGCGCGGGTCTTCACCACGGATGCGGGCCATTCGATCCTGGGCTTGGCGGGAACGTCGGGCATCCTCATCTTCCGGCAGGTCGTCCAGGCCGAGATTGGGCTGGGTTTCCAGACCCTGGGATTGGCTGCTCTGGGCTTCTGCCCTCAGGTTGGCTTCGCGCTGGGCTTCTTCGCGCAGGATATCCCCCAGCGCGGGATCCAGCCCGCGCTGTGTGGGCGCGGCGGCAGGTTCATGCGTGGAGGCGGCCACTGTCTCGGCGGGCGCGGTGGTGTCTTCATCTGTATCCGCCACTCTCTGCTCGGCAGGCTTTGCCGCCGCAGCCTGTTCGGCAGGTTCAGCCTCGCCAGAGTTGGACGCAGGGGCGTCCTCCTGGCGGGCCTCTGTCTGCAACTCAGTTTGCGGGTCACTCTGGGGGGCACTCTGCGGGCCTGTCTGCCGGCTTGGTTCGTCTGATTGATCCTGTTCCACCGGTTCGGAGATCTGCGGGTCTGCCTGATCCGGCGCAGAGGCGAACTCGACCTCAGGCGTTGCCTCGGCTGGGGTCTCTGCCCCTGCCTCTGGTGACTGCGCCCTGGCCTCAGGTACGGGTGGCGCGCCAGCCGGTGTTGCGGCAGCACCAAGGGATCCGGCGGGCTGCTGAAACCAGGTGTCGCCACAGTTGGAACACTGCACATCGCGGCCTTCTTCGGGAATGACGTCATCCGGCACTTCGTACTGGGCACCGCAATTCGGGCAGGTCAGGCGCATAAAAATCTCCTTGGACCCGGAAGCATCCGGGAGGCTTTCGGCAGTATTTCTAAATGACAATAGGCAGTTCCGGGCTTTCGCGAAAGGGTCAATTGCGATTTGGTTGCGCAGTGATCAGGAGGCCCAGGCCTGCCATCCATCATGGCCCATTGAAACTGGCGAGCCGCTGGGGCAAAACTGCGAGGCACGAAACAGGGGATCACCGTGATAGAGCTGGAAAACGTTGGCTACAACTACGGAGGGGGGGAGCTCTTGAGCAATCTCTCCGTGAAACTGGCTCCGGGGTCGTTCCATTTTCTGACCGGACCCTCAGGTGCGGGCAAGACCACCCTGCTGAAACTGTGTTATGGCGCGCTGACACCGACCTCGGGGCGGGTGCGAGCCTTCAATATGGATGTGCAGGGGCTGGACCGGGACCAGATGGCGCATCTGCGCCGCCGCGTGGGCGTGGTGCATCAGGACTGCCGCTTTCTGGACCACCTTTCGGTGATCGAGAATATCGCTCTGCCGCTGACTGTGGCGGGCAAGGATCTCAGCCAGGAGGAAGCCAATCTGCGGGAACTGTTGAACTGGGTTGGTCTGTCAGAGCGCGCCGATGCCCTGCCACCGGAATTGTCGGGCGGCGAGCGTCAGCGGGCCGCGCTGGCGCGTTCGGTGATCCTGTCTCCAGAGGTGATCATCGCGGATGAACCCACTGGCAACGTGGATTGGGAGATGTCTCAGCGCCTGCTGCAATTGCTGGTCGAGCTGAACCGGATGGGCAAGACCATTCTGGTGGCCACCCATGATATGGCCCTGATCCGCGCCGCCAAGAACCAGGTGCAGGCGCGGGTGCTGAGGATTTCGGAGAAACGGCTGCAATTGGCGGGGGCTGACCTATGAGCGAAGGACGCTTGCGCAAATTGATCATAGGCGATGCCCAGGCCGACCGGGTGGTGCCTCCCAGTGGCTTTACCGCTCAGCTGACGCTGTTTGTTTCTGGTGCCATGGCCTTTCTGGCGGTGTTTGCGCTGGCCCTGTCGCTGGCCTCTGGACGGTTGGCCACCCGCTGGGGAGATGAGCTGGCCCGGGCCGCAACCCTGCGCATCAATGCGCCGGCTCAGCAACGGGATGCACAGACCCAGGCGGCGCTCACCATTCTGCAACAGACACCAGGGGTTGCCGCCGCCCGCGCGCTGAGCGCCGAAGAACAGGCAGCACTGCTGGCGCCCTGGTTTGGCGCAGCGCTCAGCATCGACAGCCTGCCGGTGCCGCAGCTGATCGAGGTGATCGAAGGGGACCCAGGTTATGACGGGGCCGGTTTGCGCCTTCGGTTGCAGGCAGAAGTGCCCGGCGCGGTGCTGGATGACCATACCCGCTGGCGTGCGCCTCTGGTGGATGCCGCCCGTGCCCTGCGGCGATTGGGGGCGATTTCGATCCTGCTGATCGCCGGGGCCACCGCTGCGATGATCACCCTTGCGGCCAATGCGGCCCTTGCGGCCAATGCGCAGGTGATCGAAGTGCTGCGCCTGGTCGGGGCGCTGGACAGCTATATCGCGCATGCCTTTGTGCGGCGCTTTACCTTGCGGGCTTTGGGCGGTGCCGCCGTGGGCATGGCGCTGGGCATGCTGGGGGTCTGGCTGATGCCTGCGGCCTCGAATGAGGGCGGGTTCCTGACAGGACTGGGATTTCAGGGCTGGAGCTGGCTGTTGCCGCTGCTGATCCCGCTTTTGGGGGCCTTGGTGGCCTTTGCCGCCACCACCCGTGCGGCCAATAAACGACTAGGAGATTTGGCGTGAGCTTTGCAATTCAGTGGCTGCGGTCCTTTCTGTTTGTGTTTCAGATCTACTTCATGATGCCAATCTTTGGCCTGGTGTTTGCCCCCTGGGCCATTTTCAGCAAACGCGGGGCCCGGGCCTGCTGCAAGAGCTACTCGCGCTGGGTGTTCTGGACCGCGCGTTGGATGGTCGGCATTCGCTGTGAAGTGCGCGGACCGGTGCCTGAAGGCGAAGTCCTGATCGCGGCCAAACATCAGTCGTTCCTGGATATCATGATGATCTTCACGGCGCTGCCGACGGCGAAATTCATCATGAAAAAGGAAATTCTGCGCACGCCGGTGATTGGGCAATACGCCAAGCTGCTGGACTGTGTTGCGGTCGATCGCGGCAAACGTGGCGCTGCCATTGAAAAGATGGTGCAGGATGTCAAAGCCGGGCATCAAGAAGCCGGGCAGCTGATCATTTACTCCCAGGGCACCCGTGTCGCACCTGGCGTCAAGGCCGACTACAAGGTCGGTACTGGTGTTCTGTATGAACAATTGGGACAGGCCTGCGTGCCGGTGGCCACCAATGTTGGCGTGCTCTGGCCCCGCACCGGTATCATGCGCAAGCCGGGGGTGGCCGTGGTGGAGTTCCTTGAGCCGATCAAGGCGGGCACTGACCGCAAGGAATTCATGACCATGCTTGAGAGCCGGGTTGAGGCCCGGTCAAATGAATTGATGCGAGAGATAGGATTTGATCCGGATGCAGTACATTGACAGCATAGACCAGCTGGAGGCGCTTTACGGGAAACCGGGAGCGCCTTCTTTACGAAAAGTGGCGCGGCGGATGACGCCTCTGTACCGGCAGTGGATCATGGGTTCCAAACTGTGCATGCTGGCCACCACGGGTGCGGAGGGCACCGATGACAGCCCGCGCGGCGACGATGGACCGGTGGTGCTGGAATTGGACCCCGGCACCCTGGCGCTGCCGGATTGGCGCGGCAACAACCGGTTGGATTCCCTGCGCAACATCGTGCGCGACGGGCGGGTCTCGCTGATGTTTCTGGTGCCCGGCTCCAACAATGTGGTGCGCGTCAATGGCACCGCCAAACTGACCGCAGATCAGGACCTGCGGTCCCGGTTTGAGAAAAAGGGCAAATTGCCCGCCACCGTGATCGTGATCTCCATCGCAGAGATCTACAGCCAATGCGCCCGCGCCCTGCTGCGCGCAGGCACCTGGCGTGGCGAGGATGAGAGCGCAGGCCTGCCCAGCATGGGCGAGATCCTGGCAGAGCAGACAGATGGCGACGAGGGTGGCCAGGCCTATGATCAGGCCTGGAATGCCCGCGCTGCCAAAACCATGTGGTAACCCATGGAAGCGCTGCAAACGGGGTCTGGTGAGCTGGCATTTCTGATCTGGTTGGGGGGCTATCTGGCCCTTTACCTGTTGTTGGTATGGCTGTCTCCCCGGTTCCGCGAGAGCCTGTTGGACTGGCTCAGCTTGCGGGATCCCTTTGGCCTGCGGTTCTGGCGTCAGAACCTGCTTTTTGCCGCTTTCAGCCTGGTCTATTTCGCCGTGGCGGTGCTGTTTCTCGGGGTGTGACAGGAGGCCATGACAGGGGATCTGACAGAGGATGTGAGCGCGTTCAGATTTTTTTGAATTTTCTGCGACGGAGATCAGCTGCGCCCCCGTTTAACCCAGTGCAAACACATGCCCACGTGTTTGTAAGTAACCACTCGCGAGAAACAGCCATCTGGCTGGGGCCGGTGAAATTTCAGCACCGGCCCAACTTTTTCGAGCTCTTTCGAGCTGCGGCTCAGCCGTGGATCAACTCACCGATCAGGATCTGTGGCCGTACATTGGTAAAGTTTGGAACGTCGTCCACGATGGCGCCACCGGCTTCGCCCATGGCGTTGTCCAGGGCCTCCATGTCGGGGAATGTGATGGTGGCAATCAGCAGATAGGCGGGTGGGATATCCGGGCCGCTGGCCAGGCCTTTGGAGACTTCGACCCCCTCGATCACCTGGCCCCAGTGCTCCTGCACCAGCGGCAGATGGGTGTCGAGGTAATAGTCATAGTCGAAGATGGCGTCTTCGCGGGCGGGATAGATCACTTGCAGGGTGGTGGGCATTGTATGGTGCGTCCTCTACTGGTCAGTTGGTACCAAGATCAATCTTATGACGCGGGGATGCAAGGAAGAGACTGCTTCCAGACACCTCTTCTCTATCTGGATGTGCAGATAGAATATCGCAAAGCTAGAAGCCTTCCTTTGGGAAAGGGATATGCGACTTCGAGGCCATGTGGGCTTGGTGTCTCACTTAGAGGACTGTGGCTGGGACAAACTGTCAGCCATGGTTTAGGTTCTTAGCTGTCGGGCTGAGGCGCTCTGATCCAAAGCCAGCTGCTGTTGTCGTCCGGATTGTCTGGAAAGGCCGCAAAAAACACGCCCCATCGTGCAAGGGAGCCTCGCGCCCCAGTTAGCCATCCCTTGGAAACACTGCTTCCCCCAACAACCGCATCCGGGTCGACCGGTAGATCGGGCAATTCACTTTGAACAATGATCTCAAGCTTTGCTAGCAACTCTTCTGCCTCAGCCCGGCTCAACGCATAGGGATCATGTGTTTCGATCGTGCATTTTTCCGACTCAAGGCGCAAAAGCGCGCCAGTTGTCAGATCGATCCACAATACATCCCTAAAGCCGTCTACTACCTCTACCAAGCCGTAGTCGTCCGGGGACCCGAAATCACGACCAAAATGGCTGGCGACGCAGATGTCTTTGAACAAAAAGGCAAGACGTTCGCTGCGGCTGGGCGTCGGCCACAAGGTAGAAGCTGCGGCAAATCCAAGTGCCAATCCGGCGATCACAATGGGAAAAAGAGTTCGTTGTTTCATAATATATCCGAATGGGCTTCGCCCCGGAAAAAAAACCGGAGCGAAGAAGGGCTTAACTGTGGATGGCACCGTCGCCGCAGGCCAGCGCCGCTTCGCGCACCGCTTCCGAATAGGTCGGATGGGCGTGGCAGGTCAGCGCGATATCCTCGGCGGAGGCACCAAATTCCATCGCCACGCAGATCTCGTGGATCAGATCACCGGCACCGGGACCGATGATGGCGGCCCCCAGAACCCGATCGGTCTCGGCGTCGACGATCAGTTTCACAAAGCCATCGCCCTGATGCACCGCCTTTGCGCGGCCATTGCCCATGAACATGAACTTGCCGATCTTGACCTTGCGCCCTTCGGCCTTGAGCGCATCCTCGGTGGCCCCAACGGTCGAGACCTCAGGGGTGGTGTAGACCACACCGGGAATGACACCATAGTTCACATGGCCATGTTTGCCGGCAATGACTTCAGCCACGGCCATGCCTTCGTCCTCGGCCTTGTGGGCCAGCATCGGGCCCTCGATGACGTCACCAATGGCAAAGATACCGGGCACATTGGTGCGCCACTGCGCATCGGTGGCGATCTGGCCACGTTCGGTCAGTTTGACGCCCAGGCTGTCGAGCCCCAGGCCCTCGGCATAGGGTTTGCGGCCCGTCGCCACTAGCACCACATCGGCGTCGATGAGTTCTTCGGTGTCGGGGCTCTTCTTGAGGGCATATTTGACCTTGGCTTTGGTCTTGGAGGCCTCGACGCCCTGAACGGCCGCACCCATGATGAACTTCAGGCCCTGCTTTTCCAGGATCCGCTTGAAGCCGCGCTGGACGTCCTTGTCCATCCCCGGACAGACCGCATCCATATATTCAACCACGGTGACTTCGGATCCGAGACGGGCATAGACCGAGCCCAGTTCGAGGCCGATGACTCCGGCACCGATGACCACCATTTTCTTGGGGATTTTGGGCAGTTCCAGCGCGCCAGTGGAGGTGACCACGATCTTTTCGTCAACCTCGACGCCGGGCAGCGAGGAGGGCACGGAGCCCGAGGCGATGACGATGTTCTTGGTGGCGTGCACTTCGTCGCCGACCTTGACCTGACCCGCCGCAGGGATTGAAGCCCAGCCCTTGAGCCAGTCGATCTTGTTCTTTTTCATCAGGAATTCGACGCCACCGGTGTTCTGGCCGATGACGTCCTCCTTATAGGCTTTCATCTGGTTCCAATCGACCGAAGGCGATTTGCCCTTGAGGCCCATGCCGGCGAAATTATGCTCTGCCTCGTGTAGCATATGGGTGGCATGCAGCAGCGCCTTGGAGGGGATGCAGCCCACGTTGAGGCAGGTGCCGCCGAGGGTGTCGCGGCCTTCCACGATGGCGGTTTTCAGGCCCAGCTGGGCGCAACGGATGGCGCTGACATAGCCGCCGGGGCCTGCACCGATGATGATTACGTCGTAGGATGCCATGTTCACAGGGTCCTTTGTGGTTGAAGGGAGAGGAGGGGGGCGCTGCCCCCGGCCCAAGTCTGGGCCTCCCCCGAGGTATTTGCGGCAAAATGAAAACTCATGTCAGCGCCGCAATCAGCATGATGAGGGTGGCAAAGAACCCAGCAGCCCAGATGACAGATCGCCAGGGGGAGAGCCCAAAGGCATAGGCGGGCACATAGGCGATGCGCGCGCCAAGGTAGATCCAGGCGCAGATCTGGGTGAGTGTGGTGGATTGCCCCCCAAGGGTGACCACGATGCAGGCGATGGTGAAGAGGGCGAGGCCTTCGAAGTGGTTCTCCATCGCGCGTTTCAGACGGCCTGCCACGCCAGTGAGCAGGACCGGTTCATCGCGCGGCCCCAGGGCGATCCGGCGGCTGACCTGCCTGTTGGCCATGATGGAATAGGCGCAGAACTGCAGGCATTGCAGCAGGGCGGCGAGGGTGAGGATGGTGAGTTCGGGGGTCATTTGAGGAATCCCACCTTCAGAAAACGTTTGATCGTGAGCCAACTCAAAGCAAGAACTGATGCTTGCAGAGCCCATCCCAACCAGAACACAGTAGCCATCTCGCCTGGCAAAATCCGCCCATAGCCAAGACTATGAAAAGTGACGGCAAAACTAGCCGCCAAAGACAGCAGCCATATGAGGGAAGCAAAGACCGCTAATCTGCTACGCCTAAACAGGAAAAACAGAAGGAACGCCTTAGCGGAACCAGAAACAAGGAGCAAAACTGCCTGTATACTCAGTTCCGTTCTGATCGACTGTGGGTCAAAGCGCAACGGCGCAATCACATTAGACATTGTCCAGAGCGAGACCGCTAAGCTGAGGGCCGTGATAATGATCACGGCCCAAAAAGCTATTGGCTTAGATGGAGCGGTAGCTTCCATAGCACTTTACAGATCCATCAGCAGGCGGCGGGGATCTTCCAGGGCTTCCTTGACGCGCACCAGGAAGGTTACGGCGCCTTTGCCGTCGACGATGCGGTGGTCATAGGACAGCGCCAGATACATCATCGGGCGGATTTCCACCTTGCCGTTGATCGCCATCGGGCGGTCCTGGATCTTGTGCATGCCCAGAATGCCGGACTGTGGCGGGTTCAGGATCGGCGAGGACATCAGCGAGCCATAAACACCGCCGTTGGAGATGGTGAAGGTGCCGCCCTGCATCTCTGCCATCGACAGTTTGCCGTCCCGCGCGCGCGCGCCTTTTTCGGCAATCGCCTTCTCAATGCCAGCAAAAGACATCGCATCGGCGTCGCGGATCACCGGAACCACCAGACCGGTGGGGGTGCCGGCGGCGACGCCCATATGCACGAAGTTCTTGTAGACGATGTCGGTGCCGTCGATTTCGGCGTTGACCTCGGGCACTTCTTTCAGGGCGTGGCAGCAGGCCTTGGTGAAGAAGGACATGAAGCCCAGTTTGACGCCGTGCTTTTTCAGGAACAGCTCTTTGTATTCGTTGCGCAGGGCCATCACCTCGGTCATGTCGACCTCGTTGTAGGTGGTGAGCATGGCAGCGGTGTTCTGGCTTTCCTTCAGGCGCTTGGCGATGGTCTGGCGCAGGCGGGTCATTTTCACCCGCTCTTCGCGTGAGGCATCATCGGCGGCGACCGGTGCGCGTGGCACAGGTGCTGCGGTGGGGGTCGGTGCGGCGGCTGGCGCGGCGGCAGCTGCTGCAACAGCGCGGGCAACGTCGTCTTTCATGACGCGGCCATCACGGCCAGTGCCTGCAACCTGAGCGGCGGAGAGCCCGGCCTCGGCCATGGCCTTTTCCGCCGATGGCGCATTGGCGATGTCCTTGCCTGCGGCGGCAGGAGCCGCAACGGCAGCAGGCGCGCTGGCTGGCGCCGCCGCCACGGCTGCACCAGATCCTGAGATCACACCAAGTTTGGCGCTGGCTTCGACCGTGCTGCCTTCACTGGCGGTGATTTCAGTTAGAACTCCAGCCGCAGGCGAGGGAACCTCGACCGAGACCTTGTCGGTTTCCAACTCGCACAGCATTTCATCCTGGGCCACGGTATCGCCGATTTTTTTGAACCAGACAGAAACCGTGGCCTCAGTCACGGATTCGCCCAAGGTGGGCACCATGACATCGGTGGCACCGCCAGCATCTGTGGCGGGCGCGGCGGCGGCTGGTGCTGCCGCAGGGGCAGGGGCTGCGGCAGCGCCGTCTGCGGAGATATTGGCCAGAAGGGCAGCAACACCCACGGTGTCGCCTTCCTTGGCGACGATATCGGCCAGCACACCAGCTGCGGGGGCTGGCACTTCGACGGTGACCTTGTCGGTCTCCAGCTCACAGAGCATTTCATCCTGGGCCACGGTATCGCCGGGTTTCTTGAACCAGGTGGCAACGGTGGCTTCGGTCACGGATTCGCCCAGAGTGGGCACGCGAACTTCGGTGGTCATGTCTGTTTTCCTCAGATGCTCAGCGCGTCGTTCACGAGCGCAGCTTGTTGGGCTTTGTGTTGGCTGGCGAGACCGGTGGCCGGCGACGCCGAGGTGGCACGGCCCACATAGTGGGGCCGGGTGTGCTTGGCCTTGATACGGCTCAGCACCCATTCGATATTAGGCTCGATGAAACTCCAGGCCCCCTGGTTCTTGGGCTCTTCTTGGCACCAGACCATGTCGGCCTGTTTGAAGCGCTCCAGTTCCTTGACCATCGAGATGGCGGGGAAGGGGTAATATTGTTCGACGCGCATCAGGTAGATGTCATCGATGCCGCGGGCGTCGCGTTCTTCCAGCAGGTCAAAGTAGACCTTGCCTGAGCACATGACGACGCGCTTGATCTTGTCATCCGCAACCAGCTGGGTGTCGGAATTGCCGTGCTGGGCATCATCCCACAGCACCCGGTGGAAACTGGAGCCGGTGGTAAAGTCCTCGCGGCGCGAAACCGCCAGCTTATGGCGCAGCAGCGATTTTGGTGTCACCAGGATCAGCGGTTTGCGGAAGGTGCGGTGCAGCTGACGACGCAGGATGTGGAAGTAGTTCGCTGGGGTGGTGCAATTGGCCACGATCCAGTTGTCCTGGCCGCACATCTGCAAGAACCGCTCCAGACGCGCCGAGGAGTGCTCTGGTCCCTGGCCCTCAAAGCCATGCGGCAGCAGGCAGACGAGGCCGGACATCCGCAGCCATTTGCTTTCGCCAGACGAGATGAACTGATCGAACATGATCTGTGCGCCATTGGCAAAATCGCCAAACTGCGCTTCCCACAGCGTCAGCGCGTTGGGTTCAGCCAGCGAGTAGCCGTATTCAAAGCCCAGAACTGCATATTCCGACAGGGCTGAATCGATCACATCATAGTGCGATTGGCCCGGGCGGATATTGTTGAGCGGGAAATAGCGCTCTTCGGTGTCCTGGTTGATGATGCCGGAATGGCGTTGCGAGAAGGTGCCGCGGGTGGCGTCCTGACCGGACAAACGCACCGGAAAGCCCTCGGTCAACAGCGAGCCAAAGGCCAGCGCCTCACCGGTGGCCCAGTCAAAGCCTGTCCCGCTTTCAAACATCTTGCCGCGGGTGTCCAACACCCGGCCAACGGTGCGGTGCATCGGAAAGCCCTCGGGCACAGAGGCCAGGCTTTTGCCAATTTCGGCAAATGTTTCTGGTGGGATGTCGGTGCGGCCGCGCTGATAATCCTCGTCCTTTTTGTCGAGATGCGACCAGCGCCCATCCAGCCAATCGGCCTTGTTGGGTTTGTAATCCTTGCCGATCTCGAACTCTTCATTCAGATGCGCCTGGAAGGCCGCCTTCATGTCCTCGATTTCGCCCTCGGGGATCAGCCCATCCTTGACCAGGCGCTCGGTGTAGAGCGACAGGGTGGTCTTGTGGCCCTTGATCTTCTTGTACATCAACGGGTTGGTGAACATGGGCTCATCGCCCTCGTTGTGACCAAAGCGGCGGTAGCAGAAGATATCCAGCACCACATCCTTGCCAAATTTCTGGCGGAACTCGGTGGCCACCTTGGCGGCATGGACCACGGCCTCTGGGTCGTCGCCATTGACGTGGAAGATCGGGGCCTCAACCACAAGCGCGTTGTCGGTGGGATAGGGCGAAGAGCGCGAGAAATGCGGCGCGGTGGTGAAACCGATCTGGTTGTTCACCACGATATGCATGGTGCCGCCGGTCTTGTGGCCCTTGAGGCCCGACAGCGCAAAACATTCCGCCACCACCCCCTGGCCAGCAAAGGCCGCGTCGCCATGCAGCAGGATCGACAGAACCTTGGTGCGGGCGTCGTCGTGCTTTTGGTCCTGCTTGGCGCGGACCTTGCCCAGAACAACCGGATTGACCGCCTCGAGGTGCGAGGGGTTGGCGGTCAGGCTGAGGTGCACGGTGTTGTTGTCGAATTCGCGATCCGAAGAGGCACCAAGGTGGTATTTCACATCCCCGGAACCATCGACGTCTTCGGGTTTGAAGCTGCCGCCCTGGAACTCGTTGAAGATGGCGCGATAGGGTTTCTGCATCACATTGGCCAGAACCGACAGGCGGCCCCGGTGCGGCATGCCGATGACGATCTCTTCGACGCCGAGGTTGCCACCGCGTTTGATGATTTGCTCCATCGCCGGGATCAGGCTTTCGCCACCATCCAGACCAAAGCGCTTGGTGCCCATGTATTTCACATGCAGGAACTTCTCAAAGCCCTCGGCCTCGACCATCTTGTTGAGAATCGCCTTGCGCCCCTCGCGGGTGAATTTGATTTCCTTGTCGTAGCCTTCGATGCGCTCTTTCAACCAGGCGGACTGGCCGGGATCAGAGATATGCATGTATTGCAGCGCAAAGGTGCCGCAATAGGTGCGCTTAACGATCTCGACAATCTGGCGCATCGAGGCGACCTGCAGCCCCAGCACGTTGTCGATAAAGATCGGGCGATCCATGTCGGCGTCCATGAAGCCATAGGTCTTGGGGTCCAATTCCGGGTGCGGGGTTTCCGCGCGCATGCCCAGGGGATCAAGATCTGCGGCCAGGTGACCGCGGATACGGTAGGCGCGGATCAGCATCAGGGCGCGGATGGAATCGAGCACTGCGCGTTGGATCTGCTCATCCGAGACCTCGACCCCCGCCTTGGCGGCCTTGTCGGCGATCTTTTTGCCAGCGGCCTTGGTCTCAACTGGGGCAGGCCATTCGCCTGTCAGCGCGGCGGTCAGATCGTCATTGGGGGCCGGGGGCCAGTCGGGACGCGCCCAGGAGGGGCCAGCGGCCTCTGCCTTTACATCAAGTTCCGCATCGCCCATCTGGCGGAAGAACTCAGCCCAGGCCGCATCAACGGCATTTGGGTCATTGGCGTATTGCGCATAGAGCTGCTCGAGATATTCGGCATTGTGCCCCTGCATGAAGGAGGAGGCGTGGAACAGGTCGTTGGGAGAGTTATCAGTCATGGATGTTCTCACTGCGAAGGGTCAGTCAGGGGCGAAAATTCAAAATTCACAGGGCGTTGTGGGATCAATGTCTTGACCATCGGGTATATTGCAGACTTCTTTCGCAATAATTACGCTTAGATTAGCGAAGTCTTCTTGGGTCAGCTCAGTCAGATCTTTGTCGTTGATTTGGGCTAGGACGTCCGCCTCGTTGGGGTTGCGTTCGATCGCCTCCAGCAGCTCCGGGGGGGCTTGGGAAAGCAGGTCCTGCGCCTCTTGTTCCTGGCGCTGTAGCGCCCGGGCTTCGGCCAGGGAGATCTCTTTCCAACCCTCACCGTCCTGCACAAAGGCAACGCGCTGACTGTTGTCACCGCAGCCGGTCACCAGGAACAGGGAGGCGAAAGCTGCACAAACGAATTTCAGGGTCATGGGACCTGCCATTTCGGGTAGGGGTGTTCGGGGCGGAGAGATCCGCCCCGATACAGTCATTAGCCTTTGATCGCTTTCAGCACGGCTTCGCCCAGGCCTGCGGGGCTTTCGGCAACAACGATACCAGCGGATTTCATCGCTTCGATCTTGTCTTCCGCACCACCTTTGCCACCGGCAACAATCGCGCCAGCGTGGCCCATGCGGCGGCCGGGAGGGGCGGTACGACCGGCGATGAAACCAGCAACCGGTTTCCAACGGCCCTTTTTGCGCTGCTCGGCGAGGAATTCAGCGGCTTCCTCTTCGGCAGAACCACCGATCTCACCGATCATGATGATGCTTTCTGTTTCCTCATCGTCCAGGAACAGGTCCAGCACGTCGATGTGCTCGGTGCCCTTGATCGGGTCGCCACCGATGCCCACGGCCGAAGACTGGCCCAGGCCGATGTCGGAAGTCTGTTTCACCGCTTCATAGGTCAGGGTGCCGGAACGCGAGACAACACCAACCGAGCCACGCTTGTGGATATGGCCGGGCATGATGCCGATCTTGCAGGCGTCGGGGGTGATGACACCGGGGCAGTTGGGGCCGATGAGGCGCGAGCTCGAACCTTCCAGGGCGCGCTGTACGCGCATCATGTCCAGTACCGGGATGCCCTCGGTGATGCAGACGATCAGTTCCATCTCGGCGTCGATTGCCTCGAGGATCGAATCGGCGGCAAAGGGGGGCGGCACGTAGATCACAGAGGCATTGGCCTCGGTCACATGCTTGGCTTCGTGTACGGAATTGAAGACCGGCAGGTTCAGGTGGGATTGACCGCCTTTGCCGGGGGTGACGCCGCCAACCATCTTGGTGCCATAGGCGATGGCCTGTTCCGAGTGAAAGGTGCCCTGCGAGCCGGTAAAGCCCTGACAGATAACCTTGGTATTTTCGTCGATGAGGACTGCCATGAGTCTGGTCCTTGCTTAAGTGTTGGTTTTTCGCAAAAGCACCGTGATATTGTCGTCCACCGGCAGGGAGAACTTGTTCACCAGATGGGTGGTGAACCCTGCGCGCGCGGCGACATCACGAAGGCTTTGCAGCGTGAAGTAGTTGACGTGATCGGGATAGCGGAAGCCGCACCATTTTGGCCCGATCACACGGCGATTAAGAGACGCATAGTTTGGCACCCGGATGAAAACCGCCCCCGTTGGCTTGAGCGCGCGATGCGCGCCTTTGAGCACCTGCATGACGGCGGTTTCATGTTCGAGGTATGAGAACATGACCACGCCATCAAAATGCGCTTCGGGGAAGTCCCAGATCGCGTCGGCCCCTGGCCCGTGCAGGCAGTAGCCTCCGTGCTGGCGCATCCAGTCGTCGGCATGGCGATGCATCGCCACCGACAGCTCGATCCCGTGTGGTGTCATCGGTGGCTGGATGCGTTGGCCCCAGCCACAGCCGATGTCGAGCACGGCACCGTCATTGAACCATTTGCGAAATTGCTGGGTCTTGTCGCGATACATCCCCAGGTGCCCGCGCAGTTTGCGGGCCAGCGGAGAGAAAGGGGTGGATCCCTTTGAAGCCGTCTTTTTGGCCTCATAGGTTTTTTCCCAGGCAAAATCCTCTTCCAATGCTTCATAAGCTGGCGGGTTACGCAGATAGACAAACTGGCACGGGGTGCAGGTCACCACTGACCACGGATCCGGGGAATAGGCCGCCACAGGCGTGGCACCATCGGATCCGCAGGCCGGACAGGGGCGATATGCATCCTGTTCCAGCATCAGCAGGAAAGGGTCTTTTCTACTGATGCCTGACGGGTCAGGTCTTTGTTGCTATCTGCGAGGACTGCCATGTGAGGTGTCTCCTTAACTAGTTGGATTGCGCAATCGAGATCAGCGTGACGGGTTGGTTATGCGAGCCGCTGGCGAGTGGATAAACAAACACATTTGCTGCGATCCCATCTTTCACAAAACGGGCTTCTGTCTTTCGACCTCGAACCGTGATTTTTAAGTTCTGGGCACCATGGCGCTGCAGAGTTTGGCCTAAACGTTCGGCAATTCCTTTCGGATTTGTCGATCTGAGACCAACTAGACAAGCACCTTTGGTGCCGACATTGGGGTTCACAAAAAACACATCGCTTTTCCAAGTGCCGTCTTCGGCATTTTGGACAAATCCCTTGCGCGTCAGGATGTCTCCCAAGTCGGAATGATCCGGAAAGGTTCTCAGACACGACTCTGCAAAGAATTCCGTGACCATGGCCTGGCGTTCTTCAATGCCTTTTGCATTTGCTGCATAAACCGCCTCCGGAAAGGTGGTCGCTGAAAGTGCTAGGCTGAGTGCAAGGGAAAGGCGAAGCATTTGCAGCTTACCCCTTCACCGCTTTCACGATTTTCTCGGCACCGTCAGACAGGTTGTCGGCAGCGATCACGTCAAGACCGGAGTTGTTGATGATGTCCTTGCCGGCTTCCACATTGGTGCCCTCAAGGCGCACAACCAGCGGCACTTTCAGGCCCACTTCTTTCACCGCGGCAACAACACCCTCGGCAATCACATCGCAGCGCATGATGCCGCCAAAGATGTTGACCAGGATGCCTTTGACCTGCGGGTCAGAGGTGATGATCTTGAAGGCCTCGGTGACTTTCTCTTTGGTGGCGCCGCCGCCCACATCAAGGAAGTTTGCAGGCTCAGCCCCATAAAGCTTGATGATGTCCATGGTGGCCATGGCCAGACCGGCGCCGTTCACCATGCACCCGATCTCACCATCCAGTGCGATGTAGTTCAGGTCATACTTGGAGGCTTCCAGTTCTTTGGGGTCTTCCTCGGTGGTGTCGCGCAGTTCTGACACATCGGCATGACGGTACATGGCGTTGCCGTCAAAGCTGACCTTGGCGTCGAGCACTTTCAGATCACCGGTGTCGGACACGATCAGCGGGTTGATTTCCAGCATCTCCATGTCTTTGTCGACAAAGGCCTGGTACAGCTGACCCATCAGCTTGACGCATTGCTTGATCTGCTGACCCTCAAGGCCCAGCGAAAACGCGATGCGGCGGCCGTGGTAGGCCTGATAGCCGGTGGCGGGATCGACGCTGAAGGACAGGATCTTTTCCGGGGTCGCGGCGGCGACTTCCTCGATGTCCATGCCGCCTTCGGTGGAGCAGACAAAGGAAATGCGCGAGGTCTGGCGATCGACCAGCAGGGCGAGGTAGAGTTCGGTCTGGATGCCGGAGCCCGCTTCGATGTAGATGCGGTTGACCTGTTTACCTGCGGGGCCGGTCTGATGCGTGACCAGGGTGCGGCCCAGCATCTTCTTGGCTTCCTCAGAGGCTTCTTCGACCGATTTGGTCAGGCGCACGCCGCCTTTTTCACCGGCGTCGGCTTCCTTGAAGGAGCCCTTGCCGCGACCGCCGGCATGGATCTGTGCCTTGACCACCCAAAGAGGGCCATCCAGCTCCCCTGCGGCGGTTTTGGCTTCGTCGGCCTTGAGTACTACGCGTCCGTCGGACACAGGTGCCCCATAGCTGCGAAGAAGGGCCTTGGCCTGATATTCGTGGATGTTCATGAGAAACTGTCCCGTCTGGCTGCAATTATCTTTGTCATAACGCCGTCATACGACGAATCTTTAAAGGCTTTTCTTAGGCCCCTGGGAAATTTCCCGAAGATTTTCGGCATTTGTGATCACAGGTTTTTGACGTGTGATCACAGGAAGCACAAATTGGCCCTCTTGCAGGAACGAATCAATTGAACCACTATGGGTTTAATAAAAATTGAGGCATAAGCCATGAGCATGCAATATTCCAAGGCGGCCCCCGCAACATGGGGCGTCGTCTGTACCGCGCGTGAGACGCCAGAATTGCTGGCCGCTTTTGCCGCCCATCACGCGGCCCTCGGCGCGAGCAGGATCTATCTCTATCTTGATGAGCCCTCACCCCGGGCGCTGGAGCTGTTGGCGGTGATCCCGGCGGTGGATGTGATCCTCTGCGATCGCAGCTATTGGGAGCGGGTCAATGGCGGTGTGCGCCCCCGCCGACAAGAACGCCGCCAGGTCATCAATGCCCATGATGCCTTTCAGCGCTGCGAGGTCGATTGGCTGCTGCATATCGATGCGGATGAATTTCTGTCGCCGTCTCGCGATCTCAGTCTTGAGCTGGCGCAGGTGCCCGAGGGAATAGATTACCTGCATCTGGAGATGCGAGAGCGGGTATTTACCGGCGCAGCCCCGGCTGAGACGATTTTTGACGGAGCTTTCCGGGTGCCCTTCAACCGGGAGCCCCGAGCCACCCGCCTGTTGTTTGGTCCGGGGGCGGGATTCACCGATGGTGGGTTTTCCGGTCAGGTCTCGGGCAAAAGCATCGTGCGGGTGCAACAGGGGCAACTTCTGATGGGCATTCATCGTCCACGGGTGCCAACCTCGATGCCGCGCGAGCCCTTGCTGCATTTGCAGTGCCAATCGGCGGTGGTGCTGCATTTCGAAGGTCTGACTCCGGCCCATTGGATGTCCAAGATCACCCGCTACAGTCGGCGATCCCGCTACACCGAGGGGGATCTGCTGGGCGAACATCAAAAGCGGCAGATCGACTATTTAGCGCGCCACAACTGGAGCTTCGAGGCGACGCATAAGCTGCACAATTTGCTAAAATGCGTGGAGGGGGAGGCCGAAGCGCGCCTGCGTGGCCTTGGCCTGTTGCAGAAACCGGCAGTCACCCCCAGCTATGGTCTGCGGGTCTATGGTCTCAGCCCAGAAGTTGATCTGTCAATCGAGCGTTGCGATCAGGGCGTGGCCAGTTGGTTGCCGGGCATTTTGAGTTTTGCCGCCTGAGGTCGCAGCAGCAACAGGCAAACCCTGAACGAAAAAAGCCGCCGGTTAGTCCGGCGGCTTTTTCAATTCCTGTGGCGCGAAGGCTTAGTTCAGCGAGCCGTCGATGGCCTTGCAGGCCTCGACCAGACCCTGAACCGCTGCAACCGAGGTGTCGAACATCTCTTGCTCGTCTTTGTTGAGCTTGATGTTGACGATTTTCTCGATGCCGCCGGCGCCGATCACAGTGGGTACGCCGACATACATGTCGTTGACGCCGAGGTCACCGTCGCAATAGGCAGCACAGGGCAGCACGCGCTTTTGGTCTTTGAGGTAGGCTTCGGCCATTTCGATCGCCGAAGCGGCAGGTGCGTAGAACGCGGAGCCGGTTTTCAGCAGGCCAACGATTTCGGCGCCACCGTCACGGGTGCGCTGCACCATGGCGTCCAGCTTCTCTTGCGTGGTCCAGCCCATGTCGATCAGATCGGGGAGCGGGATACCGGCAACGGTGGAATAGCGCACCGACGGCACCATGGTGTCGCCGTGGCCACCCAGCACAAAGGCGGTGACATCGCGCATGGAGACGTTGAATTCTTCGGCCAGGAAATGGCGGAAACGAGCGGAGTCTAGAACGCCAGCCATGCCGCAGACTTTGTTTGCAGGCAGGCCCGAGAATTTCTGCAGGGCCCAGACCATCGCGTCCAGCGGGTTGGTGATGCAGATGACAAAGGCGTTGGGCGCGTGGGCCGCAATGCCTTCGCCAACGGATTTCATCACTTTCAAGTTGATACCCAGCAGGTCATCGCGGCTCATGCCGGGCTTGCGGGCCACACCTGCGGTGACGATGCAGACATCTGCGTCGGCAATGGCGGCATAGTCGCTGGAGCCGGACATGTCGGCGTCGATTTTTTCGACAGGGCCGGATTGGGCGATGTCGAGTGCCTTGCCCTGGGGCAGGCCGTCAGCGATGTCAAAAAGAACAACGTCGCCAAGTTCTTTGAGGGCTGCGAGATGAGCGAGCGTGCCGCCGATGTTGCCTGCGCCGATAAGGGCGATCTTGGATCTGGCCATGGGGATTTCTCTCCGGTCCGGTTGAAATTGGGGGGATGCCTACGCCCTCCCGCGCGCCCGCGCAAGTGTTCTGCGCTGCGGCATATCAGATGAATCGCTGGGGATGATGCGGCTTGGTAGCGCTAATACGCTTGCAAACAAGGGCAATGGGCCAGATGATTTTAGCTCCAGTTGTTGCAATGTTTTTCGCATTCCGAACTTGGGGCGTCGTATTTGCTATGGGGTTTCGCCCTTACAAGCGCGCGGGATGAGCGTCGATTCTTGTTGCAGTTGATCGCATCGCTGAGGCCAAAGAGGCCGAACTGCGGATCGAAAACCAGATCTGGGCCGGACTGGTGTGCCGGTCATCTGGGCCTGTCATCGCGACTGGGCGCAGGATTGGAGCGAGGCCAGCACTGGCCAAACACCACTGGCACAAACACCACTGACACAAACCGCACAAAAGGGAGGGGTCAAAAAGGGGGGGCATTTTGTTTGCTAGGCAGGGGCATGTTCTGCCACCACTGACGCTCAGGCAGAGCAAACATTCAGGTCAGCCAGGCATTCAGGCAGACCAGACCATCAGGGTAGGACTATCAGCAGGACGGGCCAGTGCGCCGGGGCCCTGATGCGCACCGGGGTGTCGGATGTTGCAAAGGGCAACAGGGGCTGGTTCAGCGGCGGGCATCGCTGCGCAACACAGATTGGGATGGATTTGCAAAGGCCCGTTGTGGGCGTTTTTGATGTCTTCAGATCAGGCGTCGTTGTCCGTTGTCGGGACGGCTTCGGCAAGCGCTTCAAAGGATTGCCCCGAGGCCATCAGGCAGGTCATGCCGGTGGGCATGGTTACGGTGATGGTCCAGCTGCCGCTTTCGGCAGAGGCAAAGGTCTCCATCACCATGCCTTGCTGACCAATGCCGATGGCCTGACGGCTTTCGCCATATTTCTCGGCGAGGCGCTGAACAACAACCTCACGCGGTGCGCAGTTGCGGCCCTGCGCCGCAGCGGGGGCAGTGGTGATGAGAGCGGCGGTCAGGCCCAGAGCGGTCAGGCCAATGGTAGTTCTAAACATCGTCTTCTCCTCGGGTTTTACCCTTTTCCGGAACGGCCATCCCGAGAGAGAGCGGTCGCTTGACCTCTCTTCGAACCCATCGGAGCTGGGGCCGGTTGCGTATGACGTAATGAGTATGCGAGCCTTTGGCCCGGTCTTTCCTTAGCGGGCGTTTTGCCCTCGCAAGGAGAGATCTGCAGTTGGATCCCGGCTTGGAACACTGGCGGGGATCGCTATTGAGATCTCAGGCCTGGTGGCCACTGCGATAGATCAACTGTGCCAAGGAGGCTTTGAAAAACGGTTAATATGCCGATCCGGGATCAAAGACGCAAAGATGATAGAAAAATATCCTTTTCTTTATGCCTCTTAGCTTTGTGCCGTTCGGTCTTTCTGCGATGCGGCATAAATCTTCTTGAAAGTTTTCGCCCGAATCTGTAGCCGTTTGCGCAACAAAATAACTTGGAGACTTGTCATGGACCCGCGCAGCCGCCCCTATCGTTCGGTTCTCTACATTCCCGGATCCAAGCCGCGCGCGCTGGAAAAGGCCAAGACCCTGCCGGTGGATGCGGTGATCTTTGATCTCGAGGATGCGGTCTCGGCAGAGGAAAAGGACAATGCCCGCGAGATCTTGGCGGCGGCCCTCAAAGAGGGGGGCTATGGGGCCCGGGTGCGCATCGTGCGCATCAATGGCTTGGACACCCAATGGGGCGAGGCTGACGCCCGCGCCGCTGCCGCAATGGACTGTGATGCGGTGCTTTTGCCCAAGGTCTCCAGCCCGGCGGATCTGGATGCGCTGGCCGCACTGACCGGGGATAAGCCGCTTTGGGCGATGATGGAAACGCCACGTGGGATGCTGAACGCGGCCCAGATCGCGGCCCATCCCAAACTGCAGGGCATGGTCATGGGCACCAATGATCTGGCCAAGGAGCTGCAGACCCGCTTTCGCCCCGATCGTCTGCCGATGATGGCAGGGCTGGGCCTGTGCCTGCTGGCAGCCAAGGCCCAAGGCCTGGTGATTGTCGATGGTGTCTACAACGCCTTCAAGGATGCCGAAGGCCTGATGGTCGAAAGCACCCAGGGACGGGACATGGGTTTTGACGGCAAGACGCTGATCCATCCGGCCCAGGTCGAGGTCGCCAATGAGGCCTTTGCCCCCAGCGCAGAAGAGATCGAGATTGCCCGCCGTCAGATTAGCGCCTTTGAAGAGGTCGAGGCCGCAGGGCAGGGGGTTGCGGTGGTGGATGGCAAGATCGTCGAGAACCTGCATGTGGTGAGTGCACGGGAAATTCTTGCAAAAGCGGATGCAATCGCTGCGATTTCCGCCTAGGTGTTAACCAAGTTAACATCTTTGGGAGACTGACATGACACTTCTGGTCCTAGGCATACTGCTGTGGTGGGGCGCACATTTCCTCAAACGCGTGGCACCGGGCATCCGTGAACCCATGGGCGACAAGGGCAAGGGCATCATTGCCCTGGTTCTGGTGGCGAGCATCGTTTTGATGGTGATCGGCTATCGTTCTGCCGAAAGCTACGAATTGGGGGCCTATCCCCCTTTCTTGAGGCACATCAACAATCTGCTGGTGCTGATTGCGATCTATTTCATGAGCCCCGGCCCGGCCAAGGGTGCATTGTTTTACAAGATGCGCCATCCGATGCTGACCGGTTTTGGTCTGTGGGCAGCGGCGCATTTGCTGGTCAATTGGGATCCGGCCTCCTTTGTGCTCTTTGGCGGGCTTTGGGCCTGGTCCATCACGCAAAAGCTGGTGATCAACAAGGCAGAGCCGAACTGGACCCCCGGTCCCAAAGGCAGCATTGCCAAGGATGCGATGTTCCTGGTGGCCTCGGTCGTTCTGATGGGGGTGATCGGCTATATTCACGGGCTGGTTGGCCCATCGCCGTTCGGAGGTTAACGGATGAAACTTTATCGTTTCCTGAGCGAAGACGACACGTCTGCCTTTTGTCACAAGGTGACTGACGCGCTGAACAAGGGATGGGAGCTGCATGGCAGCCCCACCCAGACCTTTGATCCTGTCAAAGGCATCATGCGCTGCGGTCAATCGGTGGTGAAAGAGTTGGACGGCACCTACACACCCGAGACGAAACTGGGAGCACACTGATGACACAGACCAGAGCGGCAAAAACCAATCCGGGCCGATTCTTTGAGGACTACAGCCTGGGGCAGGTGATCACCCATGCGGTGCCACGCACTGTCTCAGGCGGGGAGCGGGCGCTGTATCACGCGCTTTATCCGGCGCGTCACGCGCTCTATTCCTCGGATGAGTTTGCCCGCCGCTCTGGTCTTCCCGCTGCGCCACTGGATGATCTGGCCGCCTTTCATGTGGTCTTTGGCAAGACGGTGCCGGATGTCTCGTTGAACGCGGTGGCCAATCTGGGCTACGCTGAGGGGCGCTGGCATCTGCCGGTTTATGAGGGTGACACTCTGCGCTCCGAGAGCGAAGTCATCGGTCTCAAGCAGAACTCCAACGGCAAGACCGGGGTGGTCTATGTGCGCACCCGGGGGCTGAACCAGCGCGATGACGTGGTGATGGACTATGTGCGCTGGGTCATGGTGCGCAAACGCGACCAGGATGCGCCCGCGCCGGAAACGGTGGTACCAGAGCTGAGCAAAGCGATCCCGGCGGATCAGCTGGTGGTGCCTGCGGGGTTGGACTTCAGTAACTACGATTTTGACCTGGCGGGCGAGGCCCATCGCTGGGGGGATTATGAGGTGGGCGAGACCATCGACCACGTCGATGGCGTCACCGTGGAAGAGGCCGAGCACATGCTGGCCACCCGCCTGTGGCAGAACACTGCCAAGGTGCATTTTGACACCACCGCCCGCCCCGATGGCACCCGGCTGATCTATGGTGGTCACGTGATCTCCATGGCGCGCGCTTTGTCCTTTAATGGGCTGGCCAATGCGCAGATGATCGTGGGCCTCAACGGGGGCGCCCATGCCAACCCCTGTCTGTCGGGCACCACCATCCGCGCCTGGTCCGAGGTGCTGGATAAGGCCGACACAGAGGCCCCTGGGGTTGGCGCAATCCGCCTGCGTCTGGTTGCCACCAAGGGTGGCGCGCCCTTTGCGCTGAAAGGCGAGGACGGCAAATACCTGCCCGATGTGTTACTGGATCTCGACTACTGGGCCTTGATGCCAAAGTGATCACAAACGCGGTTTGTTACTTCAGCCCAGGGCCCTGCGACATTCGCGGGGTCTTTTCATTTGCGACGGGCAAAAAGGGGTGACGGCGCGGGAACTTCCGTCCTACTGTTCCACCATGAGGTTCCAAGCCCGTCTCTTTGCTGGACTGATCTCCCTGCTGCCCTTGCCGGGGTTTGCCTGCGATCTGGCGTTGGTGTTGGCGGTGGATGTTTCTGGCTCGGTGGATGCCACCGAATACCGTATTCAGATGGACGGGCTGGCGCAGGGGCTGCGCGACGGTGTAGTCTCCGAGGCGCTGGTGCGGGCCCAGGCCCAGGTGACCCTGATCCAGTGGTCAGGGCAGTCGCGCCAGGAGGTCTCGATCCCCTGGACCGGAATCCGCGATTTTGAAGATGTCGAGACCCTGGCGCAGGCGATCGAAACCGCGCCGCGCCCCTGGCGCAACTATTCCACGGCGCTGGGGGAGGCCCTGGTGCTGGGACTGACGGAACTCGCCCGGGGGCCGGATTGCAAACGTCGGGTGATCGATCTGTCCGGGGACGGCTATTCCAACGAGGGTGTTGAGCCGGAGGCAGTCAGGCCCCTGTTGGCGCGCGCCGATGTGACCGTCAATGCCATCGCCATCGAGCAAAGCGAGCCCGAGCTGACCAGCTATTTCTACGAGCAGGTGATCCGGGGTGAAGGTGCCTTTGTCGAGACCGCCATCGATTTTCGCGACTACCCCGAGAAAATCCGCCGCAAACTGGTGCGGGAAGTGGCGCGCAAAACCGCCGGGACACTGTCGCCTTTGGACGGCAAGACGGCGGATTTGCAAAAATTTGCACAGGGGAGGCCTGATTCTGCAAAAGATTTTCAATAGGCAGATTTTGTGATCACTAGTCTGTGGACTGTGATCACGAAGCTGTTGTTTTTGAAAAACAGGTCAAATAACCGCAGAAATTTACCACTCGTTTGGGTGACAGCGCGTAAAAAACCGCTAAAACGAACGCAGCTAACTGGAAAGGAGCCAACATGGCCGATGTCAATCGGGGCGATCGCCCGCTTTCGCCACATTTGTCGATCTATCGCCCGCAGATGACCTCGATGTCCTCGATCCTGACACGGATCACGGGCAATGCGCTGATCATCTCGGTGATGCTGGTCGTTTGGTGGCTCCTCGCGGCGGCGACATCGTCTGCCTATTTCGATTGGGTCAACGGGATCCTGACCTCCTGGTTCGGGGATGTGGTTTTGACGCTCTCGGCGCTGGGCATCTGGTTTCATTTCCTGGCCGGGCTGCGGCACCTGTATTTTGATGCGGGCCATGGGCTCGACATTGAGACCGCCGAGAAACTGGGCTGGGGCATGATCATCGGTTCGGTCGTGCTGACGGCCATCACCGTACTTGTGGTTTGAGGAGGCATCGATGCGTTATTTGACCGCTCGTAAACGCGCTGTTGGCAAAGGGGCCTCGGGCACCGGTACACAGCATCACTGGTACATGCAGGTCAGCGCCGTGGCGTTGGCTTTTCTGGTGCCGACTTTCATCTATATCGTCGGCTCTGCCATCGGCGGCAGCCACGAAGAGGTGCTGGCCACCTTTGCCCGCCCCTTTCCTGCGATCCTCACCGGTCTGACGCTTTATGCAGGGGTGATGCACTTTAACAAAGGCGCGCAGATGATGATCGAAGACTATGCGCGCGGCTCGGCGCGCAAGATGCTGATCATGTTTGTGATCGGCCTCAGCTACGCCACCATCGCCACCGGGCTGTTTGCCCTGGCCAAGATCGCGCTGTAAGGGACAAGAAATATGGCTGCATACGAATACGAGACGCATGACTATGACGTCGTGGTCGTGGGGGCCGGTGGTGCCGGACTGCGTGCAACACTGGGCATGGCAGAGCAGGGGCTGCGCACGGCCTGTGTAACCAAAGTCTTCCCGACCCGCTCCCATACGGTTGCGGCGCAGGGCGGCATTGCCGCCTCGCTGTCGAACATGGGGCCGGACAATTGGCAGTGGCATATGTATGACACCGTCAAAGGCTCTGACTGGCTGGGTGACACCGACGCGATGGAATACCTCGCCCGCGAGGCTCCCAAGGCGGTTTACGAGCTGGAGCACTATGGTGTGCCCTTCAGCCGGACCGAAGAGGGCAAGATCTACCAGCGTCCCTTTGGTGGCCATACCACCGAATTTGGCGAAGGCCCGGCCGTGCAGCGGACCTGTGCCGCCGCCGACCGCACCGGCCACGCCATCCTGCACACGCTCTATGGCCAGAGCCTCAAGAACAATGCCGAGTTCTATATCGAATATTTTGCCATCGACCTGATCATGTCCGACGAGGGCGAATGTCAGGGCGTTGTCTGCTGGAAGCTGGATGACGGCACCATGCATGTCTTCAACGCCAAGATGGTGGTGCTGGCGACCGGCGGCTATGGCCGCGCCTTCTTCTCGGCGACCTCGGCCCATACCTGCACCGGTGACGGTGGTGGCATGGTGGCCCGCGCCGGTCTGGCGCTGCAGGATATGGAGTTTGTCCAGTTCCACCCCACCGGCATCTACGGCTCCGGCTGTCTGATCACCGAGGGCGCACGTGGTGAGGGCGGCTATCTGACCAACTCCGAAGGCGAGCGGTTCATGGAGCGTTATGCGCCTCAGTACAAGGACCTTGCCCCGCGGGATTATGTTTCGCGGTCTATGACCATGGAGATCCGCGAGGGTCGCGGTGTTGGCGCTGATGGTGACCACATTCACCTGAACCTCAGCCACCTGCCACCAGAGGCCCTGGCCGAGCGTCTGCCGGGGATTTCCGAGAGCGCCAAGATCTTTGCCGGTGTTGACGTCACCAAGGAGCCGATCCCGGTTCTGCCCACGGTGCACTACAACATGGGCGGTATTCCAACCAACTATTGGGGCGAAGTGCTGAACCCGAGTGCCGATGACCCAACCGCTGTTGTGCCGGGGCTGATGGCCGTCGGCGAAGCCGGCTGTGCTTCGGTGCATGGGGCCAACCGTCTGGGCTCGAACTCGCTGATTGACCTGGTGGTCTTTGGTCGGGCCTCTGCCATTCGCGCGGGCAAGATCGTTGATGCCGAGGCCCCCAACCCAACCCTGAACCAGGCGTCGGTGGATCAGGCCTTTGATCGCTTTGATGGGCTGCGCAACGCCAATGGCGGCATTGCAACTGCGGATCTGCGTCTGGAGATGCAGCGGACCATGCAGTCGGACGCTGCCGTGTTCCGGACCGACAAATCCTTGAAAGAGGGCGTCGAGAAGATGACCACCATTGCGGGCAAGATGGGCGACCTCAAGGTCACCGACCGTTCGCTGGTGTGGAATTCGGATCTGATGGAAACGCTTGAACTGGCCAACCTGATGCCCAATGCGCTGGCCACCATTCACGGTGCCGAGGCGCGCCGCGAAAGCCGTGGTGCCCACGCGCATGAGGATTATTCGACCCGGGATGACGAAAACTGGCGGGTGCATACCGTCAGCCGCGTCGACGACACCAAGGTCGATCTCAGCTATCGCCCGGTGATCCTGGACCGTCTCACCACCGAAGACGAAGGTGGCATCAGTCTGGCGAAGATCGCACCCAAGGCACGGACCTTCTGATATGGGGGCACGCCGGGATATCAGATTGGGACTGTTGGGCCTTGCGGCTTTGCTTCTGGCTGCCTGTGGTGGCCAGGAGGAATATATCGGGGCACCTGTGCCCTGGGACTATCCCCTGATGCCTGGCGATGCCTCCCTTTGGAAGACGCTGAGCGTGGAAGAACAAAGGCGCGCCCTGGATTTCCTCGCGGATGGCTCCACCATCCGGTCCTCACTGGGGGAGGATGAATAGGGTGGTCGCGCTGACCCATAGCTGTACCGGGCAGTGTCTTTCCCCTTGGGGAAGGGCATGCTGATGGCGGCCTTGGATCAGTTTTTGCCACGCGAATGGCAGCAGCTTGGCCTGATGCCCAGCCTGAGCCTGCGGGTCTTTGGCATGCGGCGGTCGGGCAATCACGCCATTCTGTCCTGGTTGCAACGCAATGCGCCAAATGGGCGTTCGGTGTTTCTGAACAATTGCAAACCGGGCACGGATCCGTTGCAAAATGCCCGTGGCATTGAAGTCAACGGCAGCCGTGCCTCGCAGAACAAGGCCAAGCGCGACATGGCTGCGGTGACGCGGCCAGCTGGGGAGGGTGCCATGTTTCTGGTCTCCTACGAGGACACCAGCCCGGCGGAATTTGGTCTGGGGCGTCAGGTCTCTGGGCCTTTTGATGAAGCGCTGTTTTCTCACAATATCTTGATCTATCGTGGTTTTTTGAATTGGTCGGCATCGCTGTTGAAAAAGATGCAGCCCAATGAAAGCTACAGCCTGATGCGGCGCAATGCGATTTTGCTGCGCACTGTGGACAGCTACACCCGGTTGCTGCAGTTGGTGCGCCAGGCCGCTGATCTTGGCCTCACGCCGATCTGCTATGACACTTGGGTGGCGCAAGAGGGCTATCGGGCTGGTCTGTTGCAGGCCCTGGGGTTGGAGCTGCGTGACAACACTCTGGGTGAGGTGCAGCCCTATGGCGGTGGCTCTTCCTTCCAGAAACAGATTACTTCAGTCGCCGAGTTGGAGACCGGCAAGCGCTGGCAGCAGATGCGCGATGACCCCGAGTATCAGGCCCTGTTGCATCTGGCGGCCCGGGATCCGGTCCTGATGCAGGAGCTCGAGGCGCTGTTTCCCAAGGATGCGGCCTATCTCAGGAGCGTGGCCCTGCAGGCGCCTTTAGTGCCGCAGCCGTCGCAGGGGGATTTGGCATGACCGCAGCCTGTCACCTGAACCAGATTTCCGCCTCATCCGAGGCGTGTCATGATTTTCGGAGGGGCCCTGGCGCCCAGCCGTTCCATCCGATCTCCTGTCAGCCATGGGCCCTGGTCCCAGGCGTGGCAGGTAGCTAAGCAAGGAGAACGATCTATGGTCGAATTCGCACTTCCGAAAAATTCCAAGATCACCACGGGGAAGACGTGGCCCAAGCCGACCGGCGCAACCAATGTGCGCAAGTTCAAGATTTATCGCTGGAACCCGGACGACGGCAAGAACCCGCAGGTGGACACCTATTTCCTCGATATGGACAAATGTGGTCCGATGATCCTGGACGCGCTGATCAAGATCAAGAATGAGATCGATCCGACACTGACCTTCCGGCGCTCTTGCCGCGAAGGCATCTGTGGCTCCTGTGCGATGAATGTCGACGGTATCAACACGCTGGCCTGTATCTACGGGCTGGATGAGGTCAAGGGCGACGTCAAGATCTACCCGCTGCCGCATATGCCGGTGGTCAAGGATCTGATCCCGGATCTGACCCACTTCTATGCCCAGCACGCCTCCATCATGCCCTGGTTGGAAACCAAGACCAACGCCCCCGCAAAAGAGTGGCGTCAGTCGATCGAGGACCGCAAGAAACTCGACGGGCTCTATGAATGCGTGATGTGCGCCAGCTGCTCGACCTCCTGCCCGAGCTATTGGTGGAACGGCGACAAATACCTGGGGCCAGCGGCGCTGCTGCATGCCTATCGCTGGATCATCGACAGCCGGGACGAGGCGACAGGCGAGCGGTTGGACCAGCTGGAAGATCCCTTCAAGCTGTATCGCTGTCACACCATCATGAACTGCACCAAGACCTGCCCCAAGGGTCTGAACCCGGCAGAGGCAATCGCCCATATCAAACACATGATGGTTGATCGCGCAGTCTGATCAACCAGTCTGATCAACCCCTGTGATCGCGCCAAAAAGCCACCTATCTGGTGGCAAGATTTGTGACCCCCGGGCAGGAGACTGTTTGGGGGTTTCCTTTGAGATGGTGGCGCAGAGAGGATAACGCGCGGATATGCCCATTCTGATATTGCTGTTGCTGACCGGCGTATTTGCCTATTTCATCTGGCGTCGCATGACCTCGACCTTGACCCGTGCTTGCCGCTGGCGTCAGGAACGTAGCCAAGACCGTTGGCGGTGTGGCAATTGCGGCGCTCTGCAGCCGGGCAGGGCAGAGCCGCGGGATTGCTTGCGGGGCAAATCCTAGCGCGGCTTTGGGCCTGTTAGGAGCGCTGAGCACCGCTTTGGCCTGTTGAAGACAAGAAAAGCCTTGATCGACTCGTCGCTATGGTCGATACGGCGGCGCAAGACGCCAACGCACGCGCCTCTGTCCCAAGGGTCTCAACCCCCATGGTTACGTAGCGACGGTAACGTCTCTGATGGAACTGAGCGGTCATATATGGCCGGGTCTTTTGGAGATGACCATGAACGCAACTGTACCTGGGCGCGCGGCTGTCGCGGATGCGCCTTTGCCCCGCCATTTGGAATTTATCGCGCAGACCCGGTTCGAGCGCCCGACTCTGGTTGTGGATGCCGACGCGGTGGCGCGGCAGTATCAGGCCCTGGCACGTGGGTTGGGGCGGGCTCGGATCCACTATGCGGTCAAGGCCAATCCGGAACCGGCGATCCTGCGCCGCCTAGTTGCCGAAGGCTGCTGTTTTGATGCCGCCAGCCGGACCGAGATCGAGATGTGCCTGGCGGCGGGTGCGCGCAGCGATCAGATCAGCTTTGGCAATACCATCAAGCGGGGCAGCGATATCGCCTTTGCCCATGCCAAGGGCATCACCCATTTTGCCGCCGATGCCCGCGAAGAGTTGGACAAACTGGCCCAGCATGCGCCCGGGGCCAATGTGTGCTTGCGGTTGATCGTGGAAAACAGCGCTGCGGATTGGCCGCTGAGCAGGAAGTTCGGCTGTAGTCCCGATATGGCCCTGACCCTGATGGGCTATGCCACGTCGCTGGGATTGCGCGTGGAGGGGCTGTCCTTTCATGTCGGCTCGCAGACCCGGGCTCCCTGGATGTGGGAAGACACGCTAGATCAGGTTGCAGATCTCTGGGCCCGGGCGGCTGAGGCTGGATATGAATTGAACCTGCTCAATATCGGCGGTGGCTTTCCTGCCGATTATGGTGCTGCGACCCAAGGCGCTGAAGTCTATGCGCAGGAGGTGATGGCACTGGTCGACGCGCGCTTTGGTGAAGTTCCTCAGATCATGGCGGAACCGGGACGCGGGTTGGTGGCCGAGGCGGGGGCCATTGCCGCCGAGGTGCTGCTGGTCTCCAAGAAGCACGAGACGGATCTGTACCGTTGGGTCTATCTGGATATCGGCAAATTCTCGGGGCTGGCGGAAACCCTGGACGAGGCGATCCGCTATCCAATCACCACCGCCCGGGATCACGAGGCGACGGGCCCCTGCGTGTTGGCAGGCCCCTCCTGTGACAGTGCCGATGTGCTCTATGAAAAACAGCCGGTGCAATTGCCTCAGGGGCTGCGGGCGGGTGATCGCGTGGTGATCCACGCCTGCGGTGCCTATACCTCTACCTATGCCTCCGTCGGGTTCAACGGCTTTGCGCCGCTTGACGTCATGGTGATCTGAAAACGACGCCCGGCGGAGCGTTCCAGCTTGCGGCTGGGCGGCGAAATGGGCCTAGTTGTGAAAACAACAGGAAGGCCCAGGACATGTCCCAAACCTCGAGACCCGCGCCCGCCGATGCAGCGGCGCGCCGCGCTGTAAAGCCGGTGATCTGCTATCCCAACGAGACCCTGCCAGCGCCGGATCTGGCGCTCTATCACGCTGCCCGGGCGGGGGCGGAAAAGACCGCTGAGGTGCTGGTGCCAGCGCGGGATGCGGCCTGTTTTGAGGTGCCGGCCGGGCACTTCTTTCGCATCACTTCGGTTGAAGGTCCTCAGGTGGGGGATCTGAACCTGTGGCACCGCGATGACCTGAGCGAGCGGTTTTATTCCGGTAAGACCCGGGCGCTGCATGGTACCCATATCACGACGGGAGAGCGCATGTGGACCAGCTTTCCCAAGATGCGCCCCATGGCCACCCTGGTTGAAGATACGCTGGGATGGTACGGCATTGATGAATTTGGCGGCTCGGTGCATGACGTGATCGGCACCCGTTGTGATCCTTATACAGGCAATCTGCTGGCGGGCAGCCAGTACCATCATTGCTGTCACTCCAATCTCACCCGCGCCCTGGCGGATCATGCCGGGTTGAGTCTGGCTGAGGCAGAACCCCATGTGCATGATGTGCTCAATGTCTTTATGTGCACGGGGTTCACGCGGGACACCGGGCAGTATTTCATGAAGAAAAGCCCGGTGCGCCCTGGAGATTACCTGGAGTTTTTTGCCGAGATCCCCTTGTTGGGGGCCCTGAGCGCCTGTCCGGGGGGAGATTGTTCCAGCGAACATTCCAGTGACAGTGCCGCCTGCTATCCGTTGCTGGTGGAGGTGTTTGCGCCCGCTGAGGCGGCGCTGCAGGGGTGGCAGAGCCCGGAGTGCAACGGCTATGACCAAAGCCACGGGCGCTGAGCTCCAAAAGGGCACAGGCAGGTAGAAGGGGGGCTCCCGCGCGGGGCAGGCGCATCATAGATGCGCGCAGCCCCGCTTGGGCCGGGCAGCGCGCCTGAGCGGCGCGCTGCGGTATCGCCAAACGATGGCGCAGCCTGTCAGACCTGCTTGCCGCGAGATCCCAAGAAAAAGGCGACCCGGGGAGGGCCGCCTTTTGAAGAGACAAAGTTTCAAAGAAGTCAGGAAAAGGCGGCTTCCAGCGCGATCTCGACCATATCGCCAAAACTACGTTCGCGTTGATCCGAGGGCAGGGCTTCGCCGGTGCCCAGGTGGTCGGAAACCGTGAGAACCGCCAGGGCACGGCACTGATAGCGGGCCGCCAGAGTGTAGAGCTCGGCGGCTTCCATTTCGACGCCAAGAATGCCGTGACGAACCATTTGTTCGTTCAGGTCGGGGCGTTCGTCATAAAAGGTGTCGGAGGAATAGATACCGCCCACATGAAGGCCAACCTCGCGCGATTGGGCAGCCTTGGCGGCCGCCTGCAACAGGGACCAATCCGCGACCGGCGCAAAATTCATTTCTCTGAACATGCTTTGCGACGGAGAGCCCACGGTGGTGGCCGTCATCGCAAGAATGACATCGCGCAATTTGACCTGGGGTTGCATGCCGCCGCAGGAGCCAATCCGGATCAGTGTTTTTGCACCAAAATCGCGGATCAATTCATTTGCATAGATTGACAGGGAGGGCATTCCCATGCCGCTGCCCTGAATTGTGACCGGATTTCCATTCCAAGTGCCGGTGTAACCCAGCATGCCGCGCACTTCATTGATCAAGCGGGGAGATTGCAAAAAATTCTCTGCGGCCCATTTGGCGCGATAAGGATCGCCGGGCATCAAGACGGTTTCTGCAATATCGCCCGGTGCGGCACCGATATGAATGGTCATGGTTTTTTCTCCAGTCCGGAATCAAATTTCCAGTTCAGAGATATCCATACCAGAGGTGATTGCCGAATGCACCCAATGTGGCTTGCGTCCACGACCACTCCAGGTTTCCTCATGGTTGTGCGGATTGCGATATTTTGCAGCGGCTTTTTGCTTTTTTCCGGTGCCGCGCTGTTGTCCCGCAATTTCATCCAGAGAAAAGCCGAATTTGGCGGCAGCTTCTTCGGCGGCTTTAATAGCTTCTTTACGTTCGCGCTGTTCGGCTTCTTTCAAGGCCTCATCGATGCCATTCTTCAACTCAAGAAGATCTTTTCGGGACATGGCCGAAAGGTCAAAGCTCATTTTGATACTCCAAGTTAGTATTCCGCACAGCATTTGCTTTGCGAATTCCTTTCATGCCCAAATAAATAGGGAATTTCATCCCCGTTTCTCAATTTATTTCAATTTTTTTCCAAAAAATTGCTAAAATTCAATCTAGGAGGGCCCGGCGAGGTCCACAATGTCTCTCATGATTGAATTCAGCTCGAAATCCTTGGGTGTATAGACGCGCGAGACACCCATTTGCCGCAGCCGCTCTGCGTCCTCATCGGGAATGATGCCGCCTACGACAACCGGGATATGGCCCAGCTCGGCCTGTTCCATGCGTTGCATCAGATCTTCGATCAGGGGCAGGTGGCTGCCCGACAGGATCGAGAGGCCAACCACATGGGCCGCGTCGTCGCGGGCCTGTGTGACCAGGTCCTCTGGTGTCATGCGAATGCCGTCATAGGTGATGTCCATGCCGCAGTCCCGGGCGCGAAAGGCGATCTGCTCGGCACCGTTGGAATGACCATCAAGACCGGGTTTGCCGACCACAAATTTCAACCGACGGCCGAGTTGATCGGAAACCGCATCCACGGCCTCGCGCAACTCCTCCAGACCTTCGGTTTTGTTAGACGGAGAGCCGGACACCCCGGTGGGACCACGATAGGTGCCATGGACCTGGCGCATTTCTTCGGCCCATTCACCGGTGGTGACGCCAGCTTTGGCTGCGGCAATCGAGGGTGCCATGATATTGGCACCGGTCTGGGCCGCCGCGCGCAGGTCCGCCAGAGCATTGGCCACGGCGGCAGGGTCCCGGCTGCGGCGCCAGTCGTTCAGCCGGGAGATCTGCTCCTGCTCCGATGCTGGGTCGACCACCATGATGCCGCCATCTTCGGTCTGCAACGGCGAGGGCTCACCTTCGGTCCATTTGTTGACGCCAACCACCACGGTTTCGTTGCGTTCGATCCGGTTCAGCCGTTCTGCGTTGGAATCCACCAGGCGCGACTTCATGTATTCGATCGAGGCCACAGCACCGCCCATAGATTGCAGGTTGGCCAACTCGGCCCGGGCGCCTTCCTTCAGCGCCTCGACCTTTTTGTCCACGGCCGGATTGCCCTCGAACAGGTCGTCAAATTCCAGAAGATCGGTTTCATAGGCCAGGATCTGCTGCATCCGCATCGACCATTGCTGGTCCCAGGGGCGCGGCAGGCCAAGCGCTTCGTTCCAGGCGGGCAGCTGAACGGCGCGGGCGCGGGCTTTTTTCGACAGCGTCACCGCCAGCATTTCGATCAGGATGCGGTAGACGTTGTTTTCCGGCTGTTGCTCTGTCAGGCCAAGCGAGTTCACCTGTACCCCGTAGCGAAAGCGGCGGAACTTGGGATCTTCGACACCATAGCGGTCGCGGCAGATTTCATCCCAGAGATCGACAAAGGCACGCATTTTGCACATCTCGGTGACAAAGCGGATACCGGCATTCACAAAGAAGGAGATCCGTCCCACCAGAGCCGGGAAATCCTCAGGGGCAATGCGTGGGCGCAGCTCATCCAGTACCGCCTGGGCCGTGGCCAGGGCAAAGGCCAGCTCCTGCTCCGGGGTCGCGCCTGCCTCTTGCAGGTGGTAGGAGCAGACATTCATCGGGTTCCATTTGGGCACATTGGAGTAGCAATATTCGGCCACGTCCGCGATCATCTTGAGGCTTGGAACCGGCGGGCAGATATAGGTCCCCCGGCTCAGGTACTCCTTGATCAGATCGTTCTGTACGGTGCCTTGCAGCTTGGAGACATCCGCACCCTGTTCCTCGGCGGCGGCAATATATAGCGACAACAACCAGGGTGCGGTGGCATTGATTGTCATCGAGGTGTTCATCTGCTCCAGCGGGATCTGATCGAACAGGCTGCGCATGTCGCCCAGATGCCCAATCGGCACGCCAACTTTGCCAACCTCGCCGCGGGCCAGAACATGATCGCTGTCATAGCCCGTCTGGGTGGGCAAATCGAAGGCCACTGAAAGCCCTGTCTGTCCCTTGGCTAGGTTGGAGCGGTACAAGGCGTTGGAGGCGGCAGCCGTGGAGTGGCCGGCATAGGTCCGGATCAACCAGGGGCGGTCTGTTTTGCGGTCGTTCTGCATCTGCGACATGGCGGGCCTCGCGATTCTGGTTTGGTAATAATATTTCGCTGAGGCGATCTAAACTGCAATTTTCAACCCATGTCAATTCGCTGCGTTGCGGCAAAGCGGGTCTTGAACCAAAAAGACATGCGCCATTCCAGTGAAAGGCGCATGTCCTGGTCGCGGAATTGGACGACTTGCGGTGCTGACCCCTGGTGGGTCAGTTATAGGTATAGGTGCCGATCTTGCAGACGTTGATGTTATTGGCGGTCAGAACATCGCCATCGTCAAAAACCGCTTTGAAATCGAATTTGCAATAGCCGGTGCCGTCGTCAAAATCGATCTGAACCGATTGGTTCGGGCGCAGAACGTCATTGCCAAGGATATCTTCCTCCCAGGAATCGGTGCCTTTGTTGGAGCCATAGAACCGAACGATTGTGTAATTGGTGTCATTCACGATGCGAACCCGGCGGTCCAAGGCGGATGCGGGAAGGGCCGAAACAGCGGAAAAGCTGGCAGCCAGTGCGACGGCAAGAATGGATTTGTGAAACATGTTTCCCCCTAGTCGAGTGTTTAAGCCCCTGCAAAGGAACGGGCTAAACGTGAATTTATCACATTCTGCTGAATTCGTTGCGTGATGCCAATTGATTTTGCCAAGGTGTGACCTTCAAAGCAGTTTTCATTTACCAGCGCCGGAATTCCTGTAGATTCTCGGAATGATGCGCACCATCGAACTCCCGCTCTGGCTTTTTGTGCTGATTCTGCTGTTTGCAGCGGTCACCTTTGCCTCGCATTTTCTGTTCCCTTCGGTGCGCTGGTTTTTCCGTCGCCGGTTTGAACGGGCGGTGGAGCGGCTGAATCTACGGCTTGAACGGCCGATCGAGCCGTTCAAACTGACGCGCCGCTACGATATGATCCAGCGTTTGATTTATGATCCCGAGGTGGCCAGAGCCATTGCCCGCCACGCCGCGGCCGAGGGCATTCCCGAAAATGTGGCTTTTGAACAGGCGCGCCGCTATGCCCGCGAAATCGTGCCGTCGTTTTCGGCCTTTGCCTATTTCGGCTTTGCCATCCGGGCGGCGCGGCTCCTGTCCAATGCGATTTACCGGGTACGCTTGGGCTATCAGGACGAAGCGGCGCTGCGATCCCTGGATCCCAATGCGACCCTGATCTTTGTGATGAACCACCGGTCGAATATGGATTACGTGCTGGTGACCTATCTGGCGGCGCGGCGCTCGGCGCTGTCCTATGCGGTCGGAGAATGGGCGCGGGTCTGGCCGCTGTCGCGATTGATCAGGGCCATGGGCGCCTATTTCATCCGTCGCAAATCCCGCAATGATCTCTATCGGCGGGTGTTGTCGGCCTATATGCGGCTGGCCACCCAAGGGGGCGCGACCCAGGCGATGTTTCCCGAGGGCGGGCTGAGCCTGGATGGGACCCTGGCCGCGCCGCGCATGGGATTGTTGAAATATATCGTTGCTGCCGGGAGCAGCCCGGAAGGCGCTTTCGACCCTGATCATCCAGAGCGCGATGTGGTCTTTGTCCCGGTGGCGCTGAACTATGACTGGGTGCTGGAAGACAAGATCCTGACCTCTGCGGCCCGCGCCGGTGAGCGGCGGTTCAAGGCCCGGATCGGCGTGGTGATGGCGCGGATGCTGCGCCAGCTCTGGCTTTGGGTAACGCGCCGTTATCATCGTTTTGGTTATGCGGCGGTGAATTTTGGCCGCCCGCTCAGCCTGCGTGACTTTGTACAATCGCGCGCGCAGGGGCCGCAGGATCAACTGACACAGCAGCTGGGAGAAGAGCTGATGCTGCGCATTGGCTCTGCGGTTCCGGTGCTGCCGGTGCCCATGGCCGCCTGGGTGTTCCTGCGTCATGGCCCCATGAGCGCCAGCGTTCTGGAGCAACGCATGGGAGTTCTGGCTGCGCAACTGCAGGGGAGCATGCAGTCCCAATCTGGGGCTAACCTGGTCCAGCCCGCGCGGGCTGCCCTGCGTATTCTTTTGAAACGGGGGCTGGTTCAGCGGCAGGAGGGGCGTTTGGTGCCGGTGGCCGCTGGGCGGGATCTGTTGACCTATTACGCCAATTCGATCTCTCATCTGCTGCCAGGCGACATGCTGGCGGCGGATCCGCGGGCTGATCCAGAGGGGAATGCTGCAAGTGCTAAGGGATTTTCTGCAGCTGCAGGGTCATAAAATTACAAAATGAACCCAAAGGGGGTTGCAATATTACCCTCTGCTTTCTATCCCTCAAGGGGACACCGCGATTCTGCATCGCGGCAAAATCGCAGTTTAAAGGAGGCCATCATGGCACTGGACACACAGACCGACGTCCTGTCTTACGAGGCGCCCGAAAAAGATCTCTATGAGATGGGCGAAATCCCCCCGATGGGCTATGTGCCTAAAAAGATGTACGCTTGGGCCATTCGCAAAGAGCGTCATGGGGAGCCTGACACCGCCATGGTGCAGGAAGTTGTCGATGTGCCGGTGCTGGACAGCCACGAGGTGCTGGTTCTGGTGATGGCCGCAGGCGTCAACTATAACGGCGTCTGGGCGTCGCTGGGCACGCCGATCTCGCCTTTTGATGGCCACAAGGCCCCTTATCACATCGCCGGTTCCGATGCCGCTGGCATCGTCTGGGCGGTGGGCTCGAAAGTGACCCGCTGGAAGGTTGGCGACGAGGTGGTGATCCACTGCAACCAGGACGACGGCGACGATGAGGAATGCAACGGTGGCGATCCGATGTTCTCCACCAGCCAGCGGATTTGGGGCTATGAAACCCCCGATGGTTCATTTGCCCAGTTCACCAATGTGCAGGCGCAGCAGCTGATGCCACGTCCCAAGCATCTGACCTGGGAAGAAAGCGCCTGCTACACGCTGACGCTGGCCACCGCCTACCGCATGCTGTTCGGCCACGAACCACACGATCTGAAGCCCGGCCAGAACGTTCTGGTCTGGGGCGCATCGGGTGGCCTGGGCTCCTATGCGATCCAGCTGATCAACACCGCCGGCGCCAACGCGATTGGCGTGATCTCGGACGAGAGCAAGCGTGACTTTGTCATGGGGCTGGGAGCCAAGGGTGTGTTGAACCGCAAGGACTTCAACTGCTGGGGCCAGATGCCCACCGTCAACACACCGGAATATGGCGCCTGGTTCAAGGAAGCGCGCAAATTCGGTGCTGCGATCTGGGAAATTACCGGCAAGGGCAATAATGTCGACATGGTGTTTGAACACCCTGGCGAGAGCACCTTCCCGGTTTCGACCTTTGTCTGCAAAAAGGGCGGCATGGTTGTGATCTGTGCGGGCACCACCGGTTATAACCTGACCTTTGACGTGCGCTATATGTGGATGCACCAAAAGCGTCTGCAGGGCTCGCATTTTGCCCATCTGAAACAGGCCGCATCGGCCAATAAGCTGATGGTCGAGCGCCGTCTGGATCCCTGCATGTCTGAGGTATTCTCTTGGGCCGATCTGCCCGAGGCACATATGAAGATGCGGCGCAACGAACATCTGCCGGGGAATATGTCTGTGTTGGTGCAAGCACCAAAGACCGGAATGCGCACCCTTGGCGAGGTGCTCGAAGCTGGGAGCTGATCCGTCAGCGCGGTTCATCTCATTGATGAGCTGACAGTATCTGACTCAAAACTCAGGCGCCGCGATACCAATATGGTGATTCGCGGCGCGTTCTAATTTTCTTCGGTGAATTGGGGTGTTTTCAGCGGGTTAAGGGTACACCCACTCCCCATAAATGGGGGGATGTACGTATCTCGCGCAAATTTTGCGAGTTTTTGTTGCGCTTCGGGGTGTTTTGCAGCGGACTGGAAAAAACTAGAGCGAATTGGCCAAACAGGGAACGAAATCGTTGACCTAGGCCAGCCTGGCACTGCACAAGGATTGTGCAGATGGGGAGAATTTGTCCGTAGCGCCAGCTAGGCTGCGTTAATGGGATGTGTTGTTTCCACAAAAATGATGCGTGGACTCATGGCGACCAAAGCAGAGCTGGATAAGATTCTTGGGGCATTGGATGCTACCAAAACCCTTGAGGGGTTGCAGGATATCATTGAGAGTATCTGCGCCGGATTTGCGATCGACCATGCCATGTACCACTGGGTCGATAGCGCCGGAGACCACTATTACTTTGGCACCTATCCCGATGCCTGGACCCAGCAATATCAGGAAAAAAACTATACCCGCATCGATCCGGTAGTCGTCGGCTGCTACCAGCGTTTTCACCCGGTGGACTGGAAGCGGCTGGATTGGTCGCCAAAACCTGCCCGCGAATTTCTCAAGGATGCGCTCAAGCACGGGGTGGGAAACCAGGGCTATTCGATTCCGATCCGTGGTCCCAATGGCCAATTTGCCCTGTTCTCGGTCAGCCACAATTGCGCCGATGAGACCTGGGAGAAATTTGTAGACCAACATGGTCGCGACCTGATCCTGATCGGGCATTACTTCAATCGCAAGGCCCTGGAGTTTGAGCCGGACCGCACACCAGAGCAGGCCCAGCCGCTGTCGCCGCGAGAACTAGATGCGCTGACATTGCTGGCGATTGGCTACAGCCGGGCGCAGGTGGCCAAGACCCTATCGATTTCAGAACATACCCTGCGGGTCTATATCGAGAGCGCCCGTTTCAAGCTGGGCGCGCTCAATACCACCCATGCAATTGCCCGCGCCATCAGCTGTGGGATGATCATCATCTAGCGCTCTCTTTCAAAACTCCTCATCGAAGTTGGTTAACAATCCTGCTGCTGCTGCCTCATGCACCTTGGGGAAGCTCTCTCATTGGGCGTAGTCTTATTCTGCATTTCTAGCAAAAGGGGACTACAGCAATGCTACGTTATATCTATGCCCAAGACCTGAATGCCCATGCCGATCTGGCCCATTCCATGTTTGTTGATCGTGCCGATCAGTTCAAAACCCGATTGGGCTGGGAGGTCTGTGTCGACCAGTTTGGGGAAGAGCGCGATCAATATGATGCGCTGAACCCGCTTTATGTGATCTGGGAGATGCCGGACGGGAGCCATGGTGGATCTATGCGGTTTCTGCCCACCACCGGGCCGGTCATGGTGAACGATGTCTTTGGCCATCTGACCAATGATAATCCGATTCAAAGCCCTCTGATCTGGGAATGCACCCGGTTCTGTCTGTCGCGGGAGGCGACAGGCAATGTCGCCGGGGCGCTGACACTGGCGGGGCTCGAGATCATGCGCAACCTCGGTATTGCCCATTTCGCCGGTGTCTTTGACCGCCGCATGGTGCGGATCTATCGCAGCCTGGGTTTCAGCCCCGAAGTGATCAATTCAGCCGGTAGCGGCCGCGATCGGGTCAGTCTTGGGCTGTGGGAATATGACAGTGACAGCTATCATCGGGTGGCGCAACGGGCGGGAATTACACCGGAAATCTCTCGCCTGTGGTTTGATCTCTCCTTTGGGGGTGCCAAAGCAGCGGCACCAATGCGCATGACCGGCTGACACCGTGAAGATGACGCAAGCGGGTCGGTTGCGCTGGCGCAGCCGACCCCATCACGATAGGGTCGCGCCATGACAGATACACCCATGAAATTCTCTGATGATCAGGCTGAGGCCTTTGACCGAGTCGCCGCCCTGTTGCGCCAGGCTGGGGTGGATATGGACGATGGCTTGCTACAGCCACCGATGGGGGAATCCGGGGTGATGGCGGTCATCGGCAAGGCAGGGTCGGGCAAGACATTGCTGCTGGCTGAGCTCTACAAGACGCTCGAACAGGCCGGAGTCGAGATCGTCTCTGGCGATTACGAGAGCCGCAAAAAATCCGGACGTCGCTCGCTGGCGATCCTGGCCCCCACCAACAAGGCGGCCAGCGTGTTGCGCCTGCGCGGAGTGCCTGCAACCACCATTCACCGCATCCTTTATACCCCGGTTTATGACCCGGAGTATGAACGCGTTGCCGAATGGTTGACCGGCAATGGTGAGCAGCCCGAGATCGAAGGCTTGACCGAGGAGGCGCTGGCACGTGCCGCGGCCTTTTATGAAAAAAACAAATCCATCCCAGGTGCGCTGGCTGTTGCCGGGCTGCGGGGGTCGGATTTCATCACCGGCTGGAAGCGGCGCGAAGATCCGCTGGACATCGGCTTTGTGGATGAGGCCTCGATGCTGGACGACCGCCAGTTCGAGGATCTGAAAGAGATTTTTCCCAATCTGGTGCTGTTTGGCGATCCGGCGCAGTTGGCACCGGTCAATCAGTCGGGCTCGATGGTGTTTGAGACCCTGCCAGAGCCGCGCCAATTGGTGCTGCAGCGGGTGCACCGCCAGGATGCGGACAACCCGATCCTGGATCTGGCCCATGCGCTGGCGGATCCTGCTCTGGGGTTTGAAGAGTTCGAGCGCATGATCGAAGCGGCCGCGCAGCGGGATGAAAGAGTGGTCTGGGGCCAGCGGGTTGAGGTCGATCTGATGGCCCGCAGCCCGGTTCTGGTCTGGCGCAACGCCACCCGCATTCGCCTGATCAATGCCTTTCGCACCGTGCATGGCGCCCCGGAGGACGCGCTGGTCGAAGGCGAGCCGCTGATCTGTGACGGGCTTGAGCTGCCGCTGAAGCATCGCAAGAAACGCCTGGACTTGGAGGCGCGCGGATTGATCAAGGGCGCGCAGGTGATCTATTTGGGACCAGGGCGCAAGCCCGGCTTTTCGCGACTGCATGTGATGGGGGCCGAAGACCCGCAGGTCTCGGCCGCATCAATCGTAAAAATTGAAAAACCCGACGAGGAAGAGCCCTTTATTCCCTATGCAGCGCGCATGGGCGCGACCTTTCTGCACGGGGCTGCGGTCACCATCCACAAGGCCCAGGGCTCGCAGTGGGACACCACACAGGTCTTTGCTCCGGATATCTATGCGGCAGCGCGCATGGGGCGGGTTGAGGCCGGGCAGCCGCTGTGGAAACGCCTGGCCTATGTGGCCATCACCCGCGCGCAAGAACGGCTGATCTGGGTGGTGCGCAACCGCCTGGCCAAGCCAACCGGCCCGTTGCAGGTGGATGATCTGAGGGCCGTGCCGGCGGCGGGGCTGAGACTGGAAATACAAGAGGAGGCCCCGCTGTGATGAGCAGATCCGAACGGGCAAAATCAATTCTGATCACGGGTGCAAGCTCTGGTATTGGCCGCGCGGTGGCTGAGCTGTTTCTGGCCCAAGGCTGGCAGGTTGGTCTGTTGGCACGCCGCCAAGCCGCGCTGGAAGAGGTCGCTTTGGGGCATGTGAATGCTATGGTTCTGCCTGCGGATGTAACGGATGCCAATGCTATCGACCACGCGGTCAATCAGTTTGTCATGCAGGCCGGGCATCTGGACGTCTTGTTCAATAATGCGGGTATCTTTACGCCTGCTGGCACCATCGATGAGATCTCGCTGGACGACTGGTACGCCTCTGTCAATGTGAACCTCAACGGTATGTTCTTGGCGGCCCGCGCAGGTTTTCGGCAGATGCGCCGACAGCAGCCGCAGGGGGGGCGCATCATCAACAATGGCTCGATTGCGGCCCATGTTCCACGTCCCAATTCGGCACCCTATGCGGCAACCAAATCGGCTATCACCGGCCTGACCCGCAGCCTGTCGCTGGATGGGCGCGCCTTTGACATTGCCTGTGGTCAGATCGATATCGGCAATGCTGAAACGCCGATGGTTGTGGATCTGAAAGCCCGCCAGACTGCGGCAGAACCCATGGCAGAACCGATGCAGAGTTTTGCGGTGGAAGATGCGGCCAGATCGGTGCTGCATATGGCGCAGCTGCCGTTGGAGGCCAATGTCCAGTTCATGACGGTGATGGCCACCAAGATGCCCTATATCGGCCGGGGTTGATTGAGGCAGAGGCGGGGCTCCCGCCCGGATGTGATGCGCTGGCGCGCCTCACATCCCGTTGGGCCGGGCGTCGCGCTGACGCGCGGCGGAAAGAAGCCTTTGCTGAGAGGCTCTGATCCGGCACTCTGCCCAATCAGAGCCATTTCAATTTTCGGGGAGCTTGCTCTGGCCTCAAGGATAAACCGCGCCCAGGGCGCGGCCGCCATAGGCGGCCCTTGACCCCAGCTCAAGCAATCTTTGGTCGCGCGCTATCAGTTGTTGCGCAGCAGGCGGAAGGCGGCAGATGCGCCCCAGCCGGCAGCGATGGCAATTGCAAGTGACATCAGCCCGTAGATAAAGGGCTGTTCGCGGGACAGTGCGTAGAGAAAGCGCTCAAGCCCGACCTTGCGAACATCGATACCGGTTTCGAGGCTGGAGACAACCTTGCCGCCCCGGGTGAGCAGAATACGTGCGGTATATTCACCTTCAGTCAGATCGGCAGGCATTTCAATGGCGCTGCGAAACAGGGTCTGCTGATCCACTGCAACAGTGTTTTCGCGCAGGGAATAAAGCCCTTCGTTCTCCCGGATGCGAACCACGGCTTCGGCAAAATCCTGAGCGCCACGAATATGCATGGCGGCCCCAACGGAGCGGATGGCGCGGGCGATGGAGACGCGATAGCGCAGATCTTCGGTGTCGCTGATGACCTGGCCAAAAGGCGCACTGGTGGCGATGGCGTAAAAGCTGGGCGCACTGTCAACCAGAACGCTGTCGGTGTTGACCCAGATGCCAAGCCGCTTTTCTTTGCGCCGCACGTTGACCGCGCTTTCGGGCCCGGAGACGGCGACGATGACCTGCAGCGGATCGCCATCGGGGATGGGGGTCTCGCGTTTGACGGCACCAAAGATGAGGATCTCATCGCCATCAAAATTGGCGGTGATAGCGACGCGGTCCTGGCTGAGACCCAGCACGACCTCTTCTTCACCAGCCTGAGTGGGAGAGGCAAAGGAGGCAACACAGGCCAGCGCAAGCGACAGGGCAAAGGAACGGATCATGTTCAATGCCCTCCTTCGGCGCCAAGAGAGTAGAGCTCACTGGGCATCAGCAGCAAATCCAGCCCCAGTTTGACACAGACGAGGATGACCATCAGGGCGAGCAGAATGCGCAGTTGCTCTGCCTTGAGGTAGACGCCGATGCGGGTGCCGATCTGGGCCCCAATGACGCCACCGATCAACAGCAGGACCGCAAGCACGATATCCACGGTGTAGTTGGTGGTGGCGTGCAGCATGGTGGTGAAAGCGGTGACCAGGATGATCTGGAACAGGGAGGTGCCAACAACCACCTTGGTTGGCATGCCGAGAATGTAGATCATCGCAGGCACCATGATGAAACCACCGCCAACACCCATGATCGCCGCCAGGATACCAACCGCGACGCCAACCAGGATGGGAGGGATCACCGAAATATACAGACCGGAGGTGCGAAACCGCATCTTGAAGGGCAGGGCGTGGATCCAGCCCCGTTGCCGACGGGGCGCGCGCGCACCGCCCGAACGTTTGGATTTGAAAATGGCATTGAGGCTCTCGATGAACATCAAGGTGCCAACAACGCCCAAAAAGACCACATAGCAGAGGGTTACCAGCAGATCGACCTGGCCGAGGCTTTTGAGGTAGTTGAATACCACCACCCCAAGGGCCGCGCCAATCAGGCCGCCGACCTGCAGCACCATGCCCATCTTGATGTCGACCGTACGCCTTCGGAAATGCGCCAGAACTCCGGAAAAGGAGGAGGCCACAATCTGGTTGGCCTCGGTGGCGACAGCAACCACCGGGGGGATGCCGATGAAGAACAACAGGGGGGTCATCAGGAAACCGCCGCCAACACCGAACATACCGGAAAGGATGCCAACGATCCCCCCCAGACCCAGGAGTAGAAAGGCGTTGACCGAGACTTCGGCGATGGGGAGGTATATCTGCATGTCTTCTTAGAACCCAGCGGAGGGATAAAATCAACTGGATTTGCTGCCTTGCAGCACACAGGACTGATCTGAAGTCAGAAACTGGACCTATGGTTTTGCCACCAGCTGGATGCGCGCCTTGCAGATGGTCTTCCATGACGAGTTTTTCACATAGAAAAGGCCCGCCAAAGATGAATCTGGCGGGCCTTTTAGGTTTTGAAACAGCGGCTTCAGCGTTCTTTAACGTAGGGTTCGCCACCGGCCTTGGGGGGGATCGCCTTGCCGACAAATCCTGCCAGGATCACTACGGTCAGGATATAGGGCAGCGCGTCCATCACCTGAACCGGCACCACGATGGGGCCGATCTCAATGTTCTGGAATCGCAAGGCAACGGCCTGCAGCAGCCCGAACAGCAGGCAGGCCCCCATGGCTTGCCAGGGACGCCATTTGGCAAAGATCAGCGCCGCCAGCGCGATAAAGCCGCGCCCCGCGGTCATGTCCTTGACAAAGCCTGCCTGCAGCGCGGTGGCCAGATAGGCTCCGGCGATGCCACAAAGCACGCCGCAAATCGCCACCGCAGCATAGCGCAGGCCGATGACCGAGACGCCTGCCGTATCCACCGCTGCGGGGTTTTCGCCCACCGCGCGCAGACGCAGGCCAAAGCGGCTGCGATACAGCACCCACCAGGTTGCAGGCACCGCCAGAAAGGCGAGGTAGACCAGGATGGAATGGCCCGACAGCAGCTCTGAGTAGATGGGGCCAAAGATTGGCACATCCTTGACCTCTTCGGCAAAGGGAAAGGTGATGGGGCCAAAGCGACCGCTGGTCAGCAGAGAAGGCGTGCGCCCCCCCTGCTTGAACCAGTCCTGCGCAATCAGCACCGTCAGGCCAGCGGCAAGGAAATTGATCGCCACGCCGGAAATCAGCTGGTTGCCGCGAAAAGTGATCGAGGCCACCCCGTGCAGCCCGGCCAGAACCAGCGAGGATGCAATCCCTGCCAGCAGGCCAAGCCAGACATTTCCGGTGGTGGCGGCAATCGCTGCCGAAAAGAAGGCCGCCATCAGCATCTTGCCCTCAAGCCCGATGTCAAAGATGCCTGCGCGTTCGGAGTAAAGCCCGGCAAGACAGGCCAAGAGCAGCGGCGTGGCCAGGCGGACGGTGCTGTCCAACACCTGGATAAGAGTGAGAAAATCCATCAGTTTGCCTCCTTGCGGAAGGCCAGGAAGATCTTCTCAAGCGGGATGCGCACCATATTGTCCAGGGCTCCGGTAAAGAGAATGACCAGGGCCTGAATGACCACGATGAGCTCACGCGGGATCTTGGTCCAGAGCGCCAGCTCGGCGCCGCCCTGATAGAGGAAGCCAAAGAGGATCGCGGCCAGAAAGACGCCAAAGGGATGGTTGCGCCCCATCAGCGCCACGGCGATGCCGATGAAACCGGCGCCTTCGGTGGCGTTCAGGACCAGGCGCTCGGCCTCGCCCATGACGTTGTTGACAGCCATCATACCGGCCAGGGCTCCCGAGATCAGCATGGCGATCATAGTGATCTTGACCGGTGAGATGCCGGCATAGCGCGCGCCGGCCTCGGATTTGCCCAGAGCTCGGATTTCAAAGCCCAGGGAGGTGCGCCAGATCAGCAGCCAGACAACCAGGCAGGCGGCAATGGCCACCAGCAGGCTGACATTGGCAGGGGCCGATTTGGAAAAGGCAATGCCCAATGGCGCCAGCAGCTCATGCAGGGTGGGCAGGTGGACAGCTTCGCTGAAGCGGGCCGAGGCCGGATCCATCGAGCTGGGGGGTTTCAGGACATTGACCAGCACATAGTTCAGCACCGCAGCAGCGATAAAGTTGAACATGATGGTGGTGATGACGATATGGCTGCCACGTTTGGCCTGCAGATAGGCCGGGATCGCGGCCCAGGCGGCGCCAAACAACCCGGCGCCAAGGGCGGCAAAGAGCAGCGCAATGGTCCAATGCGGCCAGGGAATGAACAGGCAGATCACGGCGACGCCAAGGCCGCCCAGCATGGCCTGACCCTCGCCGCCGATGTTGAACAACCCGGCATGGGCGGCCACGGCAACCGCAAGGCCGGTGAACATGAAATTGGTGGCGTAATAGAGCGTATAGCCCCAGCCATAGCTGGAGCCGAGCGCCCCATCGACCATAAGTTTTACGGCAGCAACCGGGTCTTCCCCAATGGCGAGGATCACCAGTGCCGAGAGGCCAGCGGCCAGGATGAGGCTGATCAGGGGGATCAACACCACGTCGGCCCATTTAGGCATTTTTTCCATCTATGCGGCCTCCCCCGCGACGCCGGCCATCAGCAGGCCCAGCTCTTTTTCGTTGGTCTGATCGGCGGGTCGTTCGCCCATGATCATACCGTCAAACATCACCGCGACACGGTCCGCCAAGGACAGGATCTCTTCCAGCTCGACCGAAACCAGCAGGATGGCTTTGCCCTGATCGCGCAACTCGACGATCTGTTTGTGAATGAATTCGATGGCGCCGATATCAACGCCACGGGTGGGTTGACCGATCAGCAGCAGATCCGGGTTGCGCTCAATTTCGCGCGCGACCACGATTTTCTGTTGGTTGCCGCCAGAGAAATTCTTGGCCGCCAGCCAGGGGTCAGGGGGGCGGACGTCGAATTTTTCCATCTTGGCCTCGGTGTCAGCGCGCAGCGCGGCGTTATCCATCAACCAGCCCTTTTGGTATTGGGGGGCGTGATGGTAGCCAAAGGCAACATTTTCCCAGGCATGGAAATCCATGATCAGGCCTTCGCGCTGGCGATCTTCGGGGACATGGGCCACATGGGCCGCGCGACGGGCGCGGGCGTCGGATCGGGCCCCTTGCAGGGGCAAGGGCGCGCCATTGAGCCGAATGCTGCCGCTGCCGCTGCGCATCCCCCCCAGCACTTCCAAGAGCTCAGACTGGCCATTGCCGGCAACCCCGGCAATGCCGAGGATCTCGCCCGCGCGCACCGTCAAGTCGATGCCTTTGACGCGCTCCACGCCGGCCTCGTCCACCACCTGCAGCTTTTCGATTTCCAGAACCGGCTTGCCGGGCTTGGCGGGCAGCTTGTCCACCTGCAACAGAACCTTGCGCCCCACCATCAGCTCCGCCAGATGTTCGGGGCTGGTTTCGGCGGTTTTCACCGTGGCGGTCATCTGACCGCGCCGCATCACCGAAACCGTATCGGTGGCTTCCATGATCTCGCGCAGCTTGTGGGTGATCAGGATGATGGTTTTACCTTCGGCGCGCAGGCGATCGAGGATGCGAAACAGCTGGTCGGCTTCGGCCGGGGTCAGCACCCCTGTGGGCTCATCCAGGATCAGAATGTCGGCCTGACGGTACAGAGCCTTGAGGATCTCTACCCTCTGCTGCATGCCCACGCCGATTTCATCGATGCGCTTGTCCGGATCGACGTTCAGCTCATATTCTTGGGCAAGCTCTTTCAGGATCTTGCGGGCCTTTGACAGCGAAGGCTTCAGCAATCCCCCGTCTTCGGCTCCCAGAATGATGTTTTCCAGCACGGTGAAATTCTCCACCAGTTTGAAATGCTGAAACACCATGCCGATGCCGGCCGCGATGGCGGCCTGACTATCAGGGATTTCGGTTCTGTTGCCGTTGATCCAGATTTCGCCCTTATCGGCTTTGTAAAACCCATAGAGGATGCTCATCAGGGTAGATTTACCGGCGCCGTTTTCACCGATGATACCGTGGATGGTGCCGGGAGAGACGCTGATCGAGATGTCTTTGTTTGCTTGGACGGGGCCAAAGGATTTGGAAATTCCTTTGAGTTCAATGGCGGGGGTGGTCAATCGGGCTCTCCCATGCCTGAAAATCCAACCACACGCTGCAATTTGCCCTCTGCCAAGTCAGCGAAATACTGCCCGCGCATCATGCGTTGGCCGTCTTTTGCAAAATCGACAGTGGCGCGGAGATGGTCGTGATGGCTGCTGACTGCAACCACCGCGGCCGTGGCACCGGGCATCTGCGCCGCAAACTGGGCGATATAGTCCAGATAGGCATCGCGGCCTCGGATCGGCTCTGGAGCGTTTGGATCGGAATAGTAAAAATCTGGCCCGATGGCTGCCTCTGTCAGGGCAGCACGCTCCTCGGGCGTTGAGGCGCCCCAGGCCGAAAACAAAGTATGGATACAAGTCGTCATGGCCTGGGGCTTTCGGTTTAGAATTTCAGTGCAGGGCAGCTGTTGTCGGCGTAGTAGGAGACAACTTCGATCTCGCCATCGATGATTTTCTGGCGCGCGGCGTCAACGGCGGCCTTCATCTCATCGTTCACCAATGCGGCGTTGTTGTCATCCAGGGCATAGCCCACGCCTTCTTCGGCCAGACCCATGGAAAAGACACCGGTTTCGACGTTTTCGCCGGCCGACATGGCCTCATAGACGGCAACATCAACACGTTTCAGCATCGAGGTCAGGACCTTGCCTGGGTGCAGGTGGTTCTGGTTGCTGTCCACGCCAATCGACAGGATGCCTTCGTCGGCGGCGGTCTGCAGCACGCCAACACCCGTGCCCCCGGCGGCGGCATAGACGACATCGGCCCCCTGGCTGATCTGCGCTTTGGTCAGTTCAGATCCTTTGACGGGGTCATTCCAGGCGGCGGGCGTGGTGCCGGTCATGTTGGCAACGACGGTTGCATCCGGGTTCACCGCCTTGACGCCCTGGGCGTAGCCGCAGCCAAAGTGACGGATCAGCGGCACATCCATGCCTCCAACAAAGCCGACGGTATCAGTCTTGGAGGCCATCGCTGCCATCATGCCAACCAGATAAGAGCCCTCGTGCTCCGCAAAGCCCACCTGACGGATGTTGTCGCCTTCCAGCCAGGTAACGTCGATGACGACAAAATTGGTGTCCGGATAGTCAGGTGCAACAGAGCTGAGCGGATCGGCCATGCCAAAACCCATGGTTACGATCGGATTGGCCCCGGCCTCTGCAAAACGGCGCAGGGCCTGTTCACGCTGGGCTTCGGACTGCAGCTCGATTTCGCGGAAGGCGCCGCCGGTTTCTTCGGCCCAACGCTGGGCGCCGTTAAAAGCAGCTTCGTTGAAGCTCTTGTCGAACTTGCCGCCCAGGTCAAAGATCAGCGCAGGCTCCGCCAGGGCAGCTCCTGCAGAAAGGGCCATCGTAGCTGCAGCGCCCATCAGGGTTTTCATCAGCGTCATAGGGGTACTCCCGGGTTGTTATTCCTGCTGAGGCCAGAAAAGGTCGAATTGGCCGGGTCAGGATTTGTTTTTTAAAAGGTGCGGCAATTTAGCCCTTTGCCCGGGGAGGGGGTCAACCGCTTTTTGATCATTTGGTGCGAAATCCGCTCTGTCGGCCTACTGTGGGCCTAAGGTAAGCTCTTGCGCATGACAATTGCATCGACGTTGGCGGTGTTTTTGCGCGCGTAGTAGCCTGCGCGCCGCCCGCAAGGCGCGAATCCGTCGGCAAGATATAGCGCCAGTGCGGCGCTGTTGTCGGCGGCGACTTCCAAAAAACACATATGCGCGCCTCGGGTGCAGGCTTGGGACTGCCACTCTTGCATGATGCGCCGGGCCCATCCCTGGCGTTGCGCGCAGGGATCCGTAGCAATGGTCAGGAGTTCGGCCTCATCCGCGATCACGCGCACCAGGGCAAAGCACCGGGTATCGCCGGTGGCAAAACACAAAGGGCTGGCGAGCAGCGCGGAGAATTCGGCCTGTGACCAGGGGCGGGTGTCAGCAAATGCGGCGGCATGAAGCCGCGCCATCTCTGCAGGATGCAACGCCTCAGCCATCTATCAGCTCAGTCTTCAATCAGCTTGGGGGGCAGGTCGCGGGCAGGGGCGGCATCCGCGGCGCGCAGATACAGTGGCGCGGGCGGCTCTGGGTCGTGCTGATAGCGCTGGCCCGCATGTTCCGCGATGCGCCGGGCCAGGTCTGTGGGTGAGGCCTCAGGCGCAAAGCTCAGCCCGGCGCTGCGCGCGGCCTCCTCTGCCTCTGGCGCGGGCATCAGACGCGGCGCTTCTCCGGGCAAGGCTGCATAGACCTGATCGCGCGGGGCTGGAATGGCGGTCAACTGGTCCGCGGTTTTGCGAGCGTCAAAGCCGGATACGCCCACTGCCGGGACATTCAGCCCCAGGGCCAGACCACGGGCGGCCGAAACCGCGATGCGGATGCCGGTGAAATTGCCGGGCCCGACCCCAACACCAAGAGCCTCGAGATCGCTCCAGCGGTGCCCGGCTTCGGCCAGGATCTCTTCGAGCATCGGTATCAGCCGTTCGGCCTGGCCACGGGCCCGTTCTTCAAACCGCTCGGCCAGCAGCTGATCACCGCGCAGCAAAGCGGCCGCGCAATGCGCGGCCGATGTATCAAAGCCAAGAACCAGAGGCCCATTGTGCATCAGGTGTTCCTTTCACGCGGCGTCACAGACACAGTGCTAGTGCTGTCGTAAGCGGACCACGAGATTAAATTCCAGGATCAGACGGCCACAGGTCAGACGGCAACTGGGCGGACTTCGGTAACTTCCGGAATGTAGTGGCGCAGCAGGTTTTCGATGCCCATTTTCAGCGTCAATGTCGAAGAGGGGCAGCCGGCACAGGCGCCCTGCATGTGCAGGTAGACAACGCCGCGGTCAAAACCATGAAAGGTGATATCGCCGCCATCCTGGGCCACGGCGGGACGGACCCGGCTGTCCAGCAGATCCTTGATCTGATCAACGATCTCGGCGTTTTCACCGCTGTGTTCGGCATGTCCTGAGCTTTGCTCTCCACCTGCGTCGACCACGGGTTGGCCCGATTGGTAGTGCTCCATGATGGCACCCAGGATTGCGGGTTTGATATGGTCCCACTCGATAGAGTCTGCCTTGGTTACGGTGACAAAATCATTGCCAAAAAAGACGCCGCTGACGCCCGAGACCGCAAAGATGCGACTGGCCAGAGGGGATGTCCCTGCGGTATCGGCGCTGGGAAAATCGGCGGTGCCGGCATCCAGAACGGTCTGACCTGGCAGGAATTTCAGCGTCGCCGGGTTCGGCGTGGATTCGGTCTGAATAAACATCTCGGGCCTCCAAAAAGCGTCTGATGGATATGCGCCCCGCAGGGCATCAAGTCAAGGTTTAGAACAATTCTAAATTTGTCCTGAGGCAGGCGCAAGCCCAATTGTCACTGTTGTGTCTTTACGGTGCCGCGTGCGCTGGATTGACTGGTGATGCCTTGCTGGCCTGCCCGGATAAAGCAGCCCGGTCCAGTCAGTCTGATCGCTCCAGTCTGACTGGGCCAGACCAGCTGGGCCTGGTCGGTAGCATTGTCTGGTCGGACCCGTGTTGTGGGGCCTGGTCGGCTGGCGCTCATCAAGTGAGGCGTCACAGGAGAGGCCAGTCAGGAAATGGGGCCAGTCAGGTGATGGCGTCCAGCCTGTCTTTGGAAAGATCGCCGGGTACAATTGTAATCGGAACAGGCAGGTTGCCTGAGGATTTGCTCAACTGGCTGACCAGGGGGCCTGGGCCCTTGCGGTCATCTCCAGCGCCCAAGACCAAGACCCCGATCTCGGAATCCGCCTCGATCTGCGCCATGATTTCGGGGACGGCTTCACCTTCGCGAATGACAAGCTCCGGGTCTACGCCCTGACGGTCGCGCATCCATTTGGCAAAGACCTCAAAATGCGCGTGGATGCGCTCGCGGGCCTCCTCGCGCATGACCTCACCGACGCCAATCCAATGATTGAAATCGTCTGGAGGGATAACCGAGAGGATGGCAACGCCACCTCCGGTCTTTGCGGCGCGCATGGCGGCAAAACGCATGGCGTTCAGACATTCTCGGCTGTCATCCAGTACAACAAGGAATTTGCGCATTTTTGGCCTCTGATTGCTCTGACGCAGATCATGACGCAATACGCTGCGCGCAACAATAGCAATGATACATAAGGTTGCATTCACAGTTTGCGGGGCAAGAGAGCATTGCGCGCGGGAGCTCCCGCCCGTCGCCGTCGCCTCTTTGAGGCGACAGGGCTCCCGTTGGGCCAGGCGCCGCGCTTGGCAGCGCGGCGCGGTTGCGCCTGTGGCGGGCTTAACAGCGATACGGTTGCCTGGGCCGAAGCCCGAGCCCGGCTTCCCCCGTCACTTCACGGGCTGCTACCCTGAGGATGCACGCGCGACGCGGCGGTTCAGTTGGGATTTGGTCGGTTGAGGGCTGGCTTGTCCTGCAGCTGGTATTATCGGGCGTGCAACCTGCGCGCCTGTTCCGGGCTTGCACCACCAAAACCCTAGGTGACAGATGCGGCGGGATCGGGAGGGGTGAGCCCGGCCTGCCCCAGGGTCAGGACAGGCTGGAGGCCCAGTCCCAATAGAGCTTACGTACGCGTTTTGCGATGGGACCAATCTGATAGCTGCGGTCATCAAAGGCTGTAACCGGCGTGACCTTGCTGAAATTGCCCGACATGAAGACTTCGTCGGCGGCCTCAAAATCCTCATAACCAAGCACGGTTTCATGGACCTTTACCCCGTCGGCGCGCAGGTTTTTGATGTGACGTGCCCGGGTAATTCCGGCCAAGAAAGTGCCATTGGCAATTGGGGTGAAGACCTCGCCGTCGCGCACCATAAAGATGTTGGCGGTTGCCGTCTCAGCAACATTGCCCATAGCATCCAGGGTCAGCGTATTGCTGAACCCTTTGGCCTGGGCCTCGCGCAGCATGCGGGCGTTGTTGGGATAGAGGCAGCCTGCCTTGGCGTTGACCACGGCGCTCTCCAGCATGGGACGGCGAAACCGGGTCCGGGTGAGGGTGGAGCTGGAGGTGGCGGCGGGCATCGGGATCTCTTCCAGGCTGATGGCAAAGGCTGTGCCCTCGGCACCCGGGGCGATCATTGTTGCGTCGCCTCCGGTGGCCCAATACATTGGCCGAATGTAGACGGCAGCCCCCGGCGCAAAGCCGCGCAGCCCGTCCAGGGCGATCTCGACCATATCACTGGTGGAGACCGTCGGGGTCATCATCAGCGCCTCGGCGGATGCATTGGTGCGGGCACAGTGCAGATCCAGATCCGGGGTCATGCCGTCAAACAGGCGGGCACCATCAAATACCGAAGAGCCCATCCACATGGCATGATCCGCGGCCTTCAGGACCGTCATATCAGCATCGTGCCAGCTGCCCTCAAAGAAGGTCCGAATATTCTTGCCCATCGCCATGATTTCCGTCCTTCTCTCTGTGCCCATTTGTCTCATCTACGACAAAACTAGGAGAGAAAAGGTCATAGTGCCAGACCTTTTTGCCGGATCGTTTTCCCGCTCATCGACCGATGCGGAAAGTCTGCGAAATGAGAGCCTTTTGTGACGCACAAGAGCCGTTCATCAGGTGAATCGATATTGTTGATACATCTTAAAGGTGTCTCCCCCTGTGCGAGTGGCGGCCACCAGGCGGGCAAGACGCATCGCTGACCTTTGCTGATACATGGGGCGGGGGCAGGCCTCATGAGGGGCCCGCTGTCAGGGCATTTCCCCTTGATCTACCCTGCGTCAGCGCGCGCCGACAGGCGCGCGCTTGGCCCAACAGGGGCCGTGTATCTTTGATGCACCTCAGCCCCTGGCGGGAGCGCTTGTTTCTGTGCTCCTGAGGCCTGGTCACAGCGCTCCGCAGATCTCCTCAGGTACCGGGAGTCAGTCCGAACTTTGCCAGTGTTGCAGCCGCTTCAGCCTGCCAGCGGGTTTTCAGCGCGCCGTTGGGGGTGTGGCGCAGCCCGAGGCTCTTCAACCCTTCGAATTTCTCGGAGTCTTCGGTGCCAAAGCTGGCCGCGACCCTGGGCCACCAATATTCGACCGAGGCTTGCAGCCCCTCCATGGCGTTTTCTTCAACCAGGCGCTCCAACCCTTCTTCGGCCAGTTCCGCATGGCGTGCCTCGATCGGGGCAATCGCTCGAAACACCTCGGCCAGAGGCTGGTAGGAGATCAGCGAGAACTCGGCCAGTTGCACGGCCACCGCGCGGCCCATCAACAGGTTCATCACCACGGCATCGGCCCAGCCTTCCAGCGGGTAGTTGAACACCGCCAACCGCATGTCGTGATCCGAGCGTTGCTGGCCGATATCGGCGTCGCGCTGCAGTCGTGCGGTCCAGGGGTGGTGGTCGGCGTAGCGCTCGGTGTCGGCCCCAAACTCGCCCATGATCGCCAGCACCCGGTCAGCACTGTCGCTTTTTTCAAGCACGATCTTGGCGGCGGCAATGCGCGCCTTGATGCCGGGGCCCTCGTTGATGATATCGGCAAAGCCGGCCGCCCCGGCCAATTCGCTGTCCACAAAGGTGGCCATCAGTTTCAGCAGCGCAGCACGGTAGCGTGGGGGCACATTGGCGGGGTTGCTCAACATGCCGCCCTGGGCAAGGTAGTTTTCGATGCTCATGTCTTCAGCCATGAAATATCCCTCCACAAAAAACGCGTTATTGGTCGTAGTCGACGACAACCTTGTCGGTGACCGGGAAGGCCTGGCAGGAGAGTACATAGCCCTTTTCGACCTCGTAGTCCTCCAGCGCGTGGTTGGCGACCATCTCTACCTCGCCCTCCAGCACCTTGCAGCGACAGGTGGAGCAGACCCCGGCCTTGCAGGCATAGGGTGCATCCATGGCATTTTCCAAAGCGGCGTCGAGAAGGGTCATGTCCTTGCCCATCTGCACTGTCTGGGTGGAGCCATCCAATGTGATCGCAGCCGTGGCCTGATTGCCGGTACTGGCCGCATCAGCGGCGCTTTCCCTGCGCTTGGCGCGGCCGGGCTGGGCACTGGCAAACAGCTCGAACTTGATCTGGGTATCCTGCAGACCGGCGGTGCGCAGGGCGGATGCAATGCCCAGCATCATTGGTTCTGGACCGCAGATAAAGGCGGTGTCGACGGATTTGATATCGATCCAATGCTCAAACAGCTGGGCGCATTTCTCCTGGGTGACCAGCCCGGTGAACAGGTCGATCTCCTGGGCGTCCGATTCCAGGATATGGATCACGTTGAAACGCCCCATATAGAGGTTTTTCAGATCCTCCAGCTCCTCGCGGAACATGATCGTGTTCACGCCCTTGTTGGCATAGACCAACGTAAAGGAAGCCTTGGGTTCCGCCGCCAGGGTGGTTTTCAGGATCGACAGCACCGGGGTGACGCCCGAGCCACCGGCAAAGCCGAGGTAGTGTTTCTCTGCCGTGGCATCCAGGGGGGTGAAAAAGCTGCCCATGGGCGGCATTGCATCGAGCGTGTCACCGGGCTGCAGCTCGGTATTGGCCCAGGTCGAAAAGGCACCACCCTCGACCCGCTTGATGCCGACCTGCAATATGCCGTCGTCTTTGCCTGCGCAGATCGAATAGCTGCGGCGCAGCTCTTCACCGTCGAAATCGCGGCGAAATGTCAGGTACTGGCCCTGAGTGAAGTCAAACTCACTCACCGCGCCATTGGTGGGTTTCAGCGAGATCACAACCGCATCGCGGATGGTCTTGCGGACATCGGTAACTTTGAGTTGGTGGAAGCGCGCCATGGAGCTCTCCTCAGATGCACTTGAAATAATCAAAGGGTTCAAGACAGTCCTGGCAGCGCCAGTGTGCCTTACAGGGGGTGGAGCCAAACTGGCTCACACGGGTGACATTCTTGCTTTGGCAATTGGGGCAGCGTTCGGGGCCACCCGCCGCCTGTGGCGGCGCAATGCCATAATCTTCCAGCTTGGCGCGGCCTTTCTCACTCATCCAGTCGGTGGTCCAGGGAGGGGAGATCTGTGTCTCGAGCCGGATCCTGTCGAGCCCGTGGTCGCGCAACGCGGTCTCGATATCGAGGTTGATGATCGCCGTTGCCGGACAGCCGGAGTAGGTCGGGGTGACCGCCACCACCAGGGTGTCGCCCTGCCATTCGACGCCGCGAATGATGCCTAGATCAACCAGGCTGATCACCGGGATTTCCGGGTCCGGTACGGCATCCAGCCATTCCCAGATCTGGTCCACGCTTGGCTGAGTAGCGACTTGGCTCATGCGATTATCCTCTTCGGAACGATTGCCGGTCGATAGGTCGGGCAGCCCCCGACCTCCCCGTCAAACCTGAGGTTTGCCTCTGGCAATGGGGAGAGGGCTTCCCCCCCCCATCCGAGGTCGGGGCTGCCCTCAGATCATTGATCTCTGGCTTACCAGCTGGCGCCGGGATAGGCGCGCTGCAGCCATTGCATCTGGGTCAACAGATGGCCCAGGTGCTCTGTATGCATCGCCCCGGTGCGGCCGCCCTTGTGGGCAAACTGGCTTTCCGGAATGGAGAGCGTGGCATCTGCCAGAATACGCCCGACTAGCGTGTCATAATCGGCGCGCAAAGAGGCTGGATCCGGCGCAATGCCTGCCTCGACCATGGCGGCATCGATTTCATCACTGACAAACATCTCCCCGACATAGGGCCAGAGATAATCCAGCGCCGCCTGCATGAAGCCATGGCTTTCCGGCGTGCCGTCGCCCAGCCCGACCACGGTGTCGGCAGAGCGTTCCAGATGATAGGCAACTTCTTTCGAGGTTTTGGCCGCGATAGCAGCGATGCGTTCATCCGAGGAGGTCATCAGATGACCCAGTTGGATCGAATGCCAGGCGTCAAACAGGAATTGGCGCATCAGGGTGCGGCCGAAATCCTCGTTGGGGACTTCGACCAGCAGCAGATTGCGGAACTCCCAGACGTCGCGCAGAAACGCCAGATCATCCGCGGATTTGCCCTCGCCCTGCACGTCGGCCGCAAGCCCCAGCCACATCTGGGTCTGGCCAATCAGATCCAGCGCAGTATTCGCCAGAGCGATGTCTTCTTCCAGCACCGGAGAGTGGCCACACCATTCGCTGACCCGGTGGCCCAGGATCAGGGTGTTGTCGCCCATGCGCAGCAGGAACTGAACCAGGGCCTCATCTTTTGAAAGCGGGGCCGCCATTACATCGCTCCCACTTCGTCGGGAATGTCAAAAAAGGTCGGGTGACGATAGACCTTGCTCTCGGAGGGCTCATAGAGCGGGCCTTTGTCGCTGGGCGAGGAGGCGGCGATATGGTTGGCCTCAACCGCCCAGATCGACACGCCTTCGTTGCGACGGGTGTAGACGTCACGGGCGTTCTTGATTGCCATTTCCGCGTCCGGCGCATGCAGGCTGCCGACATGGCGGTGGCTCATGCCATGCTGGCCGCGGATAAAGATTTCCCAGAGGGGCCATTCATTTTTCATAGCTCAGTTCTCCTGGCTGTGGCGGCTCTTCCACGCGGGCAGAGCGCAAAATTGGTTTAGCGCCATATCGGCTTACTCGGCGGCCACCTTGCGGGCGGCTTTTTTGCGGGCATGGGCCAGCAAACCGTCGCGCACCCATTGACCGTCTTTCCAGGCTTTGTTGCGGGCCGCTAGGCGGTCGACGTTGCAGGGGCCATTGCCCTTGATCACGTCAAAGAATTCGGCCCAGTCGGGGTCGGAATAGTCATAGCTGCCGCGTTCCTCGTTCCACTTGATGCCGGGGTCGGGCAGATCCAGCCCCAGGAACTCGATTTGCGGCACGGTCTGGTCGACAAACTTCTGACGCAGCTCATCGTTGGTGTTCATCTTGATCTTCCAGGCCATCGACTGGGTGGAATGCACGGAATCGGCATCCGAAGGGCCAAACATCATCAGCGCCGGGAACCACAGGCGATTGACCGCATCCTGCGCCATCTTCTTTTGCGCAGGCGTGCCCTCGGCCATCTTGCGGATGGCGTCAAAGCCTTGCCGCGCGTGAAAGCTCTCTTCTTTGCAGACCCGGATCATAGCGCGTGAATAGGGCCCAAAGGAGGTCCGCTGCAGCGGCACCTGGTTCAGGATGGCTGCGCCATCAACCAGCCAACCCACGGCGCCCATATCGGCCCAGTTCAGGGTGGGGTAGTTGAAGATGGAGGAGTATTTCATCCGACCATCCAGCAGCATCTCGGTCAGCTCATCGCGGGACACGCCCAGCGTCTCTGCGGCGCAGTACAGGTAGAGCCCGTGGCCCGCCTCATCCTGCACCTTGGCCAGCAGGATCGCCTTGCGCTCCAGTGTCGGCGCGCGGGTGATCCAGTTGCCTTCGGGCAGTTGGCCGACGATCTCGGAATGCGCATGCTGACCTATCTGGCGGATCAGGGTCTTGCGATAGCCGACAGGCATCCAGTCCTTGGGTTCGATCTTTTCGCCGGCATCAATGCGCGCCTGAAAGGCGGCCAGCTTTTCCGGATCATCCGTTGTGGCTTCGGATTTTACCATCTGTGCATACATGATTTGCTCCTCCCTTTTGGGGTGCTGGCCTGGGTCATGTCGCGATTGCGAGACAGGGCCCCTTGTGTGATGTCGTGACCCAGAGGAGCAATATGCGCGCTCCTTTGGGTCACAATGAGGTCTAGACGCGTTCCAGGATCAGGGCGGCACCCTGTCCCACGCCAACGCACATGGTGCACAGCGCATAGCGCCCGCCAGTGCGTTGCAATTGATAGGCGGCTGTCAGGACCAGACGGGCCCCGGTCATGCCCAGAGGGTGGCCAATCGCGATGGCACCGCCGTTTGGGTTAACATGCGGGGCGTCATCGGCAATGCCAAGTTCTCGCAGTGTTGCCAAGCCTTGTGAGGCGAAGGCTTCGTTCAATTCTATCACGTCCATCTGTTCGATGGTCAGACCGGCGCGCGCCAGCACTTTGCGGGTGGCAGGCACCGGGCCAATGCCCATGACGCGGGGCTCAACTCCGGCCGTGGCCATGCCAACGATCCGCGCCATCGGCTTGAGACCGTTTTTGGCAGCGGCGGCCTCATTGGCCATCAGGATGGCGGCGGCGCCGTCGTTGACGCCGGAGGCATTGCCCGCTGTGACAGAGAGGTCAGGACCGTTGACGCCTTTGAGCTTGGCCAGTTTGGCCGCGTCGGTGCCGGGGCGGGGGTGCTCATCGGTGTCGACCACCACGGGCTCACCCCTGCGCTGAGGCACGGAGACGGGGGTGATCTCAGCCTCAAAGATGCCAGCCGCGTGGGCTGCGGCCCAACGGGCCTGGCTGCGGGCGGCAAACGCATCCTGATCGGCGCGGCTGATACCGTAGTCAGCTGCCACGTTGTCGCCGGTCTGCGGCATCGAGTCGGTGCCATACATCTCGTGCAACTTCTTGTTCACAAAGCGCCAGCCGATGGTGGTATCATAAACGGCATTGGCGCGGGTAAAGGCCGATGTGGCCTTGGGCATTACAAAGGGCGCGCGGCTCATGCTTTCAACGCCGCCGGCAATGGCCATGTCATAATCGCCAGCGCGGATCCCGCGGGACGCCATGCCGACCGCATCCATACCGGAGGCACACAGCCGGTTTATGGTGGTGCCGGGCACATCGACGGGCAAACCTGCCAGGAGTGCCGCCATCCGTGCAACATTGCGGTTGCTCTCGCCCGCCTGATTGGCATCTCCCAGGATCACATCATCGATACTGGCCCAATCCACCTGTGGATTGCGTGCCACCAGCGCGGCGATCGGTTCAGCCGCCAGATCGTCGGTGCGGACCTGGCTGAGGGCACCGCCGTAGCGGCCTATAGGGGTTCGGGTGGCATCGCAGATGAATGCATCCATGGTGTTCGCGTCTCCTGAGCTGGTGGCGCAATAAGCCGACCATTGGGTCGGTATTACGCCTCTTGTCGATTCGTGGCAAGTGAAACGTAACCGATTATGTTGTCGAGTGTATATTCTGTAACAAGTACCGCACGCCCTGTGACTTGACGTCGTAAAGCAAGAAGGGATGATTTTGATTGCAAACAGGCTTCGGCTTGCCGCAGATTAAAACAGAACGATCGGTCTGTTTATGGGTGGAGAACTGTCTCCTGTCTCTGGTTTTGCAGGCTGTTCTTGTACAATTGGGCGGCCTAAGGGGAAACAGCCAGATGGGAACAGACGTACCACAGGTTTTGCGCATTGGTGGTGCCAGTGGGTTTTGGGGAGATGCCAGCGTCGCTACGCCGCAGCTTTTGGCGGCGGGGGGGCTCGACTTCATCGTCTATGACTACCTGGCTGAAATCACCATGGCGATCCTGGCGCGGGCACGGGCCAAGGACCCAAAGGCGGGCTACGCCAGTGATTTTATCACCGCAGCAATGGCACCGAACCTGGGTGAAATTGCCGCCCAAGGCCTGCGCATCATCTCCAATGCGGGCGGGATGAACCCGCGGGCCTGCGCCGATGCCCTGCGTGCCGAGATCAAAAAACAGGGTCTCGCGCTCAAGGTGGCGGTGGTTCTGGGAGATGATCTTCTGGACCGTCGCGATGAGATCGCCGCCACCGATCCGCGCGAGATGTTTCGCGGCTCTGCGCTGCCACCGCTGGACAAGATCGCCAGCATCAATGCCTATCTCGGAGCCTTTCCGATTGCCGCGGCACTGGATCGCGGGGCGGATATCGTCCTCACAGGGCGTTGTGTTGACAGCGCGGTGACTCTGGGGGCCGCGATCCACCACTTTGGCTGGGCCCAAGAGGATCTGGATGCGCTGGCGGGGGGCAGTCTGGCGGGGCATATCCTCGAGTGCGGCCCGCAGGCCACAGGGGGCAACTTTACCGATTGGCGGGACGTGGCAGAGGGTCTGGCTGAAATCGGCTATCCTATTGTTGCGTTGCACGGTGATGGCAGTTTTGAAGTTGGCAAGCCCAAAGGCTCTGGCGGTCTGGTCTCGCGCGGCACAGTAGGAGAGCAGATGCTCTACGAGATTGGCGATCCGCAGGCCTATTTGCTGCCGGATGTCGCATGCGATTTCTCGGGCGTGACACTGGAAGAGATCGGCCCGGACTGCGTCAGGGTGGCGGGGGCGCGTGGGCTGGGCGTGCCGGACAGTTACAAGACCTGCCTCACCTGGGCGGATGGCTACCGCTCTGGCCA
>JADFAE010000008.1 GCA_015665415.1 Roseobacter sp.
TTGCGCTGACCAATACTGCGGGGGCGGCGGCGAGCCTGGCGGTGAGCAGCGGCGACAGCCAGAGCACCTCGATCTCCAGCAGCTTTGGCACCGCGCTCACGGCCTTGGTGAGTGATGCCGGGGGCAATCCGGTCTCGGGGGTGACGGTGAACTTTGCCGCGCCGGGCAGTGGGGCCAGCGCCGGTCTCTCGGCGGCCTCGGATGTGACGGATGCCTCGGGCCTGGCCTCGGTGACGGCGACGGCCAATGCCACGGCGGGGGGCTATACTGTGACCGCCTCCAGCACGGGCTTGAGCGATGTAACATTTGCGCTGACCAATCTGGATGCTACGGCCCCCACAGTCACTTTGACCACCACAGCGAGTGAAATTCAGCCGGGGCAGAATTTTGATGTCATCGCCATCTTCTCTGAAGCTGTGGTTGGGTTCATGATCGGCGATGTATTGGTTGATCATGGCACGGCGGTGGCCCTGTCGGGGAGTGGGGCGAATTACACCATAACCATCAATCCAACGGGTGGAGGTGACGTGGGCATCGCCATCGCGGCGGGCGTTGCGCAGGATACATCCGGCAATGATAACACGGCCTCAAGCACACTCTCGGTGCAAAGCACAACGGTTGAAGATACCAGCCGGGTGATCAGCCAGTTCCTGAACACCCGCGCCACGCATTTGATCCGAAATCAACCCGATTTGACCGGTTTCTTGTCGGGGGTGGGGGAGGCTGGACAGCTGAATTTTGCCGTTACCCGTGGCCATGGGACCTTTGATATCCGCACCAATCCGGGTGCGCGGGTCTGGACCCGGTTGCAGGGCTCTGTCAGTCGGGAGGGCAGCAGCGACAGCACCTATGCCTTTGGTGCCATCGGCAGCCATTTCAAGCTACGGGAAAACCTGCTGTTGGGGGCGATGCTGGAATTTGACTATCTGGAGCAACAGGACGGCGCGGCCTCTGTCAAAGGCACGGGCTGGTTGATTGGTCCCTATTTTGTCAGCAAATTTCCCAATCACGATATCTTTGTCGAAGGGCGGCTGCTCTATGGGCAGAGCTCGAATGATGTCACGCCCTTTGGCACCTACACCGACAAGGTGGAGACGGAGCGGCTGTTGGCGCTGGTGAAACTGTCCGGGACCATGGAGCAGGGCAAAACGACTCTGATCCCCAGTCTGAAGCTTACCTATACTTCGGACGATCAGGAGGCCTATCGCGACGGTCTGGGCAATCTCATCCCCAGCCAGGGCATCGCCTGGAGCCAGATCGAGGCGGCGCTGGATTTTGAAACCCCGATCGAGACGGCGCGGGGCAATGGCGCGCTTGTGCTGACCGGCGGGATCAGCGCGATTGGCAGCTCCAGCCGCTATTCCGGGGCTGCGGCCTCGACCCTGACGGATGTGGAAGGGGGCCGGGCCAAGATCGAGTTGGGTCTGAACTATCAATTTGCCGAACGTGGGCTGTTCCAGATCGAGACCTTTTATGACGGTATCGGCAAGAGCAACTACGAAAGCTACGGGCTGGAGATCGGATTGGACCTGAAGTTTTGAAGGTAGAAAGGTTGGGGCGGCGTCTGGCCTAGGACGGGGCAAAGTGCCCTCTCCGTTTTGGCTGTAGGCTGCCCTTTGGTTGATGGCAGGAGCAAGCGCTGTCCGGTCGTAAAGGCCTAGCGCTTGAAACCTTTGAGCAGGCCTTGGGTCTTTTTCAATTGAGAGGCTTGGCTGGCCTTGATCTGGTCTCGCTTCTTCCAAATCTTGTAATGGGCAAATGCAAAGACTTCCACAGGTCCAAGAACCAAAAGCCAATATGCCAAAATTAACCAGCCAGGGGCAAGAATGCTAACTGCCAAGAGGCCAATTATGGCCAAGGCTTGGACTGCGTAGCCCTGCCATCTCGGCATCGTTTCAGCGCGTTCAAGGCACCAGGTGTAATATCCGGCCATGAACGCGCTAATTTGGTACATTTAACGGCTCAAACCACCGTGCAGCGTTGGCACGTCCAGGCATTGGAAGCCGTAGTGGCGCAGCCAGCGCAGGTCGCTGTCAAAGAAGGCGCGCAGGTCGGGGATGCCGTATTTCAGCATTGCCAGACGGTCGATGCCGATGCCAAAGGCAAAGCCCTGATAGATCTCCGGGTCGATGCCGCCGGCGGCGATCACCTTGGGGTGTACCATGCCAGAGCCGAGGATCTCCATCCAGTCGTCGCCTTCGCCAATCTTCAGCTGACCATTGTCCCAGGAGCACCGAATGTCGACCTCGGCAGAGGGCTCGGTGAAGGGGAAATGGGAGGCGCGGAAGCGCAGCTCGACGTCGTCGACCTCAAAGAAGGATTTGACGAATTCCTCCAGCACCCATTTGAGGTTCGCCATGGAGATATCCTTGTCCAGCGCCAGGCCTTCGACCTGGTGGAACATCGGTGTATGGGTCTGGTCATAATCGGCGCGGTAGACACCGCCAGGGCAGATGATGCGCAGCGGCGCGCCCATCTTTTCCATCGAGCGGATCTGTACCGGCGAGGTATGGGTGCGCAGCACATGCGGCGGGCGGTCATCGCCTGTCGCGCGGTGCATGTAGAAGGTGTCCATCTCGGCGCGGGCCGGGTGGTGGCCGGGGATGTTCAGGGCATCAAAGTTGTACCAGTCGGTGTCGATGCGCGGGCCTTCGGCAACGGAGAAGCCCAGCTCGGCAAAGATCGCGGTCAGTTCTTCCTGGGCCTGGCTGATCGGATGCAGGCTGCCCTGGCGCGAGGGCCGCGTCGGTAGGGTCACGTCCAGCCACTCGGTGCGCAGGCGTTCATCCAGGGCGGCATCCGCAAGGCCGGATTTCTTGGCGGCGAGGGCAGAGTTGATCTCATCCTTGAGCGCATTCAGCGCCGGGCCGGCCACTTGGCGCTCTTCGGGCGTCATCTTGCCCAGCTCGCGCATCTTCAGTGCCACTTCGCCTTTTTTACCAACGGCGGCGACCCGAATGGTCTCCAGCGCGTTCTCATCGGCAGCATCGGCGATCTGCCCCAGATATTTTGCTTTAAGATCGTCCATGACGGTCCCTCAAGTTTCAGCTTAGGCCCTGCTACCATAAGGGGACGCGAAAGCAAGGGGGCGCGGCTTGGTAGGGGCAAGATGCGATGTCGCTATGGCCCATTGGCTGCGCTCTCATCTTTCGTCGGCCCGCTGAGTTTCCCCTGTTGCGCTACCGGCGGCGCATCAGAAAGCTTTGGTCCGGGGTGCCGGTAAAGCAGCGCGGGATGACCGGGTAGGTCCGGCTGAGGAAATAGGCATAGGTGCCTGCAGGATACTCAGGCGAGACCGTAAAGGCACCGTTGCACTGGTCCAGATTTCCGGCGCCGGCCACATAGGTGTAATCCTGCAGGAAGGTGCCGTCATAGCGCCCTCCCGGCTGGTCACCACCGGGGCGGGTTCCGGTCTTGAGCCGGTAGGATGAGGTCATTTCGGTGACATCACCGTTTTTGCCGCCGGTCAGGGCATAGATCGGGAAGCCATCAGCGGCATAGCCGATCAGTGGAGAATGGCGATCGGGGGACCAGCCCAGCATCTCGGTCAGGCCCAGGGGAACCCCGTGATAGTGGTAGGTGCCTTGGGGCTGCACATGGGCGTGATTGGTATCCAGCCCCAAGGCGATGGCGCCTCCCAGTGCATTGTAGTCCCAGCCGGAGTTGCGGTCGCCCTTCCAGAATTCGGCGGCCTGGGGATCAAACACCACGCCCTGCACCGAAACCCCAAAGTTCCAGCCCAGTTGCAGCGGGGTGATCTGTGCGGCCTTTGCCGGGGTGAGGGGGACTTGAAGTGCGACCTTCTGCGGCGAGATCCGGTTGGGGTTTCCCGGGTTCGGGAAGCGCCCGACCAGGTGATCGGGAATGCCATTGCCCGCAATCCGCAGGGCGCTGGCGCCCGTGGTTAGGGCGGAGGTGCTGGTGCCTGGGTCGATGGTTGCAGGCACCAGGCTGAGCGGCCCGCCTGAGATCTCGTCATGATAACGCGTCGCTGGCGGGCCGCCAGCTGGGCGACTGCCTGCGCCAGCCCCAGGACCGCGCGGGCGGCTTTGGGCGGTGACGCAGGCCGAAACCAAGGCGAGCACGGCAGCGATGGCACCGATGCGAACATATATTCCCGACATGTTTAGCCCCTCATAAAACACTTAGTATAGGGACAAACGGGCCAGCCCCACGATTCCGTCGGTCGGCCTTCTGTTCACATCAGATGCTTGGCGCTAGTTGTGCAGTTTGACCGCGGTCCCGGTGGAGACACGGCAGGCCCAGCTGAAGGGGCACACTTGGACAGATCCGATCCGCGCATTGATCACGGCATCGGCCCCCAGTTCTGCGGCTTCGATCTGCAGCTTTTGTTTTGCCTGCTCTGCGGTCGGGGTGGGGTGAAAGGCGGTGAGCTTTCCCACGGTGGATTCTATTGGTCCAAGCACCTGAAACTTACCGTCATTGATTGTATCAGAGACCAACACTGGTATCTGCGTGACCGGCGCGGCGGAGGTTGCTTGGGCGGCGGAGGTTTCTCTCTCGATTTCCACAGGATAGGTCATGTCGTCACCGCAGGCGGTGAGGAGCAAAAGAGGCAGGGCTAGAAAAATTTGTTTCATATTTAAATCCGGAAGAGGGAGGTGTCTGGAGGGGCTGTTCAGGGTGAGGGGCGATCAAAATGAACCGCCCAGGGACGTTGGCTAGGCATTCAGGCAGCTGTGGAAGGCTGCGTGCTGGCTCTTCGAGACTGCGCCAGCGGGGCGCAGTCCTACGGCCTCGGATGGGGTCAGGAACTTGTACAGATCGCCTTTGATGCCGGCCTGTTTCCAGCAGGTTTCGATCTGGGCCTTGGTGATTTCATTTCCTTGGGTCTGCGAGGTTCTGGTGACAATGGAGTCTCCGCCGCCACTGACGCAGCCGGATAGAAGTGCCGCTGCGAGTGGAAAAATGGCCATAGCTTTCATATTCGATCATCCGTTTTCAATTGGTCTTGGGGCAAGATATTGAAAGAAAACTCGAAATCAACCTGAAATTGCTGAAACGCTTCCTGCTACCGCCGGAAGGTCATCCGCCTCTCATGATCCGAATGACCTGTGTTGGGGGCCATAGAAAAAGGCCGCCCCGGGTGGGAGCGGCCTTTTCAATACTGTATCCGTGATCGCTGGGATCAGGCAGCCAGAGCACTCTGGGCCTGGCGCACGATGGCACCAAAGGCTTCGGGCTCGTGCACGGCCAGATCGGCCAGAACTTTACGGTCAACTTCGATACCGGCCAGGTTCAGGCCATTGATGAAGCGGCTGTATGTCAGGGCTTCGTCGTGGCTGCGAACGGCGGCGTTGATACGCTGGATCCACAGAGCGCGGAAGTTACGCTTGCGCTGCTTCCGGTCACGGGTTGCGTATTGGTTTGCCTTGTCGACGGCCTGACGGGCGACCTTAAAGGTATTCTTACGGCGACCGTAATAACCTTTGGCTGCCTTGATGACCTTCTTGTGACGGGCGTGAGTTGTGGTACCACCTTTAACGCGGGACATATCTCTAAACTCCTCTTAGCGATCGTAGGGCATATAGCCCTTGACGATTTTTGCGTCGGGAGCGGACAGCTCCGAGGTGCCGCGGGCATTGCGGATGAATTTCTTGGTGCGTTTGATCATGCCGTGCTGTTTGCCGGCCTGAGCAGCCAGGACCTTACCGGTCGCTGTCACCTTAAAGCGCTTTTTGGCGCTCGATTTGGTCTTCATTTTGGGCATTTCCGTCTCCTTCAATGCGGGTTCGGTCTATGCGCGACTCGGCATGCCACTTCCGGCCGGCCACGCGAACAGGATGGTGCAGTACGAAAGCTGCCTGCAAAGGGCAAGCGAATTTTCAGATAAAACGCCCCAAAACCGAAAAAAATACCTCTGGGATCTGGTCCAGCTGGTAGCCGCCGGGGTGAGAGCTCACCGCGTAGGTGGCCAGCCCGCCGCCAACCAGCAGCAGCACTGCAGAGATTCGCGGCGATCGGCGGTCGCTGATGGCAGAGAGAATGGAGGGGATCGACAGGGCAATCAAGATGAGCCCCAAGATCAGCGCCAGATCACTGTCCATGTCTCTCCCTCTTCTAACAATCTACCGTTATGGCCGAGGTTACTCCGGGTCGAGGCTGTAAATCAAACGTTCATCACAAGGGGCCACACGCAGGATATTGGTGGTGCCGGGAACATTGAACGGCACCCCGGCGGTGACCACGATCAAATCGCTTTCACTGGCAAAGCCCCCCGCCCGTGCTGCCCGCGCGGCGCTGACAACTGCGCCCTTGAAGCGGGATTGATCCGGCGTCAACACGCAATAACAGCCCCAGCTCAGCGCCAGTCGGCGCGCGGTGTTCTCTAGTGGTGTCAGGGCGATGATGGGCACGCCGGGACGCTCGCGCGCGGTGAGCAGCGCAGTTGTGCCGCTTTGGGTAAAGCAGCAGATCGCCTTGATCTCTGTTTTCTCAGCGATTTCACGCGCAGCGGCGACGATGCCATCGGCAATGGTATCGCCCTTGGACGAGCGCGACGCCGCAATGATCTGCGCATAGGTGGGGTCGGCTTCGACCTCTGCTGCAACCTTGTCCATGGTTTGCACCGCTTCAATCGGATAGCTGCCGGCAGCGGATTCGGCGCTCAGCATGATGGCATCGGTGCCTTCATAGATCGCCGTGGCCACATCGGAGACCTCGGCACGGGTCGGCATCGGGCTCTCGATCATGCTTTCCAGCATCTGGGTTGCCACGATGACCGGCTTGGCGGCGGCGCGACATTTGCGCACCAGCCGTTTCTGGATTGGCGGCACCGCCGAGACCGGCAATTCCACGCCAAGATCCCCCCGCGCCACCATGATGCCATCCGAGGCATCGAGAATCTCGGCAAAATGCTCGATGGCCTGTGGTTTTTCGATCTTGGACAAAACCGCTGCGCGGCCATCAGCCAGCCCCTTGGCCTCAAACACATCCTTGGCGCGCTGCACAAAAGAGAGCGCCAGCCAATCGACACCCAGCCCGCAGGCAAACTCCAGATCGGCACGGTCCTTTTCGGACAGCGCCGCCAGGGGCAGCTCCACATCCGGGACGTTGACGCCTTTGCGGTTAGAGATGGTGCCGCCGGTGATCACTTCGCAATTGGCGAAATCGGCACCGCAGGTGACGACCTTGAGGCGGATCTTGCCATCATTGACCAAAAGATGCGCCTCGGGTTCCAGTGCGGCAAAAATCTCAGGGTGCGGCAGGCAGACCCGGTTCAGATCGCCTTCTGCCTCATCCAGATCCATTCGGAAGGCGGCCCCTGTGACCAGCTCTTCAGTACCATTGGCAAAGGTGCCGACCCGCAGTTTTGGCCCCTGCAGATCCGCCAGAATGCCAATCGAACGATCCAGATCCTTCTCGACCTGACGAATGATCTGGTGCTTTTCTGCGATTTCAGGGTGGGTGCCGTGCGACATGTTGAGACGAAAGACATCAGCACCGGCTTCAAACAAAGCGCGAATGGTGTCATAGGTTTCCGATGCCGGGCCCAGAGTGGCGACAATCTTTACGTTGCGCGATCGTTTCATCATGGGTCTCCTCGGGGATATTTTCGGGTCTGTTTGCCAGGCAGCTGGCGGGAATTGGAAAATGTTAACGCAAACATTTGTTGCGGCGCTTATCGCTCAATTCCCTTTCTGCTGCAACTGTCATATGGCTATTCGCAACAACAGGCGACAGATCCATGACATATACTCCTTTTTTTGTAGAAGGCGCAGCGCGCCCGGCGCGCTGGCTGATTACCTGCGACCACGCCACCAATGTGGTGCCCTCTTTTGTGGGGGGCGGTGATCTTGGCCTGCCGCCCGAGGACATGCAGCGCCACATCGCCTATGATGTAGGCGCCTTTGCCGTGTCCCGGTTGCTGGCAGAGCGGTTGAATGCGCCGCAGGTGGCCTCCAATTTCTCGCGGTTGGTGATCGACCCGAACCGGGGCGAGGATGATCCGACACTGTTGATGCGCCTGTATGATGGCACCCTTATTCCGGCCAATCGTCATGCGGATGACGCAGAGCGCGAAAAACGGCTGGAGCGCTGCTATCGCCCCTATCACGCCGAATTGGCAAAACTGGCAGCCCGCCCGGAAACCATTGTCATCTCAATGCATTCTTTCACACCTCAGCTACGCGGCCGCTCTGCGCGCCCTTGGGAAATCGGGATTCTGCACCCTGAGGCAGAGGCCTTCTCGCCGCATCTGATCAAGGCCCTGCAGGCCCCCGGTGATCTCTGTGTTGGCGTCAACGAACCCTATACCGGCTATCTGCCTGGCGATGCGATTGACAGGCACGCGACCAAACCTGGACGTCCGAATGCACTGGTAGAGCTGCGCAACGATCTGATCGCTGAGTCCAACGGGCAGCACTACTGGGCGGATCGCCTGGCTGAGGTATTGCCGCGCGCCCTGCAGGCCGCAGGGCTGTAGCAACGCTCAGCTGACCGGCGCATTGTCCCGGGGCCTTTGTCCTGCTACCCACAGGTTAGACCGCACAACCACCAAAGGACGCCAAGATGGATCCGCAAACCGAGATCGAACTCCAGGCTGCGGCGTTTCGCCGCCTGCAAAAGCATCTGATGGAAGACCGCACCGACGTGCAGAACATCGACATGATGAATCTAACCGGGTTCTGCCGCAATTGTCTCAGCCGTTGGTATCAGGAAGCCGCCAATGAAAAGGGCATCGAGATGGACAAGGCCGCCGCGCGCGAGGTCTTTTACGGCATGACCATGGAAGAGTGGAAAGCCAACTACCAGACCGATGCCAGCCCCGCCAAACAGGCGGAATTCGAGGTCGCGTTCAAGGAAAACGTGACCGACAAGTCCTGAGGCAAGCCCTGCCGCAGATTTCTGAGGTCATGTCAGAAAAGATATATGCGTGCCGGTTGAGTGTCGGCACGCGGTTTTGTTGGGCCCATGCTTGCCACAAGAGGCTTGCGTGGGTCTTGCTTCTTCACGGCGATTGTGGCGGATCAGTTGCGCCGGAATACTCGTTCGGCATTTGATCCAAAGGATTTCACTAGCGACAGATTAAAGGTGGTGCCATGGCCGCCAGAGCTGAGATAGCTGCGTCCAGCCATCGCATAAAGATTGTACCCGCGGTCCATCTTGGCACGCAGGCCAACTGCAAACCCTTTGGCGCTGTCAGAAGATGAGCCAAATGCAGAGCCGGTCGCAAAGAGCTCTGTCTCACCACCCATGTTGGGTAGTTTGTATTCTCCATTTACCCGAAAGATCGTGCTGGAAGAGTCTCCGAGGAGTTCTGAAACGCCTGCGCCTGCTTGCCCCCAATCCGCAAAATAGGAGTAGTTCAAGCTAAGGATTTCATTTTCCTGCACCGCCAGTTGAGCAGGCATTCCGACAAAGTTATACTCATACCGGCTGTAGAAATAGCCCAGGCTGACCTCGTGGGCGCTTGCGATGTCCCAGGCCGCAGCCAGGCTAAAGCTGGTTCCCCGGTCGTCTCCGTTTTGTAGATCTCTGCGTTCTGTTAGCCGGTCGAAGTTTCGGCTGACTCCGGCGATCAGGCGGATGTTCTCACCCAGCAGCGCGCCAAAGCGAAGACCGGCCCCCGCAGAGGCCGTGTCCAGATACTGGCTGCTGGTGCTGTGGCCGATGCCTGCAGAAAGCTCAAAGGCGCTTTTGTTTGAAAGAGATTGTGCATCTGCGGCTGTTGAGGCAATCGCGCAAAGAAATGCGGAGAAAAATGCGGTCAGAAATTGGTGTTTCAAAATGGTGTCCCAATGAAATGTTGGCCGTGCTGCCCCTTGCTTCCCCAAACGCCCCAAGGGTTGCAAGCCGTCACGTTTCACACGCAAAAATAATTGGCACCGCTGTAATTTTGTGACTTGAGAGCAACGAAAAACGGGCTGGAAACTCCAGCCCGCTCAAGTTGCTCTGACACGTTTGGTTGACGACCTCAGATCGCCGCCTTCAGGCTTTCGTCCAGATAGATCTCACGCAGACGTTTTGCGATCGGGCCCGGGGTCCCGTCGCCCAAGGCCACGCCGTCGATCTCCACGACGGGCATCACAAAGGCTGAGGCCGAGGTGGTAAAGGCTTCGTCGGCTTCCTTGGCTTCCTCGATGGTGAACAGTCGCTCTTCGATCTCCATCTGCGCTTCTTCAGCCATGCGCAGCACCGCCTTGCGGGTGATCCCGTGCAGGATGTCGTTGGATAGCGGGCGGGTGACGATCTTGCCGTTCTTGACAAAATAGGCGTTGTTCGAGGTGCCCTCGGTGACATGCCCGTCCTCGATCAGCCAGGCGTCATCCGCACCGGCCTTCTTGGCCATCATCTTGCCCATCGAGGGATAGAGCAGCTGCACGGTCTTGATGTCGCGGCGACCCCAGCGAATGTCCTCAATCGAGATGATCTTGGCGCCTTTCTTGGCGGCGGGGTTGTCGGCCAGACCGGGTTTATTCTGGGTGAACAGCACGATGGTTGGTTTGGTGGTCTCGGGGTCGGGAAAGACAAAGTCGCGATCCCCGTCCGATCCACGGGTGATCTGCAGATAGACCAGACCTTCCACGATCTCGTTGCGGGTCACCAGCTGGCGGTGGATCTCCAGCAGCTCCTCCTTGGAGCAGGCCGCAGGCATGTCCAATTCGTTGAGCGAACGCTCCAGCCGCACGGCATGGCCTTCAAAATCGATCAGCTTGCCATCCAGCACCGAAGTGACCTCATAGACGCCATCGGCCATGAGAAAGCCACGATCAAAGATCGAAACCGTTGCTTCGGTTTCGGGCAGGTATTCGCCATTTACATAAACGGTACGGGTCATCACTCTCTCCTCAACCCCAAAGTGCGGCCTTCGGCGGATGCACCCCGGCGGCGTCAAAATTCAAAGGTTCCTTGCGGTCTTCGGCCAGCAGAAGCGGCCCGTCAAGGTCTGTTACCAAAACACCCTGTGCCAACAGTGTCGCAGGGGCCATTGCCAAGGAGGATCCGACCATGCAGCCGACCATCACGTCGTAGCCCAGGGCCAGGGCCTCTTTACGCAGTTTCAGCGCTTCTGTCAGGCCGCCGGTCTTGTCCAGTTTGATGTTCACCACGTCATATTTGCCCTTGAGCTTGGGCAGGCTGGCGCGATCATGGCAGCTTTCATCGGCACAGACAGGCACCGGGCGCTCCTTGCCGATCAGCGCCGCGTCTTCACCGGCAGGCAGGGGTTGCTCGACCAGTTCCACACCCAGGCGCATCAGATGCGGGGCCAGCTCGGCGTAGACCTCTGCCGACCAGCCCTCATTGGCGTCGATGATGATCTTGGCGTCGGGCGCACCGGCACGCACCGCTTCCAGGCGCGGCATGTCGTCAGGGGTGCCCAGCTTGATCTTCAGCAAAGGCCGATGGGCATTCTCCTGCGCCTGTTTGCGCATCTCATCCGGGCTCGCCAGCGACAGCGTATAGGCGGTGATCTCCGGGCCCGGCGCGGGCAGGCCGGCCAGCTCCCAGACCCGCTTGCCCGCGGCCTTGGCTTCCAGATCCCACAGGGCACAGTCTACGGCGTTGCGCGCGGCCCCGGCGGGCAGCAGATCCTGCAGCGCCTCTCGGCTGAAGTCCGCAGGCAGGCCTTCGATTTCTGCGGTTACACTTTCCAGCGTCTCATTGTAGCGCGCATAGGGGACGCATTCACCCCAACCGGTGACACCGTCTTTCTCCACCTTCACCGTCAGAACCTTTGCCTCGGTGCGCGACCCGCGCGAGATGGTGAAGACCTGCGCTAGCTTGAAGACATCAGGAGTGACGGTGATTTTCATGGCTCTGCCCTTTGTTCGTGCTCCTTGCAGATACAAAGAGACTTGCTCAGAGGCCAGATGGATCCGGCTTCTGCTCTTTCACTTTCCCAAAAATACCTCCGCCGGAGGCTCCCGTCATTGCAAACGGGCCCCCGGTTGGTTTTGTCGGGATCAGCAGGCTTCCAGCGCATCCACCAGACGGCCAGCCCCATGGCGATAGGGGTCCACCGCAGGCAGGCCCATGCGCGCTTCGGTCTCGGCCAGATATTTCACCGCCTCTTCCTCTGTCAGGTGCTGGGTGTTCACTGAAATGCCAACGATCTTGCAGTCCGGGTTGGCGCGCTGCGCCAAAGGCAGGGCAACATCGCGCAGCTCCTCCAGCGAAGGCACCGAATAGCCGGGCAGGCCGCGCATATGTGATCGCGTCGGTTCGTGACACAGGATCAAGGCATCCGCTTGGCCGCCATGCACCAGCGCCATGGTCACACCCGAATAGGAGACATGGAACAAAGAGCCCTGACCCTCGATTAGGTCCCAGTGGTCTTCATCATTGTCCGGCGTCAGATATTCGACCGAGCCCGCCATGAAATCGGCGATCACTGCATCCAGTGGCACGCCATGACCGGTGATCAGGATGCCGGTCTGGCCGGTGGCCCGGAAGGTCGATTTGATGTTGCGATTCTGCATCTCGGCGTCCATGGCCAAGGCCGTGTACATCTTGCCGACCGAGCAATCAGTACCAACCGCCAGGCAGCGTTTGCCGCGGCGCTTGACGCCATTGGCAATCGGATAGCCAACGGTGGGCACACGCACGTCGTGCAGGGTGCCGCCATGGGTCTGCGCCGCAGCAACCAGGTCACCTTCGTCGCGCAGCAGGTTGTGCAGGCCAGAGGCCAGATCATAGCCCATCTCCAGCGCCTGGATCAGCACTTCTTTCCAGGCTGCAGAGATCACACCGCCACGGTTGGCCACACCAATCACCAGGGTCTTGGCGCCGGCGGCTTTGGCTTGCGCCAGGGTCATCTCGGTCAGGCCAAGGTCGGCACCACAGCCGGGCAGGCGGATTTGACCAACGGCATGATCCGGACGCCAGTCACGGATGCCGATGGCAACCTTGGCGGCCAGCATGTCGGGCGCATCGCCCAGGAACAGCAGATATGGTGTCTCGATCATGACGGGTGTCCTCCTAAATCTCAACGCGGATTTTCGGAAGAAATCGCCGCAAGTTCATACTCTTTTTGCAGAGATTAACGGGAAAGACGCAAGATTCTCCCTCATTTTTCGCCATTGTTCGAAGATATCTCCGTAACATCGGTGCGGCTGTCAAAGCTGTCCTCCTCGAGCCAGGATTCGGCCTGAAGGACCCCCGATTGAGAGGCCCCCAGCACCGCAATGGCTTGAAGGCTGCCGGTCTCTTCCGGTGCCTCTTCCTGGCCGCGCCGCAATACAGCCACTGCCGCAACCAGGAAACACAGGGCTGCGAGCACCATAAGAAAGCCTTTGCCGTCAGCAATGCTGACCGTATTCGGCCCCGCCAAGGTGCCGACAAATTGTCCGACGTTCAGCAAGAACAACATGGTGCCGCTGGCGGGGACGATCTGGGACGATTTCAGTTGATCGTTGGCATGGGCGGTGCAGACAGCATACATCGGCAAGCTGGCACCGGCGAGCAGGCCGAAGCCAAAGACGATTGAGGTCTGGGACGGGCTCAGCAGCATCCAGATGCAGGCGGTAGCCCCGGCCAACCCCAGCCCCACCAGCACCAACCGCCTGTCCGTCTTGTCGCTGGCCCAACCAATTGGATATTGCACCAGCGCGCCGACAACCATTGCCACAACTAGTACCCCAGAAGCCTGGGCCCCGCTCATACCTTGGGACAGCGCATAAAGGGGGAGGGTGATGAACCAGACTGCAACCGCCATGGCGCTGACCAGATTGCCAACCACGGCCATGGGCGATACACGGTAGAGCTTTCTGACCGACATCCGGTCCGGCACCTCATACTCGGGTGCCTTGTTGCCTGACAGCAGCAGCGGCACAATCGAGAGGGAGATCAGGATCGAGACAACCCCGAACAACATGTTGCCACTCGGGTCGGGCACCGCAACCAAGGCCGTCCCGATGGCAGGTCCGGCCATCCAGATCATGAAATAGATCGACAAAATCTGGGCCCGATTTCTGTTTTCTGCCTTGGCCTGAAGCCAGCTCTCGGTGATCACATAAAGACCGGGATAGCAGAACCCCGCCAAAAACCGCATCGCCGACCAGGACACCGGATCCGAGGTCAACAGATGCAAGATTGCAGCGATGGACACCAGCGAGGCCAGCGCCGAGAACGCCCGGATATGCCCGACTTTCTCGACCATTTTTGGTGCCGCTGCAGTGCCCACCAGGGCCCCCAGGGGATAGGCCGCCTGCATCAGCGAGATGGTGAACTCGGAGAACCCAAGGCCCGCGCCCCGAATTGTCAGCAGGGTGACCAATAGCCCATTGGCCACCATCAACAGAATCATGCCCAGGAACAGGGCCCAGTTTTCAAAGAATGTGCGTTTCATGCGTTCTCAGTGACTGAATATCTCTCCGGCATCGCGTCTGGACGCGACATGCCTGTTTGAGCGGGCTACAAATGTAAGAAAACAGTCGTTATCTGACCTTGCCTTCGAGTCTCGCACCCTCGCGATTGATGAGAAAGAGCTTGCCGCCATTGACGACATACAGATCAAACCGCGGATTGGAGTACCCGATGCAGCGCACACCGTTTGGGTAAAACCTGTAAGATCCTGCATCGTAGTTTGATCCGCCTGCGCTATACCTGTAGTCACCATTCTTGCGATAGTGCTCGGTGCCAATATTGCCGAATTTTACCCGCTTTCCAGAAAGCAGGCCGGCTAGGTATTGTACGTCGACACGCTGGTCACCAGCCTGCAGGTTCCAATTATGCCTTGGTGCCTTTTGGGGGCAGGCCGCAAATGCACTACCAGCAACAAGCATTGCCGCTGCAAAAACAATAAACTCTTTCACCAGACTCTCTCCTCTTTGGGTCAGGGTAGGGTGAGCCCCCATATCTGGCAATGAAATCTGGCAACGCATTTGCACACTGCAGTGCGGCAATTTTTCTGCGAGTGCGAAATTTTCTTGCAGATATTGACGCAACTTAATATCACTCAGGTCAAATGTGACGCAATTTCATTACCCCTTGGAGATCTAACGATGAGCTTTCGCCTTCAGCCTGCCGCTCCGGCCCGCCCCAACCGCTGCCAGCTTTTTGGCCCCGGCTCTAACACCAAACTGTTCCCCAAGATGGCGGCCTCGGCGGCGGATGTGATCAATCTCGACCTGGAAGATTCCGTTGCACCCACCGACAAGGACGCAGCCCGAGCGAATATCATCGAGGCGCTCAACACCGTGGATTGGGGCAATAAATACATGTCCGTACGCATCAACGGCTTGGACACGCCCTATTGGTACCGCGATGTCGTGGATCTCCTGGAGCAGGCTGGTGACCGTCTGGACCAGATCATGATCCCCAAGGTGGGCTGTGCCGCGGATGTCTATGCGGTGGACGCGCTGGTTACCGCCATCGAGCAGGCCAAGGGCCGTACCAAGCCCGTATCCTTTGAGGTGATCATCGAATCAGCGGCCGGCATTGCCCATGTGGAAGAGATTGCGGCCTCCTCGCCCCGGATGCAGGCTATGTCGCTGGGGGCCGCGGATTTTGCCGCCTCCATGGGGATGCAGACCACCGGCATTGGTGGCACCCAGGAAAACTACTACATGCTGCGTGACGGGCAAAAGCACTGGTCCGATCCCTGGCACTGGGCTCAGGCCGCCATCGTTGCCGCCTGCCGCACCCATGGCGTGTTGCCGGTTGATGGACCCTTTGGCGACTTCTCCGATGACGAAGGTTATATTGCTCAGGCCAAACGCTCGGCCACTTTGGGTATGGTGGGCAAATGGGCCATCCATCCCAAGCAGATCGCCCTGGCCAATGAAGTCTTCACCCCGTCCGAAGAGGCCGTTGGCGAGGCCCGCGAGATCCTCGCTGCGATGGAGCAGGCCAAGGCCAATGGCGAAGGCGCCACCGTCTACAAGGGGCGTTTGGTCGATATTGCTTCGATCAAACAGGCCGAAGTCATCGTGGCCCAGTCGGAACTGATTGCCAAAGGCTGAGGCGACGCTTCATACTCCGTTGTGCAGGGCGCCCCGCAGATTCGGCGGGGCGCTCTTTTTGTTTACCCTTGTTTGAAAGATCCGTGTTTCATGGTGGCCTACAGTCTTTTTCACACTGCGGAGATCCACGCGCGCACCTTTGATCGGCTTAGTCCCGATCTGAGGCTTGCGCATGTGGTGCGCCCGGATTGGCTGGCGCGGGCCCAGGGGGGCATCGACATCACCCTGCGCGCGGAAATCCAGGAGGCGATCCGCGCCGCCGATGGTCCGGTGCTGTGCAGCTGCACCACAATCGGCGAGGTCGCCGAAGCGGCAGGCGCGGTGCGCATCGATTGGCCGATGATGCTGAAGGCCGCGCGCATAGGCGGTCCGGTGCTGCTGGTCTATTGCCTCGAAAGCACGGCTGTCCCCTCCGAGGCCCTGCTGCAACGTGCCTTTGGTAAAAACGATCTGCAGCTTTCCCATCTTTCACTAAAGCAGCATTGGCCGTTGTTCGAATCGGGAGACATGGCGCGCTTTGCAGCGGCCCTGGCAGAGGATATCGCCCAAGCCGTTGCCACAGGTGATTTTGCTTGTGTGGTGCTGGCGCAGGCCTCGATGGCCGGGGCGGCAGATGCGCTTGGGGGTAAATGCCCTGTGCCAGTCCTGGCGTCACCGGCGCTGGCGGCTGCCTTCATGGAAAAACAGTCAGATCAATCGCGTTAGAGAGGGCACGGGGCACAGGCCCGAACTACAATTCTTGCTCACGTCGCTGCGCAGCAGCTCTCTGGCGAGAGGCGAGACACCCCTCTTCATTTTTTCCGAATACTTGAAAAACCCCCTTGGCCGGGGATCAGTTGCGCAGATCTTTGGGCGAGCCCATCACCACATAGGTGGTGATCGCTGTCACATAGGGGGAGGTCCCCAGAATATCGGTGTGAAAGCGCTTGTAGCTGGGTAAGTCGGCGCATTCGATGCGCAACAGATATTCGATGGTGCCGGTGATATTGTGGCATTCCACCACCTCAGTGGCTTCCTGCATGGCCTGCTCAAAGGCACGTTGCGCCGCCTTGGTGTGTTCGCCCAGCCCAACCCCGATATAGGTGACAAAACCGGTGCCCATTGCGTCACGGTCCAGCACCGCGCGATAGCCGGTGATGACGCCTTTCTGTTCCAGATCCTGTACCCGGCGCAGGCAGGCAGAGGGCGACAGTCCAACCCGGTCTGCCAATTCCAGATTGCTGATGCGCCCGTCGCGTGTCAGCTCCTGCAATATTTGTTGGTTGATGTGATCATTTTTAGCCATTGGTTGCAGAAAAAGACACAAATCGCACAAAAACGCAATTTCATTTGTGCCTTGGCGCGTCAAATTCCGCGTCATGACTTATGAACTCTTCCTGGCGCTTGCGCTCTTTGCCTTTGTCTCTTCGATCACGCCGGGCCCCAACAACCTGATGCTGATGGCGTCGGGGGCCAACTTCGGCTTCCGCCGTACCATCCCGCATATGTTGGGGGTGGCGCTGGGCTTTGTCTTTATGGTGGTGCTGGTTGGCGCAGGCCTGGTGCAGATTTTTGATGCCTTTCCAATCAGCTACACCGTGCTGAAAGTCGCCTCGGTGATCTATCTGCTGTATCTGGCCTGGAAGATCGCCAATGCAGGTCCCGCTGAGGCCTCGGGCAGCAGTGGCACGCCAATGACCTTTCTGCAGGCCGCCGCTTTTCAGTGGGTCAACCCCAAGGCCTGGGCCATGGCCCTGACCGCAATCAGCGCCTATACGCCGGATCAGACGCTGTCGGCGATCCTGATCGTGGGGGCGGTTTTTGGCGCCATCAACTTGCCTTCCGTTGGCTCCTGGACCGTTTTGGGGCAGCAGATGGCGCGGTTTCTGACCAATCCACGTCGCCTGACCCAGTTCAACTGGCTGATGGCTGTGCTGCTGGTGGCCTCGCTATATCCAGTGATCTGGCCGCAATAACGCGGCCAGACCGGCGCTGGAATGCGCCGCCTACTTCAGTGGCAGGCAGATCTCGGTCAACAGCTCCTCCGGAGCCACTTCGCGCGGGTTGTTGAGGTAAAGCTCATAGCAGGGGGTATCGGCCGGCTCTTCGCCTGAGCTGGGCAACCAATTGCCAAACAGGCTGTGATAGGCGGCAGAGATCCCGGAATAGGGCCCCTTGTAGGTCAATACTGCCACTTTGCCCCCATCCAGATGTCGCTCCTCCAGGCCCTCGGGTACCTGTTCGCCGTGATATTCGCCGCCGGCAAAGCTGCGCAGCTCTGCGCTAGGCGTGCTGTCCGGATCGTCATAGTAAATGGCCGCCATGGACCCCATCTGCGGCCACAGGCCCCGGGTCTCGCACAGGGCGCCAAAGGCTTCGAACTCCTTGCCGATCAGGTGGTAGTCGCCGGTATGGGCAAGCCCGATCAGGCGGCGTGCGGGCGCGTCTCTAAGGGTGACAGGGTACATGGGGTATTCTCCGGTTTTGAAATCAGGGCGCGAGGGCAGATGGCACCCCGCTTTGCGAAAGGCCGCCGGGCTTTTGCCATAGGCCTCGGTGAATGCCCGAGAGAAGGAGCCCAGATTGAGATAGCCCACCGATTTTGCAATCTCAGCAATGGCGGTGCGTGTCATCACCAGCGCGCTGGCGGCACGATGCAGGCGAATGCGGCGCACGGCCTGGGCGCAGGTCTCACCGGTGACGGCGCGAAACACCCGGTGCCAGTGGAACCGGGACATCGCCGCCACATCTGCCAGTTGGTCCAGTGACAGATCCCCGGCGGGGGTGTCATGGATATGGTCAAGAACACGCAGGATGCGTTTTTCATAGGCGGCAGACATGATTGGGACTTCCTTCTTTCTTGCCTGATCAGATGTGCCACGAGGCAGGATCACAAATCTTGCTGACTTGTCAGCGGGAGAGGGTTTTTGGGAGCCAAGTCTTTGAGTAATTCCCTTAGATTTCGTCCAACTTTCAGCGAAGTATCGCGCACATCATCTGGATCAAGCTCCTCTTGCTCGAACACCGCAAATCCAAATGTGTACCGCAGATCTGTCCGGTAATCCTCGACATAGAAGTTGCATTTCCAGCCTGGAATCTTTGTTTCGAATAATCTTGGAACAAAGTTGCAAAATGCACGGGAGCGAAATCCCTCATTGTTTATTCCGCGCATGGTGAGTTCAATCCTCCTCGAGTTTCTTCGGCGAACCAAATGCTCAGTCATCTCACTTGCCCCGGCAGGATTGGAAACTGGTGCAGCACCATAAGGAAGCGCCGCGCCTTGCATAAATTCCACTCTATAGAACAATCCGGGAAACCCTAAGCTCTGTGCATACTCCCGATAAGTGGCTCTGATGGCTCCAGAACGAAAACTAGCGATCGCCATTGGTTCGGTCTGTGGGCGCTCCAAGCAAAAAGCACTCCTTCCCCAAAGTGGATCTTCTTCTCGACTAACAAGCTCTGCACGAAATCTCTTGCCGCCATCCTCGCCTAAATCGCGAAAACTACCACCAGAATCTGCTGACAACTCAACGAGATGAATACCAATCTCCAGTTGAACCGCAGGAACAAAGTGACAGGCAGCATCCCGTTCTGCGCTGGCTATTCCCGCTAGAAAAATTCTGAAAGACAAAATGGCGAGTGTAACAGAAAATACAGCCAGCCCTAGCAGAACCAGTCCAGCGAAAGCTTTAGAGGGAACACGAAGGCTTCTTGCACAGGTTTCAAAACAGGAGCGCATCCAATTCCTTCCAAAAGCCAGCCCTAATTCGCAACAGTTGCATCTGGACGCGCAGAAGGCCATATACGGCAAAACCGCGTGAGCGAGGCGAAATGACTCAGTACCTGGAATTTGAAAAACCGCTGGCCGAAATCGAAGGCAAAGCAGAAGAGCTGCGTGCCCTGGCACGGGCCAACGAAGAGATGGATGTGGCCGAAGAGGCGGCAGCGCTGGATGCCAAGGCAGAACAGCTGCTCAAGGATCTCTACAAGGAGCTCACGCCCTGGCGCAAATGTCAGGTGGCGCGGCACCCTGAGCGGCCCCATTGTCGCGACTATATCGACGCGTTGTTCACCGAATACACCCCGCTGGCGGGGGATCGCAACTTTGCCGATGACCTGGCGGTGATGGGCGGCTTGGCCCGGTTCAACGACCAGCCAGTGATGGTGATCGGCCATGAAAAGGGCTCTGACACCAAATCGCGTATCACTCATAACTTTGGCATGGCCCGCCCCGAAGGCTATCGCAAGGCGGTGCGGCTGATGGAGATGGCCGGTCGCTTTGGCCTGCCGGTGGTGACGCTGGTGGATACCACCGGCGCCTATCCCGGCAAGGGCGCTGAAGAGCGTGGCCAATCCGAAGCCATCGCGCGCTCTACAGAGATGAGCCTGAAGATCGGGGTGCCGGTGATTTCGGTGATCATTGGCGAGGGCGGCTCTGGTGGCGCTGTGGCCTTTGCCACTGCCAACCGCGTAGCGATGCTGGAGCATGCGGTCTATTCGGTGATCTCGCCTGAGGGCTGCGCCTCGATCCTGTGGAAGGATGCCGAAAAGATGCGCGAAGCCGCCGAGGCCCTGCGTCTGACCGCGCAGAACCTGCGCGAGTTGGCAGTTATCGACCGCATCATCCCCGAGCCCATGGGCGGTGCCCATCGAGATGCCAAGGTCGCCATGGCCTCAGTTGGGGCAGCGATCCAGGAAATGTTGGATGAGTTGAAGGGTAAAAACGGTGCCGATCTGATCAAGGATCGTCGCCAAAAGTTCCTCGATATTGGCTCCAAAGGCCTGGCCGCCTAAGGGAGTTCACCTGCGTAAATTCGGGAGATGACACCTTCCCGATCTGCCTGAACCTTATCACTAAAGCCGGTCATCGCATGGCCGGCTTTATTGTGTTTGGCACTCCACATGGCAATATCAGCCAGCACAGGAGCTAGGTCTCTTCCCTTTTGGGTGAGGGAATAGATGAAACTGCGACCATTTTGCGGGTCTTTGGCCTTTTGCAGTATTCCACTCTCTTCCAGCGACTTTAGTCGCTGCGCCAGGATATTGGTGGAAATCCCCTCGCTGCCTTTCAAAAGCTCACCATAGCTGCGTGCGCCTTTGATCGCCATGTCGCGGATCACCAGCAGGCTCCAACGGTCGCCAAAGATGTCCAAGCCATAGGCTATGGGGCAGCCGGACTGATATTTGTTGTGTTTCTCGGTCATGTCTTTTTCTGAAGGAATCACTTGCAAAACGCAAGTGGTAATGCCAGCTATAGATCACTTGCAAAATGCAAGTAGTGAATGGAGCACTCATGACCAAGAAACAAATCAACGCGGTTTTACGCGAACACCCCCGGCTGTCCCGTCGCCAGATATTGGCGGCTTCGGCCGGGGCGATGTTGTTGCCCACCTTCTCTCAAGCCAAGGAAAATCCCATGACCCCCAAAGCCTTTGTCTATACCGAAGTTGCGATCTCTGTTCCGTTTGATCAGGCCCCCTGGGCAGAGATCAATGAAGCGATTCGACAGCAGCCGGGGTTTCTGAGCAAAACCTGGCTCTCGGGGCACGCCAACGAGTCCCTGGGCGGATTCTACGCCTTCGATAGCATTGAAAATGCACGCCGTTTCGTCACCGGTCATTTCCCTTCCGAAGCGCGGGGGTTTGGCGTTGCCCACAATACCCGGGTCTTTGATGCGGAGGCGACCGCCGTCGCCAGCCAAGATATGGCGTCGGTGTATTATGGTGGCCCGTCAGTTGCGCCGGGTGCTTTTGTCTACACTGAGTTGCAGCTGTCAGTGCCCTTTGCCGATGCGCCCTGGCAGGCAAGAAATCAGGCGTTGAAAATGCTGCCCGGGCTTCAGAACAAAGTCTGGCTAAGTGGTCTGCAAACACAAACCCTGGGTGGGTTTGATGCTTTTGAAAGTCTGGACCATGCGGTGGATTTTGCCGTGAACGGGTTTCCGGAAACGGCGGCCGAATTGGGCTGTGCCTTCTATACGCGAATTTTTGATGCGGCGCTCACAGCGACGGCCAGTCAGGCGATGAATTCGCCCTATTATGGCGGCAACGCAGGCTGAGGAACCGGAAAAAATGCGGGCGGGCGGCAGAGGCCCGCCCGCGATCTGGCGCGTCTTTTGTCCGTCCTACCCGGTCAGCAAACGCAATCCCTGTGTTACATCTGAGCGCACGGCCAGACGCAGTCCAGGTTCATCGCCGGCTTTCAGTGCGGCAATGATCAAGCGGTGGTTCTGTGGCGGATCGGTCCGACGCAGCCGCCCATACAGCGCCCGCATGGTAGGGCCAAGCTGTAGCCAGACCGTTTCTGTCATGGCCAGCATCGCCGGGGCCTGGGCGCGCAGATAGAGCGTACGGTGGAATTCTAGGTTGGTGCGAATATAGCCCACCGCATCGCGTTTGGAGACCATCTCGGCAATGGTGGCATTGATGCTGTGCAGCCGGTCGATCAGCGCCATATGGGCGCGGGGCAGGGCGCGGCTGGAGAGCTCTACTTCCAACAGGGCGCGCAGGGCCGCCAGTTCCTCGATCCGCTCATTGCTCAGCTCCGGCGTGGCGACCCGACCCGAAGAGGACAGCGACAGCGCCCCCTCGGCCACCAAACGACGTACCGCTTCGCGGGCCGGGGTCATCGAGACATCGTATTCGCGGCCAATTCCACGCAGGGTCAGCGCCTCGCCGGGCGCGATGTCGCCATACATGATCCGCGCTCTCAAGGTTCGGTACACCCGGTCATGGGCCGAAACATGGGTGTCCGAAGGGGATAAGGCGGTGGGTTTGGCGGAATGCAGCATGGGCTATCTGTGATCACAAATGCGGGCTTGGTCAAGCCCTTCTGCCCCTCTGTCCCTCTGCCCCGCAAACCCGGTTAGCTGGCTGGGTTGTGGCCCTGTGTCGAGCGTGCTGCCTTGGCACATCTGCTACAGAAGTCAGAGATCGAAGCGGAAGCGATGCAGGGCACCGCCTTCCTCGCGCAGCCAGCGCCTTGGGCCGGAACTGTCACCATATAGCCGCGTCACCACTGCCCAGAAATCGGCGGAATGGTTCATCTCCACCAGATGCGCGACCTCATGTGCTGCGACATAGGTCAGGATCTGCGGCGGTGCCAGGATCAGTCGCCAGGAATACATCAACGTGCCTGCCGAGGAGCAGGAACCCCAGCGCGAGCGGGTGTCGCGCAGGCTGAGTTTTTGATAGGAGCGACCAACCTGCGCCGCATAATGATCCGAGGCCGCAGCCAGGCGGTCGCGGGCCAGTTCTTTGAGGAAGCGTTCCAGCGACCGTGCCGGACTGTTGCCCCCCACGCTCAGCACCTGCGGCCCCAGCTGCACGCCTCTTTTTGTACCCGCCACCACCTGGCGTCGGTGTCCCTCCACCGGGAGGGTGCTGCCGATGCCGACCGCTACTGTTGTGGGGTGACGCGCCAGGTGGTCGCGAATCCAGCCTTCTTTTTCAGCTGCGAAATCGAGCGCTTCACGGGCCGGGAGCCGAGCGGGCAGGGTCAGCGTCACCCGTCCGTCCAGTGCGGAAATCCGCAAGCTGATCCGCTTTGCCCGGGCCGAGCGGCGCAGGATCAGCGGTACCGGCGGGTCTCCGGGCAGGTGATATGCGCTCATGCTTGCGCCCCTTCATGGCAAAGGCTTTGACAGTGCCCATCTCATATGGCAAGGCAACTGAATCGTCGATACGACTCACCAGTAAATCAAGGGGATCCACATGCCCAACGAAGAATGGGGTGTAAAGCGCGTCTGCCCGACCACCGGCAAGCGGTTTTATGACCTGAACAAGAACCCGATCGTCAGCCCCTATACGGGCGAGGTCGTGGAAATGAGCACCGGCAAGAGCCGGATGATCGAAGCCGATGCGGCTGATGCCGCCAGCGTCAAAGCCAAAGAGAGCGATGCTTCGGACGAAGACGTTCTGGAAGATGACGATGATGTCGATCTGGATCTGGGCGATGATGTTCTGGACGATGACGACGACGACGGCACCACTGTGCCTCTCGAAGAGATTGCCGACGTGGCATCCGAAGACGACGATTCCTAAGAGGGTCGCGCCGATTTTGCCTCTCCAGGGCAGCCGGATGGCTGCCTTGGGAGCAGGCCAGGATCTCTGGAGAAAAAAACTCGAGACGATGGTGCATTTTCCTCTTGCGGCCCGCTTCATCGTCCACTAAATCACCCTCACACCGCGAGACGGACAGGCCAAATGGCCCAGACATCAAGCGGAGTGATTTGGGGCCTTAGCTCAGCTGGGAGAGCGCCTGCATGGCATGCAGGAGGTCAGCGGTTCGATCCCGCTAGGCTCCACCAAATCCCCTTCCAATTGTTCGACGACTTAAGATCCTGAACAAGAAGGTGAAATTTGGCGTTCGAATACCCCTTTCTCAAGAGTGTTTCAGGCGTTCCGGAGACGCCAGATGCAGGACTGCCTGCTTCCATTCACATTCGTGATTTGTCATATTTATGGGCGTGAGATGAAATCCAACGCCAGTTCGAGCTTTTGCCAGAGACCTCTTCAGCTCAGCCTTCTATGCTGTCCGGAGCCTCCTGTATAACAAGACCCCTTGGCTGAATTTGGAAAATACGCTTCTCGTATGTCTCGATGACCAGACCCATCGTGCAAAGGCATATGGCGAGGCAGCAGCATTAGGAAGGGGGATTGGAGGGCGCAACATGCCAGGAGTGCTATGTCCTGCCGTCCCTGCTAAACGCAAAGCCTGGACCAAAGGGCAGCTCATTGGTCAGAAACGACCGCTGCTTCCCAAACAGAGGTGGGCCATCCGCGCAAGGCTCGAACTTGCAGGCTATCTTCGCGACCTTGTTTTGTTCAATGTTGCGATTGATAGCAAGCCGCGCGGCTGCGATCTGCTCAAACTCTCTGTGGCCATTTAGGTTAAGGATGATCACGTTCGCGAAGGCGTTTCAGTGATCCAAAGTGAAACCAAGAAGCCAGTCCGATTTGCCCCACCCAAGTGGCCCTCTTAAAATGTAGGTGCGTGATTGGGCTGCGCTCTAGTGCCCAAGCGGATGTTCACAATAGCCCCCAACTCGGTGTTCCAGCAGAGGGGGGGCGTTGATCTCGCTATCCAGCAGCACGAATCCGGAGCTTGATGCCGGGCCTCGCGCCTCCCCCCTGGGAGGGAGGCGCGGGTTTTGTCGTGCTTTATCGGCTTTTGCCCTGAGTCACGTGCTGGGACGGACGCGGGCGGCGCTTTTGTCGGCAAAGGCGGCGAGACGGGCGCGGGCATCGGGCTGGGTGTTTACCACCCCAGCAACCACGGCCTCGGCATAGGCCGCATCCATGGCGGACATGTTCTGCATGTGGCTGACCGCCGAGCAGATGGCAAAGTTCGACAAGGGCAGGTTCTCGGCGGTGCGGCGTGCCAGTTCCATTGCCTTGTCAAAGCTGGAGCCTTCTACGATATATTGCGCCAGCCCCAAATCGCAGGCTTCCTGGCCCTGATAGACCCGCCCGGTCAACATCATGTCGATCATCCGCGATTTTCCAACCAGATCGGTGACACGGATGGTGGCACCGCCACCGGTGAACAACCCGCGCTGGCCCTCGGGCAGGGCGAAATAGGTGCTCTGGTCCATCACCCGGATATGGGCAGAACTGGCCAGCTCAAGCCCGCCACCAACAACCGCGCCCTGCAGGGCGGCAATCACCGGAACCCCGCCGTATTCCATCTTGTTGAAGGCCTCGTGCCAGCGCAGGCAGACATGCATGAAATCAGCCGGGCTGCGATCTTCGTCGTGATGTTCGATCAGGTCCAACCCGGCACAGAAGTGATCACCAGACCCGGCCAGAACAACCGCCTTTACCCCGGCCCGTGGCGCGGTGGAGAAGAACTCGACCAGTTCTTCGATGGTGTCGATGTCCAGCGCGTTGCGCTTGGTTGGGCGGTTGAGGGTCACCACCCAGACCCCGTCGTCATGGGCCTTGAGGTCGAGGTTGCTATAGCGGGAGATGTCGATTTCGAGGGTCATATTGGACTCCTTGGTCGCAGTGGAGGTGTTCGATTAGAAGCTGGCGGAAAGCAGGCTGTCGCTGCCCTCCACGATTCGGGTGCGCTGGATCTCGGCCTCGCAAAGGATGTGATCGCAGTAGAACCGCGCGGTGGCGATTTTTGCCTGCATAAAGGCGGGGTCTTCGCCGCGCGCCAGCGCCGCTTCGGCGGCCAGCAGCGATCGGGCCATCTGCCAGCCGGAGACGAGGTTGCCCGCCAGCATCAGATAGGGCACCCCGGCGCCAAAGGCGGCGTTCACTCCGTCCCGACCAAGATCCAGAAGATGCGAGACCACTTCCTCAAACGCATGGCGCGCTTTGGTGAGGCGCGTGGCAAGCGCCTGGGCCTGGGGTGAGCCCTGCAGCAGCTGTTGCTCAGTTGCCTCAATCATGACGGCCAGATGTTGGGCGGTCTCACCGCCATCGCGCAGGGTCTTGCGACCGACCAGATCGTTGGCCTGAATTGCCGTTGTGCCCTCATAGATCGGCAGGATGCGGGCGTCGCGGTAGTGCTGGGCGGCACCGGTTTCCTCGATAAAGCCCATGCCGCCATGGACCTGCACCCCAAGCGAGGCAACCTCAACGCCGTTTTCGGTGCTAAAGCCCTTGACCAGCGGGGTCAGGAATTCGGAGATCGCCTTGGCCTCTGCGCGGACCTCTGGGGTGGTGGCATGGCGGGCCAGATCCTGACAGCCTGCGGCAAAGGTGGCCATGGCGCGCGCGCCTTCGGTAAGGGCCCGCATCCGCATCAGCATGCGGCGCACGTCCGGGTGGTGGATGATGGTTACCGCCTCACGGCTGCTGCCATCAACAGGCGCGCTCTGCACCCGCTCCTTGGCAAAATCCAGCGCCTGTTGGTAGGCGCGTTCTCCCACTGCGATGCCCTGCAGGCCGACGGCGTAGCGGGCAGAATTCATCATTTCGAACATATAGGTGAGGCCGTTGCTTTCTTCGCCGATGAGGAAACCGGTGGCCCCGTCAAATTCGAGCACGGCGGTCGGGCTGGCCTTGATCCCAAGCTTGTGTTCAACGCTTTGGCAGGTCACCGCGTTGCGCGCCCCCAAAGAGCCATCGGCATTGACCATGAATTTTGGCACCAGGAACAGGCTGATGCCTTTGACACCTGCGGGCGCGCCCGGGGTGCGGGCGAGCACCAGATGTACGGTGTTTTCCGCCATGTCGTGTTCACCGTAGGTGATAAAGATCTTGGTGCCGCTGATGCTGTAGCTGCCATCTGCCTGCGCCTCGGCGCGGCTGCGCAACAAGGCAAGGTCGCTGCCGGCCTGCGGCTCTGTCAGGTTCATGGTCCCGGTCCATTTGCCGCTGACCAGGTGCTCCAGATAGGCGGCTTTGATCTCATCCGACCCGGCAGTCAACAGCGCCTCGATGGCGCCATCGGTCAGCAGCGGGCAGAGCGCAAAGCTCATATTGGCGGCATTCAGGACTTCGGTGGCAGCCGCTCCAATTGCCCGCGGCAGATCCTGACCGCCAAAATCGCCGGGATGCGGCAGGCTTTGCCAGCCCATGTCGACAAATTTCTGATAGGCGGCGGCAAAGCCTTCAGGCAGGACCACCTTGCCATTCTCAAGCCGGGAACCGGCGTGATCGCCCGGCGCATTCAGCGGCGCGATTTCCTCGGCGCAGAATTTGCCCAGTTCCTCGAGCACAGCAGCAGCATCACCCAGCTCCAGGTCGACGTATTTGTCCAATGTTGCCACCTCAGACCATCTGGAGAGATGTTCGATGTCAAAAAGCATATCTTTCACGGGGGCAACAAAAGTCACGGTCGGCTCCTCTACCTGGGCTTGCTATTACTGCCAGATAATGGAGCGCAACCACGGCTGCAATCTCTCTGAACGACTGCTGACTTGCATAAAGTGACAAAATTGACCTAAAGAACATCTATGAGTGTTGAACAAATCTCTCCGATCCTGCCCACGGTTTCGCGTGCTTTGCTCGAGGATTGGCTTGGGGCAATGCGCGGGCATTGCCCGGAGCCACAACTGGAGACATTTGTGGAGCAGATTGGGTTGGCCAGAAATGCGCAGCCTGGCGCCCGCGTTACACATGATCAGATCGTGCATTTCTATCAATTGGTTGCCGGAGAAACCGGGGATGAGATGCTGGGGCTTTGGAGCCGACCGATCCGGGCCGGCGCACTGAAACATCTTTGTGCTTCGGTGCGGGGCGCCTCCTCGCTGTCGGCAGCGCTGTATCGCTTCACCTCCTTTTGGAACCTGTTGCTGGATGATTTTGAGCTGGAGCTGCACCACGAGGGGGAAGCGACGCAGATCTTGCTGAAACCGCGCGGCACCGGCGAGGCCCGCCGGTTTGGCCATATGCTGCTCTTGAAGCTGGCCCATGGCATCGCCTCCTGGCTGACCGGGCGGGAGTTGCCGTTGTTGCGGGTAGGGTTTGCCTTTGAACGCCCTGAGTTTGCAGAGGATTACCCGGTGCTGTTTCCGGCCCCCATCCTCTTTGGCCAGGCCTCGTCCTCAATCGCCTTCAGCGGCGATCTGGGGGAGCTGCCGCTGTCGCGCAGCGAGGCAGAAATGCAGGACTTTCTGGCGCGCGCGCCCCGCGACTGGATCTTTACCAGCTTTCGTGAGCACGCTTTGCCGTTGCGGTTGCGGGAATTGTTGCTGCAGGCGGACCGGCTGGATTTCCATCTAAAGGACGCGGCCCAGGCGGTAAATCTGACACCGCGAACCCTGATCCGGCGGCTGGATGGAGAGGGGACATCTTTTCAGGCCATCAAGGATGGGCTACGTCGCGACATCGCTCTGCGTGATTTGTCGCGTGGCATCAAAAGCATCGAGGCGATCGCTCAGGATATCGGCTTTGCCTCGGCGGCGAATTTTCACCGTGCGTTCCGCCGGTGGACAGGCCAGACGCCGGGGGCCTATCAGAAAGCTGCCGCTCCCTGAGAGAGAGGTCTTCGGGGAATGCGGTAGATTTCGATTGTGCTTGGATAGGCGCTGTCCCAAACATGTCCAAACAGACAAAAGGGGAGCATTGGGATGCAACGCAATGATTTGAAACCGGCCACGATTGCAGCCCAAGCCGCCGGGGCGGTGGACATGGCCAGCGGTGGCGTGGTGCCGCCGATCCAGCCCTCGACCACCTTCATCCGGGACCGCGACTATCAATTGGTCAATCAGGACAACGTCTATCTGCGTTCAGCCAATGATGCGGTGCGTCTGGGCGAAGACATCCTGTCGCGGCTTGAGGGGGCCGAAGATACCCAGCTGTTTCCCTCGGGAATGGCGGCGATAGCGGCGGTGTTTCGCACCGTGCCCAATGGCGGTGCGGTGATCGTGCAATCAGGCATCTACTGGGGCACCACCAAATGGATCCGCGATTTCTGTGCTCGTCGCGACATCACCCTGCACGAGGTGGAGGCCAGTGACATCTCGGCCTTGCAGGCCCTGTGCACTCGCCACGATGCCGATCTGATCTTTGTGGAAACGCCCTCTAATCCTTGGCTGAAAACCGTTGATATCGCCGCAGCCAAGACCTGTGCCAAAAGTGCCGGTGCCATTCTGGTTGTCGATAGTACTGCTGCGACGCCGCTGCTGACCCGGCCGCTGGCGCTGGGCGCGGATATCGTGATGCATTCGGCGACCAAGGTGATCAACGGCCATTCCGATGTGCTGGGCGGGGTGCTGAGCACCCGGGCGCGCACTCCGGTCTGGGAGGCGATCTGCATGGACCGCAATGAGGCCGGCGCGGTGATGGGCCCGTTTGAGGCCTGGCTGTTGGTGCGCAGCATGCGTACCCTGCCACTGCGGGTGGAGAAAATGTGTACCAATGCCATGGCGGTGGCGGAATTCCTGCTGAACCACCCAGAGGTCGAAGATGTCTTCTACCCCGGACTGCCCAGCCACGAAGGCCATGCCTTGGCGTCACGCCAGATGACGGGTGGCTATGGGTTTTTGATGTCTTTCCTGGTCAAGGGTGGGCGCGAGGCGGCGCTGGCGGTGGCAGGGCGGCTCAACCTGTTTCATCGGGCCACATCTTTGGGCGGGGTGGAAAGCCTGGTGGAACATCGCCACACCATCGAGCCCCATACCGGTATCCCCGAAAGCCTGCTGCGGATTTCCATCGGGATCGAGGATGCGGATGATCTGATCGCCGATCTGACCCAGGCGCTGCAGGGCTAGGGCTGTACCTGTGCAGGGAAGGGCACGGCCCAAGGTGATTTGGCGCGGCCTGGCTGACGGTGTTGCGCGGTACGCCCCGCCGGGTTTCAACAGGCTTTGACGCCCATGCGGATGATCTCGCGGCCACTGATCTTGTAGATGCCATTGATCCGGTTACGTCCGGTTTTCATATACCAGTCGTTGAGCGCTTTGGGATAGTGCTTGGCGATTACCCGCGAATAGAAGTCGAATTTCTCTGCTGACAATCGTTGGCCGCCTCTGGAGGGGCCGTGAAAGCCGAATTTGGTGTTTGGGGAGACGCAGGTATTGGGCAGCCCCAGCAGCATGGTGCAGGTGGAATAGCAGATTCTGCCACGTATCTCGACCCGTCGCCCCGAGGAGCGGAGATTGCGGATTTCTATAAGCCGGTCCCTGACAAAACCGCCGCGATCATTTCCCACCACATAGGGTTGGCTCCCGGCGGCTGTGACCGCGGTGCCAAGAGTGACCAGGGATAGGGTGAGCGCAGCTGTCATCATGACCGCTTTGGTGCAGGTTGCAAGCCGCGTCCTGAAGCGATGCATCTTGCGGGATGCAGCCACAAAAACGGCATGTCTCGCCAAACCTTCCATACCGCGCTCCTCGCAGAAATCCGTGTTGAGGATCAGAGCTAGCGGCAGGAGGGGCTGAGTTTTGGGGCAAGATGTGGCAGAAAACAGGCGCTTAATTTCAAATTAACTTGGATTGATCAGAAGTGGCTGCCTGTGGTTGTGCCGGTCGTATTGTGATGGGGTTTTTGATAATAATTACAAATGTATAAGTCTCAATTTTCTGGAGATTGGACTCGCTCTGAAACTAGGTGTGCAATCTCTGATTGAGTAAATTTCTTCACGTAAATTTTACGGATTTTCCCAGGCTCTGGTCCCGTGGTGGCGGACCAAAATTCACGGGGCAGAGCGGGGTGGCGGTTGGTTGTGTACAGTCAGATCAAGAGGCCGGATCTTGATACAGCGATTGCACCCAATGACAGAAGGCCCGCACCTCTTCGCGCAGCCCGGCACCTTCGTTGATCACCAGATAATGCGAACGGCGTTTTGGCAGCTTGTAGGGCGTGGGCGCCACCAAGAGCCCCTGGGCGATATATTGCTGGGCAAAGCTTTCCAGCACCATGGTGACGCCCTCTCCGGCGGCAACAGTTTGCAAGGCAATCAGCGAAGAATCTGCGCGCAGCCAGTCCATGGTTGGATTGAGATCCAGTTGATGCAGCGTCGAGAGGTTGCTCCAGTCGGTTTCAGACCCGAGGACATGCATCACCTTGGCGCTGGCCAAAGCCTGAATGGAACCGCCGTCCTTTAGGGTCTTGGCATAATCGGGCCGACAGACGGGAATGGCTGATTCGTGGCCCAGATGCAGGATCTCGCTCTCTTGCCAATTGCCAAGACCAAAGCGGATATCCACATCCAGCTTCTCATCGTCAAAGCGGTCAGCCCAGACAGAGGTGGTGAGCTGAACCGTGATGTCGGGGTGGGCCGCGCGAAAGGCGGTCAGTCGCGGGCCAAGGACAAGGGCGGCGCAAGAGATCGAGGCGCGCACCCGCACCAGACGCTGGCGCTGCTTGCCAAATAGCCCACTGGTGGCCTGGGCCATCTCCTCAAAGGATTTGCCGATGGTCTGGGCATAGGCCTGGCCGACATCCGTCAGGATCACGCCACGCGGCAGGCGTTTGAACAGCTGCGCCTCCAGATGCTTTTCCAGCAGCCGGATCTGCTGGCTGATGGCTGCAGGGGTCAGGCCCAGTTCAGCGGCAGCGGCGGCGAAACTGCTGTGGCGCGCAGCGGCGTCAAAGGCCTTGAGCCAGGTCACATGGGGCAGGTCTGTCATGCTGAGCCTTCATCAAAATGATGCCTATGGGGAAAAACCCGTTGTTTGATTTGGGCCTATCGTTTTGCCAATGGTCGGGCAAGACAAAGGAGTCCCGCCCATGCCCCAAACCTATGACTTTATCATTGTCGGAGCCGGATCTGCGGGTTGTGTGCTGGCGGATCGGTTGAGCGCCAGCGGTCGGCACCATGTGCTGTTGCTTGAGGCCGGGGGCACGGATCGTCGGCTCTGGATCAAGGTTCCCTTGGGCTATGGCTTTACCTTTTCCAATCCTGCAGTGAACTGGCGCTACACGGCGGCACCAGACCCGGGGCTGCAGGGGCGCAAAGCCTATTGGCCGCGGGGGCGGGTGCTGGGGGGCTCCAGCTCGATCAATGCCATGGCCTATATGCGCGGGCTGCCGCATGATTTTGACGATTGGGTGCGCGCAGGCGCGACGGGCTGGGCCTGGGAAGAGGTGCGCCGCTGTTATGATGCGCTGGAAAGCCAGGATGAGCTGACGCCTGCCAATAGGCGTCGTTTGCGCGGTCAAGGCCCGGTACGGGTGACGGATATGCGTGATCAGATGCATCCCTTTACCCGGCATTTTCTGGCAGCTGCTCGCGATATGGGCTGGCCGGTGGTGGAGGATCTGAACGCCGCAGCTGTCGCGGGCGGTGAGGACCAGCCCGAAGGTGGCTTTGGCTATATGCGAAGCACTCTGCGCCAGGGACGGCGCTGGTCCTCGGCGGATGCCTTTCTGCATCCGGCCAGAAAACGGGCCAATCTGACAGTGATCAGCCGGGCCCGGGTCGAGCGGTTGCAATTGCACGATGGCGGCGTGACCGGGCTGCGCTATCACCACAAGGACCGCAGTCACCAGGTTCAGGCTGGGCGCGAAGTGATCCTGAGCGCTGGTGCCGTTAACTCGCCCCAGCTGTTGCAGCTGTCGGGGATTGGGCCGGCCGCTGTGCTGAAATCCCATGGAGTGAAGGTGGCGCAGGACTTGCCGCAGGTGGGCCAGGGGCTGCAGGACCATCTGGCTGTGTCGCAATACTTCTGGGCTACAGAAGACACACTGAATGCGCGGTTGGGAACCCGGCTGGGTCAGTTGCGCGCTGGGCTGCAATATGTGCTGACCCGGCGTGGGCCGCTGGCAGTGCCGGTCAATCAATGCAGCGGCTACGCTCGCAGCGCCGGGGCGGCCCGGCCCGACGTACAGGTCTATTGCAACCCGGCCTCCTATTCGACGCAGGCCTCGGGCAAACCGCAGATCGATCGCGACAATGGCTTTCTGCTTTCGGTGCAGCCTTGTCGCCCCACCAGCCGGGGGCAGATCAACATTCAGTCCGCTGACCCCATGCAGCCCCCCCTGATCGAGCCGAATTCACTTTCGACTGAGGCGGACCGCCGTTCAGCCATTGCGGCAAGTCGGTTGCTGCAGGCGCTGGCGGCAACGCCCAGCATCGCTGCCGTGACCCGGGAACGCCGGACTCCCGATGCGCAGGCGATGGAGGGCGACGCGCTACTTGAGAATTTTCGTGCCCGATCGGGAACCGTGTTCCACCCCAGCTGCACTTGTCGAATGGGGCAAGAGGCCAGAAATTCCGTACTGGACCCCCGGCTTCGCGTGCATGGGGTGAGGGGGCTGCGGGTGATTGATGCCTCGGCCTTCCCCAATATCACCTCGGGCAACACCAATGCGCCGACCCTGATGCTGGCGGCCCGCGGCGCTGAAATGGTGCTACAGGATCACGCATAGCCTTTCCCACAAACACTTGCCAAAGACCTACGAGGAGCGCCCGGTGAAACTGGACAAGATCGAGACCCTTATATTTGCAATCCGCTGCTGCGTCATGGTGGCCGCTATTTCATCTTTGTCCGGCTGACCATAAGCTATGGTGCGACCGGGGTGGGGGAGATCTACAATGCCACCTTTGGCCCCGAGCTGTGCTGCGCCATGTTGCGTAAGATATTTGGCCGCCAATGTTCAGATTGGGAGTGCATCACGCGTTTTTGAAAAACTGCGGCCTCGGGCGACCTCAATAAGAGGATGTGGGATAATGCGTTCTCTTTGTTCGGTAATTGGAAACAATCGGAGAATGACGGCGACAGCTCAGTTCGGGTTTTGAATTGTCTCGATATGAAAACCCTACTCCCTTTTGGGCCCTCACATAGTACTGGATTGGTCCTTGATCTCTATTGGGTCAATTGATATGCATAATCATCTAATTTATATTCACCCTATGGCGTTGGGTTCATGGAGTTCATAATTAGATAAAGTTTGTTTAACCTCTTTTGGCAGGGATGACCTGAACAGAAGATCCGGAATATTCCTGAGGTGGTCAATTGGCTCACGTTTGATCTGGGTCGAGAAAAGAGTGTCTCTCCGAATCACCGTTTCGCAGGTGCTAAATCGATACACGTAAAGGGAATTTTCAAACAGGTCTATCTGCTTTAGCCTGCATAATGGTTCCATTGTGATACTTATTTCCCCCTTGGGAGTATCGTAAAATGATCGTAAACACTCACTGGTTGCAGTTTGCATGTTCTTAACATTCTTCCCGCCATATCGGGTTCTTGGTTGGTTAGTGAACGGAGAATACCATGGTTAATATGAAGTCAGTTCGGCTGTCTAAAAAACTGCCATTATTTATTGTGGGATTCAGCGCTTTCATTGCTACTGTTTTGATCGCTGTCAGTGCCTACAATGTGAAGCAATACGCCTATTACAACGTTGAAACGCGAATGGCGGCAATGGTGTCAGACCGAAAGGCGGCCCTCAAATATTTGATGAGCAGCATCGAGTCCGATCTAATTACGCTCGGGGCTTCACCGGCAACCAGCGAAGCCTTGGCAAATTTTGATAAGGCGTGGTCAGAATTGGGTGGCACCGCTATGCAGGACCTGCAGCAGGCCTATATTGCGGATAATTCCCATGAGACCGGATCCAAACATCTACTGGATCGTGCGCCAGGCAATGAAGCCTATCACAAGGATCATGGCCGCTATCATGGCGGACTACGCGTTCTGATCGAGACCAAGGGATATTATGATGCCTTTTTGATCAATATGTCAGGCGACATTGTCTATTCTGTCTTCAAGGAAATGGACTACGCCACCAACTTGCAGAATGGTGCATATGCTGAGTCAGGCTTGGGTGAGGTGTTTCGCGATGCACTGAGTGGTCGTGCGGGTGAAATGTACTTCAATGACATGAAACCCTATGCGCCCAGCTTTGGGGCCGCAGCCGCTTTTGTCGCAACGCCTGTGTTCGACCAGAACAACACGCAGGTCGGCGTCGCCGCCCTGCAGATTCCGGTGGCACTGCTTGGGGAGATCGTGAACAATCCTGAAGGCCTGGGTGAAACTGCGCAGATCTATATCGTTGGTGACGACCATCGGGCACGCACCCCTGCCCGTTTCGAAGGCGAGTATGAGGTTCTCGAGACCCTTCCCAGCCGTGGGCATATCGATGGCGCAATGGATGGGGCCACTCATTTCTATGCCAGCGAACAGGGTATGCATGAGCATGAGGCTATCGCCTTTACCAGCCCAATGGATCTCGGCTATGCAAATTGGGCCATTGTCGCTGAAACAGATGTCTCAGAGATCATGGCTCCTGTGAACAAAAAGCGGAATATCCTGATCGGCATCGGCATCGCCGTCAGCTTGATCATGTCGCTCCTGGGTATGCTCTTTGCCCGTTCGATCACCAAACCCATTGCCCATGTCTGCGAGCAGATGCGCGAGGTCTCGGATGGCAATCTGGATGCTGAGATCACCGAAGCGGACCGTGGGGATGAAGTTGGTGAGATCGGCAAGACGCTGCAGGTGATGCAGCAGGAGCTGAAAAAGGCCCGCAGCGCTGAAGAGGAACGTGCGGCCCAGCAGCAGCAGCAGCAGCATGTGGTCGAAACGCTAAGCGCCGGGTTGGTGCGCCTGTCCGCTGGCAATTTCTCCGAAACCATCGATCAGGCCTTTAGCAGCGAACATGAACAGTTGCGGTCGGACTTCAACAATACGGTTCAGACCCTGAACGAGACCATCGCACAGGTGGTTGATACCAGCAGCAGTATCCGCAATGGTGCCGCTGAAATCAGCCAGTCGTCGGATGACCTGTCACACCGGACCGAAAGCCAGGCGGCCACTCTGGAAGAGACCGCTGCGGCCTTGGAACAACTGACGGCCAGCGTGAAGTCTGCCGCCGATGGCGCCCGCAGTGTGGAGCAAATCGTGGACGAGGCCAAAAGCGAGGCCCAGACCAGCGGTGCCGTGGTGCAAAGTGCGGTGTCGGCCATGACTGAGATCGAACAATCCTCGACCAGCATCTCGCAGATCATCAGCGTGATTGACGACATCGCCTTCCAGACCAACCTGCTGGCACTGAATGCCGGGGTCGAAGCGGCCCGTGCCGGTGAAGCGGGCAGAGGCTTTGCTGTGGTTGCAAGCGAAGTGCGGGCCTTGGCGCAGCGCTCGTCGGATGCAGCGATGGAGATCAAGACCCTGATCGGCGACAGCTCGAAACAGGTGGAACGTGGTGTGGATCTGGTTGGCAAAGCTGGCGAAGCCCTGCAAAACATCGTCGACCGTGTTGGCCATATCTCCAAGCTGGTGACTGATATTGCTGAAGGTGCGGTGGAACAGTCTACCGGTCTGGGTGAAATCAATACCGGCGTGGTTCAGCTGGACCAGGTGACGCAACAGAATGCCGCCATGGTAGAAGAAGCCACGGCTGCCGGGCATCTGCTCAAGAATGATGCGACCGAGCTGACAAATCTGGTGGGCAAATTCCAGACCTCCGGTGGTGGTTTGAAATCGCAATCCGCCGCCGCATCAACGCGGCCAGCACCTGCGCCATCAGCCCATGGGGGTGATGACTGGGATCTGGACCAGCCAGAGGAGAGCCGGGCCGCAACCGGCACCGACGGTCCGAGTACTTGGCAGGACTTCTAAGCCCGCGGAACGGCATATCATACGAGGCCAAACGTGACCAACCTTCCAAGGCCTTGCAAAATAACCAGCGCCCCCGTTTTCGGGGGCGCTGGCATGAGACTGCTTCGCTGACCGGCACGGCCTCTCTTTGAAGAGTTTACGGCAAGAGGCTTGGCGCAGGCCGACCGCTCCTACTGCGAGAGCTACAGATCGGCTAGGAACACAGTCTGGTTGTCTTCAGCAGAGCGCGCGATGGCCTCCAAGACTTCGATATTGTGGACCATTTCCTCTGGGCTGAACGGATAGGTCGACCGCCCCATCGCGGCATCCACAAAGGCTTCCAGATTTTCGGAGACCGTATCTTCCCAATCGAAAATGCTTTGCTGAACCGGGGTGCCTGTCCGGGATCGCAGATAGCGGACTTTCCCACCCGGAGTATCCGGGTGGGAATCGTTGAGAACCTCAATCCATTCTTCGGTGCCAAAGACATGCATCCTGATGAAATGAGGCGTGTGTAACACGGCGCTGAGGGTTGCGGTCATACCCTGCTCAAACCCAAGCTGGGCAGTGACGACATCGCCGGTTTCCCAACCCAGGGAGCGGTCGGCTGTCAGGGCCTGAACTGTTTTGACACGGCCAAAATACGAGATCAGCAGATCGGTCAGGTGGATCCCCATAGCGGTCATGCCCGCCGCCGGAGAGACCGCTTTCGAGGTGCGCCAGTCATCCTTGGGGGTGCCAATCAGCTTGTCGTGGCTAAAGGCCGCTTCCGCATGCATCACGGTCCCAAGTTCTTGGTTGTCCAAGGCTTTCTTTAGGGCTTGCAGGCCGGGTTCAAATCGGCGCTCATGGCCGATCCCCAATTGCACCCCGGCCTCTTGGCAGGCCGCCATCGACCGGCGCGCACTGGCGGCGGTCAATCCCAACGGCTTTTCGCAGAACACGTGTTTACCTGCTTTGGCGCAGGCAATGACCTGCTCTTCGTGCAGCGGGTTGGGGGTCGTCAGGATGGCCGCGTCTACGTCGTCCCGCGCTATGGCCTCTGCAAGAGATGGGAAAATGGGCAGCCCCATTTCGCGGATCCCGGGATGGCTTACAGCGGCGGGTTCAACAACACCGGCTATTTTGATTGTGGCATGACCTTTCAGGCGGGTGGCAAAGTGCTTGCCCCACCAGCCAAAACCGACAATGACGACTGCGAAGGGTTCAGCCGGGGCGCTCACAGGCCAGCCCCGATCTGCGAGAACTGACCTTTGTAGAACAACAGCGGCGCTTTTTCGCACCGGTTGAATTGGCGCACACGGCCCAGATAAATCTCATGATCCCCCCCGGGGATACGCTGTACGGTCTCGCATTCCAGAACCGCTGAGGCCTGGTTTAGAACGGGTGCACCGTTCAGGCCTGGCCGCCAGTCGACGTCGGCAAATTTGTCCTCGGATGGGCGGGAGAAGTTCAGCGCCAAATCCTTGGAATTCTCGCATAGGATATTGATGATGAAGGAAGCAGACGTGCGGAACGCGCTTAGGCTTGGCGCATTCAGCGACAGGTTCCACGACACCAGCGGCGGGTCGAGGGAAACGGACGAAAACGAATTGGCCGCCAGCCCGATCGGGGCGCCATCGTCGGTCAGGGTCGTGACAACAGTCACCCCTGTTGCAAACTGGCCAAAGACATCGCGAAGGGCCAGCGGGTCGATGCGATCGACGGTGGTCTCTGTAGCAAGCGCGTTCATGTTTTCATCCCACTTAAACTGTTCGGCTCAAAATCTGCCCAAACATTCATCAAAAATGCCAGTTAAACAACTTATGAGATTTTATGTCGGCCTTCAGTTTTTCTGATGCCCAAGGTGGTGCGATTACCCATCTGAAAAACTGATAACATGCATTAAAAACCATCATTATCGCTGCAGATCAAAGTCAGGCATGCTTTCGGAAAACCGTATTCAAGTCCGGAGAAGCAGATGCAGTTATCCTTTTTCACAATGCCACTTCACCCCCTGGGTAAGCCGATCTGGCAAAGCATTCAGGAAGATCGCGAGGCCTTCATCCTGGCGGATGAATTGGGCTTTGTGGAAGGCTATTGCGGCGAACACACCACCGATCAGGCGGAGATCATCACCTCTACCGTGGCCTTTCTTGCCAGCCTGGCCTACGAGACCAAGAATATCCGACTGGGGACCGGGACAGTGAACCTGCCCAATTCTCACCCGGCGCGGGTCGCCGCTGAAGTGGCGATGCTGGACCATATGCTGAAGGGCCGCTTTAACTTTGGCATCTCTCCCGGCGGGCTGCTGTCCGACGCCGAAGTTTTTGGGAACCTGGATAAAGACCGCAATTCCATGTTCATCGAGTGCATCAATATGGTGTTGCAGATCTGGGCGGGCAAGGCACCGTATAATCTGCAGGGCGAGCATTATTCGGTCTCAACCGAGAACACGATGATGCCGGAAATCGGGCAGGGGGAAATCATCAAACCCTACCAAGATCCGCATCCGCCCATTGTTGGCACCGTGGTGGCACCCTATTCCAAAGGTGTCACGGCCATGGCGGCGCGCGGATGGGAGCCGATCTCAGCCAATTTCCTGTTGCCCAAATGGGTGGCGACCCATTGGCCCAAATATGCCGAAGGCTGTGCCCTGGGCGGGCGGGAGGCCCGGTTTGAAAACTGGAGCGTGGCCAAGAATCTGTGTGTTGCGGATGACATGGCAACCGCCAAACGCTATGCGCGGGATCCCGGCAGCCCCTATGTTTTGTATTTCAAGCAATTGTTGACCAAGCTGCGGTCAGGTGGGCGTCTGAACCTGTTTAAAGAAGACCAGAACATGGACGATGATGATGTGACGCTGGACTATGTGCTGGATCGGCTGGTGATCTATGGTGATCCGTCAAGTGTTGCCGAACAGGTGTTGGCGTTCCAGGAACAAACCGGCCCCTTTGGCAAGCTGGTCTATGCCGGGCAGGATTGGACAGATTATGAGCTTGGGCGCAGGTCCATGATCCTGATGGCAGAACAGGTTCTGCCCAAAATCAACACGGCACTTGGGGCGGGCGAACAATGACAAATCTGACAACTGGCGTATTGACGACCGCGGATGGGACACGCATCTCGTTTCAAACAGAGGGGGCGGAGGGCGCCCCCTGGATCGTGCTCTCCAATTCCCTGGCCACAGACCGGGGGGTGTGGGATCCGCAGATCAGTGCTCTGACCAAATCGCGGCGTGTTCTGCGATATGACAGCCGTGGCCATGGCGACAGCGACCCGGCGACGCCGCCTTACAACTTTGATCAACTTTCTGGGGATGTGGTTGATCTGATGGATTTCCTTGAGATCGAATGTGCCGAGTTTATGGGGATTTCTCTGGGCGGAATGACGGGTCTGGCTTTGGCGATTGCCCATCCTGACCGTATCAGCAAATTGATTTGCTGCGATGCCCGCGCCGATGCACCCGAAGCTTACAAAGGCATTTGGGACGGCAATATTGCACGGCTGCATGACCAGGGAATCGAGGCGCTGAGCTCTACAACACTGGAGCGCTGGTTCTCGGCGGCCTTTCTTGCTGATCCTGCCAATGTCGACACATTGGCCGAGGTCCGGTCGATGATCCACAGGACCTCGGCGGCAGGCTATGAAGGGGTGGCGCGGTGCCTGCAATCGCTGGATCTATTGGGGGATCTGCCCAAGCTCCGCTGCCCTGTCCTATATGTCACAGGAGAGTTTGATCCGGCGGCACCAGTTCCTGTCATGCAGGCGATGTGTGATGTAACCGAAGGGGCCCAGTTTGCAGTGGTGGAAGATGCGGCGCATCTGTCGAACATCGAGCAGCCAGAGCGCTTTACCCGGATCATTGCAGGTTTTTTGAACCTTGAGTGAGTATTTGCGCGCCGATCCTACCTTGAACATGGGTAGTCCGATCCCCCGCTTGCCCCAGGTCATGGTGGCCCCAAACGGTGCCGAACGCAGCCGGTTGGATCACCCGGCATTGCCGGTTGGTCTAGAAGAGATCGTCAGCACAGCCCTGGCCTGCCAGGAGGCTGGAGCCGGTGGCCTGCATGCGCATGTGCGCGATGACCAAGGCGCGCATGTGCTGGATGTGGGGCTCTACGGGGAATTGCTGGCGGAGCTGCACCACCGGGCTCCAGACCTGGTGGTGCAGGTCACGACAGAGGCGGTCGGCCGCTATACCCCGCAGCAGCAGCGCGCGCTGGTGCAAACACTCAGACCTAGCTTTGTCTCTATCGCGTTGCGGGAGATGGTGGTTGGCGAAACGGAACACAGGTTGCGCAGTTTTTATCATTGGGCCCAAGATGCGGGCATTGGCGTGCAGCATATTCTCTATGCACCCGAAGAGATGATGCAACTGGCAGACTATATCAAGACTGGGGTGATTCCGGCTCCGGACCTGGAGGTTCTGTTTGTGCTGGGCCGCTACACTGCCGGACAGCAAAGCAATACCGCCGATCTGAAACCCTTTCTGAAGCTGAAACCACAGTGCTTTGAACAGGCTGACTGGACGCTCTGTGCTTTTGGCCAAGAGGAAACTGCCTGCCTGGTCGAGGCCGTTCGCCGGGGGGGCAAGGCGCGGATCGGGTTTGAAAACAACCTGCTCAACCGGGATGGATCAGTGGCTGTGGACAATGCCGCACGGGTGCGGGAGCTGATCGCAGAGCTGCAGAGACAGTGCCTGCTGGATCCGGAAAAATGATCGCCGACCTGGGCAATGTTCTGGCCCCGATCTTTGCCATCACCTTGATCGGCTTTGCGATGGGACGATCCAAGGTTGCCCTAGATGCCGGAACGCTGAGCACCACGGTCATTCTGGTTGCCACACCTGCCTTGATCTTTTCCTCGCTGACCTCCTTTGGGGTCACCCCTGCAATGCTGCTGGAGATGGCGGCAGCTGCAGTTCTTTGCATTTCCTTGTCAGCCGTACTGGGGTTGCTGACGGTGAAATTCGCAGGGATGAGTGTGCAAAGCTTTCTGCCCAGCCTGATGCTGCCGAACTCGGGTAACATGGGCCTGCCGCTGGTCCTGCTCACCTTTGGCGATGAAGGTCTGAAACTGGGGGTCTCCTATTTCTTTGTTGTGGCGCTGATTCAACATTCCGTTGGGGTTTCTGTTGCGTCAGGCAGCATTCGTCTGGCCCAATTGGCACGGCAACCGCTGATCTATGCGGTGGCCGGGGTGGTCTTTGTGGTCACCACCGGCGTGCAAGTGCCGCAGGCCGTTGTGACCACAACAGAGATCCTGGGCGGAATGATGATCCCGGCGATGCTGATCATGCTTGGCAATTCTCTGGCGGGGCTGACCATCTCAGATTTGAGGCCGGCCGTTGTGGTGGCCATCGCGCGGCTTTCGATCGGGGTGGTCGCGGCGCTTGCCGTGATCTGGATCCTGCAGCTGGAGGGGCAGGCTGCCGGTGCAGTCTTCCTGTTGTCCTCAATGCCGACGGCAATTGTGACCTATGTCTATGCGCAAAGGTATCGCCCCGATTCCGGCAAGATCGCCGGAGCCGTTGTGGTCTCCACGGTTTTGACTTTTGCCTGTTTGCCGGTGTTGGTCTGGGCTGCAGCCCATATCGCGACGTCGGGATAACTGCCGGATTGGATTTATTCGTCTTTTGGTTGATACTGCCTGAACTGCCTTTGGCAGCCCCCTAGAACTGCGGCCTGGATCTATGAAGAACGTCAAAATACAACACCTTCGTTTCTTTGTCGCCGTCTATGAGGAGCGTTCGATAACCAGTGCTGCGCATCGGGTTCACGCCACGCAGTCCGGCGTCAGCATGCAGATCCGTGATCTGGAAACCATCTTGGGGCTGACCCTGTTTGAGCGCGCGTCGACAGGTGTAACCCCAACCAAGGCCGGGGACCGGATCTATTGGCGGGCAACGCGGGTGTTGCTCGAAGTGGATGAGCTGCAGGAAGATGTCGCCTCCCATACCGATGAACTATATGGCTGTGTGCGGGTTGGCATCATGCCGACCTTTGCAAGATCGGTTCTGGGCCCGGCCTTGATCCGTTTCTCCAAACAGAACCCCTTTGTCGACGTAAAGGTCACCGAAGGCTACAGCGTTGTGTTGACCGCCGCAGTGGCCAACGGCGAGTTGGATCTGGCTGTGGTGCCAGGTGGGGACACGCCGGTTGGCGTGCGCTCTTCTCATGTTGAAACCGATATTGAGGTCCTGATGCAAAAGCGGGGCAGCAGCGCGGCGGCGAGTGAGCCTGTCAATCTGGCCACCGCGCCGCCGCTCAAGATCATGCTGCCAGGGCCTGGCAATGCGCGGCGCTCAAAGATCGACCAGTACCTGAGTAACTTTTGCGCCTCCTCCCATTCGATCCTAGAGCTGGACAGTATGATGACCACTTTGGATATGGTGGATCGCGGCGAGTGGTCATCGGTGGTGCCCGGCTGTCTGTGTCTTGCAAGCCTGGATAACGCGGACATGCTGCTGTCGCCGATTTCGGATCCGCCTTTGACTGTAGATTATTTGCTGATCGAGCCTGCGACAAAAGCCCGAAGCAAGGCTGTTCAGGCCTTTGCCATCGAGCTGTGTGATGAGATCGAGCGCGGATGTCAAAAATGCAGAGACCATTTCTTTCCCTAAGGTTTCAATGGTTGTTCCAATTTCTTGTGATTTAATCAGTCGAAGACCTGGCCCGGATACTGGGTGAAAGAGATCTGATTCAGGCCAACAAGAGCGGGTTTTGTGACCCCGCCGCCGCATTTGCCGCGCGCGGTGTTTTAGCTGTGCCATGGCGCGGCGGTATCAAGTTTTCTGAACGCAGACATAAGGACTCATAAGTTGTTTCGGCAACGCGAAAAGATACAGTTCATAGTCAGGAAAAGTAAAAAGGCGCGACATGAACCAGAATAGCAGCATATCTTCTACCCAAGGATCTATCAGGTTCTTTGGTGACGAGGCGGGCCTGCTGTGATCGGGCGCGCACTGAAATTTGGTGGCTATCAGGGCCATACTTCTGTTCATACACGGGGGGCACAGGCCTTCTGTGATGCGCTGGGCGATGGCCGCAATGTGGCGTTTTTGCAGAATATCACCACATCCGGGCGTCAAGCTTCGGAGTTGCTGACCTTGACCGAGGCCGGCACATTGGATGGCTGTTATTTTGCCTCCAGCTATCTGGCCGGGCGGGTGCCTGAGCTGGGGTTGTTTGATCAGCATTTTGCTGCTGCGGACCGACGGTTGGTATATGCTGTGCTGGATGGTCCCTTTGGTAGGCGCCTGGCAGAGAAGGTCGAGGCCGAGACTGGGTTCAAGGTGCTTGGATATTGGGACAATGGCCTGCGCCATATCTCCGTTGCCAATCGGCCGATACGCAGCCCACAGGATTGCCAGGGTCTCAGGATCCGGACATTGGCCAACGAGGCCCATCAACGGGTGTTCCGTGCCTTGGGCTTTGAGCCACAGGTGATCGACGTCCGTGATCTGGCGGCCGCGATTGAGGCAAAGCAGGTGGACGCGCAGGAAAACCCGCTGACCAATACCTATCAGATGGGACTGCATAAGACCCAGCGCCACATCGTGCTGACCGGGCATCTTCTGGGAGTCACGCTGGTGTTGTTCAACAGGGAAACGTTTCAATCCTGGTCGCAACCGGTCCAGGCCGCGGTCTCTGCCGCCTTGGCAGAGGCGACAGCGAAACAACGTCTCTTTGCCCAGGAAGAAGAAGCCAAATGCGAAGCGGCCATGCGCCGCGATGGTGTCGAATTCACCACGTTATCCGCAGCAGAGCGGGCCAGGTTCGTCGCTGCCACCGCCGAGGAAGTGGCCGCGATGCGCGCAGGTTTGGATGTCGAAATACTAGAAATGTTCCACGAAGAGCTGGCCAGGGTTGCAGCCGAGCAATCGCCAGATCCGACCAAGATCAGGGAAGAATGAATGAAACGCGCAGAAACGAGCGAAGCTGAGGCCGAGCCGGTGGGAAGAGCAAAACAAAGGCTGACCCCCGAACTGGCTATTGTGGCAGCGCTATTGGTGCTGGCAGGGTTGAGCGTCGCCTTCATCGGGGCGCTGGTTGCCCCGCCCAAAGTTCTGATGGGCAGATCGCTGACTGCGATCCCTCCAAACTTGTTTCCCCGTGTTGTGCTCTCGCTGCTGGCGGCTCTCTGCGCTCTCTTTCTGGTGTGGCGTAGCCGAAATCCGGATGCGGAAGTCTTTGACAGGTTCAACCTGCGGGGATGGGAACGGGGCCTTGCGCTGTTTGGGCTGATGATCTTTTACGCGATGTCGATGCAGCCCTTTGGCTTCCTGATTTCCTCGGCGCTGTCGATGGCGGCAATCTCTTGGTTGGCCGGCAATCGGAAGGTTTGGCAAATTGCCTGTCTCTCGCTTGTTGGACCGCCAGCTTTGTACCTACTGGCAACACGGGTTCTGGCGGTGTCCTTACCAGAGCTGAGTGCGATCGAATTTGCCTATTCACGGCTCTTGGGAGGTTGAAGTCTCAATGATTGCTGATCCAAAATTCAAAGGAAATACCAATGCTTGATCAGTTTCTTGCTGGCTTTGCCATGGCCATGCGGCTTGATACTTTTGTCTTGATGGGGGCGGGCCTGTTTGGCGGCATGCTGGTGGGAGCCCTGCCTGGGTTCACCACATTGATGGCGATGGCGATCCTGCTGCCGATCTCCTTCTTTCTTGACCCGATTGTAGGAATTCCGTTCCTGCTGGGCGTCTACAAGGGGGGTATTTTTGGCGGCAGTATCCCGGCGATCCTGGTGTCGATGCCCGGGACCGGCGCCGCCGTGGCCACATCACGCGACGGCTATGCTCTGACTAAACAGGGAAAATCCCGCAAGGCGCTCGACATGGCGTTGTTTTCTTCTGTGTTTGGCGACACAGCCAGCGATATCTTCACCATCTTCATGATCTTCCCGATTGCCTATCTGGTGATGCAATTTGGCCCGCCAGAGCTGTTTGCAGTCTTGTTGCTGAGCCTTGTCATCATTGCAGCCACATCGGGGTCCAGTCCGGTAAAAAGCCTGATCATGATGGCTGTTGGTCTGTGGCTGTCCTTTATCGGGACTGATCCGCTGGGCGGGGTGGAGCGCTTTACCTTTGGGCTGTTTGATCTCAAATCAGGCATTCCTTTGCTGCCGATGTTGATTGGTGTCTTTGCGATCCCCGAAATCGCCGCAGTGGTGATCCGCAATGAAAAGGTTCAGCAGTTGGCGGCCTTGATGGGGGAGCGACTGACCCGCAAGGAATTCAAGGCGAGCTTTCGGACGATCTGTCGGTCAACCGTGATTGGCACCGGCATCGGCATCATCCCGGGTCTGGGGCAGGTCGTGGCGGCGATGATGGGGTATTCAGCGGCCAAAAATGCCTCTGATCAGCCTGAAACCTTTGGCGAAGGAAATCTGGAAGGCGTTGCTGCGGCAGAGGCGGCCAACAACGCTGTCAATGGGCCGACGATGGTGCCGTTGCTGACGCTGGGCATCCCCGGCGACAATGTGACAGCAATCCTGCTGGGGGCCTTTGTCGCCCAGGGGCTGCGCCCTGGCCCGCAGCTGTTCGAAGAGCAGGGTGCCACGGTCTTTGCCATTCTGATTGCGATGGTCTTTGCCAACCTGATGTTCCTGGCCATCGGCTATCTGTCGATCCCGTTCTTTTCCCGACTGGTCCGGATCAAGACTTCGGTACTGGTGCCGGTTGTGATCATGTTTGCCTTTGCCGGCGCCTATGTCTTCCGGTCCGACACCTTCGATCTGCTGATGCTGGTTGCCTTTGGTGTCTTTGGCTTGATCGCCAAAGCCGGCAAGTTCGACGTGATGCCAATGGTGATGGGCTTCATTCTTGGCCCGCCGATGGAATACGCCTTTGGCCAGACCATCGCCATGGGCAATGGAACCACGCTGGCCTTCCTCTTTGATGAGCGCCTCGCCGCTTTGGGGATTTTGACGGCCACACCAGTGATTGGGTTTCTTCTTTGGAGGCGGATGCGGTCCGTACCTTCTGAGTAATGTCCTGGCAGAGGCATCACCTGCCAGGTTCTGAATAAGACAACGATGCAAAAGGGAGGAAGATATGTTCAAAACATCGATCAAACGCGCCGCCACATTGGCAGCCGCCGCCGGATTGGCAGTGACAGCGTCTTTGGGGGTGGCCCAGGCCGAATACCCGGAAAAACCAATCACCATGGTTATTCCATTGGGAGCAGGGGGCTCGCATGATCTGAATGCACGGGTGATCACCTCAATTATCCCGCAGTATCTGGACCAGGCAATGATTGTGCGTCTGACCCCAGGGTCCGGCGGTCAGAAAGGCACCCAGGAAGTCGCCAAGGCGCCGGCCGATGGCTACACCTTGCTGTTCACGCATAACTACATCGACATGTTGCAGCAGCACGTTGAAAACCTGCCTTATGATCCGATGGAGGATTTCATCCCGATCGCCCGGGTGAACTATGCCCCGGCTGGTGTCGTTGTGCGCGCTGACAGCCCCTATCAGACCTTCGAGGATCTGGTCACAGCCGCCAAGGAAAACCCCAATGCTATCCGGATGTCACATTCCGGCAATTGGGGCGCCTTCTTTGTCCCTGCTGCGCAAATCATGAAAGCGCGGGACTTTAGCCTGAACCTGGTGCCCTATAAAGGCGGCGGACCCTCTATGCAGGCCCTGCTGGCAGGCGATTCCGATGTCACCATGGGCTTTCCTTCGACCTTGGGGTCGTTGCTGGATGCGGGTGAGATTCGGGTCCTGGCGACCGCGGGTGCCGAGCGCATGTTCGAGGATGTTCCAACCCTCGCTGAGGTCGGCGTAGAAGGCGACATCGGCTTTATGCACCGTGTGGTTCTGGCCCCCAAGGGGACGCCGGATGATGTGGTGGCAAAACTGACCGAGGCTTTCAATGCGCTGGTCGAAGACAAAACCTTCAACCGTATGATGAGTCGGCTGAACGAAACCATCGATCTGATTGATGGAGACGGCTATCAGGTTATGCGCCAAGAGCAGGACCTCGCCTATAAAGACTTGGTCAACGAGCTGACGTCGCAATAAAAAAGATTGCCGCGCAGGGTTCACCCTGCGCGGCATTTTCCTCGGAGTGCCTTTTGCTTCGACCTTTATTCACAACGGCGCGACACCAAGATCCTGCGCCAATTCGGTCAGCGCGGTATTCAGCGCAGCTGATAAAGGAATTCCATGTTCAATTCTGTCGCGGGTCACCTTGGCCAGCCGCTCGCCAGGCAGCCGAATACTGTCAAACCCCGGCAGACGCGGCGAGGATTTCATCTGCGCCCAAATCCGGTCGACATCAGATTTGAACTCCTTCGGGTCGGCAAAGGCCTTGATATCCAGGGCAATGATGAAATGACCGGTGTTGGTTGTGGTTTTGCTGTCGGCGTTAAAGTCGATAACCTCGCGGCCAAAGGCGGCCCCGTTCAAGGTTCCGGCCAGCAGTCCAAAGATCAACGACAGGCCATAGCCCTTGGCACCGCCGATGGGCAGAAGAAAGCCCTCGGAGGCTCGATTGGGGTCGGTCAGAGGCTGGCCGGATCTGTTGATCATCCAACCCTCGGGAATGGGCTCGCCGCGCTGGGCTGCGGTTTTGACCTTGCCGTAGGCCGCCACCGTTGTGGCCATGTCCAGGATGATTGGCGGGTAGCTGGCCGAGGGGATGCAAACCGCAATCGGATTGGTGCTGAGCAGCATTTCGGTGCCACCCCAGGGGGGCATGTGATTGGCACTGCCAACCGCGGCATAAATCCCGATCATGTCCTGCTCTGTTGGCATCGAAGCATAAAGCGAGGCCGGCCCGGCATGGTTCGAGTGCCGAGCGCCAACCCAGGCGACGCCGGTGGTCTTGGCCTTTTGCATAGCCAGTTGGGTGGCATGGTGCATCACCAGATGCCCCAGGCCATTGCCGCCATCGATCAGTGCGGTGGCGCTGCGCTCTTGCAGGGTGCAAATGCGCGCGTTCACCTCCAGCCCGCCGGCCTGGATGCGGCGGATATATTGCGGCAACCGGAATACGCCATGGCCATCCTGCCCGATGAGGTCCGCCCGGGCCATCAGGCCTGCGGCCCGATCCGCGTCGCCCTCTGCCATGCCACAGGAGCAAAAGCAGCGGGCAATGAAGTCCCGCAGATTGTCATATGAAGTTGTTACGGGGGAATTGGGCATAGAGGCTTCCTATCCTGTGCAGCGCAGCAGTCTAAATTGAAAAGAGGTGAGACATGCCAAACGGGTTCTCCGTGAGATACGATCAAGTCAGTGTGTTCAGCAGGGGAGACGGGGTGGAAACCCGGTTGCTGGTGGGGAAGGAAAACGCAGCGGATACGCCGTTTACCAGTGGCACTACTGTTTTCCCTCCCGGCTGTGGCGCGCCGCTGCATTCCCATAATTGCGCCGAGCAAGTGACGATTTTGCAGGGCACAGCGGAGGCCATGATTAATGGTAAAACCAACGTGTTGGGCCCGCTGGACACATCTTTTGTTCCCGCAAATGCGCCGCATTATTTTCGCAATACAGGCGCTGAACCTCTGATCATCCTGTGGATCTATGGCGCGCAGGACGTGACCCGGACCTTTACCGAAACCGGCGAAACCGTGCCTCATATGTCGGCGCGCGATCAGGTCTGAGCCTTGCCCGGATCAACGCCGGCTGAAGTCAGGTCTTCAGCCGGTATTGGTCGGGGATCGGCAGCGGCGCATTGGGGCCGTCGATGAATTCGACGGTGCAAAACAGCAATTCCGTGTCACCGATGTTTTCAACCGAATGCAGCATGCAATCCTCGCTGCCATAGACAAAGTGGCGGGTTTCTCCGGCGAAATGGGTGACATCACGGATCTCCCCAGAGCAGAAATATCCACGGGCCTTGCCGTCTGCGAGGGCGGACCAAAAGTAGGAATTGACATGGCGGTGAAAGGCGCAGCGCTTGCCTGGCGCAATACGCAGATGCCAGACACGCAGCCTGTCAGTCTCAGAAACCAGAACTGAGCCGACAACGCCGTTGTCCAGATGCTGCAGCATTTCCTGATGCAGGCCCTCGGGCCAATGGGCAAAGGCGGCGGGGTCGGTGGCCATTTCAACATGGTCGGGGCCATGGCTGAGCGGGGATGTATGGGGCATGGGGGCTTTCCTGACAGAAACGGCACGGGCCGCGAATGCAATCAAACTTGGTTCAGTTGGTCCAGATCTGCGCGCAGCTCCGCTGCCTGATCCGGGCTGAGGTTGGTCAGCGGCGGTGCCATGCGGGTCCAGCTGTCATCACCGCTGCGCCAGGCTTCGATTTGCTTCATCGCGGCCATCAACGGGTATTTTGAGGCCACCGCCCGACCCGCTTGCACGGCCGCCATCGCTGCGTCTCGTTCCGTGCCTTGGGTGGCGCGCAGGGCCGCCTGTGCCAATGTGCCAAAGGCATTTGTGGATCCTGAGATAATGCCAGCGGTTCCGATGGACAGGCCTTGCCACAGCATCGCTTCGGAGGAGGGGTAGATGTCAAAATCCTCGGCAATTCCACCGGTGGCGGAGATGATTGCGCGGCTTTGTTCAAAATCGCCGCTGCTGTCTTTCAGACCGGCGATGATGGGGCCAAAGGCCTGGCGCAGTCGCACCACCAGTTCCGGCGAGATCGGTGTCTGGGACATCTGCGGGAAATGATAGAGATAGACCCGCAGATCTTCGCGACCGACCTGTTCGATCAGCCGTGCATAGGCCGCAAACAAACCATCGTCAGAGACGTTTTTGTAAAAATAGGGCGGCAGCACAAGCACATTGCAAAACCCGGCATCAACTGCGGCGCGGGTCAGCGCGATACTATCGCCGATTGCCGGCGCACCAGTGCCAAATATGACCTGTTCTGATTGAAAGCCCGCCGCCTGAAAGGCCTGCGGCAGCGCCAGCCTGTCCTGCAAGGCTATGGAGGTGCCTTCCCCAGTGGTGCCCATCGGCGCAACACCGTCGCAACCGCCATCGGTAAGCAGATGACGGCAATAGGAGGTCAGTTTGGCGGCATCGAGCGTCCCGTCTGCCTGGAAGGGTGAAATCGCCGCCGCATAGATGCCGCGCTTTGCCTTGGTCATTGCTGTACCCCCTTGTCAGATTGGTCGCCTTCGGGCTTTGGCTGTCGCAGTGAAACAACGACCTTGATGGCGTCATCAATACGCTCGCGCGCATAGCGCAGCGCGGTTGGCAGCTCTTCCAGTGAGAACGTATGCGTGTGGATCAAGCTGGCATCAAAGCGCTTTTCGGCCATGAAGGCCATGGCGCGATGGGTGGCTGAGCGACCTTCGCCGCGAATGCCGTAAAGATAGATATTGTTGACCGCCAGGGCCCCCAAGTCAAACGCGACAGCAGTCTTTGGAAAAGCGGCCAGGCAAATCCGCCCGCCACGGTTGGTCATCTGTACCGCCTGGTTGACCGTGGCCTCTGTGCCGGCGCAGTCGACAACATAATCCGCGCCTTTGCCGGTGATCTCTTTGATCCGGGCCACCACGTCTTCTGAATTGGGATTGATCACGATGTCGGCGCCCAGCTCTCGGCCGATCTGGTTGCGATTGTCGCGGGTGCCGACCAGCACCACCGGCGCGGCACCCAGCGATTTGGCGACGGCCACGGCCAGCAATCCGATGGGTCCTGGCCCAATGACAACGACGCTTTCGCCCGCCACCAGGCCGCCCAGTTCGGTCAGCCCGTACATAGAGGTTCCGGCGGTCACCACCAGGGTGGCCTCTTCGTCGCTCATATGGTCGGGCACCCGGATCATGGTGTTGATATTGTTCACTGCATATTCGGCAAAACCGCCATTGGTGGTGAACCCATTGGCGCGGTGGCCCTTGTCTTGGGTGCCGTAGTTGAGCCCGTAGTTGTGGCAGGAGGTATACATGCCCATGCGGCAGCGTTTGCATTGGCCGCACCCGGCGTGGATCTCGACTGTGACCCGGTCACCGACTTCAAACTCGTCCACCCCAGGACCCAGTGCTGCGATGGTGCCCATATATTCATGACCAGGGGTGAAGCCCTTGTTGAAGGGCGCGCCACCTTCGATCAGCGCCGGGGTGCCATAGGTCAGGATTTCCAGGTCGGTGGCGCAGATGGCGACGGCATCGATCCTGACCAGCGCCTCGGCGCGGCCGGGGCGCGGGATCTCTTTTGTCACCAGTGTGATCTCTTCGGGATCACCCAGAACCCAGGCCTTCATTGTCTGCGGCAGCGGCATCTCTGGTGCGGTGGTGACGCCCTCCCATTGAGGATTGATCTTGGTCTCGGTGGCGCTCATATTGTTAGCCCTTTGGTGGATTGGTTGATCTATGAATCAAAGTGTGCAACCAAATATTGGCCTGTTGATACAGGTTGGATGCCTTATATGTATAGGTTTTCCAGGATAAGAAGATTTGATGGGCTGTAGAAGGAAACATGATGTCTGATTGGTTGACCAATGAAGCCTGATGCGCTTCCCCGGCTTCGGTCCTGGTTGGGATCCGAGGCGCGACCGGAGGGGTTTCGGCTGCCGCCTGAGCGGGAGCTGGCGCCGCTGCTTGGGGTGAGTAGGACGGATTTACGCAATGCGTTGCTGGTCTTGGAGACCGAAGGCGGGCTGGAGCGCCAGGTGGGGCGTGGGACATTCCTGCGCCACGCGGCCAGGCCTGGTGCGGACTATGGCAGTGGCCGTGATATCAGTAGCCTGGCAGAACGCACCGGCCCGATGGAGGCGATGAATGCGCGTCTGGCGCTGGAGCCGGAATTGGCGCAGATGGCCGCGCTGCAGGCCAGCCCGCTGCAGATCTCCGAATTGCGGGAGCTGGCGCAGGCGATGCGGGTGGCTCCGGATTGGGCGGGCTACGAAAAACTGGACGCAGATTTTCACGAGTTGCTGGCAAAAAGCGCCGGCAATCCCTTGCTGTATGAATTGCATCGGATTGTGAACGGGGTGCGTCTGGTGGTTGTTTGGCGTCGCCTGAACCCAGAGGATGTGTCGCCGCCCTCAAGCTACCACTCCTTTGCGGAACATGATGCGATTGTTGCGGCGTTGGAGCGGCGCGACCAGGCCGCTGCGCGTGCGGCGATGCGGGCGCATTTGGCAGCCACGATCGCGGCGATGGCCGGCGGCGCTTAGAGCATTTGCCCAACTGGATGGGTTGGGCAGATGGGCCGGGGAATCGGCATTTGGTCCTCCTTTCCTCGATGTTCTGGTCCGTACAAATCTCTAGCTATTGTATTTTGTAATTATAATTTTTTCAGTATTAACATCAGTTTAATTTTGTTAATTTCAAGAATTTGACAAATGTACGTACAAAGTTAAATTTGGGGCGGGAGAATTTCACAAGGGACATATCCGTATGAGGCAAGTTGAAGTGGCGGTCATTGGTGCCGGTTGGTGTGGCGGAATTCGTGCGGTGACCTTGTCCCGTTCGGCCTTGGTGGACAAATTGCACATCTGCGAAATCCGCCCGGAGCGGCTGGAGGAGGTGGTGGCCCAAACCAACCCGGCGAGTGCGACAACGGACTATATGGATATCATCAACAACCCGGCGATTGAGGTGGTCTATATCTCGACCACGCCGGAGCAGAGCCATTATCCGATCGCTCGGGCTTGCATGAAGGCGGGCAAGCACGTCCTGCTGGAAAAGCCGATTGCGCTTGAACTGGCCGAAGCCGATGAGCTGATTGCCTTGTCGCACGAGAAGAATGTGAAATTCACCATCGGCTATTCGCAGCGGTTCAACCCCAAAATTGCCTATGCCAAGAAATCCATCGCCGATGGGACGCTGGGCAAAGTGGTCAATGTCATGGTCAGCCGTCACCTCTCGCGCAATCTGGGGAAGAAGATTGCCAACCGGGTAAAGCTGTCTCCGGCGGCGATGGAATCCACCCATGATCTGGATTTTGTCTTTTGGCTGCTGGAGCCGGCCAAGCCGGTGCGGGTCTATTCGCAGGGGGCCTACGGCTACATGAAGGATCTGAATGGGTCCTATGATTGCATGTGGTCGACGATCACCATGGATGATGGCACGCTGGTGGTTGTGGGCGGCGGTTGGAACCTGCCGCCAAGCTTTCCGAATTACTGCGGCACCTGGATCGAGATCACCGGCACTGACGGGGCGCTGATCCTGGACGACACCAGTCGCGACAATTGGCTGAACACCGTCGCCGGTGGCACGCAATATCCGATGTCCACGATGCCGGGCGAGCAGGTTGATCATGTTTTTGCCGGGCAGATGGGGCCGGAGACGATCCATTTTCTGGAGGCCGTGCTGCTGGACCGCGAGGTGATGGTCTCGCCAGAGCACGCGCGGACCGTGATGGAAGCCTATTCGGCGGCGGATGTGTCGGCAGAGATCGATGAGCCGGTCAAGCTGCCGCTGTCCAACCAGGCTCTGGCTCAATTGGCTGACCTGAAGGCACAGAATGCGCAATAACGCACCTGGCAGTGCATAAACAGAGGAGGGGTGAGGTGAAGGAACGTATAGGTATTTTTGGCCTGGGCCTGATCGGTGGGGCGCTGGCGCGGCGCTTGATCGCGGCTGGATATCCGGTCACCGGAACTGACCCTCAGCCTGCGCGGCTGGCAGAGCTGGATGCATCGGGGGGGACGGGTGCGCAGGCTGCACAGGTCTGGCAGTCGGATGTGATCCTTTCGGCGGTTTTTGATACGGATCAGCTAGAGGGTTTGGTTGCGCAAGCGCCGATTGGGCGTGGCGGGGCAATTGTCTCTTTCAGCACCTGTGACCCGGATCGGATGCCCGGGATCACAGTCCAGGCCCGGGCCAAGGGGTGGCATTTGATTGAGGCACCGCTTTCCGGGTCCAGCAAGCAGCTTGACGCCGGAGAGGCCGTCTTCTTTGTGGCGGGTGATTTGGATGAGACCTCCCGGCTCGATTCTATTTTGCAGGTGTTGGGGCGGGCGCATTTCTTTGTTGGCCCTGTGGGCAACGGCAATCGCGCCAAGCTGGCGGTCAACCTGATCCTGGGTCTCAACCGGGCCGCTCTGGCTGAAGGGATGGTCTTTGCCGAAAGCATGGAGCTGGATCCGGCGGCGTTTCTGGAATTGGCGCAGAACACGGCGGCTCAATCGCAGGTCATGGCCGTCAAGGGGCCAATGATGGTGGCGCGCCGCTTTGAGGCTCAGGGCAGGATCAGCCAGTCCGCCAAGGATTTTGGGCTGATACGGGAGATCGCGCGGACATCCGGCCAGCATCTGCCCTTTGCCGAAACATATGCGGCGATGATGGCGGACTGTCTGCGCAACTCTGAGGGGGACCTGGACAATGCGGCGGTCATTTTGGCCATTGCCCGGTCCTCGGCGGGCGGCTAGTTTGCAGATCCTCTATCGGTTTCAGCCTCTTTGTGCGACGCCGCGCGGTGGGGGTGGCCCAGGTGACGGCCCTTTGTAAATTTGGAGCCCGGCATGACCACATCAAAACAATCCGCTAAACTCACCCGGTATCAGCTAGTGGCCCAGGTTCTGCGCCAGGAAATTGCCGCTGGCACCTACGGGATCGGCCAGTGCCTGCCCACCGAGCATGAGCTGTGTCAAAGGTTTTCCGCCAGCCGCTCCACGATCCGCAAGGCGATTGAGGGCATGCGCGATCTGGGGCTGGTCGAGGCCCGGTCCGGGTATGGGACCTTTGTCATTTCCTTGCAGCCGCAAGAGAAGGTGGTGCAAACCCTGTCTTCGTTCGAAGATCTGATGCAATACCCGGCAGAGACCTATCGCAAACAGCTGGAGGTCAGGACCATCAAGGCCTCGCCGGAATTGGCGCTGATGCTGCAATCCTCCACCGAACGGGAGTGGCTCTGGCTGCAGGCGATGCGGCTGACGCAGTACTCGCAAGCGCCGATCTCTTGGCTGGATGCCTATATCGCGCTGGAATTTTCCGATGTCGTGGGGCTTCCCAACCCGGCGGGGGCGTCTCTACTGAAGCAAATCCAGGATCTGTATGGCGTGCAGGCGGCCAATGCCCGCGTCGAGGTCTTTGTCACTGCCATCGATGAAAAACTGTCGGAACCTTTGGGAGTGGCCCGGGGCACCCCAGCATTGGCCATCATCCGCCGCTACAGCAATCCGGAGGATGGGTCCTATCTTGTGACCCGTTCGGTGCATCCGGAAAACCGGTTCCGTTTGAATTTCGACTTGGAAAAGCACCTGCCCTAAAGGGGGGTAGCAGTGAGGCTCGAAGGGGTGCGTCTCCCTTGACCCCGAGGCGCAGTGCTGTCTGAAGTCTTGCTGCAGTGCAGTAAGTCTCTTCAGCCTTCTCGTCGTTCTGTCTCTTCTCAGCGCCCTGTTCTGGCGTTAACCTTTCGCTAACCGGTTGA
>JADFAE010000028.1 GCA_015665415.1 Roseobacter sp.
TATCAGATCGCCTCGCGCCGGGAGTTTGAGCGGTTGCGCAAAACCGATCCCGCCACCCTGACCGATCTGCAACGCGCGGCCCGGTTTTTGTATCTGCAGCGCCAGGCCTTTGGCGGCAAGCTCGGTGGTGTCTTTGGCGTTGCCACTGACCGTCCGTCCAGGTTCAGCCTGTCCCGCCTGGAACCAATCCTCGAGGCCGCACATGAACGGCTGGAAAGCGTCATCTTCGAGAACCTCGACTGGTCTGATTTGATCCGTCGCTATGATGGCAGCAAGACGCTGTTTTACCTCGACCCGCCCTATTGGGGCGGTGAAAGCGACTATGGCAAGGGCCTGTTTGAGCGCAGCGCCTTCCAGGCGATGGCGGAGCAACTGGCCGGGATCCGTGGCAAGTTCATTCTGTCAATCAACGACTGCCCCGAGATCCGCGAACTGTTCGCCGGGTTTGAATTTGAAGAGGTTCGCCTGAAATATACCGTCGCTGCAGGTGGTGCGACGGATGCGGCAGAGCTGATCATCTCCAACTTTGAGCCGCGCATCGGCTTGATCTAGGTAAGAGAAATGACCTGGCGGGGCGTAGCGGTCCTGCCAGGTCGAAGGGCGGGAAGGAGGCATTCGCCGCATATGCGAGAGGCTCATGCTCAAGAAGGATTAGCGGCCATTCAAACCAGCATGCCCCTCGGAGCGATGCTGCGCACTGCACCAAGGGCAGCTATGCGCAGATAGTATGCGTAATTGGGCTACCTCTGTTTCGAGGTCGAGCTCCCAGTATGATCACAGGATAGCTGTGATCAAGGGAGAGAGATGATGGAGTACTTTGTTGGACTTGATGTGTCACTTCGGTCGTGCGCGCTTTGCGCTGTTGATCCGAAGGGCAATGTCGTTCTCGAACGCGAACTGGCCTGCGAGGTCAATGACATTGCAGAGTGCCTTTCTGAGTTCCAATTCCCGATAGAATGTGTCGGCCTAGAAGCCGGGACGATGAGCCAACATCTTTACTTTGGACTACAGGCTGCAGGTTTTGATGTGGTTTGCCTGGAGGCGCGGCAGGTGAACGCAGCCCTGTCAGCGATGAGAAACAAGACCGATAAGAATGATGCCAGGGGCATCGCGCATATACTACGCACAGGTTGGTTCAGCCCGGTTCATATGAAGAGCCGAGAGGCTCATGGCCTTCGCGCGCTGCTCAGCACACGCAAGGCGTTGCTTAAGAAGACGATGGACCTGGCAAATGAAACACGTGGATTGTTGAAGATATTTGGCATCCGCCTGCCCAAATCCGTCTCGCATGGCAGCTTTGATGGTATCGTGCGTCCTATCATCGAAATGGATGATGTTCTGGCACATGCCCTTGTCCCGCTGCTCGACGCAAGGGTGGCGCTGTATCAGCAATATCTGGAGCTGGACCGGCGGGTCAAACGGGCCGCTAGCCATGATGAGGTCTGCCTGAGATTGATGACGGTTCCTGGAGTTGGCCCCATTGCAGCACTGACCTTTAAAGCGGCTGTCGATGACCCCACGCGGTTCAAAAGATCCCGTACGGTGGGCGCGCATTTTGGACTTACGCCTCGACGATACCAATCGGGGGAACATGACAATCCAGGCCGCATATCAAAGGCTGGGGACAGTGATGTCCGTGCTGCACTTTACGCAGCGGGCAATGCGCTGCTCATGCGAAGTATGGCGCAATCGCAAATCAAGTCTTGGGGAATGCGCTTGATGCGTACCAAAGGCCGACGCAGAGCGGTTGTTGCTGTAGCGCGAAAGTTAGCTGTTCTGCTCCATCGCATGTGGATTGATGGCACGGAATTCCGTCAGGACCAGGTGGGAGGCACGGCATGATCTAAAACGCCAACTACCCAATTCTAACGGGGTCGTCCTCACCGGACGAGGTTCGTGGAAGAAGCCGAAAAAGGTCGCAGCGCAACGAGAAGCGCGCCAGAAAGTGGGGCTCTCCACAGCCGATCCAACACATGCGTGCAGCGGTGCCAACAGAGCATCAATCAGACTGCGAAGAGAAGTGTGACCCGGGTGAGTGACAATGACCCAGAGAACAAGGAAAACGAGCTTGACCCAAACACCCAATTAGAGAAGCAACCTTTGCAAAGCCATGGGATTCGGCGACATGGCGGAAGACCTATGCCGCAGGCGCGCGGGAAAAAGCCGCCATTCGCCGCAGGTGCAGCCTTATAGCGCGGGCGAAAGGGCGGCGAAACCTTCAATCTTGGGTTGGCTAGCTCAACCGCTTTCCGTATAAGAATCGACAAAGAGGGAACTAGAGGACGTGCAAAAATGCAGTGACGTCTTTTTGTTACAACGAACGCCCCAAACGGAGCCAAACATCATACGAGATGTTCGAGAGTTAGTAATAATAGATTAACCGGAAACAGCGACCTCAGTTTCCCAATACTGAATTTCATCGCACTTAGATGCTCGAAATTTACTAAATAGACTAGACATGAGAGAGAGTATAAATTTGAAAAATTTCCAACTCACATACTTCAAAGTTACAGGGCTATTTGACGAGTTTGACTACGAAATCCCTCTTTGCAAGGAAGAACGCGTCACTGCAATCATTGCTCCAAATGGATCAGGCAAAACTCTTTGCCTGCGGATGATTTCTGCGTTCTTCAAAAGAAGGTGGACAGTAATGCTGGGTGTGGAATTCGACGAGCTTGTCTACAAGTTTTCTGATGGAAGAAGTGTGTTTGTTGAAAAGGTTAGCATTATTGATGAGGGCGATGATCTAATAAGAGATGATAAACTGAAGAATGGGCTTCGAGTGCGGGTCATTGATGAAAACGGTGAGGAATGTGTTGATTGGAACCCGAAAACCGTAAACGCGAAGCGAAAATCTTCGATAGATCGCTACCTCCCTTTTCTGACACGTGTCGGTGCTTCCAAGTGGCATCATGACCACACAGGAGAAACTTACGACTACAATGAGATTGTTGAAGCATATCGCGACCATCTTCCGGAAAGCATTCGATCCGGATTGTGGGGTGACATTCCTGAGCCACTTTTGGAAATTACCGACAGGGTGGATTGCCGCCTGATTGAAACTCAACGTCTTCTTGTGATTAAAGAAGACCATGAGGAAAGGTACTACCGCCACAATAAGGACAAGCGTTCCACTCTCGCCATTATGGAGAAAGCTCAGTCTTTAAGGACAATTATTTCTAACGAAATAAACTCCTATGCCGCCTTCTCACAATCTCTCGACCGAACTTTCCCCAGGCGTGTAATTCAGGATAGTATTCAGGGCGAGGCCGAGGATCTAACTGCTAAACTTGCGGAACTAGATCAAAAACGCAACAACCTAATGAAGGCAGGAATTCTTGATACCGAAGTAGATGTCCAAGTTGCGTTGCCTACTGGAAGTATAGATCAAGCCTTGGCTCGAGTACTACAGACCTATGCTGTTGATACCCAGAGAAAGCTTGAGACTTTAGACCCGCTTCTGGCAAGGATAGACTTGTTCAAAGACCTAATCGGACAACGTTTCACAACGAAAAATGTCCTTGTTGATCGTGAGCACGGCTTTCACGTCCAAAACAGTAAGGGCGAAATTTCTCTGGACAAGCTGTCATCAGGCGAGCAACACCAACTCGTTCTTTTCTTTGAGTTGCTTTTTGAAATCAAAGAAAACTCGCTAATTTTGATCGACGAGCCGGAACTTTCCCTCCATGTCGCTTGGCAGAAGAAATTCATTGGAGATTTGCTCAACATTATTACGCTCAACTCATTTGATGTGATTCTAGCAACGCACTCGCCGCAATTAATCAGCCATTGGGAAGATTTAGTCGTAGAATTGGGGGATGTATTTGAGGGATCAAATTCAGCCCGCGAATCTGACAAAGAAGAGTGAACCAATGCTGTCTATTACATCTCACATGGATGAGCGCGATATCGCTCAGGAAGTCGTCATGGAAAGAATGGTCCATAAGGGTAGCTTTCTTGTTTTGGAGGGGAAAACGGACATTAAGAGGTTTCGCTCTTACGTGGACAAAAACCGTTGTTCGATGGTTAATTGCCAGTCCGTCACAAAAGCTGTTGGTGCAATGCAGTGCTTGGAGAAGCGGAAATTTCCAGGTGTGCTTGCTATAGTCGATGCTGATTTCACTCGCATTCAAGGGTTGGATCGATCGAAAGATGACATCGTTGTGTCTGAGTTTCATGACCTTGACCTGGATTGGATCAAGACTGGCGCCCTAGAAAAATATTTGAGTGAAGTTGCAGATGAAACCAAGGTGGCGTCAAAAGGCGGATGTGAGGGGATATCAGAATCCATTCACGCGACGCTTCGCCCAATCTCTGCAGGTAAACTCCTAAACCGAAGGAAGGTATTCAAATTCAAAACCTCCGGTATCAACGTCGGTAAAATTTACACAAGTGGGGTGGACTTGTGTAAGACGTTTGCGAAGGAGCTGGCCTCAGAGGGGTACGTCGATGGGTCACAGGTTGATTGGATCGTCAGTGAAATTCGAAACGAAATGACGAAACAAAAAGATGATTGGCAAATGACAAACGGTCACGATTTTTGCGGAGCCCTTGGCGCAATGTTGCAGTCGGAGATTGGGAAGAAAAAAATTCCTCAAACATATGCAAGCGAGGTCGAAGGACATATTCGACTTGCTTTTAACTGGGAGGATTTTCAGTCACTTAAGATCTATAGCGATATTGTCGACTGGGAAAACAAAAACGAAGGGTACAAAATCGTTAGAGAAAACTGATCGATGAGACTGTTAGGTTTGGCAGGTAGAGGTGAGCTCGCAAGTTAGAGCTTGCCTCCCGTCTACTAGAATTGCCGCGCAAGCCTAGTAGCGCTAACTCTACACGCCACGTGCGAGTAAATCAGCCAACTACCAGCGCCAGTAAGAGGCTTAAACTTGCCTTGCAGCGGCGCAACTGAATGTCGGCTTTGGACTGTTCGTTAGACTTTGCAAAGTCCGAAATCTGCGCATCGCCGCCGTTCGTTCTGGGCGCAGCATCAACCAAGGCCCCGGTGGCTCGCTGAATGACGGCTTTCGGGAAAGCTACTCAATTACTTCGCACCCACAGCAAACGCTTTGCCGTACCTGGTGCGAAGGTCGTGTTTGGGCTGACAACGGTCATCAGGTATGTAAATCTGACGACGGTGTTGCTGCAATCCTGCTGCCGCACTGCCGCAAGGCAGCTTCGAGCCCTTAATGGACTAAGGCAACTTCATTTCCTATGTTGATGGCAACCTTGACAATCCAAAGACTAAATCTCCGATGCTCCATTTAGGCAAAGCTATGTTGAAGGCACCTGTGAGCGCCGCCTTGGTTGCGACAACGCTCATTTGCACGACAGCAAGTGGAGAGGCATCAAATGACACCAAGACCGTGTTGAACTGTTTTCTTCAGAGCCTTGATAGAAATTTCGCTAGCGTGGTCGTTTCTGCTGACGATAGAGATAGAATATCTTTTACGTTCAATGATTTGAATGCTTTCAATGCGATTTTCTTGGAGGGAATTAGCCACACCCAAAACATAGCATTTTCTAGCAATATGGAGGGGAGAGGTGTTTTCACTATGGTCGTTCACAGAGATTTCTATCTCCCCCATCCCGAAGGTTATGACCCCGAAAATCCTCCAGCCACACTAACAATTCAGCGGGCCGATGCAGATTTTGTACCGACAGTAGAAGTGTTCACTGGGAATTGTCGGTTCAAACTTGAGTAAGACATCGTAGCTCTGTCCCGCATTGCAGTCATCGGCCCTACCAAATTGCTGCGCTCCATTGCCAATGTCCGCTTCGGGGAAGCTGCGACGTGGCATCGTCGGGATCGCTCAAGGTCTGCTAAGGGCCGTTCTCGTCGATGAGGCCGACCTGGACAAAGGACGGGGATCTAGCTTTGGTCGGACCAGCGGCGGATATCGGCACAGCGCAGGAAGCAGGCTTTGCAAAATTGCCGAATTTCATTGCTTTGTCAGCTATGTGCTATCTATCAAGACTGTGTTGCCTGAAGACGGCTGCTGAGCAAACAACACCAACCGCAATAGCGGTCAGACACGTGAAAACGTTGGGCGCAATCAACCGAGGTTTTCATTCCAGAGGATTCGACATCAAGAACATGAGTTGCTAAACATCCCTGCATTGCATATTTTGAAAGATTAGGAAAATTAAATGACTTTTAAATTCGGCCTATTTCTTGCGCTTGCCGCCCTAACGACGGCAGCTTGCGAACCCATCTCCGATGATACGCCAGGAGAGATTGTAGAGTTCACAGGCAACATGGTCGTGCTTCAATCGTATGGTGCGGGCTTTCATGCCGACGACTACAAGAGTGCTAACACAGCAATGACCAATCAAGCGCAAGAGCTTTGCGCAAGCCGGAACCGATCAGCTAAATTTCTTTCTGCCGGATTGAAAGATACCGGAGCGCGCACAATTACTGGCCCTCTAGGTTTGTCATATGTTTCCGGTTCTACTCCTATTGCGCCCGTTCTGTATCGCTTCGCCTGTGTATAGATAAACAGCGAGTAGAGGCTCCATCAATCATTGGTAAATGCGTGCAATGGTCTGCTCTCATCTGAGAGCTACCACTCATGCCACGCTACCTGTCAAAGGCGGCTAAGCGCAGGTTGCGACCTTTGCAAAATCGTTCAGCTAAGGGACTTGCTGCGGAACGAACGGCCCATTGCTGCCAATTGATCAGACCGCCGCGAATGGCCGGTCAGAGCGCATTGAGACAAATTCTGCTGTCGCAGAAATTCATCAGGGCGGGCGGGGGCGGCTTTCGCTGCGATAGGCACAACAGCCGAATTGCGGACCTTCCTGCTCTTTGCTATGTGAGTTCGTCCAACACTCTACAATAGCAAGACAAGATAGGAAGTAGCCTGAATGGGACATGGAAATTGACCGACAACCCGCAACTTCTTCGAATTTACGGTGACACAGATTTCATTACGGGTCTCCGGGCGATAGCCGCAACGATGGTTGTAATGATTCACACCGGAGCCTTCGCTGATTTTGGCGCGATTGGACACGCCATCACCTATGCCGGAAAATATGGGGTGGACATTTTCTTTGTCATATCTGGCTTCACTATCGCAAAGACATTTACGGAAGCAGAAGATTACCGATCCTATCTGACCCGACGGATAATGCGCATCGTTCCGCTCTATTGGTTAATAATTACGGTGGCGATAGCCCTCATGGCATCCGAAGCGATCTCATTGTCCGGGGGGATGCAGAAATTTGGCTCTCAGCCAGATTTATATAATTTATTCTTTCACTTAAGTATGCTCAGTTATCTTGACTACAGGGTTGCAAACTCAGTGTTGGGGGTCGAATGGACGATCCCTATCGAAGTGTTTTGGTATATTTTCCTGCCGCTGTTGATCCATTTCGGAAAGACAATTCCCCGAACAATTGGAATAATCCTGGTCCTCCTAATCCTGACTGCGATTCTCACTTACATTTCAAAAAAGCTGTTTGGGACTTCGCTACCCATCAAATGGTCACCAATCGCACACGGTCATTTGTTCTTCGTCGGTGTGGTATCCTTCTATCTTCGTGAGCAGTTCAAATCCGCAACGTCGCAGCGCCCGGTGATTTGGATTGGGTGCGCTGTTGCTTTGTTTGCAGTGGCGCTGACTGTAGAGTTCCAAGGTCGCTCAGAAATACTGGCACTGTCCACGGCAATCCTGATCGTGTTCGTGACCCCGGCCAGAGCCGGATGGGTCACAAGGTCTTTGACTGTGCGCCCAATGCTATTCCTGGGAACAATCAGCTATAGTATCTACCTAATACACTTCTTGGTTCTTCACATTTTGGGCGACTTCACCATGCTGCCCGCGTCAGGGGTTGGAAAGTTCCTGATTGTTTACGGAGTTACTGTGGCGATTTCTACGGCAACATATTTGCTTGTCGAGAAGCCAACAAATCAGGCAGGTCGCCGAATGGTGCATCATGGGGGCACTTGATACACCGTTCGAGCGACAGTGTTGGACACGATCTTGCCCTTTGCAGAAGTGGTCACGAACGGCAGTTCCGGACTGTTCGCACAACTTCGATTAACAGCAGTGAATGACTGCAAAGCCCGCTTGTGAGACATTTGCGCGACGCGCAACGAATGGCAGCCGTCCGCCGCTCATGTCGGAGCCTCACCTCATGTTGCGCCAGGCATGAATGGGCTGGGAACCGCCATTCAACGGCGATTAGCCACCGACGCAGTGGGCCATTGAGACTATGCGGCGCGTCTGGGCAAGGTGCGCATATTATCCGTGAAGATGGTAGGTGGAGTTTGACGGGTCGGAAATTGCAACTCACACCCCCCTTGTTCGTTCTTGTAATGTCCGTGTGAGCAAATATCGCCAAGTTGTTGAACTATAAAGAAATCGATGTAATTCAAAATCCCCCGCTGGTGACAGCGTGCCGGTTCGAGTCCGGCCTTGGGTACCATCGTAAAACCAGAGAGTTAGCCCAGGCTACTCTCTGGTTTTTCAGTTCTGAAACCACCTAAATGAATAGGCCCATGCCTGGGCCCGCCTTAACCTGCGGCCAAGTATTGCAGGGCAAGCCTGTCCAAGGTTGCTTCAAAGTCCTTGGCGCGAACCGGACTGTGATCCGTAGCCTGCGCCACCACGTCATGGCTCAGCCCCATTGCCGTGGCGAGGTTGGCAAAAAACAGCGGAAAGACATCCGACTTGATATATTCATCTGTCAGGAACTCGACAACTTGGGCCCCTGGTCGGGCCCAAAGCAGGTTGGCCAAAGAGGCACCGTGCTGGGCGACGATGATGTCGGCCATGGAAAACAGTGCCATTTGCGAGGCCAGGCTGCGGCCCTCAAGCGTGACAACGGCCACCGATGGGAAACGCGCTCTGGCCAAATCCGCAAGCTCCGCCATGTTTGCAACCGACCGCCGCTGAGATCCCGCCGTTTTCACTTCGCTCTGTGCGGAGCGGTAGAAAGGATCTGCAGGCAAACGATCGATCATCAGCACCTTGGGGCCTGTGCCCTTGAACAGCGGCGCAAGTGCGGCCCGTTCAGCTGCAATTTCAGCCCCCAAGCGATCAAACAACTTGGTGCGGACCTCTGTAAAAACCTTCGCATCGTAGTTTGCAGGCCGGTCATACCCCAGCACTTCGTGATGATCCAGGCGCGGTCCATCCTGCGTTGGATTTATCGCCTCACTCCGCTTTGCGACAAAATCCTCTTTGGGCAAGACCTGCAAACCCTCCAGCCGCAGCGCGGCCAGCACCGGATCCATCACCGCACAGCTGCGCACATAGATCGGCTGCCCGCCCGCCCTTGCCTTGAGTTCTGGCCAAGCATGAACCAGTGGCACCACAAAGCCCAACATGAAGTGGTAGTAGTGCTGAACCGATCCATTGCGGTTCTTCAACGTCACGCACAGACCGACCCTTGCAGGCTGTTTGAAGGGGTTTCTCTTACTGAGAGTTCTGCGGAGTCGATCAAACATGGAATGCCCTTACTGGAGTGAAACGATCAAGGAGGGCTGGGTCATGCCGCGATTTCCAAACGGTTTCGATAGTAGCTGATTGTGCGTTCCAATCCCTCATCGAGATCTACCTGCGGGGTCCAATCGAGCAGTGCGCGGGCCAAGGAAATATCGGGCAGGCGCTGCCGCGGGTCATCCGTCGGAAGCGGTCTGTACACGATCTTGGAGGGGGACTTCACCTTGGCGAGCACCCGTTCGGCCAGCTCTGCCACGGTGTTTTCGCGTGCCATGCCCAAGTTGACCGGACCCATGATTGACGCATCACTCTCCATCAGGCGGATCAAGGCGGTCACCATGTCATCCACATAGCAAAACGCCCGGGTCTGCGCCCCTTTGCCAAAGATCGTGATATCCTCGCCGCGCAGAGCCTGCAGAATAAAGGAAGAGACCACTCGGCCATCGTCAAAGCTCATCCTGGGGCCATAGGTATTGAATATCCGGGCGATTTTCACTTCCACCTGGTACTGGCGATGGTAGTCTGCAAACAGCGTTTCCGCACAGCGCTTTCCCTCGTCATAACAGGCGCGCGGTCCCAGAGGGTTCACATGCCCCCAATAGCTCTCACGCTGGGGATGCTCTGCCGGATCGCCATAAATCTCGCTGGTCGAGGCCTGCAAGATCCTGCACCCGTTCTGCCTGGCCATATCAAGAACATTGATCGCGCCCAGGACCAGGGTCTTTGTGGTTTGCACTGGATCCTGCTGGTATTTTTGCGGCGAGGCCGGGCAGGCCAGATTGTAGATTTCATCCACGTCGATCTGCAGCGGCATGGTCACGTCATGGTACAGAAACTCAAAATCGGGGTGGCCAAGCAAATGCTCCACATTGCGCTTATCCCCGGTCAAAAGGTTGTCCAGGCAAATGACATGATGGCCCGCGGCGATCAAACGGTCGCTCAGATGCGAGCCGAGGAAACCGCAGCCCCCCGTGACCAGGATCCTCTTGCTGCCAGAAGAGAGTGTGGCGGAGGCCTCCCCGCCCGGCAAAGTCTGGACCACGCTCGGATCGAGTATCTCGCTGTCCTTGATCCGATCCATTTGCCATAACCTCTGGTTGCTTTTCAAATGCGGCGCAACATCACATTCAACCAGCTAATCCACAAGGAAATAATAGAGTTTCCTAGCGGCTAGTTTCGGGGGCCTGTCCGGGGCACCCCAAGCGGGGTGTTGCGCAAACATCGCATCCTCCAACAACAGGCAAAAACTGGAGTGCGATCCACGCCGGGGCTAGCTGGTCTTCAGCCCATAATCGGCAAAGGCTTGCTTCACCTCTTGCATTTCATCTGAACTGAGGATTTTTGGGGTCCCAATGCTGAGGCTGGTGACATAGCCCTTGGCCAGGGTTTCCAGCTCTGTCATGCGCCAAAGAGCCCGCTCCAGGGTATCGCCGGTCACTACCGCGCCGTGATTGGCCATCAAACAGGCTGATCGCCCGTCCAGTGCCGCGACCACCTGGCGCGACAGCTCTGCCGATCCAAACAGCGCGTAACCGGCAACCGGAACATCATCCCCCCCAAAGGCAGCCACCATATAGTGACAGGCCGGAATCGACTGATGGTTCATGGCCAGGGCCGTACAAAAGACCGGATGGGCATGGACCACGGCCATCGCCTCCGGCTTTGCCAGCAGGATATCGCGGTGGAACTGCCACTCAGAAGAGGGCTTCATCTGTCCCGCCGCCAAGGGAGACCCATCCAAGGGCACCAACACCAGCATCTCCGGGCGCATCTTGTCATAGGCGATGCCGGACGGGGTGATCAGCATACCAGCGGTGACACGCAGGGAAATATTGCCCGACACCCCCTGATTGACACCCGAGGCATTCATTTCCAGGCAGGCATCTATGATTGCCTGTCGCAGGGCGACACTATCCTCGTAAACGCCTGACACCGGTCAAGCCTTTGTAGTGGCGGCAGCCATATCCGGAAACAGCTCTGCCAAGCCCGCCGCGCTGGCGTCGCAGACACCGCGTTCGGTGATCAGGCCTGTCACCAGCCGATTGGGTGTCACATCAAAGGCCGGGTTGGCGACCGGGGTGGCCTGTGGCGTCACCCGAACGGAGGCGATCTCTCCGCTCTCTGAGGTACCCATGACATGGGAGACTTCCCGCCCATCGCGATCCTCGATCGGGATTTCTGCCACCCCGTCGCAGACGCTCCAATCGATGGTTGGCGAGGGCAGGGCGACATAGAAGGGCACATTATTATCCTGTGCTGCCAAGGCTTTGAGATAGGTGCCTATCTTGTTGCAGACATCCCCTTGCCGCGTGGTGCGATCGGTGCCGGTGATCACCATATCAACCAGACCGTGCTGCATAAAATGGCCGCCGGCATTGTCGGTGATATAGCTATGACTGATGCCATGGCTGCCCAATTCCCAAGAGGTGAGTGCGCCCTGATTGCGTGGCCGGGTCTCGTCCACCCAGACATGTAGGGGAATGCCAGCATCATGGGCTTGATACATCGGGCTGGTGGCTGTGCCCCAGTCGACAGTGGCAAGCCAACCGGCATTGCAATGGGTCAGCAGACGCACCGGGCTTCCATCGGTCTTTTTGGCGGCGATCTCACGGATCAGCTCCAGCCCGTGCAGCCCAATCCGTCGATTGATCTCGACATCTTCATCCGCAATTTCATGCGCAAGAAGCAGCGCCGCCGTAGCCCGCTGCGCCAAAGGAAGGGGAGCCAGGTGATTGCGGCAGCGCTCCAACGCCCACCTCAGGTTGATCGCAGTGGGGCGGGTCTCATTCAGGAGGTCAAAGGCGCTGTTCAGCGTCGCATCCGCAGGATCCATCCGCATGGCAAGGGCCATGCCGTAAGCGGCAGTGGCGCCGATCAGTGGCGCACCGCGCACATGCATATCTTTGATCGCACGGGTGAAATCATCCATGCTGTCCAGTTGCTCAATGCGAAAATCATGCGGCAACCAACGCTGATCGATAATTTGCAGCGCCTGGGCTTTGTCGTCCCACCACAGGGACCGATAGGCTGTGCCGTCAACTTTCATAGGAAACCTCCAGAAAGGCGCGCCAGGGGGGGATGCAACTGGCGCATGTGATCAATGCTGTACTGCTTGCCCGTGAGACAGGCTCCGGCTGCAAACGGTGAGATATGCTTTGGTTTCGCGGAAAAGACAGAGGGATGCAAGAACTCTAGAGCAACCAATGCCCGTTCTGAAACATCAGCCCCAAAGGGGTCGGGGCACCAGCCCAAGTTGTCCAGCCGCGTGTGCCGCGTCAGCAGGTCTCGCTCGTCACCGGACAACCGCCATCGCTAATCCGTCCTGGCACGCAATCCGCGCTCATGCGCTGCGGTCAAGATCATCTGCCATCTTCTGGGCGTACAGCGAAACTCCGGCTCAACGTCGCACTGCAAAGAGACCTGCTGACTGTTGGGAAATCTTCGTGCCGCAGCGGAGACACATCGTTCCAGTGACCAGAAATCCGAAACCGCCGGATTGTCGGCTACGAGTCTGCTGAGCAATAGGGAATTTTCAGGCAGAGAGAGCAAAGACATATACCCGCTAAAATTGTTACAGCCACTTCGTGCGCGGTGATACGCAGAAGGAGGCCAAAAGTCATGGCTGGTTTCAGAATGACCGTACTGTTTTACGGTGCATTTACGAAACTTGGCCAGGGGGAAAGGTTTTCCAAACATCACCCTTGCAAGTTCATGCGACACTCTGACACAGTGCAGCGAATCCTGAGGAGGACTGCGGGGGAATTTAATCGCCCTTTTGTCATATGCGATGAAAGAGCTATCTGATTGCCAGCACCTGATTTTGATACGCTTGACAGGGCCGGTAACAGACGGGCCTAGTAGTATTGGCGCGCTCAGATCCCCCTCGTTTGTTGGCTCAGTCATTCGGCTGGTCGGCAAAAGGGTTTTAACAAACGCGACCGTTCCAACGCATGAGCGGCGCGACTTCATGACTGAAAGAAATCGTGGGAGAGATCACATCATGAAACATACCAAACTGACAATTGGTGCCTTGGTTACCGCAGCCTTTATGGCGCCGGCGGCCCAGGCCCAGGAATACATCACCATCGGCACCGGCGGTGTGACCGGGGTTTACTACCCGACGGGCGGTGCAATCTGCCGTCTGGTCAATAAAAACCGCAAAGAGCACGGTTTCAAATGCGCCGTCGAATCCACTGGTGGTTCGGTCTACAACATCAACACCATCCGCGAAGGTGAACTTCAGTTCGGCGTTGCACAGTCCGATTGGCAGCACCACGCCTATCACGGCTCTTCGAAGTTCGAAGAAAAAGGTGCATTCGAAGGCCTGCGCGCGGTATTTTCCGTGCATCCAGAGCCCTTTACCGTTGTGGCACGTGCGGATGCCGGCATCACCACCTTTGACGATCTGAAAGGCAAGCGCGTCAACATCGGCAACCCCGGTTCCGGTCAGCGCGGCACCATGGAAGTTCTGATGGCTGCCAAGGGCTGGGGCATGGAAGATTTTGCTCTGGCAACTGAGCTCAAGGCTGCTGAGCAGTCCGCCGCCCTGTGCGACAACCAGATTGACGCGATGATCTACACCGTAGGCCACCCCTCCGGTTCGATCCAGGAAGCCACCACTGCCTGTGATTCCGTACTGGTGACCGTCGATGGCGAAGCTGTAGACACCCTGGTCAACGACAACGCCTTCTACCGGACAGCCACCATTCCCGGCGGCATGTACCGTGGCTCGGATGCGGACACCATGACCTTTGGTGTGGGCGCCACTTTTGTGACCTCGACCGATGTCTCCGAAGACGCGGTTTATGCCGTTGTGAAATCGGTGTTTGAAAACTTCGACGCCTTCCGCAAGCTGCACCCTGCCTTTGCACATCTGAAGCCCGAAGAGATGATCGCCGATGGTCTCTCTGCACCGCTGCATGATGGCGCTGCCAAATACTACCGCGAAAAAGGCTGGATCGAGTAATCGACCAGCTGACATAGGGAGGGGCGCGGTTTCGCGCCCCTTTCCATTTGCAAAGGGGGCAGGGCCCCGACACGCCAATAGACACAGACACAGCCCATCCCGCTGATTGATATCAGGATAAGGAGCTGATCTGTATGGGAGATTATCCATGACATCCGATGTTCAGGAAAATCGACCGCTCAGCGAAGATGAACTGCAGGAGCTTGTTGCCTCCTCTGACGCCGGGGCACGTAACCCGGTCGGAGCCGTGGGCCTGTCCCTGGCCATCATCGCCGTCAGCTGGTCCGTTTTTCAGGTCATTCTGGCCTCACCGCTTGCCAATTACCTTTTGCCTGGTGCGGTCAATAACAATTCACGCCTGATCCATCTGGCCTTTGCGCTGATCCTGGGTTTCATGGCCTATCCCGCAATGGGACGCGAAAGCCGCAATCTCATTTCCTTTGCCCTTGGTCATCTGGGCACGGTGCTGGGGCTTGGTGCCTTTACTGTTGCCCTGGTGGTGACCGCCTCACCTGAAATATCGATGAATCTGGCGGTCCTGGTTGGTGCCATTGTGGCCCTGGCCTTGGTCACCCCGACCTATCTCAACGGAACCGGGCTTGCCACGCCGCTTGAACGTATGGCCAGCGCGCTTGGCCTGTTTCTGGCGATGCTAACGCTGTCCTACAGTGGCTTTGCCATTCTTGGGCAGTATCTGCTTGGCGGCTGGAGCGGTACACTGCAGATTGCCGCCCTTGTGCTTGGACTCGGCGTCGCACTGGTCATGTTGATGTCCTATCTCCGCCAGTGGACCACGCCCGAAAGCCATTTTGTTCCGGTGCAGGACTGGGCGCTTGCTGGTGCCGGCATCTTTGTCGCCATCTATGGCTTCCTGAACTATCAAAAGATCGTCGACAGCGGTGGCTTGGCCGATAACATCGACAAATTCTACGCCCTCGCAGGCCTCTTGATCTTGTTCGAAGCCGCACGCCGCGCCCTGGGTCCGGCCATGGCGATCATTGCCACCATTTTTCTGGCCTATGTCTTCTTTGGCTCCTCCGACTGGGTGCCGGAAGTCATCCGTTGGAAAGGTGCGAGCCTGAAAAAGGCGATGAGCCATATGTGGATCACCTCCGAAGGGGTCTTTGGTATTGCCCTTGGGGTGTCCACAAAATTCGTCTTCCTCTTCGTGTTGTTTGGTGCCTTGTTGGATAAGGCCGGGGCCGGGAACTACTTTATCAAGATGGCCTTTGGTGCCCTTGGCCACCTGCGTGGTGGTCCAGCCAAGGCGGCCGTTGTCGGTTCTGCCGCAACCGGTCTGATCTCTGGCTCGTCCATTGCCAATGTAGTTACAACCGGAACCTTTACCATTCCGCTGATGAAGCGGGTTGGCTTCTCCTCGGAACAGGCGGGTTCGGTCGAAGTGGCCTCTTCGGTGAACGGCCAGATCATGCCACCGGTCATGGGGGCTGCTGCCTTCCTGATGGTGGAGTATGTCGGCATCTCCTACGTCGAGGTGATCACCCATGCCTTCCTGCCCGCCGCGATCTCTTATATCGCGCTGGTCTACATCGTGCATCTGGAAGCGGTGAAGCGCAACATGCCCACCCTGGGCAACCGCGAAGTCCACATGGCCCGCACGATCCTGGGCATGGCCAGCTTCTTTGCGGTCTTTGCCGGGCTTTGCTACGGCACGCAATTCCCCGTCGATGCGGCCTATCGTTGGGCCCCCAGCATTGCCGGTGTGTTGATGTTTGGCACGGTCTTCCTCGTCTACCTCTTTCTGGTCTCGCTGGCCGCCAAGATCCCCGATCTGGAGCCGGATGATCCCAATGCCAAAGAAGTGGAGCTGCCGGACATCACCAAGATCTACAAGGCTGGCCTGCATTATCTGTTGCCGATTATCGTCCTGGTCTACTTCCTGATGATCGAGCAAAAATCGCCCGGCCTTTCCGCCTTTTGGGCCACCGCACTGCTGTTTGTCATTCTGCTGACGCAAAAGCCAATCAAGGCGATGTTCCGTGGACAAAGCAATCTGTTCGAAACCTTCTCGGAGGGCAGTCGTGATCTGTGGAACGGCATGATTGACGGCTCGCGCAACATGATCGGCATTGCGCTGGCAACGGCCACCGCTGGCGTGATTGTAGGCACCGTGACCCTGACCGGTGTTGGCCAGGTGATGGCTGATCTGGTTGAGAGCATGGCCTATGGTCTGACCTACATCAGCGCGCTGGGGGTCCATGCCATCAGCCCACTGACGGATCTGATCGGCATCACCAGCTTTGAGGGCACCGTGACTGAACGGGCCGCCGACATGACCGGCACCATTCTGGTCTTTGTGCTGCTTTGTGTTGGCCTGTTGTCGCTTGTGCTGGGCATGGGTCTGCCAACCACAGCCAACTATATCGTTGTCAGCTCGCTGATGGCGGGGGTTGTGGTGGAACTAGGCGCGCAATCCGGCCTGATTGTGCCACTGATCGCGGTGCATCTGTTTGTGTTCTACTTTGGCATCATGGCAGACGTGACACCGCCGGTCGGACTGGCCAGCTTTGCCGCCGCTGCGGTGTCAGGTGGCGACGCGATCCGCACCGGATTTGTGGCCTTCTTCTACTCCTTGCGTACCGTGGCCTTGCCTTTTGTGTTCATCTTCAACACCGATCTGTTGTTGATAGATGTGACCTGGACCCAGGGCATATTGGTCGCCATATCCGCCACCATTGCGATCTTGGTCTTTACCGCCGGGACCATGGGCTACTTTGTGACCCGCAGCCGCATCTACGAAAGCTTCCTGCTGGTCTTTGTCGCCTTTGCGCTGTTCCGTCCGGACTTCTTCATGAACCGGATCATGCCGCCGCATACGGCTGTAGAACCCACTGCCCTGGTCCAGGCCTTGGGAGCTGCCGAAGCGGGGCAGGAATTCCGTCTCACCATCGAGGGTCCTGATTTCGACACCTCCGAAATCGTCTCGACCACCCTGGTGATTGCGGTTGCTGAAGCCATGGAAGGCGCAATGATCGCCGAACAGGCCGGGTTGATCCTATTGCCAGAGGGCGATCAGATGAACCTGGATGCCCCAGGGTTTGGCACCCCTGCGGAAAAGGATCTGGGCAGCTTTGATTTTTATGGCGACACTCCTGTCTACGTAAAAGCCATCCTGGCCCCGGCCGACCAGATGCCAAAAGAGCTGATCTTTATCCCGGCACTGTTGCTTTTGGCGCTGATCGCCATGGTCCAAAGCAATCGCGCGCGCAATGAAGAAGGAGTACCCGCATGAGTAAATCTGTCCTCTGCGCGCTGGAGTTGAGCGACAAGGCAACCGACAAACTGGTTCTGGAGCAGGCCGCCCGATTGGCGGACCTGGATCAGGCCCAGCTGGATGTGGTCAACGTGTTGCCGGATTTTGGCGAAAGCTGGGTCTCCGGTTTCTTTGAAAGCCACCACCATGACAAGGCCATCGAAGACACCACGCAAAAGCTCAAGGATCTCTGTGCCGAGACCCTGGGGCAGGCGCGCAATGCATCGATCCGCCACGTGGTTGCCACCGGCACCGCCTATCAGGAGATCCTGTCGGTGGCGTCAGCTGCGGGCAGCGACCTTATCGTGATTGGCGCACACAAGCCTGATCTAAAAGACTATTTGCTCGGGCCCAATGCGGCCCGTGTGATCCGTCATTCAGATTGCTCCGTCTTTGTCGTGCGGCAGAAATAACCAAATCTGCAAACCATCAACTGCGGATCATAACAATAATAAAGGGCGCCTGTTGGGCGCCCTTTATTATTCATAGCCGGTCATCTCGAGATAGCCTTTCCCCGTATGGCTGCCAGAAACCGTGACCGGCCCCTCCCAGTAGGCAAAGGCGACATCCATCCAGCTTTGCGGGTTAAGCGCCTCAACAACAACAAAAACATCCCGTCCGGGAAGCCGAACTTCCCACTTAATGGGAACCTCGCGCCCGGCAACCTCGGCCTGCGCTATAGGCTGGGCCAAAAAGGCACCAGACCTCAGCGGAGTGACCTCCCCGGTTGCAGAAATCCAGGTTCCGGAACTGAAATCTTCGACACCGTCTTTGCTCCGCAAGACAAAGCCCATCAGCTTGTCGCCCGTGTCAAAACGCAAGGAAAACCAATCCCATCCGCTTTGATCTTCGGACAGGGGCTGGCTCGACCATTCGCGATCAAGCCAGCCATCCCCGCTGACCGCAACGGGACCGGAGGGCAGGGTGACAGTCCCCTTGATCCGGTACTCTGGCTGCGAATAATAGTAACTGGCCTGCCCATCCGGGGATTTCACCGAATAGCCGTTCTGACCCTGCAGCACCAGATCGCCCTCTGCCTTGGCCACAAGCTGGTAGGAGAACCCATCCCCCTGGGCGGAAAGGGCCAATTGCTGCAGCCCGCGATCCCCGCGCATGGACCAGTCATCAATCCAGGCCTCAAACGGGGCCGCTGTTACCCCAGCCTGACCAATCCCGCCGCGCGCCAGGCGTTCCGCTGAAAAATGCTGGGTCTCACTGGTAAGCCCGGCATGCCCCATCCAGATCTGTGGGCTGCTCCAGCCCTCAGCCTCACCGGGGGCAAGGGCGCTGCGAAACAGGGTCCATTGCACGCCGTATTCCGTGCCATCCGCAGCCTCAAGATTGGCGGTCAAATACCACCATTCAATACGGAAATCCGGATGAGGTCCGTGGTCTTGCGGGAAACTCAGCACCTGCCCCAGCTGTGGTGTCGCAAAACCGTCGGCGGTGGTGCCGAGCCCGGCAAAACCCTGACCAAAGGCCGGCGCTGCGCAGCCTAGGATGCAGCAAAGGAGGAGAGATCTAACGCTCACTTGAAAACACCTTCAACAATTCATGGGGGTGTAGCCGGAACAGATGCCAGGCCGGGATCAGGGCCGCGACGAAAGCTGCAAGCAGTGACAGCAGCACAAGGCGCAACCAGTCAAATGGAAACATATACATTGGCAAGCGCCAGCCAAAGGCCTCTGTATTGATCACATCCAGCAGGGCCCAAGACAGGATCAACCCCAGAGGCAGGGCCAGTAACGCAGTCAGGGCCGCCATCAGAAGACTGCGCAATATATCCAGTAGCGCCAGAACCCTACGGCTTACACCCATGGCCCAGACGGGGCCAAGTTGCGGCAACCGCTGGCTCCACAGGCTGACAAGACTGGTAAAGATGGCAAAACTTGCCACCCCAAGGGTAAGCAACTTCAGCGCATCCGTGACCAGAAAGGTCTGGTTGAAAACTGCCATTGATCTCGACTTGACCAGCGACTGTTGAACAAGATTTTCTCGTTTCAGGTCAAATTCTTGCATCAAGACATTGATCAAGTCAGGCACCTCTTCGACGGGAAGGCGGATGCCGAAACGCCGATTGGGGGCACCTGGCGCATTGTCCAACAGTTTGGCAAGTGAGGTGATGGCCTGGCCCTGAGGATTGCCATAGTCGGAATAAATGCCAAGAATTTCACCGGGCCAACCGTCGGGCAGGGGTAGATGATCGCCCAAGCGCAGGTTCTCACGACGGGCCAATTGCTCACTGACCAACAGGCCTGCGCCCATCGCAATCTTGTCCCAGACCGCGTCACGCGCTTCCAGCATCGGCCAATTTTCACGGTAGGTGGCATCATCGCGCACACCGTAGATCCGGAGTGGCCCGCTCTGGCGCTGCAATTCATGGGATCTGATCGGCAACACCCGGTGTCCCTGGCCTTCGAGCCAGATCTGCAGCGCAGCCCCCTGATCGTCATCCTGAGCCGTCACATAGAGCTCGGCAGAAAGTCGTTGATCCATCCAATCAGAAAAGGTGAGCCTGAAACTGGAAACCATTGTTCCTACGCCGATATTTGTCGCCAAGGCCAGCATGAGCGCCATCAGCGCCAACGACAACCCCGGCAGTTGCGCCCGTGCATCCGCCCAGAGCCACTGCGCCAGCGCACCACGGGCAAGCGACTGCCCCAAATGCAAGACTTGCCAAAGACAAAAAGGCAGCATAAGCGCGGCACCCAGCATCAACCCGCCCAAAAAGACAAAGCCCCCAAGTAAGCCACCATAGGTCATCAGGGCAATACTGCCTGCCGCCAACAACGCCAGACCGGCAAGCGCCCAGGCCCCGTAGCGCCCGGCCAACTGCTGGCCTCTGGCCTGGGTCGAAGGGGCCAATAGGATCGGCAATTTCCAGAGTGAGTAAAAGGATTGCGCACTGGCCAGAGCAGTGCCCAGAAAACTCATCGCCAGCCCGGACAGGATCCAATTGGCACGCAAGGAAAGCCCATGCTCGACCTGCGCCCCATAGAGGCTTGCCAAAGTGATAGACACGCCCGGCAACAAGGCGATGGCAATAAAATGGCCTATGATCAATCCAATAGAAGCGGAAATAAAGGCGATAACACCCATTTCAACTGCCAGAAGCCCGAGCAAGCTGACAAAGGGCACCCCAAGGCAGCGCAGTGTCCGAAACATGTTTCGGCGCTGCTCCATCGCCAGGGTAATCATGCCCTGCACAATGAACAGCCCCACCGCAAAAGACAAAAACCCAAAGGCGGTCAGGTTGAGATGAAAACTCTCCGTCAGGCTGCCGGGATCAACCTGGGCCTCAGCCATGGAAGCAAGCTGGATATGTGCGGGCAACTGTACCAATTTTTCCCGGTCCAAAGGCACGTCTTCCAACAGGACCAGACGGGTCAACTGTTCAGCAGATCCAAGCAAACGGCTGGCCAGGGATATATCCACAACAGCAAGACCAACCGGTACGGCCTCGGAGCGAATGATCTGCAGGTGGCCAAAGCCAGCGTCATAGCCGGACCCGAACATCCCCGCAGTTTCAGGATGCATGATCATTCCCCCTGGAGGCTGCAGCAGGGCCAGCAGAAGCGGGGTTTCACCTCCAGCAGAGGATGGTGGAGTTTGTCCCGGAACCTGGAGCGACGTCAGCGGATCAATCCCTATGATATCAAGGTTCTGAATGCTGTTTCTCCAGCGTCCTTGCAACACCGGAGAGAGCTTCCATCCCAGTCGCTTCAAACGCACATAATCAGCAACCCGCATCGGGGCTGTTGTTGCGCTCAGGCTGCGCTGTTCTGCCTGCGCCAAATAGGATTCTGCTTTGGCATAACTGGCCCGGGCCTGCGCATTTACTGCCTGCACGGCGGCCCAAAGCGCAGTTGCCAAGGCCAGGCCGATGATCAAGGCACCCAGTTGGAACAGATGGCGTCGCCAATAGGAGAATAAGGCAGAGAGGACGGTCCGGCTCACCGCAATCTCCCGCCCTGAAGATGCAGCTGACGATCCAGGCCGGAGGCAATGGTCGGAGAATGAGTGACCAGAAACAACGCGCTGTGTGTTTCGCGGATCAGCTCAAGCATCAAGGCCAAAACGGCTTGGCCGGTTTCCTCATCCAGACTGCCTGTGGGCTCATCTGCCAACAACAGCTTGGGCCGCAGGGCCAGCGCCCGGGCAATGGCCACCCTTTGCTGCTGACCCCCCGACAGCTGCTCAGGAAACCGATGGAGCAGATCTGACAGCCCCAAACGTTCGGCCAGATAGGCCTCCCATTCTGCGTCATGGCGATTTCCCAATCTTGCATGCAGCGCAATATTGGCCGCAACATCAAGTGAGGGGATTATGTTAAATTGCTGGAATACAACAGAAACACTAGTCCTTCGTAACTCAGCCCTTGCAGCTTCACTGAGGTCACTCAGCGGTTGGTCATCCAGATAGATTTCGCCGCTGTCAAAGACGTCCAAGGCCCCGGCCAAATGCAACAAAGTGCTTTTGCCTGAACCGCTTTCTCCGGTCAGGGCAAGGCTTTCCCCGGCCGCGAGCGACAGCGACACCTGATCAAGAATGGGCCGCTCAAGATCGCTTTGGGCAATGACCTTGGTTACCTCTTTGAGCTTCAACACCATTGGCAGACTGGACCCCTGAAATATTCCTGAAAGTTCCTGTTCCAAGGTCGCACATGCCAATGGCGCAAACCCCGGGTCAGTCAACATCACACAGTCAATACCGCCCAAGGAGGACTGTCCAGCCGACAAAGCTGCTACCAATCGCCCAAGGCCAGACAAAGAGGGATCTACAAGATGGGTGCCAGCAGCCGGGCCATTGGTGAAAACAGGCGGATATGCCAGGGAGTGTCACGCAACCATGTGGTAACCTCTTGGGAAGGAACAAAATCTCGCTCCAGCACCACCTGCATTTGTCGTGCCATTTCAGGATCAAACATGACCGCCATGGTCTCAAAGTTGAGGCGGAAGGAACGATTATCCAGATTGGTGGTCCCAACCCCTGCGACGGCATCATCGATTAGAAAAACCTTTTGATGCATAAAGCCTGCTTGGTAGCGGAAAAAACGCACACCGGCCTGACGCAGGTCGTCGAAATAGGAAAACCCTGCAAGCCAGGGCAGATAATGGTCTATCAGCTCGGGCAGCAGGATCCGCACATCCACCCCACGCAAAGCTGCATGTTTAAGCGCCGCAACCACATCCTGATCCGGTACGAAATAGGGAGAAGCGATCCACAATCGCCTCGAACTCGCTGATATAACTGAGAAATACAACATAGAGCCGTCAGCCATCTTATCCGGAGGCCCGGTGGCGGCAATCAAGACCTGTTGGTTTTCCGGAGCGGAAACTGGGGTCCAGCTCAACAGCTCCCAAATAGGTTCATCCGTTTGCCATTGCCAATCCTCGGCAAAGGACAGCTGCAACTGCAGCACCGCGGGGCCTCTGAGACGGAGATGGGTGTCCCGCCAGGGGCCAAATTCCGGATCCAGACCAAGGTACTCATCCCCAATGTTCAGGCCACCGGTGAATCCAACCCGCCCATCCACAACAACCGTTTTGCGATGATTGCGAAAATTGATGTGAAACCGGTGCTTTGGTCCGCGACTGGTTGCCGGGTCCACCAGGTTGACCCCTGCGTGTTCCAAGCTGTCGAGGTAGCTTTGGGGCAGACCATGACTGCCGATATTGTCAACCATGAACCAGACAGGTACGCCACGCTGAGCCGCAGCAATCAGATGTCTTTGCACCCGCATCCCCAACCCGTCAGCACGAACAATATAGAACTGAACCAGTATATATTGCGACGCATTATCAATCTCTTCCAGGATGGACTGAAAGCTTTTCTTTCCATCGACCAAGAGATCACAGCGGTTTCCCTGACATAGGGGCAGACCGGCCACGGCTTCAAAAGGACCAGGATTGATCCCCGGTGTTTTGGCGATTGGCCCTTTCCCCGTGATCAGGTCCATCTCGACCTTCGACAACAGATCAACACGCGGACGATGGTAGCCGCGAAAACGAAAGCCGCCAAAGATCAGATAGGCGGGCAGGGCGATGACAGGAGCGGATAGCAGAAACACCACCCATCCAATCGCCCCCTGGGGTGTTCGCGCCATGCGCGCCGCCCGCAGCGCCGTCACCGCCGCGGCCAGCCACATTACAACAATGGCAATGGTACTGATCACCACACCCAACATTCCACTCTCCTACACCAGACAGAGTTTCCAAGCTCACACATGAGGATAGTGAAAGAAAAAGCTGCCCGCCATCAAGAGGCGCGACAACACAGCATGGCCATCAATCGCTCCGACAGGGCTGGTCATCAGAGGTTCTGTATGGAACCTTACCGCGATGAAACAGCACATTTTCAAGGCCCGATGGGCCAGAGCGCTTTGGCTTGCGATCAAACGTTTCAACGCCAAAAACGGATGGGTGATGAGCAGCCATATCGCCATGTCTCTGATGTTGGCTCTATTTCCCTTTGTCCTCTTCACCGTCGCTTTGTCCGGAGCCCTGGCCAGCCTGTTTTCGCAACACGTGGTGTTGGATGATCTGGTCGATCTGGTGTTTGGTGCCTGGCCTGAGGCGGTCTCAGCTCCCATTCTGGCCGAACTCTATGCGGTTCTGGAAACCTCCAGCACCGGGCTGGCCACGTTTGGCGGCTTGCTGGCGCTCTATTTCGCGTCCAACGGGGTCAACGCGGTCCGCCTGGCAATGGTGCAGGCCTACCATGATGTTGACGCCCGCCCCTTTTGGCTGTCGCGTCTGATTTGCTTTGGCCTGGTGATCCTGGGAGGCTGCGGCATTCTGCTTGCCGCCCTCTTTGAGGTCGTCCTGCCGCTTTACCTGCACTACCTGGCCGATTTTTTCCCGCAAACAACCCTTTCTCTGCCCCAAGGGCTGGGTTTGAACAGCATGCTGGTCGCCTTGCTGCCCTTGATCGCCGTGCTTCTGTGTCATCTGATATTGCCCGGGCGGTTTCATCGGATCCCGCATCTGCTGCCCGGCGTGGTTCTGACCGTCGGGCTTTGGTGGGCGGCGGGTATTGGCTTTGCCTATTATGTCGGCTCTGTTGCCCAATATTCTGCAACCTACGCCGGCCTCGCCGGAGCCATGGCCGCCATGATTTTCCTCTATGTCAACGCCGCGATCCTGATCCTGGGCGCAGAATTCAATGGCGCCTTGATCGATCTGGAAAAATGCCCAGCTCCATCCTAATTGGCCGAGAGGGGCGCGGTTTGGCGTTGGGGACGCGGTTTGGCGTTGGGGCCCCTTGCCAGACGGGGGCGCAATTTGGTGGCAAAAACATCACGTGTTTCCAGATTGGAAACAATGAGGCAGCCTTGCCACAATTCAGCCCAATACCTGTCCCATTCCCTGCCTATCACATTTTGAAAGAGACAGGTGACGGGACCACAAGGATGACCAACCCAGCCAAAAAACTGCTGAACCCCAAAGTGCTTGAGCTGATGTTGACCAAAACCCGGCTCAGCAAGGGCATCAGCTACAAGTTGCGTGTCTCACGCCAAAGCGAGGGAGAGGCCGAAGAGGTCCTGCGTCTGCGTGACATGGCAACACAATCCCTGACTGGCAAGGCCAAGCTGGCCATGCCACAGATCCACTAGATCCAGCCTTTCCAACAGAGCATCAAGGGCTAAGGTTTTGCGCGGTTGGGTCCTGCGGCTCACTGCTGGCGATCAAAGAGCGTCGCGGCGAACCAAAATCGGGCAGGGGGATTTACCCCTTGAACCCCATCGCCACCACAAATTTCTCTGAGCTGTCCGACCGCGATGAGGGCGGTTTGACATTGGCCACCTTGGTAAATTTGTTTTTGAGCAGCTTTTGCAATTCACCTTCGGCTCCGCCCGCCAGGACCTTGGCGACAAAAGTTCCGCCTTCTTCCAGCACATCAAAGGCAAAATAGGCTGCGGCCTCACATAGGGAGATGATTTTCAAGTGGTCGGTCTGCTTATGGCCAGAGCTTGAGGCCGCCATATCAGACATCACCACATCCGCCTTGCCACCCAGCCACTCTTTGACTTGATCGTCGGCGCCCTCGTCAAGGAAATCCAGCTGATGGAACTCCGCCCCGGCCAGGGGCTCGACCTCTTGCAGGTCGACACCGATGATGCGTCCAACGGCTTTGCCCTGTTTTTCACCCAAAGAATTGATCCGTTTGACTGCAACCTGGCACCAACCACCGGGGGCGCAGCCCAGATCGACGACCCGTGCGCCATTCACAAGAAAGCGATATTTATCATCCACTTCCATAATCTTATAGGCTGCTCGCCCACGATAACCTTCGGCCTGGGCGCGTTTGACATAGGGGTCATTCAACTGCCGCTGCAACCAACGCGTTGAGCTCAGCCTCCTGCCGCGCGCGGATTTCACCTTGACCTTGAGATCGCGTTGACCGCGGCCGGACGTGTTTTTTCCAGTAGGCGTTTTTGCCATCATCATCACCGTTTTCGCCCGGCCCTCCGGTTCAGAGGGGCAGGGCGTAAATTTCCATTGTCGCGCGCCTCAGAAAGGCCCGTCTTCCAGCACACCATCCGCGCTCATCTGCGCGTATAGTAGCCCTTCTCGCAGGCCACGGTCTGCAACCGACAGCCTATCGGTGGGCCAACAGCGCAGCAGGGCCTGCAAAATCGCAGAGCCCGACATGATCAACGCCTGGCGGTCCTCACCAATACGCGGATCTCTGCGACGACCTGCCGGGCCCAGGTCCAGATAGCCCCGGATCACCTTGTCGATCTGATCACTGGTCATCCGCAACCCGTCCACCTTGGTGCGGTCATAGCGCTTTAACCCAAGATGGGAGGCGGCAACAGTGGTCACAGTACCAGAGGTGCCAACAATCTGAAAACCGGCGCGGGCCTGCTCATCCTTATAGGGGGCAAAATTTTCCAGATGCTCTTCAAAATACCAACTCATCAAGGCAAAGCGCGCGGAATCATCCTCAACGTCATTGAACTGGTCCCGCAGGGTTGCCACACCCAGGGGCACCGAGATCCAATCAATCACCTTGGCCGCCGGAAACAGGCTGGAGGCGTTGTGAAACCCAGCATGCAGCCGCATGATCGCCGATGGTCGGTCCCGCCAGGGAACAGAGGACAAATCGATCCACACCAGCTCTGTCGAGCCGCCGCCAATATCGACCACCAACAATTGTTCTGTCTTGGTTGAAACCAGCGGCGCGCAGGAAATCACCGCCAGGCGGGCTTCTTCCTCGGGCTGAATGATCTCGAGCGGCAATCCGGTTTCCCGTTTCACCTGCCGAATGAACTCTCGCGCGTTTTTTGCCCGTCGACAGGCCTCAGTTGTGACCAGACGCATGCGTTTGACGCGGTTACGTTTCAGTTTTTGCTGGCAGATTCGCAGCGCCTGAATGGTGCGCCCCATGGACGAACGCGACAACCGTCCCGTTCGCTCAAGCCCGGTGCCCAGTTGCACCGACTTGGAGAAGCTGTCCACCACATGAAACCCGCTGCCCTTGGGTTGGGCAATCAGCATGCGACAGCTATTTGTGCCAAGATCCAGCGCAGCATAAAGCGCATCTGGATCCGGACGGGCTGGTACAGGGGTCTCTACCTCCTTGGGAAACGCGCCCGCACCTTTGGAACGCCTGGGCGCCATGATTCACGCCCTCCGATTATCGTGTTACCCTTAGGATATGGAGCCGGGCAAGGCGGCGCAAGGGGAACCGGACTTAATCATGGCGAACAACTCGCGACCAATGGGCCGCCAGGCAGGGGTTGCGACAAACTCATAAGCTTGATGAGAATTTTGGAGAGCCACAGCTGTGGCTTTCACCTGGCGGGCTTTGTATTCACATAGACGCAAAACGTCGCTCAAACCCCAAACGGTGTCGAAATCCGGCGTTCGCGTTCAAACGGGACGCACTAGAAACGAACAACACCAGACGTCTGAGGAGAGGACTGACCATGGCGGATGTCACAATCGTTTACTGGCGCGACATTCCTGCACAAGTGATTGTGGGGAAGGGCCGTCGTGGCTCGAAACGTCAGTTGGAAGAACGCTTTGAACAAGCAATCGACCGTGCTGCGATGAAGGTCAACGCCAAGGACAGCGATGCCTATCTGGCAGAATGGCGCAAGGCCGCGCCCTATGCTTTGGAAGGTGACGCCGGCGAGATCGCCGAATCCGAAGCCAAACGTCTGGAAGCGGAATATGATCAGGATCGCTTGAAGACCTTGATTGCAAACGACGGATGGGCGTAAGCCTGACACCACTATGGGAGGCCGTGATGGCTTTGTTGAACTTCAAAAAACGCGACTCTGGCGCAGACCAGCCCGTCACTCCCGAGATGGAGGCCTTTCTGCAGGGTTATTCCATCGAGGTGATGCCACGCACCGCCGCCAAGGTTGACGATTTCCGCGAGCTGCTGCCAGCCGGAACCCGCGTCTACATCGCCCATATCGAAGGGACCCCCATCGACGACATGGTAGCCACCGCCAAGCGTATCGCTGACGAAGGCTTTGATGTCATGCCACATTTCCCGGCCCGTATCATCAAGGATGAGGCAACGCTGGCAGATTGGATCGCACGCTACCAGGGCGAGGCCGGGGTCAAGCAGGGCCTGATGCTGGCGGGTGGCGTTGCCCAGCCCCACGGCGATTTCGACAGCTCCATGCAGCTGCTGGAAACCGGGTTGTTCGACAAGGCAGGCTTTACCAATCTGCATGTTGCCGGCCATCCTGAACCCAACCTGGACATCGACCCCAAAGGCGGGCGCGCCAACACCTATGCCGCGCTGGATTGGAAACAAGAATTCTCCAAGCGCACCGACGCTGAAATGGCATTGGCCACACAGTTCTGCTTTGAGGCACAGCCGGTGATCGACTGGGTCAATGAGCTGAACGAACGTGGCATGAACCTGCCGGTCCATATCGGGATCGCGGGACCTGCCAAACTGCAGACCATGATCAAATTCGCAATTGCATGCGGCGTTGGCCCATCCCTGAAAGTGCTGCAAAAGCGCGCCAAGGATGTCACCAAACTGCTGCTGCCCCACGAACCCGGTGAGGTCCTGGCAGAGCTAGCAGCACATAAGGCTGCCAACCCTGACTTCAACATCACCAAGGTGCATTTCTTCCCGCTTGGCGGCATCAAGACCAACGCCAACTGGGCCATCAAAAACGGCGGCGCATCCGCGCAGCCCGTCAACTCCCAAGGATAAACAATGACCCGTACAGTCGTAGAATCCAAAACAAAAACCGCTGTCCTGGGCTTTGACGAGCCGTTCTGCGTGATCGGTGAGCGGATCAACCCAACAGGCCGCAAGAAACTGGCCGCCGAGCTGGAAGCCGGTGATTTTTCCACCGTCGAAAAAGACGCCGTAGCCCAGGTTCTGGCCGGGGCCACCGTGCTCGATATCAACGCAGGTGTGGTTTACAACTCCAACCCGAACCCCAACGAGACCGAGCCTCCCTTGATGAAAAAGATCGTCGAGCTGGTGCAGGGCCTGGTTGATGTGCCGCTGTGTATCGACTCCTCCGTTCCCGGTGCCCTTGAGGCCGGTCTGGAAGTCTGCGAAGGCCGCCCGCTATTGAACTCCGTCACCGGGGAAGAGGAGCGTCTCGAGCAGATTCTGCCGCTGGTCAAAAAATACAACGTACCCGTTGTTGCCATCTCCAACGATGACACCGGTATCTCCGAAGATCCCGATGTCCGTTTCGAAGTGGCAAAAAAGATCGTTGAGCGCGCTGCCGATTTTGGCATCCCGGCCCATGACATTGTGGTTGATCCGCTGGTCATGCCAGTGGGTGCCATGGGGACCGCTGGTCTGCAGGTCTTTGCCTTGGTACGTCGTCTGCGCGAAGAGTTGGGCGTAAACACCACATGCGGAGCCTCGAACATCTCCTTTGGTCTGCCCAATCGCCACGGCATCAACAATGCCTTCCTGCCAATGGCTATGGGCGCAGGCATGACCTCTGCGATCATGAACCCGGTCGGCCTGCCAGTGACCCAAAAGGCGCTGGCCGCCAAAAAGGAAGAAGTTGCCGCTTCTGGAATCATCCTGCCCGAAGGCATGGACGACGAGACCTTTGTGACCATGTTTGGTCTGGGCTCGATGAAACCCCGTGCGGGCAAGGAAATGGAGGCCATTCGTGCCGCCAACTTCCTGACCAACAACGATCCGCACGGTGGCGAATGGATCAAGTTCAACAAAGCCCCTGCAAAAGAGGGCGAAGAGGGCCGTGGTCGTGGTGGCCGCGGTGGTCGCCGTCGTCGCGCCTGAGCCCCAGCTTGGACAAATGAAGACATTGAAGGCCGGGGAAACCCGGCCTTTTTTGTTGCTTTGAACAGGGCCGCAAATGAGGGATAATTGGGTTTCACCCAATCGGGAGGCCGCTGATGAAAACTCTGGCAAAGACCTTTCTGCTTGTGACTTGTATTGCAACGGCGACACAGGCTCAAATGCTACCAAACATGTTTTTTGATGGTACCGATCGCTACACGGCCGAAGTCAATGAAGACGGAGCAATACTGCAATCGCAAAGCACGATTCTATATCTTGGCAAAGATTGTGATGCGTTTAGCCCCCAATACGGCGCGGGAACCTGGGGCTGGGCCAACGCTGGTTTCAACGTGACGTTCCCCAAGTCGGGAAAGTTCATCGGTTTTGCGCGCCAGGAAAGCCCGGTAGAAGAGCGCCTGCCGACACTATGTCGTGAGTGATCTGTTAGATCATGTTGCAACCAAGTAGAAATGTCACCGGGTCTGCAAAGCAGGAATGTCACCAAAGGGCGCAACGGGAGCAAGGCTTAGCAACCCGGAGACCTCACATATCGCAGGGTTGGTAAGCCTTGCGGGATCAGGTAGTCGTAACCGAACCAGATATTTTGAGTGCTTTGTAATGCCGCTTCTTGATCCGCCACTAACTCCTCCGCCGAAAATCAAACTGTCTCGACTCCGGGATATTGGTTGGTCCAGTTGGGACCCGATTGGGCTCTTGGCTGACGGGCAAAAGTGGGATGATGAAGACTGCCAACCGTTCGCCGACGAGTATGACAGCTACCTACTTCAGGCCGCGGGCCAACTCCGCAGGGGCGTGCCAGAAGCAGACGTTGTAAGTTACCTCGTTGACATCGAGGCTAACTACATGGGCTTAGGTCCCGCACGAGGCGCAGCGGCTCGTGCAAAAGAAGTTGTAGCGGCTATTCAAGCGGATGAAGACCTTTGGACTTACCCGGATTAATCTCTGCTACTGCTTTGGCCTCAGCGGCTCGCTCAACCCGCCTACGCTCGTAATATGCTTCCATTTTTGAAGGCCGTCCTGGTGGACGGCGTCCAGTCTTCTTGTAGCCGTTCTTCGCGCTGACTGGTTTGACCTTCGGTGGCGGCGCGGCTTTCTCTTGTTCTTCTTTGATATGGGCCAGCACAGCGCTGAGGTGCTTGTTCTCTGTGATCGCAGCGTGGGTGACGCGCTGTTGGTGCGGATCGAAGATGCTGCAGGGTAGGGCGACGCCTTTGGCACGGACTTGGATACGCCCGTCCGGCATCTCTTACACATCGACATATTTGCCAACCAAGCCGCGTGTCAGATCGTTGACTTCTGGTCGAATGCGCTTGCGGTCGTACCTCAGCGTCATATCCTTGGTGACATAGCGTTTGTCGCGCAGACAGAAGACCTCCTCAAGGCGATCCGGCTCAATATTCAGAGCGCGATGCAGGTTGTCTTGCTTGGCCGGGGCCTTTGCAAACTTGGTGTTATAGCGCTCCATGAAGTCCGCGAGGAGCGCGTTGCCGTCTTCCATGTTGGACATGCCTGCGATCCGCAGCTCTTTGACCAGTCGATCTTGTAAGGTGCGGTTCGCGCGTTCGACGCGGCCTTTGGCTTGGGATGAGTTGGCGCAGATGATCTCGATGTTCTGTTCGGCAAGTGCACGCCCGAATTGTGTCATGCCCGTCATGTGTTCATTGGGCTTTGGAACGCGGAAGACGGTGTGCTTATCGCTATAGAACGCGACAGGACGGCCATGCTTCTGGAGGTAGCGCTCCAGGGCTTCGAAATAACTGAACGTGTTCTCGGATGTCGCAAACCGCAGTTCCCTTAGGGTGCTGGTCGCGTCATCGATGAAGACGAGCAAGGTGCAGGGAGTCGCACGATCTTCAAACCAGCGGTGATCTGAGCCGTCAATCTGAATCAGCTCGCCAAAGCATTCCCGACGCAGACGCGGTTGGTGGAATGTCCGGCGCTGCTTGCGTTGCTTGGAACGGCGTTGCTGCATGCGCTGGTGTGCGGCCATGCCGAAGTATCCTGCGTACTTCTTGGGAAAGGCATCATCCGCCCAGAAGTTGCGCTTGATCTCGCGAAAGATCGTTGACGTGTGACGCTTCAAAACCCTCGCCATCTCCGCAACAGGGACCTTTGCGAGCCACCAGTCTTCGGTCCTGCGGCGTTCTTGTAAGCTCAGTTGCGTGTAAACCGTTCCAATGCGATAAACTCCTCATTAGATAACCCATTGTTTTCTTATATGGGTCTCACCTCAAAGTAGCGCGCACCGGCTACAATCAATACCCGGATAATCTGTATTATGTTATATAATTGACAATTCCGTTCCGTCACACAGGATTGGCAGAACTGAACATCCAAGCTAGCCTTTCTGTAAAGATATCAGAGACAAGGCGGCAGAAATGGACATCAAGGGCAGTTGTATCGTGGTCACGGGAGCCGCCAATGGCATTGGCAAAGGTCTGGCACAAAAGTTTGCGGAGTTAGGCGCAGCGCATGTGATCTGCGCTGATCTTGACCTGGATGGCGCCAAGGGCACCGCAGAGCTTATTGGTGGCACCGCGCTTCATGTAGACGTGCGCGTCGAGGACAGTCTCAAAGCGCTGATCGATACCGTCGAGACATCCATCGCGCCAATCGACCTGTTTTGTTCCAACGCCGGAATCCTGACATTGGGCGGTCTCGAAGTCCCCAATGAAGATTGGCAAAAGATTTGGGATATCAATGTGATGTCCCATGTTTGGGCGGCCCGTCACATGGTGCCTTTGATGCTGGAGCGCGGCGGCGGCAGCATTCTGAATACCGCATCGGCCGCCGGACTGCTCAATCAGATCGGTGCCGCACCTTATGGCGTGACAAAACACGCAGCTGTAGGTTTTGCCGAATGGCTTGCCATCACCTATGGCGAACAAGGAATAGATGTTTCCGTTCTTTGTCCCCAGGCTGTGCGTTCGGAAATGACCCGTGGGATGGAAGACAGTGTGGCCAGCCTGGATGGGCTTCTGGAACCGGATTACGTCGCCGATTGCTGCGTAAAATCCATCGAAAACAAAGAGTTCCTGGTACTTCCGCATCCTCAGGTCAAGGATTACATGCAGGCCAAAACCAGCGATTACGACCGCTGGATTTCTGGCATGCAAAAGCTACAGGAACGCTTTCGCCCGCGCTAAGCGCGCGACTTGCCGCGTGGCTTTCCAATGGGACGCATCAGACCCTCTTGTGCTACGCTGGCAACCAGTTGCCCGTCCTGCGTATAGATTGAGCCGCGGTTGAAACCGCGGCCGTTGCCCCCAAAAGGCGAATCCATCGTGTAGAGGTGCCACTGATCAAATTGCACCGGTGCATGGAACCACATGGCATGGTCGAGGCTCGCGGTCATGGCCTCAGGTTTGTACCAGGTCAACCCATGTGGCCTGAGTGCGGATCCAAGCAGCCCAAAATCTGACGCATAGGCCATCAGCACATGCTGCAACTGCGGCCCTGCCCCGTTTGCTGCCGCCATCCTGATCCACATATGATTGGTATCACTTGTCAAATCAGGATCCAGCGGATCACGTGGTTCAATATCCCTGATTTCAAAAGGACGCTCTCGGGTGAATTCGGCCCGGTGCTTTTCATCTATCCGATGCGCATGCTTTTGATGCAGGGCGTCCCGCGACAGCAATCCATCTGGCGGCGGAACATCCGGCATCTGGTGCTGATGTTCCCAACCCTCTTCCTTGTGATGAAAGGAGGCCGCCAAGTTCAAAATTTGACGCCCATTCTGGATTGCCGTCACCCGACGGGTGGTAAAGCTGCCACCATCGCGGGCGGGATCCACCTCATAGATCACCGGCTTGCTGGGATCTCCGGGGCGAATGAAATAGGCGTGCAGCGAATGGCACAACCGGTCAGAAACACTGGCATAGGCGGCAGACAAAGCCTGGGCGATGACTTGCCCACCATAGATCCGCATCGGCGTCTCGCCCCCAGAACCGATGCCGCGATATAGGTTGGTATCCAGCTCCTCCAAATCGAGAAGATTGAGAAGAACCTTACCAGCATCAGTCATTTAGAGATCACTCCTCACTCAGTTCATGGTCTTTGCATAGGCGACAAACGGCGTGAAACTATCAGGATTGGTCATAGAATCCCGGTTGACCACCTGCGCCGGATCCCCTCCCAGTAGCAGCTTTTTCACCGGAACTTCCAGCTTTTTGCCCGACAGTGTGCGCGGCACTTCCGCCACCTCTATGATATCATCTGGCACAAAACGCGCAGAGACCGAGCTGCGGATTGCCGCTTTGATTTTGTCTTTCAACGCTGCATCCAAGCGCCCAGGGGCGCTGAGCACAACAAAAAGAGGCATGAAGCTTTGACGCCCCAGGAACTCCAGATCCACCACGAGGCTGTCTTGTATCTCCTCAAGGGCCTCAACCGCCTGATAAATCTCGGAAGAGCCCAGGCGTAGCCCGCGCCGGTTGATGGTTGCATCTGACCGCCCATAGATAACCGAGCTACCCTCTGGTGTAAAAGAGATCCAATCGCCATGACGCCAGATGCCGGGATAGGTGTCAAAATAGCTTTCATGCAGGCGAGAGCCATCTTTGTCTCCCCAGAAAAACAATGGCATAGAAGGCAAAGGTTCAGTGCAGACCAACTCTCCCACTTCGCCAACCAGAACATTTCCCTCGGGGTCAAAGGCCCGCACCGCATTGCCCAGCATTGGCGCCTGCATTTCTCCGGCGCGCACAGGCAGCATGACATTGCCGCCGACAAATGCGCCGCAAAAGTCAGTCCCCCCGGACACCGGAGCCAACCAGATATCAGACTTTACTGACCTGTAGACCCAGTCGTAACCATCTGATGTCATGGGTGATCCTGTGGCACCAAGCGAGACCAATGCGCCCAGATCAACATCCGCACCGGGCTCAATTCCGGATTTGGCACAAGCGGTAAAAAAGGCAGCCCCAGCCCCGAAATAGCTGATTTCCTCGGCGGCAATCCTGCGCCAGACATCCATCATGTCCGGATGGTTGGCAGCGCGATCATACAGGAGCACAGTTGCACCCTGGCCCAAGGCCACCATCTGCAGATTCCACATCACCCATCCGGAGGAGGTCAACCAACAAAACCGACTTTGGGCGTCCAGATCCTGATGCAGGGATTGCTTGCAGCCTTCCAGCAGAATGCCACCATGACCGTGCACAATGGGCTTTGGGTTGCCTGTGGTGCCCGAGGAATAGACGATCCAGAGCGGGTGATCAAAATCGACCTGTGCAAAGGTCAGAATAGCTGGGCGGTCCTGCAGGGATTCCCAGGCAACAGCCCCGGTCTGCGTCTCGGTCTGAATCTCGGTGCTCTGAGTACCGACCGCAATATGGTGCAAAAGGCTGGGCAAGCCACCCACAACCTCTGCAACCTCAGCCCTGCGGCTGACTTCTTTGCCCGCGTGGAGATAGTTGTCCTGATAGATCAATACTTTGGGTTTAATCTGTTGGAACCGATCCAGGATCGCCACATGCCCCATATCAGGCGCGCACAGAGACCAGATCGCCCCAAGACTGGTGACGGCGAGGCAGGCAATGATCGCATTTTCGGTATTGGGCAAGATGGCTACGACGCGATCGCCCTGCCCAACCCCCATATCCCGCAAATGCGCTGCCAGACTGGCCACGCGATCACGCAGCTCCTGCCAGGTCAACTCCCTGCGACCAAAGGTTTCAGAATGCACCACAAGCGCTTGTTTTTGTGGATTCTTCACGCCACCTGCGAGGATGTATTCAGCCCAGTTCAGCTTGGCTCCTGGAAACCACTCTGCGCCCGGCATAGATCGCTTGGCCAGAACCGCGCTGGCAGGAGAGGAGAACTCTATATCAAAAAAATCGCAGATCGACTGCCAGAATGCATCCAGATCGGTGACACTCCACTCCCACAGGTCATTATAGCTATCGAAGCGAAGCCCGTGATGCTCCGCCAGCCAGCCTTGATAGGCGGCAAGACGGCTGTTGTTGGACCGGGCCGCGCTTGGTGTCCAAAGAATGGGGTTGGCTGACATAGTTTCGCTCATTGGAGGATGGCTCCGTGCACCAGTGCCTTAAGCTCGGCTCGCGAAGGATAGGAACTTGAAGGGGACAACTGGGTCAAAAAAACCACCGAGAGATCCAGAACCGGATCAACCCAAAAGAAGGTCGAGGCCATACCACCCCAACTGAAATCCCCAACCGAGCCAGGGCAGCGCGCGCGGGCCGGGTCCAGAACCACCGCCCCCCCAAGCCCGAATCCCATCCCTTCCATTGGTTGCTCAGCAAAGCTTTGCGGCCCCATCGAGGCAATATCCCCAGGAAGATGGTTTTTCATCATGAAATCAGCGGTGTAAGGGGAAATAATAAAGCCATCACCACCCTGCCCCCGGCGGCGCAGCATCTCGGCGAATTTCATGTAGTCGTCAATGGTTCCCACCAGGCCGCCGCCACCAGACATCATATCTGCGGTCTCGTAAGGCGAGCCGCCATAGAGATCCGTCAATCGCAAAGTCTCACCGCCGATTGTTGCCGAATTCAACGCCATGGCGTCCCCAGCAAGCGGCGTATAAAGCGATGCAAAACGATTGCCAGCCTGACGCGGCACCCGAAAGCCGGTCTCTTCCATGCCCAATGGCTGAAAGATCTCCTGGTTAAAGAACTCTGCAAGGGTCTGACCTGAAACAACTTCCACCACACGGCCCAGCACGTCGATGCCCACCGAATATTCCCATCTGGCCCCCGGTTGAAACGCCAGCGGATACGTGGCGAGACGAGTGACCATCTGGGCCAACACCCCTTGATTGGGTTTGAACAGCAAATCCTCTTGCTGCATGGCCTCGGGGAGGACGCCAGGGTTGAATGGGTAACTCAATCCAGATGTATGGGTCAAAAGCTCGTGCAAGCTGGGTGCGCGTGACAGTTCCGTCTGATCAATCGCGCTGGCCCCAGGGATCAAGGCCTGCATCTCGCTGAACTCTGGAATAAACTCCGACACCGGTGCATCCAGATGAAACAAGCCTTTTTCGGCCAGCATCATCACAGCAACAGAGGTCACAGGCTTGGTCATCGAATAGAGCCGGACCAGTGTATCGCGACTAAAGTCCAGGTTTTCCTCAACATTGCGCCGTCCGGCCGCATGAAAATACTGCTCTTGCCCTGCCCGCTTGATCAAGAGCGAGCTACCTGCATATTTTCTTTTATCCACATAACTTTGCTGCCAGTTTTTCAGGTTTTCAAGCCGAGTAGTATCCATTGCGCACATCCTGTTGCCCCTATGTCAGGACTTTCCCTGGTCAATCATCCGCTGCATTGCGGATTTGGTTTGCGAGTTGAACCACCCATCAGCTGGCGCATTGCCGCCCACAGCGATGGCCGCCTCGATCCGCGCGATCACCTCGCCCCTAAGCTGTCTCTTGATCGAGGCATAGGCAAGGGAGGGCAATTCAGCCAGTTTTCGAGCCTCAGAAAGGGAATAGGCAAATAGATCCTCCTGGTCCTCGGCGATGATATCGACAAAACCGAAATTACGGGCGGCGATCGGTCCAACCGGCTGTCCCGTCAACATCAAACGGCGCTGGGTATTGCTGTCCAATGTGGCTTTGGCGATCTCCAACGGGCCAACGGGAAAATCTGCACCAACCCGGACCTCTGCCAATCCAAAGGACGATTTCGACAGGGCAACACGACGATCACTGGCCAGGACAAAGAACAATCCCCCCGCAATCGCCGCCCCGCCGACGCAGGCAACAACGGGTTTGGGACAGGCATAAAGCGCCAGAAAGCCTTCGTTCAACCCGCGTACAATTGCCTGTTGCTGCTCCAGATCGAAATCCTGCGCTTCCTTGAGATCAAGTCCTGCGGAAAACACCTTGAAAGGGCTGGTCAAAATGATTGCCCGGACTTCATCGTCCTGGCCAATACGGGTGATCTCATCGGCAAACTCCATCAGGAATTTGGCACTCAGGGCGTTGACCGGGGCCCGCCCCAGCTGCAACTCGATGATGCCATCACCATGCGCGCGAATGCTGAGGCTCTGTTTTTCTGCCATCAACTCTCTCCTTTGGTCGCCCCCGCTGATAGGGGCCTTGATATGCATAATGCGCTGCCCAAACCGCATTGGTCGAGTGCTAACAGCTACGTAGAACCACGCATAACAGCAGCGCCAAGAGCGGCACTACTTCAAATTGGTGAAGAAATCGCGCTAGGCCCACCCCAAACCTCGTCCAGAGAAATGGTTATTTTCCAAGGGCCTGCAACCCGCTGCGCGCAAAGTGAGAGACAAAGCCCCCTAGTTTGATGGCCCGCTGCGGATTGGAGGCATTGCCATCAAGCGCGCGTTTCAGAACGCCCTGCAGAATGGCTCCCATGCGAAAGAAACTGAAGGAGAGATAAAAGCCAAAGCCGTCAATTCCAGCAAGCCCGCGACGCTGACAATAGGCATCAATAAAGGCTTGATCCGAGGGCAGCCCCAGTTTTGTGCGGTCAATTCCAGCCAGACCTCGCCCTTCCGCGCCTGGTGGCATCTGCCACTGCATGATCACCCCTGCGAGATCCGCAAAGGGATGGCCGGTGGTCGACAGCTCCCAGTCCAAAATGGCCCGACACTCCGTGCCTTGGGAGGCAAAGATCATGTTATCAATGCGGTAGTCACCATGGACCAACCCACGCTGGCCATCATCCGCTGGCATTGCGGCTCCAAGTGCCTGGATCAACTCATCCATCTCCGGGATGGCCTCGGTCTCTGAGGCACGATATTGCTTGGTCCAACGTGCCAATTGCCGTTCAAAGTAATTTCCCGGTGGCCCATAGTCCGACAAACCAACCCCATCAATGTCCACCTGGTGCAGGCAGGCCAAAACCCGGTTCATTTCGTCCATCACGCCGGCGCGGGTCTCATTGTCCAGATCCGGCATCGACGGATCGGTAATATTGCGCCCGACGACATGATCCATCACGTAAAAGGCAGAGCCCAGAACATCATCGTCTTCGCAAAGAAGATGCATTTTTGCGACCGGAACATCGCTACCCGCCAGCGCCTTTTGAACCCGAAACTCGCGGTCCACCGCATGGGCCGATTTTAGCAGCACACCCGGCGGTTTGCGCCGCAGCACATAATTGCCCGCAGAGGTCTTGAGCATAAAGGTCGGATTGGATTGCCCGGTGTCAAACTTCTGCACCTCAAAGGCGGTGTCAAATCCGGGAAGTCGCCCACTCAGATAGGCACCAACGGCCTGTTGATCCAGGCTCTGGGTCGTGTCACTCATCCTCTTCTCCCCTCAGCTATAGGTCATGAGAGCCGCACGGTCCTGATTATGAAAATGCGGCACAGAATTGAATTCATGGAGAAAAAACTTCTCCTTTGAGAACACGAAACGGCTGGTTGAGGTGTTCTTGATTTGCAGGTTCAAGGCAATCATCTGATCATTTGGCAGCCGCAGGCAGGATGCGACCAAACGGGCAATTGCCCCTCCTGAACTGACCACCAAGACCCGGTCTCTGCCCTGTTCCACCGCATGACAACGGGCCTGCTCTACCCGGCTGCAAAACTGCTGCCAGCTTTCGCGTGCCGCAGGAATGCCCCCCAACTGCCATTCGGCAAGGGTTTCACGTAGCGCGCGAAAATGGGTCTTGCGATCCGTGATCACCTCAGATGGGGCTGTGCCACCATAACGGCTGTGCAAGAGGTCATGGAAATCATATTCGTTCCAGCCCGGATGCTCGAGCGGCGCGGCGTCAAAGCCGATTTCGGCAAGGGTCTGTTTCTGCCGCTGCAAGCTGCCGGTGATCACCCTGTCCGGGATCCAGTCGAGCGCCCGCAGGGTCTTGCCCAGGGCACGCGACTGCTGTCGCCCCAGATCACTCAGATCATCATAGTTTGCGGCCCCAAAAGAAGCCTGCCCGTGGCGTACAACCAACAGCTCAGCCATGGATCAGGACTTGAACTCATGCGCCAGGCGGTTGCCCGCAGCGTGATATTCCTGAGCGATACGATCCACCAGCTCCCCGGCGGAACAGACAGCCTTGACATCGCCGATGCCTTGACCCGCCCCCCAGATTTCTTTCCAGGCCTTTGGCTTGGACGACCCGGAGCCAAAATTCATCGAAGAGGAATCCGCCGATGCCAGATTGTCTGGGTCCAGGCCCGCATTTTCCACTGAACCCTTGAGATAGTTCCCAGAAACACCTGTAAACAAAGAGGAGTATACGATATCTTCCGCGCCGCTTTCGACGATCATATCCTTATAGCCTTGCTGCGCATTGGCCTCGTGGGTGGCGATAAAGGGCGACCCCGCATAGCCAAAATCAGCCCCCAAGGCCCGCGCTGCCAGCAGGGATTCACCGCTGGCAATGGCACCAGAGAGCGCCAAAGGGCCCTCAAACCAGCTGCGGATTTCACGGATCAGGGCAAAGGGAGACTGCACCCCAGCGTGGCCACCTGCGCCAGTCGCAACCGCAATCAAGCCATCAGCCCCCTTGTCGATGGCTTTTTTGGCAAAGGTATTGTTGATCACATCATGCAGCACGATGCCGCCGCAGTCATGGGCGGCCTCATTGACCTCGACACGGGCCCCCAGGGAGGTGATCCAGATCGGAACTTTCCAGCGGTTGCAGATCTCCAAATCCCGTTCCAACCGGGCGTTGGAGCGATGCACAATCTGGTTCACCGCAAAAGGCGCAGCCGGACGGTCAGGGTTTTCCTGGTTGTGCCGGTCCAGCTCTTCGGTGATCTGTTTGAGCCAGGCCTCCAGCAGTACCGGATCGCCCTCAGCCTCGCGCGCGTTGAGCGCAGGAAAGGAGCCGACGATGCCGGCCTTGCACTGGGCGATCACCAACTCTGGTACGGAAATGATGAACAGGGGCGAGCCAATCAGCGGAATGCGCAATCCCTGCAAAGCCTTTGGCAGGTGGGCTTGATCTGAGGACATCAGGTTATCTTTCATTTTCAACTCCTTGCTGCCCCTGAGGGACAGGTTTACTCCATCGCGCTGGCAAAGATATTCTGCCCGGACATGACATTGATCCCACCAGAGATCGGTACTACGGATCCGGTCACATAGGCCCCGCCCTTGCCACTGAGGAACAAGACAGAGCCTGCTATGTCTTCGTAGCGACCAACCCGGCCCAGGGGCACATCCTTGCCGACCTTTTCGCGCATTGTCTCATCATGTGTCGCAAAGGCGGTCATACGCGAGACAAAAGGACCAGGTGCAAGGGCATTTACCGTAACGTTCTTATGCGCCAGCTCCTTGGCGAGGATCTTTGACAGGTGAATGACGGCCGCCTTGGACGCGGAATAGCTGTAGGCGCCATCTCCCATCGGAATTTCGCCCATGACAGATCCGACGTTGATCACCCGTGCCGGATCTCCCGGTGCCGCACTCTTGATCAACATAGGCAACAGCCGCCGAGTGAGATCAAACACAGCGGTCACATTGACAGACATGACCTTTTCCCAGGCTTCATAGGGGAAATCCTTCATTTCAGCCCCCCATGTCACGCCCGAGTTATTCATCAATATATCAAGCTGTTGTGTTCGATGCTTGATTTCAGAAACCAGGGTTTCAATCCCGGCCTCGCTGCCGATATCGCCACCAAATCCTTCTGCGGTACCAAGCGCATCCAGCGCGTTCAACTCTTGTGCGACTGCGGCGCAGGCCTCGCCCTTGCGCGAGGCGATCAACACCCGTGCCCCGGCCCGCACCATGGCCTCAGCCGCCATCCGACCAATGCCGGTAGCCCCGCCCGTGATCAGTGCGGTCTTGCCCTCCAGTGAAAACAGATCCTGCATCGTTATCTCCCCTTCAGAAGCCACGCATCTTGGCAACCACGCCCGCGTGATAGCCGTAGTCCCCCAGCCATTCGGCCGCGACCCGTGCGCGTTTCATATAAAATCCCATGTCGAATTCATCGGTCATGCCAATCCCGCCATGCATCTGCACGCCTTCCTGGACCACCTTTTGCGCCGTCTCCGTTGCCCGCGCCTTGGCGACCGAAACCGCAAGGGTCGCCGATTTGGGGTCTTCATCCAACAAACGCCCGGCGTTCAGAATGGCAGAGCTTGTCAGCTCAATCTCGCACCACAAATGCGCGGCGCGATGCTGGAGCGCCTGAAAGCTGCCGATGGTGATGCCAAATTGCTTGCGCTCTTTCAGATAGTCAGTGGTCATGGCAAAGGCTGCCTCTGCCAGGCCGGTGCTTTCGGCCGCAAGCGCCGCCTGCCCGGCCTCAAGCGCAGGCCTCAACAGATCATAGCCGGCGCCCTCACCCCCAAGCAGGGCATCGCCTGCGACCTCTACCTCTTCAAAGATCAGATCGGCCGCATCACGGCTGTCGATCAGCGTCAGCGGGTCGCGCTGCAGGCCTTTGGCCCCATTGGCCAGATCAAACAGACACAGCCCCTCTGGCCCCTGAGCCAGCACCAGAACGCGATCGGCGGATCCGCCATCCACCACAAAGCGTTTGGTGCCGTTCAGCACATAGCCATTGCCCCGTTTTTCAGCCGTCAAGGCAACAGACTCGGGGTCGAACTTGCTGGTTTCATCCAGCGCCAATGCATAGGTCAGCCCGCCCGCTGCAATCGCCTTCATTTTGGTTGCGCTGGCCTCGTCCTGCAGCTGGCGCAGGACCGTGGCTGCCATAACAGCGGTGCTGAGAAAGGGGCTGACCGTCAGATTTCGCCCCATCTCCCGGGCCAGAACATGGGCTGCCGCATGCCCCATATCAGCGCCCTCGCAAGCCTCAGGGATCAACACGCCAGCCCAGCCGGCGGCAGCCATCTCCTGCCAAAGCACCGGATCTGAGGTGGCGCCCCGGTCGCGCATTTCACGCAGACGCGACACCGGTGCAGATTGGGACAGAAAGCCATTGGCCGCCTCGGACAACAGGATTTCTTCTTCTGTTTTAATGAGTTTAGCCATTTTTCTTATCCTGGAAGGTTCAAAATGCGACGGCTGATAATCGAAAGCATCACCTCGGATGTGCCGCCTTCGATCGAGTTGGCCTTGGTGCGCAACCAAGACGACGCTGGCGTATCCTCCCAGGGCAAAGCGGCGGAACCTTCTGCGGCCATCACCAATTCCAACCGCCGCTTGTTCAACTCGGTTCCCATGTATTTGAGCATCGCCGAGGCATCCCCCAGGCCCTGGCCGCCCTCGGCCTGATCCTTGTAGCGCTCCAGGGTCATTTCCATCGCCAGAGTGTCAATTTCGGCGCGCATCGCATCGCCGCGCAGAATGGGATCGCTGAGCCCGGTTTCACTCTCTGACAGAACCGCGCCCAAGGGCCGCCCTGCCCCCATGACATTGCCACCGTTGCTGATCATTTCCCGTTCATGGGTCAGCAGATATTTGGCCACATCCCAGCCCCGGTTGATGGTGCCAACCACCTGGGTTTTGGGCACTTCCACGTCTTCAAAAAAGGTCTCGCAGAAGGGCGAGGCACCGGAAATCAGCTGGATCGGGCGGGTGGTGATCCCCTTGCTGCGCATATCCATAAGCACAAAGGAGATGCCGAGGTGTTTCTTGGCTTCACGATCGGTTCTGAGCAGGGCAAAAATCCAGTCGGCCTTGTCGGCGTAGGAGGTCCAGATCTTTTGCCCGTTGACCAGCCAGGTATCGCCCTGGTCCGCTGCATGGGTCTGAACCCCGGCAAGGTCAGAACCCGCCCCCGGCTCGGAATAGCCCTGACACCAGCGGATCTCACCACGGGCAATGGGAGGCAGGAAATGCTGTTTTTGCTCTTCACTGCCGAATTTCAGCAAGGCCGGTCCCAGCATCCAGATGCCAAAGCTGTCCAACGGCGATCGCGCACCAATGGCCTGCATTTCTTGTTTCAGGATCTTGTCTTCATCGCGACTGAGCCCAGCCCCGCCATAGGCTTTGGGCCAGGTCGGAACGGTGAACCCGCGCGCAGCACATCGCTGCAACCAGGTCTTTTGCGCCTCACAGGTGAACTCCCACGAAGTGCCCCCCCAGCAAATCGCCGCTTCGCCGGCAGCTCCGTCACGCATTTCGGGAGGGCAATTTGCCTCAAGCCAGATCCGGATCTCTGCGCGAAAATCTGTGAGCGCATTCTGGCTATCATCTGTTGCCGTTGTCATGATCTCTCCTCCTGATCGCTGACAGATCTTCTCCGGATCGCCAGCGGTTTCACAATGTAGAATTGCATTTCGCTATTCCATTGACAACGCGCCTGCCCCCCTCAAGACTTTACGTAATTTTGGGAAACACAGAGCAACCAACAAGTTGCCGAAAGGGAAACTATGAAATCAATGCTCAGCACTGCCCCCGGCGGGCCGGACACGTTGGTCTGGACCGAGCAGCCGGATCTTAGCCCGGCCAAGGGAGAGCTCCTGATCGACATCCGCGCGGCCGCCGTCAATTTCCCGGACACCCTGATCATTCGTGATCTGTACCAGATGAAACCGCCGCGCCCCTTTGCCCCCGGAGGAGAAATATCCGGTGTGGTGGCGGCACTGGGAGACGGTGTTCAGGGGTTTGAAATCGGCGATCGGGTGCTGGCCCTGACCGGGCATGGCGGCTTTGCCACCCAAGTCTGCGTCGCTGCACCGCAGGCGGTCAAGTTCCCTGAGGACATGCCCTTTGAGGATGCCGCCGCTTTTGTGTTCACCTATGGGACCTCGTACCACGCGCTGAAGGATCGCGGTGATCTAAAGCCTGGTGAAACCCTGCTGGTGCTGGGGGCTGCGGGCGGCGTTGGTGCAGCTGCAATCGAGTTGGGCAAATCCATGGGCGCGAGGGTGATCGCCGCCGTTTCCTCACAAGAGAAGGCCGATTTCTGCCGCAGCATCGGGGCTGATGACGCTTTGATCTACAGCCGTGAAATGACGCGAGAAGACCAAAAAGGATTTTCTAGCCAAATCAAAGAGCTGTCAGGCAAAGCTGGTGTCGATGTCATCTATGATGCCGTGGGCGGCCTATATGCAGAACCAGCGCTGCGTACCATGGCCTGGAAAGGCCGCTATCTGGTTGTTGGTTTCCCTGCAGGCATTCCAGATATTCCGCTCAATCTACCACTGCTCAAAGGTTGCGACATCCGCGGCGTATTCTGGGGGGCTTCGGTATTCCAAGACCCCAAGGGCCATGCGCAGAACATCGCGCAGCTTCAACGCCTCTATGCGGAGGGAAAAATCAAACCGCGAATCTCTGCGAGCTTCCCGATGACAGAAGCGGCCAAGGCCCTGGAGATGATGCAGGACCGGCGGGTTCTGGGCAAGGTTGTCCTGACCAACAGCTGAGACCTTTGGCAGAGGGGAAGTTTTTTTTTGCCTTCTGCCGATTTTAAGTGCGCAAATAGCAACATAACACATAGAAAGCGGTTCCACTCAGCCTCGCGCAAACTATGTAAATGTACTATTTCATCCTAAGCTTGAATCGAGGGGATTGTGATGCGGAGCATATTGATTTTGAACGGCCCTAACCTGAACTTGTTGGGCACCCGTCAACCCGAAGTCTATGGCCATGAAACCCTTGAAATGGTCGAAAACGCCTGCATGGCTCATGCCCAGAAATCCGGGGTAATCGCCACCTGTTTGCAATCCAATCATGAAGGCGTTTTGTTGGACGCCATTCATGCAGCCCGTGGCGTTCATGCGGGCATTGTCTTGAATGCCGGTGCCTATACGCACACGTCGATTGCACTGATGGATGCAATCTTTTCCGTGGAAATCCCGACAGTTGAGGTCCATCTGTCCAATATCCATGCGCGCGAAGACTTCCGTCACACCTCCTATATCGCGCGTGCAGCTCTGGGGCAAATCTGCGGTTTCGGCAGTCAGGGCTATATCATGGCCATGGATGCACTAATGCAGAAGTTTGCTCAGCTTGAGGGCGCAAGTTGATGACAATCATTGACTATCTTCATTTTGTATCCGGCGCCAAAAGCCTTGAAGAGCTGTGGCACACCCATGTTCAGAGGATGGCGGACTACGGCTTTGACCGACTGATGTACGGCTATACGAGGTTCAAGACCGAAACCTCTTTGGGGGATCCGGATGATTTTGTGATTCTGACCAACCACGGCTCCGACTATGTGAACGGCTTTCTGAAACAGGGGCTGTACCACCACGCACCAATGCTGCGTTGGGCGCTTGAGAACGAAGGCGCTGGCAGCTGGCAGATGATTGCAGAGATGCAAAAGTCGGGTGGATTGAGTCGGCAGGCCAAAACGGTCATCGATTTCAATGAGCGCATGAAAATGAGCGCAGGCTACACCGTGAGTTTCTTCTCTGCCTCGCCACGGTACAAGGGCGCGATCTCTCTGGGCGGCGCCGAAAACACCACCCAAAAGGACCTTGATGCACTGTGGAAGGAACACGGTGAAGACATCATCCTGATGAATAATATCGTTCATCTCAAGATCCTGACCCTGCCCTATGATCCACCGAATCGCAGCCTGACCAGCCGTCAACGTGAAGCGCTTCAATGGGTGGGGGATGGCAAGACAACGCAGGATATTGCGCTGCTCATGGGGCTGACAGCGGCAACTGTGGAAAAACATCTGCGCCTCGCGCGGGCCTCACTCTCTGTGGAAACCACAGCCCAGGCAGTGCTCAAGGCGGCCCTGCAGAACCAGATGTATGTTGTTGGATCCTGATTAAAAACTCGAATCCCAGTGCCATGAGTCAAAAATATGCATGTCCATTTTTGTTCCCAATAGCACTCTCCATTTCGGCAAGCTCCCGCCTATCGGGTATGGAAAACAATACTACACTTGCTGGTAAAATTGAGGCAATCTGCAGATGTTCCGTGAGTGGTGGCTTTAGCCTAGGAACTTTGGGAAACGAACCTTGCAATATCAAGGCTCTCGGACCTGTTCGGTTTCTGGCGTGTATTTGTCCGCGCCAGTGCCGTTAGATAGAGGAGCCCCATCCATCCCATTTATGGGGCTCCTCCACTTCCTCCCCACGATCATCTCTTGCGTCTCGGCCCCTTGGCGCAACCCCGTGATATTTCTGGACCTTAATCCACTGCCCCCGGCGGCACAGTGCCACCGCCAGATAAAGACGCCGCACAAAAAAGGGGCCGGCAATAACGCCAGCCCCTTTCCATCAATCTGCCAATGAATGGCTTAGCCCTGAGCGGCCTTGGCAACTTCGGCTGCGAAATCTTCTTTTTCGACTTCGATGCCTTCGCCAACTTCCAGACGCACAAAACCGGTGATGGTCGCGCCTGCTTCTTTGGCAGCGGCTTCAACGGTCAGGTCGGGGTTCACCACAAAGGACTGGTTCAGCAGCGTAGATTCGCCAACGAATTTCTTCATGCGGCCAACGATCATCTTTTCGATGACAGCTTCCGGCTTGCCGGATTCGCGCGCGATGTCCATCTGGACCTGCTTTTCCTTCTCGACAACCGAGGCATCCAGGTCAGCTTCGGACAGCGCAGCGGGGTTTACTGCAGCGATGTGCATTGCAACCTGTTTGCCGAATGCTTCGTCGCCACCGGTCATCGCAACCAGAACACCGATTTTGCCCATGCCTGCAGTTGCAGCATTGTGCACGTAAGAGATCACAGTCTCACCTTCGGCCACAGCCATACGACGCACAGACATGTTTTCACCAATGGTGGCGATCTTGTCGGTGATCACGGCTTCCACGGATTTTCCATCCATGTCGGCGGCCTTCAGGGCGTCAACATCGGAGACACCCAGAGCGACTTTGGCAATACCGCCAACCATGTCCTGGAACTCGGCGTTTTTACCGACAAAGTCGGTTTCGGAGTTCACTTCAACCGCAACACCTTTGCCGCCTTCAACAACAACAGCCACCAGGCCTTCTGCTGCGGTACGACCGGATTTCTTCGCCGCCTTGGCCAGACCTTTGGTGCGCAGCCAGTCAACGGCGGCTTCCATGTCGCCATTGGTTTCGGTCAGCGCTTTTTTGGCGTCCATCATGCCGGCGCCGGTGGAGTCGCGCAGTTCTTTTACGAGTGCAGCTGTGATTGCCATCTTTTGGCTCTCCTCAAATCTAAACGGAATAGGGGCAGGTGATACCCTGCCCCACATGTCAAACCTGTGACAGGTAGATTAGGCGGATGCTTCTTCAGCAACAGCTTCTTCTACGGGCGCATCTTCCAGAGCGCCAAGGTCTACACCGGCAGCCCCCAGCTGAGCGGACATGCCGTCCAGCGCTGCGCGCGCAACCAGATCGCAATACAGTGTGATGGCACGCGATGCGTCGTCGTTGCCGGGGATGATGAAATCAACACCGTCGGGCGAGCAGTTGGTGTCGACAACAGCCACAACTGGGATACCCAGTTTCTTGGCTTCGGCGATGGCCAGTGCTTCTTTTTTCACGTCGATGACGAAAAGCAGGTCAGGAACGCCGCCCATTTCCGCGATACCGCCCAACGAAGCCTGCAGCTTCTGCTGGTCACGCTCCATGCCCAGACGCTCTTTTTTGGTGAGGCCTTCGGCGCCACCTTCCAGCTTTTCTTCGATCTCGTTCAGACGCTTGATCGACTGGGAAACGGTTTTCCAGTTGGTCAAGGTGCCGCCGAGCCAGCGGTGGTTCATGAAGTACTGAGCCGATTTTTCAGCGGCTTCGGCGATGGGGCCTGCGGCCTGACGCTTGGTGCCGACGAACAGTACACGGCCGCCCTTGGCAACGGTGTCACGCACGATCTGCAGAGCCTGGTCCAGCATAGGGACGGTCTGGGTCAGATCCATGATGTGGATGCCGTTGCGCGCGCCGTAGATATAGGGGCCCATGCGGGGGTTCCAGCGCTGTGTCTGGTGACCAAAGTGTACGCCTGCTTCCAGCAGCTGGCGCATGGTGAACTCGGGAAGAGCCATGCTAATATTCCTTGTTTCCGGTTTCAGTCCTCGGTGGGGGTTCAGAGCCTGCGCTCCAACCGGCGGTCCTTTGGGGATGTCTCCCCCAAACAGACCAAACCCCACCTGCGGGTTTGATGGCGCGCGTATAAGTCAGCGCAGCCAGATCTGCAAGCGCTATTTGCGCAAAAGCCGATGACCTTCAGCTACAATGCGCTCGCATTCGGCAGCCAGGGCTTTGCGATTGGCAAAATCCGCTACCTTGAGCGGCCTGTGATAGATCAGCTCGACCCGCCCCTGTCGCGGTGCCGCCAGGGTTTTCAGCAGATGCGGGGCAAAATCCATCTCTCCCCACCAACCATAGAACCGATCCTCTTTGCCACTGGGGGCGTAAAACACCACAGATACCGGCTGGATATGGCAGATGTCGCGCAAGTGATCGCCAAAGAACGCCGCGAAAAGCGTTGTTTTAAAGGGCAAAACACGCAATCCATCGGTCGAGGTGCCCTCTGGGAAAAACAACAGCTTGTGCCCGGCCTTCAATCTGGCCTCAAACAGCTCGGTCTGCTCCTTGGCGCGTTTTGGGTTGCGCTCGATGAACACGGTCCCTGTTGCCCGCGCCAACCAGCCGATCCCCGGCCAGGCCGCGACCTCGGCCTTGGACACAAAATACACCCGCTTGCGCGCGTTGAGCGCAAAGATATCAAGCCAGGAGGTGTGATTTGCCACCACCGCCCCGCGCTCTTTCATCAGCTCCCCTTGGGTCGAAAACCCCATGCCCAGCACCCAAAAGGCACTGCGGCAGACAAATTGGGTGATAAAGGGCGTCATCGGTCGATGCAGACCAAACAGCGGGCGCTCGATCAGCCGCAACAGCAATAATATCACCAGACCGCCAAACACCAATGTGCCCAGCACCATCGCGCGCAGCAGCACCAGCAGCCAGCCCATTGGAGTGATCTGTAGTGGTTCAGGCGCCTCGCCGTCATCCCAGGTTGCGGACATGATGCGCTACCCCTCCGTTCTCTTATTGCCATAGATCCGCTTTTGCCGTGCGGTCATCCGGGCGGTGTCCAGGATCATGCACACATCAGTGGTATTGAAGGCGCGATCAACAAAAGCACCATCACCAACCACCCCCCCCAGCCGCAGATAGGCCTTGATCAGGGCCGGGCAATCGATCATCGCGCGGCGTCGATCCACATCTGCGGGGGCCAACAGATCCATGCGCTGATAGTCCAAAGACCGGCACCGCAGGGCGGCGGGTGCCAGATAATCATGATGCAGCACCGAGAGCGGACCGGCCAATGCGGTCAGGTCCTGCCCGGCAAAACTCGCCACACCAAACAGCACCTCGATCCCATGGGTTTCCACATAGTCGCTCAGCCCCGCCCAAAGATGAAACAAAGCTTTGCCGCCGCGAAAATCCGGATGCAGGCAGGACCGTCCCAGCTCCAAAAGCCGCCGATCGGAGGCGATCAACGGGCCCAAATCATATTCTGATTTAGAATAGAACCCGCCAGCCAAGGCAGCCTGATCACTCCGCATCAAGCGATACACACCAATGACCCGGTTGGACGCGGTCTCAGTAATCAACATATGATCGCAAAAAGCGTCAAACTGGTCTTGCTCCAACCCGGCCTGGTGGTCGACCAAATCACCGTCGCCGCCCATTTCACGCACAAATACCTCATATCGCAGCGCCTGGGCCGCGCGCAGATCTGCCGCATTCCTGGCCAAAGAGACGGTGAATTCCGAAGGTTCGAATTGTGTTTGGCTTTCAGCCATGGAACGGGACTTTCAAATATCTGGCGCAGGTGCTGAAAGAGCGTTTCGCCAGGGTCTGACAAGATTTTGACAAAATTCTACGGGCTTTCTTAACCATTCATAAACCGCTATGGCTCATTCACTAGAATCAAGGGAATACGCGCCCCGTCGAAGACCAGCTTTCCCTGGTCAGGAAAATTGACAGTAATTTTGCCCCCTGCGTTGGATTGGACTTCACCTGGTCCCCACTCAGGATGATCCGGATGCTGAACGCGCATACCGGGGGCAAGAAAAGCATTGAGGTCGATCATGGAATGGGCCCAACTCGGAGGAATATTATGGCCGTAGATACCGCCAATTTGGCTGCTTTGGTAGGGTCAAGGATTTGTCACGATCTAATTAGCCCGGTCGGTGCCATCAACAACGGACTGGAGTTGTTGGGCATGTCGGGTTCGATGGCTGGCCCTGAGCTGGAGCTGATCTCCGATAGCGTGCTCAATGCCAATGCCCGAATTCGGTTTTTCCGCGTCGCCTTTGGTGCCGCCGGCGACCAGCAGATGGGCCGTGCCGAGGTGATATCGGTGCTGGAGGATATCAGCAAAGCCGGGCGCATGAAATTTCAATGGACCCCAACCGAGGGTTGCAGCCGCAGCGAGGTCCGGATGGCCTTTCTCGCCGCCCTCTGCCTCGAGAGCGCCCTGCCCTATGGTGGCGTCATCAAGGTGCTGAACGCCGATGGCAACTGGACCGTGATCGGGGAAGGTCGCAAAGTGAACGTGGAAGAACCGCTTTGGGGCCATCTGAACGACGACAATGCGGAAGCCACAATCACCCCAGCCTTGGTTCAATTTGCCATGTTGCCGATAGCAGCCCAAGAGGCCGCGCGCAAAATCCGCTATGATGCCACCCTGGAAAAGGTCACCATCCAGTTCTGATATCAACTGCAAGCAGTTGATAATTTTAAAAAACCCCGCTCGATTGGCGGGGTTTTTCTTTGCCTAAGCCAAGGTTCAGCTGCGCAGCGCGCCTTTGCCCCGGACCAGATATTTGAAACTGGTGAGCTGCGCCGCACCAACCGGTCCCCGTGCATGCATCTTGCCCGTGGCGATACCGATCTCTGCGCCCATACCGAATTCACCACCATCGGCAAACTGGGTCGAGGCGTTGTGCATCAGGATGGCACTGTCCAATTCGTTAAAGAACTGTGCCACGGCTGCTTCATCTTCGGTGATGATACAATCGGTGTGCTGCGAGTGGTAATTGCGGATATGGGCAATGGCTGCATCGATATCTGCCACGGTCTTTGCGGCGATGATTGCGTCCAGGAACTCCTTGCCCCAGTCTTCTTCACTGGCTGCCAACATGCCTGCAGGTCCTTGCAGCCCTTCAGCGGCATGGATCTCAACACCCGCAGCAGCCAGCGCCTCCAGCACATCCCGCCCAATGGTCTCGACAATATCCTGGTGAATCAACAGGCATTCCGCTGAGCCGCAGATACCCGTGCGCCGGGTCTTGGCATTCAGCACCACCTCTACCGCCATTTTGGCGTCGGCAGATTTGTCGAGATAGATATGAACGATGCCTTCAAGATGGGCAAAGACCGGCACCCGCGCCTCGCGTTGCACCAAGCCCACCAGGCCCTTGCCGCCCCGGGGCACGATGACATCGACGTATTCGGTCAGGGTCAGTAATTCCTGCACCGCCGCACGGTCACGGGTCGGAATCAGTTGAACGGCATCTTCAGGCAGATTGGCCTGGCGCAGCCCCTGCACCAGACAGGCGTGAATTTCGCGCGCCGAGTGGAAACTTTCGGAGCCGCCACGCAGGATCACCGCATTGCCAGATTTAAGGCAAAGCGCGCCGGCATCTGCAGTCACATTGGGACGGCTTTCATAGATCACCCCAATAACCCCCAGAGGTGTCCGCACCCGCTGGATATTGAGGCCTGAGGGTTGCTCCCATTCGGCCAGGATTTCGCCCACCGGATCAGGCTGAGCGGCCACAGCCTGCAACCCGTCAACCATGCCCTGAATGCGGGACTCGTCCAGCATCAGGCGATCCATCATCGCCGCCGACAGGCCTTTGGTGCGGCCAAACTCCTGGTCCTTTTCATTGGCGGCGATAATCGCATCACGTCTGGCCCAGACCGCTTCCGCCGCGCCAATCAGAGCGGCATGTTTTCGCTCAGCGCTGGCCATGGCCAGAACCTGCGCCGCCTGTTTTGCACGACTGCCCAAATCGGCCATCATTGCGGGAATGTTTTCAACGTCTTTCATATTTCTTCGAGCCTTTGCTGATCTCGGCTGGAGCCATGCGCCGGTCGCAGAATAGCGACATCGCCCGGCAGATTTCCAGACACAAATGAGGGGATCAGAGCGCCATATCGTCCCGGTGGATCAAGGCAGCCCGGCCAGGATACCCCAGCGTGGCCTCGATCTCGGCGGATTGACGCCCCTGAATGGCACGGGCTTCGTCGCCGGTATAGCGCGACAGCCCCTGCCCCAGTTTGCGTCCGCTCGGGCCCAATATGGCCAGGGGTTCCCCCCGGCCAAAGTCACCCTCCACATGACGCACCCCAGCGGGCAGCAAGCTGTTCCCATTCTCAAGGGCGCGTGCCGCCCCCTCATCAACCGTGATGACCCCACGAGTCTTCATCGCCGCAATCCAGCGTTTGCGGGCCACCTGCGGATCATCAAGGGCCGAAAACCAAGTGCAAGCTGCACCATCTTCCAGTGTTTTCAGCGGGTTCAAGGGTGATCCTTCCGTGATCACCATGGCACAACCCGCAGCGGTTGCCATCTTGGCCGCCAGAATTTTGGTAATCATGCCGCCCTTGGACAGACCAGAGATCCCATCGCCAGCCATGGCCTCGATCTCAGGTGTAATCTCATCGATCTGATCGTAGCGCACCGCGTCAGAGTCCAGCGCCGGGTTGGCGCTGTAAAAGCCATCGACATCCGACAGCAGAACCAACACATCCGCCCCCACGGTCACTGCCATCTGCGCCGCCAGGCGGTCATTGTCCCCATAGCGGATTTCATCAGTGGCAATGGTGTCGTTTTCATTGACGATGGGCACCGCCCCCAGTCCCAACAGGGTCTCCAGCGTCGAGCGTGAATTCAGATAGCGGCGGCGATCCTCGCTGTCCTCCAGCGTTACCAAGATTTGGGCTGTGGTAATACCATGCGGGGCAAGGGCTTCCTCATAGGCACGCGCCAGCCGAATTTGGCCAACCGCAGCAGCCGCCTGCGAGCGTTCCAGCGGCAAGTCGCTGCGTGACAGCGCCAGAACTTCGCGCCCCAGTGCAATCGAGCCTGAAGAGACCAGAACCACATCTTTGCCTTCGGCCTTGAGCCGGGCAACATCATTGGCCAGGGAATGCAGCCAGCCCGCCCGCAGCCTGCCGCTGGCGCGATCCACCAGCAATGCAGAGCCGATCTTGATGACGATCCGCTTGGCGTCTGTCAGGGACGCCAAGGGGCGTCCTCCTCGACAGGTTTGTGACGCAGCCGGTCATCATCGATCTCGGCCCGCACCGCCCGCAGAACCTCGCTCAGCCCTTCGCGGCTGACGCCGGACAACAACAGCACCTTGCCACCTACGGCAGCCTCAAGCGCAGCATGGGCCTCGGCGCGTTCATCTTCGTCCAAGGCGTCAACCTTGTTGAGCGCAGTGACAC
>JADFAE010000033.1 GCA_015665415.1 Roseobacter sp.
GCAAGATCCTGAACGCACGCCGCGCACGTGGCCGCAAGGAGCTGAGCGCATAAGCGCGACGCCCCAAGGATTGACAGATATGACACCGCCGAAGGCCCCTCAGGACAGCTCAGCTGCCGCCGGGAACCAGCCTTCGGCGGTTTCTGTTTGCGCAGAGCACCCCAAGCCCCGGGTCAAATTGGCACCCCTGGTGGTGCTGTCCAAGCGCAGCGAGTTTCTCGCCGCCGCCCGCGCCCGCCGTCAGGGCACCAAGAGCATGATGGTTCAGGGCCGCCAGCGCAAGGAAGGCGAGGCCGAGGGCTTTCGCGTCGGGTTTACCTGCTCCAAAAAAGTGGGCAATGCGGTGGCCCGCAACCGCGCCAAACGCCGGTTGCGCGAAGCGGCCCGTCTGGTGCTGCCCGGCATTGGCCGCGCCGGTTGGGATTACGTGCTGATCGGCCGTGCCGAAGCGACGGCCACTCGCAATTTCGAAGACCTGAAGCGCGATCTGGCCTATGCGGTCAAAAAGATCCACGGATGATCTTCTTTGCGCGCCGCATTCGCCCTATCTTGGCCCCATGACCCCGCTTGCCCATATCCTGGCCCTGCCTGTGCGTGCCTATCGGTTGATTTTCTCACCCTGGGTGGGGTTCAACTGCCGCTACCAACCGACCTGTTCCGCCTATTCGCTGGAAGCGCTTGAGAAACACGGCGCGATCAAGGGCACCTGGCTGACCCTGCGCCGCATCGGTCGCTGCCACCCCCTGGGCGGAGATGGCTATGATCCGGTGCCCGGTTGCGGCAATCACCCGGGCGTTCCTCCCAAGGTCACTTCAGCGAAAGGTTACCCTGATCGGTCCGACCCCGGGTTGGAATGACCTCACGATCCAATTTGCCCATGAAGGTGTGAAAAAGATCCTCGTAAAAGCGTGGTGAATCAAAATACCACCGATGGGAAATGCCCACGGCATCGCCAAAATCATCGCTATTGTCCCTGAAAAACTTGCCGCAATAGAGGTTCGCCGCCTTGTCGCTGTGATCTTGCGGCAACCCGATCCGCCCCAGACGGCGGCTGACCCCAATGCGCTTCACCTCCGAAATCGACAGGATATCGTCATAGGGATTGTAGTAGCTGGTCACCCGGGTGCTGTGACGCAGCAAAGACGCCGACTTTGAACTGCCATCACGCAGGGATTTTTGCGAGATATCCGCCGCCACCAGGGCAACCTGGCTTACGGTCCAGCTTTTCTGGGCTGTCTTGTGATCATCATCGGCGTAGTCAAATGCCTCACGAAGCAAGAAGCAGCCCATGGAATGCGCCAAGACATGGATGTTAAAGTCGCAATCCTCCTGTTGAAGGGCTGAAAGCTCCGTGAGCCCATCGCGGAACAGACGGTCCGCCGACAGCCGGGCATCGCGTCGATCCGAAGAATACCCAAAAGCAGAGCCGTTGCTGGGCCAGTCAAAACTGATCAGCGTCCCCTTGAACCCATGAGCCTCCAGCCCCTTTCGAATCTTACGGTGGCGTTCCAGCATATCGTATAGCTCTGTGTTGAAACCGTGGACAAAGATCACGATGTGGCCCTTGATCAACGGCTTGGCTCCTGCCTTGGATTGCACGGCCTTGAACCATTTGCGCTTGTCGATCTCATGGGCGCGCGTTGCCTGTTTTACCGATCCGGGGATCGCCAAGTATTTGGCCTTGCCGAGTTTATCAGAATAGAGATCACCAGCGCGGCCACGTACGGAGAAAAAATAGTCCATCAAAAAACCTTTCAACAAATCACAGAGCCAGGATTCCACAACTCAAGGGTGCCAATATAGGGTTTTGACTTTCCCCGCACTCCTGGCCTATGCCTCGCGGCCATGACTCAGGAGCGTGGCCATGTTTGATGACGACCAGACCGAAATACACCCACTCTTTGCCGGAGCGCCCTCGACCACCGAGTTCAAGAAGCTGCGCAAACGCATCGTGCGGCAGGCGCGTGAGGCGATTGAGCAATACGGAATGATCGAGCGTCCTGCCGATGGTAGCACGCCCAAATGGCTGGTCTGCCTGTCGGGGGGCAAGGACAGCTACACGCTGCTGGCCGTGTTGCACGAATTGAAGTGGCGCGGGCTTTTGCCGGTGGAGCTACTGGCGTGCAATCTGGACCAGGGGCAGCCGGGTTTTCCGGCCACGGTGCTGCCGGAGTTTCTGGAAAAGATGAGCGTACCCCATCGCATCGAATACCAGGACACCTATAGCGTCGTGATGGACAAGGTGCCTGCGGGGCGCACCTTCTGTGCGCTCTGCTCCCGTCTGCGACGGGGCAATCTTTACCGGGTCGCACGCGAAGAGGGCTGCTCGGCGGTGATTCTGGGCCACCACCGCGACGACATCCTGGAAACCTTTTTCATGAATCTCTTTCATGGCGGTCGTCTGGCCACCATGCCGCCCAAACTGGTCAACGAGGAAGGCGACCTCTTTGTCTATCGCCCGCTGGCCCATGTGGCTGAGGTGGATTGTGAAAAATTCTCAAAAGCAATGGATTACCCCATCATTCCCTGTGACCTTTGCGGCAGTCAGGATGGATTGCAGCGCCAACAGGTGAAGCAGATTCTCGACCAATGGGAGGCCAATAGCCCCGGTCGGCGTCAAGTCATGTTCCGCGCCCTGACCAATGCCCGCCCCTCGCATCTTCTGGACCCCAAACTGTTCGATTTTGCTGGTCTTGCACGCAATATTGCCGATGAAACTGCAGAATCGGATGAAATTCCTCTGCTGCGTTAACTTTGGAGTCAGGAGCCGTCCCCTATCCTGCCGGAGCATTCCTGCTTTAGGCGAGAGGTCTCAAAATGACACAAACGAATTCCGGTATCCTGAACCGAATTCGAGCAAGGCTGGCTCCGGTGCTTTTAGCACCGCCAATTCTTGCATTCTTGCCTGCCCTAACCCTTGCCACCTTTTGGATTGGCGGTGAAGTTGCTCTGCTGTGGGTTGCCCTTGGCCTGCCAGTGCTTTTTGCTTCGATTGGCGGGTTCTCCGTCACCAGTCGCAACAACACTCCCCGGGACAGCGTCACCGGGTTGATTCTTCGCGAAGGCTTTGAGGCCCAGCTGGAGCATACGCTGGAAGATTGCGCCAAGACCGACCTGCGTTCGGCGCTCTATTTCATCGAAATCGACGACTATAAGGAGCTGACCCATCGCGAAGGGCAGGAAGCCATCGATCGGGTCTTGCAGAGCTGCGGCGAACGCATCGCCAGCACCCTGCGCAACCGGGACACGGTTGCCCGGATCGGCGATAGCAAGTTTGCCGTCATACTTTCCCCGGTGATGCAGCTGGATCTGGAAACCTGCGTGCAAATGGCCGGACGTCTCCAGGCCGCCATGGAAGAGCCGATTTCTCTGGACGGCACCTCACTTTATGCGTCCTGTTCCGTCGGGCTCTGCCTCAACACGCGGGCACCTGGCAAGACCGGCAATGACTGGTCCCACGCCGCCGCCGCAGCCCTGTCCGAGGCGCAGCAAAATGGGCCTTCCGGCATTCGCGTCTTCTCTACCGATATGCAACAGCGCACCAAGGCCCGTGGCTCCCTGCGCGAAGAAGTGACCGAAGCGCTGGAGGCCGGCCATATTCTGCCTTGGTTCCAGCCTCAGATCTGCACTGACACCGGCCGTGTCTCCGGGTTCGAAGCCCTAGCCCGCTGGATGCATCCGGTCCGTGGCCTGATACCGCCCGGAAAATTCCTGCCAGTACTGGAAGAAGCCGGACTGATGGAGCGCCTCAGCCAGGTGATGCTGTATCACTCGCTGACCGCCCTCAATGCCTGGGATGCCGCCGGCCTCAAGGTGCCTTCGGTGGGGGTGAACTTTGCCACACCGGAACTGCGAAATCCCAATCTCTCCGAGAACATCAAATGGGAGATGGAACGGTTTGATCTGCCTCCGTCGCGTCTCTCGGTTGAGATTTTGGAGACCGTGATGACCGACCGCCCGGATGATGTCGTCACCCGCAACATTGCCGCGCTCAGCGAATTGGGCTGCCGCATCGAGTTGGACGATTTTGGCACCGGCCATGCCTCGATCTCTGCGGTGCGCCGTTTCAACATCTCGCGCATCAAGATTGATCGCTCCTTTGTGCTGCGCGCCGACCGCGACCCGGAACAGCAAAAACTGATTTCCGCAATTCTCACCATGGCTGAGCGTCTCGAACTTGAGACCCTGGCAGAGGGCGTGGAAACCGTGGGCGAACATGCACTACTGTCCCAGCTGGGCTGCGGACATGTGCAGGGGTTCGGCATTGGTCGCCCGATGCCCTTTGACCAGACGCTGGACTGGATCACCGCCCATGAAGCCAAGCTGCAGGAAGCGCCTGAAATCGGTCGTCACACGCGCTGATCCAAGGTTTTCTGCCATCGGGGCAGATTGCCGCCCCGGATTCCCGCGATTCTACTTGACCTTTGGGGTCCACCTCTGTTGAACCACTCCCTGTCATTCCCTACACGAGGTGGCAGTCCCAAATGGACGACCAGAACAAGAATCTCATTCTCGCAACCGCTCTCAGTTTCCTTGTGATCCTCGGGTGGTATAGTTTTTTCCCTCCCCCAGAGGTCGAGCCCGCGCCCGAGGCCCTGACGGCCGAGACCGCGCCCGCTGCTGATACCGCCAGCGTTCCAAGCGCCGCGGGCGGCGAAGCTGTGGCCAGCCAGTCGACCGAAGAGGCCGGTGCATCGGATGCGCCCCGCGTCACCATCGACACGGATCGGCTCTCGGGCAGCATCTCGCTGCAGGGGGGGCGCATCGATGATCTGGCGCTGAAAGACTATCGCGTCACCATCGACAACCCCGAAATTGTCCAGTTCCTGAAACCGGTCGGCGAGCCTGGTGCGTATTACGCGCTCTACGGCTGGGCTCCTGGTGCCGGACTTGGCTTTGATGATGTGCCCGGGGCCAATACCCTCTGGTCGGCCTCCGCTGACGCGACTTTGACCGTCGACACCCCCGTGACCCTGAGCTGGGACAACGGCAAGGGTCTGACTTTCAATCGCACCATCGCGGTTGACGCGAACTATATGTTCTCCGTCACCCAATCGGTGACCAATGACAGCGGCGAGACCGTTGCCCTGGCCCCCTACGGCACCCTGGCCCGTCACGGCGAACCTGCGGATTTGAAGAACTTCTTCATCCTGCACGAAGGTGTGGTTGGCATGGCCGACGGTGAGCTGGCCGAGCTGGACTACGACGATGTCGCCGATTTTGATCTCGATCCGCGGGATGGCGCGCGCTCTGAGGTCAAACAGGTCGAAGCCAATGGCTGGATCGGTTTCACCGATCATTACTGGATGTCGACACTGATCCCGGCCCCCGGCCAGGCCTTCCGTTCGATTGCCAAATTCGACGAACGCCGCGACATCTACCAAACTGACATCGTACTGCCGACAATGTCTGTCGTCGCGGGTCAATCTGCAGAAGTCACCACCCAGCTGTTTTCCGGTGCCAAGGAATGGGCCACCATCCGCGCCTATGAAAAAGGTGGCATTGCCGGTTTCCTCGACAGCATCGACTGGGGCTGGTTCTTCTTCCTGACCAAACCGATCTTTGCGGTTCTGCACTGGCTCAATGCGCTGATCGGCAACATGGGCTGGGCCATCATCGCCCTGACGGTTCTGATCAAGATCATCGTCTTCCCGCTGGCTTATAAATCCTATGCCTCGATGGCCAAGATGAAAGAGCTGCAGCCGGAGATGGAGAAGCTGAAAGAACGGGCCGGTGACGACCGTCAGAAACAGCAAAAAGAGATCATGGAGCTGTACAAGCGGGAGAAAGTGAACCCCGCGGCCGGCTGTCTGCCGATTCTGATCCAGATCCCGATCTTCTTCTCGCTCTACAAGGTGATCTTTGTCACGCTGGAGCTGCGCCATGCGCCCTTCTTTGGTCCCTTCCAGGATCTGAGCGCGCCGGATCCGACCTCGATCATGAACCTCTTTGGCCTGCTGCCCTTTGGCGGTCCCGCGCCCGAAAGCATCATGGCCCTGGTCTTTATCGGCATCCTGCCTCTGCTCTTGGGTATCTCGATGTGGCTGCAGCAAAAGCTGAACCCGGCTCCCACCGATCCCACCCAGCAGATGATCTTTGCCTGGATGCCTTGGGTCTTCATGTTCATGCTGGGCGGTTTTGCCTCGGGTCTGGTGGTCTACTGGATTGCGAACAACACCATCACCTTTACCCAGCAGTATCTGATCATGCGCAGCCACGGCTACAAGCCCGACGTCTTTGGCAACATCAAGGCCAGCGTCAAGCGTAAGCCAAAAGCGGATCAGAAATGAGCCACACCGTTACAGATATCTGGCGCCACCCGCTCAAATCTCACGGGCGGGAAGCACTGGAAACGGTAACCATGATCGCCGGGCAAACACTGCCCGGCGATCGTGTCTGGGCTGTTGCGCATGAGGCCTCAGAGGCGGATGGCAGCCAATGGGAACCCTGTGCCAATTTCACCCGGGGCGCCAAGGCACCGCAGTTGATGGCGATCGATGCCCAGCTGGAGGATGCCACCGGCAGGCTGACCCTCAGCCATCCAAAGCAACCGGACCTGACATTCGACCCAAATTCCCCTGCGGATCTGCAACGGTTCCTGGATTGGGAAAAGCCTCTCACCCCTGCCAATCGGGCGGCCTCTGCCCGGATCATCCGGGTGCCCGGTCGCGGCATGACCGACACCGATTTCCCCTCGGTTACTTTGTGTAACTGGTCCTCTCACCGGGCGGTCGAGACCGCCATGGGCCAAGAGCTGTCGCCGAAACGCTGGCGCGGCAACATCTGGTTCGACCTTGGTGAGGCTTGGGTCGAGAATGATCTGATTGGCCGCCAGGTTCAGATCGGGGACGCCGTTTTCCTGGTTCGCGAACGCGTGATGCGCTGCCTGGCCACCACCGCCAATCCGCAGACCGGCGAACGCGACGCCGACACCCTGAAAGCCCTCAACGAAAATTGGGGCCATCAGGATTTCTCTGTCTACGCCGAAGTCGTCACAGGTGGTGACATCAAACTCGGCGATAGCGTAAAGGTACTCTGATGCAGATGCAGTTTTCCCTGGCCGAAGAGCCAGACCAGTTCACCGCCGAAAAGGGCCGCAAATTGTTCGCCGGCCAGTCGGAATTTGTCAAAGGCGTGGTTGCCATGTCCGGTCTGCCCGATGCGGACCGGCTGGAGGTCTGCTTTGCCGGCCGCTCCAACGTGGGCAAATCCACCCTGATCAATGCCCTGACCGGAACCAAGGGGTTGGCACGCGCCTCCAACACCCCGGGCCGTACCCAGGAAATCAACTTCTTCACCCAAGGCCCAGAGCTCTATCTCGTTGACCTGCCCGGCTATGGCTATGCCAATGCGCCTCTGGCCGTGGTCGAGAAATGGCAAAAGCTGCTCAAACGCTATCTGTCAGGGCGCCAGACCCTGCGGCGCGCCTTTGTGCTGATCGACAGCCGCCATGGCGTCAAAGAGGTCGACGAGGAAATCATGAGCCTGCTCGACAGCGCCGCCGTGACCTTCCAATGCGTGATGACAAAAGCCGACAAGGTCAAACTCAAAGACCGCGAGCGGGTCATCGAACAGGTCAAAACCGCCCTGGGCCGACACCCTGCGGCCTACCCCGAGATCGTGCTGACCTCCTCGGAAAAAGGCGATGGCATCGCCACCCTGCGCTCCATCATCTGCGGCCTCGAATAAACCCATGCGTCGCCTGCTGTCCTATCTCATGATGCTGGCCATCCTGGCCGTCGGGTTGATCCCGGCGGGCTGGATGCCCGCGCACGGCAGCGACGGCAAGGTGCTCTTGGTGATCTGTACCACCGATGGAGTCGAGGAGCGCTGGATCGATCTTGGCGAGGGCGTGCCTGCTCCCACAGGTGGCGATCAGATGGAGGATCGCATCTGTCCCTTCTCGGCCCTCTCGGCCTCTGCCACGCTGCCTGCAGGCGGTCTGGCTCTCACCCTCAAAGCCCCGGTCACCGACCGCTGGTCACACGAGGGATTTACCCATCACACCGCCGGGTTTCACTGGCGCTATGATGCCCGCGGTCCGCCCGCTCTCTCCTGAACGTTCAAACCCACAAACTTTGTTTCCCGCCTGCCCTGGTCCCATGGGCGCAGGCAACGTTCTGATATGGAGAGATCCCCATGGCCACCAGCCAACCGCAAGACGCGGGCCAATCACGCTCGCTTGCTGAGAAATTCTACTTTGCCGCCTGGCGCTGGCACTTTTATGCCGCGCTCTACGTGATCCCCTTCTTTGTCATGCTGGCCGTGACCGGGTTGATGATGATGTTCATCACCCAGTTCGACGGGCGTGACGGCGAAAAGATCCGGATCACCCAGGGCGAGGCCATGCTGAGCCTTGCCGACCAATCCGCCGCCGCTCTGAAAGCACAGCCCGGCACCATTGCCGAATGGATCGGCCCCAAGGCCCCCGATCTGGCCACTGTCTTTCGCATCAAAACCGATGAAGGTCAGCGTCTGGTTGCGCTGAACCAATACACTGGCGAAGTGGTGCAAATCTGGGACCGCCGCGCCGGCTGGTATGATTTTGCCGACAGCATCCACTCGGATCTGTTGATCGGCACCGCGGGTGACCGGATGATCGAAATCGCCGCCGGGCTGGGCCTGGTTCTGGTGCTGACCGGGCTTTACATCTGGTGGCCCCGTGGCAATGCCATCTCGGCCTTTGTGCCTGACTTCCGTGCCCGTGGCCGGGCCCTGTGGAAAAGCCTGCATGCGGTCACCGGCTTCTGGATCTCGGCGCTTCTGGTGATCTTTCTGATCTCCGGCCTGGCCTGGACCGGGATCTGGGGTGGCAAGCTGATGCAGGCCTGGAGCACCTTCCCGGCGGAAAAATGGGACAATGTCCCGCTGTCGGATTCGGTGCATGCGGATATGAACCATGGGGCCACCAATGATGTGCCCTGGGCGCTGGAGCAGACGCCGATGCCTGCCTCCGGCTCTGAGGCCGGGATCACCGGCATCCCCGAAGGCACGGCAGTCAATATCCACAGCCTGGTGGTTCTGGGCCGTATGTTGGGTATGGAGGGGCGCTTTCGCGTGGCCTATCCCGGTGGCGACGGCGGCGTCTGGACCATCACCCGTGACAGCATGAGCAGCGATTCCGATGATCCCTTTGTCGACCGCACCATCCATATTGATCAATACACCGGCAAGATTCTGGCCGATGTGAAATACGAGGATTACTCTTGGGCCGGCAAGGCCATGGCTGTGGGTATTCCCTTTCACATGGGGCTGATGGGCACATGGAGCTTTATTCTCAACGTGGTCTTCTGTCTCTCGGTGATCTTTGTGTCGATCTCGGGCGTGGTGATGTGGATCAAACGTCGCCCCGCCAAGGCCGGACGTCTTGCCGCGCCGCCGGTGCCAGCGGATCTACCCTTCTGGAAAGGTGCCGTGCTGATTGGCCTCTTTACCTCGATGGCCTTCCCGCTGGTGGGGGCAACCCTGCTGGCGGTGCTCGCTTTTGACCTGCTGATCCTCAGCAATATTCCGGCGATGAAGCGCGCCCTGAGTTGACCGGCCTGAGCTGACTGGCCTGAGCTGACCGGTCGGCGCTCAACGAACAGCCCCTGGCGCATCCCTCATGCGGCAGGGGTCGGGTTGCTGGGGCCCTTTGCGTCCCTTGAGGCCCCGCAACCCACACAGCCCCCGCAGAGCCTAGACACCTTTGTGGGGGCGCCGTTTTCCCAAATGGCTCGCGCCGTCAGACGTGCTGCGCGCCGTTTACTTCGATCTCGGTCCCGGAGATGTAGGAGCTCTCCTGCGAACACAGGAAATAGATCGCCGCCGCCACTTCCTCAGGCTGGCCCAGGCGCTGCATCGGCAGTTTTTCGACAATCTTGTCAGTGCCCGGTGACAGGATCGCCGTTTCCACCTCGCCCGGGGCGATGGCATTGACCCGCACCCCCAAGGGGCCAAAATCATGCGCCATCTCGCGGGTCAGTGCCGCCAGCGCCGCTTTCGAGGTGGCATAGGCTGCACCGGCAAAGGGATGCACCCGACTGCCCGCAATCGAGGTCACATTGACCACGGATCCCTTGGCGGCAGCCAGCTCATCCTTGAGACCACGCGCCAGCACCACAGAGGCAAAGAAGTTGACGTGAAAGACCTTGCCCCAGGTCATCAGGTCGGTGTCCAGCGTGCTGAGACGTTCGCCCTCGGGTCCCTTGGGAGAGACCCCGGCATTATTGACCAGCGCGTCCAGCTTGCCGCCCAGCTTTTCTTGCATCTCCCCCACCGCGTTGATGGTGTCTGAGGGGTCCGACAGATCCAGGGTCACGTGGTCCTCGCCGCCCCAGGGGCAGTCATCCGGCAACGGGTTGCGCGAACAGGTGATGATGCGCCAGCCCTCGGAATGAAAGCGTCGCACGGTGGCATGACCGATACCGCGGCTGGCTCCGGTCAGGAGCAGAGTCTTCTGTCGCATGGGCTCATTCCATCTGTCTTGGGCGTTGCGGTGACCCTAACAGCCGTCAGCGGGGCTGCAATCTCTATGTCGCATTGGATGTCGCACTTGGCAGCCGCGCCGGAACCGCGTAACACCACATGCCAAAGGGACACGAGCCATGAAGAAACAAGATATGAACCGCGACTGGATTGCCACTGCCGAAACCCTCTCTAGCGCCCTGCCCTATCTGCAGCGCTACGACGGGGCCATTGTTGTCATCAAGCTGGGCGGCCATGCCATGGGCAGCGCCGAGGCGATGGAGACCTTTGCCCGTGACATCGTGCTGATGCGCCAGGTCGGGGTCAATCCGGTCATCGTTCATGGCGGTGGCCCGATGATCAATGCGATGCTGGAAAAGCTACAAATCGAATCGAGTTTCGTCAACGGCAAACGAGTTACCGATCAGGCCACCATGGAGGTGGTCGAGATGGTGCTGTCCGGCGTCGTCAACAAAAGCATCGTACAGGCGATCAACGCCCAGGGAGGCCGCGCGGTGGGCCTGTCGGGCAAAGATGCCAATCTGATCACCTGTGATCAGGCCAATGCCGATCTCGGCTTTGTGGGCGCCCCCGCCGAGATGGACCCGCAGGTGCTGCATGATCTCTTTGAGAACGACATCATCCCAGTGATTGCGCCTATTGGGGCCGGTCGCAATGGCGAGACCTTCAACATCAACGGCGACACCGCCGCCGGGGCCATCGCCAAAGCGCTGGAAGCTGATCGCCTGTTGTTGCTCACGGATGTGGCTGGCGTCAAGGATGGCAGCGGCGAGGTGGTCACCGAGCTGAAGGCCGCAGATGTCGAGGCAATGACCAAAAGCGGCGTGATCGCCGGTGGCATGATCCCCAAGACCGAGACCGCACTGGAGGCCGTCAGATCCGGCGTGCGGGCCTGTACCATCGTTGATGGCCGGGTTCAGAACGCCGTTCTGCTGGAGCTGTTTACCGAACACGGTGCCGGCTCAATGATCCGCGCCTAGGAAGCGCCCCACCCTAACGGGCCTGAGCGTAAAACCGCAGACAGGGGCGCAACTGGCCCCTGCGGGCCGTTTTTGCATCCTGTCACGCGCTCTCCCCTGCTATGATCCCTGCACATGCCATATGCAGGGGGGGGCAGATGACAACAACCAGGGCCACCACATTCAATCGTGAAACCACCCCAAGCTATCTCCAGGTAGAGACTGCAGTGCAGGCGCTTGGCTTGCAGATCTACGGCGCACTGCACCCCGCGCAGCAGCCGGTACAGGGCCTCTCAGATGGGGTTTTGGTCCTGGTGGGAACCGGCCCCGGGTTCTGGCCACATTTCACCCTCTCGTCAGAGTATCTGGATCAGCTGCCCGATTCGGTGGATCGCTGGTCCAGCCGCAGCCTTGGCGCTTTGGCCAAGGAACTGGGCGCAGAGGCCTATTTTCCCTTTGGCGGGCCGCCCTATACCCCTTTCATCAATTGGGCGCAGGCCTCGGGGCGGGCCTTCACATCCCCGTCACAGATGATGGTGCATGATGAGGTCGGAATGCTGATTTCCTACCGCGGAGCCCTTCACTTCGATCAAAGCTTTGACATCCCCCCCCCATCTTTGGCACACTCCCCCTGCGTGACCTGTGCAGCCAAGCCGTGTCTGAACACCTGCCCGGCACAAGCACTGATTGACGGCGGTCCCTATGATTTGACCGCTTGTCACCATCACCTGGATACTCCGGCCGGTACGCCTTGCATGACGCAGGGATGCCTCGCCCGGCGTGCCTGCCCTCTCAGCCAGGGGGCTGGCAGAAGCTTCGAACAAACTGCTCATCACATGAGGTATTTTCACCGATCATGACCCGTACCCTGATTTTGACCCGCCATGCCAAATCCGCCTGGGGCAACAACGCACCCAGCGACCACGCCCGCCCCCTGAACAAGCGGGGCCGCCGATCTGCAGCCGCGCTGGGAGACTGGCTGCGCCGGAACGATCAGATCCCCGACCAAATTCTCTGCTCTTCTTCGCAACGCACCCGCGAAACACAGGAGCTCATGGCGTTTGACGCCCCCACAGTCTTTATTGAGCGGCTGTATCACGCCAGTTCTGAAATCATTTTTCAGGCCCTGCGCGAGGCCACGCAGAACCGGGTGATGCTCGTCAGTCACAACCCCGGAATCGCCGCCTTTGCCCATGCCGTCGTCGCCACACCTCCGGATCACATCCGATTTGACGACTATCCGACCGGCGCAACGCTGGTGGTGCGCTTTGACATCAACAACTGGGCAGACCTCAGCTGGAGCTCGGGCAATGTGGTGGATTTTGTAGTCCCGCGCGAACTGTTGGAAGAAGAGGTCGGGGCCTGACCTGCGACAAACCGCCGCTCCCGTGGGGCAAGCTTGTGGAATTCCAGCTTGGACTTGGCGTAGCTAGTCGATGCACGCGCCCCCTTGCCCATTCAGGAGTATCCCCATGCAACGTCGCTCATTCTTGCTGTCAGCTGTAGCCATCCCCTTTGCAACCCTCCCTGCGCTGGCCATATCCCCAGAGGTGATTGAGGTGATGAAATCCCCCTCCTGCGGATGTTGTGGGGCCTGGGCCAGCCATTTGGATAACGCCGGCCTGAAGACCGAAATCCGCAATGTTGATGATGAACAACTGTGGACCATGAAGGATCGCCTCGGGATCACCGCAGAGCTCGCCTCGTGCCACACGGCATTGGCTGGGACCTATGTAATCGAAGGCCATGTGCCTGCGACTGACATCCAGCGGCTTTTGTCGGAACGCCCCGATGCGATTGGCCTGACTGTTCCCGGTATGCCACTTGGCTCTCCCGGCATGGAGATGGGCGCTGAGCGCGACGCCTTTGAGACACTTCTGATCCGCGCGGATGGATCAACAGAGGTCTTTGCCCGTCACGGCTAACGACCCTGACCTACCTGCAGATCCATGCCCGCCCAAAGAGGAGGGGCCCAAATTGAGAAAGGCCGGGCAAATGCCCGGCCTTTCTGTCTTCATCCGTCTTGCGGATCTGGCTCAGTGACCCAGGATCTGGCTCAGGAACAGCTTGGTCCGTTCGCTCTGTGGGTTGTTGAAGAACTCTTCCGGTTCGTTCTGCTCTACAATCTGGCCCGCATCCATAAAGATCACCCGGTTCGCCACCTGACGGGCAAAGCCCATCTCGTGGGTCACACACAGCATGGTCATGCCCTCTTCAGCAAGCTCGATCATGGTGTCGAGCACCTCTTTGATCATCTCGGGGTCAAGCGCCGAGGTCGGCTCATCAAACAACATGATCCGCGGCATCATGCAAAGGCTACGAGCAATCGCCACACGCTGCTGCTGACCACCCGACAGTTGGCCGGGGTATTTGTTGGCCTGCTCGGGGATCTTCACCTTTTCCAGGAAATGCATCGCCCGCTCTTCCGCCTCTTTACGAGGCGTCTTGCGCACCCAGATCGGGGCCAGCGTGCAGTTTTCCAGAATGGTCAGATGCGGAAACAGGTTAAAGTGCTGAAACACCATCCCCACTTCGGAGCGGATCTTGTCGATGTTCTTGAGATCATTGCTGAGCTCGGTCCCATCCACCACGATCTTGCCCTGCTGGTGCTCTTCCAGCGCGTTCAGACAGCGGATCAGGGTTGATTTGCCAGAGCCCGAAGGCCCGGCGATAACAATCCGCTCACCCTGATTGACGGTGAGGTTGATGTCACGCAGCACGTGGAAAGACCCGTACCACTTGTTCATATTGTTGATTTCGATCGCAACCTCATCCGAGACTTGCATCTTGGAGCGGTCGATTTGACGGTTCGTTGCCAGTTCAGACATATGTTGAACTCCTTAACGGTGGCCGGTCTGAAGCTTGCGCTCCAGATACATGGAATAGCGAGACATGGAGAAGCAGAAGACAAAGAACATCAGGGCGATAAAGCCGTAAAGTTCCCAGACCACGCCGTTCCAATTGGCATCTGCACGGATGGCGTTGGACAGGCCCAGAGGATCCAGCAGACCAATCACCGACACCAGCGTGGTGTCTTTGAACAGTCCAATGAACGTCGAGACGATGCCCGGAATGGAGATCTTCAATGCCTGTGGCATGATGATCAGACGCTGCGCCTGCCAGTAATCGAGACCAAGCGAATCCGCCCCCTCGTACTGGCCCTTTGGCAGCGCCGCCAATCCCCCCCTGATCACTTCCGCCATATAGGCAGAGGCAAAGAGGGTGGCCATGATGATGACCCGCATGATGATGTCAAAGTTAGTTCCCGGAGGCATAAAGATGTTCAGCAGGGTGGAGGCCACGAACAGCAATGTGATCAGCGGAACCCCCCGGATGAACTCGATAAAGCCCACGCACAGCGCCTTGACGATCAGCAGATCCGACTGACGCCCCAGCGCCAGAACGATGCCGATGGGCAGGGAAAAGCCGATCGAGACCACACCGATGGTCAGCGAAAGCATCATGCCCCCAAACTTGCGGCTATCGACGGGTTCCAGCCCCAGTGGAATAAGATCCGCCAGCGCTCCCGACAGCGGCGACACGGCCAGCAGCCACCACAGAACCGCGGCCACGACAGCGGCGATCAAGCCGATCAGCTCGCTCATCCGTTCGGTCAGCGCCCTGTAGACCACATAGGCCAGAACAAAGCCCGCCAGCACCATGATAGGGGTCCAGATCGAACCGCCCCACAGCAACAGTGGCATCAGGAAGGGGTAAAGACCCGTGAACCAGATCATTTTGGACGGAACCTTGTCCGAATAGAGGATCGGCAACAAGGCAACACCCAACAGGATGAAGGCCGCAATCGGACGCCAGTATTCTTCAGCGGGATAAAACCCCATGAAAAGCTGCACCCAACGATCGCGGATAACCCCCCAGCACGCGCCAGAGAAGTGACCCTCGCGCCCCAGCTCAGCCAGGATCTCGCGGCAGTTCTTGAGCGACGTGGCATTCCAGGTCGGAGACCAGGCCCAGGGGACCAGCTTTGCCAATACGTAGTAGATCAGCGCCACAGCCGCCAGGGTCAGGGCCGTGTTCAGGGTTGACGAGAACAGATTGGCACGGGCCCAACCGATTGCTCCAACAGAAGAAGGAGGTGGGGCCTGTTCGGGCAACATCTCCGTGCGGACAAATGAAATATCGCTCATATTACCGCTCCACCAGTTTGACGCGTTTGTTGTACCAATTCATGACCGCCGAGATGCTCAGCGAGATCGACAGATAGATCAGCATGGTCAGCAGAACCGTTTCCAGCTCACGTCCGGTCTGATTGAGGGTGATCCCCATCAAGGTCCCGGTGATGTCCATGTAGCCCACCGCAATCGCCAGCGAGGAGTTCTTGGTCAGGTTCAGCCAGTTAGAGATCAGCGGAGGAATGATCACCCGCATCGCCTGGGGCAGGACCACCAGCGACATGATCTTGCCCGGACGGATACCCAAGGCGGCCGCCGCTTCAGTCTGGCCATGGCTCACAGCCAGGATACCGGCGCGCACGATCTCAGCGATAAAGGCGGCCGTATAAAGAGACAGGGCCAACCAAAGCGCGATGAGGGAGTTGCGCAGATGGGTGCCACCCTTGAAGTTGAAGCCTTTAAGTTCAGGATAGCCAAAGTGGAAGCCAAGCGCGACCAGCAGGACAGCGGTCGGCACAACAATCAAGCCAAGGCGTGTATGCCATGTTCTTGGCCGTTCCCCGGTCTTTTCCTGAATTTTATCAGCCCGTAGCTTGATTTTGGCAGCGCCCCAGAGGCTCAGCCCCAGCACCAGCACAATTGCAATCAAATCAAGGCTGACATCAAAGCGCATGGACCCCTGTCCCAGCAGATGCACATCCCCCAGGCTACGCGAAAACAGTGGCTCAGGGATGTAGATCCCACGGTTGGTCACCGCCACGCTGTCGTTCAGCGCCATGGTTGCCACCGGGTTTTCCCCCTTGAAGGCACGCGGCGCCGGCATGGTTTCGATCATGATCGCCATGGTGAAAACAATCCACAAGAGCACCGGAACATTCCGGAAAATCTCGACGTAGATGGTTGTCAATTTGGCCACGACCCAATTGCTGGACAGGCGCAACACACCAATGATCACCCCAAGAATGGTTGCGGTTATACAGCCCAGAAAGGCTACGACCAGAGTGTTGAGCAATCCCAGAAGAGCAGCGCGCAGGTGGCTGTCGCGAGAGGTGTACTCAAGCAGGCGTTGGTTGATGTCATAGCTGGCCGGCTCCCCCAGAAAGCGAAAGCTGGGCTCTTTGCCAAGCGTCGCCAGGTTCTGGGCGGTATTAGTCACCAACATGCCAAGTAAAAGAAGAAATCCGATCAATGCGATGATCTGGATTGTCATAGACCGATATCGGGTGTCGTAAATCAGCATCGATAGCCGAAACGACTCCTTCGGTGGGTCAGTGAGAGTAGTCATGACCTAGTGATCCCCATGGCTTAACGATCCCCTGTCCGGCTGGGTTGATCCCAGCTCGCGTCAGATCTTAAGCGTTTTTGGTTTGGATAGTAGTTCTAAGGAAAAAGGGCGCAGGATGTCCTGCGCCCTTTCCTAAACGGGTCTTAGCGGAAGGGAGGCGAATACAGCAGACCACCTTCGGTCCACTGAGCATTCAGGCCACGTGCCAGACCGATTGGTGTTGCTTCACCGATGTTGTCAGCAAAGACTTCGCCGTAGTTGCCACCAACGGACAGAGCATTTTTGCCCCAGTCAGCCGAGAGGCCCAGCATCTCGCCCAGGGTGCCTTCGGTACCCAGCAGACGGTTGATTTCAGGGTTGTTTGTGCCGCCAGCCATCTCTGCGAGATTGGCCGAAGTCACACCCAGCTCTTCAGCAGTGATCAGAGCATTCAAAGTCCAGCGAACAACGTCGCCCCACTCATTGTCGCCGTGGCGAACCAGTGGGCCAAGAGGCTCTTTGGAGATGATTTCAGGCAGCAGGACGTGGTCCGCAGGCGATTCAAAGGTGGCGCGGGTTGCGGCCAGACCGGAAGCGTCGGTGGTGTAAACGTCACAGGCGCCAGCCAGATACTGCTGCTGCGCTTCGGCGTTGGTTTCGATCGGAACAGGCTCGTAAGAGATGTTGTTCGAACGGAAGAAGTCCGCCAGGTTCAGCTCGGTGGTGGTGCCGGTCTGAATGCAGACAGTAGCGCCATCGAGTTCTTTGGCCGAAGAAACGCCCAGCTCTTTGGGGACCATGAAGCCCTGACCGTCGTAGTAGTTCACGCCGGTGAATTCGAACTTCAGGTCAACATCGCGCGAGAAGGTCCAGGTGGTGTTACGGGCCAACACGTCGATTTCGCCAGACGCCAGCGCAGTAAAGCGGGTCTTGCCAGTTGTTGGCACGAATTCAACAGCGCTGCCGTCGCCCAGTACGGCCGCAGCAACAGCGCGACAGACGGCAACGTCAAAGCCTTTCCATTCCCCATTTGCATCCGGAGCCGCAAAGCCAACCAGACCGGTGGTGACGCCGCAGTTCAGTTTGCCGCGTGCTTTCACGTCGTCCAGTGTACCGGCAGCAGCTGCGCCAGCAGACAGGCCAGCAATGGTCAGCGCGCCCAAAATTACGGTATTTTTCATATTTACCTCTTCCTGATGTTCCACCTATTGCGGTGGTTTTTTTTATCCCGGCAGGAGTGGTGCCGGGGAAGGCTTGAAACGGAGCCAGGCTCCAATTCGTAACGGAGTTTGGTCCCATTCATCAACAAACGTCAAGTATGTGATCATGAAATTCAATGTCCGAATAGCGAACTATCCATTATTCGATACAAAATTTCCAAACCGGGATCAGCCCCGCAACTTGCTGTCTCCTTAGCTAAAGTCGTAGAAATTTTTGGCATGCAAAAAGGCCACCCGCTTCAATTCTGCTGCCGCTTTGGCCTCGTCATCAACCCCCCATTGCTCTTCCTGCCAGGACTCGTCCACACGGGAAATACGCCAAATTTCGCCCGTGTCGCGCCAATTATGCGCTGCTGCAAAGCCCAGAACCAAGGATCCGGACATGGAAACCAGGTCATGAAAGGCGGCGAGTTGGAAGTTGCTGAGCGCATGTACGCCGTCTCGCAGCCTCTTCAGAGCGTCCGCTTCCTGGGGTTGGTGCAAGAGCCCGGTACGCGGTGCCAACCGGGCTCCCAGGGTCTGTTCAGCCCAGTCCAGCGCCGGCCCCCATTCCGCCTCCTGACGCTGCACTAATTCCTGAGGCGCGTCAGCGCGATAGCACAAAAGGTCCGAATCACCATAGTCCGCCAGCATATCCGCGACCTCTGCGTGCTGATTCGCGACCTTGTCGATGGCGGCATTGGCAGAGCGGGTAAAGGGCATGGTCTCGGGGTTGATGCCCTCGATCTGGGCGTCCCATTCTGCCGCGATGGCCTCGGCCATCTCCCGGCTTGGAACCACCAAAGCCGCCTTGGCCGGTGTCTTGACCCGGCGGCCATCCAGCTCAACCGCAAAGCCAGCTTCAGCCGCAACCGCCCGGGCCTCTTTCCAAAACCGTTTCTGCTTCCAGTCACTCATCTCTCATGCCTTCCAGATCTGCTGCAGCAGCGGCTCCAATTGCGCAAAACTGCTGATGATATGGTCTGCGCCCAGACCGGCAGCCGGGTGATAGCCCCAGTCCACGGCGATGGTGCAAACTCCTGCAGCGCGGCCCATATCAATGTCATAACTTGTATCCCCGATCATCACCGCATCGCGGGCCTCGACACCGGTTTCCGCCAGTGCCGTCAGCACCATCGACGGATGTGGCTTTGAGGGGTGATGATCTGCCACTTGCCGGGTGACAAAACAATCGAGCCCGTGGGACGCGATCAGCGCATCCAGGCCCCGCTGCGATTTCCCCGTGGCAACGCCCAACAGATACTCGGGCACCAAATTCAGCGCCGCCAAGGTTTCCGCCGCGCCCGGGAACAGGGGCGAATGCCCGGCCCCCTGTGCCAGCCGCCTGTCCATATAGGCCCGCTTGTAGCCCGCAACCAGCTCCGCCTGCACCGCAGGGGTTTGGGTTGGTGCCAATTGCGCCATGGCCAGCGGCAGGCTGAGTCCGACGATCGAAAGAATCTCCGCCCGCGACGGCACCGACAGCCCAACCCCTTCAAATGCCGCGACCATTGCTGATGCGATGGCATTCTGGCTATCTGCCAGGGTGCCATCTACATCAAAGAGGATCAGCCGCAGCGGCTCGCTCACAGCAGCCCCTCAAAAGGATCATCCGCCGCCAGGTCTTCGGTCCAACCAAAGGTGTCCCAGCTGTCCTTCATGTGCTCTGGCAGCTCTGCCGTCATCACGATGTCTTTTTTGGTGCTCGGATGTTCAAACACCAGACGGCGCGCATGCAGGTGCAGCTTTTTGCTGATCACACCACCCAGCTGCGCACCCCAGCCATCGCCAAGGTTTTCCTGACCCGAGCCGCCATATTTGCCGTCACCGATGATAGGGTGCCCGATCTCTGCCATATGGGCACGCAACTGGTGCGTGCGCCCCGTCACCGGCTCCATCGCCACCCAGGAGGCACGCCCCGCCACCCGGTACAGGGTTGCGTAATAGGTATGCGCCCGTTTGGCCCCTGGTGTCCTGTCGATCTCATTCGGGTGCACGGCGATCATCTTCTCGCCCTCACCGCCAGCGCCATGACCACCAGCCTTGACCAGACCAGCCTTGATCTCGCCCAGGTAGGGCGTCGGCACGCCCGCCACCAGGGCCCAGTAGATCTTACGGGTGTTGCGGTGCCGGAAGGCCGCCGTCAGCGCCTTGGCCGCAAGACGGGTCCGCGCCAGCACCAGCACCCCAGAGGTGTCCTTGTCGAGCCGGTGCACCAGACGCGGCTTTTCTTCGGCGTCAAAGCGCAGCGCATCCGACAAACCGTCCACGTGTTTTGTCGTGCCGCTGCCGCCCTGCACAGCCAGACCTGCGGGTTTGTTCAACACAATGACATCATCGTCTTTGTAGATTACGCAGCCGCGGATCATCTTGGCATCCGCTTCTGAGATGCGCGCCATGCGCGGCTCTGCCCGTTTCAGATCCGTTTCCGCCAGTGGCGGCACCCGGACCACCTGACCCGCTGCCACGCGGCTGTTGGCCTTGACCCGGCCGCCATCCAGACGCAGCTCGCCCTTGCGACACATCTTTTCGATACGTCCCTGGTTCACATGCGGAAACAGCCGACGCAGCCAACGATCGATCCGTTGGTCATCATCCGCCTCGGCTACGGTAATCATCTGTACGCCGCTCATGCGAACACTCCTCTTGCGAGCCAAAGGCCCAGAAACAATCCACCAACCGACAGGCCAACAGAAAGTAAAACATATAGCGCGGCCTGCCCATGGGCACCGCGCTCGATCAGATTGGCCGTCTCCAGAGAAAAGGCCGAAAAGGTGGTGAACCCACCCAAAAGTCCAGTCATCACCAGCGGGCTGAGATGGGTCAGCCCCTTATGCGCCGCTGCCACCACAAAGGCCCCCATCACAAAAGAGCCAATCACATTGACCGTGATGATGGCGAGCGGAAATTCCTGATGGCCAATCAGGCGGAGCACGCCGAGGCCAGTCAGGTAACGCAGCACCGCGCCGCAAGCGCCGCCCAGGGCGACCAGTGAAACCGTAGAAATCATCCCGGGTCTGTGGCGCTACAGCGACGGGAAGTCAAGTTTTCATAGCGCATGGCTGCTTTGCAGCCCCCTCCACCTTCATATTTCAACAAATACTTCCGCCGGAGGCCGCGGTTTTCAGCATGGAAAACCGCTTCACGAGTTCCGCTTCAATCTCAGATTGGCAAAATATTCGCTGCGCCGCTTCAACTCACGCTCAAACCCCCGCTCAACCGGCTGGTACAGTACCGGGCGTTTGACCCCTTCCGGGAAATAATTCTGCCCCGAAAACCCATCTTCGGCGTCGTGATCATAGGCATAGCCCGCGCCATAGCCCTGCTCCGACATCAGCTTTGTCGGGGCATTCATGATATGTTTGGGCGGCGGCGCTGATCCGGTCTCTTTGGCCAAACGCCGGGCCGCCTTGATGCCCACATAGACCGCGTTGGATTTGGGTGCCAATGCCAGGTAAACGGCGGCATTGGCCAGCGCCAACTCACCTTCCGGGCTGCCCAGGCGCTCATAGGTGTTCCAAGCATTCAGGCAAACGGTATTGGCCTGCGGATCGGCAAGGCCGATGTCCTCGGTCGACATCATGGTCAGACGGCGGGCCAGAAACCGCGGATCTTCGCCGCCTTCCAACATGCGCCCCAGCCAATAGAGCGCCGCATCCGGGTCAGAGCCACGAATGGATTTGTGCAAGGCCGAGATCAGATTGTAATGCTCATCGCCGGTTTTGTCGTATTTTGCCGCCCGCCGCATCAGCCGGGTCGCCAGCGCGTCACGGCCCAACGGGGCCTGCACCCGCCAGGCCGCAACCTGTTCAATCAGATTGAGCAGTGTGCGCCCATCCCCATCCGCCATTTCCTGCAGCGCGTCGCGGGCCTCACCATCCAGCGGCAGCGCCCGTCCCAGCTCCTGTTCGGCGCGCTGGGTCAAATGCTCGAGATCCACCAAAGACAGACGCTCAAGCACCAGCACTTGTGAACGCGACAACACAGCGGCGTTCAACTCAAACGAGGGGTTTTCAGTGGTGGCCCCGACCAAGAGGATGGTGCCATCTTCCATGTAGGGCAGGAACCCGTCTTGCTGCGCCTTGTTGAACCGGTGGATCTCATCCACAAACAACAGGGTTCCCTGCCCGTTTTGACGCCGGATCTTGGCCGCCTCAAAGACTTTGCGCAGGTCCGGCACGCCGGTAAAAATCGCCGAAATCTGGACAAAATGCAGATCGGTTTCACGTGCCAACAGCCGCGCAATGGTGGTCTTGCCCACCCCGGGAGGCCCCCAGAAAATCAAGGACGACAGCGAACCCGAAGACAGCATCACCCCAAGCGGTGCCTCTTCTCCCAGCACCTGGGCCTGACCAATCACCTCTGACAGAGTTTGCGGTCGCAGGCGATCCGCCAGGGGCCGATTCAGCTCTGCCCCGGGTTGCGATTTTGCATCTTCACCACTGTCAAAGAGATCCGCCATCGCTCAGCGCCGCATCCGCAGGCTGACCCGCTGGCCACGCCGGTTCAGATCCAGTTGCAAACGACGCCCGGCCGCCTCCAGTAGATGCGGCACAGTCTCGGCCTCCAACACCTCTTCGCCATTGATCGCCAACAGAATATCCCCAGGCTTCACCCCGGCGCGCCCGGCATAGGGACCCGGATCCAGCACCACAACGCCAGTGGCGGACAGCGGCAGTTGCAGGCGCACGATGGCCACCGGATTGATCAACCCAACCGTCAACCCCGGCAGCGGGCTGTGCTCGTTCAACACCAGGGATCGCGAGGGCGGATCATTGGGGGCGGTGAACATCTCAACCTTCAGGATCTCGCGCGCATCCCCACGCAGACGGGACACCGCAGAGGTGCCGTCAAGACCGGCCACCGACATGCGAAACACCATTTCAGACGGCGAATTCACCACCTGGCCGTCGACCTCGGTGATGACATCGCCAACCTCGAACCCGGCCTTGGCAAAGGGGCTTTGCGGGTGCAGTTCAGAAATCACCATCCCCTCTGGCAGCTCCATCCCCAAAGAGGCCGCCAGATCCGCATCCACCGGCTGGCCGCTCATGCCGGCCCAGGGGCGCTGGAACCCTTCGGAACCCGCCCGCGCCTGTTTGACAAATTCGCGCACCAGATTGGCAGGAATGGCAAAACCGATCCCGTTTGAGCCACCAGAGCGGCTGAGGATCCGGGTATTGATGCCAATAAGATCGCCATTCACATCGATCAACGCGCCGCCGGAATTGCCGGGGTTGATCGGTGCATCGGTCTGAATGTAATAGCCAAACCCCTCGCCCGAGGCGGTGCCAGATCGCGCCAGCCCCGAGACAATGCCGCTGCTGACCGTTTGCCCCACCCCAAAGGGGTTGCCGATGGCCAGCGCCAATTCTCCGACCTCGACCTCATCGCTATTGCGCAAATCAAGGAAAGGCAGGTCCGACACTTCTTCCAGCTGCAGGATCGCCAGATCACTGGCCTGATCCGCCAGCACCACCCGGGCGTCATATTCGCGCTTATCTGTGGTCACCACCCGGATTTCAGTTGCCATGCCAACCACGTGGTAATTGGACACAACAATGCCATCCTGCGACAGGATGACCCCAGACCCCAGAGAGCTTTCCACCCTTGGGCGCGGGCTGGAAAAATTGCGAAAGAAATCCTCAAAAAACGGATCATTCATAAAGGGCGAGCGCTGCTGTGTCTGGCGCACGATCTTGGCGTAGATATTCACCACTGCCGGGGCCGCCTGTTTGACCAGGGGCGCAAACCCCAAAGAAATCTCTGACTGGGACTGCGGGATACGGGTCTCAGCCTGAGCCGCAGGGCTCAGCATCGCAAGGGTCAGGCCGAGGGCCAAGCCCAAGCGGGGGATAAGGGCAGTACGGAACATGGGTTCTCCGGCAAAAAGGGTCACCAAAGGATATGCTTCTGGCACCAATCAAATGCAAGCTTTGCCAACCCGCCTCCTGCCCCCGCCCGAACACCCGGGCGCAGGGCGAGAGGCCTTGCCCCCGTCAGCCCGCAAGCTGGGCGGGCATTGCCCGGCGCGCTTTGACCGCCGCCACCAGTTTGCGCAGCTCAACCACGGTGTCGTCCCAGCCGATGCAGCCATCGGTGATCGACTGGCCATAGGTCAGCGTGCCCTTGCCCAGGTCCTGACGCCCGGCAACCAGATGGCTTTCGATCATCACGCCGGTGATTCTCTGCTCACCTGCGCGCATCTGGTCGCCGACATCCTGCAGCACCAGGGGCTGTTTGGCCGGGTCCTTGTCACTGTTGGCATGGCTGGCGTCGATCATCACATGGCCGCGAATGCCGTCCTGTTCTGCCTTGTTGCAAGCCGCATCCACAGAGACCGCAGTGTAATTCACGCCGCCGCCACCCCGCAGAATGACATGGCAATCCGGGTTGCCGCTGGTCGCCGCAATCGCCGCGCGGCCGTTTTTGGCCAGGGCCATGAAATGATGCGGATGCGCCGCAGAGCGCGCGGCATCAATGGCGATCTGCACGTTACCACGGGTGCCGTTTTTGAACCCTACCGGGCAGGACAGGCCAGAGGCCATCTCGCGGTGGATCTGGCTTTCGGTGGTACGGGCCCCAATGGCGGCCCAGGCCATCAAATCCGACAGATATTGCGGCACGGCTGTATCGAGGAACTCGGTGCCGACCGGCAGGCCCATCTGGTTGATATCGAGCAGGAGCTTGCGCGCCATTTCCAGCCCCTCGTTGATGCGGAAGGAGCCATCAAGGCGCGGGTCATTGACCAGCCCCTTCCAGCCGCTGATGGTGCGGGGTTTTTCAAAATAGACCCGCATCACCACTTCCAGCTCACCCGCCAGCTCATCGCGCAGCGGCTTCAGACGTTCTGCATATTCAAGTGCGGCCTTGGTGTCGTGGATCGAGCAGGGGCCGACCACAACAATCAGCCGATCATCGGCGCCGCGCAGCACCTTTTGGATATCGGCGCGGCTGTCCAGCACGGTTTTGCTGGCCAGATCATTGCTGGGCAGTTTCTCTGCCAGTTCATCCGGCGAGATCAGTTCCTGCATATCGGTGATGCGGAGGTTTTCGATTTGGGTGGTCATGGTCCTAAGGTTCCTTGCGGGAGGCCCCGGAGCGTAGCGGCGGATACAAAAAAACCGCCATCTGCTGAGGGCGGTTGGTGTGGTATCTGCTGGTGCGTGCCTATGTCATCTGCGCGCCAAGACCCCTCCGTCCGCCTGTCGGCCCGGATAAAAATAAAACCAGATTGCAGCATAGGCTTGGGTCATGCGGGCGACGCTAGCGGAGATTCGGGGGGTTGTCTATCTGGAAACTTAGTACTGATTTTCAAAACTTTGCTAGCCAGGCATGGAGATCACTTCGACAAAAGTACAACGTCTGCTTTGAGCCCACTTTGACCGATGCCGCGTGTCGCACCAACTGCAGCAATGCATCAGAACAAGGCTATTTAGACCTCTGTACGATTTGCCTTAGCCATGGCTTGAAAGTTTACATCCGAAGAATCGAAGAAATAACTCACAAGGTCGGCATAAGCTTCTTCAAGTGACACATGTGTGTGACTGAAATCACCAGGCCCCGGTCCGGGTGCATACTGATGGACTTCTGTGCGCCACTGTGTGCCACAGCCCCAAATTACAACGCTAGGCATAAATGTTTTCGCTTCGTTGCCATTGCTGTCGGTAAAATAGACTTCGATATCGAAGCCGCGGTTCCCGCCATTTTCTGCCGGTAGAATAATCTGATAGCCAGATGGAGTTGCTACATGCGTGCTGACAAAAAATGGAAAGCCGTCGATAGAAAGCCCAATTTCTCGTATTTTCTGAATGAACTCCGGCGGTAAGAGGCGCTCTTCTGGATGTGTGCGGTTCTCCGGACGATCCGCATTAGCGGCCTCACGTAGCATCTTCTCGCGCATTCGCTTCGCATTCTTGCCCATAGCTCGATCCCAAACTCGTTGTCAAAACGACAGAAGCAATGACATTAATGAAATGAGAGACTTAAGCAAGGTCCGCTTCGCGCAGCGAGCCGTCGCTGGCTTGTGGGATATGAACAGCGGCTTTGTCCGCATAGCTGCCCTTCAAGGGTTTTCACAACCAGCTGTTTCATCAATTGCCAAAGCCTGGCTTTGGCAGCGCCCGAACCGCCCCCACGGGGCGGGCGCTTTGCGTCCCACCCCTCGGTTCGGACGCGGTGGTTTTGTGAAGCGGCTCAAAGACAACAAAGCCCGCAAAGCAGACACGCGTTAGAAAATTCACCGTCTGATATCGTCAAAAGAAAAGCCCCCGCTCCAGTAGAGCGAGGGCCAAACCATCTGACGATGTTAGACAGTCTTATTCTGCGTCTTCGACTTCGACTTCGGCCGCAACGCGGGCCTTGTCGGCGGCGCCTTTGGCTGCAACGTCACGGTCGACGAATTCGATGATCGCCATCGGTGCCATGTCACCATAGCGGAAACCCGCTTTCAGGATACGGACATAGCCGCCCGAACGCTCAGCGTAGCGAGGGCCCAGAACGTCGAACAGTTTCGCAACATACTGGTCTTCTTTCAGGCGCGCGTTGGCCTGACGACGGGCGTGCAGGTCGCCGCGTTTTGCCAGGGTGATCATCTTTTCGATGATCGGGCGCAATTCTTTTGCCTTGGGCAGAGTGGTTTTGATCTGCTCGTGCTCGATCAGCGAGCCGGCCATGTTGGCAAACAGGGCTTTGCGGTGCTCGTGAGTACGATTAAGGCGGCGGTAACCACGTTTATGACGCATGTGAATATTCCTTCGATCTTGCGTTTTTGCTTTGTCTGTCAGCCGATGCGTGTCAGCTGATCTCCTTGGGGCATGTGCCCGGCATTCCCCGCCAGTGCGGGCATTTCGGGGAGGGTTGCCCCTCCCCTAATCTGGTTTGGCTTTAGAAGCTGTCTTCGAACTTCTTGGCCAGATCTTCGATGTTGTCCGGTGGCCAGTCCTCGACGTCCATGCCGAGGTGCAGACCCATGCCGGACAGAACTTCTTTGATCTCGTTCAGCGACTTGCGGCCAAAGTTTGGCGTGCGCAGCATCTCTGCTTCGGTCTTCTGGATCAGATCGCCGATGTAAACGATGTTGTCGTTCTTGAGGCAGTTTGCCGAACGCACGGACAGTTCCAGCTCGTCCACTTTCTTCAAGAGAAGCGGGTTGAACTCGAGACCATCGTCTTCGTCCTGGCGGTTGGCCGACTCGGGCTCTTCGAAGTTGACGAAGATCGACAGCTGATCCTGCAGGATGCGCGCGGCATAGGCCAGGGCATCGTCAGGGGTGATCGAACCATCGGTTTCGATCTTCAGCGTCAGCTTGTCATAATCCAGCACCTGGCCCTCGCGGGTGGGCTGAACATCATAAGAGACCTTTTTCACAGGCGAGTAGATCGCATCGATCGGGATCAGGCCGATGGGTGCGTCTTCTGGCTTGTTCTTGTCGGCAGAGACATAGCCTTTGCCGGTGTTGACGGTCAGTTCCATGAACAGGTCAGCGCCATCATCCAGGTGGCAGATGACGTGGTCGCGGTTCAGGATCTCGATACCAGCGCTTTCAGAGATGTCACCGGCGGTGACAACTGCTGGGCCCTTGGCATTGATCGACAGGCGCTTGGGGCCTTCGACTTCCATGCGCAGGGAAACACCTTTGAGGTTCAGGATGATGTCGGTGACATCTTCGCGAACGCCAGCAACGCTGGAAAATTCGTGCAGAACGTTGTCGATCTGAACGGATGTGATCGCCGCACCCTGCAGCGAGCTCATCAGGACGCGGCGCAGCGCGTTACCCAATGTCAGACCAAAACCACGCTCCAGCGGTTCGGCAATGATGGTTGCCTGACGTGCGGGATCATTGCCCGGCTTTGCGTCAAGCTGTGTAGGCTTGATCAGCTCTGCCCAATTTTTATGGATCATGCAGTCCCTCCATTCCTGTCTGTACCTCATGTCCGAAGGTGCAGACGCCCGAGGTTTAAAATGACGGACTGGGGCCCTGCCGAAATTGCGGGGCCCCAGTTGAAATCTCGATGATTAGACGCGGCGGCGCTTTGGCGGACGGCAGCCGTTGTGCGCCATTGGTGTCACATCACGGATCGAGGTGATGTTGAACCCAACTGCGGCCAGAGCGCGCAGAGCCGATTCACGACCGCCACCGGGGCCCTGAACTTCGACCTCGAGGGTTTTGACACCGTGGTCCTGTGCTTTTTTGCCAGCGTCTTCGGCGGCAATCTGAGCAGCGTAAGGTGTCGACTTACGCGACCCTTTGAAGCCCATGGAACCGGCGGAGGACCATGCAATTGCATTGCCCTGAACGTCGGAGATCAGGATTTTGGTGTTGTTGAACGAAGAGTTCACGTGAGCAACGCCTGTGGCGATGTTCTTGCGCTCTTTTTTCTTTGTACGAGTCTTATCGCGTGCCATTGATCAAACCCTCCCTTACTTCTTCTTGCCAGCGATGGCCTTTGCGGGGCCTTTGCGGGTGCGAGCGTTGGTGTGGGTACGCTGACCGCGAACGGGCAGGTTACGACGATGGCGCAGACCGCGATAGCAGCCGAGGTCCATCAGACGCTTGACGTTCATCTGAACTTCACGACGCAGGTCACCTTCAACGGTGAAGTTTGCATCGATGTGCTCACGGATGGCCAGAACTTCGGCGTCGGACAGCTCATTGACGCGACGGGCTGCGTCGATGCCAACAGCTTCGCAGATCGAAGCAGCCGAGGTGTTACCGATACCGGTGATATAGGTGAGGGCGATTGGTACCCGCTTTGCAGTGGGGATGTTTACGCCGGCAATACGTGCCACGTGTCACTTTCCTTTTCGTTGCGGTTCCGTAATACCAGAACCTTTTTTCACAACGCTTGGCCTTGGCAGTGCCGCCAGAGAGCCCAGCATTTTGAGGTGGTCATATGGGCGAAGAGACTCGCCCACGTAGAATCATCCCATGAAGGGATGGGGTTGCGTATGAGGAATTCCCGAGATCGTCAAGGGACCGCTGCCAGCATGCCTACTTTTTTCTACAATCTCTGTGATCTAGGCAAGAAAACCCTACGTGAAATCGCACGCGACCTCCTCGGCTAATCCTGCTCGCGGATATTTCGGGCCAGAAGCTTGTGCAGACGCCCGGCATCTTTCTCAAAGTCCTGGGTCTCATGGGAATTCATCTGAAAATGGCTCAACACGTTCGGTTCATACAGATTCGACCGGCCAGTCAGCACACAAAACAGCTTGATCGCCCGCTCAAAGGCATGTCCAACCGGCTTTTCATTTCCCATGTACATGGCCAAAGGTGTGAACCAACGCACGAAGTCTTCCAACGTCTTTCGCTGCATCGCCACGTTGTTGGTGGCTGGCCAGAATTTGTCTTCTGCAAGCTTCATATGCGTCTTCAACAGCGGCCCGATGTCGAGACCATAAACCGCCTTGCACGCGGCGCGCAGTGGGGCATAGCCCATATTGTCCCGAATGAAGTTCCGGTCCTTCATGGCAACCGGTGAATAGCCAACAACAGAGGCAGGCGAGCGTTCCAACGCGGCCAGGCTCTGGCTTGCAAAATCACCGGCCAGGCTCACGTCGTACTGGATCAGGCAGATATTTTCGCCAGTCGCAATACCATTCCGGACACAGGCGTACCACGACGTGAAATCGACAAGATATTTATGGGTTTCGATATTGTCCGGCAGATCCCGGGCTACGACAACATTTTCCAAATGGGAAATCTTGTCCGTAGCCCCCTGTCCCACAAAAACATAAGTTGTCGGAACGGCCTGCTTGGCAAATTTCCGCTCTGCCTCATAGGCAAGCAGCAAATCCTGATCATGAATGGTCACGAGGATACTAATGTTTGACTGACCTAACACCGAGGTTCTCCGCTTGCTGGACTGTGGCTGCTCATGCTCCCTGATACTTAGCATAGAGCTATGAGATCAGAACATTCAAACGGCGATCTGGCGCTCTTTCGAAGCCTCAAACCAAAACGCCCCGCCCCAAAACGGGGACAGGGCGGAGTTTCAGAAACAGCGCTGTGGTTCACCCCAGGACTTTGCCGATTGCCGCCTTGACCTCATCGATTGCAACCAAGCCATCCACCGATTTGAGATCCCCCTTGGCGTAGTAATAGCCAAGCAGCGGCGAAGTCTTTTTATAATACTCCATCAGACGGGTCTTGAGACTGTCCTCATTGTCGTCCGCGCGGCGCTTGATGTCTGTGCTGCCGCAATTGGTGCATTTGCCATCCGCAGCCCAGGGTTTGGTCTGGTCGTGATAGACCTCGCCACAGCCACCACAGGTGGAGCGCCCGGTGATGCGCGCGACCAGCGCGGCATCATCCACGGCCATTTCAATCACCGCATCCAGCTTGAGCCCGGTTTCCGCCAGCAAATCTCCCAGCGCATCCGCCTGCCCAAGGGTCCGGGGGAAGCCATCAAAGATGAAACCGCCCTTGGCACCTTCGGCAATTTTTTCACGGATCAGGCCGATCACGATCTCGTCGGTGACCAGCTCGCCGCGTTCGATCACTGCGGCGACCTTCTTGCCCATCTCGGATCCATTGGCCTGGGCCTCGCGCAGCATATCCCCAGTGGAGAGCTGCACCATGCCGCGGGTTTCAACCAGGTGACGCGCCTGCGTCCCCTTGCCCGCACCGGGCGGGCCCAAGAGAATGATATTGATCATCGGCGCGATGGTCCCCGTTTTCCACGTTTCTTGTTGCGTCCGCGCAGCTGGCTCTTTTCGATGAGCCCTTCGTATTGATGCGCAAGCAGATGGCTCTGAGCCTGCTGAATGGTATCCATCGTAACCGAGACAACAATCAAGACTGACGTTCCGCCAAAATAGACCGGAAAGGCAAATTGGCCGCGCAGAACTTCGGGCAACAGGCAGACCAGCGCCAGGTAACCCGCGCCCAGGACCAGCACCCGATTAACCACATATTCGATGTATTCAGCGGTCTTCTTGCCGGGGCGGATACCGGGAACAAAGCCGTTCTGGTTCTTCAGATTGTTTGCAACATCCTCGGGCTTGAAGGCCACGTTGAAGGTGTAGAAATAGGCAAAGAACACAATCATCGCGACAAAGAACAACAGGTACAGAGGCTGACCAGGGCCAAAGTTGGCCAAGAGCCAGGACATCACCGGACCGCTGGTTGCACCAGAGGAAAAGGTCGAAATCGTAGTCGGCAACAGCAGCAGCGAGGAGGCAAAGATCGCCGGGATCACGCCCGCGGGGTTCACCTTGACCGGCAGATGCGATGAGCCCCCGTCATAGACCTTCATGCCCACCTGACGGCGGGGGTACTGGATGTGGATCTTGCGCAGGGCGCGCTCCATGAAGACCACAAACATGATCACTGCGATCACCATCAGGATCACACCGATGATCACCGCTGGGCTGATGGCGCCAGAGCGACCGGAGGCAAAGAACTGCGCAATAGAGGCCGGAACCTCGGCAATGATGCCCACAAAGATGATCAGCGAAATGCCGTTGCCGATGCCACGCTGGGTGATCTGCTCGCCCAGCCACATCAGGAACATGGTGCCGCCGACCAGAGTGATCATGCAGGCCATGCGGAAATACATGCCCGGATCGGTGGCCAGATCCCCGGCCTCAAGCGAAACAGCCAAACCATAGGCCTGCGCCGTCGCCAGGGCCACGGTGCCATAGCGGGTATATTGGTTGATCTTTTTCTGGCCCTGCGCACCCTCTTTTTTGAGCTGCTCAAGCGCCGGAACCATCGAGGTCAGCAATTGGACAATGATCGAGGCCGAAATATAGGGCATGATGCCCAGGGCAAAGATGCCCATACGGCCAAGCGCGCCACCGGTGAACATCGACACCATACCGCCGATGCCCTGTCCTGCCGCTTCCATAAAGTCACGCAGGGCGTTTGCGTCGATGCCAGGAACCGGAATAAAGGTGCCAAGGCGATAGACGATCAGAAGGCCAAGCGTAAACAGGATGCGATTGCGCAGATCCGTGGCTTTGCCAAGCGCGGACCAGCTGGTGTTCGCTGCCATTTGTTCTGCTGCTGATACCATGAAATGGGTCTCTTCTTGCGAAAACGCCGCCCGGAACCGTTTTCCGGCTCGGACGGCGTATTGGAAAACTGTGACCTATGTAAGCGGCATTATCGCCGCTCACAAGCCGTTACTCGGCGGCGGCTGCAGTTGCCACGGTCAATGCGCCACCGGCCTTTGCAACTGCTTCAACAGCAGCGGCAGATGCGCCTGTAACGGAGATGGTGGCTTTTGCGGTGAATTCACCTTTGGCCAGCACCCGGATACCGTCTTTTTTGCGACGGATCAGACCGGAAGCAACCAGCGTGTCTTCGGTGATCGACGCTGCGTCAAGTTTGCCCAGGTCGATGAATTTCTGGATCAGACCCAGGTTCACAACGGCAAATGCCTTGCGGTTTGGCTTGTTGAAGCCACGCTTAGGCAGACGTTGGTACAAAGGCATCTGGCCGCCTTCGTAACCATTGATCGAAACACCCGAACGGGATTTCTGACCTTTGATACCACGGCCACCCATTTTGCCCTTGCCAGAGCCGGGACCACGGGCAACGCGCATGCGTTTTTTGGATGCGCCAGGATTGTCGCTGAGTTCGTGAAGTTTCATTTCGCTTCTCCTTCGCCGGATGTGATCCCAGAAGCGTAAACAGGATCAACCACGGCATGTTTTCAATGTGATTCCATGACCCCGAAAGGCCACCGTGTGCCTATAGCCCCCCTGCCCTGCTGGATCAAGCCCTAGCTGACCCGGGTCGTGCTCTGCGGTGCAGGCGCTGCGCAGGGATCCAGAGTGCCGAGAAACGGAAAACGCCCCCGCAGAATGCAGAGGCGCTTTTGGTCCGGAACCGAGGGAGGAGAAGGTTCCGGAAGGGAGCAGTAGATCTGGGTGTCAGACGTCGTAGACGTGCTTGCGGGCGATATCCGCGATGTCGCAGCGGCGCAAACCGATGTCGGCCAGCTCACGGTTGGTCAGGCGCGACAGCTCTGTGTAGGTGCGCTTGTACTCGCGCGCCATTGCCCAATTGGAAGCGGCCTGTGCTGCAAAGGCGCGCAGACGCGCAATGAGGCCAAACTCGACGGTGGTGTTCTGGACATATGCCATGTGTGTATTCCTTTTTCTCTGGCCGGGACCCATTCCCCAGCCCTTGTGTGGTGCCCTATTAGGTACCTCTGAAATAAAGGAATTAATCTGCCCCGGACAACCGACGCTTTGGTCGACCCGTTATGCGCACGCTGCATAGGCAGTTAAGAAATCGTCAAAATCGCTACAGCAAATGCCAGATCGCCATCACAGCCAGCACAATCAGCGCCGCCCAGCCTGCAACATAGGCAAAGGTCCGCAGACCCTGCACCGGATTGCCGAGGCTCTGAGCATAGACCACGACATAGAGAACACGGGTGATCAGAAAAAAGATCATCACCCCATTGGCCACCGAGGCAGAGACCCCGGCGAGAATCGCCGCGGCCAGAACGATCCCGGCTGCGGGCATGATCTCAACCCCGTTCTGATGAGAACGGTTCAACCGGTAGATCGACGAGCTGTAATCGGCTGCAGGCTCACCGCCCGGCAGAACCTTGGCCTTGGCTTTGGCCGCCCCCACAAGGGCGGACTGGAACAAGACTATCAAGACAAAGACCAGCAACGAGATCAGAGCCAGTGAATAGTCGGAAACTACTATATCCATGGGGAACCTCATACATTCAAGAAAGCGGCATTTAACAACATAATACAAAATTGGCCCGGGCGACGCCCCATTTGTCAAGCATCAGAACCCGGCCTGCCCTGCGGCCGCTGCCCAAAACCTGCCATGAAATGCAAAAAACGCCCCCGGTTTCCCAGGGGCGTTTTCTATTGGTCAGTCAAAGAGGGCTTAGTCGCGCTCTTCGATGATCTCCACCATATGGGAGATCTTGCGCACCATGCCACGAACCGAAGGCGTATCTTCCAGTTCACGGGTTTTGTGCATCTTGTTCAGACCCAGACCGATCAGCGTTGCGCGCTGGTCGGCGGGGCGGCGGATCGGGGAACCGATCTGCTTGACAACGATTGTTTTAGCCATCTGTCCGTTTCCTTACGCTTCAGCAGCTTCAGCAGCTGGTGCTTCGTCCCGCTTGGACAGGATGTCAGCAACCTTTTTGCCACGACGCTGGGCAACCGAACGGGGGCTCTGCTCTTTGGTCAGACCGTTCAGGGTTGCGCGGATCATGTTGTAGGGGTTCTGCGAGCCGATCGACTTGGACACAACGTCTTTGACGCCGAGCATTTCGAAGACTGCACGCATAGGACCACCAGCGATGATACCGGTACCTTCAGGCGCGGTCCGCATCACAACTTTGCCGGCGCCGTGGCGGCCGTCGATGTCGTGGTGCAGGGTGCGACCCTCTTTCAGAGGCACGCGAACCATCTGGCGCTTGGCTTGTTCAGTTGCCTTGCGGATGGCCTCAGGTACTTCTTTGGCTTTACCTTTACCAAAGCCAACACGGCCTTTCTGGTCACCAACAACAACCAGGGCTGCAAAACCAAAGCGCTTACCGCCTTTTACAGTTTTGGAGACGCGGTTGATCGCAACCAGGCGATCTGCGAATTCCGGTGTTTCATCGCGGTCGCGACGGTTACCCCGGCGGTTATCACGTTCTGCCATAAGGCATTCCTTTCATGATGGCGCTTGGCGCCTTTTGTTCCAATCCTGGTGGGACACCCTGCAAAGAGTATCCCCCGGATCATCGGGGCGGCGTTGCCGCCGCCCGCAATATTTAGATCTTCAGGCCGCCTTCGCGCGCTGCGTCGGCCAGAGCCTTCACCTTGCCGTGGAACAGGAAGCCGCCACGATCAAAGTATGCCTCGGTGACACCGGCCGCCTTGGCGCGCTCGGCGATAACCGAACCCACTTTGGTGGCGGCTTCGATGTTGTTCTTGCCAACAAAGCCGAGATCTTTTTCCAGGGTCGAAGCCGCTGCCAGAGTCTTGCCTGCGCGATCGTCGATCAGCTGAACCGAGAGGTTCTTGTTCGAGCGGTGCACGGAAAGACGCAGACGACCTGCGTTGACCTTGCGAAGTTTGTTCCGGACGCGCAGGCGACGCTTCAGAAACAGGGTACGTTTGCTGTTTGCCATTGTGCTGGTCCTTACTTCTTCTTGCCTTCCTTGCGGAAGATGAATTCGCCCTTGTAGCGGATGCCTTTGCCTTTGTAGGGCTCGGGACGGCGCCATTCACGGATCTTTGCCGCGACTTCGCCTACCTGCTGCTGGTCGATACCTTCCACAACGATTTCGGTCTGCTTCGGAGCGGTAATGGTGATACCTTCCGGAGCTTCGAATTCGACATCATGGCTGTAACCCAGGTTCAGCTTCAGGGTGTTGCCCTGCATCTGAGCCCGGTAACCCACACCCTGGATCTCCAGCTCTTTCTTAAAGCCGGTGGTCACGCCGGTTACCAGATTGGCAACCATGGTGCGGGACATGCCCCACTGCTGACGCGCGCGCTTGGACATGCCGCGAGGAGCGACAGATACAGCGTTGTCTTCAACAGTCAGAGTGACGTCGTCGGTAGCGGTGAAGCTGCGGGTCCCTTTGGGACCTTTGACTTCGATGCTCTGGCCGGACACGGCAGCGGATACACCGCTGGGCAGTTCGACTGATTTTTTACCAATACGGGACATCGATAGACCTCCTTAGAAGACGGTGCAAAGCACTTCGCCGCCAACATTGGCCGCGCGTGCGTTTGCATCCGACATCACACCCTTGGGGGTGGAGACAATCGACACACCCAAGCCCTGACGGACCGACGGGATGTCATTGACGCCCATGTAGACGCGACGGCCAGGTTTGGAAACCCGCTTCACTTCGCGAATGACAGGATCGCCATCATAGTATTTGAGGCTGATTTCCAGGGCCGGATGGCCGCGTTCATCAGTGGATTTCTCATAGCCGCGGATGTAACCCTCGTCTGCAAGCACATCCAACACCCAAGCGCGCAGTTTCGACGCAGGGGATGATACGGTGGATTTGCCGCGCATCTGTGAGTTACGGATACGGGTGAGCATATCGCCGATAGGATCGTTCATATCTGTCTCTCCCTTACCAGCTCGATTTCACCATACCGGGGATCTGGCCATTCGAGCCCAGTTCCCGCAGCGCGATCCGGCTTACCTTCAGCTTACGATAGTAAGCGTGAGGACGGCCGGTCAGCTGGCAACGATTGTGAAGACGAGTTGCCGAAGAATTCCGCGGCAGTTTTGCCAGTGTCAGACGCGCTTTGAAACGCTCTTCCATCGACTTGGATTCGTCATTCGCGATTTCTTTAAGCTCGGCGCGTTTTGCGGCATATTTTGCCACCAGACGCTCGCGCTTTTTCTCGCGTTCGATCATGCTTTTCTTAGCCATGTCTCTAGTCCTTCCCGCGCTCAGCTATTGAAGGGCATGTTGAAAGCTTTCAACAGCGCCTTTGCTTCCGCGTCGGTACCCGCGGTGGTGGCAATCACGATATCCATGCCCCAGTTTTCGTCGATTTTATCAAAATCGATTTCTGGGAACACGAGGTGCTCTTTCAAGCCCATGGCATAGTTGCCACGGCCGTCAAAAGAGGTGCCCGAAACGCCGCGGAAGTCGCGGATACGGGGCATCGCGATGGTGATCAGACGGTCGAGGAATTCGAACATCCGGTCGCCGCGCAGTGTCACCTTTGCGCCCATTGGCATGCCTTCGCGAACGCGGAAGCCAGCAATGGAGTTCTTTGCAATGGTGGTCAGAGCTTTCTGGCCAGCGATTGTGGTCAGGTCAGCCTGAGCCGACTTGGCTTTTTTGCTGTCTTTGACAGCAGCGCGGCCACAACCGATGTTCAGAACGATTTTTTCCAGCTTTGGCAGCTGCATGTCGTTCTTATAGCCGAACTCTTCTTTCAGGGCGCCACGGATGGTGTCCTTGTAAAGAGTCTTCAGACGCGGGGTGTAGGTTGCGTTATCAAGCATCAGACAGTCTCCCCAGTCGTTTTGGCGAAGCGGACCTTTTTGTCGTCTTCCATGCGGAAGCCAACGCGGGTTGCTTTACCATTGGAGTCCAGCAGCGCCAGGTTCGACAGATCGATTGGCAGTGCTTTGGGCAGACGGCCGCCCTGTTCGTTCTGCGACTGACGGGTGTGGCGGATCGCCATGTTCACGCCATCAACAACAGCTTTGCCGGCTTTGGGGTCAACGGAGGCGATGGTGCCTTCTTTGCCCTTGTCCTTACCGGCCAGTACGACAACCTTGTCGCCTTTGCGGAGTTTAGCAGCCATGGTTACAGCACCTCCGGAGCAAGCGAGATGATTTTCATGAAGTTCTTGGCGCGCAGCTCGCGAACAACTGGGCCAAAGATACGTGTACCTACGGGCTCATTGTTGTTGTTGAGGATGACGGCGGCGTTGCGATCAAAGCGGATCGCGGTACCATCGGCACGACGGACTTCTTTGGCGGTGCGAACGACGACGGCCTTACGGACATCACCTTTCTTAACGCGACCGCGGGGGATGGCTTCCTTAACCGAGACAACAATGATGTCGCCTACGGATGCGTATTTACGCTTGGAACCACCCAGAACCTTGATGCACTGAACTCGGCGAGCGCCGGAGTTGTCAGCAACATCCAGGTTTGTTTGCATCTGGATCATGTGGTTTCTCCCGACCTATGGGGCAGCGATGCGTGCTGTTGTCCCCCAGGGTTTCGACAAACTGGTCAGTCTGCCGCTTATGGGACCTTACGGTCGATTAAGCGGTGACAACTTCCCAGCGTTTCGTTTTCGATTTCGGCGCGCATTCGATGATGCGGACTTGATCGCCGACCTTGAAAGCGTTCTGTTCATCGTGCGCCCGATATTTCTTGGACTTACGAATGGTCTTTTTCAGAACAGGGTGCGTGAAGCGGCGTTCAACCGAAACTGTTACGGTCTGGGCGTTGGCGTCGCTGGTCACGGTGCCTGTGAGAATACGTTTGGGCATCTGTCAGGCTCCTTATTCTGCAGCTGCGGCTGCAGCTTTTTCGTTCAGGATGGTTTTCACGCGGGCAGCATTGCGGCGTGCCGCTTTGATGCCTGCAGTGTTTTCCAGCTGACCGGTAGCTTGTTGAAAACGGAGATTGAAGCTCTCTTTTTTCATGTTCGCAAGCACATCGCGGAGTTCATCCACGGTCTTGTCACGCAGATCATTGGCGTTCATCGCCTTTGTTCCTTGTCCAAAGCACCAGAAGGCCCCGTGAGGGTCACCTTTTTCCCTGGTGGGTTATGTAAAACCCGCACTCGAAGAAGTGCAGAAAAGAATCACAGGGGCCAAATCCAAGACGAATTTAGCCCAAGCGATGTGCTCCTATAGGGGAGATGCAGGTTGGGGGCAAGGGAAAGGTTGGGCTGGTCCGGATCCTACCCATAACACTCTGCTCCACCTCAGCCCGTATACAAAGTTTGAGCTGCCTGAACGATGGCATCCGTCGTGCGTTGCAGCAAGTTTTCATCCGTTACCGCCGCGGGCAAATCGGCAGGGGTATGGAAATTTGGTGCCAGCCCCGCGATCGACAGCATCCGCAACCCTTTGGGAGCCCAGCAACTGGATTCCCCCGACCAGGCTTCTGGGGCATGTACGGGATGCGGAAGCTCGCTCTTCAGTCCCAACGGGGAAAGGGCGCGATCCACCCCACCCCGCACTCGGGGTGGGGCCGAACAATTCACATCAAAACTGGCGTCGAAGTTGGCGATACAGGAGCCGAGGTGCAAAACGGATGTGGCCGCCCCGCTGTAATCTTCCGCCAAAGCATAGCCGCCACGAAAGCCCAATTCGTGCCCACTGGCCAGCAACAGCTCGACATTGACATGCCGGGACAGATGCACAGCGCTGTGCAGCGCCACGGCCAGTCCTGCGCCGCGTTCTCCCGCACAATTGAACCAGCCTGAAACAGGCGTGGTCACAACCAAGGTCGGCGCCCCCTCTCGAACTGGAAAGCGCGCTACGATATTGGTGGCCCTTGCACTGCGAGTCTCCGCCGCAAATGATATCGACGCAGCTGCGGTGCGAAACTGTCGAAGACGCTGCGGAGAGGCCAGAAACACCGGCAACTTGCACGCCGTCTCACGGCTGCGATTTATCGCGCAGACGCCGGCTTCAGTGGTGCCCGTTTGCAAAATCACACCATCATGACCCGCAGCCAACCCGGCCTCGACCAGGTGATCAATCTGCGCGAACAGCACAGGCTCGGCGGCGTGCCCATCGACCTCCGCGATCAGAGGATTGGTGACCGTGGTTTGGCCCTGAAATGAGAAAAATAGCGGTACGACGTCCGCCACCTCAGCCGCAGGCTCCAGCTGCAAGTCATAGGGATAGTGAGGATAGTCGAAGGAGGGCATTGAAACGTCTGCCCCCTGCCCTCTTAGCAGCTCTGCCAGCCAGGCCTGCGTCTGTACATCGCTGAGTGTTCCTGTGCGGTGAAAACCGAACTGGGAATAGCGGTAGACCAGCTCAAACAGGGGGTCCAAGTCCGTCATGCAATACCTTCTTTAGCTTTCCCGAAAGGGGGGCAATTCCCGTTTCCACCCGCAACATTTAGTTCCGGACAAAAGGCCCGCGCAGTGCCTGACGCTGCGAGGGTCAGGCGCTGCCCTAGTGTTGTGCATCTGGCCTTGGGCTACGCCCGTTCGCAAGCGAAACGCTCCCCCAGAGCGTTTCCGAGAAGCTTGCTCACTCCCAGCGATAATTGAAGCTGACTGAGATCCGCTCATCTTCGGCCATGTTCATCGGCACCTCATGGCGCAGCCAGCTCTCCCACAGCAGCACATCGCCCACATCAGGTTTCATGTAGATAAAGGGCTTCAGCTCGCGCCGGGCCTCTTTGCTGCGCACAGGCGCCGCCATCATCATGGCAGAGCGTGGATCTTCCAGTTTCAGCGCGCTAGTGCCCTCGGGCATCGACACATAGGTGGTGCCGGAAATCACCGAGTGCGGGTGAATATGCGAGGCATGCATGCCGCCTTCGGGCAGGATATTAATCCAAAGATCCTCCAGCACCAGCTTGCGGCCATCGAGATCAAACTCCAGATCCTTGGCGAAATTGGCGACGTGTTCATCCAGCGACTTCACCAGATCGGCAAAGACCGGAAAGCGCCAGGGCAAATCCGTCAGGGAGGCATAGGAGGTATAACCGGGATAGCCGTTCTCCTCGCACCACTCCTGTCCGGCCTCGTCATCTTCGGCGATGACAATGCAAGAGGTTTCCATTTCCTGCGCATCAATGGCCGGTCCGAACTCGGACAGGGCAGCGCGGTACAAGCGGGTCACAAAGAGGGATTCGATCTGGGCCATACCGCCCTAGTAACGCAGTGCTGCCGCAGAACCAATCCGGCATTCCCAACGAAGCGGACCTTTAAGCTATATCTCCCTAGGCTGGCATCAAGATGGCAAAAGGCAGCCCAATGAAGCAGCCACCGCTCAGCCAGGCCGGCGATGACGCCCCCCCCATTAACGCGACTCCTTTGGGGAATAGGAGGTTTGGCCCCGGTCTGATCGGTGGACGTCTCTGACGGCTTTGCAAACCAGGCTTTCTTCCATCGCCGCGCATCCATAGGGTGGTCCCCAAACAGAAGAGGACAAACAGATGCGGTGGATCTTGCGTTTGGTGACACATGGGACTGCGCTGGCCCTTGGGGTGGCACTTGGCATCTATCTGTTGCCGATCCTGACGGAACCGGAGGGCCCCGATCCACTTCGCCTGACACAAGCTGCGGCACAAGCCCGCTACAGCAGTGACTTCAGCCGTGACCTTGCAGGCAGCGATTTCCTGCATTGGGGCGAGGGCAGCATCAGCCTGTCGCCTACTCAGATCACCCATATCGGCGCTCTGGCACCCGGGCCGGATTACCGTCTCTACCTGACCCCAGAACTTGTCACCACCGAGGCTGAATTTCTGGCGATCAAATCGCAATCAGCCCAGGTCGGCGAGGTCAAGATGTTCAGCGGCTTCATCCTGGACGTCCCGCCAGAGATCAACATCGAGGACTACACCTCTGTGGTGATCTGGTGCGAGGCCTTTGGAAAATTCATCACCGCCGCCCAGTATCGAGCGTGATCCAAAAGCACCCTAACCAATGTCCGTATTCAGTGCGGCCCCGTGTTTGGCCCCGTGCTTGGTGGTTTTGTCGAACTTCTTTGAAGCCTCTGTGATGCGTTTGGAGATCTTCTTGCCACTGTAATCCGCAAGATAGAGTTTGATGAAATCGGCCTTGCCCGCTTCAAAGGACTTCTTTTCATCCTTGGCGACCCCAAAGCCCTCGAGTTTCAGGATCTCCTCGCCCATCTCTTTGGCCACCTTTTCGGTGACGTCGATATGCTCGCGCTCATGGCTGTCCAGCTTTTTGACAAAGCGATCCCATTCCTTTTTGGCGGGTTTTGACAACGCATGTTTGCCGAGCTTGGGCATCTTGATCGACGTGACGATCTTCATGGAGATGTTCTTGGCCCCGACATAGGTCTCCATGGTGCCATCCTCCAGACAGCTGCCACCGCGTATTTCAGGATCCCATTTATCCGCCACCTCAATCGTGGTTTCGGTCAGCGCGGCGACCTTCTTGTTGTCATTGGGGTCTTTGGGGCCCTTCTTTTGAATATAGGCCCAGATGTCTTTTAGCGAATTGCCAGTCACGGCATAGGTCGTGATCTTGGGTTTGGCGACGGTAATCTTGTTACCCATGGGAACCTCCTGTCACTCTTGAACATGTACACAAGGACCAGTGCAGCCGACCCAAAGCCGCTAAGCAAGGGTTTTATCGCCGCTCAGGGCTCAGTTTTGCGCGGCACAAACCCGAGGCAGACAGACGAAAAAACCCCCGCTGATTGCTCAGCGGGGGTTTCAAAATGTTTCCGAGAATACCGGGATTACCAGTCTTCGCGAACCACGACGCGGGTTTTCACCGGCAGTTTCATCGCGGCCAGGCGCAGGGCCTCGCGGGCGATGTCGTCGTTGACGCCGTCGATTTCGAACATCACGCGGCCAGGTTTGACCTTGCATGCCCAATAATCCACGGAACCTTTACCCTTACCCATACGAACTTCGACGGGCTTGGAGGTCACTGGGGTATCTGGGAAGATACGGATCCAGACACGACCCTGACGTTTCATGTGACGGGTCATGGCACGACGGGCAGCTTCGATCTGACGCGCGGTGACGCGCTCAGGTGTGGTTGCCTTGAGGCCGTAGGTGCCAAAGTTCAGATCAGAGCCGCCTTTGGCTTCGCCCTTGATCCGACCTTTGTGCATCTTGCGGAATTTTGTACGCTTTGGTTGAAGCATCTATTCTCTCCTTAGCGACGACCGCCACCAGCACCACGAGGTGCAGGGCCGTCCTGGAGTTCCTGTGCTTTACGGTCACGTGCCTGTGGATCGTGTTCCATGATCTCGCCTTTGAAGATCCAGGTTTTGATCCCGATGATACCGTAAGGTGTCATGGCTTCGTTGTGAGCGTAATCGATGTCGGCGCGCAGAGTGTGCAGAGGCACACGACCTTCGCGGTACCATTCGGTACGGGCGATTTCAGCACCACCCAGACGGCCAGCAACGTTCACCCGGATACCCAGGGCGCCCATGCGCATGGCAGACTGTACGGCACGCTTCATCGCGCGACGGAAGGATACACGACGTTCCAGCTGCTGAGCAATCGACTCACCAACCAGCTGCGCGTCCAGCTCGGGCTTGCGAACTTCAACGATGTTGAGGTGCAGTTCCGAATCTGTCATCGCAGCCAGCTTCTTGCGAAGCACTTCGATGTCAGCGCCTTTTTTACCGATGATCACACCAGGACGTGCAGTGTGGATGGTCACACGGCATTTCTTGTGTGGACGTTCGATGATCACGCGGGCAACGCCAGCCTGTTTGCACTCGGTCTTGATGAACTCGCGCAGTTTCAGGTCTTCGAGCAGCAGATCACCAAAATCTTTGGTGTCGGCATACCAACGGCTGTCCCAGGTGCGGTTGATCTGCAGGCGCATGCCAACCGGATTGACTTTATGTCCCATTAGGCTTGCTCCTCAACTTGACGCACCTTGATGGTGATCTCAGCGAACGGTTTCAAGATCTTGCCGAAACGACCACGCGCCCGAGGACGGCCACGCTTGAGGGTCATGTTCTTACCAACCCAGGCTTCGGCAACGATCAGCTCGTCGACGTCCAGGTTATGGTTGTTTTCAGCATTGGCGATTGCGGACTGAAGGCATTTCTTCACGTCCTGCGCCACGCGCTTGTTCGAGAAAGTCAGGTCGGTCAGAGCCTTGTCGACTTTCTTGCCGCGGATCATTTGCGCAACCAGGTTCAGCTTCTGCGGGGAGGTCCGGAGCATGCGCGTTTTCGCCATTGCTTCGTTGTCTGCCACGCGGCGGGGATTTTGTACCTTACCCATGACTTACTTCCGCTTCGCTTTTTTGTCAGCGGCGTGACCATAATAGGTACGAGTTGGCGAATACTCACCAAACTTCTGACCGATCATGTCTTCCGAGACGTTGACTGGGATGTGCTTGTGACCGTTGTACACACCAAATGTCAGACCCACGAACTGGGGCAGAATGGTGGAACGACGCGACCAAATTTTGATGACTTCATTGCGGCCGGATTCGCGCGCAGCTTCGGCTTTCTTAAGCACATAGCTGTCGACAAAAGGGCCTTTCCATACAGAGCGAGACATAAATTAACGTCCCTTCTTCTTGGCGTGACGCGAGCGGATGATCAGCTTTTGCGACGCTTTGTTCTTGTTCCGGGTACGAGCACCTTTGGTCGGCTTGCCCCATGGGGTCACCGGGTGACGACCACCCGAGGTCCGGCCTTCACCACCACCGTGGGGGTGATCGATCGGGTTCATGACAACACCACGTACCGAAGGACGGATGCCCTTGTGACGCATGCGGCCCGCTTTACCAAAGTTCTGGTTGGAGTTGTCGGGGTTCGACACCGCACCAACTGTGGCCAGGCATTCCTGGCGAACCAGGCGCAATTCACCCGAGGACAGGCGGATCTGAGCGTAGCCACCGTCGCGACCAACGAACTGAGCGTAAGTACCGGCTGCACGGGCGATCTGGCCGCCTTTGCCGGGCTTCATTTCGATGTTGTGGATGATGGTACCGATCGGCATGCCGGAGAAGGGCATTGTATTGCCGGGCTTGATGTCTGCCTTTGCCGAAGCAATGACCTTGTCACCAACGCCAAGACGCTGAGGTGCCAGGATATAGGCCTGCTCACCATCTTCGTATTTGATCAGAGCGATAAACGCGGTCCGGTTCGGGTCATACTCGATCCGTTCAACGGTTGCCGCAATATCGAATTTGTTACGTTTGAAATCGACGATACGATAGAGGCGTTTCGCCCCGCCACCTTTGCGGCGCATCGTGATCCGTCCGGTGTTGTTCCGGCCGCCCTTTTTGGTCAAACCCTCAGTGAGAGATTTAACCGGACGCCCTTTCCAAAGCTCCGAACGGTCGATCAGAACCAGCCCACGCTGGCCCGGCGTCGTCGGCTTATACGACTTGAGTGCCATGCTTTCTGTCTTCCGTTTAGCGTGCGGACCCTTAGGTTTTTGTCTTTGGACCCGCTATGTGTAAGCCCCCCGTCCGCCTGCCCCTAGGGAACAATGACTACTAAGGTGGCCAGTCTTTAGGGCCCCGAAGGTCCCCAGCTCATTCCATCCCACAAAACTAACGGCCCCAGAACGAATCTGAGGCCAGTAGGATTGGGCGGATGTAGCAGGGTTGGGGGTGGGTGGCAATGGGGAAGAGGCATTGATCCAAAGGCAAACTTGGTTCAGACAACTTTGAGTGGTTCTTCTAATCTTAGGTGCACGATGGGCGAAAAGCGATACACTGTTTTCATCAGTTCAACTTTTGAAGATTTAAAGGAAGAACGAAAAGCAGTTCAGGACGTCATCCTAAGCGGAGGCGATTTTCCAGTTCAAATGGAGTACTTCCCGGCTACCGACGAGGATCAACTCGACTTCATCAAGCCGCTTATCGATCAGTGCGACTACTATGTATTGATCATTGCTGGCCGTTACGGAACTGCTACCAGTGATGGAATAAGCTACACGGAAAAGGAGTTCCAACACGCCGTCTCCAGAGACATACCCATCCTAGTTATGCTAAACGGGGATCCCTCAAGCATTGCCGCAGGTAAATCAGAGACATCGAAGACGGGGAAAGCTAAGCTCAGTCGCTTCATTGAAAGGGCCCAACAAGGTCGTATACGCAAGACATGGGCCAACATATCAGAGCTAAAGTTGGCAGTAACTCAAGCACTCGCTCACGCAAAGAAGGCTAAACCTAGTGTCGGCTGGACAAGAGCCGACAGGCTAGCGAGCAGAGAGGCCTTAGAAGAGCTAAATGAACTGAGGCGAGAGAATACAAAGATCAAGGATGCGATCGGACACCTTGAGGTCGAACTCGCCCTACCTCCAATTCCTTCAGCTGAGGCCCCGGTCGAAGTGGAATTGATCCCAATCTATGACAGCACTAGCCCGAACGAATATTCGACCCCAGCGACAATTCAGACTTCTTGGATTGGCGCATTCCCTGTCTTTGCGTCCAATCTTGTATGGACAACCCATGATTGGGCAGGAGAGGATTTTATTAGTGTCAACATTGAGAACACCTGCGACGCTCTAGGTGCAGCTTTCGCGGCTGAACACTCACCCCTAAATACGCAAGGTTGGTATACCATTTCCAAGTCAACTTACGAAAGGTTGTCTAGCTACTATGTTGAGGTCGGCCTCATGAACGACAGGGGGACGCATCCGTTTACAGATTCCGGACTCCGAATTGCCAGAAGGCAGCGCATTTCTGAGGCCTCCAATGTTACCTCCATCCTAACTTCTGGCGACATATCGATCAAAACCACTTCCCCATTGTCTGGCGAGGAAATTCCTTTTTAGAGCACCGGCCGTAGGCCGGGCAGCGCCCGACCCTCCCCGCGGGAGGGCGCTTCGCAACCACCCAAGGTCAGGCGCCGCCCTCTCGATAGACGAGTACCCCAATGAAAAAGGCCCCCGCTTTCCAGCGAGGGCCTTTCCATTCAGTGCAAAAGAGCCTGATCTCAGAGTCCGGTGGACACGTCGATTGTGTTGCCCTCTTCGAGCGTCACATAGGCTTTTTTCACGTCTTTGCGACGGCCGATCTGGCCGCGGAACCGCTTTTGCTTACCCTTGGTGATGGTGGTGTTGACCGCCTTCACTTTCACACCAAAGAGGCTTTCAACAGCTTCTTTGATCTGGGGTTTGTTGCTGTCGATCGCAACTTCAAAAACTACCGCACCGTTTTCGGATGCCATGGTGGTTTTCTCGGTGATGATCGGCTTGCGGATCACATCGTAGTGTTCTGCTTTAGCGTTCATTTCAGGCGAGCCTCCAGTGCTTCGAGACCTGCTTTGGTGATCACCAGGGTGTCACGCTTCAGGATGTCATAGACGTTCGCACCCATTGTTGGCAGGATATCCAGACCTTCAATGTTGCGCGACGCTTTCAGGAAGCCTTCGTTTACCGAGGCGCCATCGATGACCAGCGCGCGTTTCCAGCCCAGGTTTGCAACCTGTTTGGCCAGAGCACCGGTTTTGCCTTCGGCAGCAGCGTCAGAGATCACCACCAGTTCGCCGGCTTTTGCCTTTGCGGAGAGTGCGTGACGCAGACCCAGCTTGCGGAACTTTTTGGTCAGCTCGTGGCCGTGCGAACGCACAACGGGACCTTTGTAGATACCACCACCGCGGAAGATCGGTGCCGAGCGCGCGCCGTGGCGTGCGCCACCGGTGCCTTTTTGGCGATAGATCTTCTTGGTAGAGTATTTGACTTCCGAACGGGTCTTTACCTTGTGGGTACCGGCCTGCGCGTTGTTGCGCTGCCAGCGGACCACACGGTGCAGAATGTCCGCACGGGGCTCCAGACCAAAGAGGTCAGCGTTCAGCTCGATGTCGCCAGCCTTGCTGCCGTCGAGATTCATCACATCAAGTTTCATGCTTCACCACCTTCCGCAGGGGCTTCGCTTGCAGCGGCTTTGACACCAGCTGGGAAGGGAAGACCTTCAGGAGCTTTCTTCTTCACGGCATCCTTGACGGTGACCCAGCCGGATTTCGGACCAGGTACGGCGCCTTTGATGAAGACCAGACCACGGTCGGCGTCGGTTTTGACGACTTCCAGGTTCTGAGTGGTTACGCGGGCAGCGCCCATGTGACCAGCCATCTTCTTGCCTTTGAAAACCTTGCCGGGATCCTGACACTGACCCGTTGAGCCATGCGAACGGTGAGAGATCGAAACACCGTGCGAGGCACGCAGACCGCCAAAGTTCCAGCGCTTCATCGCACCGGCAAAACCTTTACCGATCGAAGTACCGGTGACGTCCACTTTCTGACCTTCCAGGAAGTGCTCGGCCGAGATTTCGGCACCGACTTCGATCAGAGCGTCGGCAGGCACGCGGAATTCCACGAGCTTACGCTTGGGCTCTACCTTGGAGGCCGCAAAGTGACCGCGCATCGCTTTGGATGTGCGCTTTGCCTTGGCGGAGCCTGCACCGAGCTGAACAGCTGTGTAGCCGTCTTTGTCTTCGGTACGCTGAGACACAACCTGCAACCCGTCCAGGTGAAGAACGGTCACAGGGATCTGCTTACCATCTTCCATGAACAGGCGAGTCATGCCGACTTTTTTTGCAATAATACCAGAGCGCATTATCTATACCCTCCGATCTTAAGATTGCAGCTTGATCTCGACGTCCACACCAGCGGCGAGGTCGAGCTTCATCAGCGCGTCCACGGTCTGGGGGGTCGGATCAACGATGTCGAGCATACGCTTGTGCGTACGGATCTCGAACTGGTCACGAGATTTCTTGTCAACGTGGGGACCACGCAGAACGGTGAATTTCTCGATCTTGTTTGGCAGTGGGATCGGGCCGCGAACAGTCGCGCCGGTCCGCTTGGCAGTGTTGACGATCTCTTGTGTGCTGGCATCCAGTACACGATAGTCAAATGCCTTCAGCCGAATACGGATATTTTGGCTTTGCATTAGTCAGCCTTTATCTAGGCGTGAAGGTTGAGAGGAGGGCCTGCGACCACCGCGAACCCTCATCGAACCCAAAAGGCGGGAATCACCCCGCCTTCATTCGCACGAAGCGAACTAGCGCCCTATACGCCTGATACGCGGACCTGGCAAGACGTTTCGCGCGCGAAACAGTTGCCTTTGGGGAGGACGGTCGGTTTAGGGGCTGATTGGTTTTTGAAAATTCCCAAAACAGTCCAAACACCCGAATTCGGGGACACAACCTCTTTGGATGCTGATCTTTGATTGGGGCGCTGCCCCTCTTGGCCTGCGGCCAATTCACCCCGGGATATTTGCGGCCAAATGAAGACGGGGAAGCGCGATCTTCGGCAAAGGAGGGGACTGGTGCAACTGTGCCGGAAGGTCGCGCATGCAAAGCAAAAGGGCCTCCCGAGGGAGGCCCTTTTGATTATCTCACCTGTGTGGTTCTCAGTGATTTTCCCCTGTGGGGAAGATCACCTGTCACCACTGTTTCAAAATCACTCGGTGATTTTGGAAACGACGCCAGCGCCGACGGTGCGGCCGCCTTCGCGGATCGCGAAGCGCAGACCGGCTTCCATGGCGATCGGTGCGATCAGCTCAACGTCGAACTTCAGGTTGTCGCCAGGCATAACCATTTCGGTGCCTTCGGGCAGGGTCACGGTGCCGGTGACGTCAGTTGTACGGAAGTAGAACTGAGGACGGTAGTTGGCGAAGAACGGCGTGTGACGACCACCTTCATCCTTGGTCAGGATATAGGCTTCGGCTTCGAATTTGGTGTGCGGGTTCACCGACTTAGGTGCACACAGAACCTGGCCACGCTCAACCGCGTCACGGTCGATACCGCGCAGCAGGGCGCCGATGTTGTCGCCCGCTTCACCGCGATCCAGCAGCTTGCGGAACATTTCAACACCGGTACAGGTGGTGGTCTGGGTGTCTTTGATGCCAACGATTTCGATGCTGTCGCCAACATTGATCACGCCACGCTCAACACGGCCGGTCACAACGGTACCACGACCGGAGATCGAGAACACGTCTTCAACAGGCATCAGGAAGGGCTGGTCAACCGCACGTGCAGGTGTGGGGATGTACTCGTCAACAGCCGCCATCAGCTCTTTGATTTTCTCTTCGCCGATTTCAGGGTTGTTGCCTTCCATCGCCGCCAGAGCGGAGCCTGCGATGATTGGGATATCGTCGCCGGGATACTCGTAAGAGGACAGCAGCTCACGGATTTCCATTTCAACCAGCTCGAGCAGCTCTTCATCGTCGACCTGGTCAACTTTGTTCATGAAGACAACCATGTAGGGAATGCCAACCTGGCGACCCAGCAGGATGTGCTCGCGGGTCTGGGGCATTGGGCCGTCAGCTGCGTTCACAACCAGGATGGCGCCGTCCATCTGCGCCGCACCGGTGATCATGTTTTTCACATAGTCAGCGTGGCCGGGGCAGTCGACGTGCGCGTAGTGGCGGGTCTCGGTTTCATATTCAACGTGGGCGGTCGAGATGGTGATGCCACGGGCTTTTTCTTCGGGCGCGCCGTCGATCTGGTCGTAGGCTTTGAAGTCACCAAAGTATTTGGTGATCGCTGCGGTCAGCGTGGTCTTACCGTGGTCAACGTGGCCGATGGTGCCGATGTTGACGTGCGGCTTATTACGTTCAAACTTTTCCTTAGCCAT
>JADFAE010000031.1 GCA_015665415.1 Roseobacter sp.
TTGGAACATCAATGCGTTCCTTTGCCTAACCTCTGTGACTGCTGCGCTCCTTACGCGTCGCTCAGGACTGCAAATTTCGCCAGCAGGACCGCGTTTCGAAGCCGGGGGGGAAACCTGCCAAGCATATCATCTCATTGTGAACTCTGGGGGGAGTCAAAGCCAGGTTGCATGATGTGATGTCTCTCGGTCCATCGGATGAATGGAGAGGCGCTACCTAGGCCATTTATTCGTCCCGGATCGTGATCGCCTGCAACAGGAACCGGCCAGTCCCGGCGAGATTGCGTTTCAACATGGAAGACAGTTGGCTCAATAGTGGGCACTGGCGGCTTCGCCGCTTTCAATGGGGACGTTGGTGCCATTGCTGCCGTGAGGGTCCCGATCGTCGCGCAGTTGAATATCAGCCTGCACCGCAGCGGGCCCTGTGTTGGAACATGAGTTCCGGACACGTGTGTTGGTGATCTTTGGCACGCGCGACGCTTGCGGGATTTTCCACAAATGAGTAGTGATCTAACATGCAGGCATTGGATTTCTCCCATAACACATTGCTGGTTCTGGCCTCGCTTCTTGTTGCGACAATGGCCGGCTTTACCGGATTTTCCCTGACCAAGGGACTGTCGGAGCGCAGCGTAGCACATCGCAAAATTCTGATTGCACTGGCTGCCATTGCGCTTGGCGGTGGAATCTGGTCGATGCATTTCGTGGCGATGCTGGGACTGCAGCTGCCAATCCTGTTTTACTATGATGCTGCGATCACCCTGGCCTCGGCCTTGATCGCAATCCTGGTGGCGGGCAGCGCCTTGTTGATCTTGCATTTCTGGACGCGCACCCGCAGGACATTGGTGCTGGCGGGGATGATTGTGGGGCTGGGCGTTCTGGCCATGCATTACCTGGGCATGTCGGCGATGGAACTGTGCCGGGCGCTTTATACTCCAACTGGCATTGCCTTGGCCGTGGTTTCCTCCTGTGTGCTCAATGTTGCGGCGTTTTCGATCGCCTATGGCCAGCGCAGCCAGCGCAATATCATTGTGGGAACCCTATTTTTCGGCTGCGCTGTTTTTGCGGTGCATTTCATCGCCATCAGCGGAACAGATTTTGTGGCTGTGGATGTGCTGCGTGAAGTTGGCCCTCTTATCAGCAACGAGGTCATGGCCATCGGCGTAGTGCTCAGCAGCTTTATTCTGTGTGGGGCCTTCCTGTTGACCGGGGTCACCTTTTTGGCACCGTCTCTGCCGCAAGCTGCGGAGCCCGACCTGCCAGAGCCTGCGCCCGAGGACACGACAATCGTCCCTGTCGCCAGCAAGCAGCAGATCCCCTACGAGTTGGAAGGCCGCACGATGTTTCTGGATACCCAGGATGTCGCTGCCATCCGGGCGGAGGGACACTATACCCATGTCTACACCGCCACGGACAAGTTGTTCTGTGTCTGGTCCATCACCGAGGCGGAAAAACGGTTGAGCCCCGGTCCGTTTATCAAGCCGCATCGCAGCTATTTGATCAATCCTTCTTTTGTGACGGGCTTTGAACGCCTCAAGGACAATGGGGTCTGCCACTTTGAGATCGGCAGTCTCAGCAAGGTCCCGGTCAGCCGTTCGCGTCTGCGCGTCATTCGCGAGGCGCTGGGGGTCTGATCGACACGTATTTCGTGCAAGCTGGTTCGCATTTCGTGCGCAAACCCTCTCTTTTCAATGAAAAACAGATGCGTGTGCAGGTCTCTGCACGGCACCTTCCTTGCAGCCAATTGATCTGCACGTCAGGGAGGACAAGCAATGATACCAGCGGCGTTCGATTACCATCGACCCAAAAGCATGGACGAGGTGATCGCTCTATTGGGAGAGCACGGCGATGATGCCCGGGTGATGGCAGGTGGTCATAGCCTGATCCCGATGATGAAACTTCGTATGGCCGAAGTTCCCCATCTGATCGACCTGCAGGACATCGAAAACCTGGCGGAGATCACCATTGAGGAGGGGCACATCAGCCTTGGGGCGATGGTGACGCAACACGATCTGATCACCCATTCGAAATTGGCCCTGAGGGCCCCAATACTGCGTGAGGCCGCGCTGCAGATCGCGGATCCGCAGGTTCGATATATGGGGACCATTGGCGGCAATCTGGCCAATGGTGATCCGGGAAATGACATGCCGGGCGTGATGCAGTGCCTTGGGGCCCGGATCAATTTGATCGGTCCTGATGGGGCGCGCAGCGTGGCGGCCAGGGACTACTACGAAGCGGCCTATATGACCGACCGCGAAGATGACGAAGTTCTGGTGTCCGTTGATTTTCAGGCCCCTTCGGGCGGCTATGCCTACGAAAAGCAGAAACGCAAAATCGGTGATTATGCCACTGCTGCCGCTGCGGTGATGATCACAAAATCCGAGGGCAAGATCGCCTCTGCCTCTGTTGCCATGACCAACCTCAGCGACGTGCCGGTGTGGTCCGAAGAGGCCGGTGCAGCCTTGGTTGGAACGGCCTGCGATGGGGCGGCGCTCGAAGCTGCCGTTGCAGCAATGCTGGGCGATATTGACCCGTCAGAGGACAACCGCGGTCCGGTCGCCTTTAAGCGCCATGTGGCTGGGGTCATCCTGAAACGCGCAATCACACGCGCCTGGGGCCGGGCATAGGGGAGCCAAAGACATGTCTGACAAAATGCACATCAAACTGAAGGTCAACGGCGAGGACAAAGAGTTTCTGGCCGAACCGCGCGAGTTGCTGATCTACGCCCTGCGCGAAAAACTGAATATCACCGGGCCGCATGTGGGCTGCGAGACCTCCCATTGCGGTGCCTGCACCGTGACCATCGATGGCAAATCGGTGAAATCCTGCACCATGTTTGTGGCTCAGGCCAATGGTGCTGAGATCACCACCATCGAGGGCATCGGAGAACCGGATGCGCTGCATGTTCTGCAGGAAAACTTTCGCGAACATCATGGGCTTCAATGCGGGTTTTGCACGCCGGGTATGATCACCCGCGCCACCAAGCTGCTGGAAGAAAACCCAAATCCGACGGAAGAAGAAGTCCGCTTTGGCATGGCAGGCAATATCTGTCGCTGCACGGGATATCAGAACATCGTGAAATCCATCCTCTCGGCCGCAAGCGAGATCAACGCAGCCAAGGAGGCCGCGCAATGAACGATATGACCCCAGATCGCGAAGAACGCTCTGCCAACCTCAAAGGCATGGGCTGCTCGCGCAAACGCGTCGAGGATGCCCGCTTTACCCAAGGCAAGGGCAACTATGTCGATGACATCAAACTGCCCGATATGCTGCATGGTGATTTTGTGCGCTCGCCTTATGCCCATGCGCGGGTTGTCTCAGTCAACAAAGAGGCCGCCCTGGCGCTGCCCGGCGTTGTGGCTGTGCTGACGGCGGAGGATCTTGCGCCGCTGAACCTGCATTGGATGCCCACCCTGGCCGGTGACAAACAGATGGTTCTGGCGGATGGCAAAGTGCTGTTCCAGGGTCAGGAAGTGGCCTTTGTGGTGGCCTCTGACCGCTATGTCGCGGCGGATGCGGTTGAGCTGGTCGAGGTGGAATACGAAGAGCTGCCGGTGATCACCGATCCCTTTGAGGCGCTGAAATCCGATGTTGTGCTGCGCGAGGATCTGGAGGGGCAGACCGAAGGGGCCCATGGTCCGCGCAAGCACCACAACCACATCTTTACCTGGGAGCAGGGCGATGAGGCCGGCACCAATCAGGTGCTGGACAATGCCGAGGTGGTTGCGGAAGAGACCATGTATTATCACCGCACCCATCCCTGTCCGCTGGAGACCTGCGGCTCGGTTGCCTCGATGGATAAGGTCAATGGCAAGCTGACGCTTTGGGGCACCTTTCAGGCCCCGCATGTGGTGCGCACCGTGGCCTCGCTTTTGTCCGGCATCGAAGAACATAACATCCGCGTGGTCTCGCCCGATATTGGTGGCGGTTTTGGCAATAAGGTTGGCGTTTACCCCGGCTATGTCTGCTCCATCGTGGCCAGCATCGTCACCGGCAAGCCGGTAAAATGGGTCGAGGACCGGATGGAGAATCTGATGTCCACCGCCTTTGCCCGCGACTACCACATGACGGGTAAGATCTCGGCCACCAAGGACGGCAAGATCACCGGGCTGCATTGCCATGTGACAGCGGATCACGGCGGCTTTGACGCCTGCGCCGACCCGACCAAATTCCCCGCCGGCTTCATGAATATCTGCACCGGATCATATGACATCCCGGTCGCCTATCTGGCCGTTGATGGGGTCTATACCAACAAGGCGCCGGGCGGAGTGTCCTATCGCTGTTCCTTCCGGGTGACCGAGGCGGTCTATTTCATCGAGCGCATGATCGAAGTGCTGGCCATTGAGCTGGACATGGACGCAGCCGAGCTGCGCCGGATCAACTTTATCAAGAAAGAGCAGTTTCCCTACACTGCGGCGCTGGGCTGGGAATATGACAGCGGCGACTATCACACCGCCTGGGACAAGGCGCTGGAAACGGTCGAATATGACGCGCTGCGCAAAGAGCAGGCGGAGCGGGTCGAAGCCTTCAAACGTGGTGAGACCCGCAAATTGATGGGGGTTGGTCTCAGCTTCTTTACCGAGATCGTCGGGGCCGGGCCGGTCAAGAACTGCGATATCCTCGGGATGGGGATGTTCGACAGCTGCGAGATCCGCATTCACCCGACGGGGTCGGCGATCGCGCGTCTGGGCACCATCAGCCAGGGGCAGGGGCACGCGACCACATTCGCGCAGATCCTGGCCAGCGAGATTGGCATCTCTGCCGACAGTATCACCATCGAGGAAGGTGACACCGATACAGCACCTTACGGTCTGGGCACCTATGGCTCACGCTCAACGCCGGTGGCAGGGGCAGCCACGGCCATGGCAGGGCGCAAGATCCGCGCCAAGGCGCAGATGATCGCCGCCTATCTGCTTGAGGTGCACGACGATGATGTGGAGTTTGATATCGACCGCTTTGTGGTCAAAGGCGCGCCAGAGCGGTTCAAGACGATGAAAGAGATCGCCTATGCTGCCTATAATCAGGCCATTCCGGGGATCGAACCGGGGCTGGAGGCCGTCAGCTACTATGATCCGCCTAACATGACCTACCCTTTTGGGGCCTATGTCTGCGTGATGGATATCGATGTCGACACCGGTGTTCCTGAAATCCGCCGCTTCTATGCACTGGATGATTGTGGCACCCGCATCAACCCGATGATCATCGAGGGTCAGGTTCATGGCGGTTTGACCGAAGCGCTGGCCGTCGCCCTGGGGCAAGAGATCGCCTATGATGATCTGGGCAACGTCAAGACCGGCACTCTGATGGACTTTTTCCTGCCCACCGCCTGGGAAGTCCCCAACTATGAGACGGATTACACCGTCACCCCCAGCCCGCATCACCCCATTGGGGCCAAGGGCGTGGGCGAAAGCCCGCATGTGGGGGGTGTGCCCTGCTTCTCCAATGCGGTGCAGGATGCCTTCCGGGCCTTTGGCCTGCGTCACACCAATATGCCCCATGATCACTGGCGCATCTGGCAGACGGCCAATGGGCTGGGCCTGCACGACTAAGGCGACTGGGGCGACCCTGTTGTGGGGTCGCCTCCGCTCCGAATGAGGACAACCATGACCTGGACCACACTTCAAACCGCCATGGCGGAACAGGGCTATATTGCCGATGCTGATCTGGCGATGGCCGTGCATCTGGCCCTGTCGCTTGGCCGCCCCCTGTTGCTGGAGGGCGCAGCGGGCGTGGGCAAGACCGAGGTCGCGCGGGTGCTGAGCCAGCTGCGCGGGACGGAACTGATCCGCCTGCAATGTTATGAGGGGTTGGATGCCGCCCAGGCGATTTATGAGTGGAACTACCAACGCCAGCTGCTTTCGATCCGGGCCGCATCAGAAGACGGCGAGACCGGGCGCAGCGTCGAGGAACGCATTTTCTCTGAGGACTTCCTGCTTGAGCGGCCGCTCCTCAAGGCGATCCGGCGTGAGACGCCACCGGTGCTGCTGATCGACGAGATCGACCGCGCCGATGAAGAATTCGAAGCCTATCTGTTGGAAATTCTGTCGGAATTTCAGGTGACCATTCCTGAGCTGGGCACGATTACCGCCAAATCCCGCCCGATTGTGATCCTGACCGCCAATGGTACCCGGGATCTGAGCGACGCGTTGCGGCGGCGCTGCCTTTACGCCCATGTGTCCTATCCAGAGCGCGCAACCGAACTGGCAATCCTCAAGGCCCGCTGCGGGGAAATCGAGGCGCAATTGGCCGGGCAGATCATTGGTTTTGTGCAGGCGCTGCGCAAAGAGGATCTGGAGAAAAAGCCGGGCATCGCCGAAATGTTGGATTTTGCCGCCGCGCTGATGGGGCTGGGCATTGCGGACCTGACGCAAGACCCTGTGGTTTTGCAGGCGAGCCTGGCCACTTTGCTCAAGACCGAAACGGATCGCTACAACATCACCTGTGAGATTGCCCAGCGGCTGGCAGGCAAGGCCGCATGAGCCGCGTTACCAAATTTGCCGCCCGCGATCCGGGGCCTGCGGCGCGGCTGGTGGCGTTCATGGCCCATCTGCGCGACAATGGGTTTCGCTTGGGGGTCGGCGAGGCAGAGCTGGGTCTTGCGGCCCTGACCCAAGTCGAGGCGATTGACCCAAAAACTGTTCGTCATGCCCTGCGCGCGATCTGCACCGGTTGCGTCGAAGATGTGGACCGGTTTGATGACCTGTTTGATGCCTTCTGGATGAATGGCGGTCGGGTGGCGAAAAAGTCCATTCCATCCCAGGCATCTGCCTCGGATCACGTGCACAGCTCGCGCAATGCGGCCGGGGCTGACAGGAGCGCAGGCACCGGGGCCCCCACCACCCCCGATAGCACGGGCGAGGAGGTGGCAGAGGCAGATGGAGAGGGCAAACTGCTGGCCAGTCTGGCGCAGGCAAAGATGAAAAAGGACCTGCGTGATCTGGTCCGCCCCGAAGATATCGCAGAGGCGCAAAAGCTTGCTCAGCGGTTGGGCGCAGCGCTGCAGCACCGCCGCTCGCGTCGGCGCAAGCTAAACCGCAGGGGCGACCGGATCCATTTCAGAAAGGTCATCCGCCAAAGTCTCTCTACCGGCGGTGAGCCCCTGTACCTGGCCAAGATGCGCCGTCCTGACAGGCCGCTCAAGGTGGTGACGCTGTGCGATGTCTCGGGCTCGATGACCACCTATGCGCAGGTGTTTCTGGCTTTTGTTGCCGGGATGATGCGTGCGGATCCGGCGACGGATGCCTATCTGTTTCACACTCGCCTGGTGCGGATTGCCGAGGCGCTGCGCGACAAAGACGCCCTGCGCGCCCTGGGACGGTTATCGGTGCTGGCCGATGGCTTTGGCGGGGGCTCAAAAATTGGTGCCTCGCTGATGCAGTTTGCCCAAACCTACGCGCGCCGCTTTGTCGACGGGCGCACGGTGGTGTTGATCCTGTCTGATGGCTGCGACACCGATAACCCAAAGCTGTTGGGCGCGGCGCTGGAAAAACTGAAAAAACGCGACTGCAAGGTCATCTGGCTCAACCCTCTCAAGGGCTGGGCTGGGTATGAGCCGGTGGCGCGCGGCATGGCGCAGGCATTGCCGCATTTGGACCTGTTTCGCCCCGCCAACACCCTGGCCGATCTGGCTGCATTGGAACAGGAGCTGATCCGCCTATGACCCCAGCCGAACTCACCGATACAGAGATTGCCTCCCTGGCCCAAGATCTGCGCGCCCGAGGAGAGCCCTTTGCCATTGCCACCGTGGTGCGCACGCTGGGCGCGACCGCTGCAAAACCGGGGGCCAAGGCCCTGTTGGACACTGAAGGGGAGATCCTGCAGGGCTGGATTGGCGGCGGATGTGTGCGCGGTGCCCTGAAAAAGGCGGTGAAGCGGGCGATGGCAGAGGGCGCGCCGCAACTGGTGTCGCTGCACCCGCAGGATCTGCTTGATGAAAAGGGCGTGGCCTCTGGTGAGGATGTCGAAGGGGTGCGCTTTGCCCGCAACGGTTGCCCGTCCAAAGGCTCGATGGATTTCTTTGTCGAGCTGATCCTGCCGTTGCCTGAGTTGGTGATTTATGGCGAGGCCCCGGTGGCGCAATCCTTGGCGCGATTGGCAGAGCAGTTTCAATGGGCGGTGCGCCGGGGCGATCCGGAGGCAGATCCTCCAGAGCCGACTACAGGGGAAACCCGCATGATTGTGGTGGCCAGCCAAGGCAAGAATGACCTGGCCTGTCTGAAGCAGGCGTTGGAAGCACAGGCAGAGTTTGTGGCCTTTGTCGGCAGCCACCGCAAGTTTGCAGCGCTGTCGGAAACTCTGATCGCGCGGGGCCAGTCTGCTGCGGATCTGAATCGGGTCCAGGCCCCAGCAGGACTGGCCATCGGCGCGGTGACGCCGGATGAAATTGCGCTCTCCATTCTGGCGCAGCTCACCGAGGTGCGTCGCCGCCATCATCGCCGCGAAGACAGCGATGCTTTAGATTCGATGGTCAAAAAGGAGCTCACGGCATGATGCGAGTGCTTCCCTATCTGCGCAGGCTTTGGTCCCCGGCGCGGCTGAGCAAGGAACAGGCCGATCTGCTGGCCACAATCAAATTCCCCTGTTGTTGAAAAGGACACCCAAGTGGAACTGAACGACGAAATCACCATCAATGCCCCCATGGCACGCGTCTATGAGGCCCTGAACAATCCCGAAGTCCTGCGCCAGTGCATTCCCGGCTGTGAAGAACTGGTAAAACATTCAGATACCGAACTGGAAGCCAAGGTCGTGTTGAAGATTGGCCCGGTCAAGGCGCGCTTTGGCGGGGCTGTAGAACTGGATACATCTGGTGCACCGGACGCGTTTTCGCTCACCGGGCAGGGCAATGGCGGTGCGGCCGGATATGCCAAAGGCGGTGCCGATGTGACGCTCAAAGAAGAAGAGGGTGTGACGACCCTCACCTATACGGCAAAGGTTGAAATCAGCGGCAAGCTGGCGCAGCTGGGATCGCGCCTGATCCAAAGCACGGCCAAAAAGCTGGCTGGGAAATTCTTCAAGACCTTTGCGCAGGTGGTGGATCCGGTCGAGGCCTGATCTTAATGCCCGCCAAGGCAAGCGAAACCGCGCAGAGGCTGTCTCCGCGCGGTTTCTGGATTCTATGGTCCGGGCAAGCTGACCCGGCGGGTTCGCCTATTTGTACAGGCGGGCCAGTCATGGCTGGGCATGCGGGGATCTGGGCCTAGCCCCGGTGCAGCGGGACGGAGAGATAGACACCAAACTCCTCCCCAATGTCGCAGCTGACCCTGGCATGGACCTTGCCCTGACGATCCAGAAAACGTTGCTGATCCTCCACTGGGAAGATGCCCTCGTGCCAGATCCCTGGATGGATATAGATCCCTTTTGACCCGTCGGCCCAGAAGGCCACAACTTTTTCCGGCTTGAGGTCGTCCCCCGGGAGCGCGACGGGCACAACAAATGGTTTGTTATCAAGCGGAAAGAACAGCTGCCCGCCGTCGGGGTGATAGTTCATGTGCCACAGCAGCACTTTGGAGCGCGGCTCGGTCTGGACCTTGGTCGAGGCTGTTTGCGGATCCGCCGACCAGCCCAGAACATATTCGCCATTGACGGCCTCGTTTTCACCGTAAAGGACGTCGCCCTTCCAGTCACAGCGGAAGGTGCCCTCGACGTAGCCGCCTTCATCGCCGGTGCCTGGATCAATCGGCCGCCAACCCGAGGCAGGCCATTGCACGATTTCAATGTCGAATGTGCTGGGGTCGTCAACCAGACAGCCGTAGCCTTTGATGCTCTCGTCGGTGGCCACAACAAGCGGCACTTCAAATAGCTCCCGCGAGGGTTTCTCCGAGGGGTCAAACATGTATTGGGGGGCTTCAGTGTCCATTTGTGGTCCTATCCATTCGCGGTTTCGCAGATAGATAAGCGCTTGACCAAGTTCTGGTCCAATTTATATTTTTTAAAAAAACATAAATGGTATTGTGATGACCCTCGCCCAGCTCAAAGCCTTTCATGCGGTTGCCACCGAAGGGTCGATCCAAAAAGCGGCGGAACGGCTGCGTATCACCCAGCCGGCGGTCTCAATTCAGATCAAGGCGCTTGAACAGGGGCGCAAGGTCAATTTGTTCCGCCGGAATGGGCATGCCCTGCAACTGACCTCCAAGGGGCAGGCGCTGTTTGAGGCCGCCAGCCGCTTGTTTCGCGCCCAAAAGGATGCAGAGGATATCCTGACCTCTGCCTATGACGGCATGTCCGGCACTCTGGTTCTCGGCGCGGATGGACCACATGTGGCGCTCGATCTGGTGGCAAGATTCCAAGCGGAGAACCCCAGCGTCCGGGTCGAAATGATGCTGGGCAACTCCGAGACGACCTGGGACAATCTGTTGAATTTGCGTGTGGATGCTGCGGTTATGGCCGGCGCACAAGAGGATCCCAGGGTGATCCGGCGCGACCTTTGCCATCAGAACATGGTGGCGTTGCTTCGATGCGATCATGATCTGGCTGGGGAGCGTGACGTAACCATGGCCAAATTGGCAGGTCAGGATTTGGTTTTCCGAGAAACGGGGTCAGGCACCCAGCAGAAAATCGACACGGCTTTGCTGGGCCTTGATCAATACACCCGACCAAGATTGGAAATCGGCAGCCGTGAAGGGATGATAGAGGCGGTTCGGCGCGGCATGGGCATCGGCTTTGTCTATGAAAACGAAGTTCCACCTGACGCGCAGCTGATGGTGATCCCGATCACGGATATGAAGGCCGTCAATACGGATCAATTGCTGTGCATGAAGGACCAGATGACAAATGCCCTGGTGAAATCCCTGTTTGACATGGCCTGATTGCGGGGGCGTGCTGCACCCGGGGCAGGGGCCATGGCGCAGGTTACTGTGGATAGCCAAGATCGCTGATGGCCTGCCAGATATCTTGATTGATCTGCTGCAGGGCGCCGATGGCCTCGTCGACCCCCCGGGCGGCAGCCAGATCCAGCGTATTGACCTGCCCCATCACCAGCCTGTCCTTACGATCCGCAATCCGCATCAGAATTGAGCGCGGGCTGCCGCCTTCACTGTCAAAGGCATAGATGCAGTGATTGTAGCGGTTGCGCAGCGATGACTGGCCCTGAATGCGTTTGGTGAGCGACAGGATGCAGTCCCGTTCCTCTGCCGAAACACGGTCGAGCTTGGACAATCGCTCGACAAGGTCAATCCGGGCACGGGTGGTGTTCAAAGTCAGAAAAATGACCGTTGCGGTTTCCTTGTCGACCCTGGAAAGCCCGGCGATGAAGTGAATGAGCAGGCTTTCGGTATTGGTCCAGGTGTAATTCAGCCGACCAACCAGCAACAGGAAGGCATCAAAGTCGATTGCTGGTCCGGCGTCTTGCATCTCTATGGCCTTGCCACCTCGTTTTGGTGATCAAAAAACCAGATCGCAGCCTCGGTGCGGTTATGGACTCCAAGTTTGACCATCAGATGATGCATGTGAAGCTTGATGGTATGCTGTGAAAGTCGCAATTCCTCAGCAATGATCTTGTTGGGTTTGCCTTCCGCGGCGAATTTGAGAACCTGGATCTCACGCTGGGTCAGTCGAATACGTGTGCCATCGTCCCGCTCCGGATCAGGGGGAACTGTATCCTGCGCCTTTGGCACAGGTTCCGTTGTATCAGATGCGGTTGTCGCTCCTGTATCGGCGGAGCTGGGCGTGGTTGCGCCTTGCGGCTCTTGCAGCCGTTGCACCATCAGCTCTGACGGAACATAGTGTTCACCGCAGATCAACAGCCGCAAAACCGAGAGCCAGCGGTCTACTTCCAAATGCATTGGCAGCAGGCTGATCTGGCGCAGGTCCGGATTTTGGTTGGCCCATTCGATAATATGGTTTGCATTCTGTGGCTGCCGATAGGCCAAGGCGAACTGCGTATTTGGAAAGGCTATGTGCAGCTCGGCAACGCTGGCGCAGAACTCGGTAATCATCGCCTCATCAACAAGTATGTTGCGCACAAGGGCGCGTTGTTCATCGCTGGCGGTCTCCACCAAGCTGGTCAAATCAGAAAAACTTTCAAGGCGGATGAACTGCACGCAGTCCATTTCGCCATTGGAGATTTTTAGGATGGTATCAGAAAAACACAATGGGCCTCCGACCAGGATGCCGTTAATTATCTTGGGTTCTTGATTCAACATATTTGCAATATTCATTTTGATTAGCCTCTCTTCCCCGCTGGAGAGTCTGCATGTCGTTGGAACGACGACATGGCCTAGAAACTGGATTTTCAAAATGCCGACTATTAATGCCGGTTCTGGGCACTGCTTCGATCAGTTTGCCTCAGCCTTAATGTTGGGTTCCTCTCAGACCCGGATGCCCTTGTTGTCGTGGAAAATACCTGTCGACAAGCTGAGTTGAAGTGAAGGCAATAGGAACGGCTAAAATTTTTAGCACAACTTTTGATTAAAGTCTACCTAACACATCGGGCTACTTCCCCCAGGCGAGATCTATATCGCGGCTTAGGTCTATTCAGAATGAGCGATGATTCTGGAGATTTGATCACAGTTTTGTTGGCGGTGAGGGTGAAAGTTACGTTATTTCAATGTGTTGAAATGAGCCTTTCTGACTAGTCCCTTTCTCCATCTTAACGAAACTCGCCCGTTTGGTGACACTTCTTGGGTTACCCAGTGACCCGAATTAATGACGGCTGGAAAAGAAATCATTTAACGGGGAGAGATTTCTCCTTGGCGACTCAGGCTCCAAACCTGTCCGAATTTTCAGCCAGCAGATCAGAACAAGAATGAAATTATTAAAGGGGGGGACGCGAACGGGAAATTGAATTTCTGGCGCAGAGAAGGCGCCGATAGGGGGCTCGGTTCGATCTGCTCAACCGGTATCTCTGATCAAAGAACTCAACCTCAAAAATGAAATATAACATCTTCGCGTTGATCGCTTTTTATAGAGTCGCGGTCCCGTAGATGAATTTTACGGAGTATTGAAAATGCCTAGTAGACCAAATAATTTCTGGTTCCCTCACAATAACGGCAACCAAGATCAGGAACAGGACCAAGACCAGCTGCAGGCGCAGGCTCAGGCAGAGCTACAGGCCCAGCTACAGGGCCAGGCTCAGGCGCAGCATAGCGAAAATGACAACGACAATGACAATGGCAACCATAATGGGAACGGCAACGGGAACCTGAATGGTAATGGCAACCTGAACGGCAATGGCAATGGCAACCTCAATGGCAACGGAAACGGCAATGCCAATGGGAATGGCAATGCCAACCTGAATGCCAACGCCAGCCTGAACGCCAATGGCAACCTGAATGGCAACCTGAACGGCAACCACAATTCAAACAGCTCAGACACCACAGTAGATGTGGCCGTCGACCTGACGGGATGGGAGCCAACGGATGACGATTTTGCAGATATCGATCTGGAAAACTCGACTGCCGGTGATTTCATCATGGCCAAGGGCAACATGAACTACAGCCCCGGCGATGACATGAACCTCGAAGACATCCTGAACGATGCTCTGAACGGCAAAGGCAACGATTCAGCTGCAGTCATTGCGCAGAACAATAACCTGACCGACAACGACACGGCTCAGGGCATCAGCAATGATGGCAAAATGAAGCAGATGAACAAGTCGAAAGGTGGCGATGCTGAATCTGGTGATGGCATTGATACCGACGCAGAGGGTGGCGACGGCGAAGGATCCGCAGAAACCGATGGCGGGACCGCGCTTGGCGGCCTGAGCGTTGGTGGTTTTGCGGCCTCTGATGGTGGTGAAAGCGGCGATGGCGGCAATGCCAAAGCTGGCGGTGGCTCTGGTGCCAGCGGTGGCGGTGCAACAGCTGTTGGTGTTGGACTTGGCCTGGGTGGCGCGTCTTCGGATGCCTCGTCCACAGGTGGTGACGGTGGCGACGCTGGTTCAGCGGCCGGTGCGCTGGGCGTTGGTGCCGGGCTGTCCGGTGCGGGCGCTTCCGGTGGTGACTCCGGCGATGCCGGTGGTGCCGGTGTAGGCCTTGGCGCAGCCGGTGCTGGTGCTGACAGCAGCAATGACGGCAATGCCGGTGCAATCGCCGGTGGCCTTGGGTTCATTCCTGTTGGTGTTGCTGGTGCAAACAATGGCGAAACCGGTGATGCGGATGCTGGCGCAATCGGCGCGGGCCTTGGCAATGGTGAAGGCACAAGCGGTGACGGCGGCGACGCCGGAGCGATCTCGGGTGCCGCTGGTCTTGGTGGCGCAAGCGCTGATTCCGGTAAGGCCATTGCTGGTGACGGTGGACATTCCGGCGCAGCGTCGGGTGCTATGAACAGCACAGCTGGATACGGCGGCATCAATCTTGCCGGCGGCGGTGACGGCGGTGACGGCTACGGCGGTCACTCCTGGGGTGGTGACACTGGCAATGCCTATGGCGGTCATGCCTGGGGTGGCCACTCTGGTGCCACCGGCGGCTACGCAGGTGGTAGCGGCGACGCCTTTGCAGGCGGCGGCGGTGACGGCGGAAATGCCGGCATGTGGGGGTCGAACAACGGTGACGACGGCTATGTCTCCGGAGAGTCCTTTGCATCTGCTGCGTCGCAGATCGACACCACGGCCTTTAACCAAAGCGTCGTGATGGGTGCCAACGTGCTGGGCAACAATGTCGACATGACCGTTGTTGGCGGCTCGTTCAGCTCCAACTACATCGGTGACGATGCCGATAGCTAAGCCTATCTGAAACACCGCCTGAGCCCGGAGAAATCCGGGCTCAGGCCTTGTTTTCGAAAAGTTCTTTTCCGACCGACCGCAGGGTTTTCATGCGGCAAAAAAATAGTGTTTTTAACGAGGTGAGCAGCCACTCGATTTAAAGCGAGGCTGTGATGTTGATGGACAAAACGACCGAAATGGTCGCCCACATGATTGGTATATTTCATACCTCCGTGGAAGAAATTCGTTTGCGCGAGGTCTATGACAAATTCAAGGCGCTGAAAGCCGAAGCCTTGGACAACGGCAAGATCGACGCGATTGCGGTCTCTTTCAAGGCGGGCTATCGGCTTGAGGGGTTTGCCCCGGGTATCAAGTACAAGCCCCCGTATCTGGAGGAGGGGACGTCCAGTCCCATCAATCCACTCCACACGGCATCTGGCATCTTTGTTCCAGGCATTTCCGTGGGATCCTTGGATTTTCAGGTGCCGCAGTTTTTTGCATCCCTCTACTGGGGCGGCGGCAGTGGCAAGCCGACCCTGGAACCGCCCGCCAGCGTGGTTGTCGTCACCTTCCAGAGCAATTTTCTATATGATGATGATTTGCTTCTGCAGGGGGACGGCACCACCGTTTTTATCGATCCAACTGAGCTGCTTGAACAGTTGCAACACTATCAGACCGTGGCCACGGCGATCGCCGCGCCTGCGGATGCCGAGATCCTTGTTCCGGGCGAGACCGCCGGGGCGGATGCCATCGTGCTGCACAACAAGATCGGTTTGGTCGAGGCCAGCACCCTCACCGGGGTGGCCGCCTCCGTCCTGCATGGTGCCGAGGCGCTGGGGCTGCATCTCAATGGCGAGGTGGTTGAAGAGCTCGACAGCCTGGAAGATGTCATGCCCGCCTATCACGCCAGCAAAGCCGAGGGCGGTGAAGGCAGCAGTGGCGCGGATGCCTCTGAGGAGGGGGCCGAAGGTGAAAGTGGCGCAGAGGAACATGACTGGCCTGATCCCTTTGAAGGGCTCGACAATGATGGGGCTACCGGTGATGACTTCCACATCGAGGCCGGGCATCACATCGTGACCGGCGGCAATACCATGGTCAATGAGGTGGCGATCAACTCTGCCTGGCTGGATGCGCCGATGATTGCGGTCATGGGCGATGTGGTGAACCTCGAGGTGATCGCGCAGGTCAATGTGCTGGTGAACCACGACAGTGGCATGACCGGCGGGCCTGCTGCCTCTGCAGTGCTGAATGGCGCGGGCATGACCTTCACCAGCTCTTCCCCAGAAGAGGATGAGAGCGAAGAGACCGCAGCTGAACCCGCAGGCGGCGGGCTACCATCGAACTGGGTGGTGACCCGAATTGATGGCGATGTGGTGAGCTTTAACCACGTCAATCAATATAACTTCCAGACAGACCATGATCGCGCCGAAGTCTGTTTCCACAGCTCCAACACCTATATTGCCATGGGCGACAACAGTTTGGTCAATGTGGCCAATCTGGGGGAGCTCGGCTTTGGCTATGATCTGATCTTTATCGGCGGTGACATGATTTCGGTCAATTGGATCAGTCAGATCAATGTGTTGATTGACAATGATACGGTGACCTATTCCGGCCTGTCACCCAGTGTCGCAAGCGGGGATGACAACCTGCTTTACAACAGCGCCCATATCTCCGGCTCCGGATTGGACAGCCATGACGAGATGTCGACCGGCATGAAAGGTATTTCCAAAGCTCTGGGCGAGGGCGACGAGGGGTTCAAGAGTGATCCCGGCTACGCCCCGGTGTTTGAGGGGCTGGATGTTCTGCGGGTGCTCTACGTTGAGGGTGACCTGACCACGGTCAACTGGATCAAACAGACCAATATCCTGGGCGATTCCGATCAGGTGCATCTGGCAATGGACAATCTCGAAAAAGAGAGTGGTGCCGAGGTCACCGTCACGGCGGGCTCCAACGCGGTGGTGAACCTGGCGTCGATCAATGAATACGGCGTCGATTCAGAGGTGGCCGTTGGTGGCGAGGTCTACGATGACGCGCTGCTGTATCAGGCAGAGCTGATCGACACTGATGCGGATCCTCTGGGGGTCGATCTTTCGGGTCTTGCCTCTGAGGCGGTGGCCTTTTTGGCGGAAGACATGCTGTCGCCAGAGATCGGCACGGAGCAAGAGGCGATCCTGCCAACAGCACCAGAAGACACATCATCATCAGACGTGATGCAAACAATGCTTGCCTAACGGGATAGTGAATTTCATGAATTTGATTAACACGACGAGTACGACCGAAGAGGATGCCTTTTCACAAGGTGAAGCAGTCAAGTCACGCCAGAATCAAGGCGACAGGCCAACGGGTGAACCTCTGCCCACGCTCAAATTGCAACCCGAACAGCGGGTTGACAGACAACAGCCAGTCCCGGACCAACCGGCCCGGCAAGAGCCCCTGAGCAAAACCCAGCGCGAAACCCAGCGCACCACAGAACGTAGGTCCACCACTCCCCTGCCGGGGCATCAGGTTGAAGGCGATACCGGCCCGATCCTGAGATCCGGTAGCGGTGGCAAGCCCCCGGTTTCGACCGGGGGCAACAGGGGCGGCGGTGGTGGCGGAGGTGGTGCCCCGCCCGAGTTCCACAAACGGGCCAATCCGGACCAATTTGTTGAACAGCTGGCCAAGGGGCTGCGTGTTGTCCGCGGCAATCTGGGCTTTGTCATGGTGCTGACCTGTGCCACCAACATGCTGGTGCTGGCGATCCCGATCTATCTGTTTCAGATTTCCGACCGGGTGCTGACCAGCCGCTCGATTGATACCCTGATCATGTTGACGGTGATCATCGTGGCCGCCGTTGTGCTACAGGCGATCTTTGACGCCGTGCGCCGCTTTATTCTGATGCGGACCGCCGTCGAGGTTGCCGTGCGCCTGGGCGCTCCGGTGTTGAGCGCAGCCGCGCATGCCTCCTTGCAGGACAATGGGCGACAATATCAGACATTGGGGGATCTGCAGCAGCTGCGTGGGTTCCTGACCTCCAGCACCTTGATTTCCTTTCTGGACGTGCCCTTTGCACCGCTGTTCATCTTTGCCATTTTCCTGGTTCATCCGCATCTGGGGATGATTGTTGTGGTGACGGCCTGTGTGTTGATGGTGGTGGCCCTGATCAACCAAAAGGCCACCGCCAAACCCTTTGCCAAGGCCAACCAAGCGCAGAGCCGTGCCAATATGCATCTGGATTCGATGTCGCGGAACAGCCAGATCATCAACGCGCTGGCCATGGTGCCCGAAGCTGTGGCGCTCTGGGGGCGCGATACCGCCCATTCTCTGCAGGCGCAGGTTCAAGCGCAGGATCGCAATATCTTCTGGGCAGCAGTCTCACGGGCCGCACGTCTGTTGACCCAAATCGCCATGTTGGGCTGGGGGGCTTATCTCGCCATTCAGGGCGAAATCACCGGCGGCATGGTGATTGCGGCCTCGATCATCGCGGGGCGGGCGCTGGGCCCGATCGAAGGCTCGATCGAAGGCTGGAACGGGTTCCTGCTGTCGCGCTCGGCTTATGATCGGGTGCGCAGCCTGATGCATAAATCGGTGCAGCGTTTTGAAAAACTACGCCTGCCCAATCCCGAAGGCCGCTTGAACGTCGAGCGGCTGCTCTATGTACCTGCGGGCACCAAACAGGTGATCCTGAACGGGTTGTCCTTTTCCCTGACACCTGGCGAGTCCCTGGCGGTGATCGGCAATTCCGGCGCCGGCAAGACCACCCTGGGCAAGATGCTGGTGGGCTCGATCCTGCCGACCTCTGGCAATGTGCGGCTGGATCTGATGGATCTGCGCAATTGGGACACGCGACAGCTGGGCGAGAACATCGGCTATCTGCCGCAGGACGTGCAGCTGTTCCCGGGGTCGATCAAGGACAATATCGCCCGCATGCGCAGCGATGCCCGCGACGAGGACATTCACCGGGCCGCATTGCTGGCTGATGTACATGACATGATCGCGATGCTGCCCCATGGCTACGAGACCATGGTGCAGGCGGATGGCTCGCCGCTGTCGGGCGGACAGAAACAGCGGATCGCTTTGGCGCGGGCCTTCTTTGGCAATCCGCGCTTTCTGGTGCTGGATGAGCCGAATTCGAACCTGGACACCGCTGGGGACCGCGCCCTGGCCAATGCCATCCGCCATGCCTCCGAGAACGGGATCACCACGGTGGTGATCACTCAGAAGCCTTCGCTGCTGAGCGTGGTGGACAAGATCATGCTGCTGGCCGACGGCAATATCGCCATGTTCGGCTATCGCCAGCAGGTGCTGCAGCAATTGGCGCAACGCAGTCAGACCGGGGGCAATCTGCCTCCGGCGCAGTCCCAACCCGGAGGTCAGTGATATGACTGATATTGCCGTCTACGCCGAACCAGCCGAATGGTATGTCAATGTGCCGCGCTCGGTCTCCAAGCATATCGTGTTTGGGATCACTCTGCTTTGCCTGAGTTTTGGCGGCTTTGGGCTCTGGGCTTTCAAGGCACCACTTGCCGCCGCCGTGATTTCGCAAGGCAGCTTTGTTGCGACGGGGCGCAACAAGATCGTGCAGCATCTCGAGGGGGGCATCATCAGCGCGATCCTGATCAAGGAAGGCGATACGGTTGAGGAAGGCCAGCCGCTGATCACCTTGGACGAAACCGCTGCCCTGGCAACCGAGCGCGAGCTGTTTTTGCGCCAGGTGCGCCTGGATGCGATGGAGGCGCGGATCCTGGCAGAACATTCCGGTGCTGTATCCTTGCGGTTTCCCACCCAGCTGAGCGAGTTGGGCGCGGATTTCGATGTGGCTTCGATGTTGGAAGCGCAGCGGATCATCTTTGACGCGGCTGCCCAGCAGCTGCGCAATGACATCGCCCTGCTGGAGCGCAGTACCGAGGCGCTGAATGTGCGATCAACGGGATATGCGCTGCAGTTGACCTCCACCCAGACCCAGCTTGAGATCCTGAAGGAGGATCTGGAGAGCAAACAGCATCTGCTGGACCGCGGGTTGGTGCGGCGCACAGAGGTCAATACCATTCGCCGTGCCATTGCCGAGGCCGAAGGTCAGGTGGGGCGTCTCACTTCTGAGGTGGAGGAAATTGACGAGGTGGTCAAACGCTACGACGCCCAGATCGCCCAGACCATCAGCGAGAGACAAAGTGCGGCGCTGGATGAATTGCAACTGGTGCAGTCCGAGCTGGAAAGCGTGCGCGAGCAAGCGCGGCGGGCGGAAAACGTGTTGCGCCGTTCTGTTGTGCTGGCACCGGTTTCTGGCACGGTGATTTCCCTGCATTATCACACGCCGGGCGGGGTGGTGGAAAGCGGTAAGGCGATTGCCGAAATCCTGCCAACCGGGGAACCATTGATCATCGAGGTCAGCATCCCGCGCACCGAAATTGACGTGGTACAAAAGGGGCAGGAGGCCACGGTTCGCCTGACGGCTTTGAATGCGCGTACCACGCCGATCCTGACCGGCGAGGTGTTTTATGTTTCTGCCGATGCAATCCTCGACAAAAGCCAAGAGCTGCCGCAGGAAATTTATGTGGCGCGGGTGTCAGTCCCAACCTCAGAGCTGGATCGTGTCCGTGGCTTTGCCCCGACGCCGGGGATGCCCGCCGAGATCATGATCCAGACCGAAGAACGGACGTTTGTCGAGTATCTGATGAAACCTGTGACAGACAGCATGATCCGGGCCTTCCGGGAACAGTGAACAGACGGATTTTGGTGGGCAGTGACTTTGGCATGGAATTGCTGTTTCCCCCAAAGTATTTTCTCGATTTGATGGGGTGGGAATTGGGTCAACACCATTTTGAATCTCTAGAACTATGATCTCAGCCAGTTTCGAAATATGGGTCGAGTTTCAGGTCAAAGATTTGGCTATTTCTTATTTGGCCATTCCGGTAGTTGGGTTCTGAGTAATCCCTAAGTCATTTTTGAGGTGTGATTCGGATTTTTGCACATTTTGATTTCATATTTTGGCGTTTGATTTTGTAATTCCCATACCTTATCGGGGAATTGAATTTTCACAGCGCAACCTTTGGGGTTTATTTTTGGCCAAAATGACACCAAAAGGTACATTTTTCCTAAAATGTTTGACAAACTTCCGAATAAATAGAGATACTTGACGGTGCTGATTTCGGTCAGCACCACGACTACGGCGCGCCCTTTTTGGGGGGGCTAATTAGGCCCCAATGCCAGCGGAGAGATCAGGCCAGAGTTTGAGATAACCAAGAAGCTGATCCATCCACAATCGAGCAGGGCATGGTAGATCGCGTTCCATTCGGGAGCGTTTAATATGAATTCTGTTACCAAGTTCACACGTTTAAGGACTGCCAAAAATCCGAACAATCATTCGGTGGATTTTTTTGAAAATAGAAAAAGCGTTTTGATAGCTGGCGGAGCCGGATTTCTGGGCTCCCGACTGTGTGGACGATACCTTGAATTTGGATGCCGTGTGACCTGTTTGGACAATCTGTCGACGGGCCGGCTGAGCAATGTGAGAGATTTTCTGGAAGATCCAAATTTCTCCTTCATTCTCCACGATGTTATCGATCCAATCAAAAGTGATAGCGCTTTTGATTATATCTTCAATATGGCCTGTCCGGCCTCTCCTCCAAAGTATCAGTCGGACCCTATCCAGACGATGAAGACCAACCTTTATGGGGCCTTCAACCTTCTGGATTTGGCACGGCGTAGCAAAGCGCGGATCCTGCAGGCCTCTACATCCGAGGTCTATGGTGACCCGGATATCAGCCCGCAGCAGGAACGCTATCAGGGCAACGTCAATACGGTGGGGCCGCGTTCTTGTTACGACGAGGGCAAACGGGCCGCCGAGACAATATTTCATGAGCACCGTGAATGCCTTGGCGTCGATCTGCGTATCGCGCGGATCTTCAATGCCTATGGGCCGGGGATGGATCCCGAAGACGGAAGGGTGGTCTCCAATTTCATCAACCAGGCTCTGGCCGGAGCGCCGATCACCATCTACGGCGATGGGTCACAAACCAGATCCTTTTGTTATCTCGAAGATATGGTGGATGGGCTCATCGCCTTGATGCACAGCCCGGCGACCACATTTGAACCCATCAATATCGGCAACCCGGATGAATTCACCGTCGCAGAGCTGGCGGCGCTGGTGCTGGAGAAAATTCCATCGAAGTCGGAGATCGTCCATGTCGACCTGCCGGCTGATGACCCCAAACAACGCCGCCCGGATATTGGCCGGGCCCAGCGGCATCTTGGCTGGTCTCCGAAGGTGGATCTTAGCCAGGGGCTGGATCGCACGATTGCCTATTTCCGGGCCGAAGCAGAGGGACGGAGCTGCCGGATCCCGTCGGTGGCGCAATGAGAGGGCCCAGGGTCCTTGTGACCGGGGGGGCTGGCTTTATTGGCAGCCACGCCTGCTTGCAGCTGTCCGAGGCGGGGTATCAGCCCATTGTTGTGGACAATTTGCGCACGGGCCATGCGGATGCGGTGAAATGGGGGCCTTTTGTGGCGCTGGACATTCGCAACAGCACCGCCCTGGCAGAGGTGATGCAGCAACACAATATCGAACTGGTGATGCATTTTGCGGCGGCAGCCTATGTTGGCGAGTCGGTGACGCATCCCGGCCTCTATTATGACAACAACGTCGGTGGCATGATCGCTTTGCTGGCCGCAATGCAGCAGGCCGGGGTCAAGGATCTGGTGTTTTCTTCCAGCTGCGCCACCTATGGCAGCCCTCAGCAACAGCCGATAACAGAAGACACCCCACAGCAGCCGATCAATCCCTATGGCCGCAGCAAACTGATCTGCGAAGAGATGATCCGCGACCAGGCCGCAGCACATGGGCTGCGTTTTGTGATGCTGCGCTATTTTAATGCCTGCGGGGCCGATCCGCAGGGACGGCTGAGCGAGCGTCACGATCCCGAAACCCATCTTATTCCGCTGGCGCTGATGGCGGCCGCCGGGCAACGTCCGCCGCTGTCTGTATTTGGTACCGATTACGACACCCCCGACGGCACCTGTGTGCGGGACTATATCCATGTTGGCGATCTGGCACGGGCGCATGTTCTGGCGGCGAAATCACTGGCGCAGGGCGGGCGGAATCTGGCGCTCAACCTTGGCACCGGCACCGGCCATTCCATTCTGGAGATCATTGCAGGTATCGAAGTTGTAACCGGCTGCAGCACGCCCTGGCATGCCGCGCCGCGCCGCGCCGGTGATCCGGCGATGCTGGTGGCAGATACCAGGGCCGCCGGGCGGTTGTTGAATTTTGCAGCTCGTCATTCCGGGCTGCTGACAATCCTGCGGGATGCGGCACCGCATTTTGGCTTGGAGGTGCAAAATGACCTTTGCGCCTGACATGCACAGGGGGCCACAGGCGCGCCGCACAGGGCTCAAGCCGGTGTTTTCCGGGCGGATCAAGCGCAGATACAATCTCATCATCTTGATCTGGTTGGTGGCGGCGCTGTGGTTTTGGGCCTGGTGGCTCAAACCGGAGCACAACAGCACAGGGCTGCAATATTGGATCGCCACCCTCGGGTTGAGCTGGTTGTTTTTCCTGCAGGTATTCTTTGTTGTGGTGTTTCGCCGCGCCGTGATCCCCGCTGCTGCTCCGCCGGATCCCACCACCACCCGTGTGGCGATGATTGTCACCAAAACCCCGTCAGAACCCTTTTCGGTGCTCAAGGTCACGCTTGAGGCGATGCTGAACCAAAGCTATCCCCATGACACCTGGTTGGCGGATGAGAACCCCAGTGCCGAGACCATAGCCTGGTGCCGTCGCCACGGAGTCTTGCTGTCCACACGCCATGAGCAATCTGAATATCATCGCCAGGAATGGCCCCGTCGCACCCGCTGCAAGGAAGGCAATCTAGCCTATTTCTATGACAATTACGGCTATGATCGCTATGATTTTGTCTCGCAGATGGATGCGGATCACGTGCCCAACCCGACCTACCTGCAAGAGGTGATGCGCGGATTTGTCGACCCTGATGTCGGCTATGTCAGTGCCCCCAGCATCTGTGCGCGCAACGCCAAGGACAGCTGGGTTGCCCGCACCAGATTGCACACCGAAGCGGCCTTTCACGGGATTTTCCAGGCGGGCTATTCCGGTACCATGGCACCGATGTGCATCGGCTCGCATTACGCCGTGCGCACCCAGGCGCTGCAACAGGTGGGGGGGCTGGGCCCAGAGCTGGCCGAAGACCATTCCACCACGATGATTTTAAACGCCGGGGGGTGGCGCGGGGTCCATGCGCTGAACGCAATTGCCGAGGGTGATGGCCCCGCCAATATCTCTGACCTGTGCACCCAGGAATTCCAGTGGTCGCGCAGCCTGCTAACGATCTTTTTGCGGTTCACATCCGGCTATTTTGGCCAGTTGCCCATTCGGCTCAAGTTCCTGTTTCTGTTCTGCCAGCTGTTTTACCCCTGTTTTGCCTTTTTCATGGCGCTGCTTTACGCCTTGCCGGTGTTGGCGCTGCTGTTTGATTTCCGCTACGCCGAGGTGACCTATCCGGCCTTTGTGATGCATGCGGCGCCGCAGGTGCTGGCGCTGACAGTGATCGCCTATCATCTCAAGGCTGACGGGCTGTTTCGCCCCTTTGATGGCACTGTGATATCCTGGGAAAAGACGCTGTTTCTGGGGCTGCAATGGCCCTGGGTGCTGTTTGGCTGCGTGATGGCGATCTGGGATCGGATCTTTGGCGGCTTTGTCGATTTTCGCATCACCCCCAAGGGTGAGGCGGCAGAGGCAACACTGCCGATGCCGGTGGTGCTGGTCTACACAGTTTTGGCCCTGGGCTGTCTGCTGCCGGTTTTATTGGTGGGAAACGTGCGGGATGCACATGGTTTCTATCTTTTGAGCGCAATAAATGGTATATATTACACGGTGATTGTTGCCGTGATCGTGTTTCAGCATTTTCGCAAAGTGCCAGTCTCCAGAGGCAGATCATTCATTGCCGATCTGACCAAGATTTCATTGCCGTCATTCTTGGTCTGCCTCGCCGGGGTCACCGTCCATGAGCGGGGCCTTGAAAGTCTCTATGCCCTCTCGAAGGGACTCGAACCCTTCAGATTGATCCGAGAGCAATATGCCGTCGCGGGAGCGGGCATGGGCGGGCCGGGGACCGTCATTCTGACTTACGATCCGGGCTGGAAACGGGCCGGTGCGGGCTACCCAAAGGAGTAGGGAAAATGAAGCGATATCTTATCAAGGACTGCCGCAAACTGCTGCAGCGGATCGCCATCTTCCCAGTCATCGCAGGCTGGGCAACGGCATCCCTGGCTGCGCCTCCGGGCGATCTGCCCTTTGGGGTCTATGATCCCAATGGCGGATTTTCGGACGACACGGATGTGCAGATCGAACATCTATTCCTGCCCTGGGAGGACGTCTTTCTGCCCTCCTTGGCGGATGCGGATGCCTATGCCGTCGAGCGCGGGCGGTCGGTGCTGGTCACCATCGAGCCCTGGACCTGGACACAGGATGAACGCAACACCCCGGAGATCCTGATCGCGGGTATTGCCAGCGGCGCCTATGACGAAAACATGCGTGCCATTTGCGGCGCATTGGCTGAATTCGAAAGTCCGGTGACCATCCGCTGGGCGCAGGAGATGGAGGATGCCTCGGGGCAGTTCATCTGGGCTGACTGGGTTCCGGAAACCTATGTGGCCGCCTATCAGCAAGTGGTCGATGTCTGCCGCGAAGTGAGCGATAAATTCGACTATATGTGGTCGCCGCTGGGCTATGAAGACCTGGCAGAGTATTTCCCCGGCAAGGATTATGCCGATGTGATCGGCTTGTCGGTCTTTGGCTTGCAGGCCTGGGAACTCGAGGTGCTGGGCCGGGAGCAGAGTTTCCGCGACATCTTTGAGCCGCGCTATCAGCGGGCGCTGCAGTTCGATCTGCCGATTGCGGTGGCCGAGTTGGGGTTTGTCGGTACCGACGACTACGTCGAGAAATGGAACAATGAAGTGCGCCAGGTACTGGAAGAATTCTCTGAATTGCAGGCGGTGGTCTATTTCAATCAGCAAGAGGTGCACCCCTGGCCGGATGACTTTGGCCTGCCAGATTGGCGTTTTCCACAAAATGCATTGGGTGAACGCGCGGCGGCTCTGAATCGCTAACACGTGAATTGTCAGATCTACCGCCCCAACATGGGGCCTCAAGCGCCCGGTCAGATTGTTTGACCGGGCGTTTTATATGGACAACTAGCCGGGGTGGCGGATTGTCGCTTGAGCGTTTTGTCCGGGAGAGCGACGCCTTCCTATTCCCTAGGATGGCTTGTTCCGCAAGGAGTTAGCTTTCAAGATAGGACATAAGCCCGGACCCAAAGGTCCAGAAATGGCCTGTTTCTTGTCTAAAGCAGACCTTCATTAACGGTAGAGTCATTCCTGCTGAGGTAAAGTTTTTGTCACCGGGGCGGGGATTTGGTATGTCTCTCATCACCAAAGGAACCGAGGCTGGTACAAACCTAACCCGGTGAATGTAGGGCAATACAGGCAGGAGACAGTGATGTTCTTCCAATCTACCCGCGTGCTTGGCGCGGCGACTATCACGTGCGTGATGGCATTCGCTCCCTTGGGGGCGGCGGCAGATTCACGGAGCACTGAAACTCCCAACAGCAAGCCTGCGCAAACGCTGCGTTTGGCCAGTGGCGGGCTCAATCTGTTGACTGCGCCGAAAACGCGCCGCTCATCGGCGAACCGCAAGCGTGTTGCGGTGGGCAACGGCAGTTACATCTGCTCGCCCGCAGGGTTTGGGCAGCCGTCGCGCTGCTATTCCAACTGAGCCTGAGAGGGTTCTCGACTCGGCTCTTGTCCGCAAGGCAAGTGGCGTGCGTGACCTTTTCTCTTTTTGATGCCGGACCTCTCGGTCACGGCGCCTAGCAAGCTGGTGTTCAACTCCAGGCTGCGTCTCTGATGATGCGCTGTTGGCTTTGGGTTGGCAAAGGTGCTTGTGCTGCTTGTGTTGAGGTAGCATGTTAAAACTATTCATGTTTTTACTGGGGTTTACGGCTATGTCCCAGATCGCAGAGGCACAACGCGCAGGCGTTGGGGCCTGGGAAAACCCGGATTACACGATGCTGCGTTGGATCGAAAAGCAGCCCGGACTGAGCTGGTATTACAACTGGCGCAGTGATCAGATCGCGACCAAGAGTCCGCAGCGACGCGCGGCAGAATTTGTGCCGATGATCCATAGTGCGCGCAATATTAACGACAGGATCCAAAGCAGCCAAAATCCACGCGCGCTGTTGGGATTCAACGAACCAGACGGCAATGGCGGTGATCATCAGGCGGGGATGACGGTGGCACAGGCGGTGGCGCTTTGGCCCCAGCTTGAGGCCCGCGGGCTCCGGCTCGGCAGTCCGGCCACCACTCGAGAAGGCACGCTGGGTCATAATTCCTGGCAACGTCGCTTCATGAATGAAGTGGCCAGGCGCGGATTGCGCGTCGATTTCATGGCCGTTCACTACTATTCCAAGACCGGCGATGTGGCAGAGTTTCGCAACTGGTTGATCCAGGTGCATCAGGAATACCGCAAACCAATCTGGGTGACCGAGTTTGCGCTGATCGACTGGAGCCGACCCGGGAGCGCCAGCTACAGGGCCAACGCCAAATTTGCCAAAGCTGCAATCGAGATGATGCAGGGATTGTCCTTTGTTGAGCGCCACGCCTGGTTTGCAGCCAATCCCTATCCCTGGCCGGGGGGGGCACCTTCGATCAATCTGGTCGATAATCAACTGCGTGAAACCCCTGTTGGACAGGCCTTTCGACAGGCTCTGGCAGGGTCGACGCCAGGACGCCTGGCCTTGTTGCAGACCGAAGAGGCTGCGGGCGCAGGTGCAAATACCGAAATCAGGCGCAGCTCAAATCTGACGATCGCCGATCGTCGGTAAGGTGGGGGAAACCCGCGTAAGGTGCTGCCGGTATAAGGCGGCATCTACGGGTTGTAATATGACTTGAAAATGTAGACAAAACAAAGTTTTGCATGCAGAATGAGGTGAGGCAGAAACCTATCACGACTTCTTGGATTCCCCGTTCCAGCGGGACCCTATTTTGGAGGACTGATAGATATGCGTTTTGTAACGATTTTTGCTTTTTCCCTACTCGGCACCACTTCCCTTTCTTTGCTCTCATTATCCCCTGCGCATGCGCTTGGTGGCGACAATGATACTGTTCGCGCGGTGACAGCTGACAGCGTTGGCGCAGACCCGACGCCTGAGGCGGCGGCAGCAGGGCTGGTCGCCTTGGAGCAGGCGGCTGCCAGCGGTGACGCTGGGGCCAAAGCGACGCTGGGCCGCATCCTTTTGGAAGGGATCTTTCAGCAGGCTGACCCGGATCGTGGCGAGGCTCTGCTCTTGGAAGCTGCTGAGGCGGATCACCCCAAGGCAATGATTTCATTGGCGAATGCCTATCTTTGGGGGCTATATGGTCGGCCCATCGACGCCGAGAAATCCCGTGCTCTGTTTGAGCAAGCCATAGCCTTCGGAGACCCAGAGGCGCTCAGGCTGTATGGGGACCAATTGGTGCGCGGCACTGAGTTTGACAGGGATACAACCCGTGGCATCGAGATGCTGGAGAGGGCGGTGGAGTTGGGCGCGCCCAAGGCTCAGATCACGCTGGGAAGTCTTTATCTAGACGGCATTCACTTGCGCCGCGATGAGGCCCGGGCGAAGGTTCTGTTCGAGGCCGCCGCCAGAGCCGGAGACGGGGAGGGCCTAGAGCTGCTTGGGGCCGATATCATGTGGAACCGGCGAGGCAGTCAGCGGGCTGAAAAATACCTGCTGCGCGCTGCGGATCTGGGACGTGGATCGGCCTGGACCACGTTGGCCAAAGGGGCGATGTATGGCTATTTAGGCAAGCGTTCCCGGTCCAAGTTCCTGGGCTATGCCCATAATGCCCGTGAGGCGGGGCAAAGCGAAGTTGCGGTTCTGGACGCACATCGCGCCCTTTGGGGGATCAGTATGCGGGCCAGTGGCCCCAAGGCCATTCGTGGATTGGAAGAGGCTGTCGCGCAGGACAATGAGGCCGCTCTGAAGTTCCTGATCAGTCTTGTGCGTGATGGCAACCGCTGGAATGTGCGCCGGAATTCGAGGATGGCGCAGACCTATTTGGCGGAGCATTCAGACCTGCTGAGCGCCGCCGAGATCGCCCAGTACGAGCTGTCATTCGACGTGGCGAAGACAAAAAATGTCAAACAGTTTGGTGCACTTGCTGAACGATATGCCGAAACGCCGGGGGCAAAATCCGCTTGGTTCGGCCAGGAGCTTTATGCCGCGAACCCGAATTTTGCCATGTATCTGCTGCAGGCCCGGATGAAGGACGCGGGCAACTATGGGGGTGCGCTCAACGGTATGGCCACCAAGGCCACGCTCAAGTCGATCTGGCGGGAGTGTCGGGAGCTCGGCTATTCGCGCAACTGTGGCGACTCGGTTCTGGAGCCCAGCATCGTCGGCGCGTTGCTTGCCCGGTGAGAGCGAGGATGAGTGTGCGGATCCATTGGCGGGAAAAGATGGTGCCGCCAATGGGGCTGTTCCCCCCCAAGGGGAGGGGGGCTATTTGTCCTGCATTTGAGCCAGCTGGTTGAGGATGCTGGTGAAATTCTCCACTCCCTGGGCACCGCTGACCAGATGTTTTTGATCAAAGATCACCGCCGGGACGCTCTGGATGCCCTGGCTGCGCCAGAAGGCCTGGGCGTCGCGAACCTCACCGGCAAAGCGCTGGTCATTCAACACGGCCAGGGCTTCGTCGCGCTCGAGCCCGGTTTCCGCAGCGATTTCAACCAGGACGCCGATGTCCGAGAGATCTCGCTGATGGGTGAAATGGGCGGTGAATAGCGCCAGTTTCAGATCGTTTTTGCGCCCCAGAGTCTCGGCCCAATGCAACAGCTGATGGCTGTTGAAGGTGTTGTGCATGCGCATGTCAGGGGCAAATTTGAAGTCAAACCCCAATGCGGCACCAAGACCGGTCATCTGGTCCCGGGAGTGTTCGGATTGCGCGGCTGTGACGCCGTATTTCTCGACGAGATGCGCGGTTAGATTCTGGCCTTCTGGCGGCATTTCCGGATTGAGTTCAAATGGATGCCAGTGAAGGTCGCAATCACGCCCTGTCGCCTCTATCGCTTGGGTCAGCTGTTTGTAACCAATAACACACCAGGGGCACATCACGTCTGAAACGATATCGATACGCAGGGGGGACTGGCGGTCCGGGCTCTCTGTGTTGATGTTGGATTGGCGCATTCGGGATCCTCTCTCGGCGGGGCGAAGGCCCTTTGTGTCCTGCTTCTAGCAAGGCCTGAGGTTTACCTCAATCTGCACAAAGCCCGATCACAGCAAATGCGCCGCCCCATCGGGGACCGGCGCATTTGTATCTAAGTTTGTGAGGGTGGTTTCAGAAATCGTCCCAACCCACGGCTTGTGGCAGCGCAGAGGGGCCAGGCTCATCCGCAAAGAAATCTTCTGCGAGCGCGTTCACTGGTGCCGCCACCGCTGTTGCGGCAGGCGCGGTCGATCGTGCTAGGGGAGCAACTGACACCGTTCCCCCCGTCTTGAAGACCGAAACATGATTGGCAAGCTCGCCCGCGTCGTTGCGCAGGATCTGGCTGGCGGCGGTGCTTTCTTCTACCATGGCCGCATTGTGTTGGGTCACCTGATCCAGCTGAGAGACCCCGGTGTTGATTTCGTGCAGGGTGGTGGATTGCTCGTTGGCTCCTTGGGCGATCTCAGAGACATGATCGGAGATGTTGCCTACCCGGGCGATGATACTGTCCAGCTCGCCACCTGCTTTGCCAACAAGATCAACACCTTCGGAGACGTGCTGCGAACTCTCTGAAATCAGCAACTTGATTTCCTGGGCCGCATCGGAAGAGCGTTGCGCCAAAGCGCGGACTTCGGAGGCAACCACCGCAAAGCCCCGTCCGGCTTCGCCGGCGCGCGCGGCCTCGACCCCGGCGTTGAGTGCCAGAAGATTGGTCTGGAAGGAAATGTCATCGATGACCGTGATGATCTGGGAAATCTTGTTGGAGGACTCCTCGATCTGCGACATTGCCGCCACCGCATCGGTCACCACCTGGCCGCTTTGCTTGGCGCTGAGCTGGGCTTCGGACACGATGTCCTCCACCTTTTTGGCGCCATCGGCCGCGGATTGCACGCTGACGGTCAGCTGTTCCATGGCTGCTGCGGTCTCTTCCAAAGTGGCGGCCTGGCTTTCCGTGCGTTGCGACAGATCGTTGGAGGATTGGCTGATTTCCTCGGCGCTGGAGCGGATCCGGGAGGAGCTTTCCACAACCGCGTTCATGATGCCCACCATGGTTGTCAAAGTGGCGTTGTAGTTCTTGCGCAGGCTTTCGTATTCTCCCTCAAACGGGGTGTTGATGTTCTGTGTCAGATCCCCATCCGACATATTCTGCAGGGCGCGGTTCAGCCGGTCCACGACCTTTTTCTGATTGGCTTGGGCTGCTTGGCGTTCGGCTTCGACAGCCCGGGCCGCAGTGAGCTGGGTTTTCAGGTTGTCGATGTTGCGGGCAATCTCGCCCATTTCGTCTCTGCGGTCCAAGAGGGGAACGGTTTGGCTGTAGTCGCCTTCGGCAATTACATTGATGGTTTCGCCGACAGACTTCAAAGGACGTGACAGGATCGACCGGAGGGCAAAGGCTGAGAGCAGACACATGATGGTAAAAGCCAAACCCGCAAAAACGCGTGTCATCATTTGAGCTGGTGCGGCTTCGGCAAATGCCCGTTGCGGGGACCAGATCATTGCAATCGAGCCCACGATGACGCTGCCATCGGCACCAGCTGCGGCAGGGGCGGCTATGAAATAGCCGCCGCCGCTGGTTTCCAAGGCTTCTGTTTGCGAAGAGGCGGCCCCAAGATTGGCGAGTTGATCGCGCTCGGCATCAGTGGCTTCGCCGGCTTGGGCGATGATCTTGCCATCCGGGTTGACGGCGACGCCAAATACTGCCCGGCCCTCAGACAGTTCGAGGATCTTTTCAAGATCTGCAGAAAGCCGATCCGAGTCCCCAAATCGAATGGCGCCACCACTGCGGGCGGCGACAGTGACGGTGACACCATTGCCTAGGGTCTGTACGCCTTTTTCGACAGCCGCTTCAAATGCAATGTCATTTCTGACGGTCAAGGCGGCAGAAACCACCAAGGTTGTTGCGGCAATGAGTAGGCAGCACTTCATGAAGACTGACATGCCTTTGAATGGAGAAAACGCGGGAATGCGTGGTTTCATGGATCTACCTATCTGGAAAAGGAACAGAGCTTTGGGGCGCAGTTGAAGTTACATCAGCGCATCGGCATCGATGCCGACAGTCATTGCGCCAATCGCATTGCCTGTGGCTGCATCGGTGATGGTCAGAGAGATCTGGGCCTGATATCTGCGGCTGGATTCATCGAGTTCCACATCCCCGAAATGGATGGCGTCGACGCCGACACTGTAGGTTTTTTGGAATTTGGCTTCGTCGCCCTGCCACATGTCTGAGGTGAGATGAGAGGCCGCAACATTCAGCCCCTGGGCATCCATGATGAAGACTTCTGTGATCCGGCCGCCGGATTTGGTGACCTGTTCGCGCAGGAAATTCGCTGCGGCATTTTGCATAACCTGATTGACGGTCTGTGAAGAACTGTCGCCGACTTCTGCGCGCCATGTGGTGTCCAGTGCGTCAACCTCGGCCTGATTGTATTCTTTGGTCTGGATGTTTTGGCTGGCGATCGCGTCAATCAGGATCGGAGATTGCGACCATGATCTGATATTTTCATCCAGATAGCTTTGCATGGCGGTCTGGTAGTCAGAAGCTATGGCGGGGGCGGCCATGAGAATAAGAGCGGAGGCAAATGTGGCATAGCGCATTTGAATGATCCTTTGCGACGTCGGAGTGAGCGGAACGATGTAGGAAAGCTAAGTATATGAATTTACTGAGAGGTTAACCTACCTGTGGTTGCATTTCGAACTCTGATGTTACGGAAAGGGCACTGATCTGCGGCGGGGCGAGGGTTCTAGGAGTGCATGGAATTCGGATTCGAGATAAGGGTTTGATATTGCTTAATTGTTTCTGATATTTTTTGGCTTGTGCATTTTTTTTGATATTTTTACGAAATGCTTTCGCCGTGTGCCCCTGGCTGCTATTACAGAAAAAACTGCTGCGAATGCCCCATGGTTCTTTTTGAGTGTCCGGAGGGATTTCTCGCATGGGTAGTGGCTGGGTCGAATCGATATTTATGACCGCCTGAGGGCACCATATAGTTTGTGCTGATACCGAACATTTTTGCAGTTCTTGGGGGTAGCAGAAGATTGCGCCGGACACCGCTCTGCAGCATGGTGGCCGAATGATAGAACTCAGAGATCTTCAATTGCTGACGGCCCTGGCGCGGCGTCAGCACTTTGCCAAGGCTGCCAAAGACTGTGCCATGTCACAGCCGGCCTTTTCGATGCGCATTCGCAATCTCGAAGAGAAACTCGGCGTGTCGATCGTCCGACGTGGCAATCGGTTTCAGGGCCTGACCGGCGAGGGGGAGATGATCGTGCGCCGGGCGCGGGGCATTCTGGATGACGCCAAGGCGCTGGAGCAGGAGGTTGCGGCCTCGCGCGGGGAGGTGACCGGGACCCTGATGCTGGGCGTGGTGCCAACGGCCACGGCCTTTGCGGCGCAGGTGGTGAACCGTTTGCACGAGATCCATCCCCGCATTCTGGTGCATATCGATGTCACCACCTCGATGGCAATCCAACAGCGCATTCTGGATGGCACCATCGATGCCGGTGTGACCTATAGCGACAGCGTGCCGCCCGGATTGGTGACGATCACCGACCTTTATGAGGAAAGCTATGTGCTGCTGGCCCCAGAGACCATGGTGGCGCAGGGAGGGGACAGCATCAGTTGGCAGGCGGCCGCCGAGTTGCCGCTGAGCCTGCTGGAGCCGGGGATGCAGAACCGTCGTATTCTGGACCGGATTTTTGCCGGTCAGGAGCTCAAGCCAGAGGTGATGTCCGAATCCAGTGGCTTTATGTCGGCGATCATCATGGCACGCGAAGGCGCTGTGGCGACCATTCTGCCGCGCGCTTTGGCGGATGCGCTGGGCCCCATTGCCGGCACTCGCGCGCTGGCACTGGTGAGCGCGGGAGAGGTGGAATCACAGGCCCGTCCAATCTGTCTGGCCTGCCTGCAGCGAACCCCGGAATTGACCACGGTAGCCTCTTTGCGCCGGGTTGTTGCCGCCTTTGCGCAATAAGTTTTCGTTATTGCGCATTCCGGACATTCGATTTGACGATATGATTTCCTGATGACATGTGCCGATAAAAGGCACGTGCGAATATTTGGAGGTCAGCGTGGCACCATTGGACAATAGCAAGGGCGTCTGGAAATCCGGCAAAGGCAAGGGACGTAAAACTCCCAAAGGCCGTCAGCTGGACGATCAGGCGCATAGCGAGGTTCTGGATCTTCTCGGCGATCAGCCGCGGAGCCGGGATATGCTGATCGAATTTCTGCATCTGATCCAGGATGCCTATGGTCATCTGAGTGCGGCGCATATCCGCGCTTTGGCAGAAGAGATGCGCACCGGTCAGGCAGAGATCTTTGAGGTCGCGTCCTTCTATGCACATTTCGATGTGGTCAAGGAAGACGAGACACCCCCGCCCGCGCTGACCATCCGGGTCTGCGATTCCCTGTCCTGCGAGATGGCAGGGGCCGAGCAGCTGCAAAAGGCGCTCGAGGATGGCCTGGACGCGTCACAAGTGCGTGTGCTGCGCGCGCCCTGCATGGGCCGCTGCGACACTGCTCCGGTGCTGGAGATCGGTCACAATCACATCGACAATGCTACAGTTGAGAAGGTCGAAGCGGCGATTGCGGCAGGCGACACCCACGCCCATGTTCCAGACTATGAAACCTTTGCAGCCTATGAGGCCGAAGGCGGATATGCAGTGCTGAAAGACCTGCGTGCCGATGGCGATTGGGAAGCGGTTCAGGCCAAGATCAAAGAGGCCGGCCTGCGCGGTCTTGGGGGGGCGGGTTTCCCCTCGGGCACCAAATGGGGCTTTGTGCGCGCCAATGAGGGCACGCGCTATCTCGCCGTCAATGGCGATGAGGGCGAGCCCGGCACCTTCAAGGACCGCTACTACCTAGAGCGCACCCCGCATGTCTTCCTCGAGGGCATGTTGATGGCGGCCTGGGCGGTCGAGGCCGAAAAGGCCTTTATCTACATGCGCGATGAATACCCTGCGGTGCTGGAAATTCTGGCAACCGAGATCAAGGCGTTGGAAGTGGCTGGCATCGTCGAGCCCGGCTATATCGATCTGCGCCGCGGTGCGGGCGCCTATATCTGCGGCGAAGAAAGTGCGATGATCGAGTCGATCGAAGGCAAACGCGGCGAGCCGCGCCACCGCCCGCCCTTTGTGGCGCAGGTGGGTATCTTTGGTCGTCCGACTCTCGTGCACAATGTCGAGACCCTCTATTGGGTCTGCAAAATCAACCGCGAAGGCCCCGAGTGCCTGAATTCGGTGGAAAAGAATGGTCGCAAGGGTCTGCGCAGCTATTCCGTATCCGGTCGCGTCAAGAACCCCGGCGTGCATCTGCTGCCAGCGGGCTCCACCATCACCGATATCATCGAAGCTTGCGGTGGCATGCTCGACGGTCACGCTTTCAAGGCCTATCAGCCCGGTGGTCCGTCCTCTGGTCTGCTGCCGGCCTCGATGCATGATGTACCGCTGGATTTCGACACCCTGCAGCCGCATGGCACCTTTATCGGCTCTGCTGCTGTTGTGGTGCTGTCTGATCAGGATTCTGCCCGAGATGCGGCGCTGAACATGCTGCGCTTCTTTGAAGATGAAAGCTGTGGCCAGTGCACCCCCTGTCGGGTGGGCTGCGAAAAAGCCGTCAAACTGATGGGCGAAAAGAAATGGGATCAGGATCTGCTGGAAGAGCTGAGTGCGGCCATGATCGACACATCGATCTGTGGTCTGGGCCAGGCTGCGCCCAACCCCATCCGTCTGACCATCAAACACTTCCCCGAGGAGGTGTAACATATGTTGCTGTACCGACCTCTGTCTTGCCTGGCGGGCACCGCCGGGCAGCGCCCGATCCGCCCCCATGGGCGGGCGCTTTGCACCCACCCCGGGACGGGCACTGCCCTCTCTTTTTCGCAACAGCCGCGGAGATCTGAGCCATGAGCGCTGAAATTACCTTTACCCTTGATGGCGAAACCGTCACCGCCGAGGCTGGCCTGACCATCTGGGAAGTCGCCAATGGTCGCGGGCTGAAGATCCCGCATCTGTGCCACAAGCCGCAGCCGGGCTATCGTCCCGATGGCAACTGCCGCGCCTGCATGGTCGAGATTGAAGGCGAGCGCACGCTGGCCGCTTCCTGTATTCGCGAACCCAGCGCAGGCATGGTGGTCACCACCAACAACGCCCGCGCTGAAAATGCCCGTAAAATGGTGATGGAGCTGTTGGTTGCAGACCAGCCCAAACAGGAAGAGGCACACGACAAGTCCTCGCATCTGTGGGATATGGCCGAACTCAACGGGGTTTCGGAGTCACGGTTCCCCAAGCTGGAAGACGGCCGCATTCCGCTGCTGGATGACAGCCATGTGGCAATGTCCGTCAATCTGGATGCCTGTATCTCCTGCGGTCTCTGTGTGCGCGCCTGTCGCGAAGTCCAGGTCAATGACGTGATCGGCATGGCAGGTCGCGGCCATGATGCCTATCCGGTGTTTGATATCGGCGATGACATGGGGGCCTCTTCCTGTGTGGCCTGTGGCGAATGCGTGCAGGCCTGCCCAACCGGGGCCTTGATGCCTGCTGCCGTCCTGGATGATCAGGGTGTTGGCGACCTCAAGGACTATGATTCAGAAACCGAAAGCGTCTGCCCGTTTTGTGGTGTGGGTTGCAAGGTCAGCCTCAAGGTCAAGGATGGCAAGGTCAAACATGTGGAAGGCATCAATGGCCCTGCCAACGAGGGCCGTTTGTGTGTCAAAGGCCGCTTTGGTTTTGACTACATCCATCATCCGCATCGCCTGACCAAGCCGCTGATCCGTCGCGACGACGCACCGGCCAAGGGGCTGAACGTGGATCCCGGCGATCTGTCGACCCATTTCCGCGAAGCCAGCTGGGAAGAAGCCATGGAGCTGGCGGGTACACGCCTGAAAGCCCTGCGCGACGAAGATCCCAAATCGGTTGCGGGCTTTGGCTCAGCCAAATGCACCAATGAAGAGGCCTATCTCTTTCAGAAGTTCATCCGTCAGGGCTTTAAGCACAACAACGTCGACCACTGTACCCGTCTGTGTCACGCCTCGTCCGTGACTGCGCTGATCGAAAACGTCGGCTCTGGCGCGGTGACCGCGACCTTCAACGAGATCGAAAACGCCGATGTTGCGATCATCATCGGCTCCAACCCGATCGAGAACCACCCGGTTGCAGCGACCTACTTCAAGCAGTTCACCAAACGCGGTGGCAAGCTGATCGTGATGGATCCGCGCGGTGTCGGCATGCGGCGCTACGCCACCGAGATGCTGCAGTTCCGTCCCGGCGCTGATGTCTCGATGCTCAATGCGATCATGCATGTCATCGTCGAAGAAGAGCTCTATGATGCTGAATACATCAAGCTGCGTACTGAAAACTGGGAGGCCGAGAAGGCCCACCTCAAGGATTTCACACCTGAAAAGATGTCTGAAATCTGCGGTATCGAGCCTGAGCAGCTGCGCCGTGTTGCGCGTCTCTTTGCCAAGGCCAATGCGGGTCTGATTTTCTGGGGCATGGGCGTGTCTCAGCACATCCACGGCACGGATAATTCGCGCTGCCTGATCAGCCTGGCGCTGATGACCGGCAATGTCGGCAAACCCGGTGCCGGTCTGCACCCGCTACGCGGTCAGAACAACGTGCAAGGCGCCTCTGATGCGGGTCTGATCCCGATGTTCCTGCCGGACTATCAGTCGGTCATGGATGATGGCATCCGCAAAAGCTTTACCGATGTCTGGGGTGGTGGTGATTTCTCCAATGAAAAGGGCCTGACCGTGACCGAGATCGTTGACCAGGCCTATGCCGGCAACATCAAGGGCATGTATATCCAGGGTGAAAACCCGGCGATGTCGGATCCTGACGCCGATCACGCCCGCGCGGCCTTTGCCAAGCTGGACCTGATGATCGTGCAGGATATCTTCCTGACCGAGACGGCGAATTTTGCCGATATCATCCTGCCAGCCTCTGCGCTTTATGAAAAGAACGGGACGGTGTCCAACACCAACCGTCAGGTGCAGCGGGTCCGTCCTGCCGTGGCGCCTCCGGGCGAGGCGCGCGAGGATTGGAAGGTGACGGTTGAACTGGCGCAGCGTATCGGCTTGCCATGGGACTATTCGGATGTCTCTGAGGTCTTTGCCGAAATGAAGCTCAATATGAAATCGCTCGACAATATCACCTGGGAGCGGCTGGAGAGTGAGACCATCACCTACCCCTCGCTGCATGAAACAGACCCGGGTCAGGCGATTGTCTTTGGCGACGGCTTCCCACGGGTCGAGGGGCGCGCGCGCTTCACCCCCGCCAGTGTGATTGCCCCGGATGAGGCCCCGGATGCGGAATATCCGATGATCATGACCACCGGGCGTCAGCTGGAACATTGGCACACCGGATCGATGACCCGGCGCTCGCTGGTTCTGGATGCGGTGGAGCCGGAGGCGAACTGCTCGCTGCACCCCAAGACGCTGCGGGCCATGGGGGTGGAACCCGGAGACATGGTTCGGTTGTCGACCCGTCGGGGGTCTATTGAGATCATGGCCCGGGCAGACCGCGCCATTGCCGAAGACATGGTGTTTGTGCCCTTCGCCTATGTGGAGGCAGCGGCCAATATCCTGACCAATCCGGCGATCGACCCCTATGGCAAGATCCCTGAGTTCAAGTTCTCGGCGGTCCGGGTTGAGAAAGTCGCGGATCAGGTCGCGGCTGAATAATCAATCCTCGATCACAGATGCAAAGGCGGGCGCGAATCCATGGGTTTCGCGCCCGTTCTGTTGGTAGCGCCGTGCTGGCGCACGGCGCGGCAGCGCGCCATTGCAAAGTAGCTGACCGCAGGGGGGGCGAGGAGTTTCGCTTTGGGCAAGGCCCAAAGCGACTTGCGCCGCGCCAAAGGCGCGGCGCGCGGCCCAACGGGAGAAGGAAGGGCTATGCCCCTTCATCGACGGGCGGGAGGTCTTCCTGGGCAGATTTAGGCCAACAGGGTAATGGCAGAGCGGCCCGCCGCGCGGCGCAGCCCGTGGGTTTCCTGCAGATCCGGGTCGTTGATCCAGGCCTGTGCGGCCTCACTGCTGGCGAACTCCAGAATGACGCCGATGCCGGTCTCATCGCGACTGCCTTCGATCACGGTTTGACTGGGGGCGGAGACCAGCACTTTGGCGCCATGTTTTTTCAGCGCAGCCCCTGCATTTTTGCGGTAGGCCGCCATCTTCTCGGCGTCTTCCAGTACCAGGTTCACATATACATAAGCCATTATTTGTCCTTTCACGGTTGATGGGCAACAGATGGCAATGGCAACGGCGCAAGAAAACACATGCAATTGCGTATCAGGCATGCAAAAACGCATGTATGCAGATCAACTGGGATGACATGCGCACCATTTTGGCCCTGGTTCGGGCCGGGACTCTGGCAGGTGCCGCTGAGGCGCTGGCTGTCAGCTACACCACCGTAGCGCGCCGGATCGCACGGGCAGAGGATATGCTGGGGCAGCCCTTGTTTGAGCGCCGACCTGAAGGCTATTGGGCCGGTGCGCAGGCCCGTGAACTGGCGGAGGCAGCAGCCCGGATGGAAGCGGCAGAGCAAGCCGCGCTGCGCAAACTGTCGGGGCGTGACCAAGGGCTATCTGGCCCGCTCACTCTGACGGCCCCGCAGCTGTTGATCCAAAGCCATTTGGCGCCTTTTCTGGCAGAGTTCTGCCGCGAGAATCCCGAAATCGAGCTGACTGTGCGGGCCACCAACGAAGTTCTGGACCTCAGCCGACGCGAGGCGGATCTGGCGATCCGGATCAGCCAGACCCCAAGCGACACTTTGGTAGGTCTGCATTTGGCGGATCAGAAAACAGCTTGCCTTGCCCGGCCCGAGATCGTCGCTCAAGCCACTGCGGACCCAGAGACGCGGCTGGATTGGGTGATCTACAGCGGTCATTCGGCCCCTCCAAAGGCGGCACTCGCGTGCTATCCCAACTATCGGATCCGGGCGCGCTTCGACGATATGACTTCGCTGATTGCAGCGGCAAAGGCGGGGATGGGGGTGGTGCGCATGCCGCTGTATCTGGGGCGCCGTGAAGCGGATTTGTGCCCTTTGCCCGCAATTGCACCGCAGGACTATGCGCCGATCTGGGTGCTGAGCCATCCGGATCTGCAGCACGCGGCCAAGGTGCGCCAGTTCAAGGCGGCGCTAAAACGCTTTTTCCGCAGCCATCAAGGTGATTTTATCGGCTGACAGCGGGATTGCCGCCGGGCAGATGGCGCGCCATGAACCTGTCGATATCCGACTGCGCCGGAGGCTGGCCGGTAAAGACCTCGACGTAGTCAGGCATCAGGGCCAGCCGCCTGTCTTCGGGTTCGCGGATTTGCATCGAGATATAGCCGATCTGGGTATAGATCATGGTCCGCGCCCGCACCAAAGCGCTCTCGGATCCATATCCGAACCGCTCTAACATGGCGGCCATGGCTGCCTCGCGGCGCGCATCGGCCTGATCCAGGCGCTGTTGCAGGGCTGCATCGTTGCGGGCCCAGTTGCGGATCGCCAGATCAAGCCGCGAATCAAACAGCTCTGCATCCAGCCAGCAATCAAACAGATTGAACACCGCCTCGGCCACATTGGCGGCATAGGCCTCGGTGCGGGCCACCAGAATACCGGTGTTCTTGTCTTCCCAGCGCCGCACCATGGCTTCCAGCAGGGCCTCGCGATCCTTGAAATGCCAATAAAAACTGGTGCGTGACACCGCCAGTTTCTTGGCCAATGGCATGATCCGCACGGCTTCGACACCGTTTTCGGTCAGCTCCTCATAGGCGGCTGTCAGCCAGGCCTCTTCCGAGGTTGGCAGGCGGGTTGGGTCCTGAACATTCATGAAGATGTCCTAACACCGACATGCATCGGTCGCAATGGAGTTGACAGGTATGGCGACTTAATTGACACATATGTCAGGAGATATGTTGCAGGGAGGTTTTGGGGATGAACGAAGCACAGGTGAAAACGCGCGGGCGTCGGGCGCGTCGTGGGGGAGGGCGGACGGCAGAGCCGGGACAGAATGCCCATCTGAAGGTTCCCTTCATCACCAGGCAGATTCCGACCTATGATATTCTGTCAGAAGAAAGCCTGGATCAGATCGAGGCCACCGCCGAGCGGATCATGGCCGAGATTGGCATCGAGTTTCGCGAAGATCCGGAGGTGGTGGAACTGTTCCGTGCCGCCGGGGCCAAGGTCACTGATCTGACCGCAGACAGCTGGAACCTCAAGTTCGAACCCGGTCTAATCCGCAAGATCCTGTCGACGGCACCCGAACGCTTTACCCAGCACGCCCGCAATCCGGCCAATTCGGTTGAGATCGGCGGCGATGCCATGGTCTTGGCACCGTCCTACGGTTCCCCCTTTGTGATGGATCTGGACAAGGGGCGTCGCTATGGCACCATCGCGGATTTTGAGAACTTTGTGAAACTGGCGCAGATGAGCCCCAACCTGCACCACTCTGGTGGCACCATTTGTGAGCCGACGGATATCGCGGTGAACAAACGGCACCTGGATATGGTCTATGCCCATATGCGCTATTCGGATCGTGCGTTCCTGGGCTCGATCACCGCGCCTGAACGTGCAGAAGACAGCATTGAGATGTGTCGCATTCTGTTTGGCGCTGATTTTGTCGACCAGAACTGCGTCATCATGGGCAACTTCAACACAACATCGCCGATGGTGATGGATGGGGTGACGACCCAAGGCATCCGCGCCTATGCCGCCGCCGGGCAAGGATCTATCCATCTGCCGTTCCTGTTGGGGGGGGCGGTCTCGCCGCTGACCATTGCCGGTTCTGTGGCACAGTGCCTTGCCGAAAGCATGGTCTCCTGTGCCATCACCCAATTGGTGCGGCCGGGATCCCCTGCAGTGCTGGCCTCGTTTATCAGCTCGATGTCGTTGCGCACCGGCTCACCCACTTTTGGCACACCGGAACCGGCCTTGGGTTCCCTGGCGATGGGGCAGCTGGCGCGCCGCCTGAAGCTGCCGCTGCGCTGTGCCGGCAATTTCTCCACCTCAAAGCTGCCTGATGGGCAGGCGATGCAGCAGGCGATGATGTCGATGATGTCGGCGGTGCAATGCGGTGCCAATTACATCCTGCATTCCGCGGGTTTTCTGGATGGGCTGTTGTCGATGTCCTACGAGAAATTCATTCTCGACACGGATCTCTGCGGTGCGCTGCATTCCTATCTCAAGGGGTTTGAGGTCAACGCGGATACCCTGGGTTTTGATGCCCTGGCTGAGGGCGGACCGGGGCAGCACCTGTTTGCCACCCAGCACACCCTGCGCCATTATCAGACGGCATATTGGGACAGTGCGATGGATGACCACCAGCCCTGGGAAAGCTGGGACGAGCAGGGCGGCATTGATGCTGCCACCCGGGCTAATACCCGCTGGAAGGCGCAACTGGCCGCCTATGAGGCGCCGGCGATGGACCCTGGCACGGATGAGGCCCTGCGTGAATTCATCACCAAAACCAAGGATGCCGTGGCCGACGCCTGGTACTAGCGCTTCACGCCTGCCGCCCAAAAGGCTGTACTTGCCCTGCGGCGCAGGCTTCAATCCTTTCAAACCTCAGTTTCGGACCCAAGGCACGGCAACCACCGGCCCCCAGGAGAAAGCACAGCATGTCCAACGACCCATTGTTGCAGCCCTATCAGTTGAAACACCTGACCCTGCGCAACCGGATCATGACCACCAGCCATGAACCGGCCTATCCCGAAGATGGCATGCCCAAGGAACGTTATGCCGCCTACCATGCAGAACGCGCCAAGGCCGGGGTCGCACTGACCATGACGGCGGGCTCGGCGGCAGTGTCCCGCAACAGCCCGCCCGTGTTCAACAATATCCTCGCCTATAAGGATGAGGTGGTGCCCTGGATTCGCAACATGACCGACCAGGTGCATGACCACGGCGCGGCGATCATGATCCAGCTCACCCATCTGGGGCGGCGCACCCATTGGAACAAGGGCGACTGGTTGCCGGCGATCTCCTCGACCCGGCACCGCGAGCCGGCCCATCACGCCTTTCCCAAACTGGCAGAGGATTGGGACATCGCCCGGGTGATCTCGGATTTTGCCGATGCGGCAGAGCGTATGAAAGAGGGCGGCATGGATGGGGTCGAGATCATGACCCATGGCCATTTGCTCGATCAGTTCATCTCGCCGCTGACCAATGATCTGGAAGGCCCCTATGGGCGCAGCCATCTGCAAGACCGGATGCGGCTCACCACCGATATCATTGCGGCGGTGCGTGAGCGGGTCGGGCAAGAGTTTGTCCTGGGCGTGCGGTTTGCCCCGGACGAAACCTACGAGGGCGGCATCACCCCGGAAATGGGGGTGGAGATTGCACAGCTGCTGAAGGATAGCGGCCATGTGGACTACCTCAACATCAACCGCGGGCGCATCCACACCGATCCGGCGATGACCGATATGATCCCGGTGCAGGGCATGAAGAACGCGCCGCATCTGGACTTTGCCGGATCCGTGCGGGCTGCCACCGGCATGCCGACCTTTCATGCGTCGAAAATTCCCGATGTGGCCACGGCGCGCCATGCGGTGGCCTCTGGTTTGCTGGACATGGTGGGGATGACACGGGCGCATATGGCCGACCCGCATGTGGTGCGCAAAATCATCGAGGGGCGCGAGGATGACATTCGCCCCTGCGTTGGCGCGACCTACTGTCTGGACCGAATCTATCAGGCGGGCGAGGCGCTGTGCATCCATAACCCGGCCACCGGACGCGAGTTGACCATGCCACATGAGATCCCACCCGCTGCCCAGGCCAAGAAGGTGGTGATCATCGGGGCCGGTCCCGGCGGGCTGGAGGCCGCGCGGGTGGCCGCCGAGCGTGGCCATGATGTGACCGTCTTTGAGGCGCAGCCCGACCCCGGAGGCCAGATCCGCCTGACGGTGCAGAACCCGCGCCGCGCCGAGATGATCTCGATCATCGATTGGCGCATGGCTCAATGTGCGGCCCGCGATGTGGAATTCCACTTCAACACCTGGGCCGAAGCCAGCGATATCACGGCGCTTGATCCCGATGTGGTGATCGTGGCGACCGGGGGCATGCCCAATACCATGCTGCACGAAACAACTGAGGAAGCCGCTAATGTGGTGACCAGCTGGGATATCCTCTCTGGCGATGTCAAACCCGGTGCAAATGTGTTGATCTATGATGAAAGCGGCGATCACCCGGGCGTCATGGCCGCCGAGGTGGCCGCCAATGCAGGTGCGCGGGTTGAGGTGATGACCCCGGATCGCACCTTTGCACCGGATATCATGGCTATGAACCTGGTGCCCTATATGCGCGCGCTGCAGGACAAAGATGTGATCTTTACGGTCACCCGGCGTCTGCTTTCGGTGGCGCAAAGCGGCAATCAGCTGACCGCCACCATCGGCACCGATTACAGCAGCTACACTCATGAAGCACAATATGATCAGGTGGTGGTGAACTATGGCACGCTGCCGCTGGACGATCTGTATTTCGAGCTCAAGGATCTGTCCTCGAACCGCGGGGAAGTGGATCAGGACGCGCTGATCGACGGGCGCCCACAGACAATTTCCAGCAATCCGGAAGGTGAGTTCCAGCTGTTCCGCATTGGCGATGCGGTGGCGGCCCGCAACACTCATGCGGCCATCTATGATGCGCTGCGATTGCTCAAGGACATCTGAGATCGGAGGGGCAAGATGAAACTGGGATTCATTGGCACCGGGGTGATTGCCTCAGCGGTTGTGCGTGGTTTGGCCGGGCAGGGGCATGAAATCCGCATCTCTGCGCGCTCGAGGGCACGGTCTGCTGCGCTGGTGTCCGAGATGCCGGAAGTGCAGATCGCTGACTTGCAAGACATCCTGGATCACAGCGAGGTGGTGTTCCTGGGATTGATGCTGGATACCGCACCCGAAATTCTGGCGGCGCTGAGTTTCCCGGCGGGTCTGCAGGTGGTCTCTTTCATGGCCGGGGCAGATCTGGAGCAACTTGCGACATTGGTGGCTCCGGCGCGGGCTGCTGCGGTGATGATGCCCTTTCCCGGCATTGCCACGGGTGCTTCTGCCATCATGGCGCTGGGGGATACGGCACTGTTGAACCAGATCTTTGCCCCCAGGAATACGGTCTTTGGTCTGCGCGATGCGGCCGAACTGGATGCCTATCTCTGCGCCCAGGCGGTGCTGTCCCCGGTGGCGCGGCTGACCGCCGATGCGGCGGAGTGGCTGGGCACCCGTGTCTCTGACCCGGCCCAGGGAGAGGCATTCTTGCGCATGTTGATCTCCACCAGCCTTGGGCAGACGGGCGCGGCGGATCTGGTTGAGGCCTTGAACACGCCCGGTGGCTACAACCAGCGTCTGCGCCAACATATGGAGGCGGCGGGCATGGGGGCGGATCTGACCGCGGGCCTGGGCAAACTGGAGCGCTGAGCATGGCACCCTATCCGCATCTGTTCAAACCGCTGACCCTGCGCCACAAGACCCTGCGCAACCGGGCGGTTTTTGGCGCCCATACCACCAATATGGCGCGCGATGGCCTGCCAGCCGAGGCCCACGCCGCCTATTATCTGGAGCGCGCCCTGGGAGGGGCCGCAATGATCGTGGTCGAGCCGATGCCAGTGCATGCTTCTGCGGTGCTGACCCGGGGCAATTTCCGGCATTCTTGCGATGAGGTCATCCCGCATTTCCGCGAGCTGGTCGCGCCCTGCCAAGAGGCGGGTGCGGTGATGATCCAGCAGCTCTATCATGTTGGGGCGCATGGGGATCAGGACAACTCCTGGCACGCGGCCTGGTCGCCCTCGGGCGGGCCCAGCTATCACGACAGCGATGGCAGCCACGCCATGTCTGAACCCGAAATCGAAGAGGTGATCGAGGGCTTTGTGTTGGCCGCTGTTCGCTGCCAGCGGGCTGGGTTTGACGGGGTAGAGGTCTGGGCGGCCTATCATTGCCTGCTGGATCAGTTCTGGATGCCCTTTTCCAACAGCCGCGAAGACAAATGGGGCGGCACATTAGAGAACCGCACCCGCTTTTCGCGCGAGATCCTGGCCCGGATCCGCGCCGCCTGCGGCCCCGATTTCATCATCGGCTTGGCGGTCAATGATGAGCCCGGCGTCGAAGTCTCCCTCAGCCGGGAAAGCATGGGCGAGATCGTCGCCCTGCATGATGGCGAACAGTTGATGGATTATGTCACTGTCGGCTCCGGCTCCTACTTCGACTTCTCCCGTCTCATTCCCAGCTTCCAGGAGGCTGAGATGCTGGGCGTCGATCTGGCAACCCGCCTGAAAGAGGGGGCGCAGCACGCCCTGGTCATCGCCGAAAGCCACATCCGCACACCAGAGAATGCCAATACGGTGCTGGGGGCCGGGCAGGCGGATCTGGTCTCAATCGTGCGCGGACAGATTGCCGATCCGCATCTGATCAATAAGGCGGCTGCCGATCGCAGCGCGGATATTCGCGGCTGCCTGTCCTGCAACCAACAATGCTGGGGGCGACGGGGGCGGGACTATTGGATCTCTTGCCTGGTGAACCCTTCGGTCGGGCGCGAGGCACAATTGGGCGGTGATCGCTTTTTGCCTGCAGCTGCGCCCAAGCAGGTTCTTGTGGTCGGTGGCGGCCCCGCCGGGCTGGAGGCGGCCCGGGTCGCGGCAGAGCGCGGGCACCGGGTGACCCTGGCCGAGGCGGCCCCTGTACTTGGCGGACAGTTCCGCCTGGCCGGGCTGCAGCCAAGGCGGGCCCAGATCACCGAACTCATCGGGTGGTACGAACGGCAGCTTGACCAGCTTGGCGTCGAGGTTCGGCTCAATTGCTATATGGATGCCAGGGACATTCAGGCGCAGGGCGCCGACGAGGTGGTGCTGGCCACCGGCTCGCTGCCAGCGGAAACGGGTTTTCAGAAAGCGCTGCCGCATCTGGCTGAGCTGCCAGGACTGGCGCATGGTCATATGTGGTCAGCTGAGGATGTGATGTCAAACCGTGCCAGGCTCGGCGAACATGTGGTTGTTCTGGACGAGGGCGGCAATTGGCGCGGTTGCGGCACCGCCTGGTATCTGGCCGAGGCCGGGTATCAAGTGACACTGGTGACGCCGGATGCGCTGGTCGGCAAAGAACTGCAGCGCTCCTCTACCGATTTTGCCCTGCGTCGGGCGCTGGCGACACATGGCGTGTGCTTTATCACCGATGCTGCAATTGCCCATTGGGGTGGGCAGGGGGCTGAGGTGCTTTCTCTTTTGACCGGTGCCCGCGAACAGATCGCGGCCTCCGATCTGGTCATGGCGACTGTGAACCAGGCTGAGATGTCCCTGCGCGATGAGCTTCTGTCTCTGGGGTCTAGGCCGCATCTGATTGGCGATGCCAATGCGCCGCGTTTGGCGGCACAGGCGATCCATGAGGGCCGCGCCCTGTCATTGGTTCTTTGACCGACTCGTTTTTACGCCGATTTGTTTGCGATTCTTGTTTTGAGTCTGTGGGTAATGTTGTGGGTAAGTGTGAATGTGGGTTGTGTGGTGGGGGGATTGGGTTTGGCAGGGTGTTTTGAGGGGGTGGGAAAGGTCAGGTTTGGTGACTTTGTTGTGACGTAATGCATTGATATTGTTTTATTTGTTTGGTTGTGTTGTAGAAAGTTTGGTTTTTGTTGAATTTGGTGTTGCGGGTATTTGTTGTTGGGACTAGAACCCCCTCTACCGGCAGCGGCGACGCGGCACGGTGGGCGGCTGAGACGCTGCTGACGCACTGGAAAGACGGTGGGACGGATCGGAAAGACGGTTGTGACGCTCGGGAGA
>JADFAE010000037.1 GCA_015665415.1 Roseobacter sp.
TCAACCGGTTAGCGAAAGGTTAACGCCAGAACAGGGCGCTGAGAAGAGACAGAACGACGAGAAGGCTGAAGAGACTTACTGCACTGCAGCAAGACTTCAGACAGCACTGCGCCTCGGGGTCAAGGGAAACCGTGTTGCCAGCAGCCCCAGGATGACCGCCAGATAGATCAGAGGCTCGATCTGAAAGCCCTTCACCAGCATGACGTAATGCAGCCCGCCCAGAATGGCGGCGGGATAGGTCAGAAGATGCAGACGTTTCCATCTGGCCCCCAGGCGTTTGACCGACAGAGTATTGGAGGTAAGTGCCAGCGGCAGCAACAGCACAAAACCCGCCATGCCGATGGTGACATAGGGGCGCTTGGCGATATCCACCAGAATCTGGCTGAGGATCTGAACATCCAGCACCAACCAGACCAGAAGATGGAGCGCCACATAGGCAAAGGTCAAAACCCCGATGGCACGTCTGAACCGGATCAGGTTGAGTCCGGAAAAACGGCGCAGCGGCGTCACTGCCAACCCCAGGATCAGCAGCTGCAGAGCGCGCGTGCCCAGCACATGCTCCAAAGCCTTGACCGGATCCGCGCCAAGGCTGCCCGTCATGCCCAGATACAAAAGCCAAACAGGATAGAGCCCGCCCAATAGATAGAGGCTCCAGGTCGGGATCCTGCGCAGGGCTGAATTCAGAGAGTCGATCATCAGTGGGGCCGTCCTTTCCTGGCGCGCCGCAGCCCCCCCTTTGCGCCTCAGCCCGGTGTTTCAGCCCGGTGTTTCAGCTGGGTCGCGGCGGAGGCGATTGCGGCTCTGCCTTATAGATAGGGTATCGCCCTCCAGGCCCAAAGCGGATTACGGCGCGCTCACTCAGAGTTCAGCTAGGTTACAGTGCAGAGGACTAAAACATGGACAGGACAGGGAATGAGCAAACCAACAAAGGCGCAAAGGAGATATAAAAAGGGGCACCCAAAGGGATGCCCCAAAGCCGTTCCAAATCCGATAGGGCCAGTACGGCGATCTCAGGCTGCGCCTGGCTGAACCTGCATCCCTAAAAGAACTTCGCCAGATCCATCCCCTCATATAGAGAGGCCACCTCTGCATCGTAACCATTGAACATCAGAGTATCCTGGCGGCTGGCAAAAAGCCCCCCACCCAATCGGCGCTCACTGGCCTGACTCCAGCGCGGATGTGACACATTGGGGTTCACATTGCTGTAAAACCCATATTCGCGCCCGTTGGCCATGTTCCAACTGGTCGGCGGCTCTTTGTCGGTCAGCGTGATCCGGACCACCGATTTGATTGATTTGAAGCCGTATTTCCACGGCACCACCAAACGCAGCGGCGCGCCATTCTGATTGGGAAGGTCCTGACCAAAGATCCCGGTTGCCATAAGTGTCAGCGGATGCATCGCCTCATCCAGCCGCAAGCCTTCGCGGTAGGGCCAATCCAGCACCTGGTAGGCGGTGCCGGGCATTTCCGACGGGCGATACAGAGTTTCAAAGGCGACGTATTTGGCGCCCGACTGAACCCCGGCCAAGTTCAGCAGATCCGCCAGCTCAAACCCGTTCCAGGGCACCACCATCGACCAGGCCTCGACACAGCGGAAGCGATAGATGCGCTCCTCGATGGTCATCTCCCCCAGGATCTGCTGGAAATCATAATCGCCGGGGCGATCCACCAGGCCATCGATCTTGACGCTCCAGGGCGAGGTGGTCAGGGAACCCGCATATTTTGCCGGATCGCCCTTGCCGGTGCCAAACTCATAATAGTTGCAATAGGTGGTTACATCCTCCCAGGAGTTCACCTCCAGCGCGCTCCCCTGGTCTTGGGCCTGTGCCTGCCCCGGCATGCCCCCCAGCCCGGCCAGACCGGCCATGCCGCCAAGGCCCGCCATGATCTGACGGCGGTTCATGAAGGCGGCTTTGGGCGTGACATCAGCCGGGGTAAGGGTATTGGTCCAACGACGGGCCATGGAAATCTCCTGCGGAAAACGATTGTGTCCGGCCTAACCCGGCAGCGGGCCAAGGCCAAAACATATCCTCTCACTTCTGCGCGACGGCACTGTAACTTGGCATGATCTCATGCATGGGCCGCGAGCGCCCGCTGTCCTGCATGATGCGCACATGGCGACGACGCAGCTTGCGCGGCTCGGTGACACCAACGGAATGGGCAATGGTCTCGACCTCATGGATAATCTCTGTCGCGTAACGCGCCACGCGCTTGTACTTATCCTCGACCACCAAGCCTTTTTGAAACCGCGGATCATGGGTGGTGATGCCGGTGGGGCAGGTGTTCTTGTTGCATTTCAGCGCCTGGATACAGCCCAGCGAGAACATAAAGCCCCGGGCCGAGGTGACAAAATCGGCCCCCGCAGCCAGCGCCCAGGCGACATCGCCGGGGTTCACCAGCTTGCCGCTGGCAATCAGGCGGATACGATCCTGCATCCCGTATTCATCGCGCAAATTGCAGACCAGCGGCAGGGCCTCACGCACCGACATGCCAACCAGATCAATCAGCGGCATGGGGGCCGCGCCGGTGCCGCCTTCGCCGCCGTCGATGGTGATGAAATCCGGTGCCTCATCAGGGCGCGAGGCTATGGTCATGAACAACTCTCGCATCACGGCCTCAGACCCCACAACTGTCTTGATACCCACCGGCTTGCCGGTCACCTCTCGCAGATGACCGATCATGTCGAGAAGATCCTCAAAACTGGCGATTTCCGGGTGACGATTGGGAGAGATACTGGCCTCGCCTTCTGGAATGCCACGGATGGCGGCGATTTCGGCGCTGACTTTTTCAGCCGGCAGAATGCCACCCTTGCCCGGTTTGGCTCCCTGCGCCAGCTTCAGCTCGAACATCTTCACCAAAGGGTTCTGCGCCACTTCGCGCAGCTTGGCATCACTCAACCCGCCTTCTGGATTGCGCACCCCGTATTTGGCGGTCCCGATCTGAAACACCACATCGCAGCCCCCCTCCAGGTGAAAGGGGCTGAGACCGCCCTCTCCGGTGTTGAGCCAGACGCCGGCTTCGCGCGCGCCCCGGCTGAGGGCCCGCACCGCCGGTTGCGACAGCGCCCCATAGCTCATGCCTGAGATATTAAAGAAGGAAGGGGCCCGATACGGCACCCGCGCGCCAGCTCCAATCACCAGAGGTTCGCAACTGGCGTGCTGATCGTCCAGCGGCGGAAAGGGCGCGTTGACAAAGATCGGTGTGCCCGGCACGGCGGTGTTGCGGGTGGAGCCAAAGGCGACAGTGTTGCTCTGACCTTCGGCGGCGCGGCCGACCCATTCGCGTTGGGCCCGGTTAAAAGGCAGCTCCTCGCGGTCCATGGCAAAGAAATACTGGCGGAAAAACTCACCCAGACTGCTGAAAAGATGGCGGAACCGGCCCAGCACCGGATAGTTGCGCCGGATCGCGTCATGGGTCTGCAACCGGTCCACTACAAACAGGATCAGGAGCACCAGCGCCAGAGCCCCCAGCAGAAAAACAAAGCCGATGGCGAGAAATTCTATGGCTTTTGCCGCGAAACCCATGCAAAAACTCCTATATGTAAATCTGACAGGTGGCCCAGCGCTGCCCGTCCTTGCCTCCAGATTGAGGGGGATGCCTGGTCAGGGCAAGGCACAGCCGATCACATTGGGAGAAGACAGATGAAACATTTTGCCGCCATTGCCGCCCTCAGCGCAGGCAGCCTGCTGCTGAGCCTCGCACCGGTACAAGCACAGGACATGGTTCGCTTTGAAACGCCCCTAGCCTATGAGGATGTGATCTTTGGCCTGGAAAACGCCATTACCGATCGGGGGTTGGTGGTCGATCACATCAGCCATGTAGGAGAGATGCTGGAGCGCACCCGCGCCGATGTGGGATCAGACGTGGTGCTGTTTCAACAGGCGGATGTCTATTCCTTCTGCTCTGCCAAACTGTCGCGGCAGGTGATGGAGGCTAATCCGATGAACATCACCTTTTGCCCCTATGACATCTTTGTCGCCCAGCGCCCGGATGACAGCAAGGTCACCATCGGCTTTCGCGCCTTCCCCGAAGGTGAGATGCAGCTGATCCAGGAACTTCTGACCGGTATCGCGCAAGAGGCCATTGAAGAATAGTTGCGGTAAAACGGAGCGCCCCGCAGAACATGTTTCGTCGCCCCGACCGCAGACACCTGCATGCAAATATCAGCGCCACGGACGCTCTGTCCTGATCCTCAAAAACAGCAGACAACAAAAAAGGCCCGCCAATAGCGGGCCTTTCAGTGTTCACCCCAAACAGGTGCTGCAGCCGCAAACCTGTTTGGTCAATGCACCACAGCATCATCCGGTTTGGGTCGATCAGAGGTGCCGACTCGGTCGCCGATGATCAGGCCCTCACTGCCCGCCGAGACCGGCACCGTATCGCCATCCTTGACTTCGCCCCCAAGCAAAAGCTCTGCCAGCGGGTTTTGCAGCGCGCGCTGGATCACCCGTTTCAAGGGGCGCGCCCCAAAGACTGGGTCATAGCCTTCATCCGCAAGCCAAGTCTTGGCGCCTTCGTCCAGGGCCAGGGTGATCTTGCGCGTGGCCAGACGCTTCATCAGGCGGCCAAGCTGGATCTCGACAATGCCATCCATATCCTTACGCGCAAGACGATCAAAGATAATGGTCTCATCCAGACGGTTGAGGAACTCTGGCCGGAAATGCGCCTTGACCGCATCCATCACGTCGCGCTTGGCATCAGAAGCATCCGCCCCCTCTGGCAGCTGACTGAGGGCCTGAGCGCCGAGGTTGGAGGTCAGGATGATCAACGTCTGTTTGAAATCAACGGTGCGGCCCTGGCCATCGGTCAGCATGCCGTCATCCAGCACCTGCAACAGCACGTTGAAGACATCCGGATGCGCCTTTTCCACCTCATCAAACAGCACCACCTGATAGGGGCGACGCCGCACGGCTTCGGTCAGGGCACCGCCCTCGTCATATCCGACATAGCCCGGAGGCGCGCCGATCAGACGCGCGACACTGTGTTTTTCCATGTATTCCGACATGTCGATCCGCACCATGGCAGCATCATCGTCGAACAGGAAATTCGCAACCGCCTTGGTCAGTTCCGTCTTACCGACCCCGGTTGGCCCTAGGAACAGGAAGGAGCCCAGCGGGCGGTTTTCGTCATTCAGACCCGCCCGCGCCCGGCGCACCGCATTGGCAACAGCCGTCACCGGCGCGTTCTGGCCAATGACGCGGGAATGCAGCACGTCTTCCATCCGCAGCAGTTTGTCGCGCTCCCCCTCCAGCATCTTGGAGGTGGAAATACCGGTCCAGCGTTCGACCACCCCGGCGATCTGCTCAGGGCGTACGGCTTCTTCGACCATCACGCCCTGCTCTTCGCGTGCTTCGGCCTCACCCAGCTGCTTTTCCAGATCCGGGATGACACCATAAGACAGCTCACCCGCACGGGCGAGATTGGCCTCACGCTTGGCAATTTCCAGATCGGCGCGGGCGCGGTCCAGCTTTTCCTTGAGATCCCGTGCCCCGGCCAGTTTATCCCGTTCCGCCTGCCACTGCGCGGTCATCTCTGCGCTCTGCTCCTGCAGATCTGAGAGTTCTTTTTGCAAGACTTCGAGACGATCCTTGGAGGCGGTATCATCCTCCAGCTTCAGCGCCTCTTCCTCGATCTGCATCTGCAGGATCTGGCGGTCCAATGCGTCGAGCGCCTCAGGCTTGCTATCCACCTGCATGCGCAAGCGGCTTGCGGCCTCATCCACCAGGTCGATGGCCTTGTCGGGCAAAAAGCGGTCAGTGATATAGCGGTTCGACAGGGTCGCTGCAGAGACCAAGGCGGCATCGGCAATGCGCACCCCGTGGTGCAATTCATATTTTTCCTTGATGCCGCGCAGGATCGAGACCGTGTCTTCGACCGTTGGCTCCTGCACCAGAACCGGCTGGAAGCGACGGGCAAGGGCCGCGTCTTTCTCCACATATTTGCGATATTCATCCAGTGTGGTGGCACCGATACAATGCAGCTCACCGCGCGCCAGCGCCGGCTTGATCAGATTGGCCGCATCCATGGCCCCATCCGATTTACCCGCCCCGACCAGCGTGTGCATCTCATCAATAAAGAGGATCACCTCACCTGCGGCCTCGGTGACCTCCGTCAGTACCGCTTTCAGACGTTCCTCGAACTCGCCGCGATATTTAGCACCGGCGATCAGCGCGCCCATGTCCAGCGACAACAGTTGCTTGTCGCGCAGAGATTCCGGCACATCCCCGTTGACGATACGCAGCGCCATGCCTTCGGCGATGGCGGTTTTACCCACCCCCGGCTCCCCGATCAGAACCGGGTTGTTCTTGGTGCGCCGTGACAGCACCTGCATCGCGCGGCGGATTTCCTCGTCGCGGCCGATGATGGGATCAATCTTGCCCTCGGCTGCAGCCTCGGTCAGGTCGCGGGCATATTTCTTCAGCGCGTCATAGCCCTCTTCGGCGGTGGCGCTGTCGGCTGTGCGCCCCTTGCGAATGTCATTGATCGCTTCGTTCAGTTTCTGCGCCGAAACATCGCCAGCGCTCAACGCGTCCTTGGCCCTGGATTTGACCATGCAAAGCGCCATCAACAGGCGTTCCACCGGCACAAAGCTATCGCCCGCCTTTTCGGCAATCTTGGCGGCCTCATCCAGCACCTTGGCGGTCTGGCCGTCCATATAGATCTGCCCGGCATCACCACTGACCTTGGGCAATTTACCAACGGAAGCTTCAACCGCCTCGAGCACCCGTGCGGGTTTGCCGCCCGCCTTGCCAATCAGATTGCTGGCCAGCCCCTGATCATCATCCATCAATGCCTTGAGAAGGTGTTCCGGCACCATGCGCTGGTGCCCCTCACGCAGAGCAATGGTCTGCGCCGCTTGCACGAAACCCCGTGCCCGCTCAGTGAACTTGTTCAAGTCCATCTTTCTCTCCTTATACAAGCGCCCGGTCAGGTGGATGCGCCCGCTATGCGGCACGCCCCGGTTCGGGCCTTACAGATCAATTTGGGAGGTCTTGCCGCCTCTTCAAGATCATACTACCTGAAATTGTTGAAAAATCCCTGACATGCGTCAAACCCGGCTGCGGCACCCCTTATTTTTGGGCTTCCCCCCTTGGTGGCGGCACAGTAGGAAAGCGCCAATCCTTCAGCCAGACCCACAGCCCAGACACCGGAGAGCCCCCATGTCCCAGACCACAGCCGACGACCGCCTGATTGTTGCCATGGATGTGCCAGACGCCCTTGCCGGGTTGAAACTGGCCGAACAGCTGGGCGATGCGGTCTCCTTCTACAAGATCGGGCTGGGCATGCTGACCGGTGGCGGGCTGGCGCTGGCCAATGAGATGAAACAAGAGCTAGGCAAACGCATCTTCCTGGATATGAAGCTGTTTGACATTGGCGCCACTGTCGAAAGCGCCGTGCGTGGGCTGGCGCAGTTCGATCTCGATTTTCTGACCGTGCATGGCGACCCCTATGTGGTCAAAGCCGCCAAAGAGGGGGCCGCAGGCAAGGAAATGAAAATCCTGGCCGTCACCATTCTGACCTCACTGGATCGCGCAGATCTGGACGGGGCGCTGATCAAACCCGGCGCGATCCGGGATCTGGTACAGGAACGCGCGGGCAATGCCTTTGCCGCTGGGGCAGATGGGGTGATTGCCAGCCCACAAGAGGCGGCGCTGATCCGCGCGCTGCCCGAGGCCACCGGCAAGCTGATCGTCACCCCCGGCGTGCGTCCCGCCGGGGCCGACCTTGGCGATCAAAAGCGCGTCGCCACCCCGGCCAGCGCCATTGCCGATGGGGCCGACCACATCGTTGTGGGCCGCCCGATCTGGAAATCTGAAAACCCACGCGCCGCTGCCCAGGCCATCCTGCAAGAGCTTTCCAGCCCGCAAGCACAGCAGCCAAACCGATCCTGAGAGCCGTTTCACACCGTTTTGCGACTGTCAGAGGGGGCGGCGGCTCCATTTCGCCCAAAAAAGCAGCAGAAAAATAACTTTTGCAATTCCCTGCCCAAAAGTTGGGCTGCACCTTGCCACCCCAGGGTGACCTAGGGTCAACGCGATAATATCAAACAAAAAAACATCTTTGCGATGCGCATCTGTGCCAAATTGTCCCGTGACGGGAATGTCACAGATGCGCGTATCCCGACCCAAGGCCAGAGCAAGGAAATTTGCGTAAGCCTCCAGGATAGGTGAATCTGAGGGGGAGACACTCCCCTGACGAACTCCTCTTCCTGAGGTTCGTCTCCTGCCCCCGCTGAAGAGCGGGGGAATTTTTTACCTCCCCATCTGCCCCTTCCCGCCAAACTGGCGGCGGAACAGGCCTTCAGGCGCATCCCCGCAGCTGATCAAGATAGAGTTGCAATTGCTCGGCAAAATGCGGCACCGCCAGATCATGCGCACAGTAGTCGCCCGGGGCCATCAATTGCCAACATTGCCCCTCGGATCCCAGTTCAACCTGCCCCACCAGATTGGCGGGCTGATGGCTGGCAAAAAACCAAACGGTGCCACGGGCCCGCTGATAGCTTTTCTGCCAACAAATATCCTTAGGTGAAATCTTCAGCCCCACCTCCTCCAGAGTTTCACGCAGGGCGCAGTCCACAGGGCTTTCCGCCCCTTCGCGCCCACCTCCGGGCAGGTCCCAATATCCTGGATAGGGGATATCAGGTTTGTCGTCCCGCTTGATGACCAGCAGATCATCCCCCAGGAACAGAGCCAGTTTTGCGCCGGAGAAAGGCAGGTTCATCACTTGAAATCCGCAAGGGCTAGAGACAATTCCGGGCCGGGCCTGTAAAATGCAGCACAGCCTTTTGCCAACAGTTATAGTCGTCCCCCCGTCATGCAACCCCCTGTCTCCTCTCCTGAGCAAGCCCTGTGCCGCGACTGCCTCAGCCAGATCGCGCCCGCACGCCGCTGTCCGCACTGTGGCAGCCCGCGCATAAAACGCCACGCAGAGCTGTTCTCGCTGCACATCGCCCATATGGATTGTGACGCCTTTTATGCCAGTGTGGAAAAACGCGACAATCCTGAATTGGCAAGCAAGCCGGTCATCATCGGCGGCGGCAAACGTGGCGTTGTCTCGACCGCCTGCTATGTGGCGCGTATTCGCGGCGTCCGCTCAGCCATGCCAATGTTTCAGGCGCTGAAACTCTGCCCGGATGCGGTGGTGATCAAGCCGCGCATGTCCGCCTATGTCGAGGTCAGCCGGGCGGTGCGGGCAATGATGGATGAGCTCACCCCCGACGTGGAGCCCCTGTCGCTGGATGAGGCCTTCATGGATCTGTCGGGCACCGAAAACCTGCATGGCCAGCCGCCGGCAGTCATGTTGGCGCGATTGGTGAAGCGCATGAAGGATGAGCTGGGCATCACCGGCTCCATTGGCCTCAGCCATAACAAATTCCTGGCCAAGGTGGCCTCGGATCTGGATAAACCGCGCGGTTTTTCAGTGATTGGCAAGGCAGAAACCGATGATTTTCTGCGGGACAAACCGGTGCGCCTGATCTGGGGCATTGGCCCGGCGGCGCAGGCCTCGTTGGAAAAGGCCGGCATTCGCACCTTTGCCGATCTGTTGCGCTGGGACCGGCAGGATCTCCACCAAAGATTCGGAGGCACCGGCGACCGGTTGTGGCATCTGGCCCGGGGTGAAGATCGCCGCAAGGTTTCCACCAATGCGCCGGTCAAGTCGATCTCGAAGGAGACGACTTTCATGGAGGACACCGCAAAGCTTGAGGTGCTGGATGGGCATTTGTGGCGGCTGGCCGAACAGGTTGCGGATCGCGCCAAGGCCAAAGCCCTGGCCGGGCGGGTGGTCACCCTGAAACTCAAGCGCGCCAATCATTCGGCGCTGACCCGTCGAATTTCGCTCTATAGTCCAACCCAACTGGCCGACACCATCTACCGCCAGTCGCGCGCTTTGCTGGATCAGGTGGGCGACCAAGGCCCCTATCGGCTGCTGGGCTGCGGCATTTCCGATCTGGTACCAGAAGAACAGGCCGACACCAGTGGCGACCTGCTAGACCCCCAGGCTGGCAAGCGGGCGCAGGCGGAACGCGCCACCGACGCCATACGCAAAAAATTCGGCAACAGCGCCATACTCAAGGGTCGCGCGCTGCGGTAGCCCCCGTCTGGGTTTGCTCTTCACTCGCGGTTCAACGGCCCGCGACCCGTCATTCAGCCGCCAAAGGCAGATCCTCGGCGCCAATCTTGGCAATTTCGCCAATCACCTCACTCAGCAGCGCCTTGAACGCCTGGAAATCGCTGTTTGGTCGGATCGCGGCCTCATCCATGTAGAGCGAACGATCCAGTTCCACCTGCACGGCATGCTGCCCGCGCGACGGGCGGCCATAGGTCTGGGTGATATAGGCCCCCGCAAACGGCGCGTTGCGCACCACCCTCAGCCCCGCATCGACAAAGGCCGCCTCGACCCGGTCCATCACCACAGCACTTGCCGCAGAGCCGAATCGATCCCCCAGAACCACTTCGGGCAGCGCACCAGGTCGCGCGGGCATCGATGCCACTGCCTCATGCGGCATGGAATGACAATCGATCAAAACCGATTGGCCAAACCGCTGTTGCGCCTGCCTCAGCAAGCCCCCAAGCGCCGCGTGGTAAGGATGCCAAAAGGTATCAATCCGCCGCTGCGCCTCTTGCATCGACAGTTTGCCACGATAGATCGCCTGCCCATTCGCAACCACCCGGGGAATGACCCCCAGCCCGGAGGCGATTCTCGGGTTCAGCCCTCTTGGCCTGGCCTCTTCGATCAGGGCCGGGTCCAGTTCCTCAACCGCGCGATTGAGATCCAGAAAGGCACGGGGCTTCAGGGCGTAAAGCAGCGGCGCGCCGAATCTCGGGGCCTCGGCAAACAGGTTATCAACAAAGGCATCTTCGGAGCTGCGAATCTGTAGCCCATCCAGAATCGAGGCCTGCAGAAAATCAGAATCATAGTCAGATCCACTGTGCGGCGAGGCAAAAACCACCGGGGACGTTGTCTCCTGGGGCGAAATAACCGAAAATGCGCGCTGTGTCATAGGTGCTGGTGCCCTTGGTTTCCTGAAATCACCATAGAGCGAAAATTCTCTGGTCAAAAGCTCTTGCGCCCCTGCGCGACTCTGATTATAGACCCCTTCACCGGCGCGGCACTCAGCGTTCCAACCAGTTTGGAGCAGAGCATCGCAAGGGTTTCATGGGCGCTTAGCTCAGCGGTAGAGCACTTCGTTGACATCGAAGGGGTCACAAGTTCGAACCTTGTAGTGCCCACCATGAATTCACTGTTTTGGCCCAATCGGGTCGGAACGCCCGCAAACCCAGGCGCTGGTTCGCGCCGCAGAACAGGAGAATGGCTATGAAAGTCAAGAACTCGCTCCGCTCGCTCAAGAACCGGCACCGTGATTGCCGCATTGTGCGTCGCAAGGGTCGCGTCTATGTGATCAACAAGACACAGCCGCGCTTCAAAGCACGCCAGGGCTGAGACTAAGATCTCGCCTAATCGGAAGAACCGCATCCCCGGATGCGGTTTTTTTGCGTTTACACCCCATGTTTCAGCCAGTCTTCCACCCTCTGCAGCGCGCTGATGCAATGGCAATCATAGCGATGTGATTTCCTGCGACAACTTTTCTGATTATTTTTGTCAGTTTCTATTTCCTTTGCTCTGCCATTTCTATAACTGACTAAATCAGTCAGAAAGACCCGAAACCAAAAGTTGGGACAGATCATGTTGAAAGCCACCACCATTCTCGCCGGCGCCCTTGCCGCCACAGTTGCGACCTCCGCCGCTGCCGAAGGTGAATTGAACCTCTATTCGTCGCGTCACTACGACACCGACGAACGCCTCTATTCTGATTTTGAAGAGGCCACCGGAATCACCATCAACCGCATCGAAGGCAAGGCCGATGAGCTGATCGCCCGCCTGCAGGCCGAAGGTGCCAATTCGCCCGCCGATGTCCTGCTGACCGTGGACACCTCGCGTCTGGCCCGCGCCAAGGAAGCCGGTATTCTGCAGCCCGTCGACAGCGCCCTGCTGGAGGCCAAAGTTCCCGGCTATATCCAGGACAGCGACAACCAGTGGTTTGGCTTTTCGCAGCGTGCCCGTATCATTTTCTTTGACAAGAACGATGTCGCCAACCCACCGCGCACCTATCTCGACCTCGCAGATCCCGCCTATAAAGGTCAGGTTTGCATCCGCTCTTCGACCAATACCTACAACCAGACGCTGCTGGCCTCGATCGTGACCCATCACGGCTCTGAGGTCGCTGCCGACTGGGCCAAGGGTGTTGTCGCCAACATGGCCCGTGCCCCCCAGGGTGGTGACACCGATCAGATGCGCGGCATCGTCTCTGGCGAATGTGAAATCGCCGTCGGCAACAGCTACTACTTCGCCCGCTCCATCCGCAAAAACGTCAAGGGCCTGTCCGACAGCCGCGATATGATCGGCTGGATCTTCCCCTCGCAGGATAGCGAAGGCGCCCATATGAACCTCTCCGGTGCCGGTGTGGCCGCCCATGCACCAAACCGCGACAATGCGGTGAAGTTCCTGGAATACCTCGCTTCCGATCAGGCCCAGCAGTATTTCTCGGCCGGCAATGACGAATACCCAGGCGTTCCCGGTGTCGCCCTGGCACCCAGCATCGCAGCTCTGGGTCACTTCAAGCCCGACGACGTGAGCCTGTCGGAAGTCGCCAAGAACATCCCCGAAGCCCAGAAGATCTTTAACGAGGCTGGCTGGGAATAAGAGCCCCAAGACCGCGCAGTCACTGACTGCCCAATTATCAGGCACCCGGCGCAGAATTCCCTGCGTCGGGTGTCTTTTTTCTTGCCCGAATCTCATATTTGGGAACTATTCTCATAAATAGAAGGGAGAAAACGAGATGGAAGACCTCAACACCCGTCTGGCCAAACGCCTGGCGACGCTCAGACAGCAAAATGGCTGGTCGCTGGATCAGTTGGCCCAGGCCAGTGGCATCAGCCGGGCAACGCTGTCGCGTATGGAAAAGGCAGAAGTCAGCCCCACAGCCGAGAGCCTTGGCCAGCTATGTGCAGCCTATGCGCTGCCGATGTCCCGCCTGATGGTACAGGTGGAGGACACACATGCGCCCCTGATCACCGCCGACCAGCAACAGATTTGGCAGGACCCAGCCACGGGATTCGAGCGCCGTCAGGTCTCGCCGCCAGCCCCAACCCTGAGTGGCGAGGTGATCGAGGGAAGCCTGCCGCCGGGGCAAGTCATCACCTATGAGGCCGTGTCCCGCCCGGGGCTTGAACATCATCTGCTTTTGCAGGAAGGCGCGCTGTGCCTGAACCAGTCGGGCCAAATCTTCGATCTGCGGCCTGGCGATTGCCTGCGCTACCACTTGAACGGTGCCACGCAGTTCACCGCAGGTGCCGAGGGCGCGCGCTACATCCTGGTCTTGATATGACGCTTGATATTCGCAAACTGAACGCTCCCGATCTGAAGACCGTCCATAGCCCGCTGGCCGAGATCCTTTGGGCCTGCGTCCAGGATGGGGCCAGCATCGGTTTCACCTTGCCTTTCACCCGACAAGAGGCTGCACATTTCTGGCGTGACAGGGTCTTTCCCGCAGTCCAACACAAGGAGGCACATCTGTTTGGGGCCTTTTTGCAGGGGGATTTGGTCGGAACCGTGCAGCTGCATATCGGCCTTCCCGCCAACCAGCAGCATCGCGCGGATGTCGCCAAGCTGTTGGTGCATCCCAAAGCGCGTCGTGCGGGTGCAGCGCGGGCATTGATGCAATCCCTCGAAAGCGAGGCACGCGGCCTCGGGCGGCAGCTCTTGGTGCTCGACACCCGCTCTGGCGATCCTTCGCAACACCTCTACGAGAGCCTGGGCTATCAGGTTGCGGGCTCCATCCCCGGATTCTGCCGCCATCCGGCAAAAGACAGCTATGAGGCGACAACCTATCTGTACAAGGCGCTGGTCTGACTGGACCCGCCTCGCCGCGGGTCCTATAGGGGCAAACGGCACAGCACAGGAGGACAGGCCATGATTCACACTGTTGGCAACGAGGCCGCGACATGATGCGCCTGCCAGTCACCGTACTCAGCGGCTATCTGGGGGCTGGCAAGACCACCCTGATCAACCGCCTTCTGGCAGAGGATCACGGGCTGAACCTGATGGTGGTGGTCAATGATTTTGGCGCTGTGAACATTGATGATGCCCTGATCGACAGCCAGGAGGGCGGCACGCTGGCGCTCACCAATGGCTGTGTGTGTTGCAGCATGGATCAGGACCTGCAGATGGCCCTGCGCAAACTGGTGATCCAGCCAAACCGCCCGGATCATGTAATGATCGAGGCCAGCGGCATCTCTGACCCGGCCGCCATTGCCGAGACCGTGCAAAGCATCCCCGAGCTGAGCTATGGCGGCATCGTCTCGCTGGTCGACGCCGATAACGCCAGGGATCTGCTCAATGACGCCAATGTAGGGGATCTGGTGCGCCAGCAGATCAAATCCGCCGATCTGGTGCTGGTGACCAAGACCGCGACCCTCGCCGATCCCTTGCGGTCGGATCTGTCCGGGATTGGGGCCCGTGGGCTGCGCTTGCTGGATGATACACCGCTGGCAGATCTGCTGTTTGACGTGGTGCCCCTGCCCAAGGGGCGCGCTGTTGCGGCCCATCCCGCCTTTACCACCTGGCAGTTTCAAAGCACGGATCCGGTGGACCGGCGGGCGCTGGGAGACAAGCTGGCAGCACGTCCCAAGGGGCTATACCGGATGAAAGGTTTTGTGCTGACCTCTGGCGGGGCCTATGCGCTGCATGTGGTGGGCCAGCACGTCGAGGCCAAGCGCTGTGATGCACAGGAGACCCAGCTGGTGGCCCTGGGCCCCAAGGATCAGATCAGCCACGACGAGATCGAAACCTGGTGGCGGGGCTAGAGGCCCCGCCCATCAACATCAGCGCCTGCGCCCCACCTGACGGCAGATCAGGATCACCGGTAGCAGCCCCACCGCCATGATCACCAGCGAGGGCACGGCAGCACCCTCGAGGCGCTCATCCGAGGCCAGACGATAGGCCTGGACTGCCAGGGTGTCATAGTTGAAGGGGCGCATGATCAAGGTCGCAGGCAGCTCCTTCATCACATCGACAAAAACGATCAGCAGCGCCGTCAGCAGGCTGGGCGTCAGCATCGGCAGATGCACCCGGCGCAGCATGCCCAATGGCCCCTGCCCCAGGGACCGTGCGGCGGCATCCATATTGGCATGCACCGTCGACTGGCCGCTCTCGTAGGCCCCCAGCGCCGCGGCCAGAAAACGCACCATATAGGCGGCAACCAGCAACCAGATCGAGCCGGTGATCAACAGCCCGGTGCGGATGTCGAAATTGGCCCGCATCCAGGCATCAAAGGCATTGTCCAGTGCCGCAAAGGGCACCATCAGCCCCACCGCAATCACCCCACCTGGCACCGCATATCCCAGCCGCGACATATAGGCGGCCGTCCCGGAGGCCCGTCCCGGTCGCATGCGCTGATAAAAGCCCAGACAGATCGCGGCCATGACCGTAATCACCGCAGCAGAAGTCGCCAGGGTCAGTGAGTTCTGCAGGAAGCCGATATAACGACGGCTGAACAGATCCTGCTCCGACTCCAGCCCCATGTTGAACAGGACAAAGACCGGCAGCAAAAACCCAAAGCACACCGGCAGCGCACAGAGCACCCAGGCCCCAATCGCATGGACCCCCTTCAGCTCTGCAGGTGGCATCGCCGCATGTTGCTTGCCCGCCTGATGATAGCGCGCCTTGCCGCGGGTAGAGCGTTCCAGCACCGCCAGCATCAGCGCAAAACTCAGCAGACAAAGCGCCAGTTGCGCCGCCCCGGCCCGATCCGCCAGCGAGAACCAACTGGTATAGATGCCGGTGGCAAAGGTCTGCACCCCGAAATAGGACACGGTGCCAAAATCGGCGATGGTTTCCATCACCGCCAGCAAAACCCCCGAGGCAATGGCCGGTCGCGCCATCGGCAGGCTGACCAGCCAGAAGGCCTCAAAGGCATTTTTGCCAAGGGCCCGCGCCGCCAGAAAAGCCCCGCCGCTTTGCTGCAGAAAAGCCGCCCGCGCCAGCAAATAGACATAAGGGTACAGCACCAAAACCAGCATCACGGCCGCCCCGCCGACTGAACGGATCTCGGGGAACCAATAGTCGCGCGGTCCCAAACCGGTCACGTCCCGCAGGGTGCTTTGCACGATGCCGGGATGATCCAGAATATAGGTATAGGCATAGGCCAGAACATAGGCCGGAAAGGCCAGCGGCAAAATCAAGGCGATCTCAAAGAGCCGCACCCCGGGGAAGCGGGCCATGGTCACCAGCCAGGCCGCCCCAACCCCGATTGCCAAAGTGCCAACAGAGACCAGCACCACCAGCGCAAGGGTGGTCAGCGCATAGCGCGGCAACACGGTTTCCATCAGATGTTGAATGGTCTCGGTGCCCCCGGTCACGGCGGCAATCGCAACGGCCAGCATTGGCAGGATGCAGGCAAGCGCGACGCACCAGGCTAGGGCGGAAAACACCCCGGTTCCGGATTTGCGCCCACGGCGGGAGCCCTTGGGGGCGTCAGCTTTGATCTCACTTGCGGCTGTCATCTTGTTGGCTCTTGGTTTGTCGCCCCTTATTCGATCATTTTGGTCAGAAACTCCAGCGCGAAACCTGTCACCACCCGACAGGGCTTGCACTGATTTATGTCAATCAACAAAAGAAACCCCCGAGCGCCACAAGGGCGACCCGGGGGGAGACAACACCGGCAAGCGGTGCGGGGATTAAGGATCTCACCCCACAAAGTGAGACCGGATGATTTAGTCGTAGCTGCGCTGGTCCTCGATCACCAGGCCATCCTTAGGCAAGGCACCGGGGGAGACAACTTCGATCTTGCCCTTCAGTTTCAGCACTTCGATCACCGATTTGCCAAAGCTGATCTCGTCACCAGAAGCGGCTTCGATCTGAACGGTCATGGTATCCATTTCACCATCGCGCGCGGCGATAACCCGTGCCTTGACGATCTCATCATGTTTGTCGACCAGAGCGGCGACCTGTTCGGGACGGACAAACATGCCCTTGATCTTGGTTGTCTGATCGGCGCGCCCCATCCAGCCCTTGATCCGTACATTGGTCCGGCCACAGGGCGAAACCCCCGGCAGCATGGCCGAAAGATCACCGGTGGCAAAACGGATCAGCGGATAGTCGGGGTTGAGCGTGGTCACCACCACTTCGCCCACCTCTCCTGGCGCAACCGGTGTGCCGGTGCCCGGCGTGACGATCTCGACGATGACCTTCTCATCGACAATCATGCCCTCCATCGCCGGACTCTCATAGGCAATATTGCCCAGATCCGCAGTGGCATAGCTTTGCAGGCAGGTGATGCCGCGATCCGCATATTCCTGGCGCAGGGACGGGAACAAGGCACCGCCACCAACAGCGGCCTTGGTAAACCCGAGCTTGACGCCCATGCTGTCGGCCTTGTCCAGGATCACCTTCAGGTAATCCGGCGTGCCTGCATAGGCCGTGGCACCCACATCGCGGGCCGCCGTCACCTGCAGCTCTGTCTGGCCGGTTCCGGCAGGCAGAACCGCAGCGCCCACGGCGCGAGCGCCACTTTCAAAGATCATGCCCGCTGGCGTCAGATGATAGCCAAAGCAATTCTGCACCACATCGCCCTGACCAATGCCGACCGCATGCAGGAAACGCCCCATGCGCCACCAGTCATGATCAACACCACCTGGTTCATAGATCGGACCAGGCGACTGAAAGATATGCGCAAAACCAGAGGCAGGTTTCACCGTAAAGCCGCCAAAGGGCGCATTCGCCCCCTGGGCCTTGCTCAGGTCGGATTTGCGCAGCACCGGCAGGCCGCGCAGATCCGCAGCCGAGGTAATAGACGCGGCCTCAACCCCCTGCAGCGATCCGGCATAGCCCGATGCGTTCTGTGCATGGGCGATCTGCTGCGGCAAGGCCTTGGCAAGATCGCTGGCGCGTTGATCTTCAGAACGGGTTTCGAGTGTATCAAAATATGTCATATGTTCACCGCTTCCCTTAGCTCAACCACCGCTTGCGACGGCGATAAGAGCGCACATCACGGAAGCTCTTGCGCCCCTCATCCGACATGCCAAGGTAGAATTCTTTTACATCAGGGTTTTCACGCAGCTCGGCGGCAGGGCCATCCATCACCACGCGGCCGGATTCCAGAATATACCCGTAGTGGGCATAGCGCAGAGCCACATTGGTGTTCTGTTCAGCCAGCAGGAAAGTCACACCTTCATTTTCGTTGATCGACTTCACGATCTCAAAGATCTGCTCCACCAGCTGTGGTGCCAGACCCATCGAAGGCTCATCCAGCAGGATGGTTTCCGGGCGGCTCATCAGCGCACGGCCCATGGCCACCATCTGCTGTTCTCCACCAGAGGTATAGCCTGCCTGACTTTTACGGCGCTCCTTCAGGCGGGGGAAATAGGTGTAAACCATTTCAAGATCTTGCTGGATATTGGCACCGCCATCAGAACGGGTATAGGCGCCGGTCAGCAGGTTTTCCTCGACGGTCAGGTGTTCAAAACAATGACGCCCTTCCATCACCTGGATCACGCCATTGCGGACCAGATCGGCGGGGTCGGCATCATGCACATCTTTGCCGCGATATTTGACCGATCCCTTGGTCACCTCGCCGCGCTCGGAGCGCAGCAGGTTGGAAATCGCCTTGAGCGTGGTCGTCTTGCCGGCTCCATTGCCACCCAAAAGCGCGGTGATGCCGCCCTTTGGGACATTGAGACTGACGCCTTTCAGCACAAGGATCACGTGATTGTAGATCACCTCGATATTGTTGACCTCTAGCAGGGTCTCGGCCTGCACATCAGCGGTGTTGGCTGCATCCAGCATCAAAGCTTGTCCTCATGCGGTCCGGAGCGCAGTTGCAACGCATCCGGGTCTGTTCGGGGTGGCGCGGCGTTGTATCGCCGCGCCGGATTAAGATCCGGCCCCGCAGCTGGCGGGGCCGACATGGGCTTACTTACAGCCAGGCTCGATGCCATTTTCCGACGCATAGGCGCTGGAATCTGCATCAATCAGGCTCCCGATCACTTCGCCATCGGTCTCGGCAAAGTCGGAGATCAGCGACCAGGTCTTGCTTTCCGCATCCCACTGGGTCACGCCAACGAGGCCGGGGCCACCGTGGTTTTCACAGGAGACGTTGAAGGCCGGACCAAAGTTTGGCATGCCAAGGGCTGCCATTTTGGCTTCGTCGATGACCAGGGCTTCCATACCGTCGCGCATCATCGCCGGGGTGATATCCGCAGTACCGTGGATGCCCTGGGCGGTCTTTGCCGCTTCGGCTGCGAGCATCGCCGCATACATGCCACGGTTATAGAGAACATTGCCGATCTGATCGCCAGCGCCTGCCGCCTTGCCGGTGTCGACAACATATTTCTGGATGTCGTCAAAGACAGGAAAGTCACGACCCACATTGTGGAAGGTCACGGCTTTGTAGCCATCGGCCTTGGCACCTGCAGACAGCACGTCATGCTCAGCACCAGACCACCAGACGCCGATGAAGTTTTCCATCGGGAAGCGGATATTGGCAGCTTCCTGAATGGCAACCTGGTTCATCACGCCCCAGCCCCACATCACGACAAAGTCGGGACGCTCACGGCGGATCTGCAGCCACTGCGACTTCTGCTCCTGACCGGGGTGGTCAACAGGCAGAGTGGTCAGGTTAAAGCCGTGCTTGGTGGCCAGTTCTTCCAGCGTCCGAATTGGCTCTTTGCCGTAGGCGGAGTTGTGGAAGACCAATGCGATGGTCTTGCCCTTCAAGTCGCCACCATTGCTTTCCAGCAGGTAGTTAACAACACCCGAGGCACCATTCCAGTAGTTGGCGGGGTAGTTGAAGACATTGCTGAAGACTTCGCCGTTGGCAGCCGAGGTCCGGCCATAGCCCATGGTGTGCATCGGGATGTTATCCGCGGTCACTTTGGGGATCAGCTGATAGGTGATGCCGGTGGAGAGCGGTTGATAGACCAGAGCACCCTGGCCTTTGGTCGACTCGTAGCATTCCACACCTTTTTCGGTGTTATAGCCGGTCTCGCATTCGACCAATTTGGTCATCTCGCCGCCGATACCGCCGTCACGCTCGTTCAGCAGGGTAAAGTAGTCGGCATAGCCATCCGCAAACGGAATGCCGCCTGCCGCATAGGGGCCAGTACGGTAGCTTAGCGATGGGAACACCAGGTCCGCCATTACGGGGCCTGCGGCCATCATGGCGCCCAGCGCCAGAGTGGTCAGTTTCATTTTCATCGGCTTTCATCCTCCCTTGGTCTCATCCGATAGTCGTCGTTCAGCGGGGTTGGGTATTGTTGTTTTCCCCACCGTCGTTCTGGTGCCTGCCCGCTAGTGCGGGAAGGGCCACAGTCTCAGTTTCTCTTTGGCGACGCGCCACAGCTGCGCCAGCCCATGGGGCTCCACGATCAGGAAGAACACGATCAGCGCGCCCACGATGACAAGTTGGAAATGCGCCACGATATCTGTTGGCCAGCCCAGCACATCGACGCCAACCACCTTCAGGACCACCGGCAGCAGCACCAGGAAGGCCGCCCCGGCAAAGGAGCCAAAGATGGATCCCAAGCCGCCAATGATCACCATGAACAGGACCAGGAAGGACTTGGTGATACCAAAGGCCTCACCCACCTCAACAGCGCCCAGATAGATGGCAAAGAACAAGGCCCCCGACACACCGATAAAGAAGCCTGAGACAGCAAAGGCGGTCAGCTTGGCGCGCAGCGGGTTCACCCCGATGATCTCAGCCGCGATATCCATGTCGCGGATCGCCATCCAGCTGCGCCCCTGGGTGCCACGGGTCAGATTGCGCGCCACGATTGCACAAAGCGTCAGAAAGATCAGGCAGAACAAATAGGTCGCCCAGGAGGGGGCATTGGGGCCGGTGATGATGATGCCAAAGACATCGCGTTCTGGTGCGTTGATCTGACCCGAAGCCGAGTAGTTATAGAACCAGGGCACCCGGTTGAACAGCCAGACCAGAAAGAACTGCGCCGCCAGGGTGGCAACCGCCAGATAAAAGCCTTTGATGCGCAGGGACGGCAGGCCAAAGAGCACACAAACCAGACCGGTGATCCCACCCGCCAAGATCACATGAATGAACATGCTCACTTCCGGAAAGGTCGTCATCAGCTTGTAGCAGGCATAGGCCCCCACCGCCATGAACCCACCGGTGCCAAGGCTCACCTGACCGGCATAGCCCACCAGAATATTGAGCCCGATCGCAGCGATCGAATAGATCAGAAAGGGCAGCAGGATGGCATTGGCCCAGTAATCATTGATCAGGAACGGGATCAGACCAAAGGCCACGGCGAGTACAACATAGTACCGCACCCGATCGAACTTGATCGGAAAGGTCTGGCTGTCCTCTTGGTATGAGACTTTGAAGTCTCCGGCTTCGCGATAGAACATGCGTTAGATGCTCCCCTGTTGCTGCGCGCGGTTACGCTCCGCTGCGCTCAATTGATTGGATTTCTGCGCATATCCGCTGATCTCGGCCGATTGGGCCAGACGCAGATAGGCAATGAGGCCGGTGAAAAGCCCCGCAGCGGCCAGAAGTGCAGCGGTCACAACCTGTTGCTCGGTGTATCCGGTCGCGCTAAGCGCCAGAAATCCAAACGCCCAGAAGCCGGACCAGGCAATCACATTGACGATGGCGATGAGCTTCATCATGTCGGTTCCCTTTTTGCTCTGTGCAGGGGGTCTCAGCCTGCGGGGGTTTCAGGCCTTCCCGAACCAAAGTGCGGGAAGGGGCTAATCTTGCAAGGGCTAGACCCTTTCGATGATCTTTTCGCCAAACAGACCCTGAGGTCGGAAGACCAGGAACAGCAGCGCCAGCACATAGGCAAACCAGTTCTCGGTGGCACCGCCCACCATCGGGCCGATGGCAAATTCAAAGAGTTTTTCGCCAACACCGATGATCAAACCGCCCACGATGGCGCCAGGGATCGAGGTAAAGCCACCCAGCATCAGCACCGGCAGGGCCTTCAGCGCGATCAGCGACAGCGAGAACTGCACGCCGGACTTGGTGCCCCACATGATGCCCGCAACCAGCGCCACAAAACCGGCAACCGACCAGACCAGGATCCAGATGAAGTTCAGCGAGATCCCGACAGACAATGCAGCCTGGTGATCATCCGCCACCGCCCGCATGGCGCGGCCCTGTTTGGTGTATTGCGAAAACAGCACCAGTCCAGCCACCAGCAGCACGGCCACGACAGTCGCCACGATATCCAGCTGATCAATGAAGAAGCCGTAGAAGTTGTCGCTGCCCAGGCCCGCAGTCATGTCTTCGATCCAGAAGGACCCACCCTGCGGCAGCCCCACATCCAGCGTCTTGATCTCGGATCCCCACATCAGGTCGGAAAACCCTTCGAGGAAATAGGCCAGACCAATGGTGGCCATGAACAGGATGATCGGCTCTTGGCCCACCAGATGACGCATGACGATGCGCTGCACCAGCCAAGCAAAGATGACCATCACGCCAACGGTTAGCAGGATCGCCATGAGAGCGGGCACATGCCAGCCGAAATGGTGCACCTCGGTGCCAAAGATCGCGTTGATGATGTGACTAAAAGGCACCTGCCCCTGCATGATGCCCACCAGGGTCATCGCCGCAAACAGGGCCATCACGCCCTGGGCGTAGTTGAAAATACCGGAGGCCTTGTAGATCAGAACAAAGCCCAACGCCACAAGCGCATAAAGCACCCCGGCCATCAGCCCGTTGATGAAGACTTCGGTTGCAAAAAGAAACTGGTCAGACATCAGTCGCTCTCCTCATATCTGTCAGAACTTTAGTCATGTGCCACACCCAGATAGGCGTCGATCACCGCCTGGTTGTTACGCACCTCATCCGGTGTGCCATCACCGATCTTCTTGCCGTAATCCATCACCACCACACGGTCGCTGAGGTCCATCACCACGCCCATGTCGTGCTCGATGAGAGCAATGGTAGTGCCAAATTCGTCATTCACATCCAGGATAAAGCGGGACATGTCCTCTTTTTCCTCGACGTTCATGCCCGCCATCGGTTCATCCAGCAGCAGCAGTTTGGGCTCAGCCGCCAGGGCACGCGCCAGTTCCACCCGCTTTTTCAAGCCATAAGGCAGGCGTCCGACAGGTGTTTTACGGATATGCTGGATTTCGAGAAAATCGATAACCTTTTCCACCAATTCGCGGTTCTCGGTCTCTTCCTTCTCGGCCTTGCCTTTCCACAGCGCCTGCTGAAACAGGCCCGCTTTCATGTGGTTCAGCCGACCGGTCATCACGTTGTCGAGCACGCTCATGCCTTCGAACAAGGCAATGTTCTGGAAGGTGCGCGCGATGCCCTGCTGTGCCACCTCATAGGGGCGCATCTGCGGGCGCGGCTTGCCACGAAAGAAGACCTCGCCTTCCTGCGGCACGTAAAAACCGGAGATCACATTGAGCATCGAGGATTTACCAGCACCGTTGGGGCCGATAATGGCGCGAATTTCGCCTTCGCGGATGTCAAACGAGATATCCTTGATCGCCACCACACCGCCAAAGCGCAGGGTGATGTTCTTCATTTCCATCACCACGCCGCCAATGGTGCGACCATCTTCAGTGACGTAGCTATCGGATTGGTCAAGCATGAGCGACGTCTCCATTATTCCGCCACAAAAAAGTGTTAACGATTTTAGGAGTGTTAACACTTTCCTGCGACACTTGAGAAAGATGAGCAGCAAGGAGACCCCTGCTATGTTTAGCGAATTCGAGCACAGCTGCCTTTTGTCCATGGCCCTGGAGTGCCGCCGCAAAGGCCTCTCGCCATCCGAAAGCCGCGCCTCCATCAGAAAGCGCCTTGGCGGATTCAGCGCACCGTTGATGATCCGCCAGGTGGTGCATACCGCCTTTCACCCCGATCATTGCCCGGATCTGGTTTAGCACCAGACCCGGCAGCATCAGCCAGGCAGGGCGGCGCAAGTTTGCGTATCGGTCAGTCATTCCGCAGCCACCCTGTGCTGCGCACTGCTGACTAGGTCTGCGTCCTTGATCGTGAGCGTCGCGCTGATCGCGCCTTTGCGACCATCCTCATAGGTGACTTCGGTCGTGGTCGAGATCTCACCGGATCCGTCATACAGAGCGGCGATGATATCGGCGAATTTGTCTTCCACGATACGGCGGCGCACCTTGCGGGTCCGGGTCATCTCACCGTCATCCGCGTCCAGTTCCTTGTGCAGAACCACAAAGCGATGCACCTGGCAGCCCGACAGCATCGGATCTGCCGCCACCGATTTGTTCACCTCCGAAACATGCTCCTGGATCGAGGCCAGCACCTTGGGGTGGCCCGCCAGTTCCTGATAGGAGGCATAGGCGATATTGTTGCGTTCGGCCCAATTGCCAACCGCCGAAAGGTCGATGTTGATAAAGGCAACGCAGCGGTCTTTTTCATTGCCAAACAGCACAGCCTCGAGGATGTCGGGGTAGAACTTCAGTTTGTTCTCGACAAATTTGGGCGCGAACATGCTGCCGTCGGCCATTTTGCCAACGTCCTTGGCCCGGTCGATGATGCGCAGATGACCCGTGTTCTCCTCAAAGAAGCCCGCGTCCCCGGTGGCAACCCAGCCTTCAGGGTCTTTGGTGTCGGCGGTGCTTTCGGGGTTTTTGTAATATTCCACAAAAGTGCCCGGCGAGCGGTAGAAGATCTCACCATTGTCGGCGATGCGGATTTCCACATCCGGAGCCGGCACACCCACGGTATCAGCCCGGACTTCTCCATCCGGCTGCACGGTGATGAAAACGGTGGCTTCGGTCTGCCCGTACAGCTGTTTGAGGTTGATCCCCAGCGAGCGATAGAACTCAAAGATTTCCGGACCGATGGCTTCGCCTGCGGTATAGCCAACGCGCACATTGCCAAAGCCCAGCGTGTCTTTCAGCGGACCATAGACCAGCACGTTGCCCAGCGCGTATTTCAACCGATCCATCATGCCGACGGGTTTGCCGTCCAGAATGCTGGGGCCGACCTTTTTGGCATGGGCCATGAAGTGGTGGAACATCTTGCGTTTGAGATTGCCCGCGTCTTCCATGCGGATCATCACATTGGTCAGCTGGGTTTCAAACACCCGTGGCGGCGCAAAATAATAGCTTGGGCCGATCTCACGCAGATCGGTCATCATGGTCTCAGGGCTTTCTGGGCAGTTCACGCAGAACCCGGCCCAATAGGCCTGACCAATCGAAAAGATGAAATCGCCAACCCAGGCCATTGGCAGATAGGCAAGGATCTCATCGGTCTGTTTCAGATTGTCGAATTCGCAGGCATTCTTGGCGCTCTCGACGATGTTGCGGTTGGAGAGCACAACCCCTTTGGGTTTGCCCGTGGTTCCCGAGGTGTAAAGCATCACGCAGGTGCTGTCATAGGTCAGCTTGGCGCGGCGTGCTTTCAGTTCAGGGATCCATTCGTCATAGGCAGCACGACCCTGATTTTGCACATGGGCGTATTCATGCAGGGTGCGGTGGTCATATTTGCGCAGCCCGCGCGGATCGAGATAGATCAGATGTTCGAACTGATGCAGCTGGTCCTGAACCTCGATCACCTTGTCGACCTGCTCCTGGTCGGCCGCGATGACAAACCGAGCGCCGCAGTGATCCAGCACATAGGCCATCTCTTCGGCATTGGCATCCTGGTACAATGGCACCGGGATCGCACCCACGGATTGCGCCGCAACCATCGCCCAGTAGAGATAAGGGCGGTTGCCCCCGATGATGGCGATAAAGTCACCCTCATTCACGCCAAGATTGATCAGACCAAGCGCCAGGGCCTCGATCTCCTTGGCGGTTTCCGCCCAGGTCCAGCACTGCCAAATGCCAAATTCTTTTTCCCGGTAGGCCGGCCGATCACCGAATTCCGAAACGTTGCGTTCAAGCAGCGCCGGCAGGGACAGTTTCCCTGCAGCGCCTGACTGCATCTGCGCCAATGTCTTTCTCCTCCCCTTTCCGGCCATCCCGGCCGGCAGATCGCTGTCACGCGATTCTGGTCCCGATTAGGAACGCGCTCATGCTAGCCGGTCAACTTTTTCGTGAAGTTTTCTCAAATCTTACGAATTGTAACAGCGTGATTTTTCATCGACCTAACAGGGTCGCTTTTTGGCACAGGACGGGTCTCCCCCCTTTGCCAATGTCACCTGCGGTGGTAGCCATGGGCGTGAAATGGGCGCCGGGGGGGCCATGAACAGATCCGACAAGACTCGCAATGCAATGACCACCGCCGGGCTCAACCTGATTGCCCAGGCGATCTCGATCTATGACAGTGAGCTGCGTCTTGCCGTCTGCAACAGCCGTTTTCAGGAAATGTTCAACCTGCCCGATGCGCTGGTCACCCCCGGCGCGCGCTTTGACGACACCATCCGCCATATTGCCACCAGCGGGGAATACGGGCCGGTGGATGACATCGAGGGGTTTGTCGCCGCCCGTGTTGCCCAGGCGCTGGATTTTGAACCGCATTATCTGGAGCGGACCCGCGCCAATGGTCAGATGATCTCGATCGAAGGCGCGCCGCTGCCCCAGGGCGGCTGGGTTGCAGTCTATACCGACATCAGCCGCACCAAACGCGTCGAGCAACTGCTCAGGGCCAGATCCGAGGAATTGTCGGACCGGGTGATTTCCCACACCGAGGAGCTCTCGGCCACCAACCGCAAGCTGGCTGCCACCATCACCGCGCTGGAAGAGGCCAAACGGCAATTGACCGAAATCGAGGGTCGCACCCGTCTCACCACCGAAATGATGCCGGCCCATATCGCCCATGTCGATGGCGATGGTCACTATACCTATACCAACAGACGGCTGAGCTCTGTCTTTCCCAGCCGCCCCTCTGATATCCTGGGCATGCATATCTCAGAAGCGCTTGGCGATCAGGCCTTTACCCGGATCGAGCCACATCTGATGGCGGCCTACAAGGGCGGCAGCCCGGTATTCGAGTTCACCGAGGCCCATGACAGCCGCCGCATCCGGGTGGCCTTTACCCCGGATCACAGCGGCGGTGTCTATATTCTGTCCATGGATGTCACCGAGGAAACCCAGACACGTGTTGCCCTGCAACAGGCGCGCCGCCGCGAAATGGCTGCGCAGATGACTTCGGGGCTGGCACATGACTTTTCCAATCTTCTTACCATTATCCTTGGAATGCAGGGCAAGCTTGGAAAGATGGAACTGCCATCGCAGGCACAGGACATGGTGCGTGGCACCCTCTCTGCCGCGCGACGTGGAGGCCGTCTGCTCAACCGGATTGCCGAAATGACCGGCCAGCGCACCCTGCGTCCCCAGGCCACGAATATGCATGCACTCTTGTCGGAATTGAAAATCCTCGCCTCCCCGTCGCTGCCACAGGGAGTAGGGCTGAGCGTCCTGGACAACACCCCGGATATTCTGTTGCTGCTCGACGCGGGTAAATTGCAGGACGCGCTGCTGAACCTGATCTTCAATGCCCGCGATGCCTGTGGCGTCAACGGGCAGATCACCGTCAGCGCCCATGTTGTTGGCAGGGTCTGGCTCGAGATCAGCGTCACGGATACCGGCCCCGGCTTTTCTGCCGAGGCGCTCAAGAACGCCCTGAATCCCTTTTTCACCACCAAAGGCAGCGAAGGTTCAGGGCTGGGCCTGCCGATGGTTTACGATATGGCCAAATCCACGGGCGGTGACATGCGGATTGGCAATACCGTCTCTGGTGCTGCCATCACCCTGCGCCTGCCCTATCGGGCGGCACCGGACGCGCGCGGGGGTATTGCGCTTCTGGTCGAAGACAGCGAAGAGCTGCGCGCCACCTTTCGCGACACATTGATTGACCTGGGCTATTCGGTGATCGAGGCCACCAGCGTCGACGAAGCTTCGGCCCTGGCAGCGGATATTCCCGATATCGCCCTGGTGCTGTCGGACGTGCGGTTGGAAGGCGAGGCCACCGGCATTGATCTGGCGCAACGCCTCAAGGAGTCAAACCTGCCTATCATCCTGATGACCTCGCTGCCGCCCAGCGACCCCCAATTCCGCCTCGCGCTCAAAGCCGGGCCGGTGCTGCAAAAACCCTTTACCACCCAACAATTGTCGGCCCTCATCAACCCGGAGACACCCGCATGACCGCGCCTCTTGTCACAATTCTGGACGATGAACCGGAAATTCGCCAAATCCTCACCGAAACCCTGGAGGAGGCCGGGTTCCGCACCCAGAGTTTTGCCCGGGCCCGTGAATTCGAAGCCTCGCTCAAACGGGTGACGCCGGATGTCTGCCTGGTGGATCTTTCGCTGCCGGATGTGGATGGGCTGACCCTGGTGCATCGGCTGGCCCTGGAGCAGGGGGCGGCGGTGATCATCATCTCCGGCCGCGCTCAGGTGCAGGATCGAGTAACGGGCCTTGAGCTGGGGGCGGATGACTATATCACCAAACCCTTTGACCCCGCGGAGGTGGTGGCCCGCATTCGGGCGCGTTTGCGATCAGGCCCGCGCAGCCAGCCAGTCAGCGGCAACTCCGCCAGTTTCTCGGGCTGGACGGCCCATTTCGACCGCTATCTTCTCGAAGATGAAAAGGGGGAGGAAGTCCCGTTCTCCCATGCCGAAGGTGAGGTCCTGCGGCTGTTTCTCGACAGTCCCAAGCGCCTAATTTCGCGGGCGCAGATGCAAGAGGCCTTGGGGGGAGGAGCCAGCGACAGTTTTGATCGCGCCATGGATGTACGGGTGTCACGGCTGCGCACCAAACTACGCGAAGATCCCAAAAACCCGCGTCTGATCAAGACCATATACGGGGCCGGCTATATCTTTCTGGGTGATGTCACCTGGAGCTGACACCTCGCTCTTGCCGAGGCGAATCGCTCTGGTATAGACTCGGCGCATGGCCACCTGTCTGCTCTATCGCCAAGCCCAAAGCCGCCGCTCCCGATTTTACCGGATCGAGCTGGCCTTGAACCTGTTTTCAGAGATTTCGGTTCTCCGGGAGTGGGGGGTTGCCGGTAGCAATGGCCAAAGCGCGATCAGCATCTATGACAATCTGCGCGATGCCTCCCTGGCAGCGGACAAGCACCGCAACCGGATGATGAAACGCGGCTACGCCCGCGGCTGAGATCCGTAGCGGGCCGGGGCTGTTGCCCTCCGCCAAACACAATCGAGTTGGTTACAGAGACAGTGCCGCCCGGTTCAGAACCTCCAACCCCTTGATCAGATCCTCTTCCTTGGTGTCTTCGTCAAAAGCATGACTGATGCCACCGATCGAGGGCACAAACAGCATCGCTGTTGGCATCACCCGCGCCACATTGGCGGCGTCATGCAGGGCCCCTGACGGCAGATCCCGCCACTTGCTCGGCGCCAAGTCATGGGCCGCCTGTTGTAGCGCTGCTTTCAGACGGTCGTCCATGGCTGCAGGATCGATGCCGCCAACCGGGCCAACTTCGACCTCCACGCCCCGCTCTTGGGCAATGTCTTTTGCGACGTCTTCAACGATGCTCTCCATCGCGGCCAGACGCGCCAAATCACCGTCGCGCCACTGCAGGGTAAACCGCGCCTGCCCCGGCACCACGGATGAAGCATTGGGGCTCAGCTCGGCATGACCCAGGGTCCAGACAGTGGCCTTTGTTGCCACTGCGCCAAACCGCGCATTGATCCGCTGATTGAAGTCGCTGAGCGCCTGAAAGGCGTCCTGGCGCAGCGCCATAGGGGTGGTACCCGCATGGTTCTGCCGCCCGCAGATCCTGATCCGAGTCTCGCGAATACCAACGATATCCGAAACCACCCCGATCTGATCACCGGAGACATCCATCCCCGGTCCCTGTTCGATATGCATCTCGATAAAGCCCGAGAACATGTCATGCGGCAGGAACTCCCGCGCGCGCCCTGACATGCGGGCCCGCGCCGCCCCCAGGGTCAGACCATCGGTATCGGTAAGCGCATCAGCCTCGGCCAAAGAGATCTGCCCGGTCCAGACGTCCGATCCGGTGAGAATACCAAAGCGGCCTTCTTCATCCTGAAAGTTCACCACCGAGATGGCGGGTCCACCGTCCTCTTTTGACGCTCGGGCAATTTCCAGCCCGGCAATCACCCCCAGGGCCCCGTCCAGCCAACCGCCCTCGGGTTGGCTGTCGCTATGCGAGCCGATCAGCAGAGATTTGGGGCCATTGAGGCCAAAAAGATTGCCGACCGGATCAAAATGGACCTCCAGGCCTGCCTCCTGCATACGCGAGGCCAGCCATTGGCGAGAGGCGATATCCACCGCTGTAAAGGCAGGCCGCACAACCCCCTTGCCAACGCCAGATGCGCCAAAGGACCGCAGTCGGTGTAGATCCTGAAGAAATCGAGCAGGGTTCAAAGCCATTGGATTACCTGTAGTTTTGTGCGGCAGATCTGCAGCGGCAGAAAGGAAATATGCCCGTTAACCAATTTAGTTTCATGCTTGTCACTTTAGTGCAAGCCCCAAGGGTATTCGCCGTGAATTTAGCGCAATCCCCTCAAAAATTGCGCAAATCGAACATCATCACGCCGATCAATTCGACCTAGGGCTGCAAATTGCGACCACAATGAAATCTTGCCTTGGACTGCAACCTTCCCTTCCATGTCTCTTCCCGCTCACCTATGAAAATCAAGCAAGGAAATGGGACAAGCCGCATGACACATATCACCCTGGTCCGCCATGGGCAGGCCAATACCGAAGCCCGCGACGAGGCCAGCTATGACCAGCTCAGCGCCTTGGGGCACCAACAGGCCCGTTGGCTGGGGGAATATCTGACCAATAGCGGCGCCCACCATCCGCGCGTCTACAGCGGAACCCTGACCCGGCATCAGGAAACCGCCTCCGCCATGGGCCTAGGCGAAGTGGTTCAGGATCCGCGTCTCAACGAGATGGAATATTTCACCTTGGCCCAGGCAATGGAGGCCCAGCACGGGCTACCCATCCCCGAAGAGCGCGAGGGCTTTGTCGACCATCTGCCCAAGGTATTCCGGGCCTGGGCCGACAATAAAATAGACAACCCGCCCGAAAGCTGGCGCGATTTTGAACGTCGCACCCAATCGGTTCTGGCCGATATAGCCGCAGGTGAAGGCCCGGCTCTGGTGGTGACTTCCGGGGGATTTATCTCGATGGCGATACGGCAGGCCATGGGCTTGGATACCGATGCAATGGCGCGCGCCGCCCTGTCGATCATGAATACATCAATGCACCGGCTGTTTCCCATCGGCGGCCATCTCAGCCCGGTACTGTTCAACGCTGTGCCCCATCTTGACAGCAGCGACCGGCACTATGCTCAAACTCACCTGTAGTCGGGCCAACCTGTAAACAGCCCCACCTTTGATCCGGCCCATTTTTGATCGGACCCATTTCTAACTTGGCTGCTTCCGTGACCGCAGGCCCTATTCGCTAGGAGATCAGACATGCAATTATACTACGCCCCCAACACCATTTCTGTCGCCGTGGCCATCGCCCTGGAAGAGGCCGGGCGCGATTATGAGGCGATCAAGATCGACTTTGCCGCCAAGGAACAGACCGGCGCGGCCTATGCACAGATCAATCCCAAGGGTCGCGTGCCAGCCTTGGCGGTGGATGGCGGCATTCTGACGGAAACCGGTGCCCTGCTGGAATATATCGCCGATCTGGCCCCCGAATCCGGCCTGCGCCCCGCAGAGCCGCTGATGCGCGCCCGCCTGCGCGAGGTCATGTTCTATCTGGCCTCGACCATGCATGTGAACCACGCCCACAAGATGCGCGGCAGCCGCTGGGCCAGCAAGACCTCCAGCTACAAGGATATGCAGGCAAAGGTGCCTGCAACCATGGCAGACTCCTGTGCGCATCTCAGCCAATTCGGCCTGCGCGCGCCTTTTGTGCTGGGGGATGAAATCAGTATCGCCGACTGCTATCTCTACCCGATCTGCACCTGGCTGGAAGGTGACGGGGTAAAATTGGCAGAATTCCCCAAAATCCAAACATTCATGACGGCAATGGAACAGCGCGCCTCTGTGCGCAGCGTCTATGCCAAGGGAATGCTCTGAAGGAACACGACTATGACACATCTCTGGGTACGGGCCGAACAGCGCCCCAATGAAGACCGCGTCGGCCTGACGCCGGAAGGGGCCAAGGCGCTGCTGTCAGGCGGCATCAAGGTCACGGTAGAGGAGAGCGCGGTGCGCGCAATCCCGCTGCAGGGTTACATCGATGCAGGCTGCGAGATCGCGCCGGAAAATTCCTGGCCCACAGCCCCGGCAGATGCGATCATTTTTGGCCTCAAGGAGCTGCCAGAAGATGGAACCCCGCTGCCGCATCGCCACATCATGTTTGGCCATGCCTTCAAGGGCCAGCATTCCGGCAAGGCCTTGCTGGATCGCTTCAAGGCAGGCGGTGGCAGCCTCTATGATCTCGAGTATCTGGTTGATGAGGCCGGCCGCCGGGTTGCGGCCTTTGGCTATTGGGCCGGCTATGCGGGGGCCGCTGTCACCCTCAAGAGCTGGTGCGCACAGAGGCGCAACGAGATCTGCGGCCCCGTCGGTGTCTATTCCAACAAGGACGCCCTGCTGGCGGAACTGGGCGCTGAGCTGGATGCGCTCAAGCAGGACCGGCCAAGCGCCATCGTTATTGGTGCCCTGGGGCGTGTTGGCACCGGCGCGGCGGATCTATGTGAAGCCATGGGCGTGCGCGTGACCAAATGGGACATGGCTGAAACCGCCAGCGGCGGCCCCTTCCCCGAGATCCTGGAGCATGATCTGTTCCTGAACTGCATCTTTGCCCGCCCCGGCACCCCGATCTTTGTGCCACAGGAGGCGCTGAGCACGACCCGCAAGCTGACGGCTATCGGCGACGTCGCCTGCGATCCCGACAGCGACTACAACCCGGTGCCCGTCTACAATCAGGCCACCACCTGGGAGGCCCCGGCCCTGCGGGTCGCACAGGATCCGGTGATGGATGTGATGGCAATCGACAATCTGCCCTCGATGCTGCCTCTGGAAAGCTCGCAGGACTACGCCGAGCAATTGCTGCCTTCGCTGCTGACGTTGAGCGATCTGACGACTGGCGTCTGGGGTCGAGCTGAGGCCACTTTCCGCGAATTCGTGCCCGCCTGATGGAGCTTTATGTCGGATATATCGCTGCTTTCATGGGCACCGTCTGCTGGATGCCACAGGCCTGGAAGGCATGGGCAAGCCGTGACACCTCCGGCCTGTCGCTCTCTGCGAATCTGATGTTTCTGTTCACCGTCAGCCTGTGGTTTTGCTACGGGCTGATGGTGGGTGACTGGCCAATCATTGTTGCCAATATCTGCGCCATTCTCATTGTGGTCAGCATCGTTGCGGCCAAACTGCGCTACAAATAAGGGAGAACTCTCATGACTATTCACTGGTGCGGCACCGGCCTCTCGGCCATCCCCGGCCTGCGTCGCCTGCTGGAAGCGGGCCATGACGTTGCGGTCTGGAACCGCACGGCCGACAAGGCCCGCGAGGCGGTCGGCGACCTCACCTCCAATATCCATGCCTTTGACATCAAAAACCTGGGCGAGCTGCTGAGCCCCGCCGACGTGGTGGTCTCGATGCTGCCCGGTGACTGGCACGTTCCCCTGGCCGAGCTGGCGATCTCCAAGGGGGCGCATTTTGTCTCGTCGTCTTACATTGCTCCGGAAATGCGTGCCCTGGATGCCAAGGCCAAAGCGGCCGGTGTGGCACTGGTCAACGAAGTGGGGCTGGACCCAGGCATCGACCATTTGATGGCCCATGCGCTGGTGGATGAGTACAAGGCCTCAGAGAGTTTTGATACCGCCAACGATGTGAGCTTTCTGTCCTATTGCGGTGGTATCCCCAAGACCCCCAATCCGTTCCGCTACAAATTCAGCTGGTCGCCTTTGGGCGTGCTGAAAGCGCTGCGTTCGCCCTCCAAATCCATACGTGATTTCAAAGAGTTTGACGTGGCCCGCCCCTGGGATGCGATCTCCTCGTTTGATGCGCCACTGCCCAGCCCCGAGAGCTTTGAAGTCTACCCGAACCGCGATTCCCTGCCGTTCATGGGCCAATATGAGTTTGGGTCTGACTGGAATGTGAAGGAATTCGTGCGTGGCACCCTGCGGCTGAACGGCTGGGCGCAGGCCTGGGACGGAGTGTTCAAAGAGGTCGAAACACTGGAAGGCGCTGCAGGGGACGCGCGTCTGAAAGAAATGTCGGACCAGTTCTGGGACGAGAATTCCTACGATGAAGGTGAGCCCGACCGGGTTGTGCTCTGCGTTGATCTCAAGGCCGAGAAAGACGGTGCAGTGGTCTGGCACAAGACCTATGTGATGGATGCCTGGGGAGACGCGCGTGGCACCGCCATGGCGCGCCTGGTCTCTTTCCCGGTTTCCTTTGCCATCGAGGCGGTAATGAACGGCAAGATCGCCGCTGGTGTCCATGCCGCCCCCAGCGATGCCACCTTGGTTGCAGATTGGATGGGCAAGATTGGCCAGCTGGCCCAGCATCTGGAAGTCACCAACCGCCTCGCCTGAGGTCTGAACCAAAACAAAGCCGAAGGGGCGCAAGTGCCGTGCCTTCGGCTATCTCTCATCCCGCGACTGAATCCATATTTCGACAGCATGGCTACGCCCGCGAATGTCGATTTCACCAAATCTCCGCAGTCTTCCCAGATCCCTCGCTCCGGGTTCAGACTGGATCGCCGCAACCAAGGGCTCACCTACAACCAGATCACAGTTGAGCCTGCGGGTCTCCTTTTGCAGGCGACTGGCGATATTGACCGTATCCCCAATCACTGTGAACTCCACAAAATCAGCTGTGCCCACATCGCCCAGAACCACCGGCCCATAGTGCAGCCCCACCCCGATGTGTACCGCAGGCTCGCCACTCAGCCCGCGCTGCAGATTCCACGCCTTCGCAGAGCGCAACAACTCCTGGGCGCAGGCCAAAGCATTGCTGGCGCTGTGGGCTTCTCTTTCGGGAAAGCCAAAAATCGCCAGGACCTCATCCCCGATATAGCCCTCGATCGAGCCATTCCACTTGAAAATCACCCGCTGCATCCAGGCATGAATGTCGCGCAGCAGGTGGATGACACGGGCGGGCTCCAAACCTTCGGACAGCTTTGTGAACCCTACGATATCGGCAAAAAGCACCGCCAGATCCTGCTGTGCAACCGTACCAAGCGGCTGATCCTTGGCCGCAAGCGCTTCGACCAGGTTTGGTGGAAAATAGCGTGCCAAATTGGCGCGCGCCCGCTCCGCTGCCTGTGCCGCTTGCTGCGTGCGCTGCAACCGGGCTTCCATCTCGACACGCGCGGTGACATCACGCTGAACCGCCAGATACTGATAGATTGAGCCGCCTGCGTCTCTTAGCCCGGTGATTGACCACTCCATCCAAAAGCTGCTGCCATCTTTGCGATAGTTGAGCGCGAGCCCCTCCCATGTCCCGCCAGTTTGCAGGGTTCGACGCATAGACCTGAAGACACCCATGTCGGTCTTCTCTCCCTGCAAAATCCGGGGCGAGTGCCCGACAATCTCTTCACAGCTCCAGCCTGTCATTTTTTCAAAGGCGGGATTGGCATAGAGAATTTTCGGGCCAGGTAATTCAAGGCTGGCCGTGGTGATTAGGATGCTCTCCGCAGCTGCCTGCAAAACAGCGGCAGGGTCAATACCGGCCTTGATGCCATGGTCCGGCATCCCTTTTCCTTTCCCCTTGGCAAGACCCGCGCCCATTTTGGGGGTATCTTGCCACCACGCACTGGAACCAAATCTCACAAATAGTGCGTTCTCCCAAGCGAGCAAATTCGCGCCCGGATACGGGCTGCCTCCCCTCACCTTGCGCTAAGTCATTTTCTTGGCGCCCTTGGTGCCCTATACGGACGCTTTCCAAGTGCTCCAGACGAGACCCAGACAATGACACGTTCCGAACTCCTGATGCCAGCCGGCAATCTGCGCAAACTCAAGCTTGCCATCCTGTATGGGGCGGATGCGGTCTATCTCGGCACGCCCGATATGTCGCTGCGCACCAAATCGGAATTCTCCCTGGAAGAGGTCATCGAGGGTGTGGAGTTCTGCCATGCTCACGGGCGGCGCGCCTATCTGACGCTAAACCTGTTTTCTCATAACAAGGACATCGACAAGCTGGATGAATATATCCAGACGGTCCGCAAAGTGCGCCCCGACGGCTTGATCATTGCCGACCCCGGCGTGTTTCAATACGTCAAGGAGCGCGCGCCGGAACTGCCGCTGCATATCTCCACCCAAAGCAATATCTGCTCCTGGCTCTCGGTGAAATTCTGGCAGGACCAGGGTGCTGATCTCTGTGTGCTGGCCCGCGAAGTCTCCTTTGCTGAACTAAAAGAGATCCGCGAAAAATGTCCGGATATCAAGCTCGAGGCCTTTGTGCATGGTGCCATGTGCATGACCTATTCCGGGCGCTGCCTGTTGTCCAATTTCATGGCCGAACGCGGTGCCAACCAGGGCAATTGCGCCAATTCCTGCCGCTGGAACTATACCTTCCGCATGCGGCTCAAGGACGGCACGGTGCAGGATCTGCAGATCACCGATGACAACGCCGACATGTTCGAGTTCCTGCTCGAGGAAGGCTGCCGCCCCGGAGAGCTGATGCCGATCGAGGAAGACGCGCGCGGCTCTTACATCCTCAATTCCAAAGATCTCTGTATCATGCCCAAGCTGAACGAATATCTTGAGATCGGTGTCGACAGTCTCAAGGTCGAGGGGCGCGGTAAGTCAGAATATTATTGCGCCATCGTCGCGCGCGCCTATCGCATGGCGATTGATGACTATTATGCCGATCCGGAAAACTGGGACCCCAAGCCCTATATGCGTGAGCTGGAAGCCGTCGGAAACCGCGGCTACACGCTGGCCTTTCATGAGGGTCGCCTGACCAACTATGCCCATAACTACGAGCACACGGCCTCCTTGGCGCAATGGGAATACGCCGGAGTTGTCGCAGATGTCACCGAAGACGCCTTTCTGGTCGAGGTGAAGAACAAGCTGGTCGCCGGAGAGGTGCTGGAATTTGTCTCGCCCATCGCCCGCGACACCGTGCTTTTGCGGGTCTATGATTTTGAGAACGCCGCCAATGGCACGCGCACGGAGGTGGTCCAGGGCAGCACAAAAACGCGGATCCGCCTGCCCTTCACCCTGTTTGATCACGAAGACATTGATGATCTCAAGGCCCGCTTCCCGCAGTATTCCGTGATGCGCAAGGAACGCGCCCTGACAGAGGAGCAGTGGAACCGGGTGCGGTTCGACAAGCTCACTCAGGGGCTGGAGATGACCGGCAAGGAGAACCCCAAAGCCTATGAAAAGAGGCGGGACGCCCTCGCCAAAAGCATCGAGGAAGACGGCAACACGCGCCGCTTCAAGACCAACCGGGTTGGTGTCGAAGGCTGCTGCGGCAAAGGCTGCAACGGGTGCATGATTTTCTGGCAGGACGATCAATACGCGCGTGCGCGCGACGTGCTGCTCAAGCGCAAGCAGGGTCAACAGCTGAGCCGGGCCGAAGCAAGTGAATTGAAACAGGCGCCGCCGCTGCTGTGACAGGACCTGGCGTGCTGCGTCCCGCATCCGCCCTGCGTTGATCGGCCTAGCGGCCGATCACATCTTCTTCTACGTCCTGAACATCGACACCCAGCGCATCCAGACCCGCTTCGATATTATCGGCCAGATGCGGGGTGCCGATCAGATAATCCGCGGTTGGGGTGGTGGCTTCTTGCTTTGCGGTCTCGATGGCCTCGCTCAGCTCTTCAGCTTCAAAGCTGCCCCGCCCGATCCACATGATTGCTGTCAGCTCGGCCTGTTCATCCATGCCCAACCGGTCGACAAAGGCCCGCAGTTCGCCCTCAGCGCGGTCCAGTTCCCGTGCCATCAGGGCGACCTGCGCCACTTTGCGCGTCGAGATCTCAAGCATTGTCTGTCTCCTTCTGTTCGCCGCTTGGCATCATCTGACAGAAACGCAGGCTCGAGGTCTTTGATCTGAGGCAAGAAAACCGGCGCTCAGGCCGATGGCTGTGGCACCAGCTCCCGCCCAAAGATCTCGAGCCCATTGCTGCGCCCGCGCAGATACACCGCTGGCAGGGCAGTCCACCCCTCGCGCGCGGGCTCTGCGGCCAATACCGCAGCCGAGGCAATCACCCCGGCACCGGCTGTCTTGGTCAACTCCTCCAGTCGCGCTGCCGTATTCACAGTATCGCCAAACACCGAATACTCCAAACGCTCGACATCGCCGACCACGCCGGAAAAGACTTCGCCAAGATGCAGCCCAATGCCCACACGCACCGGATTGCGACCAATGGCCTGACGCGCAACACCCCAGTCTTTCACCTCAGCAAGCAGGGCATCGACGCAGGACAGCGCCCGCGCGGCAGCTTTCTCTCCGTCAAACAGGATCATTGCTGCGTCCCCGATGAACTTGTCGATCATACCGTCATTTTGGCCAACGGCCCGTTGCACCCGGTGGCGGAATTCACTGATATAGGCCCCCACCTCTTCCGGCGCGCGCCCCTCGGACCAATGGGTAAAGCCGCGAATGTCGACAAACATCACCACCATTTTCTGCTGCCGTCCTTGGCGCAGCTCACTCAGCTCACCATCGGCCAAGCGGTCCGCCATCTGGGCTGGCAGATAGCGGGTCAGGTTGGCCCGTGCCTGGGCATCTATGATCGAACTGTGCAGCAGCTGGCGGGTGCGATAGGCGGCCACTACCAGCACGACCCCCCCCAGAGCAATCATCACCACCCGCATCATATTGGGTTCAACCGAAACCATATCTCTGACCCGCTCGACAATAAAGGGGGTGATCTCTTGTGGTTGCCACAGGGTCAGATGGGCCAGCCCGCCGACCACCAGGGCCACGCAATAGGCCTGCAGATATGGGTTAAAGCGCAGCACGGCAAAGCCCAGAATTACTGGCACCAGCCAGGTTGGCGGCAACAGAAAGGTCAATTCCCCGGGCAGGCCGGTATTGCGCAGCCCGGCCCAGGTGTTCACCAGCATGAACACACAGTCTAGTGTCACCGCAGGCCAAACCATCCAGCGGCGAAACCTCCCGGATGTGGCCAACCAATAGGACAGGCCGCCCAACAG
>JADFAE010000036.1 GCA_015665415.1 Roseobacter sp.
GCGAGATCAACACCGGGGTGACCCAGCTGGATCAGGTGACCCAGCAGAACGCGGCCATGGTCGAGCAATCCACCGCGGCGGGGCAATTGCTCAGCACCGACTCGTCGAAACTCGCGGAATTGATTGCGGTCTTCAAACTGGAGGGGGGGGGCGCGGTGACGCAGATGCCCAAGGCCCCGGCTGCGATGCCCGCGGCCTCCGCCGCACCTTCAGCCCATGGCAATGATGATTGGGACCTGGACGCGGTCCAGCCCGCCCCGGCCGCTGTCAGCAGCCATGGCAATACAGCCAAGGACATGTGGCAGGACTTCTAACAGGCTTTTCATTTGGCCCCAAATATCCCGGGGGAGCGGCCCCGTAGGGGGTGCGGGGGCAGCGCCCCCAGCCACACACAACAAAGAAAGAGCCCGGCAGAGATCTGCCGGGCTCTTTCTTTGTTGTGTGTGGCCTAGGTGGTCAAAGCCCTAGCCGATGATCGCGTTCAGCGTGGCGCTTGGGCGCATGACCTTGGCTTTCAGCTCGACGGAAGGGTGGAAATAACCGCCGATTTCCGCGGCTGGTCCCTGGGCCGCGGCCAGTTCAGCAAGGATCGCGGCTTCGCCGTTCGCCAATGCCTCGGCCAGGGGGGCAAACTCCGCTGCCAGGGCTGCGTCGTCAGTTTGTGCTGCCAGCGCTTCGGCCCAGAAACGGGAAAACCAGTAGTGGCTGTCCCGGTTGTCGGGCTCGCCGACTTTGCGCGATGGCGATTTGTTCTGGTCAAGAATGCCTTGGGTCGCGACTTCGGCGGCGGCCCCCAGCACGCCGGCCTTGGCGTTGCCCTTGTTGTCGGCCAGGAAGTTCAGGCTTTCACCCAAGGCGCAGAATTCCCCCATCGAGTCCCAGCGCAGGTGGTTTTGTTCAACCAGTTGTTGCACGTGTTTGGGGGCAGAGCCGCCCGCACCGGTTTCAAACAAGCCGCCGCCTTTCATCAGTTTCACAATCGACAGCATCTTGGCAGAGGTGCCAAGCTCGAGGATCGGGAACAGATCGGTCAGATAGTCGCGCAGGACATTGCCGGTGATGGCGATGCTGTCCTGGCCTGCGGTGATGGTCTTCAGCGACTGGGCGGTGGCTTCACGGGGGGCCATGATCTGGAAAAGATCCGCCTTGCCTGCGGCCTCCAGAGCAGGGGTCACATATTTGATCAGCTCGGCGTCATGGGCGCGGTTGGCGTCCAGCCAGAAGATCGCTTCGGAGCCGGTCAGGCGCTGACGATCCAGGGCCAATTCGATCCAGTTCTCGATGGGCGCCTGTTTCGCAGTGCAGGCCCGCCAGATGTCGCCAGCCTCTACCTCATGGGCATGCAGGGTCTCACCATTGGCCAGAACCACACGGATGGTGCCTGCTGCAGGGGCCTCGAATGTGGTTGGGTGAGAGCCGTATTCTTCGGCCTTTTGTGCCATCAGGCCAACATTGGCGACAGAGCCCGCAGTGGTTACATCGAGTGCACCATTGGCTTTGAAGAAGTTGATGGTCTCGTCATAGATGGTGGCATAGCAGCGATCAGGGATGACGCAATTGGTGTCGCCCTTGTTGCCTGCGCCGTCCCAGCCCTTGCCGCCGGCACGGATCACGGCAGGCATCGAGGCGTCGATGATCACATCCGACGGTACATGCAGGTTGGTGATGCCCTTGTCGCTGTCGACCATATACATGGCGGGGCGTTCAGCCGTGACCGTCTCGATTGCGGCCATGATGTCGGCATTGCCTGCAACGCGGTCCAGCAGATCGCCCATGCCGGAGTTTGCATTGACCCCCAGGGCGTCCATTTCGGCACCAAACTTGTCGAAGACGGGCGCGAGCCAGGCTTTGACCGCGTGGCCAAAGATGATCGGGTCAGAGACCTTCATCATGGTGGCCTTCATGTGCAGCGAGAACATGGTGCCATCTGCCTTGGTGTCAGCGATGGCATCTGCCAGGAAGCTGCCCAAAGCGGCGACCGACATGAAGGTGGCATCGGCGATGGTGCCCGCCTCCAGGGGCCAGTTGTCTTTCAGCACGGTAACGGTACCGTCCTTGGCCACGAACTCGATCTTGGCGTCACCGGCCTGGGCGGCGCTGATGGTGGCGGATTTCTCGTTGGCATAGAAATCATTGCCGGGCATCGACGAGACTTTGGTCTTGCTGTCAGCAATCCAGGCGCCCATGGAATGCGGGTTGTTCTGGGCGTAGTTCTTGACGGCGCGGGCCGAACGGCGATCGGAGTTGCCTTCGCGCAGTACCGGGTTCACAGCAGAGCCCTTGAGGCTATCATAGCGCGCACGGGCGGTTTTTTCGGCGTCGGTTGCGGGCTCTTCCGGGTAGGAGGGAATGTCGTAGCCCTGGGCCTGCAGTTCTTCGATGGCGGCGACCAGCTGAGGCACCGATGCAGAAATGTTGGGCAGTTTGATGACATTGGCATCCGGGGTTTTGACCAGCTTGCCAAGCTCGGCGAGATCATCGGACTGACGCTGTTCTGGGCTCAGATTTTCGGGGAAGGCGGCGATGATGCGACCGGCCAGGGAAATATCCTTGGTGCCAACGCTGACATTGGCAGCCGCGGCGAACTTGCGGATGATCGGCAGAAAGGACGCAGAGGCCAGCTCCGGTGCTTCGTCTACGATGGTATACAGAATGTCGGGGTTTGAATTTTCTGTCATATTTCTAAACCTTTCAGCGATATGCGGAAGCATTTTGACTTGGCGTAGCGGCGCTACATCTCGAATGAGACGGTACGGGCCACATGTCGGAAGCGGTGTCCGGGCCGGGCCGTTTATGGCCCTCATTTAGAGCAGGAGCGGCCTCGGCGCAATCACTAGGATGCGCATTTGCTTTGGCAGATTGACGCGGTGCAGCATTTCTCAGGCTTCACTTGCCTCCCTCCTTCGACTTTTGGATAGTCGAATAGTCTTCTAAACTGAGCGCCTCTACATTTGAAGTTTGGTGTGCAGGCGCAAATTTGCCCTAGATTGTTGGCAGAGGCACCGCATGGTTTGCGACAAAGGAGAGGTCAGGGATGTCGCCGCACAGGGACAAGCAAAACAGCCAAGCCAGCCTGCTTCTTTATGCGCCGGTCCCTTTGTATCGCTTGGATGGGCAGCTCCATATTGAAATTCAGGCCGTAAACGGCTTGCGGCTTTGGGCCCGGCATTTCGATCCTGTCACGGTGATGATGCCATGTTGTCGTGATACTCCGCCCAAAGGCTGGGTCCCTGTAACATCCCACCTGCAGGATCTGGTGGGGGTGGAAATCGAACCTGTGCCGATGGCCTATCGCCCGGACCAGTTTGCCCGTGCCCTTGTGCCGACGTTGGGCCGCATCAAACGGGCGATTGCCAAGGCAGATTATCTCAGCTTTGCCATTGGCGGACTATTTGGGGACTGGGGGGCTGTTTCGTCTCTGGCGGCTCACCGGATGCGGCGTCCCTTTGCGGCCTGGACAGACCGGGTGGAAGCTGAGGTCATGCGTCAGTCACAGTTCGACCGCCAGGGCAACTGGCGCAGCCGGTTGCGGGCACGACTGTATCACCGACCGATGGCCTTGCTGGAACGTATGGTGATCCACCGTGCCGATCTGGGCCTGTTGCATGGTGCGGAGACCTATCTGCGCTATCGGGATTATTGCCGAAACCCACATCTGGTTCATGATATTCACATCTCAGAACGCGACCACATCGACGCGGCAGGTTTGGCGCGCAAAATTGAGTGTGCACGTTTCGGGAAGCCGCTGAGACTTGTCTATGCCGGTCGCGCCGTTTCGATGAAGGGACCTGCGGATTGGATCCAGGTATTGGAACGGTTGCAAAGGCTGGGGGTTGATTTCAGGGCGACCTGGCTGGGCGACGGCGAGGCCATGCCGGGGATGCAGGATCAACTCTGCCAGGCTGGTTTGACAGATAGGGTTGGGTTGCCTGGATTTGTGGAGGATCGCCATCAGGTTCTGAAAGAACTACGGCGCGCCGATCTGTTCCTGTTTTGCCATAAAACGCCTGAATCGCCGCGCTGTTTGATCGAGGCGCTGACCAGCGGCACGCCTATTCTGGGCTATGAGGGGGCCTATGCACGGGATGTGATCTCAGCACATGGCGGCGGGATCTTGGTGGCGCGGGGGGACACTGAAGCTTTGGCTAAACAGATCGTGCGGCTTGATGCGGACCGCGGGGCTTTGGCGGATTTGATGGCCCTGGCCCGCGCCGATGGCGCGCCCTTTACTGATACCCGGGTCTTTGCCCACCGTGCGCAGCTGTTGAAACGTCACCTTCCAGAAAAGATGGGGCAAAACATCAAAGGCCAGGGGATGTTGGGCCGCTGGCAGACAGGCCGCTAGCACACAGGCCTATGGCGGCCTTGATCTCCAAGGCCGCAAGACAACCTAGCGCCAGTCCAGCAGGCGTCTTTCGACTATTCCGATGACGCTGCTGACCGCAACGCCCAGCAGCGACAGGATGGCGACCCCGGCAAAAAGGCGTTCCAGATCATAAAGCGAGCCGGCTTCGAGGATATAGGCGCCGATGCCATATTCCGCCCCCAGCATTTCGGCAGCAACCAGCAGAATGATGGCAATCGCCAGACTGATGCGCAGCCCCGACAGGATGCCGGGCATGGCTCCGGGCAGCACAATTTTTCGCACGATCGAGAACCAGGAGAGGTTGAAGCTTTGTCCCATGCGGATCAGGCTGCGGTCGACATTGTCCACTGCGCCATAGGTGGCCACCACTGTGGGGGTGAAAGTGCCAAAGGCGATCAACGCGTATTTTGAGCCTTCGTCGATGCCAAACCAGATCACAAACAGCGGCAGCAATGCGATCTTGGGGATCGGGAACAGGGCAGCCGTCAAGGGGACCAAACCGGCACGCACATAAGAGAACAGCCCAATCATCACCCCCACGGCGATGCCAAGGCTGGCGCCAAGAGCTGCCCCGACCAGAAGCCGGGTTAGGGAGACGCTGAGATGGGCCCACAAAAGTCCAGAGGCGTAAAGCTCGCCGAAAGTCCCAAGCACATCGCTGGGCAAAGGCAGCGTGAGGGGGGAGATCCAGCCCTGACGGGTGCCGAGTTCGGCCAGGGCAAACAAGATGGCAAAGACCGCGACGCCGATCCAACGGTGGCTGGCCGGGGCAAAGCCGCCGCCGCGGAAGGTGACCTGACGTGGTGCAGGTGATGAGGATTGGTGATTTGGATCAGACATTTTTGGATCAGACATGGACCAGCTCCGCATCTGCTGCGCGGGCCTCTTCGCGCATCAACTGCCACAGGTATTTCTGCTGCTCTTCCAGATCCGCGTCGCCGTATTGGCGCTGATCCAGTGGCTTGTCCAGATGCACCACTTCGCGGATCTCGCCGGGACGCCGCGACATCACCACGATGGAATGACCCAAGCGCACCGCCTCGGCCAGGTTGTGGGTAACATAGACGGCCGTAAAGGGCGTGCGACTCCATAGTGAAATCAAATCATCCATCAGCAATTCGCGGGTTTGGCTGTCCAGCGCCGAAAGCGGCTCATCCATCAGCATCACCGCCGGGTTCACCGCCAGGGCGCGGGCAATGGCAACCCTTTGCTTCATGCCGCCCGACAGTTGCTTGGGCAGGGCCTTGGCAAAATCGCTCAGCTTGGTGCGGGTCAGAACATCCTGAATGATCGCATCGGCGCGGGCACCGCGAATGCCGTGATCTTCCAGCACCAGCGAGATATTGCCGCGCACCGACCGCCAGGGCAGCAGGGCAAAATCCTGAAAAATATAGGTCAGAGGGTTGAGGCAATCCTGTGGCGGAGTGCCGATCTGCAGTACTTTGCCCTGTGTTGGCTGCTCCAACCCGCCAATGAACCGCAGCAGGGTCGACTTGCCACAGCCCGAGGGGCCGACGATGCAGACAATGCGTCCCGAGGGGATCTCCAGCGAGATATCGCGCAGCACTTCGAAATCGTCATAGGAGTGGCTGACGCCGCTCAGGCGGATATCCATGGGGCAGGGCTCCGGGGCAGTGATTGGGGAACAGTGGGAAGCGAACCGTGGGAAGGCGGCGTGAGCCAAGGCGGCTGAATAGGCAGGGCGAGCCTTTGCCCGCCCTGCGCCGGATATTCAGCCCAGGGTCTGCACGTAGCTGGGGTCGATGACCGTCTCCAGGCTGATGCTCTGATCCACCAGCCCTTCGGCCTGGAACCAGCTCAGCTGGTCCTGCAACGAGGCGGTGTTCATTGCCGCGCCTTCGTTCAGACGCATGGTGCCATTGATGATCGATTTGGCCGCCTTTTCGCGGGGACGATCCGTGTAGACATATTTGTGGACCAGATCGACCAACTCCTGAATGCCGGCCTCGCCGTGGGACTTGTCGATCATGGTAGCGTTGTAATCGGCGACACCCATGGAATAGCCGCTCAGGAAATCTTTGGTCATCTGCTGCTCACCGGCGGCATTCTTGGCCGAAGTAAAGACGGTTGTGACCTGATAGTCTGGCAGATAATCGGACACATTGCCGATGATATGCACCTTGCCTGACCCGGCCAGGGGTTTGGCGATATGAGGCACGATGGACCAGGCATCGATCTGACCGGATTTGAGCGCACCGATGATGGCCCCCACTTTTTGCAGCGGTTTGAATTTGAGATCGATACCCTCAGCCGCGGCCATTTTTGAGCCCATGTAGTGGAAGGATGACCCGGCTGTGGTGATGCCATAGCTCTTGCCTGCCAGCTGCGCTGGGGTGGTGACACCCGCTTGATAGGCCGCGTCAGAGACCAGGAATTTCTGCCCGTCGATCCCGGTCTCTTCGGACAGCGCGCCTCCGATTACCTTGACTGCGCCCTTGTCGGCCAGCGAGACCAGCCCCCCGGACATCGCCGTGACGGCGTAGTCCACATCGCCGGAGGCGATGGCAACGGCCATTGGCGTTGCGGCCTGGAAGAACTTGAACTCGACGTCGAGGCCTGCCTTGGCAAAATAGCCGCGCTCAAAGCCGATGAAACTGCCGGAATGGCTGGTGAAGCGCAGCGCTCCCACGGTGATTTTGCGGTTTGAAGCCAGAGCTGGTGTCGCCAGAGCTGCGGTGGCAGCGGTGCCCCCGATGAGGGCCAGGGCCTTGCGGCGGGTAAATATGGTCATCTGCGATCTCCCCTTGTTGCATTTTGTCTATGACCTGATGGGTCAGGCCTGTAGTTCCGATGTGATCAACCGCTCCAACCCGCCAAGAGCCGTAGACAGGTCACGTGCCAGCACGGCTTCGAGCAAGGCATGGTGCTGGGCGGTGCGATCTTGGAAGTCCAACCGCCCTTCGCGCAGCAGGGTCAGGCGAAATCGGCGGGACTGATCGTAAAACTTCTGCTGCATATCCAACAACCGCGGCGAGCCTGAGGCCTCACACAGGCTGAAAAAGAAATCGCGGCATGCATTGTCCCATGCCAGCGCGGCCAGATCACTGAGGTCCTCCTGCACCAGGACTTCGCGGTGGCGCATGCTGTGATGGGCGGCGAGAACGCGCCCTTCCCAGGCGACATCCCCCAGGCGCAGGGATTTCTCCAGCGCCATCTTCTCGACCTGGACACGCATGAACAGGATGTCCTGAAGATCCTCTTCGGTGGCCGAGGTGACCCGAAAGCCGCGTTGGGCGGTGGCGGCCACCAGGCCCTCGGCGCTCAGCAACCTCAGGGTCTCACGCATGGAGTGATTGGAGCCGCCATAGCGGACGCGCAGGGCGTTGAGTTTCAGTTTCTGATCCGGGAGCAGGACGCCAAAAGAGATGTCGCGACGCAGCGCAGAGGCCAGCATGGCCACCACTGTTTCATCCTCGTCATGTTTTGAACCAAATAACATTTGTGCTCGATTTTTAAAAATGTTGGATATTTTCTCCGCAATAACTCCACGCCTGTCAATCCTTTGTTGTGCTGAACGGCACGGCATATCCCCTGGGTAGCTCGCTGCAGGGTGTGCTGATGCCCGCATCGTGGCCTGCGTCGTGGCGATGGGTTTGGTCTGCGCTGACGGGTTAAGCTGCGTTGACCCTCTCCTGTCACTCTGCCACTCATGGCGAAGGGCTGCGGTTGCCAAAGGGGCAGCGGGGCCTGTTGCTATTCTGACTGATCCGGAGACGTGATGACCTCTTTTCGATTTCTGCACACATCGGATCTGCATCTGGGTAAGCGGTTTGGGCAGATGCCAGAGGAGACGCGTCAGGATTTGCAGCAGGCGCGTCAGCAGATCCTGCCACGGCTGATCGCCGTTGCGCGAGAACACGGCGTGGGCCATGTGCTGATTGCCGGGGATATGTTCGACACCGAAACGCCCTCTGATCGGGTCTGGCGTCAGGCGCTGGCGATGATGGTCGCAGCCGAGGATTTGCAGTGGTGGATCATACCGGGTAACCATGACAGCGCTGCGGCCGAAACGCTTTGGGCCGGATTGGCCAAACACGCCAGCGAGAATATCCACCTGCTGATGCAGCCCGACCCGGTGCTGATGGCTCCCGGGGTTCATCTGTTGCCGGCACCCTGTCGGCATCGCTTTGCCGGCCAGGATCTGACCCGCTGGATGGATGACCATGCAACACCCGAAGGCGAATTGCGCATCGGGCTGGCCCATGGCGGTGTGCTGAATTTTGGCAGCGAAGACGGCGGCGGTGAGGTGATCTCACCCCAGCGCGCCGCATCTGCCCATCTGGATTATCTGGCGCTGGGGGATTGGCACGGCACTTTTGTGCTGGACCCTCGCAGCCGCTACAGCGGCACCCCAGAGGCAGACCGCTTCAAACATGCGGGGCTTGGGCAATGCCTGCTGGTGGAGTTGCCCGGTGCCGGAAAGATGCCCGAGGTGCGCAGTGTCGAAACCGGCAGCTACCATTGGCAGGAGTATCTGTTGGAGCTGACGCCGACAGCGGATGTGCTGGCCTTGCTGCAGGCGCTGTTGCCAAGCCAGCGCAGCGATTGGCACCGGCATCTGATCCGGCTCCGGGTTGAAGGCTGGGCGACGGCACCGCAGCGGCTTGCCCTACAACAGGCCGTCGCGGACCTGTCGCCCGAGTTCTGTCACTTCATCCTGGAAGACAGCCGACTGCGCAGCGAGCATCTGCAATCCGATCTGGAGACCATTGCCCCATCCGGTGCCTTGCGGGTGGCGGCGCAGGATCTGATGCAGGCGGCGGAGGATGCTTCTTTGGCGCAAGAAGAGCGCGACATTGCCTCGGCTGCGCTGAACCGGCTGTTTGCCTATGCTCGGCACGAGGATGATGCGGCACTGCCGGAGGCCGCGACATGAAAATCTGCGCCATTCGTCTGGAAAACACCCGCCGCTTTACCGATCCTGTTGAGATCACCGGTATCGGCCCGGGGTTGAACGTGCTGTCGGCAGCCAATGAACAAGGCAAATCCACCATCTTTGATGCGCTGCATGCGGTGTTTTTCAAGGATGCCAAATCCTGGGACAAAGAGATCCGCGCCTTGGCCCCGCGGGCGGGTGGTGAGCCGCGCATCGAGGTGGAGATCGATCTCGAAGGGCAGCGCTATCGCCTGGCAAAGCAGTTTCGCAAAGGATCGGGCAAAGGAGAGGTGCGGATCTGGCAGGGCAGTCAGTTGTTCCTGCAATCCGATGCGGCCGAGGCCTGGCTGCAGGAGCTGATTAAATCCCCTAAGGATGGCGGTCCGGCGGGGCTGCTGTGGGTGCGCCAGGGCTTGACCGATTTTGCCGATGCCAAAGAGACCCTGGCGGCGCGTCAGGATCTGATGTCCTCGGTGACCGGAGAGGTCGACGCGATCACCGGCGGCCAGCGTATGGATGCGATCCGTCGCGATGTCCGGCAATCATTGGACCGGCTGGTGACCTCGCGCGGGGCCAAAAAAGGCGGTGCGCTGGAACAGGCGGAAACGGCCGTGGCTCAGCTTGTCGCGCGCGAAGAGGATTTTGCCATCAAGGTTCAGCAATTGCGTGCCCAGCTGGATCAGCGTCAGGAATTGCGGGCTGAGCTGGCTTCGTTGCAGGACCCTGAAGTGCAACAGGAACAGGCCGCGCGCCTGCGTCAGGCCCAGCAGGATCTTGTGGCAGCAGAACGCTATCAGGAAAAACTGCTAAGTGCTGCGCAGGCCCTACGCCACGCCCAGCTGCTGCTGGACAGTCACGACAGCAAGCTCGCGGTCTTTCAGTCCCGTCAAACGGATTATCGCGAGGCGGCGCAGGCCTGCGCCTTGGCAGAAGAACGGTTGAGGCAGGTCACAGCTGCGCTGGAACCGGTCCAGGCCGAGGTGAAAACCGCCCAGGTTGCCTATGCCAGCGCGCAGCTGCAAAGCAAATCCGACGAGGCGCAGTTGGCCGCATTGCAGCAGGCCGAACGGCTGGCGCAGCAGCTGCAGCAGCGCGGCGCGCTGGAGGCGAAACTGGCGCAGGCCCGGCAGCTGCAACAGCAGGTGGTCATGTTGAAATCGCAGGCCGAACAGGGGCCGGATCAAACCAGCATGGACAGGCTCGAAGCTTGCCAGGCGGCCCTGGTACTGGCGGAAAATGCGCAACATCTGGCCGCTTCCACACTGGTGGTGAGCTATGACAGCGGGCAAGATGGCGGATTTCTTCTGAATGGAGTTCCACTGCGGGAGGGCGCAAAGCTGTCGCTGCCGCAGGGGGGCAAGATCACGGTTCCCGGTCTCGGCGCGATTGATCTGTATCCGGGGCAGGGCCTCGGCGCGGATCAATTGCAGCGTGCAGAGCAAGAGCTTGCCGCCGCGCTGGCTACTGTTTCCGGCTTGGGTGGTGTAACGGGCAGCGTTGATCTGGACAGCGCGCGGGTCCTGTTTCGTCAAAGGCAAGAGGCGCTTCAATCCCTGCGCGAAGCTGAAATTCGTTTGGCTCTCCTTGCTCCCGAGGGTGTGGTGGCGCTGATGCAGCAACACGCAGGACTTGCGGATGCGGATCTCGAGGCGGCAGAGGCACCCGATGCCGCGCCGACACCGCAGCAACTGGATCAGGCCGAAGCCGCGCTGGCCAGCAGCCGGGCCGTATTGGATCAGGCCGCGACGCGGCGCGACGCTGCGAAGGCGCAAGAGGCCGAACTGCGCCTGGGGTTTGAAGCGGCCAATGCCCATCATCAGGCGGCGCTTCAGCGTCTGCAGCGGGCAGAGGTGGGGCTGGCCGGGCAAGAGGGGGATGCCAAAGAGGCCTTGGCGCGGCTGGTGCAACAGCGGGCGCAATCCGCGCAGGACGTTGCCAGCGCCCAGGCCCAGGTTGAGACATTGCAGCAGGCCGCACCAGATCTGGAGACCGCCCGGGCGCGCGCGCTCAGGGCGCAATCGGGACTGGAGACCTCTCGTATGCGGCTGCAGGAACTGGGGCGGGATCTGGCAGTGCTTGACAGCCGTATCGCCACCGGGGCCGGAGAGGCCATCGAGGAAGAGCTCGCCGAGGTGCGGGGGCAACTGGTTTCTGCGCGCCAAGGCCTTGCTGCCATCTCCTTTGAGGTGGCCATGTTGCGGCGGCTGGATCTTGCTCTTGAAAAAGCGCGAGGGGCCGCGCAAGAGGCCTATGTGGGGCCGGTCCTGCAGGAGCTGCAGCCGCTGTTGCGTCTGCTTTGGCCCGAGGCGCGCCTCGATGTGGATGCCGGGCAGGTGCTGCCGAAACATCTGCAGCGGGCGGGGCAGGAAGAAAGCTTCGACAGTCTGTCGGGGGGGACCCAAGAGCAGATCGCCCTGCTGGTCAGGCTGGCCTTCGCCCGGCTCTTGGCACGGGCCGGACGTGCTGCACCGGTCATATTGGATGACGCCATCGTCTATACCGATGATGCCCGCATCGAAAAGCTGTTTGACGCGCTGACCCTGCAGGCCGGGGATATGCAAATTCTGGTCTTCACCTGCCGCCAAAAGAGTTTCCGCAGCTTGGGCGGCACCCAGCTGAGCATCCGTCCGACGGCCCCTGTGGCCTGACAGTTTGGCCTGAGAGTGTGGCCCGACATCGGCGGCACCGTCAGTCTGTCAGGGAGGTGAAACCGGGTTTGGGCTAGGAAAAATCAGTCGCGGATCTCTTCCGGCATCACACCCCAGAGCTTGGCCTTGGGGGCCCAGCCGCTGAAACCACCCGCCGAGACCTCGCACCAGGTTGGGGCGCAATCGCCAAGACGCGCCACCACGCCATATTCCAGCGCCGCAGTGACCGGCGCCTTGTCGTTGGGTTGGGCGTGAAGCGTCATCATGTCTTCCTGGATCAGCACCGTGCGCACGCCAGACAGCAGCGCATAATGGACCCAGCCTCCGGCACCGTCCTGATCCCGAACCCGACGCCAATGGCCGAATTCCGCAGTGATCTCCAAGGGCATGCCGCGCCGCTTGAAGACCCAGTCGATGCGGTGGGTCAGCGAGGGGCCGCGCCGTACGTTGCCCTCTGAGGCCTTCATCGAGACATAGCGGGGCAGGGGCAGATTGGTCACCGCGCCACGGTCCTTGGCCCAGGCAGGGGTGACCAATGATGTGGCCACAACAGCCGCATAAAGCAGGGCCGAAAGGCCGCGCTGTCCCAAGAATACTTTGTTCACTGCCTGCTCACTTTTGCCTGTGGTTCAGCCTGTTTGGGTGCCGAAAATCAGGGATAGCCCCTGCCTGTCAGGGCAAAAAGCCGCGTCGCCTGCTCCGGTTGTGGCGGATCGGATCTTGTGCCCGGTTCCGTCCTGCGCCACCATGCCACCAAGGCAAAAGATTTGCAAAGCCAGGGGAGAGCAAAAGTGGCAAGAGAACGTCTGAGTGTTGTTGTTACGCGACGGTTGCCAGAGCCGGTCGAAACACGGCTGAGTGAGCTGTTTGATGTGCGCCTGCGCAGTGATGATACTCCGATGAGCCGTCAGGACCTGGTCGCGGCCATGAAGGACGCGGATGTCTTGGTGCCGACGGTGACCGATACGATCGACGCCGCCCTTTTGGGCCAGGCCGGGGATCGGCTCAAGCTGATCGCCAACTATGGTGCCGGGGTTGATCATATCGACGTGGCAACGGCGCGGCAGCGCGGCGTTCTGGTTTCCAACACACCTGGAGTTCTGACCGACGATACCGCTGATATGGCAATGGCGCTGATCATGGCCGTGGTGCGCCGCATCCCCGAAGGTCTGGCTGTCATGCAAAAGGGCGATTGGCAGGGCTGGGCCCCTACCGCGATGCTGGGCGGGCGTCTGGCGGGACGTCGCCTTGGTATTCTGGGCATGGGGCAGATCGGCCAGGCCGTGGCCCGCCGGGCCCGCGCGTTTGGTATGCAGATCCATTATCACAACCGACGTCGGTTGCGCTCCGAAGTCGAAGCCGGACTGGAGGCCACCTATTGGGAGAGCCTGGACCAGATGGTGGCGCGCATGGATGTGATCTCGGTCAATTGCCCCTCCACCCCTTCGAGCTTTCATCTGCTCAACGCCCGTCGATTGAAACTGCTGAAACCCTCGGCGGTTCTGGTCAATACATCGCGCGGAGAGGTGATCGATGAGAACGCCCTGACCCGAATGTTGCGCTCCGGTGAGATCGCCGGTGCCGGGCTGGACGTCTATGAAAAGGGCACCGATATCAATCCGCGTTTGCGTGAGCTGCCTAATGTGGTGCTGCTGCCGCATATGGGGTCTGCAACGCTTGAAGGGCGGATTGATATGGGCGAGAAGGTGCTTCTCAATATCAAGACCTTCGAAGATGGCCATCGCCCGCCGGATCAAGTTGTACCTTCGATGCTTTGATAGCCACGATCAGAACTCGGAGCCCTTCATGCGCTGTCTCATTCTTCCACTTTGTCTTGTGCTTGCCGCGCCTGTTGCGGCCCAGGATATGCACTTGGCCGCAGAGCTGGACCTGTCGGTCGCGCAGGTGTCACGCAGCGGATCTGCGGTGAACAGCTCATTCTTTGGTCCGCTGTCCGAGGTGGAGGATTTCAATCTTACGCGGCTGAACACCCGGGTTGCTGTACCAACGACCGCGGGCAGTCGGCTGCAGCTGGGCCTGTTGCTGGATGACAGCGACGCGGCAACCACCGTGAGCGGCTTTGACAGCGATGACACTTATCGTGCTGCCCGCCAGCTGTCATTGCAATTTGGTCTGGTCGACGACAATCGGTATCTGGGATTCTTTGGAGCCAGCGGCGATGTGCGATTCAATCCGGATGATGCCGATCAGGATGCCAGTTTTACCACTGTGGGCCTGGCTGGGCAGTGGCACCAGGGCGATTTCAGCCTGGGCGGGCACGTCGGTGTTTTGGACAGCAGTGCCGAGGACCCGGAAACCCTGGGCGATGCCACCTTTATCGCCGGGAATGTCGCCTACTATTTCAATGACCAGACCCGCTTTGCCGGACGTGCGGCCTATGTGTCAGGGGATCAGGATCTGGACAGCAGCTCACCGGATCCGGTGGAGCTGGTGGCACTGGGCCTGGAAATCGAGCGCGGCTTTGCCATTGGGGCGGGGCAGCACATGGCTAGCGTCTATGGGACGGTCGACTGGGTGAACCTGCGCGAAGGCAGCAGCTCTGGCCTGACCGAGGAAGCCAGCGATCTGGTGATCGGCCTGGGCATTCGCATTGCATTTGGTGCGGGAACGCGCCGGGCCAATGACCACGCCTTTGCGCCACGGCTGCCGCAATTTACCCGCTGGCTGGGGGCTGTTCCCGTCGTCGATTAGGACGGATGGCAGGGGGTGCTGAAACCGGTTAGGGGGCAAATCTGTCCCTCAACGCTGATGTTTGGAAAGAGGAATTGATATGAGACTTCATTCGACTTGCCTTGCCGCACTGATCTGTACCTCCTCGACGCTTGCCTTAGCCCAGGAAGCCGCCGATGCGGTCGCGCCCGAAGGCAGCAGCCGCGCCGGAATCTCGGCCATCTCGGAAGCGGTGGCGACATCGCTTGCCGCCAAAGAGGCCGGGCAACCGGTTGAGGCTGAAAACTGGATGATAGCTGCCGCCAACCCCTATGCCGTCGAGGCCGGGGCGGCAGTGCTGCGCCAGGGTGGTACAGCCGCAGATGCCATGGTTGCGGTGCAGGTTGTGCTGGGGTTGGTCGAGCCGCAATCTTCGGGCCTTGGGGGCGGTGCCTTTCTGGTCTGGCATGATGCCAAATCCGGTGAAATCACCACCCTGGACGGGCGTGAAACCGCGCCACTGGCGGCAACGCCCCGTTTGTTCCAAGACGAAACAGGCGCACCGCTCAAGTTCTTTGACGCCGTCGTTGGCGGACGCTCGGTTGGCACTCCTGGCACACCGGCTCTGCTGGAGGCGGCCCATCGCCGTTGGGGGCAGGCCAATTGGGGCTCTCTGTTTGATGCCGGGATCGCTTTGGCCGAGGGCGGCTTTGAGGTGTCGCCCCGCATGGCCGGTTCGATTGCCCGCGACGCAGACCGCTTGGCTCGCTTCCCAGAGACCGCAGAGTATTTCCTGCCGGGGGGCACGCCGCTGGGTGCAGGTGAGATCCTGACCAATGCCGAGTATGCCAATGTCTTGCGTATTCTGGCCGCAGAAGGCGCCCAAGGGTTTTATACTGGACCGATTGCCGTCGACATTGTTCACAGCGTGGCCAACGCGCCGGGCAATCCAGGCGTGTTGTCCGAAGTGGATCTGGCGCTTTATCAGGTCAAGGAACGGCCTGCCACCTGTGCCAGTTACCGCAGCTTTGAGGTCTGTGGCATGGGGCCGCCGTCCTCCGGGGCGCTGACGGTGGGGCAGATCCTGGGCATGTTGGACGGCTATGATCTGGCCGCTTTGGGCGCTGAGAACCCTGAGGCCTGGCGGCTGATCGGCGATGCCTCGCGGCTCGCCTTTGCGGATCGGGGCCGTTACATGGCCGACAGTGACTACGTACCGGTCCCCGTCAACGGGCTGGTGGATCCCGTCTATCTGGCAGAGCGCGGCGCGCTATTGGGCGGCGATGATGCGCTGCCCCAGGTGAAACCGGGCAAGCCGGAGTTTGACCATGCCGGGCTGGCGCCACGCTGGGCTGATGATGCCTCGATCGAGTTCCCCTCGACCTCGCATATCTCTATCGTCGACCAATATGGCAATGTGCTTTCGATGACCACGACCATCGAAAACGGCTTTGGCTCGCGGCTCATGAGCAATGGGTTCCTGTTGAACAACGAGCTCACCGATTTTTCCTTTCGCAGCCATCGCAATGGTGTGCCGATTGCCAACCGTCTGGAGCCGGGCAAGCGGCCGCGCTCCTCCATGGCACCGACCATCGTGTTGCAAGAGGGCAAGCCGGTTCTGGTCATTGGCTCGCCAGGAGGCAGCCGGATCATCGGCTATGTCGCCAGTGCCATTGTGGGCTGGGCCGATTGGGGTTTGGATGTGCAGCAGGCACTGTCGATGCCGCATGCAGTCAACCGCTTTGGCACCTATGATCTGGAGGCCGGTACCTCTGCCGCCAACATGGAAGCAGCGCTGAGCGAGATGGGCTATGAGGTGAAAATACGGGGGCTGAACTCGGGTTTGCATGCTATCGAGATCGGCGCGGTCCTGAAAGGCGGCGCTGACCCGCGTCGCGAAGGCATTGCCCTGGGCGAATAAAGCACCGACAAGTGTAGGATCTGGGGCGGAGGCTTATCTTGTTTGCGCCCCCTTTCTTGCGTCACCAAATCCACTGCGTTGTCATGACAATGCAATACGAGGCGGCCTGAGGAACAAGCCAGGGCCAGTCGAAGAAAGCAAGGGGATCAGGATATGGTACAAGCCACAACATTGCCACGCAACGAGGCCGGGATCACGGCGGCCATCGGGGTGCTCAAGCAGCAATTTGGCGAGCGGCTGCAAACCGGCCAGGCGATCCGCGAGCAGCACGGCCACACCACCACCTGGATCACCAATCAGGCCCCGGATGCGGTGGCCTTCCCGACCTCGACACAAGAGGTCGCGGAGATTGTCAAATGCTGCGCTGAATACGGCGTGCCGGTCATTCCCTTTGGTACCGGAACCTCGCTGGAGGGCCATGTGAACGCACCCGCCGGCGGTATCTGCGTCGACATGATGCGGATGGACCAGATCCTGAAAGTGAACGCCGAAGATCTGGATGTGGTGGTGCAGCCCGGTGTAACGCGCGAGCAGCTCAATACCTATCTGCGCGACCAGGGTCTGTTCTTTCCGATTGACCCTGGCGCCAATGCCTCCTTGGGGGGCATGGTGGCCACGCGGGCTTCGGGCACCAATGCGGTGCGTTATGGCACCATGAAGGACAATGTGGTTGCGCTGGAAGTGGTGATGGCCGATGGCGAGGTCATCCGCACCGCGCAGCGGGCCAAGAAGTCCTCTGCGGGCTATGATCTCACCCGGTTGATGGTGGGCTCTGAGGGCACCCTGGGACTGGTCACCGAAATCACCCTGCGCCTGCAGGGGATCCCTGAGGCGATCCGCTCGGCGCGCTGCTCTTTTCGCACGGTGGATGATGCCTGCCGGGCGGTGATGATGACCATTCAATATGGAATTCCGGTTGCCCGAATGGAGCTTCTCGACGAGATGAGCGTCCGGGCGGCCAACAATTATTCCAAACTCACGCTGCCGGAAACACCGCTGTTGCTGCTGGAGTTTCATGGCTCTGATGCGGGCGTGGTGGAGCAAAGCGACATGTTTGCGTCGATTGCCGAGGAATTTGGTGGCTTTGATGTCGCCGCGACCTCGACGGCGGAAGAGCGCAACCAGCTGTGGCAGGCGCGCCATGACATGTACTGGGCCTGCCTGCAGATCCGTCCCGAAGCCAAGGGAATTTCCACCGATGTTTGCGTGCCGATCTCGCGGCTGGCGGAATGTGTTGGGGCGACGCAGGACAAGGCAAGCGAGCTTGGCTTGATCGCGCCCATTGTCGGTCACGTTGGCGATGGCAATTTCCACTCTTTGGTTCTGGTCGATATGGACAACCCGCAAGAGCGGCAAAAGGCGGATGATTTTATTGGCTGGCTCAATGAGATGGCGATTTCGATGGATGGCACCTGCACCGGCGAACATGGCATCGGCCAGGGCAAACGTCCCTATCTGCAGCAGGAACTGGGGGCGGCCACCCGCTATATGGCGGCGATCAAGGCCGCACTGGACCCTGACAATATCCTGAACCCCGGCAAAATTCTCGAGATTTAGGCGGTACCCCTCACATTGAGCAAGAAATGAGTGTTTCTGTTGCGATAGGCGTGCCTAGATTAGGCCTATCAGCAACAGCAGGACGATCACTTCATGACCATTGGCCATTTTATCTGGACGGATCTTTCTACCTTTGACACCGGATTGGCGCGCAAGACTTACAGCGCCCTGTTTGGTTGGGAGTTCGGCCAGGATCCGGATTATGATTTTGCCCGGGATCCTGCCGGGGCCGGAGGCGAGGTTGCGGCGGTCTTTCCGATGCCTGAGTTCCTGGTCAAGATCAACATGCCCTCCTTTTGGATGTCCTATGTTCATGTCGATGACCTGGAGGGCAGGGTGGCAAAGGCCCGCGCCCATGAGGGCGTGATCATCGAGATTGAGCCGCAGGATTTTGGTGCGGGCAATCGCATTGCCCTGGTGCGCGATCCGTCGGGTGCCGGATTCACCCTGGTCGAAGGTGACGGCTTTGCGCCCACTGGCGGCCCCGTCCGGACGGGCCATGTGTTGTGTCGCTATCACCACGTGCCGGATGTTGAGATGATACGCGGTTTTTATCAGGACCTCTTTGGATGGCGCATCGAGAAACGCAGCGAGACGCCCTGGCCGCGGTATGACATTTTGCACACCGATGGCAGTATCGTCGCTGAAGTCGAAGAAGTTCCTGAAACCATACGTGGTAAATTCCGCTATTGGATACCCTGCTTTGCTGTCGCGTCTTTGCCGGACACGGAGGCGACATTACAAGCCTTGGGAGGTCAAGCGACAACTGATCTGGGGGAGGGGCGCAAGATCTTGACGGATCCGCAGGGGGCAGCCCTGATGGTGCAAGAAGACAAGGGGGTTGCAAAATCTGGCAGCTCTGTCGAGGTCACACCCTTGCCCTGGAAGGCGGCTATTGGGCTTGCTTGCATCTGGTTGGCTGTCGCACTGGATGTAAAATTGTTCTGGGGCGTTCTGTTCCTGATGTGGAGCTGGCCAGCTCTTCAAACAGGTCGGGTCGACTTTGTCGAACCAGTCCACCGCCACCTGCATCCCAGCATCTATTGGGGGTTGGTTGCCACCTGGATTGGGCTCAGCCTTTGGGTGATTGCTGAGGCGCTGGGCCAGATTGGGGGCTTAGGGAGCTAAGGGGCCTCTAACGCCAACCCCGCGGAAGAGATCCTGTAGAGCCCCAATTTTGCCACCATGAGCTGCTAGCGCTCAAATGGTTCGGGTTGCAACTTTGGGGGATGCAGAGGTGGGAATACGCAAAGCCATCGGAATTTTGGTCCTGACGGTGCAGGTCGTGGTGGGGGCCGACTATTACATGCAGACCCGTGATGCGGGGTTGCATTGGGGTGAGCTGAGCGCGGCCGACTATTCACGGATCATTCAACATCGCTACGCCAAAGCACAGGGTGCGCCCGGCAGCCTCGCGCTGAGTGATTTGGCTGATCCCGCGCAGCCCCCCATACAGGCCGCTGAGGCGGCTGTGGCAGAAGAGGCGCAGATCTGTGTTCGGCGCGGCACTGCCATGAGCTGCCAATAGGGCTGCGGCGCGGCTGCCAAATCTCTTGCTGGGAATAGGTGCCTCATTTGCATGTTTCTACGGTGTCCACTGCGCTGACCGCCTTTGAGACGCTGTTCGGGCCAGAAAACCCACGGCTTTTGCATCAGTAAAGCGGATTGGGCGGCTGGAAAGGTCGGTTTTGGCATTTTTAGGTCGGATGGATTTAGCCTGCTGGCCTTGGCCTTGGGCATAACCAATGCAGAAACCGAGTCACTTGTTCCGGAGAACGGCCTCATGAAAACCCAAGTCAAAGCACTGGTCGTCGGCGGCGGCGCCGTTGGTACCTCGATTGCCTATCACCTCGCCAAAGCCGGCTGGGACGACGTCATGCTGATCGAGCGCGACGAGCTGACCTCTGGCTCGACCTGGCACGCGGCGGGCCTGCTGCCCCTGTTCAACATGTCCTATGCGACCACCCATATTCACAAATACTCGGTCGATTTCTACAAATCCCTTGAAGAAGAGACCGGCCTCAATGCGGGGTTCGCCGTTGTTGGCAACCTGCGCATGGCGCAGACGCAGGAACGCATGGACGAATACATGCTCTATGCCTCCACTGCGGAAACCTGTGATGTGGACTATGAATGGCTGTCTCCGGATCAGATCAAGGAGCGCTGGCCGCTGATCGAAACCGGCGATCTGAAAGGCGCGATCTACCACACCGAAGACGGCTATATTAACCCCGCCGATGTGACCATGGCGATGGCCAAGGGTGCGCGTCAGCGCGGTGTCGACATCGTGCGCCGGCTGCAGGCGGATGAGTTCCACTGGACCGGCACCCACTGGGAAGTCACCTGCACCAAGATGGTGGAAAAGGGCGGCAACCTTGTGCCCTCCGACGAACAGGTCGTCATCACCGCAGAGCACGTCGTGACCGCCTCCGGCAACCACGCGCAGCGCACCGCCAAGATGCTGGGCATCAAGATGCCTGCGATCCCGGTCGAGCACACCTTTATCGTCATGGACAAAGATCCCGAACTGGTCAAATGGCGCGAAGCCGGCAACCCCGAGCACCCTGTCGTGCGCGACGCCGACAACGAATCCTATGCGCGTGAAGAGCGCGGCGGCTGGATCCTGGGCATCTATGAGCACGGCGCGCCTGCCCGCTTTGAACACGGCGTTCCCGACAGCTTCCGTGCCGACCTGTTCCCGCTCGATCTGGACCGGATTGCCGAACAGTACATGGCGATGGCAGAACGCGTGCCTTCCTGCGCCGAGAGTGGCCTGAAAGACGATTTCAACGGCCCGATCTGCTACACCCCCGACGGCAACCCGCTGGTGGGCCCGGCACCGGGCCTGCGCAACATGTGGCTGGCCGAGGGCTTCTCCTTTGGCATCACCGCCGCTGGTGGCACCGGCTACTATCTGGCGCAGATGATGGTCGATGGCGAAGCTGAAATCGACATGGCGAGCCTCGACCCCAAGCGGTATTCCTCCAACTGGATGACCACCGAATTTGCCGCGCGCAAAAACGAAGAGTGCTATGAGCACGTCTATGTTCTGCACCACCCGGACGAAGAGCGCCCTGCGGCACGCGGGTTGCGTACTTCGCCAGCCTATGACCGCCAGAAAGAGCGTGGCGCACAGTTTGGCTGGGTCAATGGTTGGGAGCGTCCGAACTACTACGCGCCTGCCGGTTTCAACGATGCAGAGGCCCGCAGCTTCCGCCGTGGTGGCTGGTGGCAATATGCCGTGGAAGAGGCCAAAGCGATCCGTGAAGGCGTTGGCCTGGTGGATGCAACCGCCTTTACCAAACATGTGGTCAAGGGCCCCGGTGCCACTCAGTTCCTGGACTGGTTCACTTGCAACAAACTGCCCAAAGTCGGTCGCATCAACCTGACCTATGCGCTGACGTCAAACGGCACCACCCGCACCGAATACACCATCGTGCGCAACGGCGAGAACAACTACTACCTCGTTTCAGCCGGGGCCTGGACCGAGTATGACGCCGACTTCCTGCGCAAGGCAGCCGAAGACAAGATGGAAGAGTTCGGCTACATCGAGATCCAGGATGTCACCACCCAATGGGGCGTCTTTGCCATCGCAGGCCCCAAGTCGCGTGATGTGCTGAAAGAGATCATCAATGACGCCGATCCGGAAACCGCGCTGTCCAACAAGCGCTTCCCCTGGCTGTCGGCGCGTCAGATCGAGCTGGGCATGTGTCCGGTCAATGCGATCCGCGTGGCCTACACAGGGGAGCTGGGCTGGGAGCTGCACCACCCGATCGAGATGCAGAACTACCTGTTTGATCTGCTCGAGAAGGCCGGTGAGAAGCACGGCATGAAGCTGGTTGGTGCCCGGGCCCAGAACTGGCTGCGGATGGAGAAGAGCTACCGTGCTTTCGGCACCGAACTGGGCCGCGATGCGACCCCGGCTGAGGCTGATCTGCCGCGCTTTATCGACCTGGAGAAAGATTTCCACGGCAAAGACGCCATGGTCGAGACCGGTGTGCGTTTCAAATGCTGCACATTGCTGATCGACGGACCTGCCGATGCAGATCCCTGGGGCCGTGAAGTGCTTTATACCGAGGACGGGGTCACCCGCGTGGGTCGCTTGACCTCTGGCGGCTATTCGGTGGCTTTTGAGAAGTCGATCGGCATGGGCTATGTCCGCCCCGAAGATGCGGTGGAAGGCACCAAGCTGAAGGTCAAGATCCTGGACCAGCTGTGGGACGCAACTGTCACCTGCGACAGCCCCTATGACCCCTCCAACGCGACGATCCGTCAAAACGGCTGATTTTCAGCGCGGATCTGATCATGATGACAAGAGCCCCGGCCAATGCGCCGGGGCTTTCTTATTGTGCTGGGGGGGGGCGTCGCGGTGGCGCTTCTTTTTCGGAATGTATTTTGCCTGCAAACCACTTGAACAGGTCGCAAGAGGCAAACATTCGATCACTTGAGCGCATCAATAAGGCGAGACAACAGATTTGGATCGTCAACTTCAATCAACCCTTCCGATTTTATGCGAGCAGCAAGGCGCTTCCCGAGATTCTTGCCTGCGCGCTGACCTGCAATGCGTCCAATACGTGAACCTTCAAGGATTAGGTCTGGTGTCTGATTGATAAGAGCTTGTCCCGCTTGGGTCCGGTAGAAGGCGGCGATGTCTGCCAAGTCTTGTTCAGAGAATCGGCTCACATATAGGTTTGCGGTCTCATTTTGCATTGTTTCTGTGAAACCATCGATGAACTCTTCCATGATCAAATCGAGAAATCGGTCTGGATTCGGGAGCTTGACCCCCTTGCTCTGTAAATCGAACTGTATTGCAGAAACGATGGTTGTTCGTTCTGCTTCGATTGCGGCCTCAAACAGTTCTCTTGTGACGGTTTGCTCCGCAATGTAGTCCGCGTCTTCCCGCGGGGCAGCTTGTGAGATGGAGGCGTAGCCGGAAAGGGCAATCAATGTTGCAAAGAAAAAATATCTTGCAGGCGGGCGTGTCAATGTCATTTCCAATTCTGATAGCTGAACAGATAGAATTAAACATGACGATCTAGGGTCGTAAAGGATCGAATTGGATCAGCTTTAAGGTTGAGAAGCAGTGCATTGGTGCATCAGTCTTGCTGACTGACTACTTTGGTGTAGTGATTGGCTGGAAGGCGGACAGGTCAGATCAATTCGAGACAGCTGTGTCACCAAAGATAGCGGTGGTGAAGCTTGGCTGAAATTTGGATCGATCCAACGAATGCTCCCGCCCGTCACAATTCGGATTGAAATCCGAACGTTCCCGTTGGGCCCAGCCGCGCGCGCCGAAGGCGCGCGCGGCTGGGCCCCGGGGCGACGGGCAAGGCCCGGCGCAACCCCTAAATCAAGTTTCAGATGTCTCGTTCAGCTCCATATGGCCTTCACCGCGTGACAGCACCCGGCGCAGAATGGGTTCGAAGAACTCCAGTGGCTTGGTTGGATAGTCCGGGTCAAAGGCGCATTGGTCATACTCGTGGCAGAACTTCTGGCAGGCCTCCCAATGGGGGCTGTCGCGGTATTTGTCACGCGCGTGGCGGTCGCCGCCCAAGTGGTGGTTGTAGTAGTATCCCTGGAACACACAGTGGTGTTTCAGGATCCACCAGGTACGTTCGCTGACATAGGGCTTCATCATTGCCGCGGCCAGTTCTCCGTGGTTGTAGGGCGATAGGATGTCCCCGACATCATGTACCAGTGCCGCCACGACGATTTCGTCATCTGCGCCATCCGCATGGGCCCGGGTGGCGGCTTGCAGGCAATGCTGAAACCGGTTGATGGGATAGGGGGTCCAGTCCTCATCCAGCGAGCGGATAGCATCCAGCATCCGATCGGGCAGGGCGGCGTTAAAGGTCTCTTCATATTCCATGACCGCGTCCCAATCGGCCTTTTGGGCCTCTTCAAAGCTGGTCCAGGTCGGGGTGTGGCTTTTGTCTAGCATGGCGCATCTCCAGAAATTGGTTGTGGCCACATTACTGAACCCATGATGGTAGGAAAAATGAATTGATTTGCTGAATGTGATGAAGAATATTGCTCAGATGCAAATGAACGCCATCGATACTTTTCTTTCCATCGCAGCCACCGGCAGCTTTCATGGCGCCGCGCAAGAGCTGAACATCACCCAAACCACGGTCAGTGCCCGGATCAAGGTGCTGGAGGCGGAGCTGTCGATGAGTCTGTTTGAGCGCGGCCCCGGTGGCACCCGGCTGAGTGCCGCCGGGCAGCAGTTTCGCCCCTATGCGGAACAGATGCAGCAGACCTGGCGTTTTGTGCGTTCGGGGGCGGTCAACGCCCTGGAAGAGCGGATTTCGCTGCGTCTGGGCGCACAGCTTTCCATCTGGGATGGGCTGTTGGTGGATCTGGCAATCTGGCTGGAGGAGCAGAAAGGCAAGCTGCCCTTTACCCTCAACTACGATCATGCGCTCAACATGGCCGAGGCGGTGGCGCAGCAGTTGCTGGATCTGGTCATTGTCAGCGAGGTTCCCCAGGCCACCCGGCTCAGGGTTGAAGACCTGCCACCTGAGGAACTGGTGCTGGTCTCGGATCAGGCGCTCAGCCTCGGCGACATCCAGGATCGTGCACGCCAGCTCCTGTTCATCAATCTCGACTTTGGTCGCCAGTATGACCTGAGCCTGCAGAGGGTGATCCCCAAGGGCAGTCGCCAACATATTGTTTTGGGGAACGCCAGCATGGGGCTGCGCTATCTGCACCGGCGCGGGGGAATGGGGTATTTCCCATATTCGATGGTGGCGCAGCTGTTGCAGGCGGGCAGTCTGCAAATCATCACCGATGCGCCGCCCATCTTTCTTGACTGCAAGGCGCTTTATCATCCCGAGACTGTCGCCATGGCCCAGATCGAGGATGCGCTTGAGGGGCTGCATGGATTGCGGGGCAGCGCGGCGGCTTAGCGCTGCCTGAGCCGCCGTTTTGCCCGAGTGCAAGCCTGTTTGGGACCGGCCAGGCAAGTCGATATCTGCCTGGCGCCGATACTTCACCCGCCCCCAAACCTAGTGGCCCGCGGTCAAATCGTCAAAACAGGTCATCGCCTTGGCCGCATACATCATGGCAGGTCCACCGCCCATCTGGATCGACATGGACAGAACATCGCCAAGTTCTTCGCGGCTGGCTCCGGCTTTGATCAGGGCCTCCACATGCAGGCCGATGCAATCCTCGCACCGCAGGGCCACAGCGATGCCAAGGGCGACAAACTCTTTTTGCTTGTACTCCAGAACACCGCCCTGTTTTACCGCTTTGCCAAGCGCACCAAAGGCCTGGGCCGTTTCGGGGATGGTCCTGTTCAGATTGCGCAGCCCTTGGCGGGTGCCGTCCAGTTTTTCGCTCCAGTGCATATGCTGTCCTTCGATTATACATTCCAATTATCGAAGGTGTATGTGGTCGCCAGGCGTGCGGCCTTGATGCAGGTCATGTCAGGCGGCGAAGGCTCAGCTCTTTTCCAGAACCAGAGCGAGGTTGTTGGCAGGCATTTCGATGATCCGCAGCGGGGTCAGGCCCGCAGCTTCGGCCCAGTCCAAAACATCAAAATCATCCTTGTAGCCGATTTCGGGGTCATGAGCCTGCAGGGAGGCGTGAAAGCTTTGATCACCTGTACTGGTCAACGCGCCCGCCCGCATGAAGGGACCGTAGATGACCAGTCGCCCCGCCGGAGCAAGCGCTGCTGCCGCTTCCTGCAGCAGGACCCCTGTCTCGGCAACACTGATCAGATGCAGCAGGTTTGACAGCATGATGAGGTCAACAGCGGCGATCTGCCCCGCCCACCCGGGTGCCGTTGCGTCCAGTGCAATGGCGGGGCGCAGAGTGTCCAACGCGGCCTCGGCGACATAGGCGTTGATGCTGCTCAGGCGGCTGGGGTCGGCTTCGCTGGGCTGCCACTCAAGCCCCGGCAGGCGGGCCCCATATCCAATCACGTGTTGACCGGTGCCGCTGGCCAGCTCCAGCGCTGTGCCAGAGGCGGGGGCCACCTGCTCCAGCAGGTCGCAAAGGGCGGCCAGATTGCGGGTGGCCGACGGCGCGCAAAGTTTGCCGCCCGCGGGGGCTGCAATCGAGGCGGTTCCGGGAGCGGATCGCACTGGCATCAGCGCAGCCTGTCCGGGGCCAGGGCCGCGCAGATCTGCGCGTCAAATTCGCTAGATTTGCCGCCGACAAGATCCGCCAGCAAGCGCGCGGCGGCGGGGGCGGTCTGGAAGCCATAGCCACCCTGTCCGGCGCACCAGATGAAATCAGGCTGATCCGGGTCCGGACCCAGCACCAGTGATCCGTCGGGGGAGAAGCTGCGCAACCCCGCCCAATTGCTTTCGACGCGGGTGACTGGGGTGGTGACCGTCTCTTCGTAGCGGGCAAGACCTTCGGCCAGAACCATGTCATCGGCAAAGGCGTCATGAGGCACGACCAGATCGGCCTCTGCGGGGGAGACCAGCAATTTGCCGGCATCGGGCTTGGCGTACCAGCTTTCGCCAACCCCCATTAACATGGGCCATGTGCTGACGTCATGTCCACCGGGGGCAGGCAGCCGTGCCATCGAGCGGCGTTTGGGTTGGATGCCGACGGGCTGCACACCGGCCAGCGCAGCAATCTGGTCTACCCAGGCACCAGCGGCATTGACCAGCTGAGCGGCCTCATACTGTGTGCCCCCTGCCAGAACCTGCCAGCCCGTGGGGCCGCGCTCAATGTCGGTGACTTCGGCGCGGGTGACGACTTTGCCACCGTTGGCGCGCAGGGACTTGGCAAAATCCTGGATCATTCGGTCGGTATCGAGATCCTGCGCCGTCTCATGCAGGGCCGCCAATGTGACAGTTTCCGGGTTAAGGATCGGCACTCTTGCATAGGCGTCTTCAATGGCGATGGGATGCAGGTTGAGCTCTTCGACATCGCGGGCAAAACCCTCCGCCTGCGCAGGGCCAGCCACCAGCATGAAGCCACGCGGCGTGAGATAGCCTCCGTTGGCGTTATAGTGATAGTCGGCACTGGCCCTGTTGAGCGCGACCACCGGTGCGGGGCCGTAATTTTCTTCGAACATCGCCGCAGAGCGCCCGGAGGCGTGATAGCCAAGCGCCTCTTCCATTTCCAGCAGGATCACATGGCCCAGATCCGAGAGCCGGGCGGCGGCGCTGGCACCTGCGATGCCGCCACCAATCACCAGAAAGTCACATTTCATTCGCCCATCTCCTGTTCGTCCAACCGATCCGTGGCCGGGGCCGGCCTGGGGCTCAGTGCTGAGATCCGTTCATAAAGCGCTGCATCCATTTTAAAATTCAGACCAGCCAGAGAGGGCTCCAGCTGCGCGGCGCTGCGCGCCGAAAGGATCGGCATGGGGCGGGCTGGATGCGCCGCTGCCCAGGCCACCGCAAGTGTCGCCGGGTGCTGCCCGAGCTCGGCAGCAAGGCGGGTCAGCCCCTTGGCGGTCTCATGCATCCAGGCCTGGCCATAACGGCTGTTATAGCGGTCATCCTCGCTTAGACGGCCTGTCCCACCTGTTGCATATTTCCCGGTCAGCAATCCGCCACCCAGCGGAGAATAGGGCGCAATAGCGATGTTCTGATCGACACACATGGGCAGGATTTCCACCTCGGCCTGTCGTTTTACCAGTGAATACATTGGCTGCAGGATATCTGCCTGAAGGCCCAGTTCGGTCCCCAGCATCTGCGCCTTCATCACTTGCCAGGCAGCGAAATTCGACAGGCCAAGATAGCGGATCTCCCCGCCCGCCTTGCGGGCTGCAAACCAGGCCAGAGTTTCGCGCAGGTCCGTCTGCGCATCAAAGCGATGCAGATACAGCACATCGATGCAATCCAGGTTCAGGCGTTTGCGAGAGGTGTCGAACTGCGCCTGCATATTGTCCGGCCCGGCACCACCGGTATAGCCCACCTTGCTGGCGATGATCAGTTGATCGCGCTCATCTTTGATGAGCTCGCCCAGGATCTCTTCGCTACGGCCATCTGTGTAGATCCAGGCGGTGTCAAAATGGGTGATGCCCGCCGCCCGGCAGGCGGCATAGATCTCGGCGGATTGTGCTGCATCCGCGCGGCCACCAAACTGCATGGTGCCAAAGGCAAATGGGCTGGCGGGGGTTCCATCGGGGGAGGTCAGAAGAGCTGTCATGGCCGCAACCTGCCACGCCATGGCCAGTGGGGAAAGAGCGAAGATAGTTTGGAGCGCGGAGAAGGCAAGGAAGAGCGGAAAGGAGTTCGTTTAGCAAGAGCAGGTGGCTGCTTTGAGCCCAAAGCGGCGGATGCTGCGCACTTCACCAATGGCCGGTTTTTGCACTATCTCATGTGTAGAGTTCCGTTGATGATTAACTGCATTCCTCTGTCGTACATACCGCTCCAACGGCGTCTGTTAGGATATTACTCGGCAACGGCTCGTTCAAAAGCGTTGCAATCTCGGCACCAAGCGCCAGTTCGGAAACGTCTCCAAGGTAGTGCCCGCGCAAGTTTCCGGCTTTATCAAACAGTAAAAGACTCGGGGTGCCAAGCATCTGATAGGCCTGCATTGTCTTTGGTTGACCAGAGCTGGTTGCGGTATCTACGCCGACCGGAAACGTGATCCGATATTCATGAAGAAACGCGGCAAGCGATACAGGAGCCATGGCTGCGTGATGCTCAAATACAGTATGCAAACCGACGACCGCAACTTTGTCATTTGGAAAGATGCGCTGCACTGCTTGAGCCAAAGGCAGGCCATGTGCGACGCAGCCTGGGCAAAGCATTTGGAATGCTTCAAGAACAACAACCTTCCCTGCAAAACTCGCTAAGGTCAGGTCTGTATCCGTATTAAACCACTGTGAGACGTCCCACTTTGGTGTATCAGTCATTTGTCTTTCCAATAGTTGTTTGCGGCAGCCACAGTTTGAAAGTTGGTTGCCACCACCGCTGATATTGCGACCAGCATTGCTGCATTACGTTCATAAATAGCGCGTAGCTCTTGCCGAATGGCATCGTCTGGCTGGGTCATCTTGACGGCCATGCGCGACAGCTTAATGGCAAGGGCATAACCCGCTTCAGGTGTAGGGGTTTGCAGGGAAGGAAGCCATGTTTCGGTCATTTCAATTCTCCAAAATGGGTGAAGGGCGGCGGGTTGCACCGCCCCCATGTGATTGCTAGTCAATCTTGCCCGGGAGGCTGAGATCACCTGAGGCGATATCGAAGACATCCGTCACGCAAACATATGGCGCGTGGAAGTCTGTATCGACGCGCAGGGCAGAGGTCACACCGTCATAGTTCGCCCCCTTAAGAACGTTAATATCTGCGTTCGCCAGTACAACATTGATCGTGATTTCGGGCCCGTCAAAGACAGGTGTAAATCCGGGGCTGTCCAGATAAAACGGAACACCCGGCCACGTTGCGGGCATAATGGGTGTCTCTCCGTCAGCTACATCACGCACCGCCAACGCACCGGGTCCGCAGGCTTCATTTGGTGTCAAAACGACCCAATGGCTGTGCCAGTGCCCACCGTCATTGCCAGTATCGCCGTCGACGTTCTCATCAAACAGAGGTGTGTCGTCAAAATCAGGATGATTGGTGGCGGCGAGCGCGAGAATGCCTGTTTCTTCGCCAAACCCCACAACAGACGGATCCAAGGTGGTGGGCCAGACATAGGACCAAATGGCGGCCCCTGGCGCTCCATTGCTTGTGTCTTCAAGTGTGGTGTTCCCGGCAATACCCGCAGTGGACATGCGGAATGTAGCAAAACGTCCGTTCAAGCTGACCTCGGCTGCAACGATGTCAAAGTCGGCAACCTTGGCCGCGTCAACGGGTGATTGAATTCCGTGATCATGTGTTTCACCGGCTATCGCCGTTCCGGCCATTAGGGCCAATGCAGCAGTGGTCGTGTTCAAGAGTTTCATGTCTGATCCTTTCAGAGTGAGTTGATGTTGACTCACTATTAGTATCGAGTCGAAACTATTGCAATAGATGTTTTGACTCGATACTAGTTTCAGTATGGAAAATGAACACTACATCCGTGAACTGATCAACCGACTAGCCCGACTTGATGCGGCATCTGCATGGCAGGGGAATCTGAACCCCGCGCAACGGGCCGTGTTGAGTTATCTTGCGCGGGCCAATCGCTTTTCGCGCAGTCCATCCCACGTTGCCGAATATCTGGGAAGCACGCGCGGCACGGTCTCACAAACGTTCAAGTCTTTGGTGCAGAAGGGTTATGTGATTGAGCAAAGGTCACAAACGGACAAACGTGCCATTCATTTTGATCTGACTGACAAAGGGGCACGGGCAACTGATGAGCCTAAACTGATGTCGCAGGCGATCTCAAAAATGACTAAGCGGACCACAGATGGCTTAACAGCTTCTTTGGAAACGCTGCTACTCAGCTTGTTGGCAGAAAATGGCGGGCGGGCATTTGGAATTTGCAACCAGTGTCGACACTTTGAGACGCGGGAAAATGGCGGCCACTGCACACTTTTGTCAGAAGACTTGTCTTCGATAGAGGCAACAAAGATTTGTAACGAACAGGAGCCAGCATGACCGACCCTTTTCTTTCAAGCCGCATTGACGGTGTTTTCTTCGGTAAGATCCTAAACCGCTGGGACGGTCGTGATCCATCAGCGATTGAAAAAACTCCAGTGTCGGGCCCCCAAAACATCGAAGAATTCGGGTTTGTTTTGGATGAACAGGCCGACCTTGAAAACCATGGTGGTGCAGATAAAGCGATTCACCACTATGCATCAGATCATTATCAGGCTTGGATAGACGACGGTCATATTCCTATCGGTACTCAACCCGCAGCCTTTGGTGAGAACATCACGACACAGGGCATGAATGAATGGTCACTCTGCATCGGAGATAAGCTGCGACTTGGCACAGCAGTTGTGCAAATCAGTCAGGGTCGGCAGCCCTGCTGGAAGTTGAATGAGTACACCAAAAACAAGAAAATGGCGTATCTGTTCCAAAAGACCTCCCGCACGGGGTGGTATTACCGTGTACTTGAAGCAGGCGTTGCTGCTGCCGGTGATCAAGTCACCCTCATTGAACGCACTCAACCAAATTGGAGCGTCGCGTGTGTGACTTCTGCTCGGCTCACGCGCCGTGTTTCGCTGCAAGACGCGGAGGCGCTAGCGGCGCTACCCGAGCTCGCTGACGGCTGGCGTGTGGCTTTTAGACGAATGGCCGAGGGTAACCACCATGAGGACACGAGCAGCCGCCTAAAAGGATCTGATGGATAGTTTGCGAAGCGGACTTTCAATGACAGACGTCGAACGACCGTAAAGTCCGCAT
>JADFAE010000003.1 GCA_015665415.1 Roseobacter sp.
GGTCGCACAAGGGGCTGAACAATCGCGCTGAAACCAGCCATCTGCCGTTTCGAAAACGTGAACGAACGATGCAAGGGTATCGATCACCAGGAGCCTTGCAAAGATTTGTCGCCGTTCATTCAGCCACTCGCAATTGCTTCTCTGTCCCGGCACACCGCCGCTCTGCCCTGACCATTCGTTATCACCGGATGGAAGCCTTCGACGCATGGAGAACGGTAGTCGGCACTGCCTGAACCCAGAAGCCTCTGCGACCTTTGCTCGCTTAGGAGGTTAAAGTGACAACACCCTCCAGGCTGCTAAGCCTTGCTCCCGTTGCGCCCTTTGGTGACATTCCTGCTTTGCAGACCCGGTGACATTTCTACTTGGTTGCAACATTGATCTGACCGGGTGCGCGCTATTGGCAAGCCCGACACTTGTTAGAAATCAGCAGTCCACCGAATTGTGTGAACCGGAGTGGATGCCGTATTTAACTCGCGGAGTGTTCCGAAAGGCGGATCGGGTTGGGTGAGGGGGGGGCAAAGCGGTGGCGACTTGTTCTGAAAACAATCGGAAACCAGGCTCCGGAAAAGGATATTCCTCGCAGATCGCATGATCTTTGATGCCAAAATCCCTGTGAGCGCAGTATTTTACGCAGTGTACAAAGGAAAGCCCATGCCAGATCTTTACGCCAGATTGACCAGGATGCGCCATGCGTTCCACCGCGATCCCGAATTGGGGTTTTGCGAAGAGCGCACCAAGGCGCGCGTGGCTCAGATACTGCGGGATCTTGGGCTTGAGGTCCACGAAGGCGTCGGAGTTGTTGGAGTGTTGAAGTCCGGCAGCGGCAATCGCGCCATCGGGCTGCGTGCAGATATGGATGCGCTGCCGATCGATGAGGCCAGCCAACATGATCATGTCTCGGAAAATCCTGGTGTGATGCATGCCTGTGGGCATGATGGCCATATGACCATGCTGCTGGGGGCGGCGGAAAAATTGGCAAGGACCCCCGATTTTGATGGCACTGTGGTCTTTATTTTCCAGCCCAACGAAGAGCATGGGCTGGGGGCTCAGGCGATGCTGACAGAGGGGTTGTTGCAGCGCTTTCCGATCGAAGAGGTCTATGCGATCCACAACCTGCCAGGTGTGCCGGTTGGGCAAGTTTCAACCCGCGCAGGGCAAATTTGTGCCAGCGAGAGCCTGTTTGAAATCTCCATCCAGGGTCAGGGAGGCCATGCCTCGATGCCTCATGTGGGCGTCGATGCCATCACCGTCGGGTCCGAGATGGTTGCAGCACTGCAAACCATAGTGTCGCGCAAATTGGCACCCTCGGCCGGGGCGGTTGTTTCAGTTACTGAATTCATCACGGACGGGCAGCGCAATGTGTTGCCGGGAAAAGCAATCCTCAAAGGGGACGTGCGTGCCCGCCTGCCCGAGGATCGCGCCGATCTAGAGCGTTTCATGCGCCAGATCACCTCCGGTATTGCCGCGGCGCATGGCGTCAGTGTCGAGATGTCGTTTGACACTGAATTCATTGAGACCATCAATGCGTCAGGCCCCACCGAAGCCGTTGTCCGCGCCGGACGTGCGCTGCATCTGGAAACCATAGCGGATCGCCCGCCAATGAGTTTTTCCGAGGATTTCGCCCATTTCTCTGCCGTCGTCCCGGGATGCTTTCTGCTGCTGGGCAATGGCGAAGCCGGTCCGCATGGGCAGCCCTTGCATGCTGCCGATTATGATTTCAACGATGCGCTGTTGCCCATCGGCTCTGACCTCTGGGCAGAACTGGTGCGCGATCGCCTCCCCCTTCGAAAGGTAGACTGATGTCTGACGTTTTGCCCGCCGCCAAACTTGCTCATATGGCCGCAACCCGGTCCAGCGGTGACGCTGTTGAACGCGTGTTGTCGCGCCAGGATTTTGCCAACTCCCGGGCTGAGATCACGCAGTGGGAGGGCTATACGCCTACACCGCTGGTCTCGCTCTCGGCTTTGGCGGCGGAAATCGGCGTTGGGGCCATTCTGTACAAGGACGAAGGCCCGCGTTTTGGTCTTGGCAGTTTCAAAGCACTGGGGGGTTCTTATGCGGCCCTGCGGGTCTTGCAGCGCCAGATCTCTGAAAAACTGGGGTATACAGTCGAGCTCGAAGATATTCGTCTGGGCAAATACAAAGACGAGACAGCGCAAATAACGCTGGTGTCGGCGACGGATGGCAACCATGGACGCTCGCTGGCCTGGGGCTGTCAGCGCTTTGGCGCACCCTGTCGCATCTATATTCATGCCGAAGTGAGCGAAGGGCGCGCGGCAGCCATGCGTGAACTGGGCGCCGAGGTCATCCGCATCAGCGGCGATTACGACGAGTCGGTAATTTTGGCCAAGCGGGAAGCGGAGGAAAACGGCTGGTTCGTGGTTTCCGACACCTCCTGGGAGGGCTACAGCGAGCCGCCCCGGGACGTGATGGCGGGCTATGGTGTGATGACGGCCGAGATTTGCGAAAGCCTGCAGCAGGCCCCCAGCCATGTCTTTCTGCAGGGTGGTGTGGGTGGTTTGGCGGCTGGTGTGGTCGCGGGTCTACGCCAGCACTGGCGCAAAGATGGCCCACGGGTGGTTATCGTCGAGCCGGAACTGGCGGCCTGCCTGTTTGAAAGCGCGCGCAACGGCGAGGCCACCAATTTTGCCATTCAACAAGAGACCCTGATGGCGGGGCTGTCCTGTGGTGAACCCTCGGGCATGGCCTGGGAAATCCTTGCCGAGGAGGCGTCGGATTTTCTCACCATTCCGGAAAGCATCGTTGCCCCCTGTGTGCGTTTGCTGGCCCGTCCGCTGGATGGCGACACGGCGATCGAGGCCGGAGAAAGCGCCATCGCTGGTCTTGCGGCGCTGATTGCGGCCCGGCAGGATGCGGATCTGTCGGCAGATCTGGGGCTGAATGCCCAATCCCGCGTGTTGTTGATTGGCTCGGAAGGCGTCACTGATCCTGAAATTTTTGCCAAAATCATGGGGGGCGCTGATGCCGTCTGAGACCCCTGCCCGCGGGTTTGAAACCGCAGAATTCCAGCACCGGCTGACCAAGGCCCAGGCCCGTATGGCGGCGGAAGATCTGGATGGGATCCTGCTGCTGAGCGAGCCGGAGGTCCGATATTTCAGCGGCTTTCAGACCCTGTTCTGGCAAAGCCCGACGCGGCCCTGGTTCCTGTTTCTGCCCGCCAGCGGCAAACCCATTGCGGTAATCCCGGAGATTGGGGCCGCGCTGATGCGCCGGACCTGGGTCGAAGATATCCGCACCTGGAGCGCGCCCGCACCGCAGGATGACGGCATTTCGCTGTTGACTGAGCTGCTGTCTCCGCTGGCGCAAAAGGGCGCGAAGCTTGGCATCATGAAGGGGCATGAAACCGCCTGGCGGATGCCGCTGGGAGACTGGGAACGCCTGGTTGCCAATCTGCCTGGGCTGCACTTGGCTGATGTCACAGGGCTTGTTCAGGGGCTGCGGATGGTAAAATCTGCAGCAGAGATCGAAAAACTCGCCCATATCTGTGCCGTGGGATCCGCGACATTCGACCGTGTGCCCGAGATCATTACTACAGGCATGCCCCTGGAGGAGGTCTTTCGCGGTTTTCGACGCGAGGCCCTGGCGCAGGGGGCGGATGATGTGCCCTATCTGGTCGGCGGTGCTGATCAGGGCGGCTACAGCGATGTCATCTCTCCACCCTCGCGGCGGCCCCTGCAACAGGGCGACATTCTGATGCTCGATACCGGGGCAACCTGGGACGGCTATTTTTGTGACTTTGATCGGAATTTTGCCATCGGCCCCGCCAATGACGCAGCGCGCCGCGCCCATGATGTGTTGTGGCGTGCCACCGAAGCAGGATTGGCTGCCGCAAAGCCCGGAAATACCTGCCGGGATCTGTTCCACGCCATGCAGGGAGTCATTTTAGAGCTGGATGATCAGGGCGGCGACATTGGCCGTTTGGGTCATGGGCTTGGCATGCAGCTGACAGAGCAGCCGTCACATGCCGAATTTGATGAGACAGAGCTGCAAGCAGGTATGGTGCTGACATTGGAGCCCTCGCTGGGCTACGGCGATAATCTCATGATGGTGCATGAGGAAAATATCGTGTTGCATGAGGGAGGTGCGCGGCTTCTCAGCAAACGCGCGCCTGCGGAACTGCCGGTGATCTGAAGGGCGCGCACAAAGGTTGAAGGGCAAAAATGGGTTGTCCTTTGACCGCAATCGACGCTTTATCAGAACATGGATGATAAAGACCTCGAGATACTCAGACTGATGCAGGGCAATGCCCGTTTGACCGCCGATGCGCTGAGCGCAGAAGTGGGGTTGTCGCCGCCTGCGGTGCAAAAACGGGTCAAGCGTCTGCGGGATTCCGGCGTGATTGATGCGGAGATCGCGGTCCTGTCTCCGGCCAAAATGGGCCGAGAGATGACAGTCATTGTCGAGGTGATGTTGGAGCGAGAGAGTCGCCGGCATCTGGATGAGTTCAAACGACGTATGCGGGCAGCGCCCCAGGTTCAGCAATGCTATTACACCACGGGTGAAGCGGATTTCATCCTCATTGTGATCACTAAGGACCTCAAGGAATATGAGGCGTTCACGCAAGAGTATTTCTTTGATGAATCCAATGTCAGCCGTTTCAACACTTCCGTTGTCATGGACCGTGTCAAAGTCTCGCTGGACATCGTCTGAGACCTAGAAAATCTGCTAGGCCTAGGTGTCAGCCGGTCGGGCAATGGGGCTCCGAATTCGAAGCCCCTGCCCTGTTGTTTTGCCTTAGACGTTCTGATCAGCCCGATTGCCCAGGGTGACATCAATCATCAGAGATTTGCCTCGGCGCAGGACTTCGATCTGGGCCTGTGCGTCGGGGTCGTTCAGGGCCACGGCGCGGGTCAGGTCGCGCAGCTCTCCAACCTCTTCGCCGGCAAAGCTGAGCACCACATCGCCCTTTTGCAACCCAGCGGCCTCGGCGGGACCATCGGTAATCACGCTGTCAATCATCACCCCCTGGCCAGCATCAAGCCCGAGAACATTGGCAACCTCATCCGACAGCGGGCGGATCTGAACGCCCAGCCAGCCACGATCAACTTCGCCATCGTCTTGCAGGTCGGCGACGATGTCGCGGACCAGATCAGAGGGAACGGCAAAGCCGATGCCGACAGAGCCACCGTGGGAGGAATAGATTGCGGTATTCACCCCCACCACATTGCCTTCGGCATTGAACAGCGGACCACCGGAATTGCCCCGGTTGATTGCGGCATCGGTCTGAATGAAATCGTCAAAGGGACCGGCATTGATATTGCGCGAGGTGGCCGAGACGATGCCCGAGGTCACGGTGCCGGACAGGCCAAAGGGACTGCCCATTGCGATGACCTCTTCCCCGACCCGCAGCGCATCCGAGTCGCCGAATTCCACCACTGGCAGCGCATCCTCGACGGTGATCTGCAGCAGCGCCACATCGGTAAGGCGATCAGTGCCAACCACTGTGGCCTCATGTTTGCTGCCATCGGACAGGGTGACCATGACGCTTTCTGCGCCCGCAACCACATGGTTGTTGGTCACGATGAGACCTTCTTCGGCGATGATGAAACCGGAGCCCGCCGATTTCATCGGACGTTGCTGCTCTGGCCGGTTTCCGCGATTTGGAAAGGGAAAGCCGAACTGATGTCCAAAACCCTGTTGGGGAGACCCATGGCGCGCGCTGTCTTCACCGGGCTGGTGCCGCTTGTGGCCCTCTTGGTCGCCTTGGCCACCTTTGTGACCCTGGGGCTCTTGGGCGCGGGGGGTGCCAAGGCGGGCCTGACGCGGATCCCGTTGACCGGTCACTTCGACATAGACAACCGAAGGAGAGACGTTTTCCACCAGATCTGCATAGCCACCTGCAGGCAAGGCCAGAGCGGCAGAGGGCCCAAGTGTGGCCAAAGCGGCGGCGCTGGCCGCAGTAAGACCAAAGGCAAAACCGGTACGAGAGGAGAGAGACATGTGCATATCCTTGCATTGCGTTTCTTCGATGAACAGCAAATGGGGGGTGCAGGTTTCATCCAGCTGTCGGATTTTATACAGATATGTAATGTGCCATTCTGGCCAAAAGCTTTTAAAACTGACGGCGGATGGATGAAGGTTGGCCCCAGGCTGACAGGAGCAAGTCGCAATGAAAATTCTGGTGGTTGAAGACGACAGCACAACCGGGCCCTATGTGGCCAAGGGGCTGCGCGAAGAAGGCCATACTGTGGATTTGATCGCCAATGGCCGCGAGGGGCTGTTGCAGGCAACCACGTGTAACTATGACATTCTGATCCTGGATCGGATGCTGCCGGATCTGGATGGGCTCACCCTGATCAAAACCTTGCGGGGGGCGGGCAATCGAACGCCTGCGATCATGCTCACCGCTTTGAGTGGGGTTGAAGATCGTATCGATGGGCTAGAGGCCGGGGCGGATGACTATCTGGTCAAACCCTTTGCCTTTGGTGAGCTTTCGGCTAGGGTGGCGGCCCTGGCCCGCCGTCCAGGGTACCAAACCCAGGAAACCTGCCTGCAGGCAGGTGATCTGGAAATGGACCTGGTCCACCACCGGGTGCAGCGAGGGGGGCAGGAGATCCCCCTCTTGCCCCGCGAATTCACCCTGTTGGAGCACCTGTTGCGGCGCAAGGGCCGGGTGCAGACCCGGACCATGCTGCTGGAGGCGGTCTGGGACATCACCTTTGACCCGCAGACCAATGTGGTAGAGACTCATATTTCACGGCTCAGGGCCAAGGTGGACAAACCCTTTGAAAGTGACCTGATCGAGACCGTGCGTGGTGCGGGGTATCGCATTGCAGGCTGACCCCGCCTCCCGTCTGAAGCGTTTGCTCAACTCTTCGCCAATGCGGCAGTCGCTTTGGTTGTCGCTGCTGTTTCTGTTGGTCAGCGCGATCAGTCTCAGCGTGAGCTATTATGTGGCCCGCCACAGTCAGGAACAGGCGCTCCAGGACAGCTTGATACAAGACATGATCGGCTATCGTGCAACCCCGTCAGCTACGGCTCTGGTGCGGCTGGTGCAGGCGGAGATGTCGCAGACCGATGCCCGTCGGCGGCTGATCAGCTATCGCCATCTAGGGGGGCAAGTGGTTGCCGGCAATGCCGCGATCACCCAACAGCAAGAGGGTTTTGGACTGGTGGTGCTGGGCGAGAACCCGACTCCGGTGCATGGGTCCTTTCTATTGCTGAGCGAACGGGTCCATGGGGGGCTTCTCACTATTGCGCTGAGCGCGGAACCTCTGCACGAGCTGCGTGAGACCTTTGTCGGGGTGTTCCTGTTCAGTCTGCTGCCGACGGTTGGCATCGCGCTTTTGGGAGGCATGTTCCTTGCCCGACGCTCGGCCCGCAGCCTGCGCGCGTTGGACGCGGTCTTGTCACGCCTGACCTCTGGCGATCTTGGGGCCCGGGTCCAGGCCGAGCGCATGGCGCAGGCGGATCTTGGGCGCATTGGCAGCAGCATCAATCGCATGGCCGAGGCCCAGGAAAAGTCAACGGCGGCGTTGAAACAGGTCTCTGCAGATATCGCCCATGATCTCAAAAGCCCCATTCAGCGGGTTGCGGTCCAATTGGAACATTTGCGCCAGATCGAAGCCTTGCCCCCGCAGGCACAGCAAATCGCGGATCAGGCGGTGGCTGAGACCAGCAGTATCGTCGATACGTTCCAGTCCCTGCTGCAGATTGCCCAGCTCGAGGGCGGCTCTCCTCGGGGCCGGTTTGCGCCTGTGGATCTGCGCGCGCTGGTCAGCACCTTCGTGGAAATCTATGAACCCGTCGCTGAGGAAGAAGGCCGCCGTCTCAACCTCGATTTGCCGGGGGATCCCGTGACGGTGCCCGGTGACAAGGCGCTCTTGGGGCAGTTGCTGGCCAATCTGATCGAAAATGCTCTGCGCCACACGCCCCCGGGCTCTGATATTTCTGTGAGTTTGACAGCCGGGGCATCGCCAATACTGACGGTGCGGGATTTTGGCCCTGGCATTGCCAAGGCAGAGCAGACCAACGTGCTGCGCCGTCTGTACCGTCTGGAGCAGAGCCGAACAACGCCGGGCAGTGGCCTGGGCCTAAGCCTGGTTCAGGCCATCGCGGAGTTGCATGAAGCCCCGCTGGATCTGTCCAATGCGGACCCGGGGCTAAGGGTCACGCTGGAGTTTGGCGTGCCAGGGGTAAGGGTTGCAAAGCCGTCAGCTTTGTCGATTTAGGGCCTCATGCAAGACCTGTGACAGCAGCGCCTTGTTCATCGGTTTTTGTAAAAAGACCAACCCGCGGCTGGCAAGCGCATCTTGCTCCGACTGATCCTTTGCAGAACCGGACATCAAAACGGTCTTGATGTGAGGGTGAGTGTCACTGAGTCTGGTCACCAGTTGTAGCCCGCTTTCACTGCCTGGTAGGACCATGTCCGCGAGGATGAGATCAGGCGATGGCTCCTGCGCGATCATACGCATCGCCAGGGCGGCGCTATGGGATTGAGAGACGCGGTAGTTCAGCGATTCCAGAATGCCGCGCAGGGTACTTTGCACCGCGCTGTCGTCCTCAAGAAGATGTATGTTTTCGCCTTTACCCAATATCAGTTCAGCGCTGGGGGACGTGGCCCTGGTGGACGTGGCCGTCACGTGGCGCGGCAAAAAGACCGATACGGTGGTCCCTTTTCCGGGGGTGCTGTCCAAAAGAGTGCCGCCGCCGGATTGGCGAGAAAAGCCAAATACCATGGACAGTCCCAGACCGCTGCCCTGGCCGGTTTTCTTGGTGGTGAAAAACGGTTCAAATGCCCGTTCCAGTGTTGCGGCAGACATCCCCTCACCGGTATCGCGGAGCAGGATTTCGACATATTCACCGGGTCTCAAAGCTTTGCTCCCACCCGTCAGGGCAAAGCTTTCGTCAATGCGGCGGTTCTGACAACAGATTTCCAGTGCACCGCCCTGTGGCATCGCATCGCGCGCATTGATCGCGAGATTCAGGAGGGCGCTTTCGACTTGGGTGACGTCGGCATGGATCGGCCATAGGCCGCCGGTGATCTTGGTGCTGACTTCGATACCCTCGCCAAGGTTGCGCAACAGGGTCTTGCTCATGTTTGTGACCAATTCAGACAGGTCCACGGGTTGCGGCCGCAGTGTCTGCTTGCGGGAATAGGCCAGGAGTTGACGCGTCAGATCGGCGCCACGTTGGGCGGCGTCCTTGATTGCATCTACAGATTCGTGATTGCGCGTATCGATCATGTCCAGCAATTCGGCATTGCCGAGGATCACCGTCAACAGATTGTTGAAATCATGAGCAAGACCACCGGTCAATTGTCCAATCGCCTCGAGTCTTTGAGCGGCAAAAAGCGATGCTTCCAGTTCCTTTCTCTCGGAAATATCGGTTAGAATCCCGACCGATCGGACCGCACGGCCTTCAGCGCCGACAATGGCCTTGCCTTGACCATGAAACCAGCGGTAGTCACCGCACCCGGTGCGGAACCGGTGTTCGTGGCGAAAGGGTGCTTCTGGTTCTTTGAGGTGGCGCTCCAGTTCGGCCATGTAGGAAGCCACGTCATCAGGATGTAGGAATTCGGCAATACTGCTGGCTGCCAAGGCCTCTCGAAACACGTCAGGTTCATGGCCCAGGGCTTCGATCAAACTGGGCGAGACAAAGAGATGGTTCTTCTCCAGGTCCCAATCCCATATAGCGGCGCTTTGGGTGGCAAGCGCGTATCTCTCTTCGCTGGCCTGCAGGCGTTTGGTCCGCTCTTCGATCTTGCGTTCAAGCTGTTCGTTCAGGCTCTGCATGCGCAGGCGCATTGCGTTTTGTTCGGTCACATCCTCTTCACTGATGACGGTGACAAAGACTCCGGTCACCGGGTCACGACCCCGTCGGGCCTGTATGCGGTGGACCCGGGCACCTGCCAGTGTCCAGACCAGCTGTTCGATGTCCTGGCTCTTGCCACTTTGTGCAGTTTGCAGCAGCTGATCGGCCACATCCGGATCCTTGAGGCGACTGGCCATTTCGTTGCCATGCACCCCGGTCCGTGGAGGGCCAAAACAGGTCAGCGCCGCCGGATTTTGGGTCAGCAATCGACCTTCGGCGGAAAAGCTACTGACCATCAAGGCCGAGGCACGGGCGGCTTCGAGAATGCGCAGCGAGTCCGCATCCGCATAGTCGTTGGCAAATTGCTTGACCTCGATGAACACCGCATTTGTCCCGTTTTCCACCGAGATCGGCATAAAAGAAAGAACGACATTCTTGGGCGCGTCATTGGGGTAAAGTGTCCAAGTGTCCTGGATCCGTTCTGACCCGGATCCGTGGCGTATGATCTGGCGCAGCCGGGCGCGGACCATGTCGCTGTCGGTCGAAAAATCCCGTAGCAACAGCTCCTGCAGGTTTTCCGCCTCCCAGAACAGAACCCCGGCGGGATTCGCCCACCACATCTTGTGGTTGTCGACGTCAAATATCCAGATGGGTGTGGCCAGTTGCGTGAAGTGGCCTAGACTTCCATAGGAAGCAAAATGAGTGAGCGTGCGACTACAGTCCATGCCGGTATTTACATCTCTAAAAACAATATGGGGCTATAATAGTCTTACAGCTCAGGCAACCCAAGTTCTTTTCAAGGGCGGTTTGAGTAACTGCATGGCCGCTGCCCGTTTCGGCGCTAGGATTGGGTCCGGGCTTTGCGTGCACGCCAAGCTGGTCGCCAGGAGTTGGTAAAATGAGGCAAAGCGCCGACTGGGCCGACCTGCAAGGGATATGCTATACAGTCAGACAAAATCCCTTTATGCTTGTGCTTAATATGGCGATAGGCAGGGATTATGACGGCAACTTTTCGAGACGTCAAAGCAGACATCATGGCCAAGATCACCGTCGGTGAATGGGCTCCCGGCGCACTCTTGCCCAATGAAATCGATCTGGCAGATGCCTATGGTTGTGCGCGGGCTACTGTCAACCGGGCCATGCGTGAGTTGGCCGACGAGGGTGTCGTCGAGCGTCGCCGCAAGGCCGGCACCCGGGTACGTTTGTCTCCGGTGCGACAGGCTCGATTTTCGATCCCGATTGTGCGGGCTGAAATCGAAGAGCAAAACGCCGAGTATCGTTATGCGCTGGTCAGCCGTTCCATTCTGAACGCGCCCAATTGGCTGCGCGCGCGGCTGCAACTGGCACAGAACTGTCCGGTCCTGCATCTCACCTGCATGCATTATGCGGATGGCATTCCCTATCAGTTTGAGGATCGCTGGATTTCGCTGGCGATGCTGCCCCAAGCCGAAGAGGCGGATTTCAGCACCCTGGGACCAAATGAATGGCTGGTCTCCACCGTGCCTTTCTCTGACGCTGAAATTGCCTTTTCCGCTACCGTTGCCACTGCGGATCTGGCGGAATATCTTGGCTGCTCGCAGGGAGAGGCGTTGTTTACCGTTGAGCGCTCTACCTGGCTCAAAGAGAATGCGATCACCTTTGTGCGGCAGACCTTCCGCCCTGGTCACCGAATGACCACGCGGTATTGATCAGGGCTTGCCTCCAATGAAGCAGGTGTTGCCGCCGGGTATCTTGAACCGGCGGCAACGTTTCTCTGATCCAGCCCTAGCCCAGAATGCCGGGCAGGCGCAGGTTGTGGACGCGGGCGCAATCCTTGGCCTCTTCATAGCCGGCATCCGCATGACGCATCACCCCAGAGGCGGGATCGTTCCACAACACGCGCTCCAGACGTTTCGCCGCCGCATCGGTGCCATCGGCACAGATCACCACGCCGGAGTGCTGGGAAAAGCCCATGCCCACACCGCCACCGTGGTGCAGCGAGACCCAGGTGGCACCGGATGCGGTATTGGTCAGAGCGTTCAGCAAGGGCCAGTCGGATACGGCATCAGAGCCATCCATCATCGCTTCGGTTTCGCGGTTGGGAGAAGCTACCGAGCCTGAGTCCAGATGGTCGCGGCCAATCACAACCGGCGCGCTCAGCTCGCCATTCTTGACCATCTCGTTGAAGGCAAGGCCCGCCTTGTGGCGATCTCCCAGGCCGATCCAGCAGATCCGCGCAGGCAGGCCCTGAAAGGCAATGCGCTCATCCGCCATATCAAGCCAATTGTGCAGATGGGTGTTTTCGGGGAACAGCTCTTTCATCTTGGCGTCGGTCTTGCGGATATCTTCGGGATCCCCCGACAGCGCCACCCAGCGGAACGGGCCAATGCCGCGGCAGAACAGCGGGCGAATATAGGCCGGTACAAAGCCAGGGAAATCAAAGGCGTTTTCCAGCCCTTCCTCAAGCGCCATCTGGCGGATGTTATTACCGTAGTCGACGGTGGGAACGCCCATGGCGTGGAATTTGCACATGGCATCGACCTGTACGCGCATGGAGGCCCGGGCCGCCTTGTCAACGGATTTGGGGTCGCTTTCGCGGCGCTCTTTCCATTCTCCCATGGTCCAGCCCAACGGCAGGTAGCCGTTTACCGGATCATGCGCGGAGGTCTGGTCGGTGACGATATCGGGACGCATGCCACCAGCCTCGGCCCGACGCAGCAGTTCAGGGAAGATCTCGGCAGCATTGCCCAGTAGGCCAACGGATTTGGCCTCACCAGCCTTGGTCCAGCGTTCGATCATCTCGAGCGCCTCATCCAGGGTTTCGGCCTTTTCATCCAGGTATTTGGTGCGCAGGCGGAAATCGATGCTGTCCGGGTTGCATTCAACGGCCAGGCAGCAGGCGCCGGCAAAGACAGAGGCCAGCGGCTGTGCGCCACCCATGCCGCCCAGGCCACCGGTGAGGATCCATTTGCCTGTGAGATCGCCCCCATAGTGCTGGCGGCCGGCCTCGGCAAAGGTCTCGTAGGTGCCCTGCACGATGCCCTGGGTGCCAATGTAAATCCAGGACCCGGCGGTCATCTGGCCGTACATCATCAAGCCCTTTTTATCGAGCTCGTTGAAGTGATCCCAATTGGCCCAATGCGGCACCAGATTGGAGTTGGCAATCAACACGCGTGGTGCGTCCACATGGGTCTTGACGATGGCGACGGGCTTGCCCGACTGCACCAGCAGGGTTTCATCTTCGTCCAGATCCTTGAGGCTGTCGACGATCAGGTCAAAGTCTTTCCAGGTGCGGGCCGCACGACCAATTCCGCCGTAAACCACCAACTCATGCGGGTTTTCAGCCACATCCGGGTGCAGGTTGTTCATCAGCATCCGCATTGGGGCCTCTGTCATCCAGCTTTTGGCCGTGATTTCAGAGCCGGTAGGCGGGAAGATGTCGCGGGTATTCTTGCGGGGATCGGTCATGAGTTACCTCCAGTCTGAGGGGCCCAGCTTGCCAGGCGTGTGAGAATGATATGCAGGTGTTTGCGCAGGCCATCGGCCTTGGTTTGGTCATAGGCCCAGGGCTCTGCCTCTTGGGCCAGATAAGTGCTTTGGGCCAATTCCATTTGGATGGAGTGCAACCCTTCGGTGGGGCGGCCATAGTGGCGGGTGGTCCAGCCGCCTTTGAAGCGCCCGTTCAGCACTGACCTATATCCGCTGGCCTGGCTGCAGGCCTCAACCACAATGGCCTCGATCTGCGGATCGCAGGTCTGACCCATATTGGTGCCGGTGTTGAAATCCGGCAGGGAACCCTCGAACAGAAACGGAATCTCTGAGCGGATCGAGTGGCAGTCATACAGGATGGCAAAGCCGTGCAGCGCCTTGACGCGCTGCAGTTCCGCCTCGAGCGCGGCATGATAGGGAGCGTGAAAGGCGTCCCGCCGCGCAATGATGTCTGCCTCTGTTGGGGCGATGTCCCAGATGCCATGGCCGTCAAAATCAGTCAAAGGCACCAGCGTTGTTGTGTTTTGACCGGGATAAAGCGATACGCCTGACGGATCGCGATTGGCATCGATCACATAGCGATGAAAGGTGGCACGTACTGTGGTGGCACCTGGCAAAACCCCTTGATAGAGCCTGTGAATATGCCAATCGGTATCATCGAGCCCCCGCCCGCGGGTGTTCAGTTTTGCCTTGATCTCTGCAGGCACATAGGTGCCGGTATGGGGCAGCCCCAGCACAATGGGACTGTCCCCGCGGCTGACATCTACAGGCGCAATGGGCATATTCATGCGGACAGCTCCGGCATATTGACACCGCTGCATTTGGCGATCTCGCCGCTGGTGATCAGGGCCGAGGCGGCTTCGATGTCAGGCGCGGCGTAGCGATCGTCACCCAGGGGTGGGACGGCGGCCCGCAGCTTGGCCATGACTTGCTGTAGGGGCAGGCTGGTGGGCAGTGGGTCACGGAATTCCACACCCTGGGTGGCGCAGAGCAATTCGACGCCCAGGATGCGCTCCAGATTGGTGATCATCTGTCCCAGGCGGCGTGCGCCATGGGCGGCCATTGAGACATGGTCTTCCTGATTGGCGGAGGTTGGCGTGCTGTCGGTGACGCAGGGGTTGGCGAGATGCTTGTTCTCGCTCATCAGCGCTGCAGTGGTCACTTCGGCGATCATGTAGCCCGAATTCAGGCCGGGGTTGGGTGTGAGGAAGGGAGGCAGATCGTGGCTCAGCACCGGGTCGACAATCAGCGCGATACGACGCTGCGCGATGGCTCCGATTTCGGCTATGGCGAGCGCGATCATATCGGCAGCAAAGCCAACAGGTTCCGCGTGAAAGTTGCCCCCGGACACGATCAGATCCGCCCCAACCAGCACCAGCGGGTTGTCAGTGGCGGCATTGGCCTCGATCTCAAGCGTGGTTGCTGCCTGGCGCAATACATCCATCGCGGCCCCCACGACTTGGGGTTGGCAGCGGATGCAATAGGGATCCTGCACCCGGGTGTCACCTTCGCGGTGGCTTTCGCGAATGACCGAACCCTCAAGCAGAGCGCGCATTGCAACGCCTGCCTCGATCTGACCTCGATGCCCGCGCAGGGAATGGATTTCCGGCTGCAGTGGCGCGGTAGAGCCCATGATGGCATCTGTCGTCAGCGCCGAGGTCACCAGCGCGCTTTGCGCGCCAGCCCAGGCGCCAAACAGCCCGGCCAGACCAAAGGCGGTGGAAAACTGTGTCCCGTTGATCAGCGCCAGACCCTCCTTGGGCCCCAGTTCGATGGGTGTCAGGCCCGCTACGGCCAGCGCCGCGCCACCGGTCATGACCTCGCCGCCAAATTCGGCTTCGGCTTCGCCCATCATTACGGCAGCCATATGCGACAGCGGCGCCAGATCGCCGGATGCGCCCACCGAGCCCTGTGCCGGAATGACCGGGGTAACGCCTTTGGCCAACATGGCCTCCAACAAATCGATCACCTCGAGCCGCACCCCCGAGGCGCCACGGCCCAGGCTGAGCAGCTTCAGAGCCATCATCAGCCGCGCATGGGCGCGTGGAATGGCGGGACCGACACCACAGCAATGGCTGAGGATCAGATTGCGCTGCAAAGTGGCGGTGTCTTCGGCGGCAATCTTGACGCTGGCCAGCTTGCCAAAACCGGTATTCACACCATAGACGGCAGCGTCGCCAGCTGCGGCAGCCGCGATGCGCGCATGGGCCTCTTCGATGGCAGGACGGCAAGACGCGTCCAGACGGACCGCGCAGTCCTCACGAAAGATGCGCTCCAGATCGGTGAGCGAAACCGCACCGGGGGTCAGGGTCAGGGTGGTCACAGGGTGCCTCCAAAAATACGGGTATGAAGAGGGTTGAAGCCAATGCGATAGGCGAGTTCGGCGGGATGGTTGACATCCCAGACCGCAAGATCCGCGCGCTGGCCTGCTGTAATGCTGCCGCAATCGGCTAATCCCAAGGCGCGCGCGGCATGGGTGGTCACCCCGCGTAGCGTCTCTTCGGGGGTCATGCGAAACAGGGTGCAGCCCATATTCATCGTCATTAGCAGCGATGTCATCGGGGCTGATCCGGGGTTGCAATCAGTTGCCAGCGCCATGGGAACCTGGGCTTTGCGCAGCAGGTCGATTGGGGGCATCTGGGTTTCACGCAGGGTGTAAAAGGCGCCGGGCAGAATGACCGCCACTGTGCCGGCTTCTGCCATGGCATCGACACCGGCGCTGTCCAGATATTCGATGTGATCGGCAGACAAGGCACCGTAGCTGGCCGCAAGCTTGGCCCCGCCCAGATTGGAGAGCTGTTCGGCATGCAGCTTTACTGGCAGGCCCAGATCCCGCGCGGCATCAAAAACTGGGCGGATCTGGTCGGGCAAAAAGGCAATCCCCTCGCAAAAACCATCAACGGCATCAACCAACCTTTCGGCATGGGCTTCCTTCAGGGTCGGGATGCAGACCTCTGCGATATAGGCGTCGGCGCGCTCCTTGTATTCGGCTGGTACAGCATGGGCCCCAAGAAAGCTGGTCACCACACGGAGGGGGCGGTGGTCTGGCAAGGCCCGAGCCGCGCGCAGCATGTTCAGCTCAGTCTCGCGGTCCAACCCATAGCCGGATTTCACTTCGATACAGGTCACGCCCTCAGCCAGCATGGCGTCAACGCGCGGCAAGGCCTGCGCGATCAGATCGTCAACACTGGCGTCGCGGGTGGCTTTGACCGTAGAAATGATGCCGCCCCCGGCGCGCGCGACCTCTTCGTAAGTGGCCCCATTGAGGCGCATTTCAAATTCCACCGCGCGATGGCCGCCGTGCACCACATGGGTGTGGCAATCGATCAAGGCGGGTGTCACCAGCCGGTTGCCCAGAGGGCTGCGTGTCAGGTCGTGATAATCTGCGGGCAGATCTGCCTCTGCACCGACCCAGGCGATACGCCCGCTGATGATCGCAATGGCCGCAGCCTCGATCAAGCCATAAGGCGCGGTACCGGTCGCCATGGTGGCGGCGCGCAAGTCTGTGAAAACCTGATTTTCTATTTGCATCGGATCCTCTGATTTGCAGCAAAAGGGGGAATTCTCCCTTTTCTTGTACAAATGAATGTGTCATATGTCTATACATAAAATGAGGTGTGACATGATGGCTATTTTTGCAAAACGGGCGCTTCTGGCTTCTGGCTGGGCGGAAAATACACGGATTGAAATCGCCGGAGGCTTGATTGCCGACGCGCGCGCTGACAGTCGTGCGCAGACAGGGGATGTAGAGGTAGACACGCTTTTGCCGGCGCTGGCCAATTTGCACAGCCACACATTTCAACGCGCCATGGCGGGCATGACGGAATACCGGATGGCGGGCCGTGACAGCTTTTGGACCTGGCGCGATCTGATGTATCGGTTCACCGCACATCTGACCCCTGAGCAAATCGAAGCCATTGCTGCATTGGTGTTTCTGGAAATGCAGGAGGCAGGCTATGCTTCGGTGGGGGAGTTTCACTACTTGCACCACCAAAGGAATGGCCAACCCTATGATGTCTTGAGCGAACATTCGGATCGCATCATGGCAGCGGCGCGCCAGACCGGCATTGGCCTGACCCATCTGCCGGTGCTTTATAGCTATGCAGGGGTAGGTCAAAAGCCGCTGGAGCCCGGACAGTCCCGCTTTGGCAATGATGTTGAACAGTTTTGCCGGTTGGTCGATCAGGCCAAGAGCAATATCGCCTCCCTGCCCGACGATTGTCGGGTTGGCATTGCGCCGCATTCGCTACGCGCCACCTCCCCCGCCGATCTGGTCGAAGTCCTGGACGCCCATGGTGATGGGCCGGTGCATATCCATATCGCGGAGCAGCCCAAAGAGGTGGCCGAAGTTCAGGCGGGTTTGGGCGCGCGTCCGGTGGAATGGTTGCTGCAAAATGCTCCGGTTGATCAGAGCTGGTGCCTGATCCATGCCACCCACATGACAGAGGTCGAGACCCGCGATATGGCAGCCTCTGGTGCTGTGGCGGGCCTGTGCCCGGTCACGGAAGCCAATCTGGGGGATGGTCCCTTTAATGGCGCCACATATTTGCAGGCAGGCGGTGCCTTTGGGGTTGGCTCCGATTCCAATGTGCTCATCTCGCTTACCGAAGAGCTGCGGACACTGGAATATTCACAGCGGCTGCGAGATCTGTCCCGCAATGTGCTGGTTGTCGGAGAGGGCTCTGTTGGGCATGCGCTTTACACCGGAGCCGCCCTGGGCGGTGCGCAGGCGCTGGGACGGGCGGCAGGTGAAATCGCACCGGGCAAGCTGGCCGATCTGGTTGCAATCGACAGTGGCGCGCCCTCGCTTTGCGCTCTGCGCACAGATCAACTGCTGGACGGGCTGGTCTTTGCGGCCAAGGACCAGGTTGTAAGTGACCTTTGGTCGGCGGGTCGCCACTGCGTTCAGGGCGGCCGTCACCTCGCGCGCGAGCAGGTCGAGGCGCATTACCGCGTGGCCATTACCAGCTTGATGGCGGCGATCCAGTAGCCGATTACCGACTGAGAATTCCATTGCGCAAAAGCTCTGGCCACAAGGGCTGCCGGGTCCCGCGTCACAGCGACGGGGGCTCGCGGACCTGCGGTTCCGGTGTTGCATCTGTGGTCGTTTTTTGACGCAGGCCCCCCGTGGTATTTGGGGGCCTGTGGTGCTATCAGCTCCAACGAAATACTCCTATTGGGAGAGTTGTCATAAATTCATTCTCCTATTGACGTGTGTCTTTTCGGTACGCCTTTCCTCTGCTTCGAATGCCTTCAGCGGTTGGGTGGAATTCTATTTATGATTTTTTTCAGCAGCTTGAGCTCAGGCTGCTCTCTAGGTCATATTCCTTCACCGGGAGAACGAATCGAGTTTTCACACCATGTTGACGCCGATTCGCTGATTGGTTAATAAAATGTTAATTCAAGTGAAACTTCTGGCATTTAGTCTCCGCAGGCGCGCCTGCACGCCGGGTTAAAGGGTGAGTATGTCCAGTGCTGAAACCATCAGAAATTTCCGATACGCAGCCCTCTTCGACACGTGGTTCCAGCAAGTCAATCAAGATCAATTCTGTCGTTACCAAAGGCAATATCCGAATAGCTCCTAAGCCGGGTTTTCAAGTGGTGTCCTCGAATGCTGCACCGATGGAAGCCGACGTGTCGGAGGTCAATGATAGGCCGGACGCAGACCTTGTTGCCAAGCCCGAAACGGCCTCAAACCAGGCCTCCTGGTTGGCGCGAGAAGCCTATGAGGCCGAGCCTGCGCACAACGATGAGGTAACTAACAATGAGCCGCCTCTGAAACTGATCAAGCTTGTTGCGGCTGCGGCGGTTCTGGGTGTGGCTGCCATTGTTTTGACCGTGTTGCAATTCTCTGGCTCGCCCAGTGAAACCTCCGGTGATCAAGCCGCCGCTGGACAAGACGGCAATCGTATCATCGCCGCCGCAACTTCAGGTGTGCCATCCACAGCCGAGCGTCTGGGCGGGACAAGCGCTGCATCAGAGCAGGAGCAGACCAGCGCTTTGGTTGCGCAAATTGCTGCAGGCACCCTGGCCGCTCTGCGCAATGGTCGGGCAGACAGCATCGGCAACTCCGTTGAGGGATCTTCTGCAACCTCCGGGCTTACGCCGGTTTCCAATCAAAGCGCCGGACAGGGGAATGGGCTTTATGCCATGGTTCTGGCAGCGCTGGAACAGGGGCAATCAGAGAGCTACATTGATCAGATGGTCAATGAAGCCTATCGCACAGAGCAGGTGACTGTCCCTGCCCTGCTGCTGACAGCTTCTGGCAAAGTTGACACTAAGGCTCTGCTGACACTCTTTGGCAAAGACTGACCCAAGGCACATTTTTACGACCCACATGCCGGTGACGGCAGGCCTATAAACTCACCTACAATAAAGACCGGATCTCCAAAACAGCGGCTCAAACCGTGCGGGGGCCAACTACATCCCGGGGGGGGAACCACATGAAGAACAGACTATTGGCCGCAACACTTGCTGTTGCAGGCCTTTTCTCCGCACAGGCCGCCGCTGCCGAAACCTGTGGTGGATATTACAAGGTGCAGTCCGGCGACAGCCTGTCGTTGATTGCGGACAGCTTGTACAAGGATGTTGGGGTCTGGAGCACGATCCACAGCCAGAACATCGAGGCCATCGGTCCCAAGCCCAATGCCATTCGGGTTGGTATGAAATTGCGGATGCCCTGCCTCAAGGGTCTGCCGACCGGTCTGGACGGCGGCAAAGAGATTGGCAGCGCCACCCCCGTTTCGGCGGCTCCGGTTCGGATCGCTCCCGGAAACGCTTCGGTGCGCCAGAAGATCAACTTGTTGACCGGCGATGATTATGCCCCCTTCACCTCAAAAGCCTCGCATAACGGCGGGCTGATCACCGATGTGATGAATGCGGTGATGACCAAGGCTGATCCAAGCGAAGGCTTTGCCATTCACTGGGTCAATGACTGGGGATCGCATTTTGATCCGCTGCTTTCGAACGCGCTGCTAGACGTGGGCTTTCCCTGGTATCGCCCCGATTGTGATACCATGCCGGACAGTTACCGCTGCGAGAATTTCCTGTTTTCGGACTCGATGTTCGAAACCCTGATGCTGCTCTTTGTCGACAAGTCCCGTCCCTTCACCTTTGAGAACGACAGCGACATCGTTGGCAAGACTCTGTGCCGCCCCAATGGGTATTTGACCTTTGATCTGGATGGCTCGGGCCGACGCTGGATCGCCGACAACAAGATCACCCTGAAATCGCCTCATACGGTCAAGGATTGCTTTGATATGGTGGCAAAGGGAGAGGCAGATGCCGTTGCCATCAACGAATTCACCGGCCGCAGTGTGATGAAGGAACATGGTCTCGCGGAGCAGTTTCAGGTGCTGCCGCAACCGCTTTCGATCCTCGGCATTCATGCGGTTGTGCACAAGACCCACCCCCGCGCCGAAGAGATCCTGGCCCTGGTCAGCAAAGGGTTGAAGGATGTGCGTGACGACGGCACCTACCAGCGCATCATCGAAGACCATCTGTCGCGCATCTGGGCCGAGTTCTAGGAGGGCATCATGCTGAAAAAGCTATCAATTGGACTCGCCCTTCTGCTGGGAGGGCTGAGCCCCGCCGCAGCCTGGGCGATCTGTGATGTGGAGTATCGGGTGCAGCCCGGAGATACTCTGTTTTCGATCGCGGAGCATCACTATGGCGACCGGGGGCGTTGGACCCTGATCTATTATGGCAACCAGAGCCGCCTGACCGGTCCGGTGGCCGAGCCCGGCAAGACCCTGCACATCCCCTGCGCCAAGGAAGCCTCGGCCCCGGATGCCACACCTCTGCGTCAGGATGACGCCGAGATGAAACTGCTGACTGGTGGCGGTTTTGCGCCTTTCACCGACCCGGGCTTGCCTGGCCAGGGGCTGATCACCGAACTGGTCAATGCGGCCATGGAGTTGACGCCTTCGCCTGTGTCCTACTCCATCACCTGGGAGAGTGATTGGTCCAAGCACCTGTTCCCAAAGCTGAATGACAAAGAGTTTGACATGGGCTTCCCCTGGTTCAAACCAGATTGTGAAACCACACCCAAGGATGAACGCTGTGTGAACTTTCACTTCTCCGAACCGCTGATCACCATTCCGATCATGCTGTTCACGCGGGCGGACGAAACCTTCACCTTTACGCAGGACAGCGATATCGAGGGCAAAAGCCTGTGTCGGCCAAAGGGCTATTTCACCCATGATCTCGACCGTCCTGGGCGACGTTGGCTCAGCGAGGACAAGATCACCCTGGTTCAGGCAGATACTCCGGCCGCCTGTTTCCACATGGTCAATGAAGGGCGGGTTGATGCGGCCACGGTCAATCTGTTCCTTGGTGCCAATACCTTGATCCAGGAGGGCCTGCGTGAATCCATTCTACCAGTGGAACGTCCCCTGTCCGAAGAAGGGCTGCATGTGGTGATATCCAAGCGGCACTGGCGCGGAACATCGCATCTGTATCGGATCAATGCGGGTCTCAAGGCTTTGAAAAATGACGGGCGGTTCGAAGAGATCGTTGCCCGTCACCTCGAACTGTTTTGGGGGCAACTCCAGTAGTCAATTTGGTTGGCTAAGGGGGGTCTATTCGCATTTGGAACTGACGGACACCTTAAGCTCGGCTGTGAGAAAGATCGATGCCTTCTCAAGCACGGGGGAGTGCCAGACCATAAATCAAAACTTAGACAAGGGGAGCAAAGCTCCCCTTGTCTCACATACTTATGTCTTAGCGCTCATGGTGCTAATTCCAGTATGTCGCTTCCAACTGCAAAGAGCGACTATGAAGCGCTGTCAGCCAAGAACTCCAGAGCCTGTTCGACGAACAGTTCATTGTACTGGAAAATCCCACCATGGCCGGAATCCGGATAGATGCTCAGTTCGGAATTCGGAAGCAGCTCATGAAGGCGGAAAGAATTCTTCGTTGGGATCATGACATCATTGTCTCCATTTGCAATGAATGTCGGGTGCTGAATCTGTGCCGTGCGCGCATCGTCAACCGCAGCCCAGGTCAGAATCGCTGTGACATGTGCGCCCATGCCTTGCTCGGTGATCACCGGCACCCGGTCATCCTTGGTACGCGTATTAAGGCGCCCCAAGAAGCCATCGCCGGCCGACTGGCTTTCGGCAGTTTCAGTGAAAAAGAGGAAGTGCTTGGGATGTTTGTTTTCCTTGGCAGCACGGGCAAAGCTATCCTGCAGCTGAGGCACCAGACCATTCATGTGGTCACCAAGACCGGAGGTGCCGGTGCCTGTGAGGATCAGCTTTTCGATCAAGTCTGGGTTTTCGAAAGCAACAGCCTGTGCAACAAAACCGCCCATCGAAAATCCGAACAGGTGAACTTTGTTCAAACCTAGCGCCTGAATGAAAGCAATGGCGTCCGTAGCCATCTGGTCAATGGTGCCGGGAACCTGGCCTGTTGAACCACCCACGCCGACGTTATCAAAGACAATGACACGGTATGTTGAGGCAAGGCCGTCTATGATCGCGGGATCCCAGTCGTCAATAACGCCGGTGAAATGGTGCAGCATGACAAGTGGGAAACCATCGCTTGGGCCGGTTTCGCGATAGGCAATGGTTTGGCCGTTCACTTCGATATTTTTGGTTGGGACGCTCGCAAATGGCTCTTGGGTCGCAGCAGATGCTTTATTTGGGGCTGCCAGAGTGCTGGACAGCGATACCAGGGCTGCGGCTCCCAAAGTCGTACCGGTCAAAAATTCACGTCTGTTGGTCTTGGAGGTCATTTTTCACTTTCTAGATACCTGTTGGATATTGCTGATCTGCCGGAACAGTAGATCAGACCAGATAGTTTCTAATTTTGCCTAGAGGTCTTTGCGCTGATGACAGAGCCCGATCGCCGAGGGCTAGGCCTTTGTCGTCGAGGCGATAAAGGCTCCGATTTGGGTCGCAGCGTTTTCGGGATATTGCATAAATGGACCATGCCCGGCGCGGGGGTATGTGATCAGATGCATGGTCGGGAGCAAGCCATTCAGGGCGTACCAGTTCTCGACAGGGAAAATGATGTCGTGATCCCCGCCAATGTGCAGGATTGGAATGTTTGTATTCTTGAGGAAGTTCAAAACGTCCTCAGAAGGAAACATTGGATTCTGTGGCTCCCGCCCCAACTGATCGATTGCCCAATCAGCAGGTACCGAAGGACAAAGGTCGTCCTGGCGTTGCATGATCCGGCCAATCGCTCTTTGAGCGGACCCAACGCTGCCCTGATCTGCAGGTTCGAAGAAAATGGCGGCAAAATCATCAAAGTCGTTCTCTTCTTTGGAAGCGAGTTCAAAGAAATGCGGCTCCGGATCTTTCACAAGATGTCCTGGAGGTGTTGCACCCAGCAAAACACCGTGGCTGATATTGTCAGATGCCATCGCCATGACGATTTGTGCGGTGACACCGCCCAGGGACCAGCCGCCGATGACAACGTTCTCCAGCTCCAGTGCGCCGATGAACCCGATGGTGTTTTGGGCAAGCGCACCAGCATCATAGGTTTTTTCCCCGGCGGAGAGGCCAAGACCAGCATAGTCAAAGGTGAAAACCTTGAAGCCCTGTGCTGCTAGGGAATCGATGAAGAGTGGGTCCCAAGTATCAAGTGTACCGCGGAAACGGTTGCAAAGGACGATGGGGGCCCCCTCTCCTACAACGCGATACGCTGTTTTGTGGCCATTCACTTCAACATATTGGGTTGGTGCAGCGGAAGCTCCGGTCGCGATCGTCTCTTGTGTCATTTGGTTTCTCACTTGTGCTTGGCTGCCATTTAATAACGAGTGGTATTTTAAATAGGGATCACCCTTCTTTCCGTCAATCATTAATTTACCACATGGTATTTATTATGGAAAACGCAAGAGGCATCGCGAACACCCCCAAAATCCGATCTCGAAGAAGGACTGTGCGTAGCAACAAGAAGTTCCTGGCCTGGCGGCTCTACATGGCGCTGGAAACCGGGCCCTGCATCGACGCTTTGGCCGGTATCTGGCATTGTACAACTCAAGGAAAACGCAGGCATCGCTGGACGGGCAAACGCCCGATCAGGCATATCACGACCCGCCACGACCTATCTCGGTCGCGGCATAACTTAGCGGCAAGCCTACCTACAAAGCGGCTCAAAACTGTTCAAACGAACCGAGCACCTCTAGGGATGTGCAGCGGCGGCACCACTGACATCGCTACGGGCAATGGCAACCGATTTCACCACCGCATAACAGGTCACTCCTGGCGCAAGCTGGAGGGTTCCGACCGACCGCCGGGTGATGCGGGCCAGAATACGACCGGCATCTGTCTTGACAGAGACCATGGCACCGGGGCCATCACCGCCACGGATGGCCTCGACCTCTCCGGGCAGGATATTCAACGCAGACAGACCTTCTGGTTTTTGCCTGGACAGGATGACGTCATGGGCCAGAATACGTATGCGCAACAGGCTGCCAGGTGCTTGATGAACCTGAGGCAGAAATAGCGATAGCCCGCCTGCATCCAATTCGCTCAACCCGTCAGCATGATGCCGTTTCAGCCGCGCATTGAGCAAGGCACCGGCGGCGCGCACCCCGGTTGGCATCACGCTGGCATCGCCCAGGACCTCTGTGGCACTGCCTTGGCGCTGCACTTTTCCATCCTTCAGTACCACGACGCTGGTCGCCAGGCGGGCAACTTCGGCCGCCGAGTGGCTGACGTAGAGGACCGGAATTTTCACCTGGTCCCGCAAGCGCTCGAAATAAGGCAGGATCTCTTCTTTGCGCGCCGTGTCCAATGCGGCCAAAGGCTCATCCGCCAGGATGAGATCGGGACTGGACAGCAAGGCACGGCCAATGGCAACCCGCTGCTTTTCCCCTCCCGACAGATCACCGGGCCGCCGTGCCATCAGCGGTGCGATGCCCAGCATGGCAACGATCTGATCCAGATCTTCGCGCGGGGCCGTCTTGGGGGCAAACCATCGGCCAAACAACAGGTTCTGGCGAACCGTCAGATGAGGGAATAGGCGACCTTCCTGAAAGATATAGCCGATGCGTCGCCCTTGTGGCGGCACCCAAACAGACTGTTCGTGGTCAAACAGCACCCGATCATTGAGCGTGACCCGACCGGCTTTTGGCCGCATGAGACCTGCCACCGTGTTCACCACCGTTGTCTTTCCCGACCCCGAGCCGCCAAACAGCACCGTAATCCCTGTTGGGGCTTCGAAAGAAACGTCCAGGGCAACGACCGTGAATTGCTGTCTGAAGGTCACTGACAGCATCAGCCGCCCCCAATCCGTTTGCTGGTGCGGCGTGCCAAAAGCTCTGACAGGATCAGCGCGCTCATGGCGATGACAACCGAGATCAGCACCAATCGCAGGGCCGCGCTCTCGCCACCCGGCACCTGCAGAAAAGCATAGATCGCAGAGGGCAGCGTTTGTGTCTGACCGGGAATATTGGAGACAAAGGTAATGGTGGCGCCGAACTCGCCCATCGCCTTGGCAAAAGCCAGAATGGTGCCGGCAATGACACCGGGCAGGATCAGTGGCAGGGTGACGGTGGCAAAACTCCAGAACCGGTTGGCCCCAAGAGTGGCGGCGGCTTCTTCCAGTTTGGGATCAACCGACTCGATCGACAAACGGATAGCCCGCACCATCAGCGGAAAACCCATGATCGCCGCCGCCAAAGCCGCGCCGCTCCAGCGAAAGGCCAGGACGATGCCAAACTGTTGCAGGAACCCGCCAAATACGCCCTGGGTGCCAAAGGTCAAAAGCAGCAGATATCCGGTCACCACCGGGGGCAGGATCAAAGGCAGATGGACCAACCCATTGACCAGCTGCTTGCCGGGAAACTCCCAGCGCGCCAGGGCATAGGCTGTGAATATACCAACAGGCAGCGTCAGCAGGCTGGCCCAGAGAGAGACCTTGAGCGACAGTGAAATCGCCTGCCATTCCTCGGGACCAAACCAGTGCATGCGCCCCTACTCCACGATCAAATCAAAGCCAGCCGCCAGGAAGGCCGCCTGTGCATCTGGCCCCTGCAGATAGCTGTAAAAAGCCAGAACCGCTGGGCGGTCTGCGGGGCGGATCAGCGCCAGGGGATAGCGGATCGGGGCATGGGCCGAGGCGGGAAACTCTGCCAAGGTCACGACCCGTGGCTCTGCCTCTGCATCGCTGGCATAGACGATACCCAGCGGCGCTTCGCCGATCGCCACAAGGGCCAGTGCCGCGCGCACGTTGTCGCTTTGGGCGATATGGGGGTGCAGGTCCTGCCACAGCCCCAGCGATTGCAGAGCTGATTTTCCATAGATGCCGGCGGGAACGGCCGTCACCAAGGCCATGGCCAGTTTGCCCCGCCCGAGCTGTTCCAGCAGAGCCGGATCTTTGAAACCGGAAATGCCCCGTGCAGATTGGCGCGGGCCCACAAGGACCAGCCTGTTGCTCAGGAGATCCAGCCGACTGCCCGCAACCAGATGCCCGGCCCCGTCGAGGTAATCCATCCAATCCGGACTGGCGGGCAGATAAATATCCGCCGGAGCTCCCAATTCGATCTGGCGCGCCAATAATGAAGACCCGGCCAGGGAAAGAGCCACGGAATAGCCGGTTTGCGCTTCAAATTCTGCGCGGATCTCTTCCAGGGCATTTTTCAGACTGGCAGCGGCAAATATCGTGACATCGGCCGCCCAAGCAGCAGGTGCCAGCCCCAACCCAAGTGAGCCAGCCAAAATGACTTTTGCGAAAAACCGACCGATGCGGGACAACACCTCAAACCCTTCCGGAGCCTGTTACACTTGCCTCTCCTTGGGGTAGCCCCGTGGTGCCGACGCGGCAAGTCATATTTGTGTGGCGCCTGGAGCTGGGTTTGGAACCTTGGGCTGCAAAACGGTCTGTCTCGACAGTGGGCAGGATAATACGTTCCGGGAACCGGACCTTCATACAGCGAGCAGCGAAATCACCTAGTGAGCCCAAGTCTGCCAATACTGCGTGGTGGATGAATGGCTGCAGTCACTGAAGAGTGGGATACCCGTTGCATGCGTTATTGATACTGCTCTAATCATTGCGCCATGAAAACGCAGAAACGTGCTCAACTACACAACAAGTGCCGATTCCTCTGGGAAGAATTCGACCCGATAGGTGTATTGAGTTCGCTGGGTGATGTTTCAGGCGAATACGATAGTTACGTGGCACCTACAGTGGATTTGGTGGTCGCTTCAGCTGACCGATACAAGTTCTCAAAATTTGTCCAAAGCTGTGTTTACGCAAATATGGGCCTTGCCAGGAGTTCAAAGTGGGACGGTGAAATAGAAAGATTTGCTGACAAACTGTGCGAACTCACTGCGGAATAGTAATTCGCAATGCTTGAATGAACGATCACTGGAAAACGGCCATTCGTGCAACCGCAGCGAATGGCGGGACTATCGAGCATAGCGAGCCTCCAAAGGCCAACCTATTTAGGGGGTTCGCCAATTGCCAAAGCGCTGCTTTGGCAGCGCCCGAATCGCCCCCACGGGGCGGGCGCGGTGGTTTTGTGAAATGGTCCAAAGTCAGAACAGTCCGCATTGTCCCTGTTCCAACACAGCGCAGTGAAGGCCAGGTCTGGTGCCGTTTCAGGGTAGGGTAAACTGTAAGCGACCCCGCCTCATCTGCCATGAAGCGGGGCACTCTAAGACAACGGATACCAGTTGCACCGGAATCAGAACAGGGTAAGCCCGCCTGGATCCGCGGGTGCCGGAGTGGGCGTGGGCACCGGACGTGCCGCTGCCATTTCCTGTTCACCAAGCCGACGGTCGTTTTCAACCCGTGTCTGTTGCGCACTGCCGGACACCGCATGAAACCGCACCCGCCGGGCAGAGGTTCCGCCGACGCTGGAGGAAATCACCGGGATGCCCTCATCGCCTAAGAACTGCTGCACAAAACTTGCGTTGGACGCGCCAATATCGGACAGGTTGACCGACATCTTTGCACCGCCAAAAACCTTGGCTTTCAGATTGTTCCGTTGCGCGCCCTTTTTCATGATTCCGTTGATAAGAAGTTCCATTGCGTGAATGCCGTATCGCGCACTCACTCCATTGCCGTTGGCATTTGCCAAAAGGAAATGATTCATTCCGCCCACACCATTTTCGGCATCATAAATGCAGGCTGCGATGCAGGACCCTAGAACAGTAGAAAACACCACTTTTGGATCGGTTGATACCCGGTATTCTCCCTGTAAAACCGTGACAGAGGTAGTATTGGTAAAAACTGTAGTCACAGTGCACTCCTTATCAGTTAAATCAGGCTTTTGCGGCCTGTAGTAGGGTCCCAGCCATTCGAGCAAGGGAAACCTGTTTTTGGGCAGCCCCGGTTTCCCAAGCAACACGTGGCATACCGTAGACAACCGAGGATTTTTCATCCTGGGCAAATGTGGCCGCTCCGGACTTTCGCAGTTCCAAAAGTCCTTTGGCACCATCCTGTCCCATGCCGGTTAAGATCGCCGCGACAACATCACTTCCATATGGCACGGCAGAACTGAACAAAGCGTCAACAGATGGCGTGTGACCAGAAATTGGTGGACCTTCTTTCAGTCGGGTGCGCATCGGTTTGCGCTGGGTCATGCCCATGTGTCTGCGCTGACCCGCCGCGACATAGACATGGCCCGTTTCCAGTTTCATGCCGTCCTCTGCCTGAACAACCTTGGCCGCACAAATCCGATCAAGAAGCGAGACCAATCCCTGGCCAAAGTTCTTGCCCGTGTGCTGCACGATCATGGTGGGCGGGCACTGCGCTGGGAACCCCACGAGCACGCTGCGCAATGCCTCTACGCCGCCCGTGGAAGAGCCAATCAGAATGATCTTTTTGAACGTGCTGGCCGCAGCAGCGGTCCCGTTCATCCCTCTGGGGCGGGCTTGATCCCGTCTGGGGGCCTTGACCATCATGTCGAAATACTGCGCGAACTGCCGGGGGCTGTCCGCTTTTGTCAGTTCGAAAATGCCCGCTCCGACATTAAGCAGAGGCGAGGACTGGCGGGCAGGTGTTGCCCCCATATTGTCCATCACTGCAACCCAACGGGTATCCAGCGCCGAGAACAAGGCCAGCATCATTTCAAATTCGGGCAATTTGGTGAACCCGTCTTCAACAAAAGCAAAAACCGGCTGCGCCGCTTCCGCCTGATTGTAGGCCATCATGAGGTTGTTTGCCAAAAGCACCTTCATGCCGGGATAGGTGGCCTCCATATGGCTTTGAAGGGAGCGAGCAAAGGCCCGGTCGGTGGTGATGATCAAGAGATTCTGAGACGCCAATTTGTCACCCAGTCAGGTTGATCGGTAAAAACCGAAGTTTACAGTCAGCCCGGGCACGTTGGTGCCCCGGGCCAGGTAAGATTTAAAAGTCTTGCCAAAGATCCTTTGCGGTATTGCCACTGGCACTGACAGCCGGGGCGGCAACAGCTTCATGCATGTCCCAATCCTCTGCCCCATGCGCTGATGGCGCGTCTGCCTGCATATCTGCCGAGGGGCGCGTTTCTGGCATCGAGACAACCGTGGCACCCTCCTTGATGCTGAAGCGAGCAATCAATTCCGCGAGTTTCGACGAGTCGGTGCTGAGCAATTGCCCCGCCGCGGTGGATTGCTCGACCATGGCCGCGTTCTGCTGGGTCACCTGATCCAGCTGGGTCACCCCGGTGTTGATCTCGC
>JADFAE010000023.1 GCA_015665415.1 Roseobacter sp.
GTGGCTTTTAGACGAATGGCCGAGGGTAACCACCATGAGGACACGAGCAGCCGCCTAAAAGGATCTGATGGATAGTTTGCGAAGCGGACTTTCAATGACAGACGTCGAACGACCGTAAAGTCCGCATTGCTGCCCATCCCTCGGTTTGGGCGCGGTGGCTATATGAAGCGACGTAAAGGTAGCAGTTTGTGCTACAGGGACATTTGGCACGTCTTCCAGTTTCAGCGTGGTGTTGCGTTCAGTCTTGAGGGGAGACTGAATGCAATTGATGACACCTAAGCAAAAAGGCCCGCCAATTGGCGGGCCTTTGTTGTATCTCTTGCAAGTCTGCAGCTTACTGCGGAATGTCGCCTTCGATGCCTTCAACAAAGAAGTTCATGCCAGCCAGGGTGCCGTCATCTGCCACTTCACCTTCGGCCAGCCAGGCAGAGCCGTCCTGTTTGTTGATGGGACCGGTAAAGGCGTGATAGACGCCATCCGCCAGCATCGCCTTGACGCCGATGGCAGCATTCTTGACGTCTTCGGGAACCGCCGAGGAGATCTCACCGATGCCAACCATGCCAGCGCCAATGCCGTGCCAGGTGTCAACCGACTCCCAGGTGCCGTCCATCACAGCGGCGGTACGCGAGATGTAGTAAGGCGCCCAATCGTCGATGATCGAGGACACGCGGGGCAGGGGGCCGTATTCGGCCATGTCGGAGGCCTGACCAAAGGTGATCACATTGCCAGCCGCCTGGGCTGCCGCCTGAGGCGCAGTGGAGTCGGTGTGCTGCAGGATCACGTCCGCACCCTGTTCGATCAGAACCTTGGCCGCGTCAGCCTCTTTTGCCGGGTCAAACCAGGTGAAGGCCCAGACGATTTTGAACTCGACGTCGGGGTTCACTTTCTTGGCGTGGATATAGGCGGAGTTGATGCCGCGGATCACTTCGGGGATCGGATAAGAGCCGATGTAGCCGATGATGTTGCTCTCGGTCATGTGGCCCGCAATGGTGCCTTGGACCGCGCGACCTTCATAGAAACGGGCCGAATAGGTCGAGACGTTGTCGGCACGTTTGTAGCCGGTGGCGTGCTCGAACTTCACGTTCGGGAATTTCTGCGCCACGTTGATGGTGGGGTCCATGTAGCCAAAGGAGGTGGTGAAGATCAGATCCGCCCCCTGCAGCGCCATCTGGGTGATCACGCGCTCGGCGTCGGGGCCTTCGGCGACGTTTTCAACATAGACGGTTTCGACCTTGTCGCCGAATTCCGCTTCTACGGCCAGGCGCCCCTGATCGTGCTCATAGGTCCAGCCGCCATCACCGACGGGGCCGACGTAGACAAAGCCGACCTTGGTGGGGTCTTCCGCCAGGGCGGCGGTGGCGAGGCCCAGAGCCATGGCGGCGCTGGTCATAAGTTTTGTAAATTTCATCAATGGGTTCCCCCCGTTTTGGTTGTTGTGCCCAGGAGAGGTCCCTGGGCAGGTCTTTCCCCTCTCGCCAGATTAGCGAGAGGCGTGGAAGTTCCGGCCAAGTGCAGCAGGTGCGCTGCTTTTGTCAGCCGAAAGAATGACGAGCACCAAGATAGTGATCAGATATGGCGACATTGCCAGATACTCGACAGGAATGGCAACGCCCGCGGCCTGCAGATTGAGCTGCACAACCGTAACGCCGCCAAAAAGATAGGCACCCAGCAGCACACGCCAGGGTTTCCAGCTGGCAAAAACCACCAGGGCCAGGGCAATCCAGCCGATACCGGCGGTCATGCCTTCGGTCCACTGCGGCACCCGGATGAGGCTGATATAGGCCCCGCCAAGGCCGGCACAGGCGCCGCCAAACAGGATGGCCAGAATGCGGATCTTGACCACCTTGTAACCCAGCGCATGGGCCGCATCGTGGTTTTCACCCACGGCGCGCAGTACCAGGCCTGCGCGGGTGAACTTGATCACCGCCCAGACGGCAGCAATCAGGACAATCGCCACATATAGCATCACGTCATGGCCAAACAGGATTGGGCCAACAACCGGCAGATCGCTCAGCAGTGGAATGTCGAGCTTTTCCATCTGTGGTGGTTTGATGCCCACATAGTTTTGCCCCAACAGCGCCGAGAAACCCAGACCAAACAGCGTGAGCGACAGGCCAGAGGCGACTTGGTTTGCCTGCGCAAACTGCGTCAGGATGGCAAAGAGCACCGACAAGACGGCCCCGGCCACTGCCGCCGCGACAAAGCCCAGAAGCGGTGAGCCGCTTTCGACAGCGGTGGCAAAACCGGCGATTGCGCCGATGATCATCATGCCCTCGACACCAAGGTTCAGCACCCCGGCTTTTTCCACCACCAGTTCACCGATTGCGGCAAACAACAGCGGCGTGGCCGCGACCATGAGCGAGGCAATGAGCAGGATGGGATTGATTGCAGAAAGATCCATTACGCGACCTCCGGTTTGCCAAAGCTGAGGCGGAAATTGGTCAAAAGGTCAAAGGCTAGCAGGAAGAACAACAGCATGCCCTGGAAAACCTGGATGGCCGAGGACGGCAGTTGCAGGTTGGCCTGCGCGATATCGCCGCCAATGTAAGTCAGCGCCATCAAGCCACCGGCCAGCAGGATGCCCACGGGATGCAGACGTCCCAGGAAGGCAACGATGATGGCGGTGAAGCCATAGCCGACGTTGAAATCGATCGAGACCTGACCGGAAGGGCCAGAGACTTCGAACAATCCCGCAAGCCCGGCCAGAATACCCGAGGTGCCAAGGCAGAACAGGATCAGGCGGGTTGGGTTTACCCCGGCGAATTTGGCCGCACGCGGGGCCTCGCCGGTCAGACGGATGTGATAGCCCACCATATGACGGTTCAGTAGCACATAGGCAAAGATTACCGCGATCAGGGCGGCGACAACACCCCAATGCATGCCAGAGCCCGCGATCAGATCGGCGTTATAGGCGCTTTCATATTGCTGCAGGTTGCGCGAGCCGGGAAAGCCAAAGCCTTCGGGGTTTTTCATCAGACCCAGTGCCATCGAGGCCAGGAACTGCTCCGCCACATAGACCAGCATCAGCGAGACCAAGATCTCATTGGTGCCAAAGCGGGTCTTGAGATAGGCCGGGATCATTGCCCAGACCCAGCCGCCAAAACCACCCGCGATCACCATCAGCGGAAAGATGTACCAGGCCTCATGTGGGTAAAAGGCCAGGCCGACCCCGGCGCCAAACAGCGCGCCCATGATATATTGGCCTTCGGCCCCGATGTTCCAGATGCCGGCCTTGAAGCCCAGCGACAGCCCGATGGCGATCAGCACCAGCGGGGCACCTTTCACCAAGAGTTGCGGGCGGTAATAAAAGGCGAATTCACCAAACAGCGGTTCCCAGAAAATGGTGCGAATAGCCTCGAGCGGGTCCTTGCCGAGCACAGCAAAGAGCAATCCGCCCGCCACCATGGTCGCCAGCACAGCCACCAGCGGCGTGGCCAAAGACCAGGCACGCGAGGGCTGCGGGCGTTTTTCTAGCCGGATCATGCGGCCTCTCCCTGTGTTATTTTGTTCTTGTTGGTTGGCCAAAGGTCAGACATGCGCCACCTCCATGCCATGGGCCCCGCCCATCATCAGGCCGATCTCTTCGACCGTGAGCCCGGCTGCGGCGCGCGGAGCAGAGAGCCGGCCTTCGTTCAAGGCGGCAAAGTTGTCGGAGATTTCCATCAACTCATCCAGATCCTGGCTGATGCAGACCACCGCAGCACCACCTGCTGCCAGATCCAGCAGCGATTGGCGAATGGCGGCCGCCGCAGAGGCATCCACGCCCCAGGTCGGCTGGTTTACCACCAAAACTTCGGGGCGTTGCAGGACTTCGCGGCCAATGACAAATTTCTGCAGGTTGCCGCCCGAAAGCGAGCGCGCAGCATTTTCAGGCCCGGGTGTGCGAACGTCAAAATCCTTGATCACCCGCTCGGCAAATTCCTTGGCGGCACTCCACTTGAGGAAGCCGTTCTTCTCTAGCCCCTCGCGGGTGGCCCCGGTGAGCATGGCGTTTTCTGTCAGGCTCATGTCCGGAGCGGCAGCATGGCCCAGGCGTTCCTCCGGGGCGGCCAGGACCCCAAGCGTGCGCCGGGCCACCGGACCAAGACGACCAATCGGGGTCTTGCCCAGCTTGACGGCATCTGCTTCGGTCAGGGTTTCGCCGGATAATACCGACAGCAATTCATCCTGACCATTGCCTGCCACGCCGCCAATCCCTAGGATTTCGCCTTTGCGCACGGTCAGATGCACGTTGCGCAGGGCAGTGCCAAAGGCAGAAGGCGAGGGAACTGAGAGGCCGGAAATATCAAGCGCCACTTCGCCAAATTCGCGGTCGCCGCGCTCCGGCGGGGTCAGGGCCGAGCCCACCATCAGCTCAGCCATTTCGCTGGCAGAGGTTTCGGCGGGAATACATTCGCCGACGTTTTTGCCCAGCCGCAGGATGGTGGCGTGATCACACAGGGTGCGGATCTCTTCCAGCTTGTGGCTGATATAAAGGATCGAAGTGCCCTCGGCGCGCAGTTTCTCCAGGGTTTGAAACAGGATATCGACCTCCTGCGGTGTCAACACCGAGGTGGGCTCATCCATGATCAGCAGCTTGGGATCCTGCAACAGGCAGCGAATGATCTCGACCCGCTGACGTTCACCCGCCGAGAGATCGCCAACCGTGCGATAGGGGTCCAGTGGCAACCCGTAGGTTTCCGAAACTTCGCGGATGCGCGAGGCCAGATCGCCCATCTTGGGAGGGTTCTCCATCCCAAGCGCGATGTTTTCGGCCACATTCAACGCGTCAAACAGCGAGAAATGCTGGAACACCATGGCGATGCCGTCGGCCCGGGCCTGACGCGGCTCTGCCGGGGCAAAGGGGGCTCCGCGCAGGGTCATTTCACCGCTGTCGGGTTTGACCAACCCGTAGATCATCTTGACCAGTGTGGATTTGCCAGCGCCGTTTTCGCCCAACAATGCATGGACTTCGCCCGCGCCAATGTCGAACGAGACTGTGTCGTTGGCGACCACCCCGGGATAGGCCTTGGTCAGGCCCTTCAGGCTTAAGAGTACCTCTGTCACGCGCGCCGCTCCTTGTTTGCGTCTTTCATTGCATCCCGTGCCAGCAGGTCTGCTGCCACGCCCACCGCAATCATCTGCGGGTGTTTGCCCAATGCCGGATCTCCGATCGGGCAAGTGATGCGGTTTATCTCGATCGGGCTATGGCCCAGTGCTGCCAGCCGGGAGCGGAACCGCGCCCATTTGGTGGCAGAGCCGATCAGCCCCGCAAAGGAAAACCCTTGCGACAGCAGACCGTTGCATAGCGCCAGATCCAACTCATGGGAATAGGTCAGAATCAAATGCTGAGCCTTTTCAGGGGCATGACGCAGCAACAGCACAGGATCGGCTGCGGGCAGTTTGCGCAGGTCTGCAGGAGTATTTTCCGGGAACCGCTCGGGCGCAGTATCCACCCAAGTGATGGCCAGATCCGGCAGTGGTGACAACACATCAACCAGGGCGCGCCCCACATGGCCGGCCCCCCAGATCCACAGATCTGTCTGCGGCTGGTGCATTGGCTCGACCATCCATCCTTCAATCAGCTGCGGCGCTGGGCGTTGTCCTTGACTGCGACCCCGGGCCAGCAAGCGCCGCAGCGCCAGCGGCTCCAAGAGATCTGCCGTTGCAGAGACCGGGCGGGCAAAGATCTCACCCTGCAAGGGCGCAAGATCCGCAGCTGTGAATGTCTCGCACAGCAGGGTGACCGCGCCGCCGCAGCATTGCCCCAGGTCGGGTCCCAGTGCATGGGTGCTGACAACGGGTGTCTCGGCCTGACGGCGGGCCGCGGCCGCCGCCTCATATTCCAGAGCGCCACCGCCAATGGTGCCGCTTTGACCGCTGTCCCAGACCAGCATGGCCGCGCCCACTTCGCGCGGAGAGGAGCCGCGAAGCGCCGCAATCACCACACGACTGACGCGCCCATGGGCGGCGACAGCCTGCTGCAGCTCCTGGAGGTCAAATCCCATGTTGCAACCTCCGAAGCCCATGCCAAGCTTCTTTGGCGATGGCGGGTGCATTCAGCACTTGGCTATGTTTTTTGCGGTCGGCCAGCCGAGGGGTTTCGCGCAGATAGTCCAGCAGCCTGGCCACTGGGTCATGGTCCTGAACCACGACGTCTTCACCGTTCAGTTGAAAGGTGATTGCCATCTATTGAAACCCGTCGCGTTACTTGCGTTCCCCCCGGTGCCAGACCTTCGATGCGACGTAGAAGGCTGGCGGGCGTTTTTTTATGCTTGCTGACAATAGCCTAGGAAGCTGTGCGACGATCTGGCAAGAAAAAACGTCTCTGCGCTGCAGAAGCGCCTCGCTGCAGAAAAGTAGCAAAAATCGGAGCTACATCGCTATTTTTAAAGAAATTATCGTGATGCATGTTTGACGAGTTTCCTCTTGGCTCGATAGGACCTTCAGGTTTTTCTTGAAAATAACCGCGCCTTTCTTGAATATTTTGCGAGGCGCCAGCGAGATCCACCACCAAGGGCAAGACTTTGTCAGATCGGCTCTTATGCTTTTCGCGGTGATCGGATAGCTTGGCGCCATGACCCATGCTCCTCGATTCATTCACCTACGCACCCATACCGAATACTCGCTGCTCGAGGGGGCATTGCGCCTGAAAAAGCTGCCGGATCTGTGCAAAAAACACGAGATGCCAGCGATTGCGGTGACCGATAGCAACAACCTGTTTTCGGCGCTGGAGTTCTCTGTTTCCGCCAGCGGGGCAGGGGTGCAGCCCATCATTGGTTGCCAGATGGATTTGCGTTTTGCCGAGCCGGCCCCGGGTGAGCGCCCGCAGCCGCCCGCACCCCTGGTGCTGCTGGCCCAAAGCGAGACCGGCTATGAGTTTCTGATGAAGCTGAACTCCTGTCTCTATATGCGCCAAGGCAGCGAGCTGCCTTATGTGTCACTAGAGGATCTGGCCGCCAACGCCGAAGATGTGATCTGCCTGAGCGGTGGCCCAGACGGGCCGGTGGGACGCCTGTTGCGGCAGGGGCAACGACCCGCCGCCGAAGAGTTGATGCAGCGACTCAAGGCGATCTTTCCCAACCGGCTTTATGTCGAGTTGCAGCGCCATCCGGGCGAAGACGGCCAGCCAGAAGCGGAAAAGTTGAGCGAACGCGGCCATGTGGAGATGGCCTATGCCATGGACTTGCCGCTGGTTGCCACCAATGACGTCTATTTCCCCAACACAGAGATGTATGAGGCCCATGATGCGATGATCTGCATCGCCGAGGGCGCCTATGTCGACCAGTCAGAGCCGCGTCGTCGGCTGACCGCTCAGCACTACTTCAAAAGCCAGGAAGAAATGGTGGCGCTGTTTGCCGACCTTCCCGAGGCCATCGAAAACACCGTGGAGATCGCCAAACGCTGTGCCTTCAAGGCCTATCTGCGCGATCCTATTCTGCCCAAATTTGCCGATGATGAGGTGGCAGAGCTACGCCGCATCGCCAATGAGGGGCTGCAGAACCGCCTGGCGGTGATCCCCCATGCGGTGAGCGTCGAGGAGTATCAAAAGCGGCTGGACTTCGAGCTGGACATCATCGAAGGCATGGGCTTTCCCGGCTACTTTCTGATCGTTGCCGACTTTATCCAATGGGCCAAGGATCATAATATTCCGGTGGGACCGGGGCGGGGCTCTGGTGCGGGCTCTTTGGTGGCCTATGCGCTGACCATCACCGACCTGGATCCGCTGCGCTATTCGCTGCTGTTTGAGCGCTTCCTCAACCCGGAACGGGTGTCGATGCCCGACTTCGACATCGACTTTTGTATGGATCGCCGCGAAGAGGTGATCAAATACGTGCAAGAGAAATATGGCCGCGACAAGGTGGGCCAGATCATCACCTTTGGTGCCCTGCTGTCCAAAGCGGCGGTGCGCGACATGGGGCGGGTCTTGCAGATGCCCTATGGCCAGGTCGACCGGTTGTCGAAGCTGATCCCGGTCGAGGGCGTCAAGCCGATGTCCATTGTCGACAGCCTGAAGGAAGAGCCGCGCCTGCAGGAAGAGGCCAAGAATGAGCCGGTGGTGGACCGGTTGCTGAAATACGGCATCCAGGTCGAGGGTTTGCTGCGCTCTGCCGGGACCCATGCGGCGGGGGTGGTGATTGGCGACCGGCCCCTGGATGCGCTGGTGCCGCTTTACCGCGACCCGCGCTCAGATATGCCCGCCACCCAGTTCAATATGAAATGGGTGGAACAGGCGGGTCTGGTCAAATTCGACTTTCTGGGTCTGAAGACGCTGACGGTGATCCAAAACGCCGTTGACCTGATCAAACAGTCCGGGCGCGATCTGCATACTTCGGCTGATGGCACCCAGCTTTATGCCCCACCCGAAGGCGCGGTGAATGAGATCAACGCCATCCCGCTGGACGATGACCCCACCTACAAGCTGTATTCGGCGGCCAAGACCGTGGCGGTGTTCCAGGTGGAATCCACCGGCATGATGGACGCGCTGAAGCGGATGAAGCCCAACTGCATCGAGGATATCGTGGCCCTGGTGGCGCTGTATCGTCCCGGTCCGATGGAGAATATCCCGACCTATTGCGAGGTGAAGAACGGCCAGCGCAAGATTGAATCGGTGCATCCGCTGATCGACCACATTCTGGAGGAAACCCAGGGCATCATCGTGTATCAGGAACAGGTGATGCAGATTGCCCAGGTAATGGCGGGGTATAGCCTTGGCGGTGCGGATCTGTTGCGCCGCGCCATGGGTAAAAAGATCAAGGAGGCGATGGACGCCGAACGCCCCAAATTTGAAAAAGGTGCGGGCGAAAACGGCGTGCCGGCAAAAAAGGCCTCTGAGGTTTTTGACCTGTTGGAGAAATTCGCCAACTACGGCTTTAACAAATCCCACGCAGCGGCTTATGCGGTGGTTTCGTATCAGACTGGCTGGCTCAAGGCGAACCACCCTGTGGAGTTCATGGCCGGCGTCATGAACTGCGATATCCATCTGACTGACAAGCTGGCGGTCTATTTTGAAGAGGTCAAAAAAGGCCTCGGCCTGCCCTATGTGCCGCCCTGCGTGAACCGCTCGCTGGCGACGTTTAATGTGGTCAACGGAGAACTGGTCTATGCGCTGGGCGCGCTGAAGAACGTCGGCCTGGATGTGATGCGCCTGGTGGCAGAGGCCCGGCAAGAGGACGGCCGCGAACATCCCTTTGTCAATATCTTCGACTTTGCCCGCCGGGTGAACCTCAAGAAGGTGGGCAAGCGCCCGCTGGAAATGCTGGCGCGCGCCGGTGCCTTTGACCAGCTGGACCGCAACCGCCGCCGTATTTTTGACAGTCTCGAAGGGCTGGTGAATTACTCTGCCGCCATCCACGAGCAGAAGAATTCCAATCAGGTCTCGCTCTTTGGTGAGGCGGGCGATGATCTGCCAGAACCGCGTCTGGCCGGTACCCCGGACTGGTTGCCCGCTGAGCGCCTGTCAGAAGAATTCAAGGCGATTGGGTTCTATCTGTCAGGCCATCCGCTGGATGACTATATGCCTGCGCTGAAACGCAAGGATGTGATGACCCTGGATGAGGTCATGGTCAAGGCGGCGCGCGGGCCTTTCATGGCCAAGATGGCGGGCGTGGTTGCCGGGCGGCAGGAACGCAAATCGGCCCGCGGCAACCGCTTTGCCTTTGCCCAGCTCTCGGATACCACTGGCGGCTATGAGGTGACGATCTTCTCGGATGTGCTGGAAAAATCGCGCGAGTATCTGGATACCGGCTCTAAGGTGGTGATCACCGCCGAGGCCACGATGGAGAGCGACCAGCTGAAACTGCTGATGCGCTCTGCCGGACCAATGGATGCGGCGGTGGCGGACGCTGGACGTTCATCGCTGCGGGTCTATCTGGATGATGCGACGGCGGTCCAGACCGTGGCGCAGGTTCTGGAGGACGCCAAGGCGGCGGCCAAAAGCGCCAGCCCCGGTACGATCTACGTCTATCTGCAGGATCCGGCCCTGCCGGGGGATGTGGAGATGGACCTGGGCCAGATGTTCCCGATCAACCCCCAGATCAAAGGCGCGCTGAAGTCCCTGGAAGGAGTGATGGAGGTGGAGGAGATTTGACGCATTCGAGTGCGGAAGGTTTCTAAGCTTTGCTCTACCTTAGTTGCTGCCTTTCCAAGGTCCGCTTTGCGGACAAACCAGACTTCCAAGTCAATCGAGTAACTGTCGCTATCAGGGTTTCTCACCCTGCATAATTTAAACGTCTCGTTTGCCAGATGCCATCAGCCACCAAGCAAGCAGTGGAAAACCCACCAACTCAAAAGTCAGCGACGGGGCAATGGCAGAGCTGAATACTACCTCAGTGTCCATGCCGCTCAGTCGAAACAGACCCGCAATTGCGATCATAGCCGACAGAATAATCAAGGTTGAGCGAAATCTGCGCATTGCAAAGCCGCCAATCATGAACACAGCACCGACGCCAAACCATACACCACCAATGAACCGTATGTGGCTGTCTTGGGCATGAAAAGTTGCCGCATCCGTGATCTCAACAAAATCGCGCGTCGATTGCCATCCCAGTGTCTTAATCCCACCCAGGCCGATATTTAGGCCTAGAAAGATAATGGCAGCGCCAATGATCACAACAACCGCGTTCAGTAAGTTTGTCTTGTTCATGTCGCTTTTCCTCAATCATGCCCGATGGGTGATTAATATTTGGTACGCGTTCTATATTATTGCAATCTTGACAAGGCAAGTATTATTTGGGACGCGTACTGAAATAAAACTGAAAGGCCCAACCATGGCTAGAACCGCTGGCAGGCCAACCCGCAGCAAGGCAGAAATTCAGGAGTTCCGATCAAAGATCGGGAAGCACGCGCTTGAGATTTACCGCGTGGAAGGCTTCGGAGCGGTTTCAATACGTCGATTGGCCAAGGAGGTCGGCTGCGCCCCGATGACAATCTATGCGCATTTCGAGGGCAAGACGGATATTCTAAGATTCCTTTGGGCAGACGTACTCAGGGACATGTCTCATGATATCGAGAAAAAGCTGAAACCGGTCGTTGGAAAACGTGAACGGCTGCGGGCAGCCGCCCAAACCTTTGTCGATTATTGGATTAATCACCCCGATCATTTTCGACTTGTCTTTATGTCTAACGATGTGACACGGGCGGATGTGAGTACGTTCATTATGGACGAAGATACCTTGGCACACTTCTTGATGTTTTCGGGTTTGATCCGAGAGGTTCATCCGGAAGAACATGACGTTAAAATGAGCACGGACACACTTATATCTGGTTTGATCGGTATCGCTCTTTGCATGAATACCATGCCTGACTACCCATGGGCCGACGCAGCCTCGATGACCAATCAGCTGCTATCGAGCATCAGTATGTAAACCAACTCGCAATTTGAGGAAAAGCAGACATTCATGCATCGCGCAGCATCGGTGATTGTGGGCTCGAAACAGACCTTCGCTGCGTCACAGAAAAGGGTAGATTGGCATTATTCGAGAATAGTCCGCCTGCTCCAGCCTCGGTGTGCCTGATGTTGGAGCAGGCGCGACGATATTCTGTGTCAGCCGCGGCCGCGATAGGGCGGGACACCCTGGTCCGGGATCCAGACGTCTGCGGGCATCTCGCCGGTTTGCCAGAAGACATCGATGGGGATGCCGCCGCGCGGATACCAATAGCCGCCGATGCGCAGCCAGCGGGGCTCTAGGAACTCTGCCAGACGGCGGGCAATCGAGACGGTGCAATCCTCGTGAAAGGCGCCGTGGTTGCGGAACGAAGTGAGGAAGAGCTTCAGCGATTTGCTCTCCACCAGCCAGTCACCGGGCACATAGTCGATCACCAGATGGGCAAAATCGGGCTGGCCGGTCATGGGGCACAGTGAGGTGAACTCAGGCGCAGTGAAGCGCACATTGTAGGAGACATCGGCCTGCGGGTTCTGCACCCGCTCCAACTCGGCCTCTTCGGGGCTTTGCGGCATCACGGTGTCGCCGCCCAATTGTTTGAGATTGCTATAGATGCTCTCGGACATGTCGGAACTCCTGTGTGAATGTATGAGGGGGGGAGAGGCAGGGCGTTCAGACGCCGCGTTTGTTGCCCCAAACCAGAACGTGCAGCTGCGGCAGCACCCGGGGGGCATACCATTGATCTGCGGTGACTTTCTCGATCAGCCAGAGCAGCCGGTCGGTGGCGGCCTGCAAATCCACCGGCAAATCGGGATCAACCTCGGCATTGCCGGGCTGCAGATAGAGCGGCAGATCGGGATAGCGCGCGGCGGTGGCTTTGGCCCAAGCATAGTCGATATCGTCAAAGATCACGATCTTCATCACCACCTGTTCGCAGGACTGAGCTGCAATCAGGCAATTGTCAAAGGCCTCCCAATCCACCACCTCGCCGGAGGAGGGCGGTTTCGGGCTCAGCACCAGGGTGTCGAGAGCGCCAAACCAGGGCTTGGCGATGGAACCTTGTGTTTCGCAGGCGAACCGATAGCCCGCCGCCTGGCCCAGGGTGATCACCGGGGCAAAATCCTGGATCGCGGGGTTGCCACCCGAAATCGACACGGTGAGCGGCTTGCCACCAGAGAGCGTGCAGACCTGATCAAACACCTCTTCGGCGCTCATCTTGGCCCAGTCATGACGGTTGGCGCTGTCCACGGCGTGAAGGCTATCGCACCAGCTGCAGCGGTAGTCGCAGCCGCCGGCGCGGACAAAAACCGTGGGCTCGCCGATGAGCGCGCCTTCGCCTTGGATGGTGGGGCCGAATATCTCGGCAATGCGCAGGGTCATGGCAGCACCTGTGGGCGGTATTCGGCCCAGGTCTTGGGGGTTTCGGAGACCTTGATCGCCGTCACCTCCGCCCAGCGGGCGCGGCACCAGTCATAGAAATGCCGGGCCATGTTTTCTGCCGTCGAGGGCCCGTCGAGCACATCATTCAGATGGCGATGGTCAAAGGTGCCGTCGATATAGGCTTTCAGTTCTGCCAGCTCGTGATAGTCGCGCACAAAACCATCGGCGTTCAGCTCAGGTGCGCTCAGCTCCACCACCACCACGTAGTTATGCCCATGCAGCCTGGCACATTGGTGGTCGTGGGGCAGATGGCTGAGCTGATGCGAGGCGGAGAAATGGAACTCCTTGGTGATGCGAAACATCAGCTGCTCTCCTTGCTGGTCAGGGCCTCAAGCCAAAAATCCGGATCCTCATAGAGTGTCGGATCGGTGACACCGGCCAGATGAAAGGCCTCGCGCCGCTCGACGCAGGTGCCGCAGCGGCCACATTGTTGTGCGTGCCCCTTGTAGCAGGACCAGGTCTCGGCAAAGGGGGTGTCGTATTTGGCACCGGCAGTCACGATGTCCCCTTTGGAGCCATGGACAAAGGGGGTGTAGAGCTGGACATCGGCATAGCCATCCAGCGCGGCCCGTTGCATTGCATCAAAGGCTTCGGTGAAGGCGGGGCGGCAATCGGGATAGATGAAATGATCGCCGCCATGCACGGCGGTGGCCACGGCCTGATCCCCATTTGCAGCGGCAATACCATAGGCAATGGTCAGCATGATGGCATTGCGGTTTGGCACCACGGTGACCTTCATGCTGTCTTCTTCGTAGTGACCATCGGGCACGTCAATGTCGTCGGTCAGCGCAGAGCCGCTGAGCGAGGCTCCAATCGAGCGCATGTCGATCACGTCGTGCGGCACGCTCAGGCGCTTGGCGCAGGCGGCGGCATAGTCGAGCTCCTTGCGATGGCGCTGGCCATAGTCAAAGGAGACCAGACGGGTCAACTCGTGTTCTGCCGCAACCATATGGGCCAGCGACACCGAATCCAGCCCGCCAGAGCAGATTACAATCGTCTTCATATTTTCAGTCCTTGTTTTGATTTACCGGGTAGGCTGCGACCGGTCGGCGGGCTGTAGCAGCCCCGATGCAAGGCTGCAAGCGTTTCGTCGTATTACGCGCAATACTGCGATTTGCGTCCTGGGCAGCTGGCTCTAGTAGTGCGGCGGGCGTTCGTCGCCAAAGACATGGGCCCCACCGCCGCCCTGCTCGCGGGTGGCTTCACGCTCCATCAGCATCCGCACGCGCTTGGCCAGGCGGTCGATCTCACTTTGCTGTCCGGCAACCACATCGCTGAGCTCTTCAACGGTGCGGGTGAGATGGGCGATCTGTTCTTCCAAAGCTTGCATGAGTCTCTCCATAGCTGCGCAACGTCATAAGCGGCTTCACCTTGCCGGTCCATGGGCAAGAGGCGCAGGCTGTTCCTAACATAGCAACGAAGCAGTGAAAGGTGAGTGGCCATGTCGGGGACGGAAAAGTTCAAACCTTTGGTGGAAACCAATCAGCAGGATGGCGTCATGACGGTGACCATCTGTCGCCCCGAGCATCGAAACGCGGTGAACCCGGAAACGGCGCGGGCGCTTTATGCCGCCTTCTTGCAGTTTGAGGCGGATGAAGCGGCAAAGGTTGCGGTGCTCACCGGGGAGGGCGGCTATTTCTGTGCGGGTTTCGACCTCAAGGCGGCTGGAGCAGGGAACTCGGATGACTGGTTGGCTGAGTTGGATATCGAGGCCCATTGGCGCGACCCGGTAACCGACCCGCGCCCGGGTCCGATGGGGCCATCGCGGCTGATGCTGTCGAAGCCGGTGATTGCCGCCATCGAAGGGCCAGCGGTGGCCGGCGGCATGGAACTGGCGGCCTGGTGTAACATGCGCATCATGGCCGAGGATGCTTTTGCCGGGGTCTTTTGCCGTCGCTGGGGCGTGCCGCTGATTGATGGCGGCACCGTGCGCCTGCCGCAGATCCTGGGGCAGGGGCGGGCCAATGATTTGATCCTGACCGGGCGCAAGCTGCCCGCCGAAGAGGCCTATCGCATTGGATTTGCAGATCGCATCTGCCCCAGCGGCGAGGCTCTGGATATGGCCAAGGGCATTGCGCATGAGATCACCCGGTTTCCGCAGGCTTGCATGCGGGCGGATCATCTGTCGGCGCAGATGCCATCGCAGGATCTGGCAGAGGCATTGCGCCGCGAATGGCGGTCCGCCAAGACCTTTCTCGCAGAGGGGCGCGCAGGGGCACAGCGTTTTGCCTCGGGTCTGGGGCGTTCCGGGGATTTCAGCCGGATCTGAACAGGGTGGGGCTGTAAGGCCCCTGCCGTCGCATTGCTGTCATCTTTGCCGACTATCCCCCGGGTGAAAGCCTCTCTTTTGCGGGACTTTCACGCGCGGCGATGCGTTCTGTCGCCTTGCTCACAGGGGCGGCTTGGGCTAGACCGCGCGGCGAGTAATTGACCAAAACCCACCCGTGAGGAGGCCTTTTCATGGCCAAGATCAAGAAACAGCCCCGTCCCAAGGCGGTAACGCCAAAGGGATTTCGTGACTATTTCGGCGAAGAGGTGACCCAGCGTTCTGAAATGCTGCGGGCCATCGCGGGTGTGTATCATCATTACGGGTTTGAGGCGCTGGAGAGCTCTGCGGTGGAAACCGTCGAGTCGCTGGGCAAGTTTCTGCCCGATGTCGAGCGCCCCAATGCCGGGGTCTTTGCCTGGCAGGAAGCGGACGAGCACGACCCCGATAGCAACAAGGGCGAGTGGATGGCGCTGCGCTATGACCTGACGGCGCCTTTGGCGCGGGTCTATGCCCAGCACCGCAACGATCTGCCCACCCCCTATCGCCGCTATGCGATGGGGCCGGTCTGGCGCAACGAAAAGCCCGGACCCGGTCGCTATCGCCAGTTCTACCAGTGTGACGCCGATACCGTGGGTACCGCTTCGATGGCGGCGGATGCCGAGATCTGCATGATGTTGAGCGACACGCTGGAAACCGTCGGTATTCCACGCGGTGACTATCTGGTGCGAGTGAACAACCGCAAGGTCATGAATGGCGTGCTCGAGGTCATGGGCCTGGGCGATGATCAAGCAGCAAAGGATAATGTGCTGCGCACCATCGACAAATTCGACAAGGTGGGCGAGGCCGGCGTGCGTGAGCTGCTGACCAAGGGCCGCCTGGATGCCTCTGGCGCCTACATCGACGGTGTGGGTCTCAGTGAGGATCAAGTGGAGCCGGTGCTGGCCTTCCTGACCTCCAAGGCGGACACAGCCGCAAAGACCTTTGAAAACCTGCGTGCTGCCGTGGGGGCGTCGAAGGTCGGGGCCGAGGGCATTGGCGAGCTGGAACAGATCGGTGATCTGATGGCCGCTGGTGGCTATGGTTCTGACCGCATCGAGATCGATCCGTCGATTGTGCGGGGCCTCGGCTATTACACCGGTCCGGTCTATGAGGCTGAACTGACCTTTGAGATCTTTGACGACAAGGGGCGCAAGCGCCAGTTTGGCTCGGTTTCGGGCGGCGGGCGTTATGACGATCTGGTCAAGCGCTTCACCGGCCAGGAAGTGCCTGCAACCGGTCTCTCCATTGGCGTGGATCGTCTGCTGGCGGCATTGCGCGAAAAGGGCCGCTTGACCGCCACGCCCAAGGGCCCGGTTGTTGTCACGGTGATGGATAAGGCACGCATGGCCGATTACCAGACCATGGTGGCAGAGCTGCGCAATGCCGGGATCCGGGCTGAGGTCTATCTGGGCAATCCCAAGAACTTTGGCAACCAGCTGAAATATGCAGACCGGCGCAACTCCCCGGTTGCGGTGATCGAAGGCGGCGACGAAAAAGCCAGTGGTGTCATTCAGATCAAGGATCTGATCCTGGGTGCCAAGATCGCCGAAAGCGCCACTCTGGAAGAGTGGAAGGAACGCCCCAGCCAGTTTGAGGTTCCGCGTGGTGACCTGGTCGCCAAGGTGCGTGAAATCCTCGAAAGTCAGGACTGACCCATGTCGGAAAGATCGCAAGTATTGGCGCGGGCCACCCGTCTGCGCATGAATTTTGAGGCCGCAGGGGCCCAGGTGGTGGATCCGCCGCTGTTGCAGCCCGCCGACACTCTGCTGGACCTCTATGGCGAGGATATTCGCGCCCGCGCCTATGTCACGTCGGATGCGGTGCGCGGCGAACAGATGCTGCGCCCCGATTTCACCCTGCCGGTGGTGCAAATGCACATGAGCGAGGGCGCTGAGCCTGCGCGCTATACCTATTGTGGCGAAGTCTTTCGTCGCCAGGAACAGGACCCGGATCGCGCCAATGAATATCTGCAGGTTGGCTATGAAGTCTTTGACCGGGACGACCCGGCCGGGGCCGACGCAGAGGTTTTTGCCCTGATCGCCCTGCAGCTGCGCGGCCTGCCGCTACGGGCTGCCAGTGGCGATATTGGCATCCTGATGGCGGCTGTTGAGGGGTTGAACACCACCGCGGTGCGCAAGGCCGCCTTGATGCGCCATATCTGGCGACCGCGTCGATTCCGCTCTTTGTTGGATCGCTTTTCCGGGCGCAGCACCCTGCCTGAAAGCCGGCTCAAGCTGTTGTCCTCCGAGGGCAGGCTGACCGGTTCAGCCACGGTGGTCGGCAAACGCAGCGAGGCCGAGATTGACGCGCGGATCGAGATCCTGCGCGCCGATGCGGCGGCGCCTGCAATCGACGAGAATGAGATCCTGGCGCTGGAAGCGCTGATGGCGGTGCGTGAGACCGTGCCCTTTGCCATCGAACAGATGCGCGACATCGCGGTGGACCTGCCTGCAATCTCTCCGGCGCTCGACCGCCTGGACATGCGCGTCGCGGCGCTCAAGGCGCGTGGTATCGACATCGACAGCCTTGATTTCGAGGCCTCCTACGGGCGGACCTCGATGGAATATTATGATGGGTTCGTTTTTGGGTTCTATGCCGAAGTGCGTCCCGATCTGCCCCCCATCGCCAGCGGTGGGCGCTATGATGCGCTGACCCGGCAATTGGGTCAGGGGGCAGAGATCCCTGCCGTGGGGGGCGTGTTGCGTCCCGATCTGATGCTGATGCTCGAGGAGGGTCAGTCATGAGCCTGAAACTGGGGGTGCCGTCCAAGGGACGGTTGATGGAAAAGACCTTTGATTGGTTTGCCAAACATGGGCTGACCCTGGCGCGTACCGGGGCGGACCGCGAATATGCCGGCGCAATCGAAGGGGTCGACGGCATGGAACTGGTGCTGCTCTCTGCCGGGGAAATCCCGCGAGAGCTGGCAGCAGGTCGTATCCACCTTGGTGTCACTGGTACGGATCTGATCCAGGAAAAGCTGCCGCTCTGGGAGCAGCAGTTGGAAGAGATGGCGCCACTGGGCTTTGGCCATGCGGATTTGATCCTGGCGGTGCCGCAGTGCTGGATTGATGTGGATACGCTGGATGATCTGGATGCGGTGGCAGCCGCGTTCAGGGGGGCGCATGGCCACCGGCTGCGGATTGCCACCAAATATCACCGGTTGGTGCGGGAGTTCCTCACAGAAGCCGGAGTGGCGGATTATCAGCTGGTCGACAGCCAGGGCGCAACCGAAGGCACGGTGAAGAACGAGACGGCTGAAATGGTGGCCGATATCACCTCGACGGGCGAGACACTGCGGGCCAATCACCTGAAGCTGCTGTCGGATGGGATGGTTCTGAAAAGCCAGGCAACGCTGTGGCGCAGTCGTACGGCGCGCTATTCCGAGAGCGAACGCGAGGCGCTCAAGAGGTTGAATAGTCTGATCCTCGGCTGAAGCGTGAAACCGCCCCGCGCCCGCGCGGGGCCAGGCCCAAGGCTTTGAGGGGCATCTGTGATGCCTGAAAAGGCGCGGGAGCCCCCCTTTGATTGTGGGGGGGCTGCTGATGAAAGGTGGTCAGCGTTCCTGAAGGGATGGGTTTTGCAAAGGGCCAAGCGGAGCTCTCCCGCCCGTCTCGAACCAATCAAAGATTGATCCTCCCCCGTTGGGCCGGGCACCGCGCGGGCGCGCGGTGCGGCAAGATGGCGACCCGGTAGCGCACCGCACATTGAATGTGACAGTTGGAAACGTGACCGTTGCGAATGTGACAGTTGGGCTGGCGCTGAAGATGGGCAGGCCCTGCGGCAGTCCTGATGCCAGGACCTGCAGTGGCCTGGGTGCCGCGCGATGCAGCTGGTCAGATCACCCCGATTTCAGCAAGCGCCTGCGACAATTCCAGGGGCAGGGGAACCTCTGCCTCGCGTCCCTGCGGCATATCGGCGGGACTGTCCTCTGGCTTGAGATAACGCCAGCCCTGAAAGGGGCGTTTGGGGGCGGTATGGGTGCGGTGCAGGGCAGGATCCAGAATGATGGCGCAGCGGCGAATGCCATCCTCGCCTCTGACCTCATCCATGCGCAGAATACGCTGACGGCACTGGATCAGACCTTTGATGACCCAATAGATCGAGCCACCTTGCAGGATTTCCGCCTCTCGCTTGGGCCACATGCGGGTGACATGGCGGGGCAGGCCTTCGGGGAGCTCTGCCTGACGCAGCTCTTGCCAGGCCTGCAGGCCTTCGACGCTTTCGGTTCCAACGGAAAGCTTCACCAGATTGACGTAATTCCCCACAGCTTCCCCCATCAGTCGTTTGGAACAGCGATAGTATATGGCAGACAGGAGCGGGGCACCAGCAACTCCAGCTGGTGGTGTGCTGGCGTTTCCTCATGGAAAATGTTTCCAATCCCTTGGGGCCGCAGGCGGGCCTGCGCAGATGGTTTTGCACAAGATATCCACAGAGTCGTCCAGAGGTTTGCCTTGATATAGTGTTTCGATAGTTGGCGCTAGCAAGATATTGTGGTATGCTCGGTAATTATTTCTCAATGATCGGTGATTTGGGCGTTGAGAATTTCCATCAGCCTGTAGTATCGAAGCCGCCACTCACGATCGATGTCTGACCTATAGGGAATCACTACATGAGCCGCTTTGCTGCCCCCATCGCCGCACAAATCTGGGATATGAAATACCGTTTCAAGCAGGCGGACGGGACACCGATTGATGTCACCGTTGAGGACAGCTGGCGTCGGATCGCGCGGGACCTGGCCCGTGCCGAGGGCAAGCCCGAGGTCTGGGAAGAGAAGTTCTACCAAGCGTTGGAAGATTTCAAATACCTGCCCGCAGGTCGGATCACCGCCGGGGCGGGAACCGCGCGCCAGGTCACCCTGTTCAACTGCTTTGTCATGGGCACCGTGCCGGACAGCATGTCGGGCATTTTTGACATGCTGAAGGAAGCGGCCCTCACCATGCAACAGGGTGGTGGTATCGGCTATGATTTCTCCACCATCCGGCCGCGTGGCGCGGATGTGAAGGGCGTGGCTGCCGATGCTTCTGGGCCGCTGTCGTTCATGGATGTCTGGGATGCCATGTGCCGCACCATCATGTCGGCCGGCTCGCGCCGTGGTGCGATGATGGCGACGATGCGCTGTGACCACCCGGATATCGAGCATTTCATCACCGCCAAATCCGATTCAGCGCGGCTGCGCATGTTCAACATGTCCGTGCTGATCAGTGATGATTTCATGGAAGCGGTCAAGGCCGATGGCTCCTGGGAGCTGCAGTTTGACGGCAAGATCTATCACACCGTGCAGGCGCGTGATCTGTGGAACAAGATCATGCAGGCGACCTATGATTACGCAGAGCCCGGCGTGATCTTCATTGATCGCATCAACAAAGCCAACAACCTGTCCTATATCGAAAACATCTGCGCCACCAATCCCTGTGGCGAGCAGCCGCTGCCGCCCTATGGGGCCTGCCTGCTGGGCTCGGTCAACATGGCGCGCCTGGTTTCCAACCCGTTTGAAAAGAATGCCGAGTTGAACCAGGAGGCGATGCAGGAGCTGGTCGCCACCGCAGTGCGGATGATGGACAATGTTGTCGATGTGTCCAAGTTCCCGCTGGAGGCGCAGGCGCAAGAAGCCAAGAACAAGCGCCGCATTGGCCTGGGTGTGACCGGGTTGGCGGATGCGCTGTTGATGCTGGGTCTGGAATATGGCTCTGACGCGGCGGCGCGTCAGACCGACCGCTGGCTGCACGCGATTGCCCGCGCCGCATATCTGGCCTCGGTGGATCTGGCCAAGGAAAAGGGCGCCTTCCCGCTGTTTGATGCCGAAGCCTATCTGGCCTCGGGCAATATGATGAATATGGATGACGATGTGCGCGATGCAATCCGCGAACACGGCATCCGCAACGCGCTGCTGACCTCGATCGCTCCCACTGGCACCATCAGCCTCTATGCGGGCAATGTGTCCTCTGGGATCGAACCGGTCTTTGCCTATGCCTATACCCGCAAGGTGCTGCAGAAAGACGGCAGCCGGACCGAAGAAGAGGTTGTCGATTACGCGGTGCAGATGTACCGCGAGAAATTTGGTGCCGATGCGGAATTGCCAAGCTATTTTGTAAACGCTCAGACTTTGCCCCCGGCCGCGCATGTGAAAATGCAGGCGGCGGCACAGAAATGGATCGACAGCTCGATCTCCAAGACCATCAACTGTCCCGAAGACATCTCTTTTGATGATTTCAAGGACGTCTATATGCAGGCCTGGGATCAGGGCTGCAAAGGCTGCACCACCTATCGCCCCAATGATGTCACTGGCTCTGTGCTGTCGGTGAGCGAGAGCGCCGACACTGCCCCAGGCGAAACCGCGGCAGCGCCGCATGAGAGCGATCAGGGTGCAAACGGGGCCGAAGTGGTCTATATGTCCGAACCGCTGGATCGTCCGCAAAGCCTGGAAGGCCATACCTATAAGCTCAAGTGGCCAGACAGCGAACATGCGATCTATCTGACCATCAATGACATTATCATCAGCGATCACCGCCGTCCCTTTGAGGTCTTCATCAACTCCAAGAATATGGAGCATTACGCCTGGACACTGGCGCTGACACGGATGATTTCGGCGGTGTTCCGTCGCGGTGGTGATGTGTCCTTTGTGGTGGAAGAGCTGAAAGCGGTGTTCGATCCCCGAGGTGGTGCCTGGGTGCAGGGCAAATACATCCCTTCGATCTTGGCAGCCATTGGGGGTGTGATTGAGACCCATATGGTCAAGACCGGCTTTCTCGAGGGGGAGGGCATGGGGCTGAAATCGGATCCGCAGGCTGAGGTTGTGAACCTTAACGCCCCCCGCGGTAAGGCCTGCCCCAGCTGCGGTCAGTTCGATTTGCAGATGATCGAAGGCTGCATGACCTGCCGCAGCTGTGGTCACTCCAAGTGCGGATAAAGATCCGTTGGTCAGTGTGTTTGTGAAACCATGCAATTGAGGCCCAATTGAGCTGGTTTTGGGCCCAAATACGCGGGCATTGACGCCCAAGGTTTCAAAGGCCCTTGTTTTACAGGGAAATAGGCGACGCCAGCCCGATTGGGATTGGCGTCGTTTTCTACACTGTGCCATAGGGGTTTGCCGAGTCCCTGCACAATTTGGGCAAGGCTCTCCCATGAAGGCCACAAAAGGATTGTCAGGGGGTGCCGTCTTTGAGTGCGACTGCTATGAAGGGTCTTTCGGTCAATTTTGGTAGGCGCACGAGAAGGTGGCGACTCTACTGAGTGATGCGTGGCGTTATACCGTCTCAGTTCGCAATCGCAGGTTGGTCGTGAAGATTTGGCGTAGATGTACCGCTTGGCTCTTTCTTAGAGGCACCCCCATCGAAATGCCGAAGAGTTCGGACCCTGGGTTTAGAAGGTGTTTGTTTTGACCCTGACCATCAAGCTTTTCGAGCCGGCATCTGACAAAAGCCACACAGCGGCTCAGAACGAATTCCTTGTCGCACAATGTCTCCCTGGTGCCCGCAGAGGCAGCAGGTGATTGCAGAGAGGTTCTCCAACCGCTCTTCATAGGGCTCAACCCAATCGAAATACCAATGCCAGCCGATGGATATCTCGCCAACACGCGTGGTTTTGACGTCAGAGATCTGCAGGTGTCCTGGGGGTGACTTTGAAAATTCTGGATCTGCTTCAAGGCTTCGCAGGAAGTGATCCAGAATTATGGACCAACCAGGCCCGATAGTTGGTCGTAGACTTGCACAGTTCGGACTCACAAGGTCCGGATAGTGTTTAGCGACATCGAGCTCAATGTCTGTCGGCCAGTGCGCAGAAGTTTCAGTATTGATGCGCAGACGTTCTCGATTGAAGCACCAACAACATAGGGTTTGGGTGGAGTTCTGGAGCTGTTGTAGGCGGGCTGTGTTTCCGCAACATGCACAGATTGTGTTGTTCTCTGAGAGATCAGACATAGACGCCGTAATCGATCTGGGTCAGGAAACCTTCCACGGCCTTGATCCCTTCTAGGGTCGTGCAGTGCGACACGATGCTCTGTCCATCAAAGTAAGGTTGGGGCCGCATGGCAAACTCGGCAGCAAGTTCCTCGTTACCAGAGACCTCATTCAGGATGCGATCCCAAACTGGCCGAGTGGCGGTGCCAGTGCAAAAGGCAGAGAATTTCTGGCAATCGAACATATACTTTTGCACCAAGCCTGCGCTGAGATCCGTCAGCTCAGGCCCATCTCTCTCGTGGCTTGCAGGAAAGGTTCCTCCTGTTGGCTTGATGATCATGACGTGCCCTCCACTAAATCAGATTCCTCGTTTGAGGCTGACTTATGATGGGCCGATTCGTCAATAAGATATTGATAACAAGGATAAAAATGTACAATAGTGAGGGGGTATTTTTTGCCAAAGATAGATGCTGTCCAGTAATGGGTCTTGGTGCGGATTTGCAAGGAATAGTTTGTTCCTGGAGTTGTATTGAACAAGGAACAGGGGCCGGGACGACTTCCGGGAAACGCGGGTCTCGGCCCTGAGCCGACAAAATCGGCTACTGTCTATGCCGCACTGCAGCTTTCACATAGCCGACATTGGTAGTGTCCGAAAAAACGCTTGGCTGTCCCTTGCTGCATTCCTTGCCAAGACGATAGTCACGGTAACGCCATTCAATCTACCCGTCTCAACCTTTGATTTCTAACAGGTCCATTCCGGACCTGAACGGGAGCGCTGTGAGGGCCGCAGGCGATCAAGGTCACGGCGTGCCCCTTGCAACACCAGCCGCCTTCACGCGGGGCAATAGCCACCTTAATCGAAACGGCTACGGCAATGACTCCGAGCGGGCGTGATGCGTCCTAATTCCGGGCGACGCTACCTTCGGTAACGGAGCGAAAACTGAAGCGGTCACAGATGGGGTAGATCTTGTTGAGCGTCTGCGGCGTAGGGACCAACACCTCAACCTTGTCGCATAAATCTTTGATTGCGGCGTCGCGGTCTTCGGCTTCGGAACATGCCAGGACTACCGCGAGGCTCGAAACATCGTTGTCGGAAATGTCGGAAAGTGACGCGCGCGACAGCAGGTAGCTGTTGACAAAACGCAGGCGGCGGCGCGGGGACCAGTTGAGTGCGCCGTCGATCCTGTCCAGTAACTCGAGCTCATGCGCCTCGATCGCAAGATGTTTGCGCAGTTTTAGCTCGGGCGTGTCGGGTTCCTTAATGGGCGGCGCATCTGCGTGATCCGTCTGTCGGCCATTGACATCCGTGTCCGGCGCCGAGGGCGTTTGATCGACAATTGGCGCAGCTTCGTCGCCCGCATCCGCGGCCACGAACGGCGCTAGTAGGTCGCCGATCATAGACTTACCAATGACGGAACGAACACGGCGCACTTGGTAGGGTATCTGGACGATCTTTTCCAGGTAATCCACACTCGACGCGCTGTTTTCATCGCCGCTGAGAAGGTCGCCGTAATGGTCGTCGAGCGATTTGAGAACCCACCGGCTATCGACAGCCACAACCACGACAAACAGCGGGAACGCCAGCAGCAGGTGAATTGCCTGGAGGACCGCGACAACTTGCTTGGGCGGGCAGCGATCAAGATCGTCGATGTAGAGAATAATGCGTTCGAAAGTTATCGGGGGCGGTGGTGGCGGTTCTGCCAGCCTCTCCAGCGCTGCCTTCTCGTCTGGTTCGAGCGTGTCTCCTGCATCTTGCATGATGCGCTTAATCTCGGCTTCGATCGCCAGACGGTTTTCCGAATTGCGCAGGGCCTCGGGAGTGTCAGAGGGCGAGGCCGAGGCGGCCATCAGGTGGCTGAGCATCTCAAAATCCTTGCGCACAGCCGCTATGACACCAAGTTCGCGGGCATAGGTCCCAGAGCCCACGCGATCACGCAGGAAATCCACCAGACGCTGGCGAGGCTCGTTTGCATTGAAGGCCGCCGAGGCGCGGTCGGCCTGTTGCGTGGCGTCTTCGAGGGCGTCGCGGCGCCTCTCAACCTCGGCTTGCGCGGCGGCCACCTCGCCTTGCGCGCGCACGTATTCGGATGTCTGATCAGCAGAGCGCTTCGCAATTTCAGCATCTAGACTGCGTTCGAACGTCCGGATGCTCTCCAGCGCACGCGTTGAATGCCGGGAAGCGTTGCGCAGGGTTCCCGCCGCGACGGTGAGCAGGCCGGAGCTTCCGGCGACAAACGAAATTGCCGTGCCAATCTGAGCGGCCAGCGCCGGGAACAGCTGCAACAGAAGTGCGGGCAAAAGGGTGGCAATGGCAATAGGCGCAAGGACCACAAGCGCGCACAGGAACAGCCCCCAGCCGGTTCCGACCCGTCCCAGCAGCGTTCCGACTGTCTGGCGTGTGCTTGCGGCCTGCTCGTTTAGAGCTTTAGTTGCTGCGCGAAAATCGTCGATAGATGCGTTCAGTCTTTGGAAGCCTAGCGTCTTGCCCGCATCATCAACCTTTTTCTTTAGGTCCTCATTTTGGAGGACCGCGTTGAAGGCCGCTTGAAGCTGCGTGCTTTTCTGCACCTCGACCCGTGCGCGCATTTCGGTGAGTGACTTCGCAGCGTCTTCAAGCTGGGTCTTTGCGTCCGCCTGTTTGCGACGTGCCGCGGCAAGCGGCGCGATGGATTCGATTGTCAGCTTGCGGGCGGTGTCAAGCTGTTCGACTATGCTCATTTGACCTCTGTCGGCGTCCTCGTTCGCGGTCTGCGTCCAGGTGTCGAGCTCAGTGAAAATGCGGTCGACAATACTGGCCCAGAGATTTGTTTCGGCATAGTGCCACGCATTGAAATGGATCTGGACCACGCGTTGCAAGGCTTCCGGATCATCTGGTTCGGCCGCGACAAAATCTTCCACCTTGTCGTTCAGCCTGCGCATAAAAAAGGATTTTCCCGCACCCCAGTCGCCAAATACGCCGACGGCCAGCGGTGGCTGGAACGCGCGGGCGGTGAACATGCTGGCAAAGGCGGCGACTTCCAGCTCTGAGCCGGAGCGGTCCTTCAACCCGGGAGCCCAGGGATCGTCCTTTACAACAAGGGCAACGCCCAACGAAGTCGGCTCGATAGCCACGATTTCGATACCTGCCTCGAACATGCGGCGGCGGACATCTGCGCGAGATGTGCCCGGGTCTTCGCGGGTGGGCAAGAGCTGCTGTAGGTCAAGTTTCGTGTGGTCATAACTAGCAAGTGCTGAAGCGTTGTCCTTGGGGCTCAGAGTCATTATCGCAAGTTCAAAAGCCAGCAGGGTCAGATTTTCTTGGGTAAGTAGATTGTTTCTGTATCTGGGCGCGGATTGCCCCATCTCGGCGGCGAGCTTGGCGCAGCGCAATAGGCCCACGAACAAGAGATCCTGAGAATAGACCAAGTCAGTGCTGCTGCGGTTGTTCGCCAGGATTCTGGCCTCTTTGATCTGAGAACCGAGGATGCTGCCAACCTGCAGTTTGCGGTCCTCGTTCCCCAGTCGCATCGAGGCGCCCGATATGTCGTCTGGGTCTGCAAGAGATGCCAACTGCGGTACGAGCTCTGCGAAGGCGCGCGCGGGGGGATATGTCGAGAAGAGACCGGACAGGACCGTGATCCACGCCACCGGATCTGGCGACGGGGCGGCGTCTTCAATGACCTTGTCCCAAAGCGCCAGAGTGTCCAGGCCGACGGAAATGGTCGTCTCTGCTTCTGCTGAAAGCCTCAGGTCGTCTTTCTGTTCGATTGCCATCGTCAGATACTTTTCGCCAGCCAAGCAGGGTCAATCGGTTCCGGCACGCTGCCGTCCGGTCCGGTAAAGCTGCGCCGCAGCTTCACAAGCCGCAGGATGCTGATGAGCCCGTCAAACCCCGCCCCGCGGTTGCAGGCCGCGTCAATGAGAGCCCGGCGGAGGTCATCGGGCAGAATACCATCTTCATGCTTGAAGGCGTCGAGATGGGGTGCGGCGTCAGGGGACGCAAGCCACGTTTCGATCTGGGCTGTTGTGTAGGGCAGGTATTCGAGGATTTCGTCGAAGCGGTCTATCAGTGTCGGCAACGCACCTTGGCCGACGAGTGCCGCGCTCAGCTTTGCGCGATCCTTGCCGAAGCGGAGCGACGGCAGCTCGTCGCCGCTGACGATGGGCGGATCATTGGCGTGTAGTTTGCTGGTGGTGGCGATGAACGTGATGCCGCTGGTATCGAGTTGCAGGAATTCCTGCTGCGGATGCTTGCGCCCACCCCGCGGCAACACGCTCTCCGTGGTGCCCGCCAAAAGCAGCTCCAGCTCCTCCTGAACGATACGGTCGGCTTGGTTCCGTTCAAAAAGCCTGTCGATGTTTTCGATCACGATGGCCCCCCGCGAAGCGCGTTCGAGATTGTATTCGCATTGCTCCACAAGGCGCAGAAACATCTCTGCGTCGTTCAGGATTTTCCTGCCGCGCAACCGCGCCGCGTCATATCTGACAAGCGGCAAGTCGAATTCGCGCCAGATGGCCGCAATGGCCGCGGGCAGGCCGCTGCCCTTGACACCGGCCAGCAGAACGCGAAAGCCGCGGTCATCTAAGGCCCTGTCTTCGGTCCGGAGCATGTGGGCCATCCGGAACAACCGCTCGCGCACGAGTTCGTGACCCGGTAGAGCATGTTTGAGCCGGTCCCAGCCTTCCGAAAGCTCGGTATTGTCGGCATGTTTCAGCGCGCCGCGGGTTTCTTCGCGAATGATGTCCATGCACAATTCGATACATTCGTCGCAGATAAAGACCGTGGCTCCGGCGATGAGCTTGCGGACCTCATGTTGGGACTTGCCGCAGAAACTGCAGTACAAGGTGTTTTTGCCGTCAGCTTTCTCGTCGCTCTTTTCGGCGTATTTTATGTTGGGTTCTTCGTTTGGCATGGGCGACTGGTCTTATTGCAAAAGGTGGCTCTGAATTCTGTGCACCAGCAGGGTCCGGCTTTCCTGCTGATCTACCGGCGGATGAATCGGACCGCAGGTCGCGGAAATGTCGTTCAAAAGAGAGCTGCAGTCAGACACGATGTTAGAATAGGCAACACTTCCGTCCTGTTGCAATGAATAACCGATGCTGCGTCGGGCAAAATCGATGGCCGTGTCGTAGTCGTCCGTCTGGGCCAGCACACGCGCGGCGGCGGCATAGAGGCGCGCAAAGGCATGGCGATCGCCCAGCATCTGGCCAAAGTGTCCGATGCTGCGCGCAAGGGCAATTGCGTTCTCCTCTGGTGCGGAAAGCAGGCTTGCGAAACGCAACCGCCACGTGAGCACAAGAGCCTCGGTGGAAACGAGGCGCAGACGGCGGGCTCTTTCCAGCGCGCGATCCAGCGAGCGTTGCATCAGCGAGCTATCCGACCCGCAACGGAGCCCGGCCAGCGCAAAAAGTGCCTCGGCTCGGATCTGAATTTCGCGCTGGCCCACACGCCGCGACTGGAGCAAAACTCTTCGGCACAACGCGAACGCCGCCTGCGCCTTTGCATCCGAGTGAGCGGGGGCCAGCCAGAGATCCGCCAGTCTCAGGGTCAGGCCAAGGCGGAAGAAGGTCCAGGAGGCACTCTCTGTCGGATCATATTTACGGCTGATATCATGCATCACCGCTTCGGCGTCTTTCGATTGACCAAGGTCGTGTTCAAGGATGGCTCTGGCCGCTCGAAAATTCTGCTTTGCGAGGTCCGAACCCGAATTCTTGTATCGATCGATGATGGAGAGACCTACATCATGCAGGGCCAAACGGCGGCAGAGCAGCGTGAGATCGCCGATCAGCACCGGCCGCGTGATAGACCGAAACGCCTGTTGCTCGTTGTGCGGCGTGATACGCGCGGCGTCGAGCGCATCCAGCAGTGCATCGGCGGCGCCAAGGGCTTGCCCGTTGTAGGACATCGCAAAGCCGCGCCAAAAGTGGTACTCTCGACGATTGGAGGGCAGGTTTGCATTGGGCTCTCCGGCCCGCGTGGCATTCTCTTCAAGTGCTTTGAACATGCGTACGACATCGATAGCGCGACCATGCTGTATGACTTGCCGTTCCACGGAGGGCTCCAGCGCTTCGAAGGCCTCATCGCGCCTGCGCCGCTCCAACAGGCTGAACCAAAGATGTTGCAGCGCTACGAAGCCTGCCAGAGATGTCGGATCGTGTTCACGCTGATGCTCGGAGAAATAGGTGCCGTGGCGCTCGGCGAGCGCGTCTTTCCATTCCGGAGCCAACCCGCTCCAGACGACACCGCGCACCAAAGGGTGCATGTCGCATTGGCCTTCCCGGTCGTCCAGAAACAGCAATTGCCGGTGGCGCAGGTCGGTCATGGCCACACGGACCTCGCTTTCGGACGTCAGCAGATCGCTCTCGAGCAGCAGCAGGTTGACAAGGTCAGCTAGGGCCGCGGGCCCGCGAAACGCGGCCGCTGCCCCCAGGACGGCAAGCGACCGGGCGCCGACACCTGCCAGAGCATGGCGCAGAACATGGCTGCGCCGCCCCACGAGGTCCAGTTTCGCAACGTCCGCACGGCGCAGCTGGACGGACAAGGATTCAAGGTCGCCGCCGTGGTCGGACTTGGCGGCACCGGCCAGTGCGCGCAGGGCCAAGGGGTGACCCGCGACAAGCTTCAGTATGCGGGTAAGGGCC
>JADFAE010000038.1 GCA_015665415.1 Roseobacter sp.
AACTCATCCAGCGCGGCGGCGGTTTCTTCCAGCGTCGCGGCCTGGCTTTCGGTGCGATGTGACAGATTATCCGAAGCCTGGCTGATTTCCGCAGCGCCATTGCGAATGGAGCCGGTGGCTTGAACCATTTTCGACACGGTGCCGCTGAGGGTTTCGACGGTCCGGTTGAAATCCTGGCGCAACTGGCCGTAATCAGAGGGGAAATCGGCCCCGATCTTGATCGTCAGATCGCCCTGCGACAGAGAGGCTAGGCGCGCGCTGAGGATAGAGACCACCTCAGCCTGTTCCTGTTCTCGGGCCTGTTGTGCGTTCTCGAGGTCTTTTTGACGGCTGAGAGACTGGCGGAAAACCTCCAGCGTGCGGGCCATATCTCCGATTTCGCTGCGGTTTTCCGTGGCCGGAATATCGGCGCTGGTATCCCCATCCGCCATGGTATTCATGCGGTTTTTCAAGGCATTCACCGGCTTGGTGACACTGCGGGTGATAACGGTTGCCGCAATGGCCAAGATCGCCAGGCTGACCGCCAAAGAGGCCACCGCCGTCCACCACATAGTGCTCAGTTCAGCGTCAATATCAGACACATAGGCCCCGGTGCCAATGGTCCACCCCCAAGGGGCAAAATGCTTCACATAGCCCATTTTGGCTTCCTGGATCTCGGAACCCGGTTTGTTGAAGTGGTAAATGACGGCGCCAGCGCCATCAGCTCCGACAACCTTGCCGAACTCCTCAAAGATGCGCAATCCGTTCACATCTTCGAAGTTGGACTGATCCTTGCCGATCATCTGCTTGGCAACCGCATGGGCAACCATGATGCTATCAGTGTCATAGGCAAAAAAGTAGCCTGCCTTGCCAAATCGCACGAGTTCGATCTGCTCTTTGCCGCGTGCCTGCGCCTCTTCGAGCGACAGCGTCCCAGACTGCACCTGTTCTTCCAGGTTGGCCAACACGCTGATCATGGAATCGGTCAGACTGTCGAGTTCCCCTTCCCGCATTTGATAGGCGTTGTCGACCGAACGCGACAGCAAGAAGAAGGTCAGCAAAGCGGCCAAGCCCACCGCCAGGACGGCGAGGGCATAAATTCGAATGGGCAATCGAAACAGTATCTGGGGCATTCTCTATTGGTCCTTTTTGCGTAGTGCTTGCTGTCTTGCCTACGCGCCGGGTCCTAAGATTTGATTATTACGTTTTTGTAACGTTGGAACCCTTAAAAACCGGAGAAAATCTCTTGGATTTTGGCCGATTCCCTCCCCCGGAAACGAGATCTACTGGCGCAAAAAGCCGCCCCCAACTTGCTCCCCCTCGTGGCCTGCAAGCTTGGCCAAGGAAGTGGCCAGCTTTTTCCGCGTGAAATATGTCAGACAAAACCCTGAGATCATCCCATCAGAGATTGGCGAAAAACATCACGCAACAGCATCAGCGCGTGATCGAGCTCTACTGTGTCATATCCGCAGAAACCCAGCAGCAGCCCATTGTAAGTCCGGGCATCATTGCTCGGGTCCTGTACAAATCCCGACAGGGGTTCAGCCGTGAGCCCCATCCCTGCAGCCCGGGCGCAAATCTCGTGGTCGGCGTGACCACCGGTCAGGTGAAAGACCAGCTGCATGCCGGCCTGATGGTCGACGCAATGCCCAAAGGCGTCGAAATCCCGCGCCAGTCGGTCCAGCAAATAGCGGCGACGTTCATCGTAGATCCGCCGCACCCGGCGCAGGTGACGATAGAACTCGCCGCCGGTGATGAAATCCGCCAATGCGGGTTGCGGCATGCTGCTGGCCTTTGATCCAAAACGTCGCATGCTGAGGTGAACCCGGTCGACAAGAGCTTCGGGCAGGATCAGATAGCCCAGGCGCAGCGCGTTTGAGAAGATCTTGGAAAAGCTGCCCACATAGAGGGTGCGGTTCAATTGATCAAAGCCAGCCATGGCCGGGATCGGACGACCAGCATAGCGGAACTCGCTGTCGTAGTCGTCCTCGATGATCCAGGCATCCTGGTCTGCGGCCCATTGAATGAAGGCCATACGGCGTGCAGGTGACATCGCCCCACCAAGCGGGAACTGATGCGAAGGCGTCAGGATCGCAAGCCTGCACCGCGTTGTTGGCAGCACCGCACCGCTGCCATCCACCTGAACAAAGCTCGGCCTCAACCCCTGTTCGGTCACAAAATGCTTCAGCGGCCGATAGCCCGGATCTTCCAGCACGACATGATCGCCGGGCACTGACAATGCGTGCAAACAGATCTCCAGAGCGTCGGTCGCACCGGCCGTAACGATCACCTGTTCTGGGTGCGCAGTGATCCCGCGCCACTCACCCACATGATCGCAGATCGCCTGGCGCAGGGACAAGGCGCCAAATCCGCCGCCGCCATCAAACATCGATTGCGGGTCAGCCCGGCAAATCCGCGCTACGGTTTTGGCCCATTGCCGGTGCGGGAACAAACGCATGTCCGGACTTCCCGCCAAAAAGGGCCGAGGGGCCGGGCTGGAAACTGGGCTGGAAGCTGATCTGTGATCCGCGGTGGAAGCTGCGCGGATCTCAGCCGCTCGATCCCTCTGCCTTAACTCGACCTCACCAGAGGCGCAAAGGCGATATCCCGATCCCCGCTGGCTGCTGAGATAACCTTCGGCAACCAACTGGTCATAGGCGGTGACAATGGTTGAACGCGACACTCCCAGCTCGGTGGCAAAAACGCGGGTGGGGGGCAATTTGCTGCCCAGGGCCATTTCGCCAGAGACCGCGCGTGCGCGAATGGCGGCGCAGATCTGTTCAAACACCGGGGTTGCGACACTGCGATCGATGGAAAAGCCCAGCCAGGGTGTCTGCGTCATTGGAAATCTCGCCACATTGGTAGGGTTGGAAAGTTCAGACTTGAAGACTACAGGCAAACCAAAACGAGCGCAAATTGGTCCTCCGATTTGCCGCGGGTTTTGCCGGGTTGCCGGAAGGTGGCCGCTGCCGCACTGCGCGCCTTGCAAGCGGCATCTCCCCTGCCGATTTCTAGCTGCCGCTCTGGACTGATCCTGCAATTCTCCGCTGCTGTTACTCCGTTCAGCACCAGAACAAAGACCCCTGGCACAGAGCTGACAGTTACGGGGACGGGACGGTTGCAGCGACCGCCTGATACGATTTTTTTGCATGTCCAGGGGCGGACAAAACACAACGAAAACGCAGCGTAATGCCGTCTACACGCAGCTCCACTCTTGACCAGGCGACCTGCTCTCCGGTCCTTTCCCCTCAGGTTGTTTCCAGGTGCGCGCGATCATTTCTACTTTTGCTGTCCCTCCGGCAGGGCCTTTCGCTCTGTCCCTTCGGGCCTCTCGAGAGCGGCGCAAACACCAGGGAACCAGCGCAATAGCAGATTAGGGAGAGCAACAATGACTACCAAAAACCGCACCGTCGGGCTGAGCCTGGCACTGGCCACCAGCGCATTGGCCACAGCCGTGAGCGCTGAAAACCGCATAGATCAAATTCGCCCGGATGCGCCGGAACTGGCCGCCTTTGGGCCCCATCCGATCGGCGTACAGACGCTTGCCTTTTCCAATCCGGGGCAAGTGGACATTCTGAACACCACTGGCAGCGCCCAGCCGCTATACGATCGCGACCTGACAATTGAAGTCTGGTATCCTGCGGCTACCGGAACCGAACAGGGCGGCAGCTATCGTGCCATCCTGCGCGACGGCAAGACCGAGGTGACACTGCAGGGGCGCGCCGCCCGTGACGCCACTCCCGCCAGTGAAGGACGTTTCCCGCTGGTTGTGATCTCCCATGGCTATCCCGGCAACCGCTATCTGATGTCACATTTGGGCGAAAACCTCGCCACCAAGGGCTATGTCACCGTTTCGATCGATCATCGCGACAGCACCTATTCCGATCAGGCCGCCTTTGGGTCGACCCTGTACAACCGCCCCCTGGATCAGCGCTTTGTCATTGACCAGATGGAGGCGCTGGAAGGGCCATTGGGCGCGATCATCGACACCTCTCAGACCGGGGTCATCGGCTATTCCATGGGCGGCTATGGCGCATTGGTCTTTGCCGGAGCCGGTGTCACCGAGGCCTCGACCCAATATAGTTGGGGCACTCCGGCGGGACTTCTCAGCCGCCATCAAGCCGGGTCCGAGACCCATGAGGCGCTGGTCGATGAGCGGGTCAAAGCCGTGATCGCCATCGGCCCCTGGGGCATGAACACCGGTTTCTGGGATACGGCAGGCCTGGCGGGCGTCACCAAGCCGTTGATGATGATGGCAGGTGGAGCCGATGATGTTTCCGACTACCCTTCGATGCGCAAAATCTTTGAAGGCATGGTCAACAGCAATCGCCACCTTTTGACCTTTGAGAGCGCCAACCACAATGCCGCAGCGCCCATGCCCGCACCTGCCGAAAGCTGGGCGCCGGTGGAAAACCTCGATTTCATCCCCTTCGAGCACTACGCCGATGCGGTCTGGGATACCAATCGGATGAACAATATCGCGCAGCATTTTGCCAGTGCCTTTATGGGGCTGCACCTCAAGGGAGAGGCGGACAAGTCCCGCTATCTGGAATTGGTGCCGCATGCCGCCGACGGTGTCGTCTCTCTTGATGACACGGGCAAGGTACAGCCGGACCACAGCTATTGGGAGGGTTTTGCCCAACGCACCGCGCTAGGCCTGAGTTTTGAAACCCTGACGGCCGGCCAATAGGTTTTTCTAGGCGATTCCCTCCGGAGAAAGAGGGCCCACTCAAGGTTTTCTTTCTCCGACTCGAACGTGACCCGACATCCCCCTTTACAAATCGCTAACAACAACTCATAGATGTACGCAAAATTCAAAAAGCACCAAATACTACCTTCAATCTTTAGCCAGTTGCGCAGCTTGGTCATATTCTTGCCGAAATTGGGCCCTGCATTTCGCCCAAATCTTAATTCATTTGACAGTGAACCCTGGGAATGGGGATGACTGGACGCAAACAACAGCGAGTAAGCTCCAGTGCCGACCCTGAGACCTGTTCTGAAATTGCTATCGACGGCCCTTATTTTTAGTGTGGGAACCCCAGTCTTGAGCAGCGAAACCACCTCTGTTGTCCTGCAGTGTGACACACAACAGCAGCCATTGATCTGTGCTGCGCTGGCCGAGGGACTGGTCGCCAAGTGGCCCGAGCTCATGCTCACCCTTGTCAATGTTTCCGAAGTGCAGGAAAGCCCAGAGGTGGACCCACAAGCCGAGTACACAATCCGCTACCTTGAGACGAGTCGTTCTTCTAATGTGCTTTCCGGCCAACTCAACTGGCAAGACCGGGCGGGCCCGACCGTAGAGGGGCCGGTGGCGGGATTTTCGGTCATGGACCGTGAACTGCAAGACAGAGACCTGGCTATATTCACTGAAACGCTGATCGAAACCTCCGGCTTGCCATTTTGACACAGCCACATCCCAAACACTGAAACGGCCAGGTGCCGCAATTATCACTTGAAGACCTGAAGGATCGTTCCATGCCTGCCAGCACCGACACCCAAAAGCTTTCAACCACTAAGAATTCGACAGAGACAGGACAGTACCATGTGTGAGATGTGCGGCAACCGCGGTCATTCCCTCTTTGAGGACGGCACGACTTACACCCCCACTGCGGACGCAGTAAATGCGGGCAGGCCAACCTATACGGTTGACCAGATCGCCGACTATTTGACGACTGGCTATTGGGAGGACAATGGCGGCTCGCAGCGCGCCTTCAACGTCTCCGCCGGCGGCCAGATCACGGTGAATCTGACCGGTCTGACCGCTTCGGCGCAAGCGGTTGCGCGAACAGCCTTGGATAGCTGGGAGGCCGTTTCAGGTATCGACTTTGTTGAGGTCAATTCAGGTGGCCAAATCAGCTTTGACGACACCTATTCGGGTGCCTATGCATATTCTTTCACTTCTGGCGAGACCATCACATCTTCACACGTCAACATCAGCACATCATGGGCGATCTACGGCAGTGATTACTATCTGCAGACCTTCATCCATGAGATTGGCCACGCATTGGGCCTGGGGCACGGCGGAAATTATAACGGTACCGGCTCCCATGCAACTGATGCGGCCTATGAAAACGACAGCTGGCAAATGTCCATCATGTCCTATTTCGCCCAGAATGAGGCTCCTGAGGTTGATGCGGATTTTGCTTTTGTGGCCACGCCGCAGATCGCCGATATCGCTGCCATTCACGATCTTTACGGCACCCCAACCAATGTTGAGACCGGCAATACCGTCTATGGCGACGGTAATACCACGGGTCGCAGCATCAATGACCTGACGGGTGTCTATGCCTCGACCATCGTCGACAATGGTGGCATCGATACCATCGACCTCGGCTCGCGCAGTTCCAACCAAAACCTCAGTCTTGTGGTCGACACCTTCTCGGATTTGAACGGCAAGACTGGTAATTTCGCGATTGGCCGCGGCACCGTGATCGAGAACGCCATCACCGGGTCGGGCAATGACACCATCACCGGCAATGACGCCAACAACCATCTGCAAAGTGGATCTGGCAACGATTCCCTTGTTGCGGGCGCGGGCAACGACACGCTCGAGGGCGGCTCAGGCAATGACACAATGGTCGGCGGCACCGGAAACGATACCTACTACGTTGACAGCACCGACGACCGCATTGTCGAGAATGCCGGTGAGGGCGCGGATCTGGTGAACTCCGCCATCAGTTTGGAGCTACGTAACCTCAGCAACAATATTGAGTCGCTGGTCCTGACCGGCACTGCGGATATCAACGGCGCAGGCAATGGGCGCAAGAACACCATCACCGGCAATGACGGCGACAACATCCTCAACGGGGCCTGGGGCAACGATACCCTCTATGGCGGTGCCGGAAACGATACCTTCATGGACGACAACGGCAATGATCTCATGGTCGGCGGCACCGGAAACGATACCTACTACGTTGACAGCACCGACGACCGCATTGTCGAGAAGGCGGGTGAGGGCGCGGATCTGGTGAACTCCGCCATCAGTTTGGAGCTACGCAACCTCAGCAACAATATCGAGTCGCTGGTCCTGACCGGCACTGCGGATATCAATGGTGCTGGCAATGGCCGCAAGAACACCATCACCGGCAATGACGGCGACAACATCCTCAACGGGGCCTGGGGCAACGATACCCTCTATGGCGGTGCCGGAAACGATACCTTCATGGACGACGACGGCAATGATCTCATGGTCGGCGGCACCGGAGATGATACCTACTACGTTGACAGCTCCGATGATCGCATTGTCGAGAATGCTGGAGAGGGCGCGGATCTGGTGAGCTCCGCAATCAGTTTGGAGCTGCGCGACCTCAGCAGCAATGTCGAGTCGCTGGTCCTGACCGGCACTGCGGATATCAATGGTGCTGGCAATGGCCGCAAGAACACCATCACCGGCAATGACGGCGACAACATCCTCAACGGGGCCTGGGGCAACGATACCCTCTATGGCGGCGCGGGCGACGATACCTTCATGGACGATGACGGCGATGATCTCATGGTCGGCGGCAGTGGCGCCGATAGCTTTGTGTTTTTGGACAGTTTTGGCACCGATGTGATCTCCGACTTTAACACCACAGAAATTGGCGAGGTCCTCGACTTTTCGCAGGACACCGAGATCACCGACTACGCAGATCTGATCGCCAACCACCTTACAGAGGTCGGAGGCAATGCTGTCATCAGTGATGGCGCAGGTAATAGCGTCACCCTGACCGGGGTTGGTGTCGCGGATCTAACTGCTGACGACTTCTTGTTCTAAGACAGTGACATAGGCAGATGGCGGGGAGTAAGCCCCTGCCCTTTGGAATTCGCATCCGAGGCGGGCCATCGCGGCCCGCCTCATCTGTTTAAGGGCGCTTATCGCTGACCAGTTCACCCCTGATCAGCATCAGCCCCCTTTTGCCATTGCGCCGTCATCATCCGGTTGAGCCAGGCCAGCCCCACCAGCGCCAGCCCAAGCCCCATGAAGGAAAACACCCGCGTCAGCCCCGAAAGGCCGCTCATATCGACCAGGAAGACCTTGGCGATGGTCAACACCACTCCGGCCATGGCCAGTTTGCGCAAGCTCACCGAGCGTCGCCAGAAGGCCAGCATCAATACCGCAGCAGAGACCAGGAGCAGCGCCACTGTGTAGGAATATAGCTCAGGATCGCTTACACCTGACACACTCAGATCATCGCCGCGCCAGAAGCGGCGGATCTCCAGAGTGACATAAAAGGCCGCCAACAGGCTGGCCAGCACAGCGCAGGCCAGTCGCAGCCAGCGTTGCACGGGATTGAGCCGCAGTGCTGCAATGGCAAAGACCGCCGCCAGGGGCAGATAGGCCGCCGCCAGACTGTCCAGCAGCAGCGGTCCCAAAACCTGTTCCTGCGAGGACAACAGCGGGTTGGAAAAGACCATAAGCCCGACAAGGCTGCCCAGCGCCGCAAGACCGTAGCCCAAAGCCAAGAGCGACCGCAGAACCTTGGAAAAGACACCGCTGGCCTGCATCCGGTAGAGCTGGTTCATCAATGAGGCGGTCCAGACAGTTGCCAGCAGACCCAGCCCGGCATGGCTGTCACGCATGGATTCCGGCAACAGGCGCAGGATCAACACCGAGACAAAGACCGCCGCGATGGTCGCACCGGCGCTTTCCAGGATCAGGGCGGTCTTTTCGCGGCTCCCGCGCGCCTGTATCCAGGCCAGAGCCAGCAAGACCAGCGTCCCAAGATAGGCCAGCAGGATCTGCGGGATTGGCGTCACGTAACGCCATGCGTCATCAATGTAGTCCCGATCCAGCGCCCAGGTGAAACCGGGATCCAGGACCAGACGATAGGTGATCACCGCCACGCCGATCTGCACAAACAGCTCCAGTACCGGCAGGTCAAACTTGCGGTCGATCAGCACCACCAGCACCACCATGACCGCCAGCGCCAAGGTCAATGCCGTCTGCGCCAGCAACAGGAACAGGGCCAAGGCGATGAGCGTCAGCGCAGCGATGGCAAAGAGCGCCACCCGCAGAGGACGCTGCTGCTGCCCCACTCCCTGCGCCGTTCGTTCCGCCAGAAGCGTCATCAGGGCCGCCAGCGCCAACACGACCAGGGCCCAGGGGTAATCGCCCAGCACCCAGGCAGGTGCCCAGGTGAACTCCAGCACCAAAACCAGAGTCGGGGCAAAAACCGCGCCCGCAAGAGCCCAGAAGACCGCCCGGTTTTCGCCCTCTGTCTCAGTGGCCTGCTCAGTGGCCTGGTCAGTGGAGAGGCTCCATTGCATCCGTAAAAAACCCAGAACAGAACCCAAGGCACCAATCGCCACCAGCACCCAGACCGTTTGTGGCACTGCGACTTCTGGCGCGCGGTCTGCTGCGGCCTGAAAATCGCGCCACAGCCGACCATGGTTCAGCCCCTCCAGCAGGATCAGAACCAATAGGCCAACGCCAGGCAGCAAAGCGTGGTCAAACAATGCAGGGGCCGCGCGCATCCAGATCAGGCAGGCCAGCAACAAAACAACCAAAGCCGACAGCGCCAGGATCACCACCGCATCCATGTCGGCCTGCAGCGCCACCATCAGCGCAGCAGCCGTGACCACCGCAACCATTGCCGCCGATAGACGGGTCGGAAACTCCGGGTAGACCCGCTTGCCCGCCAGGTTTCGCATAGTGTCAAACACTGCCGCCCCGCCGTGCAGTGGCGCTAGGCTGCGCTCAGGCAGGATCACCGCCGCCGCCGTCATCAACAGCAACGCCGCCAGAAAATGCGGCTCACCCGCGCCAGAGGCATATAGCAGCCAAGCAGCCCCAACCGGTGCAACCAATGCCAGCACCGAGACCCAGGCCCAACGCTTGATCGTATCAACGCCCAGCCCAACCGCCGCGATCAGCGCAAAGTAATAGTAAAGCATCCAGGCCGCCTGCGATTGGCCGCCCACCAGAAAGGGCGCAGCACTTGCGCCCACCAGACCCAGGGCGGTCAACAGCGCCCCATAGAACCAGCCCAACACCAGGGCCAGCAGCGAGACCAGGCAAAGCACCGCAAAGGTCGCGCCGGGATCGATCAACCCGTACATCACCCGCGCCGACAGCACCCCGGCAAAAAGCGTGATCAACCCCGCCCCCGCCAAAGCCGAGGGCAGATACTGCGTCGTTCCCTCGCCCTCATCGCCAAAGCGACGCCGGATCACCTCACCGCCCACAATCAGCGCGCCGCCAAAGCCCAAGGCTGCCATGACCCGCCAGAACGGCGTCAAAAGCCCGTGTTCGGCCCCGTATTGCACCAAGAAGATCCCTGCCAAAGCCAGCGAAGCAGCGCCCGCCGCCAGAACCCAATTGTCTCGCAGCCAGCTGCTGAATTGATCCAGCAGATCCTGGCGCATGACAAAGGCCCGCGGTGGTGCAGCTGTGGTGGCCGGGGAAGGATCCTCGCTTGCCTGCGCAGGCCCAGCCATCAGGGCATCGCGCTCAGGCGGTGTGTCCTTGATCGTGCCCTCAACAACCGGGGTCCCAAGATCCCGAGACTGATCCGCGCTTTGGCGCGCGCCCCAGGGCAGACCAGATTTAACCCCAGGGTCAGGGGTTTGCTCGGTGGACTCCGGACTGATTTCCACGTCGGCCGCTGAATTGGCATCCTCCGTGCCGACCGTTTGATCACGACCGGCTCGGGTGGCCAGATGCGTCACAGTCTTCTCCAGCTTCTTTACCCGCGTCTTTAGCCGCCAATGGGACACCAAAAGATAAGGCACGCCAATAAGGATACCCAGGCCCAAAAGCCCGAGGAGGGTCATTGCAAAATCCAACATAAAGAGATCTTTTCAAATAAACAGGACAGCACTCAGGCTAGGGCCAATCTGCGACACTGGCAAGCGATCTGACCGCGCCCTGCAACCTGCAAACGATGCCGCAGGCCGTCAGCAGCTGCCTATTGGTTCCGCATCTCTACCGGGCGGTTCTCAGCCTCCTTGCTGTTGCATTTGCGCGCGATAGGCTTTGGGGGAACAGCCATAGATCCGCTCGAATTCCCGATAGAAATTGGACCGACTGAGAAACCCGGACTGATCGGTGATCGCCGTCACGCTCAGATCCGAGGTCGCCAGCAGAGAAGCGGCATGGCTGGCACGAAACCCGTTGACGTATCTCGACACATTCTGCGCCTGGGTCTGATTGATCGCCCGGGACAGCGACCGCGCGGGCACATGCAGACGTTTGGCCAGACGATCCAGTGTCAGACCCTTGTCGAGGTATAGACGCGTCTTGTTGAGCAACAGGCGCGCGGCTTTCTCCAGCTCAAGACTGTCCGGATCGACATCGCAGGCAGTGCCGGCTGGCTCTGGACTTTGCCGAGTGTCAGCCCCGGGCCTGGTAGAGGCCTGTGCCGGACCGGCCGCAACGGGTGCGGCCCGTCTGCGCGCCAACACGACAATGGCCAGAACCGCAAAGGCCATCAGCAGCACCGACCCATAAGAAATCAGTGCAAGCGCCTGCCCCGCATGCTGCAAGGCAAAACTGATCGCAATGCCAATGTCAAAGACCAGCATCGCCAGCAACAAAGTGCAGGCCCCCAGCATCCAATGCCTGAGCCCAGGGACAGCCTGCAGCGCCGCATGGGTCAGCGCTTCGCTGCCCCGACGCCACAGCACCAGCAACAGGCTGGCATAGATCAGATAGCTCGCCGCAATCAGGAGATCCAACCCAGGGCGCAGGACCGGCAGCAGTTGCGGCACCAGGGCCGCCAATGCCGCCACCCCAAGATGCCCCTTCACCAGAGGCGGCATCGCCTCGGCCGGACGGCTGAGCGCGGCAAATCCAAGATATATCAAAGGCCCGACGCAAAGCGGGATCATCCGTTGCAGTGCCACAAGCTGCTGTAGCCCATAACCAAAGCGCAGCCCCGTCAGCAAGGTGCCCGCCGCAATGACCGCAAAGGCAGCCGTGAACAATCGGCGTGCCAGGGTATTCCCGATCTCCAATCGCCACAGCAGCGCACAGGCCACCGCAGCCAGGACAAAGGTCAAGATCGGCAAAGGCAGTGTCAGCATTTGGTCCATCCTGTCCAATTTCGCCCCCTGCCCCGGCTGTCGCGGGGGTCTCTGCTGTCCTGAAACAGGATCAAGGACAGCATCCAGGCGGCTAGTGGATTGTTTTTCATGCCCTTCTATCAAACATCGAAAACATCCCTTAGCAACCCGGAGACTTATCTGATGATTTTGAAGACACCGATCTGTGCCCTGTTGGCCCTGTTCATTGCCACCGCCCCCGGCACCGCCGAACCCTACCAGACCGGGGTGGTCGATCTGGCGATCACAGCCAAGGGTGGCAATCGCAACACCCAAGGGTTCCTGTGGTATCCGACGCAACAAACCGAGGGCGAGGACCATCTTCATGGCAATGCGGTCTGGCAGGCGATCCCTGTTATCCCAAAGGCTGAGCCAATGCCTGGCCCGCATCCGCTGGTGCTGCTGTCGCATGGTCTGTTTGGCAATGCCCGCAATCAGGCCTGGTTGGCGCAGGCCCTGACCCAAAAGGGCTATATGGTGGCGGCCATCGACCATCCCGGAACCACCACCTTTCAACGCGACCCCGACCAACGGCGCGCCCTTTGGGAACGTCCCCGCGATGTCAGCCGCACCCTGGACCAGGTTCTAAAACTGGAGGGTTTTGGCGCTGCAATCGACCAGAGCCGCATTTACATGGCCGGGCATTCACTGGGAGGTTTCACCGCCGTGGCCCTGGCCGGGGGCCGTTATGACCCCGATTGGTTGGGCCGCTTCTGCCCCGACCATGCCGATGATCTGGCCTGCAATCTGTTTGCCTCCTGGGGCATTGCACAAACCCCGGCTGAGCGCGAGATGATGTCCCGAGATTGGTCTGATCCGCGCATCGCAGGATTTGCGGTCTTTGATCTGGGTGGCACCCAAAGCTTTACAGCCCAAAGCCTGGCAGCAATTGATCGCCCCATGTTGGTGATTGGGGCCCCGCTGAACCTTCAGGGGCTGGATCTCGATGTTGAATCGCGAGCGCTGGCCGCGGCATTGGCACCAGAAACTCATAGCTACCTCGAGCCCGCAACCCTGTCGCATTTCGATTTCCTGGGGCTCTGTACGGAGCGAGGCTACGACATCCTGCGCGAAAGTGAGCCCGAAGATGCTTTTGTTTGCCAAGAGGGTCACCACGCGCGCCGTGCCGATCACCAAATCATAAGCACGGCGGTTCTCGACTTCTTTGCGGCTCCGTAAGGGCCCGCCCCGCCGCCCCATGAACGAGGCACCTTTGCGGTTTTGTTCAGCGACGCTGCGGCATCTGGCCAAACTGCCATGTTCACGGATTGCTGTCTTGACCCCCTGTCGAACACCGATAGTTTTTGCCAAACAGCAAAGGAAATCCGATGATTGGATATGTTACCGTGGGCACCACGGATATCGAGAAAGCCAAGGCCTTTTACTGCGATCTGTTTGCAGATCGCGGTGCCAAGGTGCTGATTGACGCCGGGCGCATTGCCATGATTGGGGCCACCCCCAAAGAGCCGATGATCTCGGTTTGCCTGCCGTTTGACGGCAATGATCCACAGCCAGGAAACGGCACCATGGTGGCCTTTCGCGCCAAGGACAAGGAAGAGGCCGATGCCCTTTATCACCGGGCGATCTCCCTTGGGGCAACCTGCGAAGGCGCGCCAGGCCAGCGCATTCCCGACCGGTTTTATGGTGCTTATGTGCGCGACCCCGATGGCAACAAGATGACCTTTTACGTCTTTGGCTGACCCTGCAAGCCTGTCAGGTTTTGATCGGGACTGGCCGGTTGACAGGGCAAACGGAGCTTTCCGTCTTGCCCCTTTCAACACCAGACCAGCCCCGATCAGATCTCCGGGAACCAGATCCCCAGAAAGCGATCCGTCAGCTCAGATGTCAGCCCGGTCATCGAACCGGACTACACCCTTTCGCCCTGGTTGAGGATCACCGCATGATCCGCCACTGGCGCCAGCTCCTTTAAGGTCTTGTCCATGACAAACGGCGAGATCTGCTTCCGTCCACAACGGCAACTTCAAAACAATGCAGCGGAAATGCCTCCATTCGGATGATCCGGGAGAGCAGAGCCCCCCCGGATGGAACCTTACATGTTGCACTCGGATGCATAGGCGTCCGCGTGATCAGATAGACCTGTGGCGATGATCTTGTTGGTAAAGACGTCACCTTCCTGGATCACTTCGCGCACATAGATGTTTTGCACCGGGTGATGGTTGGACCCGAACTTGAAGTCCCCGCGTACAGAGGCGAACTCAGCCGCCTTGAGCGCGGCGCGGAAGGCATCCTGATCCGATACATCGGCCTTGTCCAGCGCGCTGAGGATCAGGTTGGCGGTGTCAAAGCCCTGACTGGCATAGAGCGAGGGCAGACGGCCGTATTTTTCCTGAAAGTCAGCGACAAAGGCCGCATTGGCCGCATTGTCGAGATCCTTGTTCCACTGCGAAGTGTTCTTGATCCCCAGGGCTGCGGCACCGACGGCCTGCAGGATGCCCTGATCAAAGCTGAAGGCGGGGCCGACAACCGGCAGGTCAACACCGCTGTCCGCATATTGCTTGAGGAAGGAAATCCCCATGCCACCGGGTAGGAAGAAATAGACGGAATCGGCTCCGGAAGCGCGGATCTGGGCGATCTCGGCGGCATAGTCGGTCTGGCCCAGCTTGGTATAGGTTTCACCGGCCAAGTCACCGCCATACATGCGTTTATAGCCGGTCAGTGCATCCTTGCCCGCGGGATAGTTCGGTGCCAGGACATAGCTGTTCTTGAGACCCGCATCATTGGCATAGGCGCCAGCCGCCTCGTGCAAATTGTCGTTCTGCCAGGCAACGTTGAAATAATTCTGGTGGCAGCGTTTGCCCGCCAATACCGAGGGCCCCGCGTTGGGGGACAGGTAGAACACCCCCTGCGCCGTGGCTGCGGGCACCACCGCCATGGCCAGGTTGGACCAGATAATACCGGTCATGATGTCGACCTTCTCGGACTGGATCATCTGATCGGCAATCTGCACCGCGCGTTCGGGTTTGCGCTGATCGTCCTCGATCACCACCTCGATGCCCTCACGTCCCGCAGCCTCGATCGCCAGCATAAAGCCGTCGCGCACATCAACCCCCAGGCCAGCTCCGCCACCAGACAGCGTGGTGATCATACCAATTTTGGTGTCGGCCTGCGCCGCCAGCGCCAGTGTCGAGACCGCCGTGGCCATGGCAAGTGATTTCAAAAGTTTCATCTAGATGTCCTCCCAGAGTTCCAATTGCTTCCGTCCCGCGTTGGTCGCGGGTATCCTGCCCTCACTATTCCCGCATCCCGGGGCCAGCACCAGTTTTTCTTTCCCGTCCCGTTCGCCATCTTGCGTGACCTGTGATCCGGGCAGCATCCGGGCAAAACCCGAGCATCGGAATCGTGCCGCAAACTGTGAACCGGACACCTCAATTGCCTTGGCAGCAATATATTCAAGCTCAAAACACCAACATCCACAAACCCGTGTCGCTGTGCAGCCTCTGTCAGAGGTTCGATCTTTCGAGCCAGGTCCCAGGATCGTTTCACGCAGCAAGGACAATTCAAGCGCAAAAATCTCAGAAAATTCCGCCACCCGACTCATCTGGAACAGGGATCGATTGGCCTGATTTCAGCCCAACCAGCCACTGTACTCTCTTTGGTCAGGTCCCAAAGTTCCGCCGCCCCGCGCCAAATGTAGGGGTTTTTCGCCCTGCGTCAGTCAGTTAACCAACTGGACCGAAGTTCAAGCCAAACTGGACCGATAAAACAACCCAAGATTGCTGCACTCTTTTGGAATTGTCTCAAACGAGAAGGAATTCAGAATGTCAGAAAACGTCATACTGCTGGCAGTCGATGGCAGCAGCGGCGCCGCGCGCGCCTTGGCACATGTGCGCCAGCGTGCCAAATTTGGCGGTGCCAAGGTGGTTGTTGCCTATGTGATCGAATGGTCACCCTATTCTTTCAATACCGCCGAAGAGAACGCCCAGCGTCATTCACGCCGCGAGAGCGAGATTGCCAAGGCCCATGATGCGGTGGTGAACCCTGCGCTAGTCGTCCTGCAGCAGGACGGCATCACCGTGCAGAGCATTGTTCAACACGGCAACCCAACAGAAACCCTTATTGAGATCAGCAAAGAGGTCGACGCGGCGCAGATCGTCATCGGGAGACGTGGGCAATCCGGGTTGAAGTCTCTGATTTTTGGCTCGGTTGCCGGCAATCTGATCCAGACCGCGCCGATCCCGGTCATGGTTGTTCCCTAACCTTTCGCCGCATCTCGCACTCCGTTCAACGATATTTGAGGTCTCTACAATGATACGACTATTCTTGGCCCTTGCCTCGATACTGGCCCTCACGGGTCAGGCCCAGGCTGGCATCGACGAAACCATCAATGCTGTCACCGCACCGATTGCCCAATGGGTGGGCGCGGTTGTTTTCTTCAAGATTTCAGTGGCTGGCGCGCAGCTACCCCTGGTTGTTCTATGGTTGGTTGTTGGCGCGGTTTTTTTCACCGTCTACATGGGCTTCATCAATCTGCGTGGCTTCAAACACGCCATCGAGCTGGTCCGCGGTGACTTTGCCGACCCCAAAAGCACCGGTGAGGTCTCCCATTTCCAGGCCCTGGCAACAGCCGTCTCGGGCACGGTTGGTATCGGCAACATCGGCGGGGTGGCCGTTGCTGTCACCGTCGGCGGTGCCGGAGCGACCTTTTGGCTGATCCTGGCCGGCTTCCTCGGCATGTCCACCAAATTCGTGGAATGTACCCTGGGGGTGAAATACCGCCTGGAGAACCCCGATGGTTCCGTCTCGGGCGGGCCGATGTACTACCTGCGCAAAGGCTTTGAAGACCGCGGCATGGCCGGCTTTGGCCGTTTCATGGGTACATTTTACGCCATCGGAATTTTTGTCGGTGCCCTAGGCATCGGCAATATGTTCCAGTCCAACCAGGCCTATGTGCAGCTGAACACGGTCTCTGGTGGGGCCCTTGACGGTTATGGCTGGCTGGTCGGGCTGATCCTGGCGGCGGTTGTCTTTATGGTGATCGTGGGCGGCATCAAATCCATTGCCCGCGTCACCGAAAAGGTGGTGCCCTTCATGGCAATCTTCTACTGCTTCTTTGCCATCATCGTAATCTTGCTCAATTTCACCTCATTGCCGATGGCCATCAGCAATATCTTTACCGGTGCTTTTACCGGCGAAGGTGTGGCTGGCGGGGCCCTGGGCGCATTGATCATCGGCTTTCAGCGGGCGGTCTTTTCCAACGAGGCCGGGATTGGCTCTGCCTCGATCGCGCATTCCGCAGTGCGCACCCAAGAGCCGGTGACAGAAGGCTATGTCTCTTTGCTGGAACCCTTTATCGACACCATCGTGATCTGTACGATCACCGCATTGGTCATTGGCACCAGCCAGGTCGCGGATCCCAACTTTGCAGGCGATGCAACCGGCGTGGCCATGACCTCCGCGGCCTTTGAACGTCACCTGAGCTGGTTCCCCCTGCCGCTGGCCTTTGCCGCCCTGCTGTTTGCCTTTTCGACCATGATCTCCTGGTCTTACTACGGGCTGAAGGGCTGGACCTATCTGTTTGGCGAAAGCCATGTCGGGCAGACCGTCTACAAGGTGATCTTTTGCGCCTTTGTCGCCCTGGGCTGTGTCGTGCAATTGGGGCCGATCCTGGATATTTCCGACGCTCTGGTCTTCCTGATCTGCGTTCCCAATATCCTGGGGCTCTACTTCCTGGCCCCCATCGTCAAAGCAGAGCTGAATGCCTATCAGGCCAAGCTGAACAGCGGTGAGATCCGCAAATACGCATAGATGCTGCCGGCCTCGGCGGAGAGTTCGCCGGGGCCTCCTTCTCTCTGGTTATCCCTGTTTTGATCACGGGACACATCAGGCCGCGTCGTCGAGCGCCTTCACCGCCAATTGCGCCATTTCCAAAATTGCCTGCCGGCTGTCCGCAACGGCAATAAAGCGGGCGTTGTGACAGAATTTTGCGCCTTTGACGCCGCTTGCCTCTTCCAGCGCCGCATCCGTCAAACCCGCCCAGGCGGCTGGCAGATCTGCACGTTGTTCGAACGTATCATTGGACAGTTTGATACCATTCAGCGTCCAGTCGCCTCCACGCGGATTGACCACAAACAACAAGTGGTCCGCACCCGCCTTCTCCAGCGCAGAGCGGTAGGGCATTCCCATTGGCAGCTCCAGGATTGGCGAGGCCCCGGCTTGGGCGATGGCCTCCAACACGAGATTTTGCGCCCGTGCCTTTGCAGCCAGACCTTGCACCGTGGCTTCAACAAAAGAGCGCGCAATGGCAAGGGCCGCAAAAAAGGCGTCATCATCTGCCGTTGGCGAAGGGTCGTCAAAGACCGGCTTTAGGCTGCCCAAAAGCGCAGGCAGCGTCAGGATTGATAGCGGCCCTGCCACCGAAGGGTCCATGGCGCCATTGTCCAAGAGATCGATAGGCAGAACAAATTTGCTGTCAAAGGTCTCGTGAATGGCTTCGCCCTCAGCCTCCGGGACATCCAGGGCTGCCAGATAGTCGCGACCATACTGCGCCCAGATCAATCCAAATGAACTGAAAGGCTGGCCATCCTCGCGCAGAGGACCGGGGCGCTGGTGATGGTCGAAAATCTGCAGCTCGGCGCTGAATTTCCCACCCACGTCGTAAATGATCCGGCTCGCCGCTGGCGTCAGGAACTCCCGATCCCGGGTGCGACGCAGCTCTGCGTCCGGGTAAAGCCGGGTGAGGATGACAGAAGACAACAGCTCATCCGCATGGAAGCCGCCGGAATGCGTAACAAGATGGGTGATGGTCATGGAAGGCTCCTAGGGATCAGTCAAAAGCGACTGATACAACTGTGCAAAACGTGTGGTCTCTGCCCTCTTCACAGGGGAAGGCAAGCAGATCAACCGTTTTTGTCTGGCAAGGGGCCTATCACAGGTGCAAGGGCTGTTCCGTTCAGGCCCGACTGATAGCCAAGTTGCTGGCCTAATTACCTGAAACCGAAGTTACATTTCCAAAGATCTGGCGCAGCTGATCACAGATTGACCCGGGCAAGGGACCGGCTGAAATGGCCCTCAGGTTCTGTTCCAAATGCGGCTGCGAGCCGGTTCCGGTCAGAATAACATCCGCGCCCGGCTCATGACGGCAAAACCGATAGGCCGCCTCGGTCAGGCTTTGTGCAATCTCTGGCTGCAGCAAGAACTCAAGTGGTGCATTCTTATCAATCAATCTGGCATCGACCTCGCCAGCAGCGCCCAGGTTCAGCACCAGCTCGCGTGCAATCTTGGGCTGGCTCAGCGCGCGTCGTACCGCAAACATGATCAATGTTCCGCAGTTTTGCTGCTGCGCCGCAGACAACACCCGCCCCCGCGCTGACGGATTGATGAAATTGAACCCCGTCATCACCACATCCCAATGCGGATCCTGCAGCGCGCGCCGGAGCATGGCGTGACCGGTGTCATGAATAAAGCGTTCGGTCAGGCCGATATGGCGAATTTTCCCCTGATGTTTCAACCGTTCCAGAGCAGGCAGCAGTTCGGCCGCGCAATAGTCGTATTGATGCGCCATCACCCCGTGCAGATGAAACACATCGATATAATCCGTGCCCAGCCGCTTTAGGTTGCCTTCGACCAGGGCGGCATATTCGCGCCCGGACAGATAGGCCTGCCCCAGGGCTGATGTCCCTGACTGCACAATCCCCTGTTTTGAGGAAATCACCACCTCGGAGCGGCGCGCCTTCAGCGCCGCCCCCAGGATCTCTTCGGTGCCATAGACCGCAGCCGTATCAAAAAAGGTGACACCCGCAGCCAGTGCGGCATGGACCAGCCGCACCGACTGATCCACGCTGTGCCCCTGCGCCTGTCCCAGCCGTGAATGACCACCACAGCCAAGCCCGGCGACGCTCACCTCAAGCCCGGTGCGACCCAGTACAACTCTGTCCATGGGTGCGGCCTAGACCAGATCCGAAGGCAACAAACCCTCGGGCAGGTTTTGATAGCACACCGGACGCAGGAAGCGGCGGATCGACAAAGTACCAACAGATGTGGCCCCAAAATTTGTCGAGGCCGGATAGGGCCCGCCATGCACCATCGTATCCGAGACTTCGACACCGGTTGGGAAACCATTGACTAACAGGCGGCCTGCTTTTTGCTCCAAGACGGGCAGCAAGGCCCTAGCCTCGGGCAAATCACCGTCCTCCATCTGAAGGGTACAGGTCAGCTGCCCCACCAGAGCCTGTGCCAGTGCAGTGCGCTCTGCGGCGTCGCGGACGGTGACGATCAGACCAAGCGGGCCAAAGACCTCTTCGGCCAGATCGTGGTTTTTCAAAAAGTCCTGCGCCGTGGTTGCAAACAGAAAGGGTGTTGCGGTGCGGCCCGCGCATGTGGTGCTCAGCACCGTTCTGACACTTGCAACCTGGGCCATGCGCGACATCCCGCTTTGATAGGCCTGGGCGATCCCATCTGTCAGCATGATCTGACCATCGATGGCAGCCAATGCCTCTTTGGCCACGGCCTCAAAGGCTCCGGCTTCGGCCCCCTCTTGAACAATCGCGATACCGGGATTGGTGCAGAACTGCCCTGCTCCCATCGCCAAGGATGCAGCCCAGCCGCCAGCGATCTCAGCCCCGCGGGCCGCCAAGGCACCATCGAGAATGAACATCGGATTGACCGAGCCCAACTCCCCAAAAAACGGGATCGGCTCGGGCCGCGCGGCGCAAAGGTCGAACAGGGCCCGGCCCCCGGCCAGGGATCCGGTAAAGCCAACCGCCTTGATCAACGGATGCTGAACAACAGACGTGCCAACACTGCGATTGCCGCCCTGGATCTGACTGAAAACACCCGGGTGGATCTGGCAGGCCTTGATCGCGGCATCAATTGCCTGCGCCACAATATCCGAGGTCCCGGGGTGAGCCGAATGTCCTTTGACAACAACCGGACAGCCGGCTGCCAATGCCGCGGCAGTGTCACCGCCGGCGGTCGAAAAGGCCAAGGGAAAGTTCGACGCCCCAAAGACTGCAACCGGGCCGATTGGCCGTTGCATCAGCCGCAGATCAGCCCGCGGCAAGGGCGCGCGATCCGGCAGAGCCCCATCAAAACGGCGGTCCAGATAGCTGCCCTGTTCGACATGATCGGCAAACAGACACAATTGAGCGGTGGTCCGGCCACGCTCGCCCTCAAGCCGGGCTGACGGCAGCCCGGTTTCCTTGCAGCCCATGGCAGTGATATCGGCACCGCGCAGGTCGATTTCCTCGGCGACCCGGCGCAACAAGGCCGCGCGCTCAGCGCGCGTGCTGTACCCATAGGACCAAAACGCCTCTTCTGCGGCTTTGGCGGCGGCATCCACAAGGTCCGGCGTTCCGGTCGCAAAATGATCTGGCGTCCCCTCTACCGGATCGTTGGAGAATGTGGTTGGGCCCTCGACCCATTCACCGGCGATCAAGTGCTTTCCTGTCAGCATGTCAGTCTTTCATTTGTCTCAAAGAGGAAAAGGTTCCGCCCCTTAAGGGACAGAACCAAAAGAGATTTTGGGTAAACTACCCCTGTGGGATTTCACCCATGACCTTGGGCACGTGATATCCTTTTTGCACAGCCTCGCGGGCCAAAAGGCGTTTGTACCAGGTCTGAACATTTGGATAATCCGCCAGGTTGATCTGCTGCCATTCATAGCGCGACACCCAGGGCCAGCAGGCCATATCCGCAATGGAATAGTCGCCAACAATATAGTCCCGACCCTCTAGCTGGGTATTGAGCACCGAATACAGGCGCTTCACTTCGCTGCCAAAGCGCTCTTCGGCGTATTCCGCCTTGCCTGGGTTAAAGTGCAAAAAGTGGTGGGATTGGCCAGCCATCGGCCCAAGCCCCGCCATTTGCCACATCAGCCACTCCATGGTCCTGATCCGCTCCACGGGGTCTTTGGATAGGAATTTTCCATGTTTTTCAGCAAGGTACCACATGATTGCACCGGATTCCATCAGGCTCAGCCCGGTGTCTTGATCCACAATCGCAGGGATTTTGTTGTTGGGTCCGATTTTCAGAAACTCGGGCGTTTTCTGGTCGCCTTGCCCGATGTTGATGGAATGTACGGTGTAGGGAACGCCCAGCTCTTCCAGGAGGATGGAGATTTTGCGCCCATTGGGGGTTGTCCAGGTGTAAAGATCGATCATTGAGGTCTCCGATGTTCAGGTATTGCGCGCCATATCAAGCGAAGGATCATCCGTCGCCCATGGGCTAAAGGGGGCTGGGATCAGGATTTTGTTTTCCTGACTGATTTGAAAAACACGTGTTTTCACAGCGTATTCTTTCCAACGCGGGTCACCCATCAATTGAGCGCGGCGCTCAGAGCGTTCCTGCAAATCACGGTAGGCCCACATATGCACGATCTGGTGAAGCGCCCCGATTTCAGAGGAGAAGTACCCAACCATTCGGCCCAGAATTGGCCGCTGAATGGCAAGCCCCTCTTCTTCGTACAGCTTAAGATATTGTGGAGCAGCCCCGATTTGCAATGAATAGATGCGTTCTTCGACTATCATGTTTTTCCTGCCATTTTCATGCTGCCACCTCGGCTTCGCCCTGCTTGCGGGCTGCCGAAAGGCTTTGCGTTGGGGTCAGGGCCTCGGGGTCGACCTGAAGCTCGATCAAATAGCCCTCCGCAGAGGCCCTTGCGCGGTCAAGCGCGGCAGCGATGCCCTTGGTTTGGGTCACCACTTCGCCGGGAATGCCAAACGAATTGGCATAGGCGACAAAATCCGGGTTTTCCAATTTGGTCGCAATGACCCGCCCCGGGTGGTTGCGCTCCTGGTGCATGCGGATGGTGCCATACATCCCGTTGTTGACCACCAGATAGATAATCGCCAGCCCATGCTGCTTGGCCGTGGCCAATTCCTGGGCTGTCATCAGAAAACAGCCATCCCCGGCGACGCTCACCACCGTGCGATCGGGATGCAGCGATTTGGCGGCAATCGCGGCAGGCACGGCATAGCCCATCGATCCGCTGGTGGGTGCCAGTTGCGTGCGATAGGCGCGATGCGCGTGGAAGCGATGCAGCCAGACAGAGTAGTTTCCCGCCCCATTGGTGTAGATCGTATCCTGGGGCAGCCTGTCCGAGAAATGGCGAATGACCTCGCCCATGTTCAGCTCACCCGGCACCTGGGTCGGCTGTAAAAACGCATCATAATCTTTGCGAAACCCGGTGACCCAGTCCGCGCTCCAAGAACCGCTTTCCGGCAAGGCCAGACACTGTGTGAGAAACTCCAATGGACTGGCAGGAATGGCCAGATCTGGCGCGTAGACATGGCCCAGCTCTTCAGGGCCGGGGTGCACATGGACAAACTGCATCTGTGGCGTCGGACTGTCGATCAAACTGTAGCCCTGAGTGGTCATCTCGCCAAAGCGGCTGCCAATGGTGATCAGCAGATCGACCTCTTCGCGGATCTTGCGGCGCAGCCCGGCAAGCGGTGCAATCCCGATGACACCACCGTAATTGGGATGCCCGTTGTCGATGTAATCCTGACATCTGAAACTGGTCGCAACCGGCAGATTCAGATGGGTCGCGACCTGTGCCGCCATATCAGCGGCCTCGGAGTTCCAATCTGGTCCGCCCAGCACCAGCAGCGGTGCCTTCGCCCGGACCAGCATCTGCTGCACCTGTTCCATTGCCCCATTGGTTGGCGCGCTTTTGCCAATCTGCGCCGGGCGCACGTCCTGCACCCGCGCAAATTCGCTCAGAACATCTTCGGGCAGCGCCAGGACCACCGGCCCCGGACGGCCGGACAGGGCCGTATGCCAGGCCCGCGAGACATATTCGGGAATCCGCGAGATATCATCGATCTGCGCCACCCATTTGGCCATCTGGCCAAACACCCGGCGATAGTCCAATTCCTGAAAAGCTTCACGGTCCATCATCGAACGGGCCACCTGCCCGACCAGCACAATCATCGGAGTGCTGTCCTGAAAGGCGGTGTGAATCCCGTTTGACGCATTGGTTGCACCGGGACCGCGCGTCACCGCGCAAATCCCCGGCTGGCCCGTCAGCTTGCCGTAGGCATCCGCCATATTGGCGGCACCACCTTCGTGGCGACAGGTGATCACATCGATCTGACCTGCGTGCTCATACAGCCCATCGAGCAGCCCGAGATAGCTTTCTCCGGGGACGCAGAACACCTTTTTGGCCCCCAGGATCGCCAGCTGATCAGCCAGGATTTGACCACCATGCCGAAGCCCCGGATCCTCGGCTGTTTCCCTATGCGGGTCGTGATAGGACATTGCTCAAATGCTCCGGATCATCCCGCCATCAACGCGGGTCATTTGGCCGGTGACGTATCCGGCAGGCTGCGACAGCAAAAAGGCTGCAACAGAGGCAAATTCCGACGGCGCGCCATAGCGCTTGATCGGCAGTGAAGCGGCGATTTCTGTCCGCACTTGTTCAACGGTTTTGCCTTCACGACCCGCACGTGCGGTATCAAGCTGACCCACACGCGCGGTATCGATCTTGCCCGGCAGGATCATGTTCACGGTCACCCCATCGCCTGCGACCTCTGCCGCCAGGGTTTTGCAAAACCCGGCGACCGCACCGCGGATCGTATTGGACACCGCCAGGTTGGGGATCGGTTGGATCACACCAGAGGATCCGATGGCCAGCACCCGGCCCCACCCCTTTTCACGCATGCCCTCCACGGCGGCCTCTGTGACCTGAATGATCGAGAACAGCAGCAATTGTGCCGACCGCTGCCAGACCTCTTGCTCCACCCCAATGGCTGGGGAAGGAGGTGGCCCACCTGCATTGGCAACCAGCATATCCGGTTTGATCTCGCTGCGGATCTGCGCCGCAAAGGCGGCAACAGCTTCGGCGTCTGACAGATCAACCGAAATGCCGGTCGCCGTTATGCCATGGGCTGCGCTCAATTCTTTGGCACTGCGTTCCAACGCCTCGCCATTGCGCGCAACAAGTACAAGATTGGCGCCTTCTTCGGCCAGTTTCGCGGCGATTGCAGCCCCCAGGCCCTGGGACGCGCCCAAGATCAGAGCCGTCTTTCCTTTGATCCCAAGATCCATGATGTCGTCCTATTTGTTGGTTTGCGGCACCAAGCCGCGTTTGATTTCAAGACCCGCGAGGCCCAATCCGCCCAGCCCCATCAAGATCGCCACCACGGGCCGGATCGAACCGGGCATCAGATAGACGGGATAGGCCATAACGATCAGCAGAAGGGGCACATAAAACCGGGCCCAGGTGGCCCTTGCATCGCCTTTGGCCAATTGCTTTTGATACAGGGGAAAGAGGATCGAAAAGCAGGCCAGCAGCAGAAAGAATAAGGACCAGGGGCGGCTAAGGAAAACCCCAATGTCATCTGAGCGCGCAAACACCTGGCTGAGCCGAGATTCCGCAATTCGCCCCAAGACAACCCCCAGAACAAGCGGTACCACCGGAAAGCCGAGGGCCCGCATGAAGAAGCCAACGACCCCAAAGATGAACAGGGTCCACATGTCCCATGCAATGTTGTTTAGCGCGAACATGCCCAGCGCACAGTAAAACAGGATCACAGCGCTGAGCATGTAAAGCTTGACCCGTGTGATCAGGACAAAGCCGCGAAGCGTCACCGATTGCAGGCCCAGCATCATGAAGTTGGCAACAAAAAACGCCAGGAAGATGGAATAGGCAATCTGTGGTTCATCAGCGATGAAAGACGGGCTTGGGATCACATCATGGATCAGCAAGGCCCCCAGCATAATCGCGGTCATGATATCGCCCGGCAAGCCCAGCGCCATCATCACGATCAGCGCCCCACCTGCGGTGGCATTGTTGGCCGTCTCGGGCGCAATGATACCGTCCACCGCACCCTTGCCGAATTGATCATGTTCTTTTGAAGTTTTCTTGGCCTGGTCATAGGCCAGAATATTCGAGATCGTACTGCCGGCCGCTGGCAGCACGCCAACAAACACCCCAATCGTCGCCGATCGCAGCACATTGCCCCAACGGCGCAGCACTTCAATCATCGAGCCGAGATAGTCGATGTGAACCGCCTTGGTATCACCACCGAGGGGCTGATGCGCCTTCTCTCGGGTTTTGACATCGCCCAGCAGACGGCCAAAGGCAAAGATCCCGACCAGGACCGGCAAAAAGGCAAAGCCCTGCTCCATCGCGTCGATGCCAAAGGTGAACCTGGGTTGGCCAAACACCACATCGGAGCCAACCGTTGCCACCAGCAGCCCAACGAGACCGGCCATCAGGCCTTTGACCATCTGATCACCTGCCATACTGGCGGTGACTGTCAGGGCAAAGATGATCAAGGCAAAGTAGTCGACGGGCTGAAATTCGAGACCGATCAGCGCCAATTGCGGCGCCACCAGCATCAGCACGATTGAGGCAAAGACCCCGCCCAAAAAGCTCGACCAGACGCCGATGCCCAGCGCCAATCCCGGCTTGCCGGATCGCGCCAGCGGATAGCCGTCAAAGGTGGTCGCCACCGATGAGGGCGTGCCGGGGATACCGGTCAGGATGCCTGACATCAGCCCCCCCGACAGGCCACCAACATAGACGGCAACCATCGTGGCAAGGCCTTCAACCGGTGTCATGGTAAAGGTGAACGGCAGAACCAGGACCACCGCCATGGCAATGGTAAAACCGGGAATGGCACCGGCCAAAAGGCCTGCCATGGTTCCCATCATCATCAGCATCATGGTGCTGAGCGTAAACAGTTCGGGTGCAGCCAAGGCGATATTTTCAAACATCTCAGTACACTCTCAAGATTGTGCCCTCGGGCAGGACAACGCCCAGCATCAGCGAAAAGATCGCCCACATGCCGATGACGCAGACCGCCGTGATTACGGCGTGCAGCAGCACTTGCCTTGGGGTCCAACCGCCAAGAACATTCAGGGTGAGAAAGACAAAAAGCAAACCGCCCAGCAGCATTCCAAGGACCGGCATTGCCAGCAAAAATCCAAAGAACAGGGCAAAGCAGATGAAGGGGTTCTGGTTTTCCCTGAACCAACTGATCATATCCTTGAGGCTGGCATTGGGGCCGCCGTGTTTCTGGGATTGAACCAACATGATCACGGATAGAAATCCCATTGGCACCAAAATGACCCGAGGCCAGGCCCAGGATGCCAATTGGCCGAACATCGGTTCTGGCAAGGAATAGGTAGCGGCGAACATTCCGACTGAGAACAGCAGGAAGACCAGCGCCGTAAAGAAGTCGCGATTAAGTGTCATGAGCGAGCCTGTGTGAAAGGTGCCCGCGCCAGGATCCAGCGCGGGCTAAGCGTTTTGGCTATTGGAAGCGCCCGACACCCAGCTGCTTGGCTGCGTCCAGGAATTCGACTTCGGTATCCTTCCACCAGGCCGCATAGTCCTGCGGGCCGAGGTATTCGACTTTGGTGCCTTTGGCAGCTTGGTCGGCAACAAAGGTCGCGTCTTCGGTTGGACCTTTGAAAACCTCAGCCCAATAGTCGATAATGTCCTGCGGTGTGCCCTCGGGCACCATCACTCCACGCGTCAGCGAGTATGTCATGTCCACGCCCAGCTCTTTCAATGTGGGCACGTCAGGGATCAGATCGCTGCGCTCTTCCGCAGCAATTGCAAAGGCTTTCAGATTGCCGTCGCCGCGCTGGGTGCGCGCCGCCGCCATATTGATGCCGCCCAGATCAATTGATTCGTTGAGCAGGCCGGTGATGCGTCCGGCTGTGCCCCCCTGAAAGGGAACATAGGCAAATTCGGTGCCGGTTTTGGCCCCAAGCATGATCCACAGGAAATGGCTGGTCGCGCCCATAGAGACGCCCGTCGGAATCTCCCCCGGCGCCGCCTTGGCTGCGCTCAACATGCCTTCCAGATCGTCATAGGCCACGTGACCGCCTGCGCCGATGATCTCAGGCGTGTCGGTCAGCATGGCCACGGGCTCAAAGCCGTCCCAGCTAAAGTCGGTCACGCCATTGATGTAGTTGACGACAAGATGCTGATGGATCGCAAACAAGGTGCAGCCATCTGGCTTGGCCCCATGCGCTTCTTTTGC
>JADFAE010000035.1 GCA_015665415.1 Roseobacter sp.
GCACAGTTGCACCAGTCCCCTCCTTTGCCGAAGATCGCGCTTCCCCGTCTTCATTTGGCCGCAAATATCCCGGGGTGAATTGGCCGCAGGCCAAGAGGGGCAGCGCCCCCTCGGGAAGCGGATTGTGTGGCGTGGATATTCCGCATAGCCTGCCACGACATTGCCTCAAGATATCGAAAGTTTGATTTTGCGTTTCCTCCTTATTTCTCTGCTGCTGACGCCCTGTATCTATCTGGGGATTGCTGTCGGACTGATCCTGTCTCAACCTGTTCCCAAGCCGCTGCCAGCGCAAAACGGGTTGGATTTTTCCGGTCTTCTTGCGCGCGAAACGGCAGAGGCACCTACGCCCAGCGTGGTCGCCTTGCGGGACGGAACGGTGCTGCCGCTGCGCAGCTACGGAGAGCCTGGCCGCGGGCCTTTGGTGGTCGCGCTGCATGGGTCGGGCTGGCATGGGTTGCAGTTTGATGGGCTGGGTAAAGCCCTGGCCCCTATTGCCCATGTGGTTGCTCCTGATCTACGTGGTCACGGCGCTGCTCCGCAGCGGCGCGGGGATCTGGACTATATCGGCCAGTTTGAGGACGACATCGCCGATCTGATTGCGGCATTGCGTCAGGGCAATCAGCCGGTTGTATTGCTGGGGCACTCCTCTGGTGGTGGGCTGGTGGTACGCTACGCGGGTGGCACCTATGGCGCAGATCTGGACGGGGCGGTTCTGCTGGCGCCCTTTCTCAAATATGATGCGCCCACAACCCGTCCGCAGTCGGGCGGTTGGGCGCAGCCTCTGACCCGGCGGTTGATTGGGCTGTCGATGCTCAATCAGGTGGGATTGCGGGTCTTGAACCACCTGACGGTGATCACTTTTGCCATGCCACCGGAGGTGCTAGACGGGCCGATGGGCCACACCGCGACCACCGCCTATTCCTACAGGTTAAACACCAGCTATGCGCCGCGAGCTGACTATCTGGCGGATGCCGCGCGCCTGCCACCGTTTCTAGTGTTGGCGGGCCGGGAGGATGAGGCTTTTGTGGCCCAGGGCTATGAGCCCCTGCTGTCAGAGGTGACGCAGCGCGGAACCTATGCGGTGATTGCCGAAACCGGCCATCTCGATTTGCCGGACGCCCCGGCAGCGGTGACCCAGATCCGGGCCTTTCTGACCAATCTGCCCATCAATCAGTAACCCGCGTTGTTGGGCTGTGACCCACGGCCCTGTCGGCTTGGTCGGTGATCGCGTCCAAAGCCGTTTGCAGGCTCAACCGTAGGGTCTCGGCCTCCTGCTCGCTGGGCTTTTTGGGGACCGTATCTGCCCATTCCTGACAGATCAGCACGCCACGTGAAAAGGGCAGGGGCAGCATCTGTTTGTCCCAGGTGGGCATTTTCAACACCCGGCGTTCCGCAAAGGCGACGGTAAAGACACGACAGCCGGTCATGCGGGCCCAGGTGATTGGTACCCCGGAAGAAATACGGGCCGGCCCCCGGGGGCCATCTGCGGCGATGCCAATCGAGCAGCCGTCTTTGGTGCGGCGCAGCACTTCGCGCGACAGGGCCACGTGGCGTTTATGACTGGACATGGGGATGGTCTCAAACCCCAGGCGCACCAGGATCTGCCCGGCCAACCGCCCGGCCCGCGCCGCAGAGGTCAGCGCACAGATGCGACCCAGAGAGGTGTCAAACAGGTAGGGGGCCATGATCAGCCGCTGATGCCAGAGCACAAAGATCACCGGCTCCCCGCGGGCAACACAGGCATCCATCTCCTCAAAGCCGGAGCGCTGCCAGCGCGAGGTGCGATAGGCAAAGCTGACGTAGTTCGCAAAAAGCGCCTCGACAAATCGATTGACGCGCGGACTGTCGGCGATTTTCTTACGTAGGCTCACAAGCGGCTCCCTTTTTGGTCAGTCATAGAATACCGCCCAGACAAGGGCCAGCCTGTGCGCAGGCATGTTACAATTCCACGGCATTTCTGCCGATTTCCCTCTTGCGAGTCACGCAGAGGTGGCTTAGGAACACCGGCACTGCAGGGGTATAGCTCAGTTGGTAGAGCGACGGTCTCCAAAACCGTAGGTCTCGGGTTCGAACCCTGATGCCCCTGCCAGTAAAATAAGGGACTTGAAGCCCCTTTTACCAACCCCCGAAAAATAGTTTCCCACTTTGTTTCCCACGGTCACGTTTTGTTTTTGTTCTGTTCGCGCAGGGCTTGAGCCTGCTTGGCGAGGACTTTTTGACTCGCGCCGCGTGAGTATTTTTGAATCAAGGATAAACTTTTGTGCCCGGTGATGGCTGCGATTTGCCGAGGTGATCGGGCGCGGCGATGCGGTGCGTCTGGTGGAAGGGACAAGAGCCAGTGGAAAGCGCCGCTGGCGTCGCTCGCTGCACGTGCCAACCGAAATGTCTGCCGAGCACCGTTTTGCCTCTATGATCGGCCCAGAGGCCGCCACGCGCCCCAGTTTTAGCCATGGAAACTGCATCGTTGAACTGCCGTCCTGCTTTGCTCTGCGCAAGGCCTACCTGTCGGACTATGCGCAGCGTTTGAGCATTTCGGGCGCCAACCAGGCAGAGATTGCCAGAGAGCTGGGCGTTGAGCTGAAAACCGTCAAGAGCCTGTTGGATACCGCGGACTACTGGCGGCACCGATTGGGACATTGAAGTAAGCAGGGGCCCGAACCGCGCGCCAACAAAAACAGGCAGGCGGTCACACCTGCCTGTTCTCAGAACTTAGCAATACGAAGGAGAGCTCAATAGTGCCTTACAACTTGAGCTCGATCAATCTATGATGGAAATGCGTGAAGTGATCGTTAATTTGTAGAGAGTTTTGCCGCACGGGAGGGATTTTGCCGGAGCGGGGAATGTTGAGGCAGATGATTGATAAGAAATGGGTGACCAAGGAGTTGAAGCGTTTGAACGCTCAGATCCGAGAACTCCAGGACGTTTTGGATGAGATCGAGAAAATCGATCCGAGAACTGTGCAAGTCAAGAAGTGGATAGCATCCCGTAAGCAGCTCATTAAAGGGCTTCAGCTGGAGAAGAAGTTCGTCTCTGGTGCTCTAAAGTGAACATTCAGTTTGGGAGCCAGGTCTTCGGGCAGGATTGCGTCGCGGCACAGAGGCTGTTTGGTTGTGACAGATAGTGGATCCATGGCCCATTTTGATGGGTTAAGTCTCAGAGGCTAGCCATAGACGGAGGAAGCAAAAAGTATGAACCCAGTTAATCCATGTGGGGAAGTTCCGGGCGGCAAGGCATTTGAGATGGCAGTCACTGCTGCCGAACTTGGTTTGGACGTTGTGAATATGTTCATTATTGTCAGCGCGGCATTTGCCGGTTGGCTGCTGGCTGAAAAGACGGCGATTTCGACTCCTCGGGGGTCAGGGCTACGAATTTGCCTGGCCCTTGGGTACACTGCTTCAGCTGGAAGTCTGGGCTTTGGAGCTGTGTATCTGTTTCAACGCGGGACCGCGGCTCTAAACTTTGCAAAAGAGACAGCTGAAGGTTGCGGTCATGCCGACGGAAGCTGGTTGGCTCAACTGTATTCGTCGGGTGGAGGTTGGGCTGCCCCAGTTTCCATCGTTGTCACGATGATGGCAGTCTTGTGGATAATTCTATTCATCAGCCCTGCCGTTAAAGATGATAATAGCTCTAATCTGTTGGGTGGTTGATACTCTCAGTTTAGGTGAATGTACGCAGCCGCTAATGACCACTGATCCGCTATTGGATACCAATCTGCCCAATGGGCATCGTCACAGTCTCAAGGTCATTGAAACAAGATGCGCAGAATGGCTTGGGGGGAGATCAGTCATATGCGGTTCAACTCCCCCTTTCAGCCCGAACACGACCTTCGCACTAGGCACGGTATAGCGTATGCCGCGAGTGCGATGTAGTTGATTGGTTTTATGGATTGCAGCCATTCAGCGAGCGGTCAGCGCCATCGCAGATACTGCCTGGAAGCAGATACCATTTTGGAAATTGGACCTAGCCAATACTATCTGTCCACAATCTCAAAATATGGCCAACCCAGTTTTCTCAATGGACGCCTTTAGCCTGTCGAAGGAAAAATCTAGGAACGTACGCACTTTGGGTGCGATAAGCTTGCTTTGGGGATACACAAGGTGAACCGGCTCCGGAGGAGGCAAAAATTCGAGTAGCACCGGCACCAATTCGCCAGTACGCAATTGATCTGCGACCATGTAGGACAGCGCCATGGTGATGCCTTCACCTGCCACTGCCGCTGCCAGCGCTGTTGAGGCGTCGTTTACTTCGAAACGTGGGTGCAAAAGCACGTGTCCGCGTGTTTTATCTGATTTGTAGTGCCAGTCGTGGCTGGCCATAATTCCGGTAAACCCAATGATCGAGTGTAATTTCAGATCGGCAGGTTCTACGGGCAGGCCGCGACGTTGCAGATATTCGGGACTGGCTACAAACATGCGCCGCACTTCCCCTAGGCGTTTGGCCATCAGGTTCGAGTCTGGAAGACTTCCAATTCTAATCGCAACATCAATGCCTTCTTCGACAAGATTGGCGACCCGGTCCATACCGATCAGCGACACCGTAATTTTCGGATGCGCCGCGATGAAGGCCCGTGCGACCGGTGCTGCAATCATTCGGCTGAAGGTCACTGATGCTGAGATTGTCAAATGCCCCTGAGCGACCCCAACTTCGCCAACGGCTTGTTTTTCTGCGTCTTCGATTTCCAAGAGCAGCCGACGAGAAGCCTCTAGGAACCTGATGCCAGCATCCGTCAACGAGAGCTGTCGTGTTGACCGGGTCAAAAGCTGTACGCCCAGCCGTTCCTCAAGTGCATTCATCGCCCGGGTCACCGCAGGTGGTGACATTCTGAGACGCTGTGCAGCCTGAACGAAGCTTCCGCTGTCATTGATAGCAGCAAAGACTTCCATCTGAAGAATACGATCCATTATTCCACCTTTTGCAATAATGTATTCACAATTATCAGAATTCTTTCCAATCGGAAAGCTGGCTATTTCTGTGTTCATCAGCCGCAACGTCCAACTTGGCACCAAGCGGCGCAACATGAAGGACACTGACCATGACGACGAAACCAATCAAACCGCTCTTGCAGGCTGGCCTGATTTCATTCGGGCTCACAGCCGCTGCCGCTGCCTATGAGCTGCCAGTGCCATTTGCAGACATCAGCGAAACGGCCGTGAAGTACAACACTGTCGAAGTTGGCGGGCAAGAGATTTTCTATCGTGAGGCCGGAAACGCTGATGCGCCGACTTTGCTTTTGTTGCACGGTTTTCCCACTTCGTCGCAACAGTATCGTGATCTGATTCCTGAGTTGTCGGACGACTATCACGTCATTGCCCCTGACTACCCGGGTTTTGGCCGCAGCTCGATGCCGGATCGCAACGAGTTCGACTATACTTTTGCCAACTATGCTGAGCTAATGTCCGAGTTCACAGATACGCTGGATCTGAATTCCTATTCTCTTTACGTGATGGATTATGGTGCCCCGGTTGGCTATCGCCTAGCACTGAAAAAACCCGAAGCAATCGACGCTCTTATCATCCAAAACGGAAACGCCTACGAAGAAGGCCTGCTTGAATTCTGGGATGTGTTCCGCAGTTATTGGACAGCGCCGTCGACTGAAACCCGGGAACCATTGCGCGGGTTTCTGAACGTAAAAGCCACCGAATGGCAATACACACACGGTGTTCCAGAAACCCATGTTGGCCGGGTCAGCCCAGATGCGTGGATGCTTGACCAAGCATATCTGGATCGTCCGGGAAATCAGGAAATTCAACTGGACCTGTTCTATGATTATCGGACCAACGTTGATCTGTATCCGGACTTTCAAGAGTTCTTCCGCACACACCAGCCGCCAACACTGATCGTCTGGGGCGAAAACGACCATATCTTCCCGGCTGAAGGAGCATCGCCCTATCTGCGAGATCTGCCAAACGCGGAAATGCACCTCATCGATGCTGGCCACTTCATTCTGGAATCTCACGGGCCCGAAGTTGCCGGACTGATCCGCAGTTTTCTTGCTGATAGCCTGACCAACTGACCCAGCATGGTGCGGGGGTATTCCCCGCACCTCTTCAATATATGGAGGTTACAATGTCCATACGCCCCCCTTTGCCACCTTTTACCAAAGAGACAGCAATCCAAAAGGTTCGGATGGCCGAAGACGCTTGGAATTCCCGAGATCCCGAAAAGGTGTCGCTGGCCTACACTGAGGATAGCAAATGGAGAAACCGGGCTGAGTTTCCCACTGGGCGACAGGAGATCCGGGGTTTTCTGAGCCAGAAGTGGATAAGGGAAGTAGAGTATCGCCTGATCAAGGAGCTCTGGGTTCATAGTGCAAACAGAATTGCAGTTAGATTTGTCTATGAATGGCGGGATCAGGACAGCGCTTGGTTCCGATCACTAGGCAACGAAAACTGGGCGTTCGATTCAAGTGGTCTAATGCAGAGCCGCCATGCCAGTATTAACGATCTCTCGATCACCGCAGATGACCGCCTGTTTAAATGGCCGCAGGGGCCCCGGCCTGTCGATCATCCGGGGCTGTCTGACCTGGGCCTTTGAAACTCAAAACTTTTAGGAGACCCGAAGATGGGGCACAAATTTGCAGAGCTGGCTTTTACCGATACCGTCAAAAGCATTCAAGCGACCGAAGGAACCCGTAACGCCTACGCGAGGATGGAGGCTGGTGCCGACTATAATGATACGCTTGGCCCCAACGAAGCCCATTTCATAGCTGCGCGGGATAGCTTCTACATGGCAACAATCAGCGAAACCGGATGGCCCTATGTCCAGCACCGGGGCGGCCCAGTCGGCTTTGTTAAAATCCTGGAGGAAAACAAGATTGGCTTTGCAGATTATCGCGGCAATCGACAATACGTAAGCGTGGGCAATCTGAGCAACGAGGACCGGGTGTCTCTGTTTTTCATGGATTACCCAAACAAGACGCGACTAAAACTGCTGGGTCGGGCGCGCATTATCGATCCGTCCGAGGATGACCTTCTGCAAAAACTGTCACCGGCCGAGGGTTATAGGGCGCGGGTTGAAAGGGGGCTGTTGATTACGGTTGAAGCATTCGACTGGAATTGCCCACAACATATCACCCCTCGCTATACGCTGACTGAAATCAAAGTGAAGGATTGCTGATCAGGGAAACGGTGTGAGCTTGGCTTTCTTGTAAGGTTCTGATGCAAAGGGAAAGCTTGAGAAGTTATTCCCAATTGAGAAATAGCTGGGGGCAATTCGATACCCGCATGTCAGTTACCGAGGCGGCAATTGCACCCCTTAGTGGCCAGACTGTTGAACTCAATGACTTCCAGCGGCTGGAGGATCAGCTCGAGAGTATCAATCCGCGTTTGCGCCAGGTCGAGCAACGCACCTTTGCAGACTGTGGCGCACCGCTGCGGCAAGACTTCACAATCAACGTCAGGAGATACGATGGCGGACTCCGCAGCCTCCTATCGGACCAGTATTTCCGCTGAGCCCGTGGAGTAGCCAACAATTGCTGTTTCCCACTTTCACCCTCTGTTCTTGCTTTGTCGTGGGAAATTTCGAGGATAGAGGGTTGAAAATAAGTCAAAACCTACAGCCTCCAAAACCGTAGGTCTCGGGTTCGAACCCTGATGCCCCTGCCAGTTTCCACCAGATCGAGAGCTGCCCGCAGAGATTTGTGCGACGAAAACCTGCTGTTCTGCGCAAATTCTGGCTGGATGCCTTTTGGCGCAAGTCAAAACCACATTTTTCAGCCTTTACGTGATTGAGAGTTCGTGAGATCTTTTTCTCAACAAATTCCCCAAGGCGGATTGTCGTTGTAATCTATAGTACCTGCCGGGGCTGGACACGAAGCTGTAGCCAAGCCGCGCCCAAGCGCAGCCAGTCAGACGACGCGTCCAGTGTTGTTTTCAAAGGGTGCTGTTTTCAAACGGTGGCACGGCCGATTTGGCGTCTAAGCCCCGTTCCCTATCTGGCATTTGACCGGCGGTGTCAGAAACCCGACTGCGTATTTGGTTTACTGTTTGAGCTTTGAATACCATCTGGCACCACCACGCCGGGCAAATGTGAAGGAGGATTCTGTGTTCAGAATGTCCATATTGCTTGCTGCCCTCGCGGCATCTGGTGCGGCGGCGGAAGATCTGCCAATTGAAAATCGGCCTATTTTTGATGCGCATATCCACTACAGCCACGATGCTGTCATCCAGGTTCCGCCCGAACAAGTGGCCAAGATCCTTCGCGATGCAGGCGTGCGCAAAGCGCTTGTGTCCAGTTCGGATGACAATGGAACGCAACTGCTTATGGCTGCAGCGCCGGATATTATTGTGCCCGCTTTGCGGCCCTATCGTCGGCGCGGTGAGCTGAACACCTGGATGCATGACGAGACGGTCATCGACTATCTCGAGGCCAATCTCGCAAAAAACACATATGAAGCAATCGGCGAGTTTCACGCCTATGGCAGCGACATCAAGACCCCTGTGATCCAACGGATGATTGAGCTCGCCCGTGCGCGCAACCTGATTCTGCACCATCACGGCGATCGGGCGGCGCTGGACCTGATTTTTGACAGCTGGCCAGAGGCGCGGGTCCTCTGGGCGCATTCCGGGTTCGAAGATCCGGCCAGTGTGGTTGATGCCTTGGACAGCTATCCCAGCCTTTGGGCGGATTTGGCCTTTCGTTCGGAAATGGCCTCTCGTGGCAGGATCAACCCAAACTGGAAGGCCGCATTTGAGCAGCACCCAGAGCGGTTCATGGTGGGGACCGACACTTTTGCGCCAGAGCGGTGGTATTATGTCGGTCCCCATGCCGATTTTTCGCGTGAATGGCTCAGCCAGCTCTCCCCGGAGATTGCCGACAATATCGCCTTTGCCAATGCCGAACGCATGTTGGCCTCCAAGTGATCCGCGCCGCCCTTGCATTGGTTTTGTTTTCAAGCGGGCCCGGCCTGGCCTGTGGTCTGGGCGGTCGCGCCTTGGCGCCTGCAGAGAGCGATGCGCCCCAGGCCTATGTGCGTTTTGAGACGATTCCATTGGCGCAACCCTTCGCGTTGGAGGTTGAGGTTTGTGGGGGCCGGGATGTGGATGACCTGCGCGTCGATGCGATCATGCCCGCGCACCAGCACGGGATGAACTATGTGCCGAGGGTCACGGCAACTGGCCATGATGTGTTCAAGGTAGAGGGGATGCTCTTTCACATGCCCGGCCTGTGGCAGTTGCAGGTGGATGTTCAGCTCCAAGAGCGTGTAGTGCATTACACCTATCCGATTGAGCTGCGATGAGACATTGGGCTGTCTTGGTCGCAATGGTTGTTCAGGTCAGCGCCGTACATGGCGAAGTTTTGCTGTCCGAAGCCGAAATTTCACAAACGCTGTCGTTTGGGCCTTGGCCACCATCCTTGGAAACAGACCCCAGCAACAGGGTGTCAGGAGACTCCCGCGCAATCGCCTTGGGGGGCGCTCTCTTTCGTGACCCCATTTTGTCTGTCGATGGCGCGTTTTCCTGCGCCAGCTGTCACCTGCCTGAAAACGCCTTCACCATACCCCAGGCCAGGGCGCTGGGTCGTGCCATGCTGGATCGCAACAGCCCCTCGCTGCGCAATCTTGCCGGGCTGCGCTGGTATGGCTGGGGCGGCAAGAGCGACAATCTATGGGCAGCCAGCCTGCATCCCATTTTGGATGAGCTTGAAATGGCAAACACCGCCGAAAACTGGAAAGATGTGTTGCAAGGCGGTCTCTATTCCCGGGGCTATGAGGCGCTTTTTGGCCCTCTTGCGGCGCAGCCACCTGAACAGGTTCTTGTCAATACGGGCAAGCTGTTGGCGGCCTACCAAGAGACCCTGGTGACGGCACCCACAGCGTTTGACGCGTTCCGGGATGCGCTGGAGCGTGGGGATCTGGTGGCCGCCGCGAGTTATCCCGAGACGGCGCAACAGGGGCTGCAGCTGTTCCTGGGGGAGGGGAATTGCGTTTTCTGCCACAGCGGGCCGCGCTTCTCCAACAACGAATTCCACGATGCGGGCGTGCCCTATTTCCTAAGCGAGACCGAGGTTGATCCCGGGCGGTTTGCGGGGCTGCAGACACTGCTATCGAGCCCCTATACGCTGAATGGGATCTGGAGCGATGATTCGCAGAAAGGGGGTGCCTGGGCGGTGCAGAGCGTCCGCCAAAGCCACGCAGATTTTGGCACCTTCAGAACGCCCAGTCTGCGTGGGGTGGCTGAGACCATGCCCTATATGCATGATGGCAGCCTGAAAGACCTGAATGCGGTGATCAGGCACTATAATGAGATTGATCTGGATCGGATGCATGCGGACGGTGAGGCCGTTCTGTCGCCGTTAGAGTTGTCGGAGCGCCAGATTGCAAGCCTGGTGGCCTTCCTGAAAACGCTGTCGGAGATCCGCGAGTAAAAGGGCAGCTGACAGGGGCTGCCCTGCATTCTGGTTGGCCTGCGCCTTGATCACGCCCGAAGAGAGTAGTAAAAAAATGACGCAGAGGGTGGACCTCTGCGCCAGACTTTTTGTCGACTTGGGCTCAACCCCGCCGCATTACATTGCCCGTGACGGGATCTGTGTCTGCGTCGTGACGGTGGACACAAAGGCCGGATCCGGCAACTGGGTATCTTTGGCAGAACCCTCTGTGATGTCCAGATGTACGGGGGGCAATCCTTGCAAATAACGGGCATGGGCCATGTCGTAGGCGCGCTCCAGATTTCGGGTGAACCCGGTGGTGTCAAAGAGCGGTGTGGTTTTGCGGTTGCGTTGCAAACGGCTGCGCAGCACGGCCAGAGCTTCAGGACCTTGTGCCAATTCCAGGGCACGTGCCTCATACTCGGCGGTGGATTTGACGATCAGCTCAGGCAGGCCGATGGCACTGACAAGACTGGCGCCAACGCGGGCGGCGAACTGCCGACCGGGAAGCGTCAGCACCGGCAACCCGGCCCAGAGCGCGTCGCTCCCTGTGGTATGGGCATTGACCACAAAGGTATCGAGGAAGAGATCCGCCACTCTTTGGCGCGCCAGATGTTCATCTTGGGGCAGGCGCGGGGCAAAGATCAGCCGGTCCGGGTCCTGACCACGGTCCTGGGCTGCGCGCCGCAGATTGTCCTTGGAGGCCTCGCTGGTCTCCAGCAACCACAGCACGCTGCCGTCAACCTGCGCCAATAGTCGCATCCAGATGTCGAATTCCGTCGGGGTGATCTTGTAGCTGTTGTTGAAGGAGCAGAAGACAAATCCGTCGTTGGGCAGTCCACAGTCCTTGCGGGTGAATTGCCTGTCCGAGATCACGCGCGTGTTGTCCGTGGCCTGGTAACTATGGGGCAAGCGGATCAGATGTTCATCAAAGAAACGCTCGCTGCCGGCAGGGCAACTGACATGGTCGCCAATGAAATAGTCAAAGGCCATCGTGCCAAGCGTACCGGGAAAGCCCAGGTAGGAGATTTGCAAGGGTGCCAGACGCTGCGAGAACAGCGCGGTGCGCGTATCACCAGTATGGCCTTTCAGGTCCACGGCAATGTCGAGGCCATCCTTCTGCACCAGCTCCACCACGGCGCTGTCGGACATCTGACTGATGTCCTTGAAACTGGAGAACGCGTTTTTCACCCGTGTGCGCATGTTGTCCGTTGGGACGGTGTCATAGGAGTAGGCGATGATGTCAAAGCGGCTCTGGTCATGGGCTTCAAACAATCCCGCCATCAATTGCATGGTGGCGTGGTCGTGGAAATCCGAAGAGAAATAGCCGATACGCAGTCGCGAGGGGCGCGGTGAATCAAGCAGCTCGGGTGCCAGCGCAGGCGCGGGCTGTACGGCGGGCAGCTGCATATTGGCATAGGCCTGGATGCGCAGCCGCAACAGATCGGGGTTGTCCTCAAAGGTGAGCCCGTTGAAGGGGGCAATTGGGCTGCCGGTCAGCCCCAGTTGGCGGCGGTGCTGGTCATATTCATCGATCCAGCTCCAGTCATTGATCTGGGCCTGGGCATGCAGCTTGTTGGCGCGGGTGCGGTCATCGCTTGGATTTTTGGCCAGGACGGCCTCAAACCGGTCAATGGCCTCTTCCTTGGCACCCTCCATGGATTGCAACTGGGCCAGGTTATATTGGGCTTCCACCAGATGAGGCGCCAGCTTGGTGGCTTGCTCGAGGACCGATTTTGCCTGATCCTTCAAGCCGGTTTTCAACAGTGCATTGCTGTAGTTGAACAGGATGACAGCACTGTCCGGTGCCTGGAGGCTGGCCTTCTTCAGCAGCACCAGAGCCTCGTTTGCGCGGCCATGGCCGATCAATGCGTTTGCAAGATTGTTCAGAGTTTTCAGATGTGTGCCATCCAGTGCCAAGGCCTTGTTGTAGAGTGCCAGCGCATTGTCATGCTGAGCCTGTGCCTGGCTGACATCGGCCATGGCGCAAAAGGTCCCCGCGTCATTTGGGTTCAGCTCACAGGCCTTGTTGAGACAGGTTGCCGCCTCGTCCAGGTTATTGGCCTGCAGGTGACAATTGCCAAGGAGGTCCCACAGAAAATGGGACTTCCGAAAGCTGTTCAACAGCGTTGCACAACTGGCTGCTACAGCGGCATGCTGCCCGCCGTTGTAGTCCGTCTGCAGTTGTCTTTGGACCTCAGTCGGTGGGTTTTGCTGCTGCTGCATGCGGTTTTGCAGCGTATCGAGAGCAGAACGGGCGCGGGTATTTTTTGGAAATTTGGCCAGGATGTCGCGATAAATCGTGGCGGCATCCTCCAGTTTATCGTTCCGTTCCAGTCGATTGGCTTTATTTATGGATACAGCGATGGTCATGGAATCCTATCTCACAGTCACGCAAAGCGGCCAGTCTTCGTTCTGAGACTTCGAAGCCGTGTGACCTAGGGATAATCGCTCGGACTTAATATTGAGTTGCCTCAAATTGTGTTTGGTCAAATTGCCCTTGGGCAGGGCGCAAGGCTCGTTCCCGGATTTGCAGGAGCTCTGCGGTGCGGACCCAACACAGAGTCGGCCCAAAATTCCCAAGCGCATTCTCTGGGCGATTGTTTTCCAACCGCGACCCGCCTAACCTGCGAGAAACCACTGAAAAAGATGGACTGGGGCAGGTAAGAATGAGCGAGCAACACCCAAATCCCTATGAAGGTCTGCCCGAAGAGGCCTTTTGGCGGACAGCTGTCGCAGCCAAGAACCCGCTGGAGATTTCCGAACTCTGGAAGCCCAAGTTTCCAGTGGCGCAAAAACATCGGGTGATCACGGCGGGTTCCTGTTTTGCCCAGCACTTCAGCCGGGCGTTATTGGCCCGCGACTATGGGTGGAGCGACGCCGAACCCGCGCCCAAGCTGCTGAGCGAGACGCAGGCACGGGACTACAACTACGGGATATTCTCCTTTCGCACGGGCAATATCTATACCGCGCGGATGTTGCGGCAATGGTTGGGCTATGCCTTTGATGAGGCCGAGCTTCCTGCGGAATATTGGCAAAACGGCAAAGGCCGCGTCTGCGACCCGTTGCGCCCGGCAATTGAGCCTGATGGTTTTGTCGACCAGGCAGAGATGCGGGCCTCACGGGCGGCCACTTTGGCGGCGATTCGCCAGGCGGTGAAAGGGGCCAATGTCTTTGTTTTCACCATGGGATTGACCGAATGCTGGCGCAATCGCGAAACCGGGCTGGAATACGCCATGTGCCCGGGAACTTTGGCAGGCGAATTTGACCCGGCCCAGCATGAATTCGTGAACCAGGGATTTGCCGGTATCCGTCGCGACATGCGCGCGGCACTCAAGATTCTGCGCCGGGCAAATCCCAAGCTAAAGGTTCTTTTGACCGTCTCGCCGGTGCCTCTGACGGCGACAGCCTCCGGGCAGCATGTGCTGACCGCGACCTCCTATTCCAAATCGGTTCTGCGCGCGGTCGCCGGCGAGCTGGCGATGGAATACGAACATGTCGACTATTTCCCCTCTTATGAGATCATCACCCATCCGGCCTATCGCGGCATGTTCTACGCCCCCAACCAGCGCAGCGTGGTGCCGCAGGGGGTCAATCACGTGATGGAAAGTTTCTTTGCCTGCCAGAATGCGGCCTTTCCCTGGCTCGAACGCAAGCTCAAGAAAGCGGGGCCGCAGCCCCTTGTAGACAAGACCGCTGGAAGCCGAGATCGGGCGCTCAAATGTGACGAGGAGTTTCTGGATGCCTTCAGCTAAATCCGCGCAGAAAAGACGCTATCGGATTGTCGCCACACCCACCCAGCGGTTCTGTGTTTTTGGGGATAGCCATATCGCCTGTGTCAAACATGCGCAGGACGAAGGGCTGGTACAGCTGGAGGGGATCGAGCTGGAGTTCTGGGGCGCGCCGGGGCCGCAGTTTCGTGACCTGCATTTGCAAGACGGATGCCTGGTTGGCAGCAGTCAAGCGGTGCGCGACAGTCTGGCCCGGATCAATCCGAAACGCAGCGCGGGCTTGGCGCCACAGGAGTTTGATGGGTTTTTGTTCATCGGCTGCCGCCTGCGCATCACAGAGTTTCTGGTGCCGCTGCTGCAGTCGCCTCTGGGCGGCAGGGGCTATGTCACAGCAGCGGTGCGGGATTTGATGTTGGAGCGCTGGCTGGAGGGCTGTCGCTGGTATCGTGCCGCGCGGGAATTTGCCAAAGAGCGTCCGGTGTTCTTTTCGCCCGCCGGGTTTCTCAATGACGGGATCCTGACAGAGGAGGAGGTCGCGCGCAGCATCAATACAGAGGCCAGCGAGACGGCCCGCACCGCCCTGTGGGATCAGATCGACGCGGCTATGGCGCGCGACAACATTCGCCTGTTGCGCCAACCCGAAGAAACGGTCACTCGGGGCGCCTTGACGGCGCGGGCCTATGCCACCACGCTGGGCGGGCAGGCGGATGATGCCGTGCATAAGAATGGCGCCTATGGGGCCCTGATCCTGAACCAGGCCCTGACAGAGCTGCGCGGGGCGCAGATCTCAGCCTAGGGCTTGAAACCAAAGCCTGTTGGCGTTACATGCCGCAGGACCTGCTAGCAGAGAGATACAAGGCACATGGCCACCATCAATCCCGTTCAGTTCATCCAGCAAGTCCGTGCCGAGGTGAGCAAGGTCGTTTGGCCTACCCGTCGCGAAGTGCTGCTGACCACCGTCATGGTCTTTATCATGGCCGCGTTGACGGCCGTGTTCTTTGCCATTGTTGATCTGCTGATCCGCTTTGGTTTGCAGGGCGTTCTGGGCATGTTCGGCTGATCCAGCCCCCGTGGCACCCGAGGGTGCCGCCAAAGCTGGGCGGAGAGGGCATGAAAACCCGGCTCCGCTCTTGATCTTGCCCCCATTGGCAGGTAGTTCACCCACAACCTCTGACGTGGGCGTGCGGCGATTCGAGTTGCGCGCCGATTTTTGTTCAAGCGCAGCATGTGCTTGCAACGGGCCCGCGGCAGATATTCAAATTCACTGGCGGCGCAGACAGTCTGACGCCCGGTAATACAAGGACGGTCAAGTTCATGGCGAAACGGTGGTATTCGGTCAGCGTTCTTTCGAACTTCGAAAAGAAAATCGCAGAGCAGATTCGCACCTCGGTTGCCGAGCAGGGGCTTGAGGATGAAATCGATGAGGTCCTGGTGCCCACCGAAGAGGTGATCGAGATCCGTCGCGGCAAGAAAGTCACAACCGAGCGTCGCTTCATGCCCGGCTATGTGCTGGTGCACATGGAGATGTCGGACCGCGGCTATCACCTGATTTCCTCGATCAACCGGGTTACCGGCTTCCTCGGCCCGCAGGGTCGCCCGATGCCGATGCGTGATGCCGAAGTTCAGGGTATCCTGGGTCGCGTCGAAGAGGGCGTCGAAGCGCCCCGCACCCTCATCTCCTTTGAGATTGGCGAGAAGGTTAAGGTCAACGACGGACCCTTTGAGGACTTCGACGGCATGGTCGAAGGTGTTGATGACGAAGCGCAGAAACTCAAGGTTTCGGTCTCGATCTTTGGCCGCGAAACCCCGGTCGAGCTGGATTTTACCCAGGTCACCAAGCAGAGCTGATTGCTCAACTGATCCAGAATTTGAAACGCCGCGAAGCCCCAGGCTCGCGGCGTTTTGGTTTTCTGAATGGCGGTTAGGCGGATTTAGTTGCCGTTTTGGGTAAAGATTACTTGGTCAAATGCCCGTCTGAAAATGCAGGGGGATAGATTGCGATCAGATCAACATTGGCGCTTGGTGCGAGAGCAAGTTTGGAACAAAGCGCCTCGGAAGGTTTGTTCCCATCTCGAATTCCGGTGAAGCAGTCTTTGTACCCAAATTTCTGGTTGATCGCACGCAAAGCCATTGCGCCTAACACAAGTGCTATTCCCTCTCCGCGCCGACTTTCATCGGTAGCCAGCATGCCCCACCATACCTTTTGCGATTTTGAATGATCTGTGTGGAATTGGGCAACTGCAGCCGAGGCCCCAACTACGTGTCCTTTAGCGTCTTTTGCATAGAGGAAAACGCTCGGCTTTTGCTGCCCTCGCAAGAAAGATCCCATTGGAAGAAGGACGTCACATTTCTGTGTAAGTGCATCCATTTTCTGCAAATCTTTTATCGGTGTCTCAGGAGCAACTTCTTCGGTACACAGATCCTCTGGCAGTGAGCGGTCCTGCAGAATTGCAAGTGCGGCATCAAACGCCTCTGGTCCACCAGTCCAAGACACATATTCATCAGCGACAAGACCCTCCGCTTCCAACTCCCTTGCCCTGAGTTTTGCAGATTCTCTGTCAACACCTTCGATCGGACACACCCCTTGCAATCGCGCCAGCGCCAATTGGGAAGAAAGGTTGTCCGTTGTGTATTCAGCCAAAGCAACAGCGCGGCCGTGGCACGAAAACCTCGGATCTTGGTTAGTCAGATTCCATATTTTCTCAGCCCGCCATTGCAGACCTTGCTGGGCCTCAGTGCCAAAATACTCTTGATTTAAGCTATCCATAGGACAGCTTTCATCGAAACACCGAGCCAGTCAAGAAATGGGCACACTAGGCTCAGAGCTGTCATAGGGTATTTGCTCATCGGTGCGTCTCGCTTTGCGCTCGCCCGTTTCGCTCAGGTGTTGCCTTGGGTGGCAACGACCGCATCTGCTTCAATCTCGATCAGCCATTCCGGGTTCACAAAACGATCCACGGCCATGATCGTATCAACGGGGCGTATATCCAGAAAATATTCTTTGCGCACGTCAATCGCGGCCTTCCAATCGTCGATGTTCGTCAGAATAATTCGTGTGCGCACGACATCGTGCAGGCCCGATCCGGCCTGCTCAAGGGCGGGGTTGATACCCTCGCTACATCGCCGCGGCTGAAGCCGACGATTTTCTCCATAGGGTTGCCGTTTGAAATCAGGTCTCTGTCGTAAGCCTTGGGCGCGACCCCCTTGCTGTTTTCTAACTCTGCAGGGCGCTAGCCGCTTGAGGGTGCAATCTGAACCAAGCCCAGTATACTCTAGTTTCCGTGAAATTGGGGGTTTTCAGAAAGGAACTGCAATGAGCGACCGGGACGCCGTACTGGCTACACTCGATGAATATGCTGCAGCATATTGCGCCAAAGACCTGAGCCGTCTGATGGATATCTTCGCAGATGGCGAGGATATTTCTCTCATTGGTACCGGGGTCGATGAGCTATGTTCCGGGCGAGCGGAAGTCGCGTCCGTATTTGAGCGCAACTTCAGGGATGCCACAGCAACGCAATTTGAATGGCAGTGGACAGACGTCGCCATTCATGGAGGCGCCGCAACTGTGGCGATCACGCTGAACATTCATTTGATACTCGATGATGAAAACCTCGTGGTGCCCATCAGATGGACCGTTTCATTGGTCAAGACCGATGCTGGTTGGAAATGGGTTCACCGCCATGCTTCTGCGGCAGCAGGCTCGCAAGAGGAAGGCGCGGCCTACCCAACCGGAGGGGACTGAAACAAACTTCGGTCTCGTCGATATCTGGGCGATCCTTCAAGGTGCAAAATCGGGTGAAATGGGTTCCAAACTGACATTGGGTTTGTCGTGTGTGCACACTTGCCAAGCTCTCCTATCCCCTGTACATGCCGCCTCTATCGTCTTAGGGCGAGATTCTCTCGTGGGAGATTCGGAGGTCGCGATCTCTGGTCGGACCACGCAACATCCACTGGGTGAAACGCGTTTCGCCCGAGTTGAAAGGACAACCAAATGGCTAAGAAGCTTGTTGGTTCGATGAAACTGCAGGTTCCTGCAGGTCAGGCAAACCCCTCCCCGCCAGTTGGCCCCGCATTGGGTCAGCGCGGCATCAACATCATGGAATTCTGCAAGGCGTTCAACGCCAAGACCGCAGACATGGAGCCCGGCGCGCCGTGCCCAACCGTGATCACCTACTATCAGGACAAGTCCTTCACCATGGACATCAAGACGCCACCTGCGTCTTATTACCTGAAGAAGGCTGCCAAAATCAAATCCGGCGCCAAGACACCTTCGCGTGAAACCGTTGGCACCGTCTCTGCTGCTCAGGTGAAAGAAATCGCCGAAGCAAAGATGAAAGATCTGAACGCCAACGATATCGAAGCGGCGATGAAGATCATTCTGGGCTCCGCCCGCTCCATGGGCATCGAGGTGAAGTAAGATGGCAAAGTTCGGAAAACGTACCCGCGCCGCACGCGAAGCAGTTGCTGGCAAAGCCAACCTGTCGATCGCCGAAGCCGTTGCCCTGGTGAAAGCCAATGCAACCTCCAAGTTCGACGAAACCATCGAGATCGCTCTGAACCTCGGCGTTGACACCCGTCACGCGGACCAGATGGTTCGTGGCGTTGTTGGCCTGCCAAACGGCACCGGCAAATCCATGCGCGTTGCGGTTTTTGCCCGTGGCGCCAAAGCGGACGAAGCCAAGGAAGCTGGCGCAGACGTGATCGGCGCAGAAGACCTGATGGAAAGCATCCAGGGCGGCAACCTCGATTTTGATCGTTGCATCGCCACCCCTGACATGATGCCCATCGTTGGTCGTCTGGGTAAGATCCTCGGCCCGCGCAACCTGATGCCAAACCCCAAGGTTGGCACTGTGACCATGGACGTCAAGGCAGCTGTTGAAGCGGCCAAAGGCGGCGAAGTCCAGTTCAAAGCGGAAAAAGGCGGCGTTGTGCACGCAGGCGTTGGCAAAGCGTCCTTCGACGAAGCCAAGCTGGCCGAAAACGTTTCTGCCATGATCGACGCGGTTGCCAAAGCGCGCCCCTCGGGTGCCAAGGGTGCCTACATGAAGAAAATCGTTCTGACCTCGACCATGGGTCCTAGCGTGACGCTGGACGTAGAAGGCGCTGTCTCCGAGTGAGATAGTCCTCTGTTTCTGGACTGATTTTAGATGGGCGGCGCCACTGGGTGTCGCCCATTTTGCATCCCGGGTTCCGGGTGTTGAATACCGCCTGCCACCAATGGTGATTTACCGCTTGGAAATCCCTGAAATTGGCAGTATTACGACCACGAGGTAAAGCGTGCGATTCGTCGTGCGCTTTATTTCATTTCGTCCAAGATGGTGGGTGGCCTGTCGATCGGGTCTTAATTTCCCTCCTGAGACGGGAAAGACAAATAAGATCGAGGGTTTTCTATACTCTCGGGCGACGTTGGCTATCCCTGTAAAACGGACTTGAACGTCGGGCATCTATGTCTGGCACATCAATGAGCCGGGGTGTTTACACCCCAAATTTGGAGAGAACTGTGGATAGAGCCCAGAAAGAGAAATTGGTCGAGGAACTCGGCCAGATCTTCGAAAGCTCTGGCGTCGTGGTGGTTGCACACTACGTCGGTCTGACAGTTGCTGAGATGCAGGACCTACGAGCGCGCGCAAGCGAAGCTGGTAGTGCCGTGCGTGTTGCCAAAAACAGGCTCGCCAAAATCGCCCTCGAGGGTAAGCCGTGTGAAAGCATGTCTGACCTGCTGACAGGGATGACTGTTCTGACCTATTCCGAGGACCCCGTGGCAGCAGCCAAGGTGGCCGAGGACTTCGCCAAAGAAAACAAGAAATTTGAAATTCTTGGCGGCGCAATGGGTGAGAACATTCTGGACCGGGCTGGTGTTACAGCTGTGTCGAAAATGCCTTCGCGCGACGAGCTTATTGCTCAGATCGCAAGCTGCATCGGCGCACCTGCAAGCAACATCGCTGGGGCCATTGGCGCACCTGCAAGCAATATCGCAAGCAT
>JADFAE010000027.1 GCA_015665415.1 Roseobacter sp.
AACGGTGGCGCTTGTAGCTGATCGACGGTTTTTGCATCACGGTCGACTAGGCCATTGTCTGGATACGCGCTATCGCTCTCAGCTTAATGTGACAACACCATCTCGTGTGCTGATGAGCGCGGTGTTCTTGCCTATTCTTCATCTTCTCGAGGCAATATGCTCCTTTTGTGCTGATAAAAAGCCGAATGACCGCATGACATGATAACTTTTTTGCATTAACTAGACAATCACGTGTTGTTCAGAAAAGGGCATGTGAATGCGCAGACGTATCCCCTCGATCACCGCCTTGTTGTGTTTCGAGGCCGCTGCGAAAACCGAAGGCTTTGCGCGCGCGGCCGAAGAGATGAACATTACCCAAAGCGCGGTCAGCCGTCAGATCCAACAGCTTGAGGCCTTTGTAGGGCAATCGCTGTTCACTCGTGCCAAGCAGCGGGTCAAGCTGACTGCTGCAGGCAAGACCCTGCTGGCAGAGTTGTCGCCGCTACTAGAAGATCTCGAACTGATCATTCTTAAGACGAAATCCCATGACAATGCTGAAGGAACGTTGAATATCGGTGTTTATCCGACCCTTGGCAGTCGCTGGTTGATGCCGTTGATCATGGGGCCGAAGGCCGACAAGATCCGACATATGCTGAACTTGGTTACCTATCTGCAGAATGCGGATATTGATCCTAGCCGGGTGGATCTGGCCATCGCGCAAGGGGGGGGGCATTGGCCAGGATACCGGGCGGATCGGTTGATGTCGGAAACGCTGGTGGTGGTGGGTGCGCCCAACCAGTTTTCAGAACAGATCAATGACCCCCACACCTTGCTGGACCATCGCATCCTTCAACACTCGACCCGGCCGCAATCCTGGCAGATCTGGTTCAAAGCGCAGGGGCTGCGCCTGCCACGGAAACTTATCGGCCCGATGTTCAGCCAGTTTGACATGTTGATCGACGCCACCCGTAACGGCCACGGCATTGCCATCATCCCGGAAATTCTTGTGCGCTCCGAGCTTGAGCAGGGCAGCCTTGCCAAAGTGCATGCCTACGAGGCGAAAACCAACAGCGCCTATTATCTGCTGACGCCTGAGGCAAAGGTTGGAGTGGTGCGGGTCGAGCGGTTTCGCCGATGGATGCTGATTCATTTGCAGGATGACGAACAGGACGGAGAAGACGCTCCCGGTGTGTTGGAGTAGGGCTGTCATGAGCAGCGGATCAGTCGGGAGATTCTTTCCAGGTGAGACGGGTTAGCAAGTTGCGGAACTGGATCACGCTTGTTGCGGCCTCGGACCGGTAAGACGTGATCAGGTAATAGGCATTACCGGTGGGGACCGCCAGGTTGAAGGGGGCCAGAAGCTTGCCCGCCCCGCGCAATTCTTCACCAAGTGGGCGGCGATCCATAGCCCAACCCACGCCATTTGCAGCGGCCTGCAATGCGTTGGATCGGTTGTCCATTTCGACCACGGGGGAGCAGTTGCTCTCATCTATATTCGCATGATCGAACCATGTTGCCCATTCATCCCAATGGTGGCGGCTATGGATCAAGGGCTCGTGGCGCATTCCCTCGATTCCTAGTGGCGCGTGGGTGTTGAAATACTCGGGCGCGCAGACTGGTTCGATCAGCTCATCAAATAGTTTCACGCAGCGCGAGCCCTGCGGGGGGCTGTTAGCAAAGACAATTGCCAGATCGACATCGCTTCCGCTGAGGGAGATCTCCTCGGGTTCTGTCACAATTCGAACCCGCAGTTTGGGCAGGGCGTCGCGCAGTAGCGGCAGTTTCGGAATAAACCACATATTGGCCAGCGATTGGTACCTATGAACCGACACGACATGATCGCCGGTCGAGCCAGTGTACTGGGCAAAGGCCGCATCCAGCCCGTCCAAAGCAAGCGATACACCGGATAAGAGCGCTGCGCCCTCATCGGTGAGGTTCAACTGGCGCGCGGCGTTGCGGTGAAACAGCGTTGTGCCCAGAAAGGCTTCGAGCGCGCGGATCTGGTGGCTGATTGCGGATGTGGTGATGTTCAGTTCTTGCGCGGCGTCGCTGTGACGGCCAAGACGCGCCACCGCTTCAAAGGCGCGCACCGATGCAAAAGGGGGGATTTTGCGGGACATGTCTTACCATCTTCAAGCGTATCATTGTTCCCCAACGCCCTGCCGTCGACCTAGCGTAGTCGAACGCAGGGCGAAACCAAAGGAGCTGCGTAACGTGAGATCAGATCTTTCCATTGCAAGGAACGGCAGGGCATGTAGCGCATACTTCTATATCTTAGTCAGTGCTGAAGGATCTGACTGAGGAAATTCAGGGTGCGTTCGTTTTGCGGGTTCTCGAAAAAGCTCACGGGATCGTTTTCTTCAATGATCTCGCCTGCATCCATAAAGATCACTCGGTCTGCCACTGCTTTTGCAAAACCCATTTCATGGATTACGCAGTCCATCGTCATCCCGTCTTCCGCAAGCCCAACCATCGTATCCAGCACTTCAGACACCATCTCAGGATCCAGTGCCGAAGTCGGTTCGTCAAACAGCATCACTTTGGGATTCATGCACAAGGTCCGAGCAAACGCCACACGCTGCTGCTGCCCACCTGACAGCTGGCCTGGATATTTCTTGGCCTGTTCGGGGAAACGTACGCGTTCCAGAAATTTCATTGCGATTTCAGGGATTTCGGCGGCAGGAACCCCGCGCACCCACATGGGGGCTACCATCAGGTTCTGCAGCACTGTCAGGTGGGGGAACAGGTTGAAATGCTGGAATACCAAGCCAACTTCCATTCGCACCTTGTCGACATCCTTCATTTTGTCGTGCAGGCGCACGCCATCCACGATGATGTCACCTTCCTGATGGGCCTCCAGCCAGTTTAGGGTGCGGATCATGGTGGGTTTACCGGATCCTGACGGTCCGCAGACCACTATTTTGTCACCTTTGTTGACTGTGAAGTTTATGTCGCGCAGTGCGCGGTAGTTGCCGTACCACTTGTTTACATTGCACATTTCGATGATCGGGCCGTTCTCACTCATCTCATTGTCCCCTTAGTGGCTCTTGGTGCGGAAATGGCGTTCGATCCGGCTCTGTATCAGCTCAAGGCACATCGATAGGCACCAATAGATCATCGCCGCAGTGATCAGCATTTCCATATGTTGAAAGGTCTTGTTGCCCAAGGTGCGGGCAAGGAACATCAGCTCCCACACGCCGATCACCGACACCAGAGAACTGTCCTTCAGCATTGCGATGAACTGGTTTCCTGTTGGCGGGATGATCAAAGGAAGAGATTGCGGCAGAATGGTCCGGCGCATGGTCAGACCGAACTTGAACCCCATTGAGCGCGAGGCCTCCCACTGTCCTTTTGGGATCGACTGGATGCCCGCGCGGAAGATCTCGGTCATATAGGCACCATAGCATAGAGGCAGCGCCAGAATGCCCGCCGGCACGGCGTCAATAACATAGCCCAGTTGCGGCAGGCCAAGATAGATCAGGTAGACCTGCATCAGCAGCGGAAGGCCGCGGAAAAACGAGGTATAGAAACTGGCAATCGCATAGGCAAAGCCGTTCGAAGACAGTTTGGCCACCGCGCCGACAATCGCCAGCATCGGCGCCAGCGCGATAGAAATCGCAGATACGTAGAGCGTAGTGAAGACGCCCTGCGAGACCATGAACCAGACCTTTTTGCGGATGAAGGAGAAGTCCAGATCAAACCCATAGAAGAAGGTTAGAAACAGAGCCAGAAGTTGCAGCCAAACGATAATCGCCTGAAAGCGGAAATTCAGAAAGCCGATCAGTACGATGTTCAGGACAAAAAGGATCGCCACCACCAGACCCGTGGCAAACTGACCATAGAAACCGGCTTCGCTGGGACACCGATCACTGGGCGCATGAACTCGCCGAAGATCGTGTCGGTCAGGTTGACCAGGATAAAGAAAAGGGTGGCCACCACGGTCATGGTGACAATCACCCGCGGCTTGTGGACCAGCGGATCGCTGGCTACCGTATCGGCATAGAGCATGGGTTGTCATCTCCAGAGACAATAATCCCGCCCCCCAAAGCATTGGGGGGGCGGATTATTCTGACCATCATTAATTGGTGCTGGTATAGTCGATGCCGTACCATTTTTCGCTGAGCTTGGTCAGCGTGCCGTCAGATTTCATCTGGGCAACGATTGCTGCAACCTCGTCGTTCAACTCAGCATCGCCTTTGTCGATAGCGATCCGATCATGCCGTCCAGGCGTGTACCATTGCCCAGACGCAGGTCGTCCATCACAGCGGTCGAGTCTTTGTAGGAGCGTATTTCGCCTGGCTCGACCTGATAGTCAAACGTGGGCACGCCCTCGGCGTCTATGATCAGGTCATATGCAGGTAAAGTTCGAACACGCTTGAGGTGGTCGCTCCAACGGTCTTGCCCGACAGCTCGCTGACCGAAACTGCGTCGCTATCCTGATGAACTGCTGCCGAAGCCGGGGTGTAATAGTAGATGGCCGGAAAACTCAGCACTTGCGAGCGCGCTTTCGTCGGCGTCATCGACCCAACCGACATATCCCAGCGGCCATTCCAGTTGCCAGCGGTGATGATGTCCCAAGAGGGAGTAACAAATTCAACCTCAATGCCAAGACGTTTGGCTATTTCTCGGGCTACGTCGACATCGAAACCCTCCATCTCATTGTCGTCATTCAGAAAACTTTGCGGGGCCCAGTTAGCATCCGTGGCCACTTTCAGCGTATTGGTATCCATGATGCGGTTCAGTGCCTCTCCGGCAAGGCTGGTCCCGGCGGTGAAAGCCACAAGCGTCATTGCGGTCGCGGCGGCGAGTGCGCATCGGGTAAAGGTAATGAGTGTCTCCCTGTCCATTATGCTCTGGGGACATTGCCTCTATTGACAAAAATTATTCAGTCAAAAAAATTCATTGGTGATGAGAGTTTTTCAAGATTATGGGCTTGGGTGAAGAAATGGATTTTTCTGGAGTGCCTCCAGTATGATTTCACTCCGTTTTTTGTTTCGGATGGTCGGTGTGAGGTTGTTATTATCTATACATAAAAATGTATTAGGTGATTTTGTCACGCTCTTGCTATCATTGAGCGCGGCGATCTGGTCAGATTGCACTCCGCGATTAGGGTGGGTTGGAAAATAACTTCATGCGTTTTGGTCATTACCATGTGATGAATTATGTCTTTTAATTTTCGCGAACTTTCATATTCCTGTTGAAAACACACATGACAGGGAGATGCCCGATGACCTTTACGCCGCAATTTAAAGACGCAGACGTGGACATGATTCAAAATGCCATGTCTGAAATGCCTGATTATTCGTCCGTGGCGAAGTTTACTCCGGGGCCAGGGATCGCCAAGCTTGACCTGAAGTTTGACCTCCAAAAGCTGCAGGAAGCGCTTAGAGAATGCTTAGAGCGTGAGGCCTTCATGGGGGAAATGCAGGATCAAGGCTTTGCCGCGCTACCGCTGACTCAGCGCCCGGGCCAGAGTGAATGGAGTAAGAATGACCTGTCGGGTCGCTTCTGGACCCGCGCCGATGATCGCTATGTAGAAGAGCCGCGCGAAGATCTGGTGCCTGAAATCGACTTTTCCGAATTCAATCCAAAATTCAAAGGCACATATTTCGAACATGTGCATGAAGAGTTGACCAAGCGTTTCCCGATTGGTCGCACCCGAATCCTGTCCAAGGGGCTTTACAATTGTAATTCATGGCACCGTGATCCAGAGCCGCGCCTGCATATCCCGCTGATTTCGAACCCTGGTTCGCTGTTTATCGTCAACCACCACGTGACCCATTTGCCGGCTGACGGTTCGGTCTATTTTACGGACACCCGCGCCTATCACACCGCGCTGAACGGTGGTGAAAAGCACCGCGTGCATATTGTCGCGGCTCTGGCATACGATCAGGTTACGGAATGAGCCTTTACGGGTATGACAGTGCGGATGCAGCCACAAACTGCATCTGCGACCTGCGCAGCGATACATTGACGAAACCCAGTGTCGGCATGCGCCAAGCGATGATGTCCGCGCCCCTGGGCGATGATGTCTATGGAGAGGATCCTACCGTAGCCCGGCTAGAGCAAGAGCTGGCGGCGCGCCTTGGGAAAGAAGCAGCGATGTTCTTCCCAACTGGCACGCAAAGTAATCTGGCTGCGGTCATGGCCCATTGTGGGCGCGGGGACGAGGTGATCGTCGGTGATCGCTATCACCTGTATTGCGACGAGGCTGCGGGCGTATCGGTGCTGGCAGGTGTGTCGATGATGCCGGTCAATACCGCCGAAGATGGCGGGCTGGATGCCGACGGCATTGTCGCGGCGCTGAAGGTCGATGATCCGCATTACCCCCGCAGCCGCCTATTGAGTTTGGAAAACAGCGTCGGCGGCCGGGTAGTGTCGTCGGATCGGGTCAAGGCTGGCATTGACGTCGCGCGCAAGGCCGATCTGGCCACCCATCTGGATGGCGCACGTTTTTTTAACGCGATTATCGAATTGGGCTGTGATGCGCCGCATTTGGCCGCTCCGTTCGACACGATTTCCGTGTGCCTTTCCAAAGGCTTGGGTGCGCCATCCGGATCCGTTCTGGTGGGTCCACAAGCGATGATGGCGCAGCTTAAGCGCAATCGAAAGATCCTGGGCGGAGCAATGCGGCAATCCGGCGTTCTGGCGGCTGCCGGGCTTTTTGCGCTGGAGCATCACCTGCCACAACTGGCGCAGGATCACGTCCGCGCCGCCAGTCTGGCCAGCGCGCTGCGCCATACTGGATTAGGGGATGTCTCGTCGCAGACAAATATGGTGTTCCTGACACCGCGTGCCGAGGACCATCCCGGCCTCATCCGCCATATGGCCGAGGCCGGGATCAAGATCGGCGGACAATCCCCGGCGATCCGTATGGTGCTGCATCGCGATGTGGATGATGCCGCGCTGGACGCCGCCATTACCGCGTTTCGCGCGTTTGAACCCGGTCACTAGCCCCCTCCCGGCCTGTGCCTCACGGTGAGGGCCGATTCACTTCTCTAGCCCAATACCCAGGCCAACAGTCGAGAGTCACCATGAGCGATGTCATCTCTTTCATTTTGAACACAAAATACGACGATCTGCCCGAAAAGGTTGTCCAGGACGCGGTGCGTGCCCTAGTCGATACATTGGGCGTCGGCATGAGCGGGGTTCAGACCGAAATGTCGCGAATCATCGCAACCCATGCCGCACATATGTTTGGCGGCTCCACCGCGCAGATCTGGCCTGGCGGTCACTGGGCAAGTGCGGCGGGTGCTGCGTTGGCCAATGGGATTACCATCGACAGTCTGGATGCGCATGACGGGCATAAACTGACAAAAGGCCATGTTGGCTGTGGTGTTATCCCTGCCGCGATTGCTCTTGCTCAGGCTGAGGGGGTGAGCGATGCGCAAGAATTCCTGAACCTTGTGACCATCGGGTACGAGATCGGCACACGTGCCGGTATCGCGCTGCATGTTAGCGCCTGCGACTATCATACGTCGGGGGCTTGGGTTGCGCTTGCCACTGCTGCGATGGGTGCGCGTGTGCTTGGGCTGGACGAAACACTGACCCGCGAAGCCTTGGGGATCGCCGAATATCACGGCCCCCGTAGTCAGATGATGCGCGTGATTGATGCGCCGACAATGGTCAAGGACGGATCCGGCTGGGGGGCAATGGCAGGTGTCTCTGCAGCATATCTGGCGCGGGATGGCTTTACCGGGGCGCCAGCGATTTCGGTGGACACCGACGATTTGGCCAGTATCTGGAGCGACATTGGCACGCGCTGGTATATTCAGGACCAGTATATCAAGCTCTACCCGGTTTGCCGTTGGGCTCAGCCTGCCTCTGAGGCAGTCATGGCGCTGCATCGCGATCATGATTTCTCCTCCGATGAAATCACAGCCATTCGAGTGGAAAGTTTCCACGAGGCCAAGCGCCTGAACGCCATTCCAACCACTACAGAACAGGCTCAGTATTCGCTGCCTTTCTCGGTTGGCGCGGCGCTGGTGAAGGGCACGATTGGCGTGGACGAAGTGATGGAGCCCGGACTGAGCAACCCCGATATCCTGCGCCTGGCCCGAATGGTTCAGATCGAGGAAACCGATACTTTCAATGCCGCCTTCCCAGCACGACGCTTCGCGCAGGCCCATATCACTTTGGCGGATGGGCGCGTTCTGATTTCTGATGTGACCGAGGCACAGGGCGATCCAGAGGACCCGGTCAGCCATGAGGTGATCCGCGACAAGTACCTGCGTCTGACGGTTCCGCCGATGGGGCATACGAAAGCTAAAGCGCTGTTGACGGCCATCGAAGCTTTGCCAGTCGGTGGCGACCTTCACGCGATGATCGCACAGCTGTCCTATCAGGAGTCATAAGGCATGCCCAAAGTGAAACCTTATTGGCAAAACTATATCGACGGCGCCTGGGTGGATGGCGGCGCGGGCCGGATCGATGTGATCAACCCTGGCACTGGCGAGAAGCTGGCTGAGCACGCGCTGGCCGATGCAGATGATGTGAACCGGGCCGTGCAGGCGGCACGGCGGGTGCATCTTTCGGGGGCTTTATCCGATTTACGCCCCGTGGAACGTGGTCGGATGGTGCAGGCTATGGGCCGATACCTGTTCGATCATGTAGACGAGATCGCTCCCCTTCTGACGATGGAGCAAGGCAAACCGCTTTGGGAAGCGCAGATTGAGGTCGAAGGGGCCGCACGCTATTTCGAGTACTACGGTAATCAGGCGGAAACCGTCGAAGGTCGCTCGATCCCGCTTGGGAAGGACTATTTCGACTTCACCATCTATGATCCGTTTGGCGTTTCCGCACAGATCATCCCATGGAACTATCCGCTCGAAATGACCGCGCGGTCGCTGTCGGCGGCGCTGGCGACTGGCAACGTGGCGGTGATCAAGACATCCGAGATGACGCCGCTTACCAGTGCCTGGTTAGCCCATGCAGCTGAGGCCGCGGGTCTGCCCGCCGGTGCGGTCAATATTCTGTGTGGGCTGGGGCAACAGGCCGGAGCGGCGCTGTCGTCACATCCGCAGATCAATCAGCTAGTTTTTACCGGATCGGTGTCCACTGGCATAGCCATCGCCACGGCAGCGGCACAAAATGTGGTCCCTTGTGTCTTGGAACTGGGCGGCAAATCCGCTGCTATCGTGCATGAAGACGCTGATCTGGACGCGTTTGAAAACGACGTGCGTTGGGGGATCTTTTTCAACGCGGGCCAGGTCTGCTCGGCCATGTCGCGCGTTATTGTGCATGAAAGCCGCCATGACGAATTGGTCGAACGGATCAGTGCGCTGGCCAGGTCATTGTCCGTAGGGCCGGGAATTGAACACACCGAGTTCGGGCCGAATATGGGCGCGATGGTGTCCGAGGCCCAGCGGGATCGCGCGGTGGGCATGGTCAGAGCCGCCGTGTCCGAGGGCGCGCAGCTTGCCACGAGAGGGCACAAGATCGACCAACCCGGCGCCTTCATGGAACCGGCGCTTCTGTGCAATGTCACCCCAGACATGGCGATAGCCAAAGACGAGGTGTTTGGCCCGGTCCTTTCCGTCCTAAAGTTCCATTCGGACGCCGAGGCGCTTGAGATCGCCAATGGCACGCCCTTTGGTCTGGCAAGCGGTGTGTTTACCCGTGATCTGGACCGCGCAACCCACGCCGCACGTCAACTGCGCGCGGGTCAGGTATATGTGAATGAATGGTATGCAGGCGGGGTGGAAACACCTTTCGGTGGCTATGGACTGTCGGGATACGGACGTGAAAAGGGCCGAGAGGCGCTGTGGAACTATATGCAAACCAAGAATGTGGCGATCCGTTTGAACGGCTAGGCCCGGATTTCCACGGCGACATAAAAGACCCCGAAGCCTAGGCCTCGGGGTCTTTTGCTTTACAGGTATGCGGCAGGATTAGGACCGCAGACGTTTCCCCTGGGGATCAAAAGGGGGCTCGGACAGGATCGTGGCCGGAACGGCGCGGCCCAGAATAGCGACATGCATGGTGTCACCCGGCTGGGCAAGCCCGGCTTTGACGTAACCGATGGCCAGCGATTTATCGACGCTATAGCCATAAGCCCCGCTGGTCACTTGGCCGGCAGCTGCGCCATCAGGCAGGAAGATTGGCTCGCCACCCACGGCGTCATTGTCCTGGCTGTGGACCTCTAACAGCACCATAATCTCGCGCGGGGCTTCGCCTGCGATTGCGCCGTAGGCTTCCTTGTTCAGGAATTCCTTATCCATCTTCACCAGACCGGCAAGCCCCTGTTCCTGCGGCCAGTATTCCGGGCTGTAATCACGACCCCAAGAGCCATAGCCCTTTTCGATCCGCAGGCTCATTAGCGCGCGACCACCTACCGGGCCTGCGCCCAGAGCTTTGCCCGCCTCAACCAATGCGGCGTACAGCTTGGCCTGATCGTCGGTTGCACAGTGAAGCTCCCAGCCCAGATCACCGGTGAAGGAGACGCGCAGCGCTACGGTCTCGACCCCGGCGACGCGGATCCGTTTTGATCGCATGAAAGGGAACTCCTCCGTGTCCAGCGAGGTGTCGGTGAGCCCCTGCAACAAAGCGCGCGATTGCGGTCCGGCGACGTTGAAGCCGCAAATGTCCTCGGTCCGGCTGCTAAAGTGGGTGCCTTCCGGCAGCGGTACATCGGCGAAGAAGCGGCTGTGATAGCGTTCAGCCATGCCTGAGCCGATGATCAGGAACTCGTCCTCGGCCAGACGGGTCACGGTAAAGTCACCGGCCAGACCGCCGCGTTTGCCGATCAGTGGTGTCAGGCACGAGCTGCCCACCGATTTCGGCATCCGGTTGGCAAATACAGCGTTCAGCCACGCCTCGGAGCCGGGGCCTTTGACCTCGTATTTTGCGAAGTTCGAGATGTCGATAATCCCGGCCTTTTCACGCAGCATCCGCACCTCGCGACCCACGCTGTCCCACCAGGGCTGCCGGGTGAATCCGGCGCTGTCAGGCGTGTCTGCATCAAAGAAAAGGGGATGTTCCCAGCCATAGTTCAGGCCGAACTTCGCCCCCATCTCTTTTTGCATGTCATAGATCGGGCGGGTGCGTACAGCGCGGCCTGCCTCGCGTTCTTCACCGGGAAAATGGATCTTGAAACGGTTGGCGTATTGGTCCTGCACCCGCGCCTTGGTGAACTCCTTGCCGGCCCAGTGGCCATAGCGCGCCATGTCCCAGCCGAACATGTCCAGCTTGGGTTCACCATCCACCAGCCATTCGGCCACATGCTGTCCCATGCCACCTGACTGGCTGAAGCCCGGAATGATACCACAGCAGCAGAAATAGCCAGTTTTTTCGGGCACCGGCCCCATCAGAACGGAGCTGTCCGGCGACCAGATCATGGGGCCATTGATCACGCGCTTGATGCCCGCCATGCCAATCACCGGCACACGATCAATAGCGCGCATCATATTTTCCTCGATCCGCTCCAGATCATCGGGGAACAGTTCATGCCCGAACCCCAGCGGCGTGCCGTCTTCGGCCCAGAAACGCATATCTTTTTCGTAAGCGCCCACCAGCAGGCCATTGCCTTCCTGACGCAGGTAATATTCGCCATCACGGTCCGCGACCGATGGCAAGCGACGGTCCAGGGACTCAACTTCCGAAATCGCCTCAGTCACGAAATACTGGTGTTCTGTGGGCATCAGGGGCAGTTCGATCCCGGCCATTGCTGCGACTTCTCGTGCCCAAAGTCCGGCGGCGTTGATTACCCAGGGCGTGCGGATGTCGCCTTTGTCGGTACGCACGATCCAGCTGCCATCAAGTTGCTGCTCCGTGCCGGTCACCGGCGTAAAGCGTATGATTTCGGCACCACGCTGGCGCGCGCCGACCGCATAGGCGTTTGTCACGCCGGAAGGGTCCACATTGCCGCCATCGGGTTCGAACATAATGCAGCGAATGCCGTCAAAATCGACCAGCGGATGCAAGCGCTCGGCCTCGTCCCGAGAGACTTCGTGGAAGTTCATCCCATATCGGCGCGCCTTTGCTTCTTGCAGGCGCAACTGATGTTCGCGTGCCTCGGTCTGGGCAAGATACAATGAACCGGGTTGGAAAACACCGCAGCTCTGACCGGTCTCTGCCTCGAGTTCGTTATATAGCGTCATCGTATAGTGCTGAAGGCGCGAGATATTGGTGCTGTCGTGCAGTCCGTGAATATTTGCCGCTGCGTGCCAGGTGGAGCCAGAGGTCAGCTCGTCGCGTTCCAGAAGTACGACGTCAGTCCAGCCCAGCTTGGCGAGATGATAGAGGATCGAGCATCCGATCACGCCACCGCCGATCACGACGGCCTGTGCATGGGTGCGCATGGTGTGTCCTTTCATAGAGATCTAGTGCGAGTAGTGTAGAAATGGGGGGCTAGGGTTCGTCCGTGCCGATCTCTTCTTTTCGGTGGGCGATGTAAGCGTTCAACTCTTCCGCAACCGCAGCCTCCAGCACAGGTTCCTTGTATTCTTTTAGCGCGCGTTGCCAGGTTTCGGTTGCGCGGGTCAGTGCGTCTTTGGCACCCGCTGCCTCCCAGGCTTCGTAGTTGGTCCAATCCGATAGGATCGGTTTGTAAAACGCAGTCTCATAGCGATCCAGCGTGTGTGAGGTGCCAAAAAAATGGCCGCCTGTGGGGACATCGGCTATTGCGTCAAAGCCCAGCTCATCTTCTGAGAAATCAATTGGCTTGAGCAGCTCCATCATGTTCTGGATGATCTCGACATCCAGCACCAGTTTTTCATATGAGGCCGTCAGTCCGCCCTCAAGCCAGCCCGCTGCGTGATAGATCATATTGGCCCCGCCCATCACAGCACCCCATGTAGCCATCGAAGTCTCATAGGCGGCCTGCAGATCCACCACATTTGACGCATTGGCGTTAGAGGTCCGGTAAGGCAGTTTATAGCGCCGTGCCAATTGGCCCGCGATCAAGTTTGCCTTGGTGTTTTCTGGCGTGCCAAAGGCCGGTGCGCCCGATTTCATATCCACGTTCGACGTAAAGGCCCCGTACATGACTGGCGCGCCCGGGTTGACCAGTTGGGTCAGCACCACGCCGAACAGAGCTTCAGCATTTTGCTGGGCAAGAGCGGCGGGTAGAGTGACCGGGGTCATGGCCCCCATCAGCGTGAAAGGGGTGATGGATACGGGTTGGCCATGCTCTGCCATTGCAATTAGTCCGTCCGCCATTTCCCCATCCAGCAGACGCGGCGAATTGACTGAAATGATGGTGATCAGCCCCGGATCTTTCGCCATTTCCTCGGTCGAGATACCGCGGGCAATGGCCATCATATTGATCCCGTCCATCGCCCGACCCTCGCCAATGGCGGTGCAGTGGAAGGACAGATCGCTTAGACGCAGATTGGCATGGTAAGTGTCTAGATGGCGGCTGTTAGCGGGCATCTCCATCGGGGCGGTGACCTGATTGCCGATGATGTTGATCGCGTTGAAATGATGCGCCAAACGGATGAAGTTTTCGTAATCCTCCATATTGCCGGGGCGACGACCATTGATCTGATCATGTACATTGGGCGGCCCCGCCACCAGACCAAAGGCCGTATTGCGCCCGCCGATGACCAGTTTCTTGTCCGGGTTGCGCCCGGTGAGGGTAAAGCTGGACGGGACGGTCTGCAGTGAGGCGTCGACCAGCTCGGCATCCATTCGGACCACACCTTCGTCACGATCCACTTTGGCACCCGTGGCTTCAAAAAGATCCATGACGCGGGTGCTGAGAACACGGATGCCCAGCTCGGACAGAATCCTGAGCGACGTGGCATGGATCGCTTCAATCTGTTCCGGCGTTGCCAGTTCCATCGGTGCGTAGGGATTTTGCAGGTTCTGCCAGGAAAGTTGCGCGATCGGAGCATCACCTCGACCTGCGCGATTGCGGCGTCCGCCGCCGCGCCCTTCGGTGGTTCGTCTTGCGCTCATCTCTGTGCTCCGTCACGGTGATCTGCATGCAGGACCGGAGTCCGATGCCTGTTGCGTATAAATCTACGTGGCGCAGGGTGTGACGTGTTGCACAATATTGACTAAAATTTGCAAAAATCAGACATATCGTCCGCGGGTTTCGCGCCGCGCCTGCGACGGGTTTTCGCCAAACTGCGCCTTATAGCTGCGGCTGAAATGCCCCAGGCTGGAAAAGCCACAGATTTCGGCAATCACTTCAAGCGCTTCGGTCGAAGAGATGATCATCCCGTGTGCCGCCCTCAACCGCAAATCCAGATAGAATTGTGAAGGTGTCATATGCAAGTCGCTGCGAAACAGCCGGGCCAGTTGCCGTTCGGACAGGCCGATCTGTGCGGCCAGCCACGGGATCGGCTTGGGGTTGGCCATATGGGCCTGCATCAATTCGAGCGCCTTTAACAGACGGGGGTCGTTGACCCGGAACCGCCATTGAGCATCCTGACGCTGCATCTGAGATGGGGAGCGAATCTTACCATGCAGGAACTGGTCCGCGACGTCATTGGCCAGCGCTTCGCCGTGTACATCGGCGATAAGAGCCAGGAATAAATCCATTGAGGCAGCACCACCTGCCGCGGTCAGAATGCTCCGGTCACGACAATAAAGCTCGTTTGAGATGTTTACATGCGGAAAAGCCAGTTCAAGCGCACGGGCATTTTCCCAATGTACCGTCACCCGATGCTGTCCAAGCACACCGGCCCGGGCCAGAATAAGGGTGCCGTTGCTGACCGCACCGATAGTTTTTCCAGCGCTGCGCAGTCGGCGCAATCGCGAGAACAAGGCCGCATTATTGTAGCCCTCAGGGAAGAAGCTCGCCACCACAACTGTCAGATCCGCCTGTGGGGCATCGGCAAATCCGAAACGGGTCGCAACTTCAATTCCGCTGCTTGATGCTGCATGCCCGGCGTGATTGCTAACCAAAGTCCATGTGAACAAGTCGACCCCAGCCAGCCGGTTCGCTGCGCGCAGCGGCTCGACCGCGGAGGTTAGGGCCATCATCGAAAACCCGTCTACCAGGACGAACTGGATATCCAGCGGGGTTTGAAAGGCAGTGTCCCCCTGCCGCAACACCTCTGCCATCCATATCCCCTGTCTGGTCACTGCTATAGAAACGAGGCCACAAAAAATAGCGCTGATCGGAGTTAGAATAGTTGGTTTGTTGGCCCTCGGCCAGTGCCCCGAAAGGTCTAACCCAGGCGAAGATTGGTCAGAGAACCACTTTGGCGACGCATTTGAATAGTAAGCGGATTCTGTCGCATCGGGTGAAAGGCGATACGCCATTTTGCCCGAGTTGCCTCTTGCGGATTATGTGCGCGGCTTTGATCCTTGCCAGTGTAGAGGCAGCTGAATAGAAGGCCTTGAAGCCGAGCATTGGCCGAGTAATCTTCTTGATAAAACGGTGGTCCTGCTCAACAATATTGTTGAGGCATTTGGATTGTATGGTGTTGATAATCCGACCACTACCTGTGAATTTGAGGATGACGTTTAGGCTCTGAAGACCGGCTGAATTTGCGCCACTTTTCTCGGTTATGTCGCTAACTTTCGGCAGATGGGCGTGTCGGCCGACCTGTGATATCTGCCCACGGTGTTGTCACATTAAGCTGAGAGCGATAGCGCGTATCCAGACAATGGCCTAGTCGACCGTGATGCAAAAACCGTCGATCAGCTACAAGCGCCACCGTTTTCCACCTGAGATTATTGCTCATGCGGTCTGGCTCTACGCCCGGTTCAATCTGAGCCTACGCGAGGTTGAGGAGATGCTGCTGGAGCGCGGTATCGACGCGTCATATGAGAGCATCCGACGTTGGACTGCCAAATTCGGACCACAGATCGCCCGGCACCTGCGGCGGCGACAATGCCGATCCGGTGACGTCTGGCATCTGGACGAAGTGGTGGTGAAGGTCGTCGGCAAATCGTTCTGGCTTTGGCGCGCGGTCGACCAGCATGGTGTGGTGCTGGACGAGATACTCCAGCCCCGGCGCAACAAGCGGGCGGCAAAACGGCTACTGGTCAAACTAATGAAACGCTACGGCTTTGTTCCAAAACGGATAATTACCGACAAGCTCAGGTCCTACGGCGCAGCAAAGCGTGAGGTTGCACCCGGTCTGGATCACTGGTCGCACAAGGGGCTGAACAATCGCGCTGAAACCAGCCATCTGCCGTTTCGAAAACGTGAACGAACGATGCAAGGGTATCGATCACCAGGAGCCTTGCAAAGATTTGTCGCCGTTCATTCAGCCAC
>JADFAE010000034.1 GCA_015665415.1 Roseobacter sp.
CGTAGGCTTTGAAGTCACCAAAGTATTTGGTGATCGCTGCGGTCAGCGTGGTCTTACCGTGGTCAACGTGGCCGATGGTGCCGATGTTGACGTGCGGCTTATTACGTTCAAACTTTTCCTTAGCCATGATGGCCTCCTTTGTGATTGAGAAAGGCCCGCGCAAATCGCGAACCTTTCAATGTCTTGTCGCTTACGCGAATTTCGCCTGAATTTCGTCCGAGATGTTCTGCGGTACGGGATCGTAATGCGAGAACTGCATGGTGAACTGGGCGCGGCCCGAGCTCATCGAACGCAGGGTATTGATGTAGCCGAACATGTTCGCCAGCGGCACGTTTGCTTCGATCGCAATCGCATTGCCGCGAGGCTCCTGGCCGGAGACCTGACCACGACGGGAGGTCAGATCGCCAATGATGCCACCGGTGTATTCTTCCGGCGTAATCACTTCCACTTTCATGATTGGCTCAAGCAGCTTGGCGCCCGCTTTGCGCATGCCTTCACGCATACACATCCGTGCGGCGATTTCAAAAGCCAGTACGCTGGAGTCCACATCGTGGAACTTACCGTCGATCAGGGCTACTTTGAAGTCGATCACAGGGAAGCCTGCAAGCGGACCAGAATCCATCACCGAGTTGATGCCTTTTTCGACACCTGGGATGTATTCTTTCGGGATCGAACCACCTACGATGCGGGACTCAAAGGAATAACCCTCGCCTGCTTCTGTCGGCGAGATGATCATCTTCACTTCGCCGAACTGACCCGAACCACCCGACTGTTTCTTGTGGGTGTAGGTATGTTCAACTTCGTGACCGATGGTCTCACGGTAGGCAACCTGAGGCGCACCAATGTTGGCTTCAACCTTGAATTCACGCTTGAGACGGTCAACCAGGATGTCCAGGTGCAGTTCGCCCATGCCCTTCATGATGGTCTGACCGGACTCGATGTCGGTCTCCACACGGAAGGAGGGATCTTCAGCAGCCAGACGACCCAGACCCTGAGACATTTTCTCTTGGTCCGCTTTGGTCTTGGGCTCAACCGCGATCTCGATAACCGGATCGGGGAAGGTCATGGTTTCCAGAACCACTGGTTCACTGGTGGCGCAAAGCGTGTCACCGGTGGTGGTGTCTTTCAGACCTGCCAGCGCGATAATGTCGCCCGCGAATGCTTCCGTGATCTCTTCACGGTCATTCGAATGCATCATCATCATCCGGCCCACACGCTCTTTACGACCTTTGGTCGAGTTCAGCAGAGTGTCGCCTTTTGCCAGAGTACCCGAATAGATCCGGGTGAAGGTCAGCGAGCCAACAAAGGGGTCGTTCATGATTTTGAACGCCAGGCCGGAGAAGGCCATATCGTCATCCGCACGACGTGCGATATCACGAACTTCGTCTTCGTCACCGGGTTTGAAGCCCATGTAATCAACAACGTCCAGCGGGCTGGGCAGATAGTCGATCACAGCGTTGAGCAAAGGCTGAACACCTTTGTTTTTGAACGCGGAACCACCCAGAACAGGCACAAATGCCATTTCCAGTGTACCCTTGCGCAGCAGTTTGCGCAGAGTTGGAACGTCGGGCTCTTCGCCTTCCAGATAGGCTTCCATGGCGTCGTCGTCCATTTCGACGGCCGCTTCAACCATTTTGCCACGCCATTCGTCAGCCAGCTCTTTCAAGCTGTCACGGATGGGCGCTTTGATCCAGGACGCACCAAGGTCTTCACCCTGCCACAGCCATTCTTCCATGGTGACCAGATCAACCTGGCCTTCCAGCTCGGTTTCGGCACCGATCGGGAAAGCAACAGGCACAGCGCGTGCACCGGTGCGGTCTTCGACCATTGCCACGCAGTTGAAGAAATCTGCGCCGATCTTGTCCATCTTGTTGACGAACACCATACGCGGAACCTTGTAGCGGTCAGCCTGACGCCACACGGTTTCGGTCTGGGGCTCAACACCAGCGTTGGCGTCCAGAACACAGACAGCACCATCGAGAACCGCCAGCGAACGCTCAACTTCAATGGTGAAGTCAACGTGGCCGGGGGTGTCGATGATGTTCAGACGGTGCTTTTCGGAATCGGCAGTCTGGCCATCTTCGGTGCGTTCCCAGAAGGTGGTGGTCGCAGCCGAAGTGATGGTGATACCGCGTTCCTGCTCCTGCTCCATCCAGTCCATGGTGGCTGCACCATCGTGCACCTCACCGATGTTGTGGGATTTGCCGGTGTAGTACAGGATCCGCTCGGAACAGGTGGTTTTACCTGCATCGATGTGGGCCATGATACCGAAGTTACGGTAATGGTTGAGTGTATACTCGCGTGCCATTGGTCTAATGTCCTCTGGAAATTACCAACGATAGTGGCTGAACGCTTTGTTCGCTTCGGCCATCTTGTGGGTGTCTTCGCGTTTCTTGACAGCAGTACCGCGCGACTGAACAGCATCCATCAGCTCGCCTGCAAGGCGCTCTTCCATGGTGTTCTCGTTGCGCTTGCGCGCTGCGGTGATCAACCAGCGAATGGCCAGGGCTTCGCGACGCTCAGGGCGAACTTCGACGGGAACCTGGTAGGTAGCACCACCCACACGGCGGGAGCGAACTTCGACCGAGGGTTTGATGTTTTCCAGCGCTTCGTGGAACACATCCACGGGGGCGCGCTTGATCTTGCCTTCAACGCGATCAAATGCGTTGTAGACGATCTTTTCTGCAACCGACTTCTTACCGTCGATCATCAGGTTGTTCATGAATTTGGTCAGAACGCGGTCACCAAACTTGGCGTCTGGCAGTACTGCGCGTTTTTCAGCGGCGTGACGACGTGACATATCAGCCTCTCCTTCTTACTTAGGACGCTTGGCGCCGTACTTCGAACGACGTTGTTTACGGTCTTTGACGCCCTGGGTATCCAGAACACCACGCAGAATGTGGTAACGGACACCGGGAAGGTCTTTTACACGGCCGCCACGGATCAGAACCACGGAGTGCTCCTGAAGGTTGTGGCTTTCACCTGGGATGTAGGAGATCACTTCGAAACCGTTGGTCAGGCGAACCTTCGCAACTTTCCGCATCGCGGAGTTCGGCTTCTTAGGTGTGGTGGTATATACACGGGTACATACACCGCGTTTCTGCGGGCACTGCTCCAGGTGCATCGACTTGGAGCGCTTTACTTTAGGCTGGCGCGGCTTGCGGATCAGCTGTTGGATCGTTGGCATTCCGGTTTTTTCCCCGTTTCGCAACTTTGGTCATGCATGCTCGGATGAGCATACGGCTAGGTCTTCATGCGCTACGCGTCCGCAAGCGCAAAAACCGCAATCGCTTCCATTCCGAGGTAAGCGACGCGGTGGTTTAACAGAGGGTCCAGGTGAAAAAGGGCCTGAACCTTGATACACAACAGTGTTGATATCGGCTTGAGGGGCGGCCCCCAATTGCCGGATAGGCGCGCGTATATGGGGAGTCGCGACTGTTGTCAACTGCACCCCGCCCCAACAAGGCGGCTTTGCTCCGCTCGCCTCTGTTTTGGACCCTGCGCTCCGGCTGCTGTGAGGGAACACCAGGTCGCAGGCACTAGCGGCAGGAACCCGCTCCTTAGCTTCATCCGATGTCAAAGTCGACCGCGCTTTGGCCTATGGTCACCCTCTGTCCACCGGGCCTGTTGCTTGTGCACCCGATAACTCTATGCATAGTTGTGCCTCAGCCGCCATCTGCTCTGGACCAGAGCCCAGCTTTGCAGGACTAAATACATGCAAGTCATTGGCCTTTGCCGATTTTCCTATCCCGCCCTTGGTGGGTTTCAGATCGAACACGACAGCATCGATGAGCGCATCACCTTTCTATATGGTGAGAAACGGCTGGAAGAGCGGTTCCGGCTGATGGAGACCATCGCCCTGCCCTGCCTGCGCCAACAAACCGACCCCGATTTTGATCTGATCATCGTCATCGGTGACAGCCTGCCTCCGCACCATGTCACCCGGCTGCGGGATCTCTGTGCTGACATCCCGCAGATCACAATCCACGCAGAGCCACCGCGCAAACATCGTCAGGTGATGAAAGAGATTCTCTACGCCGCCCGCAAAGACCCAGATGCCCCCTGCCTGCAATTCAGGCATGACGACGATGATGCGGTATCAGTGGATTTTGTCGAACGCCTGCGCCAGACCATTGACGATTGCACCGGACTGGTGGCCAGAACCAAGACAATGGCTGTGGATTTCAACCTAGGCTATGTCGCTCAGCTGGGCCCAGAGGGGATCACAGCCAGCGAATTGCACCGCCCCTATAATGTCGCCGGGCTGGGTATGTATGTGCGCGGCAACTGCCCCCTGAGCATCATGAATTTTGCCCATGAAAAAATCCCGCGTTTCATGCCCACGGTGACAATTAGCGATGCGCCGATGTTTGTGCGCAGTCACAGCGCGTTCAATGACTCGCGTCACAAAGGTGCCAAGGCCATAGACCTCACCCCGATTGACGCGAATCTGGCAGCTGAGTTCGAGGCCCGCTTTGCCCTGCGTCAGGACCATGTCCGCAGAGTTTTTTCGCGTCCCTGAACGGTGCCAAAGTCAGGGCAATCAGCCGTTGGCAGCGCGGGCCAAACGGCTTTGCCGGTGTTCGCGGTATAATGTGAACAACCCCGCCCCCACCACCAGCGATCCACCCAAAAGCGTCAGCGCATCCGGCCAGTCGCCAAATACGAGCCAACCCAGGATCAAGGCCCAAAGCAAGCCCGAGTAGCGAAACGGCGACACCGTAGCCACATCTCCCACCCGCATGGTCATCACCGAGCAAAGATAGCCGCCAAAGATAAAGCAGGCCGCAGCGATCAGCATCACCCATTGGTCAACCGCCACCGGTTGCCAGTCTTGCCCGAGGCTGAGAACACCGCCAAAGGCCAGCACCGTCAGCGAGGCCGTCAGCGTTACCAGCATCGACGGCACCTGCGCCGACATCCGGCGGGTGCTCAGGTCCCGCAGGGTGACAAAGGCCACCGCCCCCAGCGCATAAAGCGAGGCGACATCAAAGCCCTCTGGCCCCGGGCGGACAATCAGCAGCATGCCGCAGAACCCGGCCAGAATCGCCAACATCCGGCGCCAGCCGACAGGTTCCTGAAACAGCAGGGCCGCGCCAAGTGTGATTGTCAGCGGCAGCATCTGCAAAACGGCGGTGATATTGGCAATTGGCATCCGCATCAGCGCGGTCAGGAAACAAAAGGTGGCCCCGGCCTCGGCCAGACAGCGCAATGCGACCAACCCCCAATCTCGGCGTGACAAGGACAGGCGCAGACTGCCCTGAAAACGCGCCAGCCCAAAGATCAACAGGCTGGCTACCAGCCCCCGCAGCACCAGGATCTGCGACAGCGGCAAGGCATCCCCCACCGCCTTGACCAGCGTGTCATTGAAGGTAAAGGCGGCCATGGCCCCCATCATCAACAGGGCGCCGGTCTGGTTTGGTGTCATGGTCAAATTTCTTTCAATGCGTTCAGGCTGAGGCCGAAATGGCTTTGCAGACAGATGTCCATCTCATCCGGCGTCATACGGCGGGTAATTCCGGTTTGGGTGGGCTCGGATTTATTGTCACCATGAATGGTGCGAATATAGGCAGGCACCTGCATATCCGAATACAGATTGTAATGCCGCGCCAGTTTGCGGTGGTTGTAGCGATAGGGGTTTTCGCCACTGCCCGGTGGCACCACCAGGGCTGTTCCTGCTGACAGGGGGGCCTGTTCGGTTGCGTCAAAAATCTCTGGGCCCTCAGGCGTCGCACGCAGATAGAAGCCGCGGTTATGGGCAATGACAAAGCCTGTGTCCGGGGCCTGCAACGGCAACAGCCCGGCCGCCAGGGACTTGACCCGGCGAACAAAATCCAAATCCACCGCATCGTCATCATCCAGACGGAACAGAATGCGATGCCGGGTGTCATCCTGCGCAATTGAGGCATAGCCTTCCCGCAACAGCCGATAGTGATTGCGGGTTCCCACGGCACGCAGATGCAGGTTGGAATGCGGTGCCAAGAGGTCCCGCAACCGGTTGAGATAGGGCGCGGGCATGCGTTCCGCTGTCAACACCACCAGATCAAAGTCACGGTCACTTTGCCGCAGCAGCGAGGGCAGACAGAGCTTTTCAAAAACGCTGAAGCGCAACTCCATCCGGTCCGGCGCAAACAGATGTTCGGCGGTTTCATCCAAAGTTGAAAACCGTTCGGAATAGTAGGTCGGGGTCAGGACCGAAAACCGGACCAGTCCCACCATGTCCAACTGCTGTGTCACAAAAGATCCTGTTCGACTGAATACCCCCGGGGCGCAGCCAATTCAGCTAGTGGCCCACCCCTCTCTTTCAGATACCCCAACACCTGTCACGGCACAAATCGACAGATACAACAACGAACACAACCACTGGCCAATAACCGGTACAGGTAGGCTCTCAACCAAGCGCCTGCCCTCTGTGGCCCAGTGATGCTTGCTTTCTCGCGGTGCCAAAAGAAAACCCCCACACCAGAGGTGCAGGGGTTTTCACTGATTTCAAATCCGCAGATGGATCACTCGCGGCTTTCCGGTGTCTCAACCAGATTGTCGAAAGTCTCCGCCGCCAGGTCGTCTTCCATCACCGGAGCGGCCAGGGCTGCTGCGGCTTCGGCCTCTTCGCGACGGGCCTCAAGAACCACGTTGTCACGACCCTGAGCGATCGAGCGAACGCGCTGGGTTGCGCCACCGGTCCCGGCTGGGATCAGGCGACCAACAATGACGTTCTCTTTCAGACCAACCAGCTTGTCCTTCTTGCCCTGCACCGAGGCCTCGGTCAGAACGCGAGTGGTTTCCTGGAAGGACGCCGCCGAGATAAAGGAACGGGTCTGCAGCGAAGCCTTGGTGATGCCGAGCAGGATTGGCGCACCTTTGGCCGGACGCTTGCCGCGCGACAGGGCCTTTTCATTGGTGGCGTCATATTCCTGCTTGTCGACATGTTCGCCCTTGAGCAGCGTGGTTTCACCCGAGTCCGAGATCTCCCACTTCTGCAGCATCTGACGCACGATGACTTCGATGTGCTTGTCGTTGATCTTCACACCCTGCAGGCGATAGACGTCCTGGACCTCATCGATCATGTAGTTGGCCAGAGCCTCTACACCCATGATGCCCAGAATGTCGTGCGGTGCCGGGTTACCATCCATGATGTAGTCGCCCTTCTGGACAAAGTCACCTTCCTGGACAGGAATGTGCTTGCCCTTGGGCACCATGTATTCGACGGTTTCCAGCGCTTCATCCGCAGGCTCGATCGAGATGCGACGCTTGTTTTTGTAGTCGCGGCCAAAGCGCACATAACCATCGAGCTCGGCGATGATCGCGTGGTCCTTGGGACGACGGGCCTCAAACAGTTCCGCAACCCGTGGCAGACCACCGGTAATGTCCTTGGTCTTGGCGCCTTCACGCGGGATACGCGCAACAACGTCACCGGCCTGAACCGCTTCGCCATCCTCGATAGAGAGAACCGCGTCCACGGACATCGGATAGGTCACCGGGTTGCCATTATCGAGGCGCATCGGTTCACCATCAGCCCCAACCAGGATGATCTCAGGCTTGAGTTCGCTGCCTTTGGGGGCGGCGCGCCAGTCGATCACGATCTTCTGGGTCATGCCGGTGGCGTCATCGGTTTCATCGCGCACGGCGATGCCCGACACCAGGTCGACATATTTGGCTGTACCGGACTTCTCGGCGATGATCGGCAGGGTATAGGGATCCCATTCGAACAGTTTGTCGCCGCGATTGATCTGCTGACCGGCTTTGACAAACAGCTTGGAACCATAGCTCAGCTTGTGGCTGGCGCGTTCCTCACCGTGTTCGTCCTCGATGATCATCTTCATGTTCCGACCAACAATCAGGAGATCTCCATCGGAGTTCTTCAGAGTGTTTTCGTTTTCAAAGACGATCTTACCCTCGTGGCTGGCTTCCTGGAAGGACTGCTGACCACCCTGAGCAACGCCACCGATGTGGAAGGTCCGCATCGTCAGCTGAGTCCCGGGTTCACCAATCGACTGCGCGGCGATAATGCCGACAGCTTCACCAGTGTTGACCATGGTGCCGCGCGCAAGGTCACGACCATAGCACATGGCGCAGACGCCCTCTTCCGCTTCACAGGTCAGCGGCGAACGGATGCGCATAGTCTGAACACCGGCCTCTTCGATGGTGTCGGACAGACGCTCGTCGATCAGCTGGCCAGTTGCTGCCAGGATCTCGTCGGTGCCGGGGCGTTTGACGTCCTCAGCCACAACGCGACCCAGGATACGCTCGCCGAGGCTTGCGACCACTTCACCGTCATTGACAGCCGCCGAAGCGGTGATCGAAGCTTCGGTGCCACAATCGCGATCACGCACGATGCAGTCCTGAGCAACATCCACCAGACGACGGGTCAGGTAACCGGAGTTCGCTGTTTTCAGAGCGGTATCCGACAGACCTTTACGGGCACCGTGGGTAGAGTTGAAGTACTCCAGAACCGACAGGCCTTCTTTAAAGTTCGAGATGATCGGTGTCTCGATGATGTCGCCGTTCGGCTTGGCCATCAGGCCCCGCATACCGCCCAGCTGTTTCATCTGCGTAACCGAACCACGTGCACCGGAGTGTGCCATCATGTAGACCGAGTTCGGCTCAGCTTCTGAGCCATCGTCATGACGGGCAGAGGTCGAAATCGTGGTCATCATGGCATCGGTGACGCGATCGTTACACTTGGACCAGGCATCGACAACCTTGTTGTACTTTTCGCCCTGAGTGATCAGGCCGTCCATGTACTGTTGTTCGAAATCCTTAACCAGGCTGCGCGTCTCATCGACGATGGGCCATTTGGTTTCAGGAATGACCATGTCATCCTTACCAAAGGAGATCCCCGCTTTAAACGCTTCGCGGAAGCCCATGGTCATGATCTGGTCACAGAAGATAACCGACTCTTTCTGACCGCAATACCGGTAGACGGTATCGATGACCTGCTGAACTTCTTTCTTCCGCAGAAGACGGTTCACCAGCTCAAACGGGGCCTTGGCGTTCTTGGGCAGCAGTGCCCCCAGCAGAACGCGACCAGGCGTGGTTTCAAAGCGCTGCTGCACTTCGTTGCCTTCCTCGTCAATCTGAGCAATCCGCGCGGTCACACGGCTGTGCAGGTGAACTTCACCGGCGTTCAGGGCGTGTTGGACTTCCTCGATGGAACCAAAGACCTTGCCTTCACCAATCATGCCTTCACGGTCCAGGGTCACATAGTAAAGACCCAAGATCATATCCTGCGAAGGAACGATGATCGGCGCGCCGTTTGCAGGCGACAGAACGTTGTTGGTGGACATCATCAACACGCGGGCTTCCAGCTGGGCCTCAAGGCTCAGCGGCACGTGAACAGCCATCTGGTCACCGTCAAAGTCCGCGTTGAACGCCGAGCAAACCAGCGGGTGCAGCTGGATAGCCTTACCTTCGATCAGCGTGGGTTCAAAGGCCTGGATACCAAGACGGTGCAGCGTTGGTGCCCGGTTCAGCATGACAGGGTGTTCGCGGATGACTTCGTCCAGAATATCCCAGACTTCGGGACGCTCTTTTTCCACCAGCTTCTTTGCCTGCTTCACGGTAGAGGACAGACCTTTGGCCTCCAGACGCGAATAGATGAAGGGCTTGAACAGCTCCAGCGCCATCTTTTTGGGCAAGCCACATTGGTGCAACTTCAGCTCAGGCCCGGTCACGATGACCGAACGACCAGAGAAGTCGACGCGCTTACCCAAAAGGTTCTGACGGAAGCGGCCCTGCTTACCTTTCAGCATGTCGCTGAGCGATTTCAGCGGACGCTTGTTGGCACCGGTGATCACCCGACCGCGACGGCCGTTGTCGAACAGCGCATCCACAGATTCCTGCAGCATCCGCTTTTCGTTGCGCACAATGATGTCAGGCGCGCGCAGCTCAATGAGACGCTTCAGACGGTTGTTCCGGTTGATCACACGACGATAGAGGTCGTTGAGATCGGAGGTCGCAAAGCGACCGCCATCCAGCGGCACCAGCGGGCGCAGCTCTGGCGGGATAACCGGGATCACGGTCATGATCATCCACTCTGGACGGTTGCCGGATTCCAGGAAGGATTCCACAACTTTCAGACGCTTGATGATCTTCTTGGGCTTCAGCTCACCGGTGGCCTCGGCCAGCTCGGCGCGCAGATGCTCTGCTTCGGATTCCAGATCGATGGCCGCCAGCATTTCGCGGATCGCTTCGGCGCCGATATTGGCGGTGAAAGCGTCCATGCCATAGGCATCCTGGGCGTCCATATACTCTTCTTCGGTCATCATCTGGCCGTATTGCAGATCGGTCAGACCAGGCTCGATGACAACGTAGTTTTCAAAGTACAGAACCCGCTCCAGATCGCGCAGGGTCATGTCCAGCATCAGGCCGATGCGCGAGGGCAGCGACTTGAGGAACCAGATATGCGCAACGGGAGCGGCCAGTTCGATGTGGCCCATGCGCTCGCGGCGCACTTTCTGCAGGGTAACTTCAACACCACATTTCTCGCAGACAACGCCGCGATACTTCATGCGCTTATATTTACCACAGAGGCATTCGTAGTCTTTGATCGGGCCAAAGATACGGGCACAGAACAGACCATCGCGCTCAGGCTTGAAGGTCCGGTAGTTGATGGTCTCTGGCTTTTTGATTTCGCCATAGGACCACGACAGGATCCGTTCGGGCGACGCCAGCGAGACCTTGATCTCGTCAAACACCTTGGTGGGCGTCAGCGGGTTGAACGGGTTGTTGGTGATTTCCTGGTTCATTTTGATACCTCAAATTTCGCGGAAGGGGGGGAAGGAGAAGGGCACGCGGCCCTTACTCCTCCTCCTCCGCATCCAGGAGTTCCATGTTCAGGCCGAGGCCACGGACTTCTTTGACCAGAACGTTGAAGCTTTCGGGTACGCCCGCTTCAAAGTTGTCCTCGCCCTTGACGATCGATTCATAGACCTTGGTCCGACCGGCAACGTCATCCGATTTGACGGTGAGCATTTCCTGCAGGGTGTAGGCGGCGCCGTAAGCTTCGAGAGCCCAGACTTCCATTTCCCCGAAACGCTGACCACCAAACTGCGCCTTACCACCCAGCGGCTGCTGGGTAACCAGCGAGTATGGGCCGGTGGAACGGGCGTGGATTTTGTCGTCAACCAGGTGATGCAGTTTCAGCAGATACTTGATGCCGACGGTCACGGGGCGGGCAAATTGCTCACCGGTGCGACCATCATACAGGATCGACTGACCGGACTGATCGAAACCAGCACGCACCAGAGCGTCGTTCACGTCACCTTCTTTGGCACCGTCAAAGACAGGTGTCGCAATCGGCACACCGCGGGTCACATTGCCTGCCGCCTCGACGAGGTCGTCTTCGGACATGTCCGCCAGACCTTCGTCATAGACGTTTTCGCCATAGGCATGTTTCATCGCATCGCGAACAGGGGTCAGATCGCCGGAGCGACGGTATTCCTGCAGCGCATCATCCACCTGGATGCCCAGACCGCGTGCGGCCCAGCCCATATGCGTCTCAAGAATCTGACCAACGTTCATCCGCGACGGAACACCAAGCGGGTTCAGACAGAAATCGACAGGGGTACCATCCTGAAGGAACGGCATGTCCTCCATGGGAACCACTTTCGAAATCACACCTTTGTTGCCGTGACGACCAGCCATTTTATCGCCGGGCTGCAGCTTGCGCTTCACCGCGATAAAGACCTTGACCATCTTCATCACACCGGGTGGCAGATCGTCACCACGGCGGACTTTTTCGACCTTGTCTTCAAAACGGGCATCCAAGGCACGTTTCTGTGCTTCGTACTGCTCGTTCAGGGCCTCGACAACCTTGGCGTCCTGCTCTTCTTCGAGCGCCACCATCCACCACTGACCGCGGCTGAGCTGCGACAGGGTGTCTTCGGTGACAACCGCACCAGAGCGCACACCTTTGGGGCCTTTGACTGCGGTTTTACCCAGCAGCATGCCACGCAGACGGGCATAGATGTTGCGGTCCAGAATGGTCAGCTCATCGTCCCGGTCACGGGCCAGACGTTCGACTTCTTCCCGCTCGATCTGCAGCGCACGTTCGTCTTTTTCAACACCGTGACGGTTAAAGACGCGGACTTCGACGATTGTGCCGTAGTCACCAGGCTTCACCCGCAGCGATGTATCGCGCACGTCCGAGGCTTTTTCACCAAAGATGGCGCGCAGCAGCTTTTCTTCTGGCGTCATCGGGCTTTCGCCCTTGGGAGTGATCTTGCCGACCAGAATGTCACCGGGCTCAACATCGGCGCCGATGTAAACGATGCCAGCCTCGTCGAGGTTGCGCAGCGCTTCTTCACCAACATTGGGAATGTCGCGGGTGATTTCCTCTGGGCCCAGCTTGGTATCACGGGCGGCGACTTCGAATTCTTCGATGTGGATCGAAGTAAAGACGTCATCACGGGCAATACGCTCGGAGATCAGGATCGAGTCTTCGTAGTTGTAGCCATTCCAGGGCATGAAGGCCACGACGACGTTCTTACCCAGAGCCAGTTCACCGATATCGGTGGAGGGGCCATCGGCAATCACTTCGCCCTTGCGGACTTCTTGGCCTACTTTCACCAGCGGACGCTGGTTGATGCAGGTGTTCTGGTTGGAACGCTGGAATTTGCGCATGCGGTAGATGTCTACGCCTGCATCACCCAGTTCCAGATCCGAGGTGGCACGGATAACGATACGCTGGGCATCGACCTGGTCGATGATACCGCCGCGTTTCGCCATGATCGCCGCACCGGAGTCACGGGCCACAACTTCTTCGATGCCGGTGCCCACCAGTGGGGCCTCAGCGCGCAGAAGCGGAACCGCCTGACGTTGCATGTTCGATCCCATCAGGGCCCGGTTCGCATCGTCATTTTCCAGGAACGGAATCAAGGAAGCCGCAACCGAGACCAACTGCTTGGGCGAGACGTCGATCAGATCAACGCTTTCGCTTGGCGCCAGGGTGTAGTCGCCAGACTGACGGGTCGAAACCAGATCGTTCTTGAACTTGCCGTTCTCATCCAGCGACGCGTTGGCCTGGGCCACAGTGTGGCGCATCTCTTCCGTCGCCGACATGTAGTGAACTTCGTCAGTCACCTGACCTTCGTTCACAACGCGATAAGGCGTTTCGATGAAGCCATATTTGTTGACACGGGCAAAGGTCGCCAAAGAGTTGATCAGACCAATGTTCGGACCTTCCGGCGTTTCAATCGGACACATCCGGCCATAGTGGGTCGGGTGAACATCTCGAACTTCAAAACCGGCACGCTCACGGGTCAGACCGCCAGGCCCAAGCGCCGAGAGACGGCGTTTGTGAGTGACTTCCGACAGCGGGTTGGTTTGGTCCATGAACTGCGACAGCTGCGAGGAGCCAAAGAACTCACGCACCGCTGCCGCGGCGGGTTTGGCGTTGATCAGATCCTGTGGCATCACAGTGTCGATCTCAACCGAGGACATCCGCTCTTTGATCGCGCGCTCCATGCGCAGCAGACCAACGCGGTACTGGTTTTCCATCAGCTCGCCAACGGAACGCACACGACGGTTGCCCAGGTGGTCGATGTCATCGATGCCACCACGGCCGTCACGCAGATCAACCAGGGCCTTGATGCAGGAGACGATGTCTTCCTTGCGCAGGGTCCGCTGGGTGTCTTCGGCGTCCAGTGCCAGACGCATGTTCATTTTGACACGACCAACGGCCGAGAGGTCATAGCGCTCGCTGTCAAAGAACAGGGTGTCGAACAGCGCCGAAGCGGCCTCGACGGTGGGCGGCTCGCCCGGACGCATCACGCGGTAGATATCCATGAGGGCGGTGTCGCGCCCCATGTTCTTGTCTGCCGCCATGGTGTTGCGCATGTAGGGGCCGACATTGACGTTGTCGATGTCCAGAACCGGAATGTCGGTGATACCGGCATCCATCAGTTCCTTCACGGTACCGCCAATGATGTCGCCATCCTTGTCGTATTCCATGGTCAGCTCATCGCCGGCCTCAACGTAGATCGCACCGTTTTCTTCGTTGATGATGTCCTTGGCGACAAATTTGCCGATGATGTGATCGAAGGGAACCAGCAGGTTTTCGATCGCACCTTCGTCGATCATCTTCTTCACGGCGCGCGGCGTTACCTTCTTGCCGGCTTCGGCAAAGATCTCACCGGAGGCGGCGTCGACCAGATCAAAGGTCGGGCGGGTGCCACGAACACGATCAGGGAAGAACGGCGTCACCCAACCACGGCTCTTGTCGAGCGAGTAGTTCACGGTGTTGTAATAGGCGTCCATGATCGCTTCCTGGTCCAGCCCCAGTGCATAAAGCAGGGTGGTCACAGGCAGTTTGCGACGACGGTCGATACGGGCAAAGACGATGTCCTTGGCGTCGAATTCGAAATCGAGCCAAGAGCCGCGGTACGGGATGATGCGGCAGGCAAACAGCAGCTTGCCCGAGGAATGGGTCTTGCCTTTGTCGTGATCAAAGAACACGCCAGGGGAACGGTGCATCTGGCTGACGATGACACGCTCGGTGCCATTGACGACAAAGGTGCCGTTGGGGGTCATCAGAGGCATATCGCCCATGAAGACATCCTGTTCCTTGATGTCCTTGACCGACTTGGCGCCGGTATCTTCGTCGATATCAAAGACGATCAGACGCAGGGTGACCTTCAGCGGCGCTGAATAGGTCATGTCGCGCTGCATGCACTCTTCGACATCATATTTGGGTTTTTCAAAGGAGTATTTCACGAATTCCAGAACGGAAGTCTCGTTGAAATCCTTAATCGGGAAAACCGATTGGAAGACGCCTTTGATGCCTTCACCGTCCAGCGGTTCAGGGGAATCTCCGGAACGGAGAAACAGGTCATAAGACGATTTTTGAACCTCAATGAGGTTCGGCATATCCAGCACTTCGCGGATTTTGCCATAATACTTGCGTAGACGTTTCTGGCCAAGGAACGTTTGAGCCATGTCAGATGTCACCTTTCGAATTCTCACTGGTCAAGACTGCCGCCGGGCCCCGGCACCTTGCCCATACGAGACAGCGCGGTTGGATCTATTCATGGCCACCGTCCCGAATGGCGGCCTCCCGATCCGATGAACCTCGCCTGAGAAAAGACCGTTAACAAAGGCCCTTTCTGAGACAGATTCGGCTGGACCCGGATTTCTCCGGATCCAGCCTGAATTTTGCAGGGTACAGCCGGGAAACCCAGCCCTCCCCAGCGAAGGTGGCTTAGGCCACTTCGACTTCGGCGCCAGCTGCTTCCAGCTTGGCTTTGACGTCTTCGGCTTCGTCTTTCGACACGCCTTCTTTGATCTTGCCGCCAGCTTCGACCAGAGTCTTGGCTTCTTTCAGGCCCAGACCGGTGATGCCGCGAACTTCTTTGATCACGTTGATTTTCGAAGCGCCGGCGTTCTTCAGAACGACGTCGAATTCGGTTTTTTCTTCTTCAGCTGCGCCACCGGCGTCGCCGCCAGCTGCCATTACAACTGCGCCGCCAGCGGCGGGCTCGATGCCATACTCGTCTTTGAGGATGGTTTTCAGTTCTTGTGCTTCCAGCAGGGTCAGGCCCACGATGCTTTCTGCGAGTGCTTTCAGATCAGCCATTTTATCAGCTCTTTCCGTTTTCAGTGTATGTGTTCCAACGTGTGAGATATGTCCCCACGCCAGTCATTCAGTCCCAACCGCTTACGCAGCTTCCGCCTTCTCTTCGATGGTCGAAAGGATGCTTGCGATATTGCTTGCAGGTGCGCCAATGGCCCCAGCGATGTTGCTTGCAGGTGCGCCGATGCAGCTTGCGATCTGAGCAATAAGCTCGTCGCGCGAAGGCATTTTCGACACAGCTGTAACAC
>JADFAE010000025.1 GCA_015665415.1 Roseobacter sp.
TCTCCCGAGCGTCACAACCGTCTTTCCGATCCGTCCCACCGTCTTTCCAGTGCGTCAGCAGCGTCTCAGCCGCCCACCGTGCCGCGTCGCCGCTGCCGGTAGAGGGGGTTCTAGTCCCAACAACAAACACCCGCAACACCAAATTCAACAAAAACCAAACTTTCTACAAATCAATCAAACAAATCAAACAATATCAAAAGATTAACTGGAAGACTCCACCACGCTACGCGCAACCTGAAGTCGATCTAATCCACCCTACCCCACGTCTGGTCCAAAGAGGTGGCGCATACCCCTCTATATATAGCGTGACGACAGGTGACCGACCACAAGAGGCTCTCCGACTCACACCCCGAGCCCGTCCTGCGACTCGGTGATGTTGGACAAATCCGTCGGCAAATCATCGGCAAGGGCCAAAGGGCCTAGAGATCGACTTCGATCACCCCATCCTTGGCGGCGGCACGCGACTGACACAGGATCACCGACGTTTTCTGCTGCGCCTTCGAGAGGACAAAATCGCGGTGTTCCACCTCCCCCGCGACAAGACCACATTTGCAGACCCCGCAAATCCCATCCGAGCATTTCACATCAATTGAAACGCCGTTTTCCTGCAAGACATCTGTTGCGGTTTTCTGGGGCGGCACCTCCAAGAGCTTACCCGACCGGGCCAGCTTGAGCGTAAAGGCGTGGTTTTCATAGTCCGGCTGTTCCGGTACCGAGAAATACTCCAGATGCCGCGCCTCTTCGGGAAAGCCCTGGCGTGTGGCGGCTTGCATCACCCCGTCCATGTAGCGATCTGGCCCACAGGTATAGACCTGATACCCGGGCTCATAATCTGCCAACACAGCATCAAGATCCGCACGGCTGCCTTCGGCAGAGACATGGATCCGGACCTGATCGGCCCAGGGCATGGCGGCAAGATCCGGCAGGTAGCCCGCGCCCTGGCGATTGGAGATTGAATAATGCAGCTCAAACTCACGTCCCAAGGCATGGAGGCGGTGCGCCATTGCGATCATTGGGGTAACGCCGATACCGCCGCCCATGAGGAAGCTTTTGCGGGCCGCCTCCTGCAGGGGGAAATGGTTGATGGGACGCGAGATAAAGATCTTGCGGCCTTCGGCAAAGATCCGGTGCAACAACTGTGAGCCACCGCGCCCGCTGTCCTCCCGCAACACCCCGATCTGGTATTTGGAGCAATCCGCAGGATCGCCGGACATCGAATACTGGCGCAGGTATTCCGGTGCCACCACGATATCGAGATGCGCCCCGGCGCTCCATTCCGGCAGAGGGCTGCCATCCAGGCTTTGGAACTCGTATTTGGTGACATCGGCGCTCATGGCCTCAGCCCGGGCGACCCGAACCTGCAACACCGGGCTGTCGACATCATTGCTGTAGCGGTGCTCCCAGGGACCACTCTGCCCCTCGGCGCGGCGCTTTTGGTACTCCTGCGCGGTGACCATCTGTTGGTAGGCTTCGATCCCGGCCTCGCGATCCATCGCAAAAGGATAGGGCCAAGGATGGGGCGCCAGGGGGGCCGGATAGACCGCCAGCGTCTGATCCTCATATTTCAGATCAAGGTCCTTTTGCAGGGCGCGCGCATTGACCGGATGCCGGGTGGGGCGATAGCCGCCATCCTCCTGCATCTCCAGATCCCACCACCATTTCTTGGCCGGGTTCATCTCCCCATTGCCCAGCGCATCGTCCAACTTGGCCAATAGTGGTGCCGCCTTTGGAATGTTCATCGCCGCCCAACGGAAGGGGCGTTCGGCAAAGATGCCTTCCAGGTTCCAGGGGCAGGTCTTCATGCAGCGTCCACACATGGCCCCGCCCGGCGTGGTGATCCGGTAGGTGGTGCATTTCTGACTGTCGGACTTCCAGATTTCATAGCCGTTGAACATCAGCTTGGGACCCGCAGTGATCGCCCCCGAGGGGCATTCGCGGGCACATTTGTTGCAGGCCTCACAAAAGGCCTGCAGACCAAAATCAATCGGCTTGTCATGGCTCATCGGCATATCGGTGGTGACCACACCGGATTTGAGACGCGGCCCCAGGAAGGGGTTCAGGATCACCTCGCCGATCCGGCTGACCTCGCCCAGACCCGACATCAGCAACAGCGGCGGCTGCAGCACTTCGCCATCCATCACCGTATGGGCCTTGGCCTTGTAGCCAAGGTTGCGGATCTGACGGGCGATCACACCGCCCAACAGGGAGAACCGCAGATAGGCCCGCATTGATTGCGCCACCGCGATCCAATCATCGCCGGAAGTGCCCTCGGTGGTGTCAAAGCCCTGATCAACAATCATGCTGATGGCCTGGTCGTGCTCTGGGTGGATTTCCGCACCGGTGGCGTCATGGCTGTACCAGGTCCAGTCCGGGCAGCGGCTGATGCCAACCGCGTCGATGCCCAGCCAATAGCTGGTGGCCTTGATATTGGCAGCATTACGGGCGGCATCCGCAGGCCGCGGCGCCTGCGCGGCAGGTGTGCCATCCTGCAACAACACAAAGGCGCCCAACATCCGCCGTTGCGCCATCGAGGGCGCGGCCTTGCGCACATAGAACCCGCCGGTGGCAGCCTTTTGATTGCCTTTTCCCATATCGCCAAACTGGCTGCGGGCAAACATGTCGGCGCGCTTGGGCACCCGGGCGACATTGGCCTCGTCGATATAGGTGGTTGGGTCATCGACCCGTTTCAGGGTTTCAAAGGGATGTGGGCCATCCTTGAAATCGCGCGACTTATAGGGATCCCCATTCAAGGCAGAGCGCTCTGACCCCAGCCCCAGCCACCACTTTGGCCCCTTCACCTGCAGCATCGGCTGCTGATCCATTGGCAGCAGTGGACGGTCGACAGCCAGATCAAAATCAGTGGTGACCACGGCGAGGCCGAAGCGGGTGCCAAGATAGGGGTTGACCAGTTCGCCGCCCTCGACGGTTGCCAGCCCCGCTGCCACGGCCAATTGGTTCAGATCCACATCAGACGAGGTGCCAGAATGGGCTTTGGCATCCCAGCCCAACAGCCGGATGTAATTGGCCAAGACCACAGCCGTTTCACTGGCCCGCAGACAGGCGCGATGGGATTCGGCCCCCTGGATCCACTCAGCCCCCTCCTCACCCGGGTGCGGATCGCGCGGCATGTCGTATAGAAACACAATCGCGCGGGAATGATCGCCGATGGTGGTGGGCGGGGCCTGCATTGCCTCCTTGAGATCCGCCATGATCATATCAATGCCCGCCGCCAGAGTTTTGGTCTGGCGGGTTTTCAGATCCTCGGACAGGCGCGCGATGTCTGGATTGCGATACGGGGTTTGCAGACGCGCCGAGGCTGGAACAGGCCCAATCCCCACCATCGCAGCATCAGAGAAATAGCCGAATGACTTGATATGGTCGGCCCGCTCCTGCGGATCCGGCGGACAGTCGGCCTGTGCCTTGTTCACCAGCCCATCGCGGACCGCATCCATCATCGCCTGATATTCGCCCATGGCGTTGACGATCGAGGCGGGCGTGGTCGGGCGGCGAAACTCCAGCGGCAGGCTCGGCGGCACCGCTTTCAGATCCGGCATTGGCCCGCGCACCAGCCGCTCCAGCGGAAACGGGCCTAGGTTCAGGGGGCGATTGCGGGTCGAAAAAATCTGGGGCATGGCGGCCGGTCTCTGATGTTGGGGCGATAAGCTGCTTGACTATTTCACAGGGCTCGCTTCAGTCTGTCACCCGAATGAGTGACACCTTCCCCCCCAGACCTCTTGCCCGAGACGATGTCGCCAAACTGGTCGCCGCGGTGGCGGGCAGCGATTTTGCCGAGCAAATCCTGGCCCATATCCGTCAGGCTGCCGAGATCGCCAATTTCGGAACCTTTTATGTGGCAGACATGGGCAATCCCGAACCGGTCCTGTCGATCTGGGCGGGCGAGATGAGCGGCTATTGGTTCAATCGCAATGCCAGCACCATCCTCTCCCACGATCTGCTGATGGATAGCATTCTGCACAGGATCCGAGCGGCCAAGGGCGACGGTCTTGTGATCGAGCGATGGCGCCCCACCCCCGCAGACCCGATCAGTGCCATCTACGCCCGTGACCAGGTGATTGAGCGGGTCACCGTTTCCTCCTACAGCGGGCGCATCGGATTTCAGTCCTTCTTTGTGCGCGGTGCGGCATCTGGCTGGATTACGGATCAGGAAATGCAGCGCCTGCAGGCCGCCTTGCCGCTGGTGCATGAGTTGATCGGGTTGCGACACCGGATCGTCGGAGCCACGGCGCAGGGTGCAACCCGTGCGGGTCGCGCCTCAGCCTTGCGCGCGCGGGATGCGGGCCCCTTTGGCAGGCTCACCCCCCGCGAGGCCGAAGTCTGTGATCTGGCGGTGCAGGGGCTGAGCGTCGGTGGCACGGCGCTGGAGCTGGGCGTGTCGGAAAACACCGTGCGCACCCTGCGCAGGCGTGCCTATGAGAAGCTGGAGGTCTCCTCTGCCACCCAGATTGCCACATTGATCCTGAACGTGATGGGCTGAATGGCGGCGATCCGCCCCTAGCTTGCCGCCCCGCGACGGCCCATAAATTTCTGCAAGGCGACCCCGCCGCCCTCTAGGCTGCGGCGGACCGATTTGGCCAGGTCAACGGCCTCGGCGGTATCGCCGTGCAGACAGATGGTATCGATGGAGGTTGGGATGCGCTTGCCGCTTTCGGTAATGATCGCGCCCTCTTCCACCATCTGCAGAATGCGCGGCCCCGCAAGCGCGGCATCGTGGATCACCGCCCCGGGCTGGCTGCGGTCGACCAGGGTGCCATCGTCATTATAGGCGCGATCGGCAAAGATCTCGCCGCACCAGCTGCAGCCCAGTTCAACCGCAACCTCTTCCATGGCGGTAGCGGCCAGAACCATGATGATGATATCCGGATCCACCTCAAGTGCGGCCTCATAGCAGGCCCGCGCCATGGCATGATCCACGCAGGCCATATTCGACAGCGCCCCATGCAGCTTCAGATGCCGTACCTCAGTGCCCAGCGCGGCAGCCATGCCGCGCGCAGCGCCCAGCTGATAGCGCACCATATTGCCCAGGCTGGCCGGAGACATCTGCATCTTGCGACGGCCAAAGCCCTGCAGATCGGGAAAGCCGGGATGCGCGCCAATGCCAACCCCATTGTCACGGGCCAGCGCCATAGTGGCGGCCATCACATCCGGGTCGCCCGCATGAAATCCGCAGGCGATATTGGCAGAGGTCACCACATCCAGCAGGGCGGTGTCATCGCCCATGTTCCAGGGTCCAAAGCTTTCGCCCATATCGGCGTTGAGGTCGACAGTCCTGCGGGGCTCGGTCTTGCTCATGGGGTGTCTCCAAAATCATGCGGTTCGCCAAAGGGATCAGCTTCAGCCGAAACGGCACCACCGACCAATTGATAAGATAGCAGATCCTGCATCATCGCAGGATCGCGCAACAGGGGTTGGCAGGCGGAGGGCAGCGCCCGCATCTGCTTGTCGTGATTGCCTTGCAGCAAAAGCCCTTCCTCCAGAGAGACCCAGCGAAAGCGCAAGGCCATACCCGCCTGTGCCTGCGCCACCCGGGCCAGATCGCAGGGCAGCACAGTCCCAATACGGGGGTAGCCGCCAGTAGTCTGCGCCTCGCGCAGCAAGACAAAGGGCTTGCCATCGCCGGTCATCTGCACATCCCCCGGTACAATGACCTCGGACAGGATATTGAGCTGACCCGCCGCCGCAAAACCTTCCCCCTGGGAGACCATCTCAACCCCCATGCGATTGGCGCGGCTGCCCCGCTCAAAACCGGTCTCGGCGAACCGGGCACGCACTTCTTCAGAGAACAAACCGGATTGGAAGCTTTCGACAATCCGCAGCTCGCCGCCTTGAAATCGATCCTCAGCCGCCAGCGTCAGGCCGACCTCACGGCCGCGATCGGCGCCGACAGGCAAGAGATCTCCCACCGCCACTGCCCGGCCCAGGCCGGACATCAGATGTGTGGCGCGCGCGCCAAGCGTGATTTCGCTGGCGATACCACCGCCCAGATGCAGGTAGCCATAGAGCCCCTTTCGCGGGGCCCCGATGTCCAGCTTCTGCCCCACCTGCATCTGATGCGATGCGTTCCAAGCCAGGGGCGCACCATCCAAACTGGCCGCCATCGGTGCACCGGTCAGGGCAAAGCGCAGGGGCACAGTGGCTTCGAACAGCCCACCAATGCCCGCCATTTCTAATGCCGCCAGGCCTGCATCCTGACGCAACAAAGCAGCGCCTTCTGCAAGGGCCACGAGATCAGCAGCACCACCACAGGACACCCCCTGATCCAGATGCCCGGGCCGGCCGCGATCCTGGATCGAGGCAGCCGGACCAATACGCAGAACCTTGAGCCCCTTCATGCCGGGATCTCCTCTCGGCTGGCGCCGCCAAACAGCGGATCGGCCTCGCAAAGCCGCTCATAGTCGGATCGCGGCACCGGCGTGAAGATCATCTCATCCCCTGCCCGCAGAGCGATAGGCTGCTGCGATCCCAACTGAAACCCCTTGAAACCAGTCTGTCCGACGTGACGCCACCCCGTCGGCGCGGTGGTTGCAAACAGAACAAACTGGCTGATCGCCAGCACCAGCGCCCCCGTTGGCACCTGCGGAGTGAGTTCCGTCTGGCGCGGTAGGTTCCACTCTGGCCCCAGCGGCCCGAGATAGGGTTGGCCTGGGGCAAAACCAATGGTCAGAACCCGGACCCGCGCCGATCCCAGGCTCTCGATCGCCTGGGCTTCACTAAGCCCCGCAGCCGCGGCGGCCTCGCCCAATTGTGGGGCCAGATCAGTACCATAGACTGTCGGCACCTGCCACAGACGCCGCCCAGCCGGCAGGGCCGCCTGCTGCCAATCCTGCTGATCCAACAGCGACAAAACCAGATCTTTCAACGCCTCATGGCGCAGGCTGTCGATGTCAAAGCGAATATAGACCGAGGCCAGGGAGGTCGAAATCTCCAGCACTCCGGTCCAGGCACAAGCCTTAACCGCCTGACAGAAGGCCAGCGTGGCACGATTGGCGGGCTCTGTCAGCGCATCAGCAAAAGTGACCAAAAGACCGTCCAGGCCAACTGTGCGAAGAATGGGAAAATCTCTAGCCGCCTGCGCCACCCCGTTGGCCCCCTCGTTTTTTCAAGCCACCGTTGCGGCCCATCTACCTGCTGTCAATAAACCTTTTGCCTGACCAGCTGCAACACAGAGCAGCACAGGTACCAGGGATCGGCCAGCGCCCCATGCAAAACGGCCCGCAAGAGGGGCCGTCGCAATCACGCAGAGGCCATCACAGATGGGCCAAACGGGTGGATCTGATGAAACGACCACGACTCAAAGCTAAGGCGGGAATGGCCCGGCTTCAGCAAGGGTTAGAAATCGTCCCAGTCCTGCGGTGCATGTCCTGCCGTTCCGGTCCGGGCGACTGGGGCTGGCGCGAAAGTTTCCTGAACTGGCTTGGCTCTCGGCATGGAGACCACATTGCCACCCTGCCCCAACCGGGTTTTGAAGACATCCAACTGCTGGGTCAGTTGGTCGGCATCATTAGACAGGGTCTGGCTCACGCCACTGGTCTCTTCCACCATGGCGACATTCTGTTGGGTCACTTGATCCAGCTGACCAACGCCGGAGTTGATTTCAACCAATGTGGTCGATTGCTCCGCCGCACCGCGGGCAATTTCGCTAACGTGGTTTGAGATCGTGCCAACGCTTTCGATGATCTGCAGCAGTTCCTCACCGGTCTTGCCGACCAGATCCACACCTTTGCTGACATGGGTTTGACTCTGCCCGATCAAGCCCTTGATCTCGCCGGCTGCATCCGCAGAGCGCTGCGCCAGGGCCCGCACCTCAGAGGCAACAACGGCAAAGCCACGTCCCGCTTCGCCCGCGCGCGCCGCCTCGACACCCGCGTTGAGCGCCAGGAGGTTGGTTTGGAAGGCAATGTCATTGATAACCGAAATGATTTTCGCAATCTCTTCTGAGGAGTTCTCGATTTTCGACATGGCCTTGATTGCCTCGCCAACCACGGTGCCACTGTGGCTGGCCACCGATTTCGCTTCGCTCACGATCACCTCCACCTTCTGGGCCCCATCGGCCGCAGCCTGCACCGTCGCCGTCAGCTCTTCCAAGGCGGCGGCGGTTTCTTCCAGAGTGGCCGCTTGGCTCTCGGTCCGCTGTGACAGCTCTCGCGAGGACAGGCTGATATCGCCCGCCGTTCGACCAACACCCACTGAAACCTGTTTGGCGGTGCTGATGGAGGTTTCCAACTGCTCGACCGATTGATTGAACGCCCGCCCCAGATTGCCGATGTCTTGAATATCAGAGACCACCACGCGACGGCCCAGGTCACCTTGTTGCAACGCATTCAAACCTGCAGCAACCTCCTCCAGCCCGCGACGGCGCGCGGTCACTTCCGACGCCACCTTGACCACCCGGTCAACTTTACCATTGATGTCAAAGCCAGGCCCATAGGTGGCTTGCAACCAGATGGTCTCCCCGGTTTTGGTCACCCGTGGAAATTGATCGGTAATGGCCTGCCCATCTGCAAGGTCGTTCCAGAAATCGGCATAATCCTGGCTTTGCGCAAGCTCCGGGTCAACAAACATCGAATGATGCCTGCCCACGATTTCATCAAGGCTATAGCCAACCGACTGCAGGAAGTTCTTATTGGCGGAAACAATGTTACCCTTGGTGTCAAACTCAATGGTAGCCTGCGTGCGGTCAATCATCTCCAGGATAGCTTTGTCCAATCCTGCTGTCGAATTCTCACCTTGAGACTTTTTCTTAAAAAACAATGCCGTGCTCCGCGAATTTCCTACAAGTGATGACATTTCTGATAGGAGACAAACTCTATTTTTTTCTTAATTTTACGTGAGCAAGTCGGTTTGCCGTACAGTCGCATTCCCCCGGGCACGCGGCTTTGGCACGGATTGAACCTATGCCATTGGCACCGCTGCGACGAAATCTGCCCGCCGCCGCTGAAAGAAGGCTCCTACAATTGCGCCTTTGGTTGGCGCATTTCAAACCAGCATCAAGCCGCAGGTCGCCAGCGCCCACCCAGCATAGCACTGGACAAGTGCAGGAATGGCTCTCTCCCCAAGGGGACAACTTAGGTCTGCAGTATTCGGGGGGAGCAGTGGCGGACCGAGGAGGATTCGAACCCCCGACCCCCTGATTCGTAGTCAGGTACTCTATCCAGCTGAGCTATCGGTCCACTGCTGCAGGATTTAAGGTCCCTGCCATAAAGAAGCAAGCCAAATCGCCTGTCTTCCTTTGACCTTTCCAAATCAGCCCTATTTCCAGGCAGTTTGAATAGTGGCGGACCGAGGAGGATTCGAACCCCCGACCCCCTGATTCGTAGTCAGGTACTCTATCCAGCTGAGCTATCGGTCCACTGCGGCGGGGTTTAGTCTTAGGGGCTGAGACGCGCAACCCCAAAAGCAAAATCGATCTGCCTTTTTTCAAAACCACCGCTGGAAGCGCAAATTCAGTGCGCGCCCAGCAAAGGCAGCAGGCGCAGGTCACACTGAAAACGAACCGCAGGCTAGAGCGTGCCATCCCCCTTGGGCAGGCGGATTTCAAAGGTACTGCCCTCAGGCCCGGTTGCCGCCAAAGTGACAGAACCGCCGTGGCCCCGGATCAGCTCGGCGGCGATGGCCAGCCCCAATCCGCTGCCGCCTTTACGGGCACTGCCCTGAAAGGGGGTGAACAGATTGTCCTGCGCCCGTTTGGGCAGCCCCGGTCCGGTATCAGCCACTGCAACCCACCAGGCGTCTTCGTCATCGCGGGCAGAGATGGTCACACTGCCGGGCTGACCGGTGGCGACTATGGCCTGACGGGCATTGCGCACCAGGTTCATGATCACCCGGAACAGCTGCTCGGAATCGCCCCGCAGCATCAGGCCTTTTGGAACCGCGTTGATGATTTCCACCTCGACATCGCTTGGTGCCAGCGCCTCGCTTTCGGCAATATCCTCGACCAGTTCACAAAACGGCACATGAGAGAAGGTCGGTGCCGGCTCTTCGGCACGGCCAAAGGCCAGGGTGCCCTCGCATAAGGACACCGCGCGGGTGATCGAATTCACCAGCTTGGGAGCCAGTCGTCGCACCAAAGGGTCTTCGCTCATCTCGATACGGTCGGTGAACAGCTGCGCCGAAGTCAGGATATTGCGCAGATCATGGCTGATCTTGGCCACCGCGCCGCCCAATTGCGCCAGTCTCTCGCGCTGCCGCAGCGCCTGGGTCAATTCAGTCTGCAATTGCAGCAGCGCCTCTTCGGCCTCGCGCAGCTCGCTTACCCCGGCGGTGGGCTGGATGATGCCGCGGGCATCTTCGGGCGCGGCGGCATAGCGCTGCATGTAGCCAACAACGCCCTTGATCGGTCGCACCAGAAAGGCGCGCACCGCCGCAAACAGCAACAAAGCGGTAAAGATCGAGATCACCGCCGAAAGCAACAGAATGCGCACGCCATAGTCGATCATTGCCGCCCGCAGCGGCGCCGTCTCCATGGTGATCTCGATCAGCAGCCCGGCATCCCGCACCGGCGCGCCAATCACCCGGATGATCCGGTTTTCACGGCTGGCCAGCTGCCTGAAGGCATCCCCGATCAGGGTGAGCGCATTGGCCATGCGCAGATCATAGGTGGCCCCAATATCCTGTGGAATAGGCGAGGACAGCATCAGCTGACGGATCTCATCACGGCGCAGGACCACGTTGTAGACCCCGGCGTTTTCCAGCAGTTCCGCTTCCAGCTCGGTTTCCAACATGTCATCTGCCAACAACACCAAGGAGGCGATCTGCGCCCGCTCCAACCGGTCGGAGAGATAATCGAGACGGAAACGAGAGATCGACGGCACGAAGATCAGCACTTCGGCCAGCATGACAAACACCGTGGTCAGAACCAGGAACCTACCTGAAAGCGAGTTCAGCATGCGGCCCTTTCCGGCTTAGGGGATCCAGCGCTGTACAAATCGCACTGCGCGCTTGACGAACTGGCTATCAAAAAGCCGTGGTGAAAAATAGGCCCCTGCAACACGTTTGTTGATCTCCCCAATTGACGGGTATGGCGCAACCATGGCCGCGACCTGGCTCATCTTCAGCCTATTCGCCAGCGCCAAAGACCACAATGAAATCAATTCCCCCGCCTGATGGCCCACAATGGTTGCCCCTACGGGCCGCCCTTTGACCACCATCACCTTGATAAACCCCGTGACCTTCAATTCCGCCAGTGCGCGGTCATTGTGATGGAAATCGAACCGCGCCAGCTCCAGCCTGTGGCCATGTTGCGCCCGTGCTTCGGCCTCTGTGAGACCCACCTGCGCCAGTTCCGGGTCGGTATAGGTGGCGCGCGGAATATGAAGCTCTTGCGCCTTGGAGGGCAGCCCAAACAGGGCAGAGCGAATGATAATCCCAGCGTGATAGCCCGCAACATGGGTGAACTGCATTCCCCCCGCCACATCGCCGATGGCATAGACCCGCCGGTTGCTGGTGCGCAGGGAGGCATCCACCTTGATGCCGTTGCGGCCGGGCGCGATGCCGCCCGCTTCCAGGTTCAGCCGGTCGGTATTGGCCTTGCGTCCCACCGCCATCAACAGGTGGGATCCGCGGAAACGTCGACCATCCTTGACCTTCACCTCGATGGCCCCGGCCGCGCCACTGATTTCGGCGGCCATGGCGCCCTCGACAATCTCGACGCCTTCGCGCCGGAGGGCATCAATCACCACCGCTGCGGCCTCTGGGTCATCACGGCCCAGCGCTTTTTCGCCCTCGATGACCGTGACCCTGCTGCCCAGACGGACATGCGCCTGCGCCATCTCCATGCCGATGGGGCCGCCACCGATGATCAGCAGATGCTCGGGGCGCTCGCGCAGGTCAAACAGGGTCTCGTTTGTCTCGTAGGGCACCGTCTCGAGCCCCGGCACCGGCGGCACCAGTGGCGCAGAGCCCGTTGCGATCACCACCCGGCGTGCCCGGATCACCTGGTCCCCGGCTTTGACTTCGGTTGGCGAGATAAAGCTGCCGAATTCGCGGATCACCCGCACCCCAAAGCCTTCGAATCGCTCCTGGCTGTCCATCGGCGCAATGGTTTGGATGGTGTTGTGCACATGGGCCTTGGCAGCGGCGTAGTCCACCTGCGGCACCTGATCGGCGACCCCAAAGGCTGCGGCCTGCGTCTGCCCATGGGCCGCCTTGGCACTGGCCAGCAGCGCCTTGGAGGGCACACAGCCAAAGTTCAGGCAATCCCCGCCCATCTTGTGGCCTTCCAGCAGCACCACATCGGCCCCCATCTGGCTGGCCCCGGCTGCAACCGACAACCCACCGGACCCGGCACCAATCACCAGGAGATCACATTTGATAAGGCTCATGACCTAGCTCGCTTTCTTTGGGCGCAGGGTTTTCACGATGATCGGCATGGCCGCCAGCACACAGAGCCCCAGGATAGGACCGATCACATGCGGTTCCCACAGCAGCGACAGATCGGGATCTTCACCACGATCAAAGACTTCACCAACGCCGACGCCGATCCAGGTAAAGACAATAGCGCCCGGAATGATACCGATGGCCGTGGTCCAAAGGAAATTGCTGAAACGCACCCCCACCAGGGCCGGCAGGAGATTGGCCACAAAGAAGGGCACTGCCGGCACCAGCCGCAGCAACAGCAGCACTTCTATCTCGTTCTGGCGCAGCGCGTTCTTGAGCATCTGGATGCGGCCCTCGGCAGCTTCGAGTTTGGCGGTCAGCATCTCGCCCAAGCCCCAGCGCGCCGCCAGAAAGATGCCGCAAGCCCCGATGGTGGCCGAGGTCACGTTGAGCGCGCCCCCCGCAGCCAAGCCAAACAGGAAGCCCCCCGTCACCGAGGCCACCGCCGCGCCGGGCAGGGAAAACACCACCATTATGATATAGATGGCAGCAAAGAGGGCGACGAGGACCAGATAGTTCTGATCCCGAAACGCCATCAAAGCCTCACGGTTGTCGCGCAGCGTGTCAAAGCTGAGGTACTCCTTGAGGGTCATGGCCCCAATCAGCGCCACTGCCAGCACAACAATCAGCGGCAGATGACGGGCAAGCCCGGATTTGGGCCTTGTCGGTTTTGGCGTCTCAGCCTTTGGCATCTCGGCCTTGGGTGTTTCGGTCATGTCACTCTTTTCTGCGCTCATCTGTTCGGCCATCTGTCTCAGGCTTTGGCCTCGACCTGCTAGATGTAAACTATAGGCATCGCGAGGCGAAGCAGGGGCTTATCACGGGGCCTTGATCTGATAGGGCTGATATTGTGAGGATTCGACCAAATACAGCCCGCTTTGCAACATTCCCTGACGCGAGTTGAAAAAATACCGGCTGTTTTGGTAGAAATGTTGCATAGAGCCGCCAAAACCCGGCCCTCAGGGTTTGACTTGTCAGAGAATCCCTTCTAATGACCGGGCTTCGAGATTGACCCCCGGGTGGCGATTCCGCTTGCCCGCTGTAGACATTGGAGACCGGAGCGATGAAACGCACCTATCAGCCTTCGAACCTGGTTCGTAAACGTCGCCACGGTTTTCGTGCGCGCATGGCCACCAAGGCAGGCCGCAAGATCCTGAACGCACGCCGCGCACGTGGCCGCAAGGAGCTGAGCGCATAAGCGCGACGCCCCAAGGATTGACAGATATGACACCGCCGAAGGCCCCTCAGGACAGCTCAGCTGCCGCCGGGAAC
>JADFAE010000032.1 GCA_015665415.1 Roseobacter sp.
CCGCCTCGCCTTTGACCAGGCGATCCATGACCCGCATCATCCAACCAGTACCTTCGCGGCATGGCGTGCACTGGCCGCAGCTTTCGTGTTTGTAGAATTTGGCCAGACGCCAGATCGCCTTGATGATGTCGGTCTGCTTGTCCATCACGATCACCGCAGCCGTGCCCAGACCAGAGCCCAGATCATTGCGCAGGTAATCAAAATCCATGATCGCATCGCGCATGTTTTCGCCGCGCACACAAGGCACGGAAGAGCCACCGGGGATCACCGCCAGCAGATTGTCCCAGCCACCGCGAATGCCGCCACAATGCTTTTCGATCAGCTCTTCAAAGGAAATTGACATCGCCTCTTCGACCACACAGGGGGTGTTGACGTGACCGGAGATCGCAAACAGCTTGGTGCCCGCATTGTTGGGGCGGCCAAAGCCGGCGAACCAATCGGCACCGCGGCGCAGGATGGTTGGCACCACGGCGATGCTTTCAACGTTGTTCACAGTTGTGGGGCAGCCATAAAGGCCTGCGCCCGCCGGGAAGGGTGGCTTCATCCGGGGCATGCCCTTCTTGCCCTCAAGGCTTTCGATCAGGGCGGTTTCTTCGCCGCAAATATAGGCGCCCGCACCGTGATGCAGGAAGACGTCGAAATCCCAGCCAGAGCCGGCGGCATTGCGCCCCAGCAGACCTGCATCATAGGCCTCATCGATGGCCGCCTGCAGCGCCTCGCGCTCGCGGATGTATTCGCCGCGCAGGTAGATGTAGCAAGTATGGGCCTGCATCGCAAAGCTGGCGATCAGCGCGCCTTCGATCAGCGTATGCGGATCGTGACGCATGATTTCGCGGTCCTTGCAGGTGCCGGGCTCGGACTCATCCGCGTTGATCACCAGATAAGAGGGGCGACCATCGCTTTCCTTGGGCATGAACGACCATTTGAGGCCAGTGGGAAAACCCGCACCGCCGCGACCGCGCAACCCTGAGTCCTTCATGGTCTGGATAATCCAGTCGCGGCCCTTGTCGAGAAGCCCCGAGGTTCCATCCCAATGGCCGCGTGCCTGCGCACCTTTCAGAGTGCGCTCATGCATACCGTATAGGTTGGTAAAGATCCGGTCCTGGTCCTTCAGCATGTCTGCCTACCCTTGGTTTTCATTTTTTACTCGCCTGACGCATGCGCCAGAGTTGAATTATGTTGACCCCTGCATAGATCATCCCCGCAAGCGCGGCGAAATCAAACAAAAGCGCGTAACGGCCAGGCAGTCCAATCGCCGGGCCGATGATCAGGTTCAGGGCCAACCAGGCCAGCATGGTTCCGGCAATCACCAATGAGATGTGCCGCCCCTTTGCCGCGATCGCCTTGTCCAGATCTGCGCTCATTCAGGTCCTCATGTGTTACGCCCTGCCCGCCCCGATTGGCGCGGCCAAGTGGTCTTATTCGTCTTCGTAGATGCCGTCTTTTTTGGCACGTTTGGCAAATTCGGTCTCATCGCCGACGGCCAGCTTTTTGGCTTGTGCGATCCAGCCATCCCGCTCGATGCGGCCCTTGAACTTGAGACGGCTGTCCACCCAGGCCACTTCGGCCTCGGTCCAGTCGGCAATCTGATCAAAGTGGAAAAAGCCCAGTTCGTTCAAAGTCTCTTCCAGCTTGGGGCCAACGCCTTTCAGCAGCTTGAGATCATCCGGAAGGCCGCCGCGGGCCTCTTTCAGGATCTCGGGCGCGGCTTCGGCCAATTCTTGCGCAGCGGGCTTGGTCTCTGCCTTGGGCGCAGGCTTTTTCGCCTCTGCTGCCTGTTTGGCAGCGGGCTTGGGCGCCTCGGGTGCCTTTGGCGGCTGCGCGGCAGCAACCCGACCCGCAACAGTGCCATCCTTGCCCACCCAGGGGGTCAGCAGCGGCACTTCGTCGCCCTGAATGCGTTTGACGCTGTCGCCAATATCCACGGCCAGTTGCACAGAGGCATTATACTGGGTCTTGCCACTGTCATATTCGGTCAGGGAAGTCAGGCCCGACACCGGCTCTGCGGCGTAGCGCCCGTTTTGCGGCCCCGGCACAACGGCTTTGCCAGCCGCCAGATCGTCCAGCATCTGGGCAAAACCCTCTGCGGTCAGATCCTCAAAGTAATCCTTGCCGATCTGCGCCATGGGCGCGTTGGTACAGGCCCCCAGGCATTCGACCTCTTCCCAGGTGAACTTGCCATCCGGTGACAGGGTAAAGGGCTTGGGCGCGATCTTGTCCTGGCAGACCGCAATCAGATCCTCTGCACCGCAGATCATGCAGGACAGGGTGCCACAGATCTGCACATGCGCCACCGAGCCGGTGGGCTGCATCTGGAACATGAAGTAAAACGACGTGACCTCGAGCACGCGGATATAGGCCATGCCCAGCATATCGGCGATATATTCAATCGCGGGCTTGGAGACCCAGCCCTCTTGCTCTTGGGCGCGCCACAACAGCGGGATCACCGCAGAGGCCTGACGTCCTTCGGGAAATTTGGTCAATTGCGCCTCGGCCCATTTCTGGTTCTCGGCTGTGAAAGCAAAGCTTTCGGGCTGTTCAGAATGCAAACGGCGCAGCATCAGTCTGTCGCCTCCCCATTGGCTATAGTTACTGTTCTAGCTACGGAAAGCTGGCATTCAGCATTGCCGACAATCCCACCTTTGCCTTTCGCAGAAAGCACCAAAGTGTAGTCAAGAGTGTTCAAAACACGAGCGACTTGCGCCTCGGCTTCTCGCAACAAGGCATTGCACTGCGATTGTTCGAACTCCGGCGACGAAACTGCATTCACCAGCTTCTGCACTGCGGCTTCAACCTCAGTCTGGCCGTCAGGCGCAGATGAGGTCTCTGTGGCGCTCACCTGCGCAAGCGAGGCAGAGCTGCACATCAACAAAAAGAGAACTGCCGCAGACTTCACCGGTCAATCTCTCCAAATACGACGTCCATGGTGCCGATGATGGCAGCGACGTCGGCCAGCTGGTGGCCTTTTGCAACGTGGTCCATGGCTTGCAGATGCAGGAAACCCGGCGCGCGGATCTTGCTGCGGTAGGGTTTGTTCGACCCATCCGCCACCAGATAAACGCCGAATTCACCCTTGGGGGCTTCGACGGCGGCATAGACCTCACCGGCGGGCACGTGAAAGCCTTCGGTGTAAAGTTTGAAGTGGTGAATGAGGCTCTCCATCGAGGTCTTCATGTCACCGCGTTTGGGCGGGGTCAGCTTGCCCCGGGCCAGCACGTCGCCGGTGGCTTCGCGCAATTTGGAAATGGCCTGACGGATAATCGACAGCGACTGGCGCATCTCTTCCATGCGGACCAGATAGCGATCATAGCAATCGCCGTTTTTGCCCACGGGGATCTGAAATTCGAATTCGTCGTAGCATTCATAGGGCTGCGCACGGCGCAGATCCCAGGCCATGCCAGAGCCGCGGACCATCACGCCGGAAAAGCCCCACTCCAGGATCTCTTCCTCGGTGACAACACCGATGTCACAGTTACGCTGTTTGAAAATGCGGTTCTCGGTCAGCAACCCATCAATATCGGCCAGTACCTTGGGAAATTCGATCGCCCAAAGGTCGATATCGTCGAGCAGGTCATCGGGAATGTCCTGATGCACACCACCGGGGCGGAAATAGGCCGCGTGCAGACGCGCACCGCAGGCGCGCTCATAAAAGCACATCAGCTTTTCGCGTTCCTCAAAGCCCCAGAGCGGCGGCGTCAGCGCGCCCACGTCCATGGCCTGGGTGGTGACGTTCAGCAGGTGGTTCAGAATGCGGCCGATCTCGGAATAGAGCACCCGGATCAGCGAGCCGCGACGGGGCACTTCAACACCGGTCAGCTTTTCGATGGCGAGACACCAGGCATGTTCCTGGTTCATTGGTGCCACGTAGTCCAGCCGGTCGAAATAGGGCAGGTTCTGCAGATAGGTGCGGCTTTCCATCAGCTTCTCGGTGCCACGGTGCAGCAGCCCGATATGGGGGTCGCAGCGCTCCACGATCTCGCCGTCCAACTCCAGGACCAGACGCAAAACGCCGTGGGCCGCAGGGTGCTGCGGGCCAAAGTTGATGTTGAAATTGCGAATCTTCTGCTCGCCGGTCTGGGCGTCGTCGAATTTTGAGCCGTCCATCATGCTGGTTGCCCCTCTTTGCAGGTGCGCAGTGCGTCCCCAATCAGGCCCCAGCCTGGAGTCGCACAATCAACCCGTTGTTTATGCTTGCAGATCTCGTTCATTTCAAACTCCCGCAGAACTTGCCAGGTCACTGGATTCAGCAAGGTGTCTCTTCCATGCCTCAGGTAAACGGTCACCGAACTTTGCCCGCATCTTGCTGTATTCCTCGCCCAGGCGTTCAAGTGCCAAGGCCCGGAAGGCAAGATCAAATTCTTTTTCCTGTGGGTTGCCTGGATTTATTCGCGTTTCAAAATCGCCCGGGATGTGGGCGATCCCCAGAAAATCGCAAATATCGTCAGCATTGCCCTTTTCGAACACATCCTCGTAGAAGAAATATCCGATTTTTTCCGGTGCCACCGCCGCTTCCAGATTGTTGATCGTCCGGCTATACTGCGACCGCAACACTGCCGACTGACGCTTTCCTGTCAGCACAGTTTTCAACTCTGCCAGAACTTCATCCTTGCCGAACTTGCGTGCCCGGTCGCCACCATCGCGGTTGCGCAACCGCTTGCGCATCGCAGAGTGCAGCCGCTCAATAGGATCACGCATCAAGAAGATAAACCGCGTGTCAGCGTTCAAAGCGGCCATCTGAGCAAAACTCTCTGTACTCAGTTTGGCATAGTCAGG
>JADFAE010000039.1 GCA_015665415.1 Roseobacter sp.
GCTCGGGTGCATGGCGGCTGGCCACAGTTGCACCGGGGCGGCCTGCTCCATCATTGCCTCCAGCCCGGTGGTGGTAATGCCGGTGGCGGAATGCCCACTGGCAGCATTCTTGGTGCCGTGGGTGTGGCTAGGAGCAAACTTTTTATGTACATGGGCGGTGGTGGACAGTGGCAATCGCCAATCCTCAGGCACCAGCAGCGGTGTTTCACCACCACACCGACGCTTTACAGCAGGACCCCTGCCGGACCGCAGCAGCAATTGTCAGTGGACCAACCGCAGGGTATGAAGAGCCTGCTACAAGAGAAGTTCGGGGAAGTGGACTGGGCCACCTTTACAGGCAAGATGCCCAACTGGGAGAAGGACCTCAAACTGGCAGGCTTCGATACCATCAACTCCACGCTTGTCCTGTGCGGCATCCCAGGGCTGGAGACTCCAGGCTTGGCCACTGCCTTGGTGGAGTACTTTAAGGCTGAGGAGGAGCTGGCCCAAGACCCGATGGAGCGTCTTGCAAACGCTTGCAGCGACAAGAACGACTGGCACCTTGCCTTTCCAACATTGAAGGCCGAAACACCGAACTTGGGGAAGCTAAGGGAGCTGTGCGCCGCTGCAGAGACGTCGAGCTTAGGCGCCCGCCTCAACGAGGCTGACAACTATCGTGACCCTCTTCTCCTGGTCGTGCAAGCCGGCATGGGCATCGGCAAGAGCCATCTCATCGACATTGCCGACTCCCTCTTCTTCACCAACGGGAAGTACTCGACGCGGAAGGAGAAGCTGTTGCTCAAGGTGACCTACAACCAGAACCAGGTGCTGGATGCGGAAGTTTCGAACCCTGCACAAGGGCTTCTCGCACGCATCGTCATCGCGGTGCACCGCAAGGTCTCGCCGACGTCTCCTGGCGTCGTCGCGAGCGTCCTGGATCTGCGCCGGCTAACAGTGGAGGAGGTCGCCGGCTTGATTATCGAGAAGGCCGACGGGGCCCCCGTCATCATTGGCGTTGATGAGGTGTCGTGCCTGTCCGAGCAAAAAGAGGTGCTCAAGCACATCGTGAACACGCTGACGCAGCTGGTGAAGGACCTCCGCGAGAAGAAGACCGGCGTCATCGGCATCATCACTGCGCTGCCCTCGCTGGATATTCGGTCGGCTTCCAATCGCCCACTGATCCCGCTCGTGCTCCCCCCGCTGACCGTCGCTCAGAGCCGCATCTTCTTCCGCTCAGCACTCACTCCTTCGGATCTGCTGACCGACGCAAAGCTCGAGGAGGTGCACTACTCCTGCGGTGGACACCCGCGGTCTCTCGCTGTTGCTGCAAGGAAGATCAAGGAGCAACAGGCCTTCAACTTGGCTGTGGTCCCAACCACGGCCGACATTCACCGGGACTGCAGTTGGAGCTTGGCGGGGCAGGATACCGCGCGCGACGCCGCGGGGGCCATCAAGGAGATGTTCCTTCAGGGGCAGAATGACGAGCTTACGCCGACGGCGAGGAAGCTGTTCAACCAGGCGATGATGATGAAGACGGAGAATGGTCACTACGCGATTCCCCCGACTGTGCTCTTCTGCGATACCGACGACAACAAACCGCTCAAGCATGTCCGCGCGGCGTTCCAGACTGAGGTCGGCGTGGGCGCTGGGAAGGCCCTTGAGAGTGTCAACCACAGTTGGGACTTCTTCCGCTGCCAGCATGACATGCCGGTCGTGCCACCGGGCATGAAACTGAAAGGCAAGAACGCCACAACCACAGCGCACAAGTTCATGTTCGACTGCACACTGGAGCGAGTCACGGACACAATTATGGAGAACTCGACGACGATCGCCACCTCATTCAAGACCATCGACTTGAAGAGCTACTATGTGCCAGACTTCGCCTCCCACCCTGGTTTTGAGTCCATGTGCTCCGCCCTGTCTAAGGATGGTAAGACGAAAACCTTAGTGCTTTTCCAGTCGAAGATCAATGACGACGTGCCAGGTGCTGTCAGAGGTCTCTTGAAAGCTGCCGATGCACTGAAGGAGCACTGGAAGGGGGATTTTCTCTTCGTGATCTTCGCGCTCGACCACAGCTATCAGGGTCCCAAGATGAAGGAATGCAAGCACCCTATCATCTTTGTCAACGAGGACAACCTGGCCGAGTACTTCACGGCAACGGTGGCACCCGCGGCGCTGCTCCACCACCTGCGCCACAAGCGGCTCAACAAGACCGCCAAGAAGTAGGAGTGTAGAACGCGCCTCTATTGGAGAATGGGTGAATCGTGTAGCGTTATTCAGAGTTGTGATAGTACGGATGTGAAAGCAGAAGAGGGCTTTCCGATGTGGTTGGATGTGAACCAAATGCTATGTATTTCCCATTGATGTAACTTGTGACGAGAAACCACCAAAAACAAAATAAAACATCACAATGATCGAATTCGTTCCCATTTCCCCCCTCGACTTATCCATTGTTTTTCTTGTTTCCTGAAAGCGTGGCCAATAACAACAGCAAACAACTTCCCATCATATCACCCAGCAATGCCAACTTGCTGTACGAGTGTAGCAGCCTGCAGAGGATTCACATTGCTCCCGACCCGCGGGACGGAGCCGAGAGTGGGCGAAGTGACGGTGGAGGGTATCAAGGAGATACTGAAGCCCGAGAACTCCGACTTAGGGACCGCCGCGCTCCTCATCCTCTCTTGGTGCACGACTGGGAGACCGGA
>JADFAE010000024.1 GCA_015665415.1 Roseobacter sp.
GTTTATTATTACAACCAACTGTTTCAGAGCAACGTTCACAACTTGGTCTTGAAATCGGTTCTGACGTACAAGCTTATTCCAGTATATTAGATAACGTAGTCGCTATACCGAGTACAAACGATAGAATGTTATACACTGTTGGTGGTTCTTATTCTGGAACCCCAGTTACTGCGTTTGTGCGAACGAATTTATTACCAGCAACAGACGCGACATCGTTAGCAAATAACTTGGGGTACATCATTGGACCAATAAGTACAACAAATCGGATGCTCAAAGTTTCTGCTTCAAATACTGTATCTGAAACAGGTTTATCAGTTGATGCGTCAAATAACCTAACAGGAGTAAACAATGTTACATCAAGCGGAACAATAAATGGTGTTACAACTACCGAATTTAACCAGTTGTCAAACATCGATTCAACAACTATCAGTAATACTCAATGGGGGTTTCTTGGTGATATGAACCAGGGCGTTGCAACTACCGATACTCCGATATTTAATGGTTTAAATGTAAATTCACAAAAAATAACTGCCATTGCGGCTCCAACAGACGCACAAGATGCAGCAAATAAAAGTTACGTAGATACAGCAGTTGCTTCTGGTACTACACCTTTAACAGGTACGAATTATGCAACTACAGCTATATTACCAAACAATCCAGTTTACGCAAGTCCAGCTGAAACATTAACAAGTACGGGGGGTCCGGGTTCATTAGATATTGATGGACAAACAGTTTTCGTTGGTGACCGTGTCTTAATTAAAAATCAAGTAGATAATCGCGAAAATGGTGTATATAATGTCACTGATGATGGTGCAACACCTGGACCAAATTGGACACTTACACGTTCACTTGATTTTAACCAAGCAGCTACACCGATTCCAGCAGGTTCGAGTATATTTATTAATACTGTTCCGGGTGCATCAAATTCAGCATCTACGTGGACATTACGAACAACTGTTAATACTATCGACCCATTAACCGACGCCGTAGAATGGATACAAACGGGTGGTTCAGTAATACTTGCATCGGGTTTAGGTATTGATGCAACACAACTAGCAGGTGGTACGATACAAACAGATATTTCAGCACGATTAACATACTCTGGTAATGACTTGGACCTAAATACAGTCACAGTACCTTATGGTGGTACAGGATTAACATCAATTACTTCTGGAAATGTAATGGTAGGACAAGGCGCAGCAGCAGTATCCGCAACCAAAGCAGCACCAACTGGTGATTTTATCGGTACAACCGATACACAAACACTTACGAATAAAACAATGACAAGTAGTTCCAATAACGTGACTTCTAGGGCTTTATTCATCAATTCAGGCGCAGGTACTGTTTCTACATTTACATCGGCTGCACCGAGTAGCGGACAATTACTTATCGCAACAGGAGCAACAACAGCGACATGGCAAGACTTAGATCGTATCGTTGGACCAGTAAGTACTGTTAACCGAGTAGTTAAAGTTTCGGGTGTCGATACGGTTACTGAAACTGGTTTATCTATTGACGCTTCAGATAATTTAACAGGGGTAAACGATATAACATCGACTGGAACAATAAATGGTGTCACTACAACAGAGTTCCTACAATTAGCAAACATCAATTCAACAACAATAAGTACTTCTCAATGGGGGTTTGTGGGTGCAATGAACCAAGGTGTTGCAACTACCGATACACCCACATTTAATGGGTTGAGTGCAGGTTCTCAAAAAATAACAGCTATTCTTGACCCGACTAATGCTCAAGATGCAGCAACTAAAACATACGTTGATACAGTTGCATCAACAGGCGCTGCTCCATTAACGAGTGCGAATTATGCAACAGTGGCAGTACTACCAAATACACCCACTTACGCAAGTCCTGCTGAAACATTAACAAGTACAGGGGGTCCAGGTACATTAGTTATTGATGGACAAACTGTATCATTATCTGATAGAATATTGGTTAAAAACCAAGCAGACAATAGAGAAAATGGTGTTTATATCGTTTCAGATGATGGTGCAACCCCGGGTCCAAATTGGATAATTACACGTACAACTGATTTTAATCAAGCAGCTACACCTGTTTCCGCGGGTACAAGTATATTTATTGAAATTGTTTCAGGCGCTTCACAATCAGGTTCAACATGGTCTTTACAAACAACAGTGAATACTATCGATCCATTAACTGATTCAGTTGTATGGATACAAACAGGTGGTTCACCGAGTTTCACAGCTGGTTTAGGTATAGATGCAACACAGT
>JADFAE010000019.1 GCA_015665415.1 Roseobacter sp.
GTTGTCAGAAGCCCAACTGGGATCTGCGTTGCCTGCGCCGCGGCAGTTTGAGCACGATGGCTCGAGCGGGAGTGCCCTACGAGACCCTGCGACTCTTCAGCCTCCACGGCAACGACACGATGGTGACTCGGTACCTGAGGGGCGGACTCCACGCTGGGGAGAGGAACCAGAAGGCGTTCGCGGCCGCGAGGCACTTGCATCCCAAGACCGAGGAGAAGTCGACGCATTAGTGGAGGACCTGCTACGTAGGTATAGCACTTACAAGGGTACCAAGCTTGACCGTTCTGTGATCGGATATCGCAATGCTGGGTGCCCCTCCCTAGAGGACTGTTTAGGAAAACGTAGTATGGTGACCACCTTGCCGCTCCAGCCCAAATACATCGACCACTGCCTGACTGATGTCCTGGTAGACCTGGCGATGGGAACGCCTGAGGAGGTGCCCATGAAGAAGGCGCGTGAGATTCTGGAAGAGCTGGCGGCGTATGACCAGGTGCCCGCGACGGACCTACGGAAGTCGTCGTGCACTTTGACCAAAGAGCAGACCCAGTACATGATCGACGTTGGCATGTGGACGAAGCTGACTGCTGAGGAGGTGGCCGAGATCCGTGGGATAGTGAAGATCTTCACGAGGGACGAACTGTGGAAGACAATCCGGACCGTCAGACTACCGAGGCAGGCCGCTGTGCTCGCGGGATGCTGCGCAACGCACGCTCGGCCGCCGCTGTGTTGACAACTATGAAGGCCATGCCGACCATGGATCTACTTTCAGCAAGGTGCAACTCGTTACAAACAGCTCAACGGGTTGAGTTATTTGGAGCCCGAAGGCTGCCACGCGGTTATTTCCTATGCCCTGTCTCTGTCGATGAGAAGGCTGACAAGGACCTGGATCCAAGCGAAATCTTCTACACGTCCAAAACCTGTTCCTGCTCCGAGCTTGACCTCGTGGTGAAATTTGGGGTGCTCACAGACTCCCAAGCTTTCGAGGCGGCTGCCAAGGAGCAGGTCCGACAGGCTGGGAACCGTCGCTACGAGCTATCAGAGGCACAGACTGTGATGTTTCTTGTGCAGTATGGTCTCCAACTTTCCCACCCTGCCTCCGGGACAGGATTCGAGCTGTCTGTCAAGGACTACCTTGTACTGCTTCTCTCGGCATGCCAATTCATCCAGCCAACACACGACGATCTCCTCAGGCTTGCGTTTCCCTCTACGAAGTCGACGATGAAGAGTGATGACAGCACCAACAGCAGCAGCAGCAACCTCCAAAAAAACGATTGGAGTGTGATAAAGGGCGTCAAAGTTATCACTGCAAAGGTGCAACTCCAGGCGGAACAGTAGTGCACGGGAGAGGATCCCACAGTGTCCAGTATCAACGAAGCAGTGAAGGAAAACTGGATCGCCATTGTCGTGAACGGAAGTCAAGCTAGCTTTGCGGACCTGATGATCTTCTTCCCGTGGGGCTGGGTGTCGCTCCAAGTAAAGCGATACCAAAGGCCAGACTTGGAGTGGGCTCCAACAGTACGGCAACGTGGAGTCGAACTTCACATGGTGGCTCAGCCCTGCGGCGACGAGTTCCCTCCCAACCAGAAGGCCTGCTCCGGGCGTCACATTGGTGGGTACTTCGGCCAGTGGGAGTCTGCGGAAAACGGCGGCTCCTGTCAGTTCACCATGGACAAGACGACCCAACCCTGGACCAAGCTGGCTGCCAGCCAAGGGGACGGCTACTTCGCCACCTTCGTCACCAGCTTGGGGGACCGCTCAGCGGAGGTCATCCTGCAGTGCGACCGCGCTGCCGGTCCTCACCTCAAGCAAGTGGCGCCTGTTCAGGAGGTTATCCGTGCCTTCGTGTGACAGGAAGGGGTGCAAGTTTGGTACCAGCAGAGTTTAGCCCTCAATTTTTCCCATCGATTGTGATTTAGCCCTTCTGTTATGATTGCTGATGTGTAAAGTAGCCTGAGAACGCGTTCTTCATTT
>JADFAE010000001.1 GCA_015665415.1 Roseobacter sp.
TGGGTCTGTGTGAGGACGGCGGTCATCACACCACCGATCGCCTGGCCGCCGTTGCCCACCTGGCTGAAGCTCTTGGAAAGGTGGTACGAGGCAATCGGCGTGCCACTGCCCTCCTGGTACAGCGTGTCCAAGGCACCAACACCAACCGCGCCATTGTACATCATGCCCACGCTGTACCATGGCCGGAGCTTGGGGTTGTACTGGTTGTAGACCTTGCCGGGGTTGGTGAACATGCCGTTGGCGGGGTTGTAGGTGAAGGTGGAGAAGTACGGCGTGGTGGCGTTCTTGACGTAGGAGGTCAGCCCTCGCTCGATGTCGACCATCGCGTACGGCATGCTGGAGTTGTCCATCATCCAGAACTCGAAGAGGTCCTTGTTGGCAGTCATCGCGTCCCACACGTACTTGCCGGCCGGAGTGGTCTGGTTGGCGAAGACGTTGACGTTGTTGCCGTAGGAATTCAGCGTGATTGCGGCATCGGAGAAGAGGCGACTGACCTTGTTCGTGGTGGAGACGGACAGCGTGGTGGGGCTGAGGGGCAAGAAGGTCACGACGCGGATCGACAGACCCTGGACAGTGGTGACCACGGGACGGACGTTGACCCAACCTTGAGAAGTCAGCATGGAGACACCATCGTTGGCCATGTCAGGGTGTGTGAGGACGGACAGCCCACCGAGGTCATCGAGAGCCATCCGCATCTGGGGCTGGGAGCTGATGGTGCCGATCGAGGGAAGGCCGATCTTGCGGTTGTGGTTGGCGGGGTCAAAGGCGATGTGGTCAGCGATGCTCTCCTTCCAGGAGGTGGCCACCACGTTCCCAGTCGTGGACTCGAACACGAGGCCGAGGGCGCCGGAATTGCCGAGAGCAGCCTGGAGGGTGGTGGAGACCTGGGTCTGTGTGAGGACGGCGGTCATCACACCGCCGATCACCTGGCCGCCGTTGCCCACCTGGCTGAAGCTCTTGGAAAGGTGGTACGAGGCAATCGGCGTGCCACTGCCCTCCTGGTACAGCGTGTCCAAGGCACCAACACCAACCGCGCCGTTGTACATCATGCCCACGCTGTACCATGGCCGGAGCTTGGGGTTGTACTGGTTGTAGACCTTGCCGGGGTTGGTGAACATGCCGTTGGCGGGGTTGTAGGTGAAGGTGGAGAAGTACGGCGTGGTGGCGTTCTTGACGTAGGAGGTCAGGCCTC
>JADFAE010000018.1 GCA_015665415.1 Roseobacter sp.
AACTCGACCCCATGAAGTCGGAATCGCTAGTAATCGCGTAACAGCATGACGCGGTGAATACGTTCCCGGGCCTTGTACACACCGCCCGTCACACCATGGGAGTTGGATCTACCCGAAGGCCGTGCGCTAACTTTTGAGGCAGCGGACCACGGTGGGTTCAGCGACTGGGGTGAAGTCGTAACAAGGTAGCCGTAGGGGAACCTGCGGCTGGATCACCTCCTTTCTAAGGATGTATCTAGATACTTGGTTGAGTTACCAACGCGCTCAAGTAGCGAAGCGGTAGCGCATAAAAGTCGTGATACACTTAGCAATGAACAGTAATCAAAACTGTTCAACATCGGGGCATCTACTGGATGTCCTTTGGACCGAGCCGTCCTCATATCTCTTCAGACAAGTCGCGGCAGCAGCCGTTATCTGGCGCTGCCTGGTGACATAACCACTGAGTGCTGCTCTGAGGGTTTGCCTTTGCAATACCCTGTCGCACACGGGTTTTGATTTGCTTTGCAAATCGAAAACCGGGTCGGTAGCTCAGGTGGTTAGAGCGCACGCCTGATAAGCGTGAGGTCGGAGGTTCAAGTCCTCCTCGACCCACCACTCATCCTTCGGGATTAAGATGGGGCCTTAGCTCAGCTGGGAGAGCGCCTGATTTGCATTCAGGAGGTCAGGAGTTCGATCCTCCTAGGCTCCACCATTAAACAATTAGATCGTTAAGCACTGTGCGCAGTTCTTAACCGTCCAATTGGACGAATTGATATCGTAAAGAGAGAAACAATCAACAACACTGTTGATCGCCCCGAGTGTGGGGATGATCTCAGATTGGTGCTGATTAGACCTTCGGGTTTATGATGCGAGCTTATGAACACGTCTGTTTCCTCGGACGTCCATGAGTATGCCGGTTTGAAACGACAGAGTTGTCCAAGTCAAGTACACTAACCCGGTTCTAATTCCGCAAGGTTTTAGAACCAATTGTATTTATGATGTTTGTTTTGCGAAGGGGCTGCGACCGACATCACAGCCTTAGTAGTGAAACGACTTTCGCATCATAAATGCGGGAAAGTATGCTTTTTGGTTCAGAGATTGTGGTCCGGCTACTTACCAGCGGCTGGATCCTGATGGTTTAGGCTATCTATTTCTGGATCAGATCAAGCGCGAGAAGGGCGTTTGGTGAATGCCTT
>JADFAE010000040.1 GCA_015665415.1 Roseobacter sp.
CATGATGACTAACCCCGGTACCACCTACCCTGGCTACAACCCGCTCCAGACTCCTTGGTACCAGGTTGGCGTGAAGTACAACGGTTTGGTCGGTGTGGGCCCGATGGGGGCAGTCTACGACCCAGATGGCAGCCCCATCGCCACGTACCACCTCAGCAAGGCCTACAACGCGACGATCAGCGGCCAGACTGTCAGTGGTGTCATCACCGGTCTTATCCGCGCCCCTCAGGTGACCAAGGTGCTCAAGGCTGCGATCGGGAACTCGGGTGGCCTCGGGCTTGTGTTCGAGTACACCACCGGGAAGATTGTCGCCGCCTCCTGGGAGACCAGCGTCGTCGACTACGCCGACGTGAATGGAGTCGATGCCCCAACTGCCGTCCTGCCCAACATTGGCACCATCAAGTCTCAGCCCCAGATGCGCATGGCTCTCGACGAGCTGGGCGGGATGGCAGTGCTGACCCACGAGGCCATGTCCAACGAGGGTGTCTCCATGCTGACTTCTCAAGGCTGGATCCACGTCCGCCCCGCCGTCACCACTGTCCAGGGCCTGATGATCCGCGTCGCCACCTTTGTGCCCCTGTCTCCCGCAGTCTTGTCGCAGAGCACCACCAACGCGATCAGCGCGCTGTTCGGTGATGCTGGAAACACTGTCAACAGCTTCGGTTCCCACATCCCCGCCTTCGCCAACATGAGCTCTGCCGGCCTCCGCTACCTCTGGAGCGGCGTCGGCCCCAGTGGCTTCGAGCTTGCCTACGCCGATAACTCCATCAGCCCGTGCGCCATGGTGGACGTCACTCCCACGACCACTGCTGACGGCCGCCCCTTCGTGTACATCATCAACTCGACCACCCCCGACCTGGCTCAGTTCCAGTTCAACCCCGCCAACGACATGATGACTAACCCCGGTACCACCTACCCTGGCTACAACCCGCTCCAGACTCCTTGGTACCAGGTTGGCGTGAAGTACAACGGTTTGGTCGGTGTGGGCCCGATGGGTGCAGTCTACGACCCGGATGGCAGCCCCATCGCCACGTACCACCTCAGCAAGGCCTACAATGTGACGATCAGCGGCCAGACTGTCAGTGGTGTCATCACC